>CAVRLH010000005.1:0-311777 GCA_963721925.1 uncultured Actinomycetota bacterium | reverse complement strand
AGGCATTTTGTGACGCATGGGACGACCTGTGGCCGCGTGTCGGCGCAGCCGTCGGGTGGCTCTCAGGCCACCCGGACGCCGGCGAAGTTCTTCTTCCCTCGCCTGAGCACCAGCCACGATCCCGCCACGAGGTCGCGCTCGCCGGGCTGGAGCTCGGGATCCTCGACGCGGATGTTGTTGAGGTAGGCGCCTCCCTCAGCCACGGTGCGCCGCGCCTCGCCCTTGCTCTTGGACAGCCCCGCCGCCACCAGGAGGTCGAGGATGCCCGGCACCTCTCCAGCGGGCAACGTCGTACCTCCTGCCTCGCGCAGCGCGGCCGACAGGGTGTCGGGCTTGACCGCAGACAGGTCTCCCCCGCCGAAGAGCGCCGCAGCGGCGGCCTTGGCCTGCTCGACCTCGTCCTCGCCGTGGACCAGCGCTGTCACCTCGTCGGCAAGACGCTTCTGCCCGGCACGCAGGAACGGCTTCTCGGCTGTCTGCGCCTCGAGGTCCTCGATCTCATCGCGGCTGAGGAAGGTGAACACCCGGAGGAGCTCACCGACCTTGGCGTCCTCGGCGTTGAGCCAGAACTGGTGGAAGGCGTACGGCGACAGCATCTCCGGGTCGAGCCACAACGCCCCGCCCTCGGTCTTGCCGTACTTGGTGCCGTCCGCCTTCGTCATGAGCGGCGTCGCGATGGCGTGCGCGTGCCCGCCGTCAGCGCGCCGGATGAGCTCGACTCCGGCAGTGAGGTTGCCCCACTGGTCGGATCCGCCGAACTGCAGCGTGACCCCGTGGTCGCGATTGAGATTGAGGAAGTCCATCGACTGAAGGAGGACGTAGGAGAACTCGGTGTAGCTGATCCCCGCCTCGAGCCGACTCCTCACCACGTCGCGGGCCAGCATCCGGTTGACCGGGAAGTGCTTGCCGATGTCACGCAGGAAGTCGATCACCGACATCGACGCGGTCCAGTCGTAGTTGTTGACCATCGTCGCGGCGTTCGTGCCGTCGAAGGACAGGAAGGGCTCGATCTGGTGGCGTACGCGATCGACCCAGTCCTTCACGGTGTCGAGACTGTTGAGTGTCCGCTCGCCCGAGTCCCTGGGGTCGCCGATCATCCCGGTGGCGCCTCCGACGAGGGCGTACGGCGTGTGCCCGGCATCCTGGAGCCGCTTCGCGGTCAGCACCTGGACCAGGTGGCCCATGTGCAGGCTGGGCGCGGTGGGGTCGAACCCCACGTAGAACTTCACGCTCCCCTCGCCCAGAGCGGCGCGCAGGGCGTCGCGGTCGGTGGAGTGGGCGATCAGGCCGCGCCACTCCAGCTCGTCGAGGACGTTGGAGCTCGTCACGTCGGTCCCTTCGGGTGGAGGTCTCGTTGGTGGTCGGCCACTAGCCTAGGGCGAGAACTCTGGGAGGACGGCACGTGATTGCAGGCAGGTACACCCTCGGGCGCGAGATCGGTCGCGGCGGCTCCGGGACGGTGCTCCTGGCTCACGACGAGGTGCTGGGTCGCACCGTCGCGATCAAGCGCATCGGAGTGATGCCGGGCGCAGATCCTGCTGACATGCAGCGCGCCGAGCGCGAGGCCCGCCTCGCCGCCTCGCTCAACCACCCCCATGTGGTCGCCGTCTTCGACCTGGTCGAGGAGGACGAGTGCCACTGGTTGGTCATGGAGTACGTCGACGGCCAGACCCTGAGCCAGCTGGTGCAGACCCAAGGGCCGCTCGACACTGCGGCGGCTGCCGCACTCCTCGCCCAGACCGCCGACGCACTGACCGATGCGCACGACGGCGGCATCGTCCACCGCGACGTCAAGCCGAGCAACATCCTCGTCTCCAACGGACTGGCCAAGCTGAGTGACTTCGGGATCGCCCGGTCGGCGAACGACGCCTCGCTCACCCAGACCGGTCTGGTGACCGGCTCCCCCGCCTACCTGGCCCCAGAGGTGGCGTCCGGTTCGACCGCGACGCCCGCTAGCGACGTGTGGTCCCTGGGCGCCACGCTGTTCCACGCCGTGTCCGGTCGACCGCCCTACGACGTGGGCGACAACCTCATCGGCGCTCTCTACAAGATCGTGCACGAGGAGCCCCCGACCCTTCCCGACGGTCACCCGATGGCGGGGCTGCTCAGCGTGATGCTGGTGCGCGACCCGCAGGAGCGATGGCCCGTACGACGCGTGCGTGACGAGCTGCAGCGACTGGCCCGCGGCGAGCAGTCGCAGGTGCCGGCCCGACCTGTTCCGTTGTCAGGCGGGCAGGACCGCACGGGCGTGCTGCCGACCGTGCACTCGACGCCGGTCGCGCCGACCCCCCGGCCCGCCGAGCGGCACACGCGGCGATGGGGACTGATCGCCCTCGCCGCGGTGCTCGCCGTGGCAGCGGTGGTCTCGGCCTACTACCTGGCCGGCCGGGGCACGCCGGAGGCAGCCACCGAGAGCCCCGGGACGACCCAGACGTCAGAGTCCGAGCAGCCGCAGGCCAACGAGGCGTCCTCGGTCACCCCGGCGGAGACCAAGGAGCAGATGGACGAGTTCGTGGCGACGTACCTGGCGACGGTCACGACCGACCCGGAGGCCGCCTTCGAGATGCTGACGCCGGGTTTCCAGGAGGCGAGCGGCGGCTACGAGGGCTACATCGGCTACTGGGGCACGGTGCGCTCCGCGTCGCTGGCCTCCATCGAGAGCAACCCCTCCGACCGGACCGTCGGCTACACGGTCAACTACGTGATGAAGACCGGCAGGAAGGTCACCCAGAACATCCGCCTGCAGCTCCAACGTCAGGACGACCAGTTCCTGATCGCCGGCGAGGGCTAGGCGCCCCGCCACGACGCCGCCGCCGGCCGCCCGCAGCCCTTCACACCCGTGGGGGTGACTTCCGTCCTCACGGGTGAGGCGGTCACCGAACAGGTGACTAGCCTGCAACGGAGCCATGGAAGGGGCGGCACGTGATTGCAGGCAGATACACCCTCGAGCGCGAGATCGGGCGCGGCGGAGCCGGCGTCGTCCATCTCGCACGCGACGAAGTCCTCGGTCGACAGGTCGCGATCAAGCGGATGGGCCTGCTTCCCGGCACGACCGAGGACGACGTCGCGCGGGCCGAGCGCGAGGCGCGCCTCGCCGCCGGCATCAACCACCCGCACGTGGTGTCGATCCTCGACCTGGTCAAGGACGAGGACTGCTACTGGCTCGTCATGGAACATGTCGTGGGACGCACCCTCACGGAGCTGGTCGTCGCGGAGGGCGAGCTGGCTCCCACCCGCGCCGCATCGATCATCGCCCAGGCCGCCGATGCCCTCGTCGAGGCCGCCAAGGCCGGGATCGTGCATCGGGACGTCAAACCCAGCAACATCATGGTCGACGACAACGACCACGCGAAGCTCGGCGACTTCGGCATCGCCCGGTCGGCGAACGACGCGGCGTTGACGCGGACGGGGCTGGTGACCGGCTCGCCCGCCTACATCGCGCCAGAGGTCGCCTCCGGATCGAATGCGACCGCCGCCAGCGACGTCTGGTCGCTCGGCGCCACGCTCTACCACGCGCTCGTCGGCAGGGCGCCCTACGACATGGGGCAGAACGTCCTGGGCGGCCTCTACCGGATCGTCCACGACGACCCGCCCCGGCTGCCCGACGATCATCCGCTGGCCGAGCTGCTCGCCGGGATGATGCAGAAGGACCCCGCCAGGCGCTGGCCTGTGGACCGGGTGCGTGACGACCTGCGACGGATCGCGCGGGACGAGCGCGGTCCGGGATCGCCGCCGCCTCCGGACGAGCGCGACGACGGCGGTGCGACGGTCGCCATGGAAACCCTGCCGTCCGCATCAGTGTCCGCGTCCGACGCCGCGCGCACGCCGGCTCCCGTGCCGACGCCCGTCGCGGCGCAGCCCGCACCGAATCGGCGCGGGCTCCCGCTGGGCCGCGTCGCCGCAGTGGCGGCGCTCGTGCTGCTGGCGGGACTCGGCGCCTGGCTGTTGTGGCCCGAGGACGAGGAGCGCAACTCGGCCACTGACCCGTCCGGTGGGGCGCAGAGCCAGGAGGCACAGCCATCGGAGGAGTCACAGCCGTCGGAGGAGCCCTCGGCGTCGCCGGAGCCGACTGAGGAGCCAACCGAGACGGAGCCGACGACCGACGCCGGAACCCCGGAGGGTGACGCGGCGGCGATGCGGGCCTTCGTCCAGGACTACTTCTCCCAGGTCACGTCCGACCCGGAGTCGACCTTCGAGATGCTCACCCCGCAGTTCCAGGAGGAGAGCGGCGGCTTCGAGAGCTATGCGGGTTTCTGGAGCACGATCGAGTCGGCCACGCCTTCCGGCATTCGCGCCGACGCCGACGCCCTCACCACGTCCTACACGATCCAGTACGTCACGACATCGGGCCGGACCACCACCCAGCAGGGTCGGCTGCGGCTCGAGAAGAACGGCGACGACTACCTGATCGCCGGCGAGGGCTGACCCAGCGAGCCGACCCGGGCACGGATGAGTCGAGCCGCGGAGGCACGTGATGTGCCTCCGCGGCTCGTCCGGTCAGAGGAGCTGAACCGCGCGGATGCGGTCCTGCTCCCGGGTCACTTCGTGTCGACCGCCGTCAACGTCACATCGGCAGCCACGCCGGCGTAGTTGTTGGTCACGACGTACTCCGTCCCCGAGGGGATGGCCCCGGCCTCGTTCACCGCGGCCGTGGCGATGGAGCCCAGGACGGCGCACTCGGCGCTGTAGAAGTAGACGTCGAGGTCGACCGCCGTCGGCCCACCGACCAGCGACATCTTGTGGGCGCCGTCCCCGAAGTCCTCCGGCAGCCTGGTCACGTGGCCGTCACTGTCCTGCGAAGCAGGCGGGAAGATGCAGAACTCGGCCAGCTCGGTGCCGACGATCCCTCCGCCGGTCTCGTTGCCACCGGGGTTGGTGCCGAGGATCGTGAAGGACTCCTCGAAGGGCGGGTCGAGCGGCTTCGGGGGCAGCGGCTGGATCGCCGTGCTGATCCCGAACACCTGCAGGTCACCGAACTGGGCGCTGGTCTTGGTGTCACCGAGCGCCTCGTCCGCGAAGACCCGCACGTAGGACGCCTGGACCGGCGTGGCCAGCGTGAACGTCTTGTAGTGCACGTCGTCCACGGTCGGACGCGGGATCGCATAGCCGAACGCGTTCTCGCCGATGGGCTGGGTCTTCCAGTTGATGCCGTCGTTCGACGTCTGCACCGTGAAGGACTTGACCGCCTCGAAGCGCGAGGTGGTGAAGGCGCTGACCTGGAACGACTTGATCGTCGCCGGCTTGGCCAGCTTGATCACGGCGTTGCCGGTCCCGACCTGGGTCTTCCAGCGGGTGAGCTCGGTGTCGTCGATGAGCGACTTCGCACCCGTGGAGGAGGACGAGACGATCTCGGCGCCGTTGGCCGACGAGGCCAGGTTCGGGCTGAGGCTGACCGTCTTCTTGTAGGTCTTGCCCGCCCCGAGGTCGAACTCGGTGACCGTCTGGGCACCGAAGCCGCGGGCCTGGATGGTCAGCGGGTAGTGACCGGCGACGGCCTTGGTCGTGATGGTGCCGTCGGCACCGGTGATCGCGATCGGCGTCACGCCGGCCTCGAGGGTGCCGAAGATGACGTTGGCGTCGGCCAGGGCCTTGCCGGTCGAGGCGTTGACCACCTTGACCGTCACCGTGCCGTTGCGGGCCGGGTTCTGGTGCGTGAACGACGGGGTCGGGTCGATGTCGTTCGCCCCGGTCGGGTCGTCCTCGGTGATCTCGTTCGACGCGTTCGTGCCCATGCCGTTCGCCGCGAAGGCGCCGTACACGGTGTCCTGCAGCACGTCGAAGTCGGCCTGTCGGTGGTAGCGCAGGTCGAGCGCCTTCATGATCGCCGTACGCATGTCGAGCATGCTCGGGTCGTTCGGGGCGAGCGGCATGGCGTCGGTGACGATGAAGGACGAGATCGTCGCCGCCTTCTGCTCACCGTACTTCGCGACCAGGTCCTTGCGCATGTCCCAGAGTGCAGCGGTCCAGATCTCGCCGT
Organism: uncultured Actinomycetota bacterium; assembly: GCA_963721925.1. Taxonomy (GTDB): domain Bacteria; phylum Actinomycetota; class Actinomycetes; order Propionibacteriales; family Nocardioidaceae; genus Nocardioides. The sequence goes on along the minus strand of CAVRLH010000005.1, from coordinate 305,800 downwards.
CGGAGTGGACCTCCGGGCCGCCGAGGTCGTAGCCGATGTCGCCGAAGGTGGCCTCGGTGGTGTCGTAGTCCCAGTTGCGGATGCCACGCTCGTTGTTGCCGGTGACGTACGCCCCGACCACCGAGTCGTCCTGCAACCCGTTGCGGTGGGAGTAGTTCAGGGCATACCAGTCGCCCCAGCCCTCACCCATCGAGCCGGACTGGTGGCCGCCGAGCGCCCCGTCCTCGGTGCCGACGTAGCGGTTGGAGAGACCGTGCGCGTACTCGTGCTCGATCACGCCGGAGTCGAACGAGCCGTCCCGGCAGGGACCCTCGAATGCGTCGTTGATCGGCTCCCACAGGAACATGCCGCTCCACGGGGCGATGCCGTCGGGCAGCGTGAGCATGTAGGCGTTGTCCCGGCCGGTGTAGGTCGGGGCTCCGCCGCTGATCGCGCCGGCCTGGACGAGGCCCATGATCGGGTCGCCGCCGTCGGTCTGGAAGTTGCCGGCGCTCTCGGTGAAGCCGTAGGAGTAGAACTCGTCGTGGATCCGGTTGTGGTGGTAGAAGAGGTTGGTCGACGAGGCGTCCGAGTCCTGGGCGTAGGACGGCGGCACGGCCTGGCACTCCGACGTGCCCCACGCGTCGGGGAAGCCGAAGTTGAACTGCCCTGTCGGGGCCACCGTGCGGTTGGCCTGATCGACCGGCGCGATGAAGTTCGACCAGTTCTTGAAGGTGTCGGCGTTGTTGCCCAGCAAGGTGACGCCGACGCCCGTGAGGCCGGTCGGGTCGACATAGCCGCCCGGGGACTCGGGAGTGGGGCCGAAGCTCGTCTTGACCGCCTTGCCGCCCTTCGGTGCACCGGGGTAGTTCGGGAACACGATGCCCTCGGACTCGTTGTGCACCAGGGAGGCCTTGTGGAGCACCTTGCCCGTGGTGGCATCGACCATCAGGTCATAGCCCTGGTCGAGGGCCTGGATGAAGAGCACGCGGTAGGCCGCACGGGCGCCGCTGGCCGTCGGGAAGACAGACTTCTGGACGTAGGACTCGGACGCGAGACCGGTGGTGAACGTGTCGAATCCAGCAGTCTTGCCACTGGCCTTGGGGGTGATGGCCGGAGCCTTCAGCCCGGCGGCCACCATCGTCAGCGCGGCGGCGGGGGTGAGGGAGTAGCCGCCCAGCAGGGTCGTGTTGGGGGCGATCGAGCCCGTGAGGGACAGCACGCGTCCTGTGCCGTCCACGGCCAGGCCCATCGACCCGCCGCGGTTGGCGGTGACCCCGCCCACCGTCTGGGTGAAGTTGACGACCGTGACGTCGAGGTCGGTGAGCCGGTGGTTGCGGGTGACCTCGAGCGAGCTCACGTCAGGCGCGGAGAGGCCGAAGGCGGCGCGGTTCTCGGCCACGAAGGCGCGAGCGACGTCCACCGCCGAGCCGCTTCGTGCTCCGGACAGAGCCTGACCCGGGCCGGGGTAGATCGTGCGCGGCGTGCCGAACCTGTTGTCCCACGTGACCGCCGCGTCACCCCCGGCGTTCTGCACCAGGGCCTTGACGGCGTCCAGCCGTGCCTGGGTGGGCTTGATGAGCGCGCCGCCCACCCGGGTGTCGAGGGCGGAGTCAGGGGCAGCCGCCTGGCCTGAGCCGGCAGTGCGGTCAGTGATCGCTTGTGCTGCGGGGAGGGTGACCCCGGCCGCGAGCGTCGCTGCAGCGGTGACGAGGATGCCCGCCGTTGCTGCCGAACGTCGTAAACGCATTGAATCCCTTTCGTTGGACCGCTCAGGTGTCGCGGCTCATGGCGGTTACAACGAGGCAGTGTTAGCCAGGTCACGCTCTCCGCCCGAGAACCGGCGTCCGCGATCGGTCACTCAGCCGACAGGGGTCGACGCGTCCTCCCGGTCCTGCCGGTCCGTCCGGGCCCGGCGCCACGCGACGCCGGACGCGGCGAGCAGGACCACCAGGATCAATGCCCATCCCGGAACACCTGCGGTCCACTCGGCCACCGCCTGCTGAGCCTCGAACTCCAGATCGGTGAGGTCGCGCGCGCCCAGCGCGCCGGTGAGCCCGGCGGTGCCGTCGTAGCGCAGGAAGATGACGCCGATGGCGATGAGCAGCACCCCGGACGCCAGCGAGACCGTGTGCACTCGCAGTCTTCCCAGTGAGATCGTGCGTCCGCGCAGCCACCGTCGGCTGCCGAGGTCGAAGCGATCCCAGAGCCCGGCCAGGAGCAGCAGCGGAGCTGCCATGCCGAGGGCGTAGATCGCCAGCAGTCCCCCGCCCTGCCACGGCGACTCCTGGGTGGCGGCGACCGTCAGGATCGCACCGAGCACCGGCCCTGAGCAGAAGCCCGCCAGCCCGTAGACCGCGCCGAGGAGCAGGGTGGAGAGCCAGCCATCACCACTGCGCGCGGCGACGGCCGCATTGAGGCGTCCGGAGAACGGGACCGCGAAGCCCTTGCCGAGCACCTGCATCACACCGAAGCCGATGATCATCCACCCGGCGATACCGATGAGCAGCGGTCGGTGACCGTAGAAGAACCCCGACGCTGCCCCTGCACCGGTGCCCAGCGGGACCAGGGTGATCAGCAGGCCCAGGTAGAACACCAGTGTCCGGGCGACCAGGGCTCGTCTGCTCGTGAAGGCCATCGCGAAGAACGACGGCAGCAACAAGGCGCTGCACGGCGACAGCAGTGCGAGAACGCCGGCGGCGAACGCCGCCAGCACTCCTACGTCGCTCACGAGTCCGCGTCCGCGGCCGCCTCTTCGATGACGTTCTCGAAGACCTCGGTGGGCTGGGCGCCGATCACGGGGACCCCGTTGATCACGAACGCCGGCGTGCCGGTGACCCCGATCGCCTGTCCCTCGGAGAAGTCCCGCTCGATGGCCTGCTGGGTGGCCTTGGACTTCATGTCCGAGCGGAACTGCTCGACGTCGAGACCCAGGTCCTCGGCGATCCCCGCGAGATGCTCCTCGTCGAGCTGTCCGGTGTTGGGCGGGAGCTGGTCGGTGAACATCTCGTCGTGGAAGGCCCAGAAGCTGCCCTGCTCGGCAGCAGCGCGAGCTCCTTGCGCAGCGGTCGTGGACTCCTCCCCGAGGTAGGGGAAGTCGCGCCACTCGATCCGCAGGGTCCCGTCCTCGACGTACTTGTCGATCAGGTCGGGCTCGGTGTCGCGGGCGAACTTCCCGCAGAACGGGCACTGGAACTCGGAGTAGGCGACCATGACGACCGGAGCGTCGACCTCTCCCCTGGCCGTCGGGTCGTCGGGCTCACGCCGTACCAGCTGCTTCCATGCAGCGTCGGGCGCTCGGTCGGTGTCCGCAGACTCGCTGGACGAGGCGGCACCCACCGGTTCGTCGGTTCCGTCGGCACCCAGGGCGCCGACGAGGGTGGCGATCAGGGCCACGGCTGCGACGGCAGCGATGGCGAGGGGGACGACAGGGCTCTTGCGACGATCAGACACGTGCGACATCTCCAGGTGTTCGGGTCGGGCAGGACAGCTCACCGAGCAACCTGCGACGCAGGGCCCAGGCGAGCAGCGCGATGGCAAGGACCTGGAGCACCGGCTGGACCGGCTCGAACCAGGTGATCGCACCGGCGCTGCCGAGTGCGAGGAGGACGAGCTTGTTGCAGACCGGGCAGCCCACCGCGAAGTAGGTCAGGGAGGCGCCGATCCAGCCCCCGCGACGTGCCGCCGGCGCGTCGGGCTGCTCCGGCGCGGCCACGTAGGTCGCCACGAGGAGACCACCCAGCACCGAGGAGACGACCAGCGAGGGCCAGGCCCACCAGGTCGGGGGGATCTCCCGACCGAAGACGGGATTGTCGATCAGGTCGGTGGGGATGGCCACCAGGAGCACGAACGCGATCGCCGTGCCGGCGGCGGCGAGCCAGCGTCGCGGTGGCCAGGTGGTGAGTCCGGTCAGGGGCACGAGGTTCACGCCGCCCCCACCTCGACCGGGTGGCCGTGCGTACGCCACTCGAGCATGCCGTCCTCGAGCCGACGCGCCGGCACCCCCTCAGCACCGAGCAGGCGCACCGCATCGTGGGCCATGACGCAGAAGCTGCCGCGGCAGTAGGCCACCACGTCGCGATCGCCCCGCCATTCCGGGGCGAGATCGGCCAGTGAGCCCAGAGGAGCGTTCCGGGCGCCCGGGATGTGCCCGGCGACGAACTCCTCCTCGGGGCGCACGTCGAGCAGCGTGATGTCGCCGCTCAGCAGGAGCCGGGACAGCTCGTCGCGCGACACCAGGCCGACCTCGTCCGAGCCGGGGAGGTTGAGATAGGCCTCCAGTGCCCGATCGACGTCCGCCGAGCGCTCACGAGCCACGGTCCGCATCAGGTCGTAGAGGCGGACGACGTCGTCGCCGGCCAGCCGGTAGTGCACCTTCGTCCCCTCGCGGCGGGTCCGGACCAGGTTGGCCAGCTTGAGCACCTGCAGGTGCGCAGAGACCGTGGTCACCCCCATCCCGGCCGCTCGTGCGAGGCCGTCCACCGTGCGCTCGCCCTGCGCCAACAGGTCGACGAGCTCGAGACGCTTGGCACTGCCGAAGGCCTTGCCGACGACCGCGAGCTCGTCGAAGACTCTGGTTCGGCTCTCGTATGAATCCACCATTCCTCCAATGATCTTTGGAATAGCGTACGACTGCCGCCAAACGTCCGCGACAGGGCCGTCGACGTCGACCGAGGATCACCCGTCAGGCAAGCAACACGACCTGCTGGTGGGGCTGAAGACCTTCGGGTGATGGGTGACAGATCTAGTTCGGCTGATCGGTGACACTCGTTGTCACTGTAGGACGCCTTTGTGGCGCTGTGGATCGTTTGACCCTCACCTCCCCGGTGCTGTCGCGTTTCTGGGTCCGTAGGAGCTGGTCGCCGTCGTAGAACTGCAGGACCTTCTCGGTGACCCAGACGTCGATCGGTCGTCCTGCCGCGGCCACGCCCAGGCAGACCTGCTGCCAGCTGACGCAGACCACCCCGACCGCGCTGGCCCGGCGGGTCACCCAGGTCCCGTCTGGCCGGTCCTCCTCGGGGCGCCCCGTGGTCCTGGTGGGTCCGTATCCGGCTCACGGGTGCCGGGATCGGTGCGCAGGAACCGGGAGGCCGGAACGGCCATGTCCAGTGCCTGATGGGGCCGCTGATGGTTGTAGTCGTGGACCCACGCATCCAGCTCGGCCTGGGCGATGGCCAGGTCAGCGAAGACACGGTCGGTGCGGAACTCGGTGCGCAGCGCGCGGTGGAACCGCTCGATCTTCCCGGTGGTGGTGGGTGAACGTGGCTGGGTGTGGAGGTGCTCGATCCCGTTCTCGCGACAGATCCGGTCAAAGAGCACCTCGACCGGCGGCTGGTTGAACCGTCCGGTGAACACCTTCCCGTTGTCGGTCAGGATCTGCCCCGGCACCCCGAACGCACGCAGGGCCGCAGCAAGGCCGTCACACACGTGCGGTGAGCTCTCCCGCACCATCAGGTGTGCGCTGATGCAGAACCGGGAGTGGTCATCAACCCCAGTCAACGCCTTCGCCCGCCGTCCGTCCGCGAGCACGAACCCACCCACCACGTCCATCTGCCACAGCTCCATCGGCAGACCGCGTTCCCACCGCTTCCACTTGCGGTCCCGGCGCCGGCGTCCCGAAGGGTCGATCAGGTTCAACCGGACCAACGCCCGGTACACCGCCGACTCCGAAGGCAACGGCTCCACCCCGACCCTGCCCAGCTCGAAGACCAGCCGACGCGGTCCCCACCCCGGATGCGAGGACCGCATCGTCGCCAACGCCGCCTCGACATCCGCACCGATCTGGTGCGGACACGACCGCGGACGGTGCGACCGGTCCGCCAGACCCTCAAGGCCATCTGCCTCGTACCTGGCCAACCACCCGTGCACCGTCTTGCGATGCACACCGAACCTGGCCGCCACGCTCGAGACCGTCTCACCGTCACTGATCACCGCCAGCACGGCCTGATACCGCTGCTCGGTCACGCTCAACTCCCTCATCTAGGGAGTGTCACCAATCAACCGAAGTAGCTGTCACCCATCACCCGAAGATGTGTAACGCCTCAGCCGAAGCCCGACCGTCACCCATCAGGCGAAGCAATACAGAGCTGCTGGTGGGGCGGGTGGGGCTCGAACCCACGACCCAAGGATTATGAGTCCTCTGCTCTGACCGACTGAGCTACCGCCCCTCGGTCGGCACCCTATCGATGGTCAGATCCTGGCCGTCATCCCGTACATGTGCTCCACGACCCGGAACCCCATCGTGGTGTTGGTCTGGTGCATGGCGGCGTTCGTCGGAGCCGTCCAGGTGTGGACCTGGCGGACGTGACCGGGCAGCGCGGCGTAGTTGACCGACTTGAGGGCTGCCCCGAGTCGGTGACCTCGGTGGTCGGGCATCACGAGCGTGTCGTCCTGCCAGCCGTGGTCGGCATGGCGCGGGACGAACATCAGGGTGTAGCCGCCGAAGACGCCGTCCGCGCGCCGGCGCGCGGCCGCCACGCGTACGTCGTACGCCCTGGCCAAGCGCTCCTCCGACGAGGCCAGCCGCGCGTCGTCCATCACCACGGGCTCGACGTCGAGCCCGCCGGTCGGGACGTCGGCGTTCATCCGGTTGCGCATCTCCAGGTAGGCCGCGCGGTGCTCGTCGGGGCAGCGACCCCGCCACATCACCACCTCGTACGCCGGGTCGAGGGGCGCCGCGGGCACGGGCAGGTCGGCGAGGAGGTGGTCCTCGGCATGCTGCTCCTCGGCTCCGACCGCGACCGCGAAGGCCAGGCCCGCCTGGGACCTGCCGGGAGCGACGCTGACCTCGCCGCCGGCGCTCCGCCGTCCGGCGGCGCGGGCGCGACGGACTCCTTCCTCCCAGAGCGCACGGCCGACCCCTCGACGTCGGTGCTCGGCGAGGACGTTGACCTCCAGGCCGGACGACTCGAGGTTGTCCTGCACGGGGAGCTCGAGCTCGGCGACACCGAGGACCTGCTCCCCCTCGCACACCTGCAGATAGGTGCGCCGGTAGTAGTCGCCCGGTTCGGTGACCGCGGGCTCGAAGGCGTCCCAGCCCTCCAGCAGGGCGTGCGGCCGGTCCACCCGGATCGCGCGGTGCAGCGTGTCGAACCAGGTCCGCCTGGCGACGGGGTCGTGCACGTCGAGCTCACGGATCTCCATGCCCCCATCCGACAGTGTCGTGCGTGCCCCGGCAACGCAATTGTGCTGTCGAAGACGCCCCGCTTCCCCCGCAACCGTGGCACTCTGTCCCGAGGCATGACTCGGAATGCAGCGGAGGACACCATGGGCACCTACCGTCCACCCGAGGTCCTGCCTGCTCGTCAGCGGCACCTGGTGACCCGCTTCTCCTACGGCATCACGGCCGCGCTCGAGGCCGATGTCCGCAAGGCTGGTGGGGCAGACGCCTGGTTCGAGCGCCAGCTCACCGCGCCCGACAAGGTCGCCGACAGGTCCGCCGACAAGCTCCGTTCGTGGTGGCCCGACCTCGACCGACGCCCGGCCGACCTCTGGAAGCGCCAGGTCACGGACGTACGCGGCGGGTGGGAGGTGATGGCCGACTACGGCCGCTGGCTGCTCAACCGTCGCATCCACACCCGGCGACCGGTCCACGAGAAGATGACGGAGTTCTGGGAGGCACTGCTCCACGTCCCGGTCATCGGCGACGCCCAGTTCACCTGGCGTGCCGACTACGGCGACACCATCCGCCGCCACGCGTTGGGTCGCTTCGACCAGCTGCTCCCCGCAGCCATCACCCACCCCGCGATGCTGATCTTCCTCAGCGCCGCCACCTCGACCAAGACTGCTCCCAACGAGAACCTGGGGCGTGAGCTCCTCGAGCTGCACACCGTCGGCGTCGGCAACTACACCGAGGACGACGTCAAGGCGTCGGCCCGCATCCTCACCGGCTGGCACGTGGACCTGTGGAAGACCTGGAAGGCCTCCTACGAGCCCGACGACCACTGGACCGGGCGGGTGAAGGTGGCCGGCTTCTCCCACCGCAACAAGGATGCCGACGGCCGCGCGGTCACCAAGGAGTACCTGCGCCACCTCGCCCGGCACCCGAAGACCGCCCATCGCATCTGCGAGCGGCTCGCGACCAAGTTCGTGCGCCAGGACCCGCCGGCGGCACTCGTACGCCGACTGGCGAAGGTCTACCTCAAGAACGACACCGCGATCGTGCCAGTGCTGCGCGCGCTCGTCGCGAGCAAGGAGTTCCGCGCGGCCGCGGGACGCAAGCTCCGCGACCCGAGCGAGGACGTCGTCGCGACCTACCGCGTGCTCGGCGTCGACCTCCGGCGCCCGAGTGGGACCGACTCGGCGGCGAACGCGATGATCTGGCAGGCCGAGAACGTCGGCCTCTCGCCCCACGCCTGGCCGCGCCCCGACGGCTCGCCCGTGGACGACGACGTCTGGGCCTCCCCGGCCCGAGCCCTTGCCTCCCTCGAGCTCCACTGGGGCCTGTCCGGTGGATGGTGGCCGAGCAAGGACGTCGTCTACCGGAAGCCGGAGAGCTGGGTGCCGAAGAAGGGCCTGAAGTTCCGTGACCTCGTCGACAGCGTCTCGCGAGAGCTGCTGCACCGGCCGGCGTCCAAGCATCTCCTCGAGACCGCAACCCGGGCGACGGGCTGCCGGGCCAGGGAGAAGATCACCCGCGACCACGAGCTCGTCGAGTGGGGCTTCCCCCGCCTGCTCGCCGCCGTCCTCGACTCCCCCGACCACCTGGCGTGCTGACCATGACCCAGACCCCGACCCCGACCCCCCGCCCCGCGCCCTGCGGCTGTCCCGAGTACGCCGCCACGCAGCTGTCGCGGCGCGCCTTCGTCGGCTCGGCCGTGCTCGCCGGCGGTGCGCTCAGCCTGGGCGGATCGAGCCGCGCCTACGCCGTCAACGCCAACGTCACCACCTCCTCACTCCGCTCCCCCACCGGCGCCGTGCTGGTCGTGCTGTCGCTGCGAGGAGCCGCCGACGGGCTCTCGCTCGTCGTCCCGCACGGCGACCCCGTCTACTACGCCGCCCGCCCCCGGCTCGCCGTACCCCACCAGTCGCTGCTGGTGCCCGACGCCATGTTCGGCCTGCACCCGGCCCTGGCCCCGCTGGTCCCCCTGTGGTCGTCCGGGCGGCTGGCGGCGGTGCACGCCACCGGGATGGCGGTCCCCAACCGGTCCCACTTCGCGGCGATGGAGGCGGTCGAGGACGCCGCACCCGGGTCGAGGGAGCGCAACGGGTGGCTCAACCGCCTGCTCGGCCAGCTCCCGGGCAGCTCGCCGCTGCAGGGCACCGCCGTGGGCAACCAGGTCCCGGCCGCACTCTTCGGGTCGGAGCCCGCCTTCGTCGTCGACCGGGTCAACAACGCGAAGATCGCGGGTGCCGACGCCGAAGGGCGCCGTCTCGCGGCTCTGCAGCACGCCTGGTCGGGACGTACGCCGATGGGCCGCGCGGTCCGCGACGCGCTGGCCGGGGCACAGTCGTTCGGCGCTGCCCGCGACCTGCCGGCCGGCCAGCCGACCACGCCCTACCCGAGCTCCGACCTGGGCCGTGCCCTGGCGGACGTCTCGCGGATCATCCGTGCCCAGGTCGGAGCCGACGTGATCACTCTCGACCAGGGCGACTGGGACATGCACACCGACGCCGGAACCCTCGAGTGGGGCGAGCTGAAGCGCAATGCGGGCGACCTCGCCGGTTCCGTCGCCGCCTTCTTCGCCGACCTCGGCACCTACGCCGACCGGGTGACGCTGGTGACCATCAGCGAGTTCGGCCGCCGGGTGCGCGAGAACGACGACTACGGCACCGACCACGGCCACGGCAACGTGATGCTGGTGGCCGGCGGCGGGGTGCGCGGCGGCGCCTACTACGGCCGGTGGCCGGGTCTCGCGGACACCGCGGATGCCGACCTGTCGGTGACCACCGACTACCGCAGCGTTCTCAGCGAGGTCGTCACCCGCCGGTTCGGCGTCTCCACCGCTTCGGTGTTCCCCGGATTTGCCCCCTCTGCAGTCGGGGTCATGCTCTGACGAGTCGTGCCATGCTGGGTCCATGAGCGACGCACCCCGTCTCGACGCGCTTCCCGAGGACTGGCAGACCGCACTGTTCGTCGTGGCCCACCCCGACGACATCGAGTACGGCGCCGCAGCCGCCGTGGCCAGGTGGACCGGTCAGGGCAAACGCATCGTCTACTGCATGGTGACCAGCGGCGAGGCGGGCATCGACGCGATCCACCCCGACGAGTGCGGGCCCCTGCGTGAGACCGAGGAGATCGCCTCGGCCGGCGTGGTGGGCGTCGACGAGGTCGAGTTCCTGCGGTTGCCGGACGGTGTCCTGGAGTACGGCACGGCACTGCGCGCCAGCATCGCCGAGGTCGTCCGCCGTCACCGTCCCGATATCGCGATGACGATCAACTTCCGCGACACGTTCGGCGGCACCAACCTCAACCAGGCCGACCACATCGCCGTCGGCAAGGCCCTGCTCGACGCCGTACGCGATGCGGGGAACCGGTGGGTCTTCCCCGAGCAGCTCTCCGACGGACTCGAGCCGTGGGGCGGCGTCCGAGCCGTGTGGGCAGCCAATTCGCCCACGGCGACACACGCGGTCGACGTCACCGAGACCTTCGACGCCGGCGTCGACTCCCTGAAGGAGCACCACGCCTACATCGAAGGTCTCGGGTGGGAGGGCTGGGACCCGGCCGAGTTCCTCGAGGGGATCCTGCGTGGTGGCGGTCAGGCGCTCGGCGTGACCTATGCAGCGACCTTCGAGGTGTTCCCGCTCGGCTGGGGCAGCTGATCCCGGGTCCCGCACATCGCCATGCCTCAGTCCAGGACCGGCACGGGCCGGCGCGAGGAGAACATCAGGACGACGGCGGCGACGGTGACGAGCACGGCGACCGCGACCATCGCCTTGACGACCATCGGCACGTCGACGAAGAACGCCGGCACCGCGGTGAGGGTGGCGACGACGATGGCCCCCGCGGCGATCCGGTAGGCCATCTGGCTGCCGCGCCAGGCCATCACGGTGGCGCCCAGCCCGACGATGCCGCAGATCGTGCCGAGGACCAGGATCCCGAACGGCGGTGCGTCGCCCGACCCCTCGGGCGTCGGGGTCAGGGCGCTCGCGATGTTGATCGCGCTGTAGAGGCCGCAGAGGACGAGGCCGACCTTCTGACGGGAGGTCGGGGCGGCGGCGGAGGAGGTCAGCGGGCCGTGGGTGTGGGTGGACGAAGAGGAGGAAGTGGACGAAGTGGACATGGCGTGCTCCCGGCAGAAGAGGTGGTGCGGACGGGATCCACCCTCGGGTTGATCGCCGTCCCCGGTCAGAGCATGCGCTCCCGATCCTCTTCCCGACCAGTCCGCCAGGTCCGGGAAGAACTTCCCGGTCCGCAACGGCTCGACTGGCGCAATGATGGTCACGTGATTCGAGTCCTGATCGCCGACGACCATCCCGTGGTCCGGCGAGGGCTGACGGCGTTGCTCACCACGGCCGGTGGGTTCGAGGTGGTGGGCGAGGCCGCGGACGGTGACAGCGCGGTCCGCGAGACGCAGCTGCTGCGTCCCGACGTGGTGCTCATGGACGTCCGCATGCCGGGGACCGACGGCGTGGAGGCCACCCGCCGGATCCGGGCCGCGGTGCCGTCGACCGCCGTGCTGGTGCTGACCATGTACGACGACGACGCCACCGTGTTCACCGCCATGCAGGCCGGCGCCCAGGGCTACCTCCTCAAGGGCGCCGAGCAGGACGAGATCGGCGACGCCATCCGAGCGGTGGCGCGCGGCCAGGCCATCTTCGGGCCGGGGATCGCGAGTCGGCTGCTCGGCTACTTCTCCAGCCCTCCCACGGCCCCCGCTGACGCGGGACCGTTCCCGGAGCTCACCCCTCGCGAGCACGAGATCCTGGAGCTCCTCGCAGGTGGTCACCGCACGGTCGACATCGCGGCCAGGCTCTTCCTGTCCCCCAAGACCGTGAGCAACAACCTCACCAGCATCTTCGCCAAGCTCGAGGTGGCCGACCGCACCGAGGCCATCATCCGCGCCCGCGAGCACGGCCTGGGTTCGGCCTAGGCCGGGCAGATGGACCCCTCAGCCCTCTCCCTGCTGCTGTGTGGCGCCACGTTCGCGGTGACCGGTGGGCTCCTCCTCCTGCGCCGGACCGCGACGTCGTCGGCCCTGCTGCTGGTGGTGTCGGGGGTCGGCGCGATCAGCGCCGCCGTCCTGATCGGCGCCGACCGCAACGAGATGGGCCAGCGCGTGGCCGTGTTCGCGGTCGCAGTGGCGTTGGCCCTGGCGTTCGCGACGTACCCCTCGCTCCGCTGGCGCCACCCCGTCGACTTCCTGGTGCTCGTGGCGCTCACGGGATGCGGCGTAACGGCGCTGCTGTGGGAGCAGACCGCGGAGGTGCCGGGCTTCATCGAGTTCGTTCTCCTGCTCACCTACATCTGGTGGCGGATCGAGGTGGCGCAGGGCCACGAACGGAGGGCCGTCCAGTGGCTGGCGATGTCGCTGGGTGCGACGTCGCTCACCTTCGCCCTGCTCGTCTTCGCGACCGAGGCGTGGTCCCAGGGCGGGATCTTCGCGGTCCTCTTCGTCCTCGTCGGCCCTGCGATGTACGTCGGCGCCACCCTGCCCGACCTGGTGGACGTCCGGGGCCTGGTGGTCACCGCCGTCGTGCTGGCGGTCGCGGTCCTGACCTACATGGCACTGTTCGTGCTGGGCATGGGGTTGATCGAGGCGGTAGGGGCCAGCAATCCGAATGTCGGCTCGGTAGCGCTCGTCGGAGCCATCGCGGCAATGACGTTCCATCCGCTGCAGGTGCTGATGCGGGGGGTGGTCGACGAGATGCTCTTCGGGTTGCGACCAGACCCACTTGGCGCGGCCTCGGCCGTGGTGGGGGCGGTCGGCGACCAACCCCTCCCGGCCCTGCGGGCGATCCGGGCCGCCCTGGCCCTGCCCTACGCAGAGCTGCGCGTGGCGGGCGAGACCCTCGCCGCCTCCGGCACGGAGAGCACCCACACGCGCACGTTGGACCTGGACGGACTCGGCGAGCTGGTGGTGGGCCTGCGGCCCGGCGACCTCCGATTCTCGCCCGGGGACGAGCACGTCCTGAGGCTCGTGGTGCCCCTGCTCAGCCAGACCCTCCGCGCCCGTGCGATGACCGAGCAGCTCACCGAGTCACGGTCGGCGACCATCGCCGCAGTGGCGGACGAGCGGCGTCGACTCCGCCGCGAGCTGCACGACGACCTGGGGCCGCGGTTGTCCGGGGTGGCCTTCACGTCGGATGCTGCCAAGAACCTCGTCCGCACCGATCCCGACGCGGCCGAGGAGATGCTCACCCAGCTGCGCGCGGACACCGTCACCGCCATCGAGGAGATCCGTCGGCTCGTCTACGCCATGCGTCCCCCGGCGCTGGACGAGCTGGGGCTGGTTCCGGCGTTGCAGCAACAGGCACGGGGACTGCGCAACCGGGACGGAGCATCGATCGTCGTGAGCTTCGATGCGCCCGACGCGCTCCTCGATCTCCCGGCTGCGGTGGAGGTCGCGGCCTACCGCATCGCGACGGAAGCCCTCACCAACGTTGCGCGCCACAGCACCAGCCGGTCCGCCACCGTGCGGCTGGCGGAGTCGGAGGAGACCCTCGTGCTCGAGGTGACAGACGTGGGACCCGTGGCTGACGGCACCTGGCATCCGGGGGTCGGACTGTCCTCGATGCGCGAGCGCGCCGCCGAGCTCGGCGGAAGCCTGCGAGCAGGTCCGGGACCGGCGGGTGGAACGGTGACGGCAGTCCTGCCGCTGCGCGCCTGAGCAGGTGGGCGCGCGCAGCGACGGGCCCGACGCGAGATGCGTCGGGCCCGTCGCTCGGCTCACTTCGTGAAGAGGCTGACGCCGCCCGGGCCCACCAGCAGCCCGACGATGATGAGGACTGCGCCCCAGAGCACCTGACCCCGGACCAGGGAGAAGATTCCGCTGACCACCAGGATGACGGCGATGATCCACAGGATGAGTGCCACGTGAGCCTCCTTGCTCGTGCGAACGGACCGGGCGCCCGACCGCGATGGAGGCACATTACACATTTCGAGTGCCGCCGGTCGCTGACGGGAGGCGGCGTCAGCGGCGGATGACCACCTTGAGCGCCTTCGTCTCGGCGGCTCGCCCGAAGGTGTCGTAGGCGTCGAGCATCTGGTCGATCCCGAAGTGGTGGGTCACGAACTTCTCGGGCGTCAGCTTGTGCTGGGCGACCAGCTTGAGCAGCATCGGCGTGGTCGAGGTGCTGACCAGGCCCATGGTGATCGCGATGTCGGTGATCCACAGGTCCTGCAGGGCCAGGTCGACCGAGGTGCCGTGTACGCCGACATTGGCGACCGTTCCCCCGGGGCGCACGATCTTCGTGCACGCCAGGAAGGTGTCCGGGATGCCGACGGCCTCGATCGCGCAGTCGACGCCGAGCCCGTCGGTCAGCGCAAGCACCCGCTCGGCCCAGTCGGGGTCGCTGCTCATGACGGTGTCGGTGGCGCCGAAGGCCTTCGCCTGCTCCAACCGGTTGCTGTCCAGGTCAAGGGCGATCACCCGCGCGGCGCCGTAGAGCCCGGCAGTCATGATGGCGGCCAGGCCCACCGGACCGGCGCCGACCACGGCGACCACGTCGCCCGGCTTCACCCTGCCGTAGCGGATGCCGATCTCGAAGCCGGTGGGCAGGATGTCGGAGAGCATCACCGCTGCCTCGTCGCTGACCCCGTCGGGGACCTTGTAGACGGAGTTGTCGGCGAACGGGACGCGGACGTACTCGGCTTGCGTGCCGTCGATGAGGTGGCCGAAGATCCAGCCGATGCCACTGGCACCTTCCTCGGCGAGACAGTGTGAGTAGAGGCCACGGTGGCAGTACGAGCAGGATCCGCAGGCGCTGACGCAGGAGATGATCACCCGGTCGCCGATCGCAACGCTGGAGACCGCCGAGCCCGCCTCGATGATCGTGCCGACGCCTTCGTGGCCGAGGATCCGACCTTCGGTGACAGCGGGGACGTCGCCCTTCAGGATGTGCAGATCGGTGCCGCAGATCGTGGTGGTGTCAATCTGGACGATGACATCGGTCGGCTCGATGAGGACCGGGTCCGGGACGTCTTCCCAGGCCTTCTGGCCGGGTCCGTGGTAGACGAGCGCTTTCATCGTGGGTTCCTTCCGCCGGGATTCCGAGAGGCTTCCACTGTCGATCGAGACCGACGCAGCAGACCAGAGCAGAAGGTCACCGCCGCCCGGGTCCCTCGGCATCGGCCTGCCCCGGCCGGTATGGCCCAGACCACCTCTCAGTCGCTGTGCTCCGCTGGCGAGACGGTGTTGCGGATGACGAGCACCGGACAGCTCGACCTGGCGATCACCGACCTGGTGACCGAACCCAGGAGCGGGCCGGGGAAACCTCCCTGCCCACGGCTGCCGACCACCAGAAGTGATGAGCTCGCGGACAAGTCCACGAGGACGCCTCGACCTTGCGCAGCACGTGAATGACGACCCTTGAGCACGGGTCAACGGGTGCGGGGAGCAAGAACCCCATCGGTGGGTACCGTCATCTGCGGCACCATCACCTGCGGCACCATCACCTGGGGCACCGTCACTTGTAAGCCCGGTCGAGGCTGGCGCCGATCTCGACCCTGCCCTTGCGCACGTTGACGTGCTTGAGCTTGTAGGCGGTGTCCTCCACCCAGCCCGCGACCTTGCCGCTCTTCTTTTCCGGGGCCACGCTGAGCACCAAGGCGACCTGACCGGACACGATCGGGGCCGCCACGGAGGTGCCTGACCACTCTACGAAGGAGCCGCCGGGGATTGGTCCGATGACGTGGTCGCCGGTCGCGGCCACGTCCACCCAGTCACCGTAGCTGGAGTAGTCGGCCAGTCGCTCGTTGCTCGAGTCCAGAGCGGCCACCGACAAGACATGGTCCATGCTCGCCGGATAGTGCTTGGTGTCGTCCCCTCCGTTCCCAGCCGCCGCGACGACCACGGCTCCGAGCTTGTCGGCATGCTTCAGGGATTCCTCCAGCACCTTGGACTTGATGTCGTCATCGGTGCCGAGGCTGAGGCTGATGACGTCGGCGCCGGCATCTGCGGCGTCGACGATGGCCTGGGACACCGCGAAGAGGGAACCCTGCCCGTCGCCGTCGAGCACTCGCATCGGCAGGATCGCAGCCCAGGGAGCCACCCAGGCGATGGTCCCAGCCACGAAGGTCCCATGTCCGACGGCGTCGTCCGGCGACCCGTTGGCGTTGCTGTCGCACCCGCACGGTTCGTCGGTCGGGAACGCATCGTCGTCGACATAGTCCCACCCGGCGACCGATCGTCCGCCCAGTGCCTCGTGACCAGCATCGAGACCTGTGTCGAGGACGGCGATCAGCACACCCGCACCGTCACTGCGGGAATGAGCCACACCCAGTCCGAGACCCTCACCCGCCGGCTGAGAGCGCCAGTCCTGCCCGTCGAACTCGATCGGATGCCCTGTGGTCCATGAGTGGAATGGGTGGCCGGAGAGCTCGATCGCCAAGTCCGCCTCGGCGTACTCGACGCACTTGTCCTTGCCCAGACGCTTGGCCAGGTCGGCTGCGCCCTTGGGTCCGGCCGCCAGGTCGGGGTGGGTCTCGCGCGCCCGATAGAGCCTCCGTGATTCAAGGAGTGTCTCATCCAGCGCCAGCTCATGCCGCGCCAGCACCTCGCCGAGGGAGCAGGAACCCACGTCCTCACCCGTGAGGCGGAAGACGACCGCGACCGGGACGGCCTCGTCAGGCCCCCCTTCGGCAGCTGTCGCTGGAAGGTGAGTGATGAACGCTGCGCAGAGAACGGCGCCAGCAACGGCGCAACCCAGGGTGGGGCGAGTGATCACGGCAAGACCTCCAGGGTGTTGATGGGTGGCGCCGAGACGTAGGTGAACGCGGCCCAGTAGTACGGGTGGGGGTAGCGGCCAGCGACGCGTCGTTGCGCCATGGTCAATGCCGATGGCGTGGACGCACCGTTGGAAATATGTCGGTACATCTCGACCATCAGCTCAAGCGTGGTCGCGTCGTCGACGAGCCACTGGCTGACCACGACCCCGGCTGCCCCCGCGGCGAGGAACGACCAGGCGAGGCCGATCGGTTCTGCCGTCCCCGCTCCGGTCCGGCCAGACTCGCAGGCACTCAAGGTCACCAGAGCACCGCGGAGGTCGATGTCGAGGACGTCGATCCCGGTGACCCAGTGGTCTCCCATCTGGATGGCCGAGAACAGTGGGTTGCCGGGTCGGAACGACCCGTGGCAGGCCACATGGACGACTGCCCCCTCCTCGAGGTCCTGCAGCAATCGCAACGAGGTGTCGCGCCCGACGTGGACGGACGCGTTCGGGAACAGCGTGCCGATCGCCTCCGCCTCCTCCGCGATGAGCGGGCTGCGCCCGTCCGGGACGGCCAGCACGCGCACGTCGTGCGTGGGGACGGGGGCATCCGAGGCCGCCGAGTCGCGCGGGGTCGTCGGCGCGACCGACAGGACCCAGTCGTCCACGAGGTGCCTGGTCCCGTCGAACAGCGCGGCGTACGGGATCCGGTGGAGCGGACCATGAGGGACGACGACCAGATCGGCCTGACCCCACCCGGCCAGGTGCGGTTGCAGAGGAGCCCAGACGACGTCGTACAGCTCACCCAGCACCGCCAGACAGGTGGTCCGCAAGGCATCGTGCTGCTTCACGAAGCTGCTCCCGAGCTGGAAGCGAGCCCACTGGTTCTCCAGGTCGTCGCAGAGGTGCTGCACCCTGGGGAGCACCCCGACGAGTCGTTCGGTCACCACGTCCGGACCGCGGCTCAGGAAGGCGATCACGTCGTCGCCGTGACAGTGGAAGGACACACTCTGTAGGCCTTCGTCCAGCGCCGGCGCATCGTGGCGCGCCCGCCGCGGCGCCGGGACGTGGACGTTCGCGACGGCACGTAGTCGCAGTGAGCTGATCTCGGTCTCCAGTCGCCCGGCGCGCGCCAGGTGGACCGCGCGCGAGTCCTGGTCGGAACTCCCACCCAGGACGGCGTACGTCGCGCGCAGATCGGCCAACAGCTGCCTCAGCCGGTCGTCGAGCGCCCGGGGCCGACGGGTCCCACCTGCTCGGGTGTCGTTGCCTGCTGCGGGTCGGACAGGGCTGCGCGAGCCGATCGTCCCGGTGAGTAGATCGAGCAAGGTCTGGGCCTTGGAATCGTCACTGACCCGCAATGCCTGCGACAGGTCGCCCTTCGTGCCGCGGCGGACCAGAGCGTCGACGAGGTCGTCGAACGCTGCCATGTGATTGGTCCGGAACGCGAGCCGCAGGACCGGGTCCGGCAGCGCATTGCCCGATTGCTGGACGCCGGCCACGGATTCACGCAACAGCCGCACGGTCTCGTCGAGGGCGCCCCGCTCCGCCGACAGCTGAGCCCGGCGGACGGTGAGCCCGTAACGGAGGGCGGGTGCGCCGACCGCTGCCACGATGTCCTCGGCGCGGTCCAGCGTCCGGGCCCGCTCTTCGGCATCCTCGGACACGTCGAACTGCTTGAGGAGTCCCCAGCCCAACGGGATCAGCCAGCCACCCTGCTCGAGCGCGGCCAGGGCCCGGACCAGCGCTTCGCGCACCTGGCTCTTGTCCCCCAGCCGATCAGTCAGCTCTGCCCGCAGGAGATCTGCGCTGGCCAGGAACTGCCGATCGTCCACCTTCTCGAAGATGTGGATGGCGGCGTCGAGCTCGACACCGGCCTCGACGAGGAAGCCCAGGGCGAGCAGTGCGGAGGCCTTCGTCAACAGGGCGAATCCCTGGTCGTGCGCCATCGACAGTTCGCGGGCCGAGGAGATCGCCCGGTCCGCCTCCGCGATCGACTCGTCGAACAGCCCGGCCGCCAGGTAGGTGCGCGCCTGCTGGCCCTGCACGCGCAGCAGTTCGGCGGTTGCGCCCAGCTCTTCCAGAGCCGAGCCAGCTTCGTCCAGCACCGCGATGGCGTCCACCAGCTCGCCCAGGTGCTGGTGGGCATCAGCCAAGGGGGCAGCGCACTTCGCTCCCCAGAGGTGGTCGCCGGCTCGGACGAACTCCTCCCGCGCGGCAGACAACACGGTGCGCGCCTCGCGAGCACGACCGAGCGCCAGGAACTCGATGCCCTGGTTGGCCTGCTGCTGGGCGACCTGCAGCGGCTGGTCCAGACCGGCGTAGGCAGCCTCCGCCTCGGCATAGAACCGCAGCGATGTCGCGTGATCGCCGAGAAAGCTGTGCGCCACCCCCAGGTTGCACCGGGCTGCCGCCTCGAGGAAGGCGCTCGTGGCCTGGTCGTCACGCACCTCGGACAAGTCCGCCAGCACCCGATTCCCCAGGTCGATCGCCCCATGGTGATCACCCAGGTCATCGAGCACCTGCATACGGCCGAGGTCGGTTCGAAGCGCCTGAACGTCGTCACCGATCGACCGGTAGCGGTCCCGCGCCGAGGAGATCAGGCTGAGCGCCCCCTCCAGGTCGCCGCTCTCCGCGACGACGCGAGCCTGGAGGTACTCGGCCCTCGCTGCGGATCGGGGCAGGTCCAGGTCCTCGGCAGCACGGACGCAAAGCTCGGCGAGCGTTCGCGCCTGGGTGGGAGCCGAATGGGTCCGGGCCTCGACCTCGTTCGCGAGCCACTGGAGGCCGTCCGGGTCGAACCTGCCCGCCGCCCGTAGCCGCACCAGCCGCTCGCCGAGGTCCGGCGCCCCCATGAGCTCAGCGACCAGAGATTCGTGCCGCTGCGTCAGGGTCATCCGATGTCCAACCGGACCGTGAGCACGATGTCACCGTTCGTCACGGTCAGCCGCTCGAGGGGGACTGGCTGGTGGGTGAACCTGAACCGTCCCAGCTCGTCACCGTCGATGCATCGGCTGGTGTGACCACCTGCGAGCACGGTGGCCTCGAAGACGGGTGACTCGGCACCGCCGCGCACTAGCACCTGGCCCGTGAGGTCGAGGTCGCCCGCCGGCCGGACGGCGACGTCGACGAGCAGGTCGGCGTCCGGACTGGTGAAGGCCAGATGGACTGCGCCACCTGCTCCGGACAGCGGAGCGCCCCGGACACCGACGAGCTCACGGTGGGCGCGGCTGTCGAACAGCAGGGTGGGCTGGACCCGGCGTGGCGAAGGTGCGTCACCGACGCGGCTGCGGTCGCGGAACGCATGCTGCAGAGACTGTCGGACGACCGGTGGTGCTTCGTGGAGCTTGTGCGTGTCCGAGAACTCGAGGAACTCTCGCAGCCACTCGACCGTGTCGCGCAGCTCGGGACTGCCGCGCCTGACGTGTTCAGCGACGGCTGCAGACGCATCGTGCGGGAGCAGGTCCTCGAGCCAGTCCAGCAGCGTGGCGTAGGGGATCTCGGCATCCTTCATCGCGCGTCCTCACCGAGCAGGCTGCGGAGCCGCTGGAGGCAGCGCCCGCGCATCGGACCGATCGAACCGATCGAGCGTCCGAAGCGCCTCGCCAGCATGGCGTACGAGGGCTCTTCGGGATCGAGGTAGAGGCCGTGAAGCAGCTCGTTGCACGGCGACCCCAGGGTGACCATCGCGTCGTAGAGATCGGCCTCGCGCTCCCACCGCCCCACACGGTCCAGGGTGCCGTCGCTGACGTCGTCGATGCCGTTCGGGACCTCTCGCGCCGACCGGGCCCGCAGCCGCCAGGCCTTCCGGCGGGCAACAGTCATCAGCCAGTACGACAGCCGTTGCTCGTCCCGGATGGAGTCCAACGCCTCGAGCAGCGCCAAGAAGGTGCTCTGCGTGACGTCGGCGGCGTCCGGTCGCGACAAGCCGTTTCGCAGCGCGACGGAGAACACGAGTCGTTCATAGCGACGGACGAGATCTCCCCAGGCAGCGGCATCGCCCGCTCGGCAGCCGGACAGCAGCTCCGCGTCGCTGCGCGCAGAGGTGTGTGCCGCGCTGTCGCGCAACTGCGACGCTCGCTGATCAGTCCCGGTGTCCATTCAAGTTGCTCCCCGTCCACCCGAATTATGGAGGGACCTCCGAGAGACTGTCCATGGCGAGGGCGACACCGTGAGATGTTCGGGTTGCGGAGTATCAAAGCGTCCTGCGCCAGCCACTAGTGGGACGGCTGGCACCATCTGGCAGCCGACACCGAGATCGGCGGGGATATGCGTGGTGGTGAAGTGAAGGCCCGCCCGCGCGGAGCCGATGCCTCTGCGCAGGCGAGCCATCCCGAGGTGAACGTGTGGAACCCGGCTGCGCTGACACGGCGTCAGCGTGTGGCGTGGCGCGGGCTGGCCGATCGCGCGGCTTCTCCCAACGCGTTCCTGCGTCCCGAGTTCGTGGTGCCGGCCGCCACTCACATACCCGTGTCGTCAACCAACGGCGCAGTGCAGCTCCTGACTGTTTCGCGCGACGGCCGCCTGCTGGCCCTGCTTCCCTTCGTCCGGGGACGCTGGCGCCGCGTCCCGCTCCCAGCACTGGGGGCCTGGGTGCACGATCAGCAAGGCCTGGCGACGCCCCTTCTCGCGGGCGGCGTCGATCTCCCCGTCGCCGCGTCCCACCTCGTGGCTGCGGTGTCCCGCGTCTCGCCGCGAGCCCGCCTGCTCGGCATGGACGAACAGGCGACAGGCCTGCCGACCGACCTCGCGCTCGACGGCGCGCTCCACGATGCCGGATGGAGGCCCACGCCCTGGTGCTCCTATCGGCGGGCGCTGCTCACCCGCGAGGGCGACCGCGTCGAGGGTCCGGGGTGTCGGACGGCACTCAACGAGCTGATCGCCGAGCCCGCGCGCCTGCGCACCAAACGTCGTCGACTCGAACGTGAGGCGGGGCCGCTGCGACTGATCGACGCCTCCGCCCCGGCGGCCGCGCCGGATGCCGCCGAATCCTTCCTCCGGCTCGAGGACGCCGGGTGGAAGGGGCGCGCCGGCACCTCGATGCTGCAACGCCCCGGGGAGGCCGACCTGTTGCGCGACGTCGTCGTCCTGGCGGCAGACGCGGGATCGTTGCGCCTGCTGGTGTTGGCAGGGCCCGATGGAGCACTGGCCACGCAGATCGACCTGGTCTGCGGAGACACGCACTTCCACTGGAAGACGGCCTACGACGAACGCTGGCAGCGGATGTCACCGGGGCGCCTTCTCCTGACCCACGTGCTGGAGCGATTCGCCGCGTCCGATCTTCGGCGGCTGGACGGCTGCACGGTCGAGGGCCACCCGGTGCTCGATCCGCTGATCCCGGGTCGGCGGGAGATCGCCTCACGGGCCTGGACCCGGGGAGCGGGCTCACAGCAGGTCGTCAGGTCGGCAGCGTGGGCGCGCACCCGCCTGCGATCGCGCCCCCCGAGCCGGTCGACCGAAGACCGAGGCTGATGACGATGCGCATCCTTCTCGTCGGTCACGCCAGCAGCCGCGAGATGCTGGCAGCCGCTCGGTGTCTGGGCCGGGCGGGCCACGACGTGCACGTCGCCTCGGGTGGCCGGCGCAGCCTGGCCGGCGGCTCGCGGCACGTACGGAGCGAGCATCGCGTGCCACCACCCGACGTCGATGTCCACGAGTTCGTCGACGCCGTCGCCGTCGCGGCCGCCGCCACCCGGGCCGAGGTGGCGATCGGATGCGGCGACCCGGAGCTGCTGGCCCTGTCCCGCTACCGCGACCGGATCCACGCCAGCGTGCCGTTGGCTTCTCACGAACGCGTCGTCCATGCGGTCGACAAGCTGACACTGCTCACGGAGGCCGCGGCCGTGGGCATCGCGGTTCCGGAGACCGTGATCGCGGACGACCGGTCGATCCACGCGTGGCGCGGACCGGCGATGGTCAAGGCTCGGCTGCACTGGGAGCCGGGGCTCCAGAGCGCCTCGGGCGGATGGTCGTCCGCCCGGTACGTACCGGCAGGCGTCTCCCCCGCCGCCGCAGCTCGAGCGGTCGTCG
Organism: uncultured Actinomycetota bacterium; assembly: GCA_963721925.1. Taxonomy (GTDB): domain Bacteria; phylum Actinomycetota; class Actinomycetes; order Propionibacteriales; family Nocardioidaceae; genus Nocardioides. The sequence goes on along the minus strand of CAVRLH010000005.1, from coordinate 282,982 downwards.
ACGCCGGGCGGTCCCCCGTCCTGCAACGCCCGATCGACGGAGACCTGATCGCCGTGGCAGCCGTGCGTGACGCCTCCGGCGAACTGGTCGCCCTCCAGGAGCAGCACGCGACGCACACGTGGCCACCAGGGGCGGGGATCAGCACGAGGGCGCACACGGTGCGGCCCGAGCCCGAGCTGGTCGGCCAGGTACGCCGACTGCTGGGGCGGCTCGGGTGGATCGGGATGGTCCAGCTTCAGTTCCTGCGCGCGGCCCACGGTCCGGCACACCTGATCGACCTGAATGGTCGCCCCTACGGCTCGCTGGCGCTGGCCCTCGCAGCGGGTCTCCCGCTGCCCGCCCTGTGGATGGAGGATCGAGTCGGCACGAGGCCTCCGGGCGCACGCCCAGCGGACGTTCGCCTGGGCGCCACAGGGGTCAGCTACAGCTGGTTGGGTGGCGACCTGCGGCGAGCTCTGGCCGAACGCCGCGGCGGGGTGGTCCGGGACCTCGCCGACACCTTGCTCGCCTGGCCGGATGCTGCCCATCCAGTCGCCGACCCTGCGGATCGAGGTCCGGTTCGCCGCCTTCCGATCCTGGTCGCAGGTGAGGCCTACTCCCGACTGAGTGGAGCTCGCTAGCGTGGCGACGATGCGACGCCGTGTGCTCGAGGGCATCGATGAAGGCAGGGTCGATGTCCTGCTCGCGCGGACCGCTGCCCCGATCAGCGCTCGGCGGACCTGGTGGGAGGCGTGGGCCGCAGCCTTCGACGAAGACCCCTGGGTGCTCACCGTGCCCGGACCGGACTCGAGTCTGAGTGCCGTCGCACCGCTTGCCCGCCGACGCAGAGGTCGCAGCGGCGCCGAGGTCGTGCTGCTGGGGCACGGCACCTCGGACTTCGCTCGACTGCCCGCGGGGGACATGGCCGCCGCACAGACACTGGCCGAACGCATCGTGGCTGGGCTCGAGGCCGTCGAAGGCCCCTGGCACCTGAGGCTCGAACATCTTCCCCCTGAGGATCCGACGGCCTTCCACCTCGCAAGGCTGTTGCCCCACTGCCGATGGACCCTCCCCTGGGACCGCGCCTCGCCCTATCTCCAGCTGGCGCCCGGAACAGGGCCTGACGACTACTACTCCTCCTCGGGTCGCAAGAAGCGGCACCGAACCAGACGTACGTTCGAACGCGCTGGCGGCACGGTCCGACAGGTCCGTGACGGTGACGAGATCGCCCACCTCCTGCCGGCGCTGGCCGCACTCCGACGGGACCGTGATCATGCCCAGGACCGGCGCAGTGACCTGGACGACCCGCGCTACCACGCGTTCTGGTCGGCCCTGGTGGTCGACCTCGCGGCCAACGCGGAGCTCGAGGTGGCTGTCGCCGAGGTCGACGGCGAGCTGTTGGCCTATGACATCGGGCTGCTCGACGGTGCGACGTACCGCATCTGGGACGGCCGGTTCGCTCCGAGCGCGCAGGCGCTGTCGCCGGGGCGGGTGCTGCGCGACGCAGACCTCGAGCGCGCGCTCGAGCTGGGATGCCGGGAGCTCGATCATCAGCGTGGGATCACCGTCGCGAAGATGCAGCTTGCCAGCGGCGTGCGACCGGTCTCGGTGATCGAGGCCTGGAGCTCTCCCCGGACAGCGCGGACGACGCTGGCCGCACGGTCATCTCTGACCTGGGCGAAGCAGCAGCGTGACGACAATGCCCGCCTGGAGGCCGCATGGCGTCGCATGAAGCGGGCGACGTTGCTGCGATCGTCGCTGACCCCGGACGCTGCCCGGAGCAGAGCCGGTGGACAGCGATGAGCGCCGCGGACGTCGACGTCCTCCTGCCAGCGCCTCTCGTCGTGCTCGGCAGCCTGCCTCCGCAGGGTCGCGACCTCGACCTTCTGGTGCCAGAGGAGACGCTGCCCCAGCTCCGCTCGACGTTCCACCGCCACGGCTGGGTCACGGGAGGCGATACCTTCGTCAGGTTCGCCGAGGGCACCGCCTTCTCCGTGGATCTGGTCCCGCTCGAGACGTGGCTCCCCAACGTCGTTGCCCGCGCGGGACTCCTGCGTGAGGCCTCCACCATCCCGGGCTACCGGCACCTGAGAGCCCCCTGCCCGCCGCATCGTCTGCTCCTCCTCGCCCATCGCCTCGACCGAGGCATGATCGTGGACGAGCGTCGCGCCGCCCGGCTGGCGGCCTACGAAGCCGACAGCTGGGAGCGCGCACGGGATGAGGCGGTGGACTGGGACCTGGCCGACGCGCTTGAACAACTACGCCGCGCGGCTGGCGACCCCGCGCGCCATGCCGTACGCAGGATTCCGGGCACCCTCCATCGTCGCCGGGCCCGGGTGATCTCACTCTCCGGCCTCGACGGATCAGGGAAGTCGACCCAGGCCGAGCACCTGCTTCGGGCGCTGGCGGCCTTGGGGTACGACGCGAACGTGTCGTGGACCAAGCTCGGTCGCGACCCGGTCCTGGACCGGGTGTCCGCACCCGCCAAGGCGGTGCTCGACGTCGTGGCCCGCGTACGCAGGCGACCCGCAGTCGTGAGTGAACGGCGTCCGACCGACCCAGCCGACGAGTCGGGAGAGGTCAGGATCCATCCAGGCGGTCCCCGGCCCGAACCTGACAGCGGGCACCTGGCCAGGGACCGAAGTGCCGTGCTCAGCTGGGGCTGGGGCTGTGTCGTTGCGCTCGCGAACGCGCACACGCACCGGCGGACCGCCCGTGCTCATCCGGGCGCCGTGCTGATCTGCGACCGCTATGTCCTGGACTCGGCTGCCCACCTGCGCTACCGGTATCCCTCCATGGGGCGACCCGCGGTTCAACGATGGCTGGTCAGGCGACTGTCGCCCAGCCCACTCGCTGCATTCTTCCTCGACGTCTCGCCGGCCGCGGCACGAGCCAGGAAGCCCGAGCAGTACACGACGAGCGACCTCACCCGGCTGCGCAACCTGTACGTCGACGAGTGCGGCAGGTTGAAGGTCACCGTGGTCGACGGCGAGCGTCCCGAGTCCGAGGTCGCCGCCGCACTTGCCGAGCAGGCCTGGCGGGCTCTGACGCGACCGGGTCGGCTCGGAGCGTTCAGGGCGCTGCGGAACCGGTGACGATCTCCAGCATCGCCGTGAGGGTCGCCACCGACAGCGTCTCCGGTCCACCGCCGCTGATCCGTCGCCCCAGACGCCGGGCGAAGAACGCGATCACCAGCTGGTCGGCCAATCGATCCGACCCCGTCGAGGCGCGCACGCACTCCCGGTGCCAGGTGCGGGCCGACGCGAAGAGCGGTTCGTCCGGCCAGGCCTGCCGAAAGACCCGCACGACTTCGTGCTGGGACCACCTGCGGAGGGCGACGCCGTGCTCGAGGAGCGCCACGGCGGCCTGGAGCGCGTCATGGCCCGGCACCCCGCCCGGGTCCGCGGTCTCCCAGTCCACGATCCCGACGAAAGACGACCCGTCGACCAGCCAGTTCTGGGCCGACAGGTCACGATGCTGCAGGCTCACCGTGTCCAGGGACCGCAGGTCACGGCGTGCGGCATCCACCACGTCGGCAGTCACCGACGAATCGACGTGGCCCACGACGAGACCCAGGTAGTGCTCCAGGTCGAGGCCGCCACGGCAGGCCGTCAGCTCGCTGACACGGACGAGTGCGGCACCGAGGGCGTCGTAGTGTGCGGTGTAGCCCTTGGACCATTGGGGGCGTCCGGGCGCAACGACCCACAAAGGTCGGCCCGGCAACCCTTCCTGCACGCTCAGGCCGGCTACCGACGGCAGCCGACGTGGAGCGATGCCCGTGGGGCTGAGCGCGGACAACGCGACGTCCTCCGGGTCCACCTGCACCTCGTGAGGTCTCGGCTTGAGCAAGAGCACCGGGTGGCGCGCGTCGGCGAGAACGAAGACGTACCGACCCGATGCCCGTTGGATAGCGAGTGCGGACAGCGCGGGCGCTGTCGCCGGGATCCGCGTCGAACAGGCAGCCAGCTCGTCCCACGACCGTGCCACCTCGTTGAGCAGGCGATCGAGCTGCGGGACCGGTCCGGCCGGGAGCCGGCGCAGAACCGCGGCCCCCGGCACCACCGGGAGGCCCCGGCGCCCTGCCCACGCCAGGAGCGGTCCGCCCCGGCGCCTCGCGGGCATGCCGTGGTTGAGCGCATGGGAGTGGAGGTCGAGCAACAACCGCGCGGGGTGGGGCGATCCAACGTCCACCCATGCCGGCCGTGGCCGCCGGACGAACGCGTACCTCCGCATCACCGCTGCGCCTTGCGGACGAGTAGCTGCCGCAGCACCTCGAGCTGCTCGGGAGCGATTCGACGCACCACCAGCAGCCAGACGAGCGGGTAGACGACTGCCGCCAGCCCCAGCTCCACCAGGACGGGCGCGCGCATCACAGCGAGTGCCGCAGCGAGGGCCAGCGCCGCGACAGCAGCCGGCACGAGCGGAGGGAAGAACCGAGGGCGGGGGCTCAGACCGCGAAGCACGGCGAGGACCACCACGGTCTGTACGGCGTAGGCGACGGTCGTGGCCGCCGCGGCTCCGGCGGCGCCGTAGGGCGGGATGAGGACCAGGTTCAGCGCGATGTTGGTCAGCAGCGCGACGCTCGAGGCGATCAGCATGGCGCGAGTGCGGAGGAGGGCCATCAGCAGCGCGGTCCCGAACAACGACCCGGCGAACAGCAGCGGCGCCGGCGCGAGCCAGGCCAACGCCCGTCCAGACTCGTCCGCGTAGCCGTCACCGAAGAGGAGGCCGACCACGGCGTCGCCCTCCAGCACGCTCACCACCGCGAACGGCAGGTAGACGAAAGCCACCACCGCCACTGCACGTTCGTAGGCCGCGCGCTGGCGCGGACCCGACGACGTGGCGCTCATCACCGGGAAGACCGCCTGGTGCACGGCATAGGAGACGAAGAGCACAGTCTCCAGCAGGCGATAGGCCACCGAGTAGACGGCGACCTCGGCGTCGCCCCGCAACCGGGCCAGCAGGACCATGTCGATGCGGAACAGCAGCATCAACACCAGTCCACTGAGTCCGATGAGGAACGTGCCGGAGCCGGCCAGCCTGAGGTCGGCTCGAGTGAGCCCGCGCAGGCGCGGATGTACGTCGAGTCGGCGCACCGCGGCGTGATGCGCGCCCCACCCGACGAGCGTGCCGGTGAGGAACCCGGCTGCCAGCCCCAGCGGCCCCAGCCCCACCGCCAGGGCTGCTCCGATCGCCACCGCGGTGACCAGCCGCTGGAGGACCAGCGCGGTCGAGACCCCCGCGGGCGACTGACGGACGGAGGCGACGGCTCGGGCCGTGTGGCTCCACAGCTCGGGGAATCCGGCCAACAGCATGAGTGCGAGCACGAACCAGGACACCGACGTGGACCCACTGCCCAGAGCCAGGAGTGCGCCGGCCCCGAAGACAATCGCCCCCAATACCGTCTTCCACACCTGCGAACCCAGGTAGACCTGCGGGAGCGCGGCGGCCTCAGCGCTCCCCCGTCGCATCACGCCGGCATCGAAGCCCCATGCCGCGAACGAGCTGAGCAGGTACATCAACGCGATCGCGTAGGAGACGGCGCCGAAGTCCTCCGGCGAGAGCACCCGCGCCGCCGCGACGGTCCATCCCAGGGTGGCCACCTTCCCGAGGATCTCGGCGAGGCCTCTGACCGACGCGTTGCGTGCCGCCCGGTGGGTGATCGCGCCCACGGCCGTGGTCGGCTCAGCGGTCATCTCGACTCCGCTCGCTGGGCCGGGTCAACCGCGCGATTCCGCCCCTGAGGCAGCCGATCGCCTTGGCGACGTCCTTCAGGGCCAGCACAGCGGGGATCAGTGCGATCGTGGTCGGCCCGCTCCGCTCCCGGAGCGCGCGGGACACGGGGACGCCGAGGTAGCCGGCCGACGCGGTGATCACGGCGACTCGGGTGCGCGCCCCGCCGCGGGCGAGCAGCAGCGGCGCGAACAGGTAGCCGCCGGCCCGGACCAGGTCGCGGCTGACCAGCGGCCAGGACCCGGCGCGCGCTCCCCATTCGCCGTACTTCGCGTACATGCGCGCGGTGTCCCGGATCCGGTCGGCCTGTGCCCAGGTGACCTGAGCGTCGAGTGCGAGCACGCTCGTGCCGCCGGTGGCCCGCACCGCCTCGCCGAACAACGCGTCCTCGGAGCTGCCCAGGCCGACGTCGAATCCGCCCGCCCGCTCCCACGCCCCGACGCGGCAGGCCATGGACCGCCCGTCCAGGCGGCGGGCATCGAATCGTCGCCCGGTCAACATGCCCGCAACCAGCACCAGTGGGGTGCGCCGTCGGGCCTCCGCCACCGACGGGAACAGGGCCAGCCGGCAGGCCTCGCGCACCGGGTCGCCGTCGTCGACGTCGTACACGCCGACGACCAGGTCCGCCGAGGCCTCCTCGGCGAACGGCGCGCGGAGCGCAGCCAACCAGCCGGGGGCGGGCGTGCACCCGGCATCGGTACACGCCACGACGTCGTGCGTGGCTTCGCAGAAGCCGAGGTTCCGCGCAGCAGAGAGGTTGATGCCGGGCCCCGAGATCAGGCGCAGGCGTGAGTCCCGCGCCACCCACCCGGCCAGCTCGGCGGCGGTCTCATCGCTCGACCGGTCGTCGAGGAGGAGGTATTCGTCGTGCGGTCCGAGCTGGCCCAGGACTGCGGAGACGACACCGTCGATGTGGCCGACCTCGTTGCGAAAACAGGTGAGCACGGTGACCGGCGGACCGGACAGACCGGCACCCGGTCGGCCTGCCAACGCGGAGAGTGCACCGATCACCTGGTCGGCGCACGCCACCGGGTCCGGATGATTCCCGATCACCTCGTGTGCCGCCGACCGGCACCGCCTCCGTACGTCGGGTCGACGCACGTCGTGCAGGGCCCGGGCGACCGACCCCGGATCGTCACCGTCGACCACGCGACCGGCCACCGATGCCATCCGCTCCACCTCGGGACTGCCCCGGGCACCCACGAGCGGAACGCCCGCGGCGAGCGCCTCCAGGGCAACGATCGAATAGCCCTCGCGGCCGAACCTGGTCCCGTCAGCACGGGTGAGCACGGCCACGGCGTCGAACCCCGACAGCCACCGGCCGACGTCGGTCACCTCCCCCACGAAGAACACCCGGTCAGCCACCTCGAGGTCCTGGGCAAGATCACGCAGCCGGGGCTCCTCGCCGGCCTCGGACGGGTCGGCCGGGCCGACCACCACCAGCTGCCACGTCGACGCGAGGTCGACCGCCAACGCCCGGATTGCGGTGTCGATCCCCTTGTAGGGAACCAGGCGAGCGACCATGGCGAGGCTCGGTGCATGCCCGAGCCGCACACCGCGCGCGGCCCAGAAGGTGCGCGCGTCCGCGGCGGACGCCGGAGCGTCGGCAGGTCGCGGCGGGGGCACCAGCAGGGCGTCGTGTCGCCCGGTGGCCGCCCCGACCGCCGCAGATGTGGCGACAACGAGGTCGCTGAGCGCGCCGAGGGGCCGCGCCAGCTCTCGGTCCCAGGAGAAGTCGTGCTTCGCCCACGCCACCGGCACACCGACCATCCGGGCCGCCGGCACCGCGACCGCGGCCGCCTTGACTCCGTTGGCGAGGAGCACGTCGGTGTCACTGCACCGCAGCCGTCGCGCCAGGTCCCAGGCTCGGCTGAGCATGCCAGGTGCGCCCGGCCCCGTCGGGAGCACCTCGACCGGGCAGCCCCGGTCAGCCAGCTCGGCTCGGAGCGGGCCGTCCTGCAGCAGCCACACCTCGACGGACATGCGGGCTGCGCCGGTGTCGAGCAGGTCCAGCAGCCAACGCTCCGATCCCCCGAGGAGGCCGTACGGCGTGACGACGGTGCACCGCAGCGGCTCAGTCACGCGACCCGCTCCCTGGGGATCGCTTGTGCCTCGGGGTGCTCAGCCCGACCTCCCGCGGCAGCGGTGTGCTCGGCAACGAGAAGGCCGACGATCAACCACACGGTCGTGCTGCCCACGGCATTGCGCAACGGATAGTCCAGGAGTCCGTGGACGATGACCGCGGCGAGCGCGGCCACCAGCACCGGCTGAAGGCCTCGCCCACCGCGGTGACCCGGTGTGGCCCCGGACCACCGGGGTGCGGTCGCGAGGGCGACGAGCCCGGCGATCAGCGCCAGCAGTGCCGTCAGGCCGAGCAGACCGTACTCGGCCGCGACGGTGAGGAAGAAGTGGTGCGCGTGCTCGGTCTCCAGTCCTGCCCCGTTGGCCGCGAACTGAGCAGCCACCGAGAACGACCCTGGCCCCTGGCCTGTCAGTGGGCGGTCCTGGATCTGGCGCAGGGCCTCGCCCCAGATCAGCGTCCGCTGGTCGTAGGGGTTTCCCGAGGCGTCGGGGATGCTGGCCAACCGGGTGGCCACGGCGCTCGACAGCGTGGATCCGAGAACGGTCAGCAGCGCGCCGACTCCCGCCCCGAGAATGCCCACCAGGGCCAGCGGCCGGCGCGACGGCGGGCTCAGCACCGCGAGCGCCACGAGTCCCGCGGCTGCACCGATCCAGGCTCCTCGGGAGAAGGACTCGGCCAGCGCGGCGAGCAGCAGCGACCCCGACACCAGGCAGAGCAGCCGCGTGGTGGGCCTCGCGGTGGTGATGCCGACGCCGATCGCCAGGATCAGGAGAGTGGCTGAGAACAACCCGAGCTCGTTGGGCTGGGCGAACGGCCCGCTGGCCCGGTCGGCCAGCACAGCCCCGTCGAGGTAGGCCGTGGCCTCCCCCGACGTGGCAAGGGCCCAGCCGGCCATCGCTCCCCCGGCGAGGAGCAGGGCGTTCACGACCTGATCCACGTGTCGGGTGGAGCGGAGCACGGTGACCATCGCCACCACCAGCAGGACCTCGAACAGCAGGCGCACATCCAGCCGGAACGCCGCGTCGGCGTCGCGCGCGGCCGAGGTCGCAGTGGCGGCAGCGAACAACATGGCGCCCAGCGGCACCGTGACCGGCCAGGGCGGCAGCACCAGCGCACCCCGCATGCCCGCCTGGGTCAGCGCTCCCAGCACGACCAGCATCAGGGCGAGCTGGACCAGCTCCAAGGGGCCGACGACCACCGTGCCGAAGGGCAGCGCGAGCGCGAGCCCGCTCACGAGGGCGTGCGGACGGAGCAGGGCGGTCGATGCGAGGCCAGCGGCGAGCAAGATCGCCACCAGCCCACCCGGTCCGACACGCAAGCCGACCTGCGCCAGCACGAGTCCGAACAGGCCCGACCCCGCGACGACGAGCGCCATGAGAGCCGGACCGGCGGAGGGATCGCGGAGCCGGACCGCGGGGGCGTTCGCGGCCATCATGCGCGCTGCCGGGGCACGTGGGCGACGACGCTGCGCACCAGTCGGCGCACCCACCGAGCTCGCTGGAGCAGGTTCCAGACGCGTCGATACTGCGGCATCAGCTTGAGCCGGAAGGAGTGGCGGGTGTCGGTGGCGTTGACATCGACCCTGGAGACGGCGAACGGGCCAACGTCGTCGAACACCGAGAAGGCGACCAGCGCACCGGACCGTTCGGCGGCGGCGCGTGCGTCGGCGTCGTGTCCGCCGTAGGGGTACGCCAGGGCGCGCGCCTCGCGGTCGAGGAGCTCGCCCAGCTCTCTGCCAGCCTCGGCTGTCTGACGCTCGAGCTCGACCGGGTCCAGACCCCGGAGATCCCGGTGGTCCCGTCCATGGGCGCCCACCTCGATGCCATAGTCGTCACCCAGCCGGCGCAGCTGCTCGGCGTCCATGATGGGCTCGTGGGCGGGACTGTCCAGCCAGTGTGCGTCCTTGCCGACGAGGCCGGACGGCACGAACAGCAGAGCCGGCACGTCCAGTCGGCGCAGTACCTGAGCGGCCAGGTCGGCGACGGACTGGTACCCGTCATCGATCGTCACGAGGAAGGTCTTGCGCGACGGCCGCCGCCCGGCCCGTGCCTCGAGGTACTGGTCGAGGTCGAGCGGGGTCCAGCCGTGCTCGAGCAACCACGTCAGCTGCTGCTCGAAGGCCGCGACCTCGACGAAGAGGTTCTCCGGATCGTCGCTCCGGCGGCTGGCGCAGAAGCCGTGGTACATCAACACGACCGGGGACCGTCTCCACCGCCCGCGGCCCGGTCGACGTGTTGCCCCCCGCTCGTGGAGCTCGAGCACTGCTCCGCGGAGGGGCAGTCCGAGGCGTCGCAACCTGCCAACGTCCCGTCGTACCTCGGCGACCGGGGTGCCCAGTGCGACCACGAGAACAACGTCCGCGAGACCGCTCGCCGCTTCGCTCAGCGCCGGACCCTGAGCCGTCGAGGCGTTGACCAGAACCCGGTCCCAACGGTCTTCGGCTGCCCTCAGCACGTCCCCGAGCTGGTCACCTCGAAGGCGTCCGGCGTCGGGGAGCGGCCGCGTCGCAACCACGGCGAGCCCGTGGAGGTCGTAGGCGGCGGCCGGGAGCAGGTCGGGTTGACCGAGGACGGCGTCGAGACCCAGGTTGACGGGCAGGCCGAGCCTCCTGCTCAGCTCGGCCCGCTCACCCTCGGCGTCGACCAGGACGACCGACTCGTCGTGGGTGGCCGATACCCTCGCCAGCGCGTAGGCAGCAGTCGAGCCCCCCGCGCCCGGACCCACTCCGACGACGTATGTGGTCGGAACGTCCCAGAGATCGCGGCCACCTTCCAGGAATCCGTGCCAGAGCTCGGCGGCCCGTGAGTCGTGGGTGGTCAGTGTGATCGGACCTCGGTCGACGAGGTCCGGCACCGCGCCCAGGAGCCCCACTCCGGTCGCCGTCTCGACGTCCTCGGCCGTGCGGATCCTCGGCCGTGCCAGCTCGAGGGCGTACGCCGCGCCGAGCGCCACCGCCAACGCGGCCAGGAGCAGGACCGCCTGGAGGAGCCGGGGGGAGGCCGTCAACGGCAGGGCCTGATCGGTGGCCGAGGCGAGGACCTCGACACCGATCGTCGGATCGTTCGCGGCCAGGCTCACCCCCTCCTCGGCCACCGCGTCGGCGGCGGCCCGGGCCTGGCGCGCCGTCGGCGTGGACGCGACGACTCGCACGTTCGCCGACTGCGGGGCGGCAGCCACGCTCACCCCGGAACGCAGCGTGGCCAGGGGGACGCCGGACTCCTGGGCGACCCGGAGCAGCACGCCCTCCGACTGGAGCAGGACCACGTAGCGATCGACGGCCAGCTGGATCAGGTCCGGGTTGGCGACCTCGGGGCTCCCCGGGACCACCGCTATCACGCTCACGGCTTCGTGCCGCTCGGGCTGGAGCTCGACCAGCGTCACGGCGACCAGTGCGCTGGGCAGGAAGGCGACCACGATCAGCGGCCACCGCCAGCGCATCACCCGTCGTAACGTCTCGGCCACCCGTCGATCCCCCTGACACCCGACAACGAGGGTGGCCATCGTGGCACGCGGGGCAGTCAGCTGTCGCTGGCGTGTACCAGCGTCATCCGGAGTGGGCACGCCGGACGCGGTCGTACAGCGCGAGGTACTCCGATCCGGGACTCGACGTCGCGGCCTGGTCGCGTGACCATGTCGCGGCCTCGCGGCTGCCTCGATCCAGCGCCTCGTGGTCCTCGAGGAGGTCGAGCAACGCGCCCGCCAGGGCCCCCGGATCGCCGGGCTCGACGATCCTCCGCGCGTCGGGCGACAACGGGGCCGACAAGGGGGCCGTCATTCCCTCCACACGTGTCGCGACCACCGGTGTGCCCAGAGCGGCGGCCTCCAGCGGCACCAGCGACATCGCCTCGTAGCGTGAGGGGCACACGACGATCGTCGCTGCCCGCATCCACCTCAGGCACTCCACGCGGGACCGCCATCCGGCGAAGGTCACCCCCGGCAGGTCGTCCGCGGCGCGCTCGAGCTCCGAGCGCAGCGGGCCGTCACCCACCAACACCAGCTCGGGACCGGGACGCGAGGCAGTGACCTGCCGCCAGGCCTCGAGCAGATCGTCGTGTCCCTTCTGCTCGGCCAGTCGCGCACAGCAGACCACCAGCTGGGTGGTCTCTCCCCGACCGAGCGCGAGTCGGGCCGCCGCTTGGGTGTCGTGACCGATCTGAGCACCGAGGTCGGCGTCGACCCGGTTGGGGATCACCAGCAGCGACCCGGGGATGCGCTGCTCGAGCCCGGCTCGGCGTTCGCCGTCACTCACGCAGACGATGGCGTGCGACCAGTGCGCCGCGCGTCGCTCCCAGGCGACCGCCGCCCTGCGACCACCCCCGCTCATGGACTGCCAGGACCACGCGTGCGGGCTGAACACCGTCGGGAGCCGACCCCGAACCACGAGACGCCCCACCAGCCCGGCCTGCGAGCTGTGCAGGTGCAGGAGACCGGGATGCGCGCGGCGGATGACGTTCGACAGCCCCGACAGCTCGCCGGCAGTCCGGACCCCCGGACCCCGCGCCGCCGACCAGGTCAACACCTCGGCCCCGGCAGCTCGCGCCAGGTCTTGCAGGTGCCCACGCGGGCACGCGACGATCACCCGCTGCCCGGCTCCCGTCTGCAGCCCCACGAGGTCGGCGACCACCTGGGCCACGCCCGCCTCCACTGGTTGCGACACGTGCAGAATCGGCGAGCCGAACGGCTCTGGCGAGTCCATGGCCCTCACCCGAGCAGTCGACGGAACGCCCAGAACACCGGCTTGGGCGAGAGATCGCGACGCAGCATCGCGTAGCCGTCGTAGTGACGCCCGGCTTCCCCGCTCGCGAGGTCCTTGTACCAGAAGGCCTTCTTGACGTAGGGGTAGTCACGGCCGAGCAGCTTCATCGCGCGCACGGCGTACGCCGCCTGCTTCTGTTCGCTCACGCCACGCTTCCACGCCGGGGCTCCCTGCACGTTGCGGTGCGAGCTCCACCCGAACTCTGTGGCCCACACGGGTCGCCGGTCGCCCTGCCGCTTCATCTCGCGACGGATCGCGGCGAGATGCCGTAGCCGCCACGGCTCACCGTCGTCCTTCAGGCCGGGCGGAGCGTCGGCAGGAGCCATGTAGGGGTGCACCCCCAGGACGTCGAAACAGCCTCGCGCCCCCGCTACGTAGGCGCGTCTCAACCACTTGTCGTCGTTGTACATCAGGCCGCCGAGAACCACCCGGACCGTGTCGTCCTGGCTGTGAAGGGCCTCACTCGCCGTGCAGAGCAGGTCGGTGTACTGCGCGGGATCGGCGCCCACGAGGAAGTCGCCGGAGTTCGGCTCGTTCCAGACCTCCCAGGCCCCGACGCGGTCGTGCCAACGCCGGGCCGCCCACGCGAGCGCCTCGGCGTAGTCGGAGACGTCGTCGGGGGCGACGCGCTCACCCTTGCCTCCGTTGGCCCATGCTGGTGTCAGCCAGAACGTCACGAGGACGCGCAACCCGCGCCGCTTCGACTGCCTGAGGACCTGGTCGACCAGCCGGACGCCCCACCTGCGGTCATAGGAGCCGCGGTGCGGCTGGATCATTGCCCAGCTCACGTCCAGTCGCACCCAGCGTGCTCCCGATTCAGCGATGCGGTCGAGGACCGCGGCACGCTTCGCCCGGTCGTAGTGGGACCACGTGCCGTGGAACTGGACGCCGAGGTCCGGCGTCCGGGGAGCCGACCGAGCCGTCGCGGCGTGCCGCAGGTCGGCAGACGTGCCCGTTTGCCGCTGGTCGTCGATGACCGCGGCGGCGGGCAGCAGGAGAAGGCACAGAAGTCCGCCCAGGAGCGGCCTCCACGCGCGCGTCACCCATCGCATCACACCAGTATGGGGGTGGGTGAAGATCGCCTCAACGCCACGGATCAAACGCGCGCTGGACGGCACTAGTGGGGTGACCCTCGGCCCACGTGGGCCGAAGCCGGACGAGTGGGAGGTTCTCGTGCACGCACTGATCGCCCGCGTCGCACGGAGCTCGACGGCCCGTTCGACGCGACACCGCACGGGCCCGTTCCTGCTGGTCTGCGACATCATCGCGATCGCCGGGGTGACTGCGCTCCTCCACCCACACTCGACCCCGGTCACCGGCGTGGTCGTGACGACAGTCTCGCTCGTCTACCTGCACGCCGCGGGGCTCTTCAGGTCACGACTGACCTTGTCCGTGCTCGACGACCTGCCGTCGATCGGCATCGCCGTCGTGGTCGGGACGACCGCCAACGCGATAATCTCGGCGCAGCCGCTACTCGGTCGGCCGGCGGGGCTCTACCTCGTGGCCCTCGTGATAGCGCTCGCGATGACTCGCGCTGCGGCCTACGCGTTCGTGCGGGCCGAGCGCAGCTGCGGGACGGTGCGCCACCGGACGCTGGTCTACGGTGCCGGCGACCTGGCGATCACACTCAGCACGGTCCTTGGCGAGCATCCGGAGTTCGGCCTCGAGGTGATCGGCCTGGTCGACAACGAGCCTCCGCGAAAGCCGACCCCGGTGCCATGGTTGGGCGGAAGCCGTGAGCTGTGTCGGCTCATGGACGAGTGCGAGGCGTGCGAGCTGCTGGTCGCCGTCGACAGCGACCGCGCTGCGGAGGTGTCGGAGGTCCTGCGCATGTGCGAGCGGCTGCGATGCCACCTCTTCCTGGTGCCCTCGGCCGACTACATGGTGCCGCCCGACACACGACGACTCGACGAGGCGTGGGGCATACCCCTTCTGCGTTACACCTTCGGTCAGGCGGCTACGTCGAGCCGCCTGGCCAAGCGGAGCTTCGACGTCGTGGTGTCCGGCCTCGGGCTCCTGCTGACGTCACCCGTGCTGCTCGCGGTGGCCCTCGCGGTGCGGGTCGAGGGAGGTCCCGGGGTGCTCTTCCGCCAGGAGCGGGTGGGACTCGACGGCTCACTCTTCACATTGATCAAGTTCCGCTCGATGCGTCCCACCGCAACCGGGGAGGCCGACACCACCTGGAACATCACCGGAGATGCGCGGATCGGTCCCGTCGGTCGATTCATCCGTCGCACCTCGCTGGACGAGCTGCCGCAGCTGTGGAACGTCTTCGTGGGCCAGATGAGTCTGGTCGGACCGCGTCCGGAGCGCCCTCACTTCGTGGAGGCCTTCACCGAGTCCATCCCGATCTACGGCGCCCGGCACCGGATGCCTGTGGGGCTCACCGGCTGGGCCCAGGTCCATGGTCTGCGTGGGGACACCTCTGTCGTCGAGCGCGCGCTCTTCGACCACAACTACATCCAGGGTTGGTCCATGTGGATGGACATCAAGATCCTGGCCCGCACGGTCAGCCACGTGGTCGGCGCGTCGTTCGCCCACCCGCAGCATCGCCGGATCTCTCCCCTCGAGGTCGAGAGCCAGGAAGCAGTCTCCTGAGCCCGCAGACAGGGCCGGCGTCGTCGTGTCGTGTCACCGGATCGAGAGTCGCGATCCGGCGCGAGGGGGTCAGCCTGTCATGTCACCTAGCCACGCTCGTCGAAGCGCAGGAGGGGTCCGAGTCGGACCTTCGCCAGGCACCCACCTGCACACCTGCGTGAGCTCCGTGGGCCGCGTGACCACAGTGAGCGTGGGTCGCCGCACGGGGTTCTCTAGTGGGGAGTGGACCGCGCGAACGATGCATAGCCGATGCACGGAACATGCGAAACGGCTGGTGAACTGCGTTTCCGCAGGTCACCAGCCGTTCTTCCGTGCTCCCCCGGTTGGACTCGAACCAACAACCCTCCGATTAACAGTCGAATGCTCTGCCAGTTGAGCTACAGGGGATCGCTTTGCAGCGAGCGCACACATTAGCAAGGCTCGCGGGCAGTCAGGAAATCAGGGCATGCCGACGTCGCGGTGCGCCAGCCGGAGGGCCTCGCGTGCCGCGGCAGCCACCCGCGGATCCGTCGGGTCGACACCCTCGTCGTACTCGTAGACCCACTCGATCGGACCGTCACCACCGGGTGCCCGGCGTGCGATGACGCGCAGGCCCAGGCGCCCGGAGACGACCACGTGACGCTGGAGGACGAGACTGGCGGTCACGCGTTCGCGCACCAGCTCGAGCAGTCGACCGGGCTCGGCCAGCGTTGCGGTGTGGACGGTGCGCTGCTCGCCCCAGGTGCCCACCTCGGACAGGTGGAAGGTCTCGGTGTCGCGGTCCCAGTCGGCGGCCTCGACCTGCTCCCACGGCACCCGCCTGGTCTCGCCGTCCTCGACCGCGACGTAGAACGCGTCCCGGGTGCCGGCGAGGAGGGTGCCGTCGGCAGCGGTGGCGGACGCCAGCACCCGCTCCCCCGGCGCGACTGAGAGCTTGGGGGTGGACCCACGACCGAACCTCACGACGTCCCCACCGCACCTTCGCGCAGGGTCCGACGGTGCTGCTCGAGGGCGACCAGCTCGCCGAACATCCGGTTGTAGTCGCCGGTGTTGTCGACCGGGTTGGTGCGTTGCAGCCTGGCCTTGACGTCGGCGATACGACGCGATGTGGTGAGCTCCTGGAGCCGGTAGACGTAGGCGACGGCAAAGGTCGGGGTAGGGCTGTCGGTGCCCCGGATCGGCTCGACGCCGAGCTCCGTGACGGCCGCCACGACTGCCCCCTCCTCGGCTGCGGCACGGACGCGGCTGGCCCAGCCGGGGTCGTCCGTGCCACTGGCCGGACCACCCGCGGCCGAGACTGCCTGCCAGACGCCCTGGAAGGTCGGGTGGGTGAAGTCGTCGACGGTGACGTGGGCGGTCGTCCGACCCACCCCGGCCGGGTGCTGGATGACCAGCTTGAGCATCTCGCGCTCGATGGCGAAGCGCGGGTCGGACAGGCTGGGCAGCGGTGGCCGGGCGGGCTCGGAGACGGCCGGTGGCTCCGCGCCCCGCGACGTACGGCGTTCGTCAGTGCGGGCGGGACGGTTGGCCGCTCGGCGCACCTCGCTGCGGACCTCGTCGACGTCGACGCCGACCATGTGGGCCAGCTCGCGGGCGAACGCGTCGACCTTGGTCTTGTCACGGATGCTCGCCACCAGGCCGGCCGCGTCGCGCAGCGCGTCGATGCGGCCGTCGGCGCGGTCGAGGTCGTGACGGGTGAGGATGTTGTCGAGGGCGAAGCGGTAGAGCGGCTGCCGCTTGGCGACCAGCTCGCGCACCGCCTCGTCCCCCTCCTTGATGCGCAGGTCGCAGGGGTCCATCCCCTCGGGCGCGACGGCGACGTAGGTCTGCGAGGCGAACACCTGGTCGCTCTCGAGCACCTTCATCGCCGCCTTCTGCCCGGCGGAGTCGCCGTCGAAGGTGAAGATCACCTCGCCGCTGGTGGCTGCATGGTCGCCGAGGAACCGGCGCAGCACCCGGGCGTGATCGGTGCCGAACGCGGTGCCGCAGGAGGCCACCGCCGTGCGCACGCCGGCGAGGTGGCAGGCCATCACGTCGGTGTAGCCCTCCACCACGACGGCCTGCTGGCTGTCCTTCATCGCCGTGCGCGCGAGGTCGATGCCGTAGAGGACCTGGCTCTTCTTGTAGATCGCGGTCTCGGAGGTGTTGAGGTACTTCGCGTCGATGCGGTCGTCGTCGAAGATCCGCCGGGCGCCGAAGCCGATGGTGTCGCCGTTGGCCTCGCGGATCGGCCACACCAGGCGCCCGCGGAAACGGTCGTAGTGCGAACGGCCGCTGGCGACCAGGCCTGCTGCGACCGACTCCTCGTCGCTGAAGCGCCGGCTGCGCAGCTGGCGGGTCAGTGCCTCTCCGTCGCGGGGGGCGAAGCCCACGCCGAACATCTCGGCAGCGGCCTGGTCGAAGCCGCGATCGTGGAGGAACTGGCGCGCCACCACGGCGTCGGCCGAGGAGAGCTGCTCGGCGTAGAACTCCTGGGCCACCTTGTGGGCCTCGATCAGCCGACCGCGCGCCGGGCCGCGCGGCCGCTGCGGCTCATCATCGCCCTCCTCGCGCCTCAGCTGGACGCCGTACTTGTCGGCGAGGCGCTCGACGGACTCGGTGAAGGTGAGGCCGTCGACCTGCATGATGAACGAGATGACGTCGCCGCCCTCGCCGCAGCCGAAGCAGTGGAAGAACTGGCGGGCCGGGTTCACGTTGAACGACGGGGTCTTCTCGTCGTGGAACGGACACAGCCCCTTCAGCGAGCCTCCGCCGGCCCGCTTGAGCGTGACGTAGGACGACACGACGTCGTCGATACGCGCCTTCTCGCGCACTTCGGCGATGTCGTCGTCGCGGATCCGGCCTGCCACGTCGGGGAGTCTACGGGCGCACGCCCACCGCTGCGTCCGCGTCTCCACATCGCCGCCACTTCGGCAGTAGCGCACCCCTTGGGGGGAACCCGGCTGGTGGTCGTGGCGACAGTTTGACAGGGTCGAACCCATGACGGCCCAGCACGACGCGCCCGAGGGTCCGACCCTCGGCGCGTTGGTCCACCAGCTCTCCCAGCAGATCCCCGAGCTCATCCGCTCGGAGATGAAGCTGGCGCAGGCCGAGGTCGCGGCGAAGGGCAAGCGCGCCGGCGTCGGCATCGGGATGTTCAGCGTCGCCGGTCTCCTCGCCTTCTTCGCCGTGGCCAGCCTCATCGCCACTGCGATCCTCGGGCTCGCCCTGGTCGTGGACGCCTGGCTGGCGGCCCTGATCGTGGCCGTCATCCTGCTCGCCGGCGCCGCGGTGGCGGGCGTGATGGGCAAGAACAAGGTCGCCGAGGCCGCGCCCGCGGTCCCCGAGCGGGCCATCCAGGGCCTCAAGGACGACCTCAGCACCGTCAAGGGAGACCACCATGGCTGACCCACGGACGCCCGAGCAGATCGAGGCCGAGATCGCTCAGCAACGCGAGCGGCTGGCCGGCACCGTCGACCAGCTCGCTGCCAAGCTGGACGTGAAGGCGCAGGCTCGGGCCCGCATCCACACCCTGCAGGACCGCGCCACGACCGACACCGGCAGCCTCCGGCCCGAGGTGCTCGCAGCCGCGGGATCCCTCGTCGCGATGGCGGTCGTCCTGGTCGCCTGGCGCCTGCGCAGCACCCACTGATCCGACCGCCCACGGTCATACCTTCGAAGGGAACCCACCATGAAGAAGCTCATCCTCCTCGCCGTCGCCGCCGCCGGCTACGTCCTGGGCACCCGCGCCGGACGCGAGCGCTATGAACAGATCAAGGGCATGGCCGTCAAGGTCAAGGACGACCCGCGTGTGCAGGAGAAGGCCCACCAGGCCAGCGACCTCGCCAAGGAGAAGGCACCCGTCGTCAAGGACAAGGTCGTCTCCGCGGCCGGCGCTGCCGCAGGCACCGTGTCCGACAAGGTCGGCTCGCACAAGGACACCTCCGGCCTCGAGGACCAGCTCAACCCGGACAACGTCGCACTGCAGGACAACCCCTACCCGCAGGGCGACCTGCCCTGATCAGCGACTGAGCAGCGCGGCGTGCCGGGTGACCGCACTGGCGTCGGTCAACGACGCCACCTGGTCGATGACCACCCGCCGCCGCGCTGCGTCGTCGGCGGCCGCCTGCCAGTCATCGACGAACACCGGGTCCAGGCTGTCCGCACCTTGGTCCCAGAGGAGCTCCACCAGCTCGGCGACGAGCTCGCGCTGCCGCTTCATGAGGGCGACGCGGTCGTCGGCCTGCATGACGTAGTGGGCGGCGATCCCCTTGAGCAGCCCGATCTCGACACCGGTCTGCTGGGGAACGACGAGGTCGCCCTCGTGCCGGACCCAGTGGCCTGAGCCCTCCTGGGCGAACGTCGCCTCCTGCACGCTGCCGCAGAACCGGCCGATCAGGTCGCTCGTGAGGTTCTTGATCGCGGCGAGGCTGCGCCGGCTGCCGTCGTACGGCGCCTGCGGCCAGCTGCCGATGGAGCGCAGATCGGCGAGCGCCGAGTCGAGCGCAGCATCGTCGCTGCCGGGGAGGTACCACGCGCGCACGGTCTCCCACAGCGCCTCGGGATCGAGCCGGGTGAGGTCGAGGCGACCGGCCACGATGCCGTCCTCCACGTCGTGCACCGAGTAGGCGACGTCGTCGGCGAGGTCCATCACCTGCGCCTCCAGGCACTTGTCACGCCCCTCGATGCCCGAGCGCAGCCAGTCGAAGACCGGACGGTCGTCGTCGTAGACGCCGAACTTCACCACGACCCTCGGGGTGCCGTCGGCGTGCACACCGCCGGGGCCGCCGGCCTGCGAGCGGTCCCAGGGGTACTTCGTGCAGGCGTCCAGCGTGGCCCGGGTGAGGTTGAGGCCGACCGACCTGCCCTCGTCGTCGAAGGTCTTGGCCTCGAGCCGGGTGAGCAGCCGCAGCGTCTGGGCGTTGCCCTCGAAGCCCCCGCAGTCGGTGCTCAGCTCGGCCAGCACCCGCTCGCCGTTGTGCCCGAAGGGCGGGTGACCCAGGTCGTGAGCCAGGGCAGCGGTCTCCGCGATGTCGGGATGGCACCCCAGCGCGCGGGCCAGGTCCCGGGAGATCTGGGCGACCTCGAGGCTGTGGGTGAGGCGGTTGCGCACGAAGTCGTCGGTCTGCGGGCCCACCACCTGGGTCTTCGCAGCCAGCCTGCGTGAGGCGGCCGCGTGCACCACGCGCGCCCGGTCGCGCTCGAACGCCAGCCGCACCGGCGCGTCCACCCGCTTGGGTGGCTCGGCGACCAGGCGCTCACGGTCGGAGTCGTCGTAGAGATCCTCGATGCCCATCGGCCGGTCAGCCTAGCGATCCTCCTCTCCCGCTGGAACCGCCGGCACAGGTGTCAGCCGGGCATCGGGCCGTGCCGCGAGGGCCGGCCCGCCGTCGTCCGGTGCTCGTTGTCACGCACCCGGGGCTCGTAGTGGCGCTGGAAGGCGACAGCGACCAGCTCCCGTCTGCTGCGGACGCCGGTCTTGTCGAAGATGTTGCGGAGGTGTGCCTGCACGGTGCCGCTCGCGATGACCAGGGTCCTGGCGATCGACTCCGTGGACTCACCGCGGAGCACCAGCCGGGTGACCTCCTGCTCCCGCGCGGTGAGCCCGTAGACCCGCAGGAGCAGTGAGGTGAGGTGGGTCGGCTGGGCGGCCTCGATGACGACCGACACGTGACGTCGCCCGTCGCGGTGCGCCAGGGGCGAGCCACGCAGCACCACCCAACGCCCGCCCCCGACACGCACGCGGGACTCGGCAGGACCTGCGCCTCCGCCCAGGACCTGCCCCGCGACGGCGAGCACGCTTGCCGGTGGCGTCTCGACGGTGCCACCCAGGTCGGCCAACCATCCGGGTGAGGTCGGAGTCACCGACTCGACGCCGAGCCGCTCGTCGAGGATGACCAGGCCCGGGGCCCGCGGCAGGTCCGGCTCCTGTGCCTGCCCGAGCAGCAGGGCGTGCCGGGCGCCGGCGGCGAGCCCGGGCGCCACCCGGACCACCAGCTCGACATCCCGGGGAGAGAAGTCCGGGCGACCCACCTCGCGGTAGAGGCCGACCAGTCCCCACGCTTCGCCATCTCGTGTCCGCAGGGCGAACAGCAGCTCCTGGTCGCATCCGAACGGCTGCATCTCCTCGTGGAACTTCCGCGACAGCTCGGGGCGTCCCCCGGTCGCGGCGTGCAATGTTCCCACCCCACTCGATGACTGCAGGACCTCCCTCATCGAGTTGTAGTCACCCTCGGCGTACTCCCGCCCCAGCCACTCGCCCGGGATCTGCGGCAGTCCCTCCTGGAAGTGACTGGTCGTCAGCAGCGACGAGGGATCGACGGTGAAGAAGCACGCGGCCTCGAAGTGCGGGACTGCTTCAGCGAGCAGTGGGCCTGCCTCGCGCCACAGGGTGACGAGGTCTGAGCCCGCGGACGCGACGGAGTCCAGCTTGTCGACCACGCGCGCGTGTCCACCCATACCGACGTCCTACCAGAGGATCACCGCGACTGACAGATTTCTGCAATGGCGTACGGGCACTCGACGCAGGACGATCGAGGCATGAAGACACGAGTCATCCGCGCCGGCGATGGCGAGATCCTCGGATCACCACTGGGTTGTCGAGACCGCTTCCTGGTCGACTCCAAGGACTGGGACGGCCGGCTGGCGGTCGTCGAGCACCTGTTGGCTCCGCGCGCCATCGCGGCACCCCTGCATCGGCACACCAGGGAGGACGAGTTCAGCCTGGTCCTCGAGGGCCGGGTCTGGTTCGTCGCCAACGACGAGGAGCATGTCGCCGAGGTCGGCGACCTCGTCTTCAAGCCACGCGGGGAGTGGCACACCTTCTTCAACGCCGCCGACGAGCCCGCCCGCCTACTGGAGCTCATCTCGCCGGGTGGTCTGGAGGAGGCGTTCCGCATCATCGACACCGCCACCGACGACCTCGACCTCGGCCCGGTGATTGCTCCCTACGGCTGCGAAGGTGACATCGAGGCCACCTTGCCCCTCATCGAGAAGTACGGGCTCACCTTCGGCTGAAGCAGTGGCCTGCAGCCTCAGTAGACGGTGACGTGGACGTGGTCGTAGTGGTTGGCGGTGGTCGAGCCACGGTCGGACATGCCCCGCCACCCCTCGCCGCCGCGATCGACGGACCACATCTGCTGGGAGTAGATGATGTACTCGATGCCGAGGGCTGCGTAGTTGGCGCGCAGGAAGTCGGCGACGGCCCAGCCGGTCTCTCCGCTGACCATGATGTCGATGGCGCGACCCTGACCGTGCTCGCCGTCGCTGCGCCAGGTGCCGTAGCTGGTGATCTGTGGCCAGTTGGCGCACACGACGTCGTGGATCTTGTAGAGCGAGGCGCGACCGGCCGAGATGGACGAGCCGTTGGAGCAGCTGCCACCGAGGCTCGGACCGAGCTCGGGCTTGTCGGCGCTGAGGTAGTCGGCACTCACCCACCGCGCGTCACCCTTCACGACGATCTCGGCCCGACCGGCCTCGCGTCGACCGGTGACCAGGATCTTCTCGACGGCGTCGAGCACGCCGAGCTGGGTGGCCTTCTCGCCGGGGCCGTCCCAGAGGTTGAGCTCCTCTGTGGTCCAGAGCGTGGTGTCGGCCGTGCGCACAGCGCGCCGAGCCGCCTTCTCGGCGGCGACCTCACGGCGATCCGCCGCCATCTTGCGCCGAGCGGCTGCCTCGGCCCGCGCTGCGGTGCGGATCTGGTTGCGCGAGACGCCCAGCTCGCCGCGGTTCGCGACCGAGGACGCGGTGGCGTACGAGACGGGCTCCGACTCTGCAGAGCTGGCGGATGCCGCCATGAGGTCGGCGTCGCCGGACTCGGGGGTCGCGGCGAGCACGCCCATGGTGACCGCGGAAAGGGTCGCCACGACGGCAAGTGGCGCCGACACCTGGACGACACGGGGGATACGGGGGATACGACGGGCAGGGGTTTCCCGCTTGTGGCGATGCTGAGCCACAGCGCTGATCCTTTGCTGTTGCTGACGGGGGATTACGTCTGCCATGACGGGGGAAGGCCAGAGGCCGAGGCGGACGCGAGCACCGAGTCAAACACAGGATTCGCGCCCTGTCCCAATCTCCCCAGGTAAATTTCGGCGTGTTCCGAGTCACCCGCGGCGTCTGCTGCTCAGCCTCCCGTGGTCTCGGTGGTGTCCTCGCGCACGTGTGACCCGCGGCCGTCCGTGTCGTCGAGCCACCCCTCCGGGAGCACCACCTTGGACCGTGGCGACCCCTGTCGCCCGCGCGGTGTGCCGAGCTCACCGACCGGGAACTGCTCGGCCGGGTCGAGGTCGGCGAGCAGGGCGTCCAGGGCAGTCAGGGAGTCCACCAGCGCGAGCCGGTGGCGCAGCTCGCCGCCCGCCCGGAAGCCCTTGAGGTACCACGTGACGTGCTTGCGGAACTCCTTGCACCCGCGCTCCTCGCCCATGTGCTCCGACAACAGCTCCGCGTGGCGTCTCATCATCGTGCGCACCTCCCCGAGGGTCGGCAGACCGGACCTCGTGACGTGACCCGGTCCTTCCCCGACCAGCGACGGGTCTGCGAACGCGGCGGCGAGGTCGCGGAAGAGCCATGGGCGGCCCAGGCACCCACGCCCCACGACCACACCGGCGGCGCCGGTCTCCTCGACCATGCGCAGCGCGTCGGACGCCTCCCAGATGTCACCGTTGCCGAGGACCGGGATGTCGACGTGCTCGACCAGCCGCCCGATGGCATCCCAGTCGGCCTCGCCGGAGTAGGCCTGCTGGACCGTGCGGCCGTGGAGCGCGATCGCAGCGACCCCGGTCTCCTGCGCGATCCGCCCCGCGTCGAGGTAGGTCAGGTGGTCGTCGTCCAGTCCCTTGCGGGTCTTCATCGTGACCGGGACGTCGTACGGCGCTGCTGCCGCGACCGCCGAGGTGAGGATCTCGCCCAGCAGGCCGCGCTTCCACGGCAGCGCTCCCCCGCCGCCCTTGCGGGTCACCTTGGGGACCGGGCAACCGAAGTTGAGGTCGACGTGGGCCACGCCGTACTCGGCGCACAGGATCTCCACGGCCTTGCCGATGTAGACCGGGTCGGTGCCGTAGAGCTGGACCGAGCGCACCGTCTCGAGCTCGTCGAAGACGAGCATCTTGCGCGTGGTCTCGTCACCCTCGACGAGCCCGCGGCTGGTGATCATCTCGCAGACGTAGAGGCCGGCTCCCTGCTCGGCGCACAGCCGGCGGTAGGCCGCGTTGGTGATGCCCGCCATCGGTGCCAGGACCACGGGCGTCTCGACGCGCAGCGAACCGAGCGTCAGGGAGGTGGGCAGGGCGGTCACCTCCCCATTGTCGAGGCGGCGGGAGGGTCGACCCAAATCAGCGGCTGGCGCGCTTGCGGTCCCTCGCGGGCGGGTCGACCTCGCCCGTCCACGTGATCGGGTCGTAGCCCTCGGTGGGCTCGAAGACCATGTCCTCGATCCGCGCACCCCCCGGTGCGAGGAAGACCAGGCACATCTCCGTGGTCGCGCCTGCCTCGAAGGGCGACGGCAGCGGACCGCTCTGGCATCGCGTGAAGTCACCGCCCAGGGTCCACGGCGCCCCCAGCCTGTCCCGGTCGTCGCGGAGGTAGAGCGGGACGGCCTGTCCGGCGAGGTCGCTCTCGCCGACGTTGGTCAGCGACACCGTGACGAAGTAGGGGCGGGCCTGCTCCATCGTGTCGTCACGCAGCCAGCCGTCGAAGACCGACTGACGGCGCTCCTTGACGCTCGTCACGGTCGCCTCGAGCATCCCGGTGATGCCGGTGGTCGGGTGCCACACGAGCGTGGCGGTGTCGCCGTGAGCCAGGGCGGTGCCGGGGTCGGTGGGAGTCGCCCCGTCCGAGGCTCCCGCCACGGTCGGGCTCCCCGCGGGTCGGGGATCGGCGTCACCGCCGGAGCAGGCGGTCAGGGCAGCCGAGATGAGCGTCGCGACGACCACCGAGCGGAGCATGCGCCATGGTGGCACGCCTCAGCAGCCGACGAGCTTCTCCGCGAAGAACCGGGTGATCCCGTCGAGGCTGACGCGCTCCTGGGCCATCGAGTCGCGCTCGCGGACGGTGACGGCGTTGTCGTCGAGGGTCTCGAAGTCGACCGTCACGCAGAACGGCGTACCGATCTCGTCCTGGCGACGGTAGCGGCGACCGATCGCACCGGAGTCGTCGAACTCGACGTTCCAGTTCTCCCGCAGCTCGGCGGCCAGGGCCTTGGCCTTCGGGGAGAGGTCGGCGTTGCGACTCAGCGGGAGCACGGCGACCTTGACCGGGGCCAGGCGCCGGTCGAGCTTGAGCACGACGCGCTTGTCGACGCCACCCTTGGTGTTGGGCGCCTCGTCCTCGGTGTAGGCGTCGATGAGGAATGCCATCAGGCTGCGGGTGAGGCCGGCCGCGGGCTCGATGACGTAGGGCAGGTAGCGCTCGTCGCCGGCCTGGTCGTAGTAGGACAGGTCCTTGCCGGAGAACTCGCTGTGCTGCTTGAGGTCGTAGTCGGTGCGGTTGGCGACGCCCTCGAGCTCCTCGAAGTCACGCCCGGAGAACCCGAAGCGGTACTCGATGTCGGTCGTGCCCTTGGAGTAGTGCGACAGCTTCTCCTGCGGGTGCTCGTAGTGGCGCAGGTTGTCGGGGTTGATGCCGAGGTCGACGTACCAGCGGGTGCGCTCCTCGATCCAGTAGCGGAACCACTCGTCGTCCTCGCCGGGCTTGACGAAGAACTCCATCTCCATCTGCTCGAACTCGCGGGTGCGGAAGATGAAGTTGCCCGGCGTGATCTCGTTGCGGAACGACTTGCCCATCTGGGCGATGCCGAACGGCGGCTTCTGGCGACTCGACGTCACCACGTTGGCGAAGTTGAGGAAGATGCCCTGCGCGGTCTCCGGACGCAGGTAGTGCAGCCCGGACTCGTCCTCGATGACACCGAGGTAGGTCTTGAGCATCATGTTGAAGTTGCGCGGCTCGCTCCACGCGGCGCGGGTGCCGCAGTTGGGGCAGGCCACCGACTCGTTGATGTCCACCGAGTCGGGGTCCTCGATCCCCTTCTTGGCAGCGAAGTCCTCCTGGAGGTGGTCCTCGCGGAAGCGCTTGTGGCAGGACTGGCACTCGGTCAACGGGTCGCTGAAGGTGCTCAGGTGGCCCGAGGCCTCCCACGTACGGGTCGGGAGGATGACGCTCGAGTCGAGGCCGACCACGTCGTCGCGACGGGTGACCATGAACCTCCACCACTGACGCTTGATGTTCTCCTTGAGCTCCACGCCCAGCGGGCCGTAGTCCCAGGCGGACCTGGTGCCGCCGTAGATCTCACCGCAGGGGTAGACGAAGCCCCGGCGCTTGGCGAGGGAGACGACGTTGTCCAGGGCGGTCGGAGCAGGCTTGGCCACGGTGATTCCTTGCGTTCAGTCAGGGTCGGACCGGCTGGCTGCCGGCTCGGGCTGGGCGAACGCTCAGCCTATCGACCGGGGCTCGGCCTGGTTGAGGTCGGTGCCCTCGCGGACGACCTCGTAGGCACTCGGCTCGTCGATCGCGTGCACCATGAGCGGCTGGACGTGCATCTTCGACTCGTACGACGACAGCGCGCGGCGGTAGGAGCCGACGTTCTCCCAGCGGGTGGTCAGCACCCACAGGCCGGGGTCGTCCACGTTGCGGCCGACCTCGCCCCACGTGAACCCCGGCTGGGCGGCCAGGATGTCGAGCGCGCCCAGGAGCCCGCGGCGCAGCCCGTCGGCGGCGGCAGCGTCGGAGGTCGGGGGACGGAGGCGAGTGACGACGAGCACGGGTGCAGCCTACGGCCGGATCGCGGTTTGACAACGGTTCTCAACTAGCATGAGAATCGTTCTCATGTTCTTGCCGCGGCTGGTCCCCGCCGTCACCACCCTCGTCGCTGCGTCCCTCCTGGCCGGATGTGGAGCTGCCGCGGAGGACGACGGGTACGACGGCTACCGCGCCGTCGCGGCCTTCTACCCCCTGGCGTGGGTCACCGAGCAGGTCGCGGGTGCGCCGTGGAAGGTCACCAACCTGACCGGGCCGGGCACCGAGCCGCACGACCTCTCCCTGGACATCGCCCAGACCGCCGACATCGCCCGCGCCGACCTGATCATCCTCGAGACCGGCTTCCAGCCCGCTGTGGACACCACGGTGGAGACGAACGCCGGGGACGCCGCCATCATCGACGCGGCCGAGGTCGTCGACCTGATGCCGGCCTCCGAGCACGGCCACGAGCACGAGCAGGCCGGCCACGAGGACGGCGACCTCGACCCGCACTTCTGGCTCGATCCGCTGCGCATGGCCGGACTGGGCGACGCGGTCGCCGATCAGCTGTCCGAGCTCGACCCCGACCGCGCGAAGACGTACGAGCAGAACGCGACCGACCTGCGGGCACAGCTCGAGGAGCTCGACGGGTCGTACACCCGGTCCTTGGCCACGTGTGAGCGCACGACCACGGTCGTGAGCCACGAGGCGTTCGGCTACCTGGCGCGCTACGGCCTCGACTTCGAGGCGATCGCCGGGCTCTCCCCCGACGCCGAGCCGACACCGGCCGACCTGGCCCGCCTCCAGGACCTGGTCCGTCGCGACGGCGTGACGACGGTGTTCTCCGAGCGGCTGTCGAGCACCAAGATGGCCGACTCGCTCGCCTCCGACCTCGGCCTGGAGACGGCAGTCCTCGATCCCCTCGAGGGCCTCTCGGACCAGACGTCCGAGGAGGACTACGTTTCGCTCATGGCCCAGAACCTCGCCGCCCTGCAGAAGGCCAACGGATGTCAGGCGTGAGGCCCGACGAGCCGGTGCGGGTCAGCGACGCGTCGGTCGCCATCGGGGGGCGGCCGATCCTGCGTGCCATCGACCTGACCGTCCGGCAGGGCGAGTTCCTGGCACTCATGGGCGCGAACGGCTCCGGCAAGTCGACCCTCGTCCGCGCCATCACCGGGCTCCTGCCGCTGACCTCGGGCAGTGTCACGCTGTTCGGCACCGCCTTCGTCGAGTTCCGTGACTGGCACCGGATCGGGTTCGTTCCCCAACGGTCCACCGCCAGCAGCGGCGTGCCCGCCACGGTGTGGGAAGTGGTCGCCTCGGGTCGGATCACCCGGCGGCGGATGTTCCGGCCGCTCTCGGGTGCCGACCGGAGGGCCATCACCGACGCCATCGACGTCGTGGGGCTCGGCGACCGGGCATCGGTCGGCATCTCCCAGCTGAGCGGCGGCCAGCAACAGCG
Source organism: uncultured Actinomycetota bacterium (assembly GCA_963721925.1). Lineage (GTDB taxonomy): Bacteria > Actinomycetota > Actinomycetes > Propionibacteriales > Nocardioidaceae > Nocardioides. The sequence goes on along the minus strand of CAVRLH010000005.1, from coordinate 254,686 downwards.
CGTACTGATCGCGCGGGCGCTGGCCGGACAGCCGGACCTGCTGGTGCTGGACGAGCCGACCGCAGGGGTGGACATGGTCAACCAGGGCGCCCTGGCCGACGCGCTGGCGGTGCTGAAGGAGCGCGGCGCCACGGTCGTGCTGGTGGCGCACGAGCTCGGCCCGATGGCGCCCCTCATCGACCGGGCGGTGGTGATGCGCGATGGTCGCGTCGCCTTCGACGGACCACCCCCCGTCGAGCTCGTCGCCGACGGGCACCATCACGCGCTCAGCGCCCATCACGACCACGTGCCCCATGTCGGCTCTCCCTTCGACGAGCTCGGAGGCGGCCGATGAGCGACTTCTGGAGTCTCTTCTCCCTCCCCTTCATGCAGCGCGCCCTCATCGCCGCTCTGCTGACGGGACTCGCTGCCCCGGCGATCGGCACGTTCCTGGTGCAGCGCCGACTGGCCCTGCTCGGTGACGGCCTGGGCCACGTGGCGGTCACCGGCGTCGCGGTCGGCCTGCTGACCGGCACGTCGCCCACGTGGACCGCTGTCGCTGTCGCGATCCTGGGCGCCGTGCTGATCGAGGTGATCCGTGAGCGCGGGCACACCAACGGCGACGTGGCGCTGGCCCTGCTCTTCTACGGCGGTCTGGCCGGCGGCGTCCTCATCACCGGGATCGCCGGCCAGGGTGCCGCCCGGCTGCAGGAGTACCTCTTCGGCTCGCTGACCAGCATCACCCCGGGTGACGTCTGGTTCACCCTCGCGCTGACCGTGGTGCTCCTGGTGACCACGCTCGGCCTGCTGCCGCAGCTGTTCGCGGTGTCCAGCGATCCGGAGTTCGCGCGGGTGGCCGGGCTGCGGGTGCGGGCCTACCACCTCCTCATCGCGGTGCTCGCCGCGGTCACCGTGACGGTGGCGATGCGTACGGTCGGGCTGCTGCTCGTCTCGGCGCTGATGGTGGTGCCCGTCGCGGCGTCGCAGCAGCTCGCGCGCTCGTTCCGTACGACGATCGTGGGCGCCATGGGCGTGGGCGTCATCGCCGCCCTCGGCGGACTGCTGCTGAGCGCCGCCCTGTCCTTCCGCGCGACAGTCGCCCCGGGTCCGACGATCGTGCTCCTCGCGCTCGCCATGTTCGCCGCCACGTGGCCGATCGGCGTACTCACACGTCGGCGCCGGCGACTGCTCTCGCCCTTCGCGAGCGTCGAGGCAGGTGAGCACACGGTGACCGACACGCACCCCCACGAGCACGGGGACGACTGCGGGCACCGCGCGGTGCCGCACGACGACCACGTCGACTACGTCCACGACGGCCATCGCCACGCCCCGCACGGAGAGCACTATGACGAGCACTGACCAGCACCCGCAGCGGCCGGCGGTCCGGCCGACCCGGCAGCGCCGCGCGGTCGCGGCCGCCCTGGCGACCTTCGACGACTTCCGAAGCGCCCAGGAGATCCACGACCTGATCACCCAGCAGGGCGAGTCGGTCGGATTGGCCACCGTCTACCGCACCCTCGCCGGCCTTGCCGATGCGGGCGAGGTCGACATGCTGCGCAACGAGGACGGCGAGGCCATCTGGCGCAGCTGCTCCGACACCCATCACCACCACCTCGTGTGCCGCAGCTGCGGCGCGACGATCGAGGTCGAGGGCCCGGCGGTCGAGCGCTGGACGCGCGCGATCGCGGCCGAGCACGGCTATGCCGACATCAGCCACACGCTGGAGATCTTCGGCACCTGCCCGACCTGCCGCTGACGCCGCTCGCGTGGCGCTGGCCCCCTCGGCTGAGCGGTGTGTGAGGGGGGCCCTGGTGAGCGGTGTGTGAGGGGGGCCCTGGTGAGCGGTGTGTGAGGGGGGTTCGCTCTCCCCCGAACCCCCCTCTGCCACCGCCCGCCGGCGAGTCGCCGCGTGACACGCCCGTGGGCGGTGCGTGAAGGGGGTTCCCACCACCCCAAACCCCCCTCACTCACCGCCGTCGGCGAACCGGAGTCACCTCGGTGAGCGGTGTGTGAGGAGGGTTCACTCTCCCCCGAACCCCCCTCTGCCACCGCCCCCCGGCGAGTCGCCGCGTGACACGCCCGTGGGCGGTGTGTGAGGAGGGTTCCCACCACCCCAAACCCCCCTCACTCACCGCTCGGAGCGGGGTGAGGGAGCGCGGAGAGCGGGGTGAGGCGGGGAGCGGGGTGAGGGCGGGGGCTGGCTCACCCGTTCGGCAGCGCGCCGCCGTACCGCCGGTCGCGGTGGGCGTAGGTCTCGATCGCCGCCCAGAGGTGCCGACGGTCGACGTCGGGCCAGAGCACGTCGGTGAAGACCATCTCGCTGTACGCCGCCTGCCACAGCATGAAGTTGGACAGTCGCTGCTCCCCCGACGTACGCCACACGAGGTCGGCGTCGGGGAGCTCGGGCACGTAGAGGTGGCGGGCGAAGGTGCGTTCGTCGATCTTCTCCGGGTTCAGCCGACCGGCCGCGACCTCGCGCCCGATGGATTTCGCGACGTCGGCGAGCTCGGCCCGGCCGCCGTAGTTGACGCACATCGTCAGGGTCAGGACGTCGTTGTCGCGGGTCATCTCCTCGGCGACCCGGAGCTCCTTGATCACCGACTTCCAGAGGCGCGGTGCGCGACCAGCCCACCGCACACGTACGCCGAGCTCGTGCATCTCGTCGCGCCGGCGCCGGATGACATCTCGGTTGAAGCCCATCAGGAAGCGCACCTCGTCGGGCGAGCGCGACCAGTTCTCGGTGGAGAAGGCGTAGGCGGAGATCGCCTTGACGCCGATCTCGATGGCGCCCTCGACCACGTCGAAGAGCGATGACTCACCCTGCTCGTGCCCCTTGGTGCGGGGCAACCCGCGGTCCTTGGCCCAGCGTCCGTTGCCGTCCATCACGATCGCGACGTGCTTCGGCACCAGGTCGCGCGGCACCGCCGGTGGGGTCGCGCCGCTCGGGTGCGGATCGGGCTGGCGGACGGTTCGCTTCACGGGTCAGACCCTAGCCAGCGCGCGGGGTCAGCGCTCGACGTACGCCATCGAGCGCAGCCCGCGCTCGAGGTGCCAGGCGAGGTAGACCGCGACCAGGTTGCTCGCCTCGCGCAGGTGTCGCGGCTCGGTCGCGTGCACGATCGGCCAGTCACCGACCAGCAGCGCGGAGAGCGCGATGACCGTCTCGGGAGCCGGCGTCGCCGACCCGGGCAGCCGGTCGGCCGCGCACATCACGCCACCGGCCGAGGGATTGAAGAAGCGGTGCGGCCCCTCGTCACCGCAGGAGACGCAGTGGTCGAACGACGGTGCGTAGCCGGCGACGGAGAGGGAGCGCAGGAGGTAGGAGTCGAGCACCTGGCCGGCAGGGTGCTCCCCCGCCGACATCGCGCGCAGTCCGCCGACCAGGAGGAGGAACTGCTGGACGGCCGGCTCCTTGTCCTCGGTCACCAGCCGTTCGGCGGTCTCGAGCATCGCCGTGCCGGCGGTGTAGCGCTCGTAGTCGAGGCCCAGGCGCGCGTTGAACGGGTCGATCGTCTCGGCCTGGGTGATCACGTCGAGGCTGCGCCCTTCGGCGAGCTGCAGGTCGACGTGGGTGAACGGCTCGAGCCGCGAGCCCCAGCGCGACGTCGTACGACGCACGCCCTTGGCGACGGCGCGCACCCGACCGTGCCGACGCGTCAGCAGGGTGATGATGCGGTCGGCCTCACCCAGCTTGTGGGTGCGCAGCACGACCGCTTCGTCGCGGTAGAGGGGCACCCCACCAGTCTCCCCTACGGATGGGTCTGACGGCCCGAGGCTGGCCGGGTCTGCCAGCAGTCGACGGCGAAGTCGGTGGCTGCCGCCGTCAGGCGCTCGGGACGGAAGCGCCACTCCAGGATGCTGCTGGCGCGCTCGAAGCGGGCGTCGGGCATCTCGGAGAGGAGCATGTCGGCGTCGACGAACGGGTGGATCGGGTCGATCGGGTGGCCCACGATCAGGGTCGGTGCCGTGATCCGGCGACGCTGGCTCGAGGACGGCGCCAGCCGGCCGTAGATGATGCCGTGCAGCACGGCGGCGATGCTGTCGGCACGGTGGTCCACGGTGTCGAGCACGATGCCCGCCCAGAACGGCACGAGGCCGCGCGGCACCCGCCGGGTCAGGCTGCGCACGGTGTTGACCGTGATGGGCGCATAACGAGCGGCCAGCATGATCGGCACGAACGAGACGATCCCCGCGACGAGCGCGTTGTTGAGGACCGGCATCTCCACCACCAGCCCGGCGACCCGTTCCGGCGCGAGCACCGCGGTCTCCAGGGCGACGTTGGCGCCCAACGACGTGCCGCCCACGACGGCGCGGTCGGCGCCGAGGTGGTCGAGCAGCGCGACGACCTGCTCGGCGAAGGCGGACATCGAGTAGACCAGCGGGTCGGCCGGCTGGTCGGACCGGCCGTGCCCGAGCAGGTCGAGCGTGACGACGTGGAGTCCCCGGGCAGCCATCGCCCGCGCGAGCGGCTGCTGCATCCGGCGCGGCATCAGCAGGCCGTGCAGCAGCACCACCCACTGGTCACCCGAGCCGTACTCGGTGTACTCCAGCCGGTCCCGCCCCGCGTCGGACTCGACGAAGAACTGACCGATCCGCTCGCTCACCAACATGGGTGCAATGTAGTCGCGATCGGGCGCTCCGGCATGGCACGCTCCACCGATGTTCACGATCATCACTGCCGGACCGGACGACTGGCGCCTGGTCCGCGACGTCCGGCTGCGGGCACTGGAGGACAGTCCCGACGCGTTCGGCGTGACGCTGGAGGACGCCCGCGCGCAGCCCGAGGAGATCTGGCTCCAACGTCTCGCGGGACCGAACCCGACGTTTCTCGCGGTCCGCGACGGCCAGGGCATCGGCATGGGCGGCGGGTTCCTGCCCCCCGAGCCGGACGTCGCCTGGATCTGGGGCATGTGGACCGAGCCAGGCGCCCGCGGCCTGGGGGTCGGTCGCCAGATCCTGGATGCCGTGGTCACCTGGGCCGACGCCGTCGGTCGTACGCCCCGCCTGCACGTCGCGGAGGGCAACGAGCCGGCGCGCGCCGTCTACGTCGCGGCCGGCTTCGCCCCCACCGGCGAGTGGCACCCGCTGCGCGAGGGCTCGACCCAGCGCATCGAGGAGATGGTCCTCAGGCGCGGTTGACGGCGCTGATGACGGCCTTCAGCGAGGCCGTCACGATGTTGGCGTCCAGCCCGACGCCCCACAGCACCTTCTCGCCGACGGCACACTCGACGTACGCCGCCGCGATGGCGTCGCCACCCGCGGAGAGCGCATGCTCGGCGTAGTCGAGCACCCGGACGTCGTGGCCCAGCTCGGAGATGGCGTCGACGAACGCAGCGATCGGGCCGTTGCCCTCACCCGAGAGCTCCTGCCTCTCACCGTCGACGTAGACCCCGACGGTGAGCTGGTCCCTCTCCCCCGCGGCACTGGAGGTGTGCACCGAGTCGAGCTCCAGCGGCGTGCGGCGGTCGAGGTACTCCGCCCGGAAGACCGACCAGATCTCCTCGGGGGTGATCTCGCCGCCCTCGGCGTCGGTGTGCTGCTGGACGACCCGGCTGAACTCGATCTGCGCGCGGCGCGGCAGGTCGAGCTTGTGCTCCGACTTGAGGACGTAGGCGACGCCACCCTTGCCGGACTGGCTGTTGACCCGGATCACGGCCTCGTAGGTGCGGCCGACGTCCTTCGGGTCGATCGGGAGGTAGGGCGCCTCCCAGGCGATGTCTCGCACGTCGATCCCCTGCTCGGCGGCCCGCTTCTCGAGGTCCTCGAGGCCCTTCTTGATGGCGTCCTGGTGGGAGCCGGAGAAGGCGGTGTAGACGAGGTCGCCGGCGTAGGGGTGGCGTGGGTGCACCGGCAGGTTGGTGCAGTACTCGACGGTGCGGCGCACCTCGTCGATGTCGCTGAAGTCGATCTGCGGGTCGATGCCCTGGCTGAAGAGGTTCATCCCGAGGGTGACCAGGTCGACGTTGCCGGTGCGCTCGCCGTGGCCGAACAGGCAGCCCTCGACACGGTCGGCACCGGCCATCAGGGCCAGCTCGGTGGCGGCGACGGCGGTGCCGCGGTCGTTGTGCGGGTGCAGGCTGATCGCGGAGTGCTCGCGGCGGGTCAGGTTGCGGCCGAAGTACTCGATCTGGTCGGCATAGGTGTTGGGCGTCGACATCTCGACCGTGGCCGGCAGGTTGAGGATGATCTCGCGCCCGGACTCGGGCTGCCACACGTCGGAGACGGCCTCGCAGACGCTGAGGGCGAAGTCGGTGTCGGACTGGGTGAAGATCTCGGGGCTGTACTGGTAGCCGAAGTCCTGGCTGCCGACGATGTCACCGAGGCGCTCCTCGGCGTACTTCATGACGATCTCGGTGCCGCGGACGGCGATGTTGACGCACTCGTCAGGGGTGACGTTGAAGACGACGCGCTGGAACAGTGGCGCGGTCGCGTTGTAGAGGTGGACCGTGGCGCGCGGCGCGCCGACGAGGGAGTCGACGGTGCGCTCGATCAGGTCCTCGCGGGCCTGGGTGAGCACCGAGATCTGTACGTCGTCGGGGATCCGGTCCTCGACGATGAGCTTGCGGACGAAGTCGAAATCGGTCTGGCTGGCGCTGGGGAAGCCGACCTCGATCTCCTTGTAGCCCATCGCGACGAGCAGCTCGAACATGGTGAGCTTGCGGGCCGGCGTCATCGGGTCGATGAGGGCCTGGTTGCCGTCACGCAGGTCGGTGGAGAGCCACCGCGGAGCCTTCTCGACCTTCTTCGTCGGCCACGTGCGGTCGGGCACGTCGACGGGCACGAACGGGGTGTAGCGGCCGAACGGCATCGGGCTGGTGCCCTGCTGGTTGGCGGTGTTGCTCAGGTGGGTCATGGCTTTCCTCGGTCTGCTGAAGGGGCGACCGGCACGCGCCGCACTCCGCAACGAGGGGGCCGGGTCTAGGCCTCGTTGCGGCTGCGAAGGAGGAGCAGGCTGCGCATCATGACGCGATCAGACTACCCCTCCGTGCCCCTGCGTGCGGTCCGTCTCCCCGACGTGAGACGGCGTCAGGCCCGACCGCGAGCGGCGTAGGCGACTGCGGTGAGGTCGAAGGGGCCGGTGCCGAGGTTGCGCCGCAGGACCTGCTCCAGCTGCGCGCGTCGCTCGGGGTCGAGCGCGGCGACGGCCTGCCCGGCAGGTCCCACGCCATGCTGGTAGGGCTCCCACCACTCCTCGAAGCTCGGGTGGGTGACGGTCACCGCCAGCTCGACCGCCTCGACGTCGCGGAGCGCGGCCCTCTCCAGGAGCGCCACCAGGCTGGCGCGGGAGCCGCCCTGGAAGTCGCTCTCGTCGGGATGCTCCGGGGCCACCTCGGCGGCAGCGTCCCACAGGGGGGCCATGGGAGCACGTGAGCCGGCCAGGTCCCAGACACTCGCTCCGACCCAGCCGTCCTGACGGGTGACCCGCCTCATCTCGGCCAGCCCGCCGACCGGGTCGGACATGAAGTGCACGACCAGGCAGGCTGCGGCGACGTCGAAGGTGTCGTCGTCGAAGGGCAGCGACTCGGCACCACCGAGCCGCACGTCCACGCCCGGCAGCCTCGAGCGGCAGGCCTCGACGAAGGACGCCGAGGGGTCCACGGCCGCGACGTGGTCGGCACCGAGCCGGTCGACGAGCTGTGTGGTCAGGGCGCCGGGACCACAGCCGACATCGAGGGCACGCTGGCCCTCGCTGAGGTCCAGCCAGCCGGCGAGCTGGGCGGCGAGCGGGCGTGAGTACCGCCCCATGAACCGGTCGTACGCGTCGCCGGCGACATCGAAGGACATCCGCGTGACGCTACTCCCGCTGCAGACGCATCGGTAGCCTCGCACCGTGCCGCGGTTGCTGATCGTCCACCACTCCCCCACGGCCACCGTGCGGGAGCTCGCCGACGCGGTCGTGGCGGGCGCGCACGACGACGCCCTCGAGGGCGTGGACGTGGTGGTGCGCCCGGCGCTGGAGGCAAGCGCCGACGACGTGCTCGCGGCGGACGGCTACGTCTTCGGCACGACCGCGAACTTCGGCTACATGTCAGGCGCCCTGAAGCACTTCTTCGACACCATCTTCCTCGACGCCGGGGGTGCCCTCACCGATGACGGCTCGGCCGGCGCGGGCGCAGGCGGCACGAAGCCGTACGGCCTGTGGGTGCACGGCCGCTATGACACGACCGGCGCAGTCCGGTCGGTGCAGTCGATCGTCGGCGCGCTGCCCTGGCGCCAGGCCGCGCCGGTGCTGGAGGTGCTCGGTGACGTGGGCGAGGCGGAGCTCGCGTCGGCGTACGAGCTCGGCGGTACGCTCGCCGCCCTGCTGACGACCTGAGGCCGAGGAGTACGCCGTGGTGCCCGCTCGACTGCTGACCGGCTTGGTACTGGCGCTGGGCCTCGCCGGGTGCTCGTCGGGGTCCGGGTCCCCCGGATCCCCCGACCCGGTCAGCAGTCCCAGCGACCCGACGTCGACCCCGACCGAGCTGGTCAGCGCCGACCCCGGACCGCGCCCGAAGGTCGGCGAGTGCCACGCACTGTCGTGGCGCCAGGCCGTGGCTCCGGAGGCACGGGTCGACCCGGTGAGGTGCAGCAGACCGCACACCGCGCAGACCTACGCCGTCGGTCGGCTCGACCTCGACTCCGGAGCGCTCGCCGTGGACTCCGCACAGGTGCAGCAGCGGGTCCAGCGCACCTGCGACGAGCGCCTCCCGCGTCACCTCGCCACCCCGCCGCGCGACCTGCGGCTGACGATGGCGCAGGCGGTCTGGTTCACCCCCGGCGCGGAGCAGGTCGAGGCGGGCGCACGGTGGTTCCGGTGCGACCTGGTCGTCGTCGCGGCGCGGAAGACGCTGCTCCGGCTGCCACCGCGCACCCAGGGGTGGGGCGATGCCCCAGCCATCGCCATGTGCGCGACCGCGGAGCCGGGCACGAAGGCCTTCGCCCGCGTCACGTGCGGCAGCAAGCACTCATGGGTGGCCGTGTCGACGGTGGACCTGCCGGGCGCAGAGCTGCCCAACCCGCAACAGGTCCAGTCGCGGATGGACCCGATCTGCCGCGACGCCGCACGCGCCCGGGCGAGCGACCCGCTCTCCTTCACCTGGTCGCAGGAGAGCCCGACCGCCGAGCAGTGGGAAGCCAGCCAGCGCTACGGCATCTGCTGGGTGCCCGCCTGAGCCGGGCGCCGTCTCGTCCTGGAGAAGCCTCCATATCCAAGCTGGAGCCTTGCCCCCGAAGCTTCGGGGTGGAGGCTCCAGTTTCCCCGGGTACCCGGGGATCCCGACCACACGTCAGGGGTTGAGGCAGTCCGGGATCGAGTCCGTCGGCCCGGTCGGAGCGGCGGTGGCCCCGGAGGGGTCGAGGACCTTGACCCAGTCGACCGAGTCGAACTGCCGCAGCGCGGGCGCGATCTCGCTGGCGATGGTGACCGTCGAACCGCCGCTGCTGCACCTGCCCTTCAGCCGGACCCGGGCGATGCCGCCGGAGATGGCCAGCGCGGTGAAGCCCGTGGCGCGGGACCTGACCAGGCGCAGCCCATGGCGCCGCTCCCGGTCGAGGGGGCCGGCGAAGAGGCGGTCCATCACCCCGGCGGCAGGTGACCCCACCCGGACGGGCCGCATCCGGGGGACGAAGAACGGCTCCTGGTTGGCCACGAAGCGGTCCTTGTCGAGGAAGTACACGGCGCGGTCGACGGTCGGGAAGCCAGCCCTGATCGCGATCACCACGCGGTTGCGCCCGGGCTGCCGGATCACGTCGACCTTGGTGCGCTTGGCCAATCCGATGCCGTAGGTCGTCCAGCCCTCGAACATGCCCGAGCGGACCGCGGTCATCACGTTGGGCAGGGCGAACGCGCGGCGGGCCGGGGCGACGCTCACCCGGTCGGTGAGCGTGTCGTGCAACCCGACCTGGAGGATCGCCCGGCCGGCGATCCGGATCGGCAGCCCCGAGCCGTCCCCACGGAGCCTGGTGACGTAGCGGACGTCGGCGCCCGACGGGATGCCCTCGTCGAACTGGAAGATCACGCGGTCCACGCCGGCGCGATGCACAGCGCGTACGTCGACCAGCTGGGGCAGTGCGACGGGCGCGGACGGGGGCGCCGCGCCACCAGGGGCCGGCGTGGCGACGAACAACGCGGCCACGAGCGACGTCGACGAGAGCACGCGCAGGATCCTCATGTCGGACCTCCGGGGAGATGACAGCCGATCCGCCGAACCTAGTCCTTGTTCACCGTCCCGGACAGGGTGCCGAGTGCCGCGGCCCTGGTCAGCCCACCTTCCGGTACTTGCGATGAATCGTCTGTCGCGTCACGCCGAGGAGAGTTCCGATCTCGGCCCAGCTGAGGCCAGTGATGCGAGCCCTGCGGACTGCAACCTCCTCGCGACGACTCAATGCGCGCTTGGCCTCGGCGACTGCGGCGAGCTCACCCACCACACCACGTAGCCGACTCTGTCCCTGCTCACAGGAGTGGCACAGGCCTTGGCGATCAGATGGTCACATCCCCCATCGCGCCGCGAGTGTTTCGCCGGCATCCCCAGGAGTCGATTGTGAAGAGCAAGAAGTTCATCCCCGCCGTCGTCAGCACGGTGCTCGTCGGAGGGCTCCTGGCCGGATGCTCGTCCGCCGTCGAGACCGCCAGCACCGTCAGCGAGATCACCAGCGTGAGCAGCAGCGCCTCGACTGCCGAACTCACCACCGGAGCCGTGGCGACCGAAGTCCTGGCTGCCAACGCGAACTCGACCACCGTCAACGACGACGAGTGGACGATGGACGGCGCCGTGATGATCACGCTCGAGGGCTCGACCGCATCGGCGGTTGGCGACGGCGTCGTGGTGGATGGCGCCACCGTCACGATCACGGCAGCGGGCACCTACGTGCTGTCCGGGCAGCTCGACGGGCAGGTCGTCGTCGACACAGCAGACGAAGACGCCGTGGCCATCGTGCTCGATGCGGCGCAGATCTCCAGCTCGACCAGCGCAGCGCTGGCGGTTCTCAGCGCTGAGGACGTCGCCGTGTCGCTCAGTGGCAGCAGCACCCTCTCGTCCACCGGAGATGACGAAGAGGCCAACGCCGCGCTGTTCAGCGACGCCGATCTGACCATCACCGGCGACGGATCGCTCACGGTGACCAGCTCCGAGAACGACGGCATCACCAGCCACGACGACCTCGTCGTGCTCTCGGGCGACATCACGGTCACGGCGGGCGACGACGGCCTGCGCGGCAAGGACTCGCTGACCATCGGCGGAGGCACCGTCAGTGTGGAGGCCGGCGGCGATGCCCTGAAGTCCGACGACGACGAGGACGAGACTCGCGGCTTTGTGCACATCGCCGGCGGCTCGATCGACCTGGTCGCAGGGGACGACGGCGTGCAGGCGCAGACCGACATCGTTGTCACCGGCGGCGAGACCACGATCGACGCCACCGACGACGGGCTGAAGGCCGAGGTCCACATGGTCGTCGCCGGCGGCGCGACAGTCGTCGAGAACTCGTACGAGGGCCTCGAGGCGTACTACGTGACGGTCGAGGGCGGCACCCTCGACGTCACCGCGAGCGACGACGGCATCAACGCCACCAGCGGGACCAGCACCACTACCGACGTCGGCGGCATCGTCGAGGCCGACGACGGTGCCATGGTGACCATCACCGGCGGCGAGGGCACCATCAATGCCGAGGGGGACGGGATCGACTCGAACGGCTCGATCTTGATCACCGGCGGCAGCACCACGGTGTTCGGTTCGCCTGACGACCGCGAGGGGGCGCTGGACACCAACGGCTCGCTGACCGTGAACAGCGGAACGATCCTCGCCGTGGGAACCGCCGCCATGGCGGTCTCGCCTGATGCCGGGTCCGAGCAGGGGTGGTTGAGCGCATCGCTCGAGCAGACCTACGGGGCGGGTGAGACTGTGCGGGTGCTCGACGACAGCGGCTCAGCGATCGCCGAGATCACCTCGGTCAAGTCGTTCCAGTCGGTCGTCCTATCGGCAGCCGAGGTCGTCGACGGTGCCACCTACACGGTCACAGTCGGAGGCCAGACGGCCGCAACCGTCACAGCGGGCGTCGCGGCGGCCGGCGGCATGGAAGTCGGCGGCGGCCGTGATCGCCCGTGATGCTCGAGCTCGCCAGCACATCATGAGGCACGACGGCCCGACGGCTCAGAAGCCGAGCTTGCGCAGCTGACGGGGGTCGCGCTGCCAGTCCTTGGCGATCTTGACCTGCAGGTCGAGGTAGACCGGCGTGCCGAGCAGCGCCTCGATCTGCTTGCGAGCGGTGGTCCCGACCTCGCGCAGCCGGGCGCCCTTGTGGCCGATCATGATCCCCTTCTGGGAGTCGCGCTCGACATAGAGGTTCGCCACGATCAGGAGCAGCGGCTTGTCCTCGGGGCGGTCCTCCTTGAGGCCCATCTCCTCGACCACCACGGCGATCGAGTGCGGGAGCTCGTCGCGCACGCCCTCGAGTGCGGCCTCGCGGATCAGGTCGGCGGCGAGTGCCTCCTCGGGGGCGTCGGTGAGGTCGCCGTCGGGATAGAGCGGCGGGCCCTCCGGCATCAGGCCGACCAGCAGGTCGGCGAGCAGGCCGACCTGGTCGCCGTTGACCGCGGACACCGGGACGACCTCGGCCCACTCGGTGCCGGTCTCCTCGCCGAGCGCGGCGATGTCCATCAGGTGGTTGGCCAGCTGCTCGGGCGTGACGAGGTCGGTCTTGGTCGCGACCGCGACCCGCGTCGTACGCCGCACCTTCGCGAGCTCGGTGACCAGGTAGCGGTCGCCGGGGCCGATCTTCTCGTTGGCCGGGAAGCAGCACGCCACCACGTCGACCTCGGCCCAGGTGGTCCTGACCAGGTCGTTGAGGCGCTCGCCGAGCAGGGTGCGCGGGCGGTGGAGACCGGGGGTGTCGACGAGGATCAGCTGGGCGTCCTCGCGGTGCACGATGCCGCGGACCACGTTGCGGGTCGTCTGCGGCTTGGAGGAGGTGATCACGATCTTCGTGCCCACCAGCGCGTTCGTGAGCGTCGACTTGCCCGCGTTGGGTCGCCCGACGAACGACGCGAAGCCGCTGCGGTATCCCTCCGGGGCGTCGTAGAAGGCACTGGCCGGGGCGACGCCGGACAGGTCGAAGTCGCCGTCCGTGTCGTCGTCGGTGTCGTCCAATTCGTCGGTCTCTTCGATGTCGTCCTGCTCGTCAGCCATCGGTCGCCTCTCGCGCTGCGTCGTACTCGGCCCAGATCTGCTCGTCACTCTTCCCTGCCGCCTTGCCGGCGCGCCAGATGGGTCCGGGATCCACTGCGCGCGGCTGCCGGCCGGAGGTTGCGCGCCAGTAGCCCATGACGTCGTAGTGGCTGGTCGGCAGCTTGACCTCCCGCATCAGGTGCTTGCGGATGGCGCGCATCTGGGCGGACTCCCCCGCCATCCAGAAGTAGCCCTCGCCCTCGGGCCAGTCGATCCCCTCGACCACCTCGGCCAGCGCGCTCTGGCCGGCCGACGGTGGCTCGAGCCAGGTGACCTGGGCGTGGTCGGGGAGGTAGCCGGCGAGGTCGTCGGGAACCTCGGCGAGGACGTACGTCGTGAGGTCGGGTCGGGTCTCGGCGATCCGGGCCATCGCGGGCATCGCGGTGAGGTCGCCCACCAGCAGCAGCCAGGTGGCCCCCGGCGGAGGGTCGAAGGACGCCTTCGGCTCGGTGACGACCACGGTGTCACCGATGCAGTCGCGCATGGCCCACTCGGTGACCAGACCCACGTCGTGCACCACGACGTCCAGGGTCAGCTCGCCATCGTGGAAGGACCGCACGGTGTAGTAGCGCGACTGGAACTGGCCGGGCACGACCAGGCCGACCCACTCGTCGGGGACGCCGGTGCTGACGAGGTCGTCGAGTCCGTCGAGCACCAGGCGGACGAGATGGTCCGTCAGCGGTTCGCGGCGACGTACGGTCGCCTGGAACTGCGCTGCGCGGGTGCTCACCGGTCGAGGTTATCGGTGGCTCACCAGTCCGGGCGCATCGGGAAGTCGGACCGCCCGCCGGCGTGGTTGCGGGTCGCGAGGACCTGGTGGAGCTCCACCTCGCCCCGCTCGAACCCGACCCGCGACCCGGCGATGTAGAGGCCCCACACCCTGGCCGTGCCCTCACCCACCTCGGCGACGCACTCGTCCCAGTGCTCGACCAGGTTGCGGTTCCAGTCCTGCAGGGTCGAGGCGTAGTGCGGGCGGAGGTTCTCGGAGTGCTGCACCTCCAGGCCCTGGTCCTGGGCGGCCGAGATGATCGTGCCCGAGCCGATCAGCTCACCGTCGGGGAAGACGTAGCGGTCGATGAACGCGCCTGTCTCCTGCCGGCCGTTGTGGGGCCGGGTGATGCTGTGGTTGAGCAGGCGGCCGCCGGGCGTCAGCCGGTCGCGCAGGTGGCCGAAGTAGGCCGGGTAGTTGCGCACGCCGATGTGCTCGGTGAGGCCGATCGAGCTGACGGCGTCGAAGCCGGTCTCGACGACGTCGCGGTAGTCGAGGTGGCACACCTCGGCGAGATCGCCGAGGCCCTCCCGGTCGATGGCCTCCTTGGCCCACTCGGCCTGCTCGAGGGAGAGCGTCACACCGAGCGCCTTCACGCCGTACTGCCTGGCGGCGTGGCGGACCATGCTGCCCCAGCCGCAACCCACGTCGAGCAGCCGTTGTCCCGGCCTCAGGTCGAGCTTGCGACAGACCAGGTCGAACTTCGCCGCCTGCGCCTCCTCGAGCGTCGCGTCCGGGGTCTCGTACAGCGCGCAGGTGTAGGCCATCGACGGTCCGAGCACCAGCTCGTAGAAGCGGTTCGAGACGTCGTAGTGGTGGGCGATCACCCCGGCGTCGCGCAGCATCGAGTGCCTCAGCCCCTCGACCGCACGGCGCCACCGTGGCAGGTGCTCCTCGGGTGGCGGGGCGGGAGGGCGCAGGTAGGACACCCCGAGGCTGCGCGCGATCGCCAGCGCATCCGAGGGCGGGGGCACGCGGAACCTGGTGTGGTCCTTGAGCAGCACGAGGACGTCGTAGGGGTCGCCGGGGTGGACCCCGGAGAGGTCCAGCTCGCCGCTGACGTAGGCACGGGCCAGGCCGAGGTCACCCGGCGCGGTCACCAGGTAGGCCAGGCCCCGCTCAGAGCGCAGGTGCATGCCCAGCGCCGCGTCGGCCGGGCCCGCGCTGCTGCCGTCGTACGCCGTGAAGCGAACCGGCAGGCCTCCCCTGACGAGCCGGTCCATGGCCTGGGCGATCGCCATCCGTCCTGAAGCCGTGGTGCTCATCGTCGTCCCACCACCTTGTCGTAGAGAGGTGTCAATCGGTTGTCCGGGTCGTGGAGCGCCTTGACGCGCGCGAGCTGGGCGCCGCCGTAGAGGCGGTCGAAGTGCTCGCGCTCGTAGAACGCCTCGGAGTAGAGGCTCTTGTGCCCACCCAGGTCGTCCACCTTCGTCTCGATCGCCCGGTTGCGCGGGAAGTGCGGGGCATCGGGCCCGACGTTGACCACGCCCCAGAAGCCGACGTTGACGTAGGTCGTCCCGGCGGCCAGCGGGTAGCCCGGCCACGGCCGCTCGCTTCCTCCGCGGCGCAGCCGCAGCGGACACAGCCAGACCGGGCGCATGCCGACCTCGCGGTCGAACCAGTCGAGGAACTCCGCGAGCCGGCCCGCGGGGACCTCCACGTCCTGCACGACGCGCTCGCCCTGGGGGCGGCCGGCGCGCCGGTCGAGCCGGTCGCCGATGCGGAAGCGACGGTCGAGGGCGACCAGCTTCCAGTAGACGTCCGAGCGGCGCAGGCTGCGCGGCCACACGCGTCGGACGACCGGGTGCTGGGCGCCGAAGGCGCGTGAGCACCAGAACCAGTCGGTGTCCCAGCGCCAGAGGTAGTCGAGGACCGTGAGCCGGTCGGTCGCCCGCTGCTGGAGGGAGCGGAAGTAGACCTGCTGGCCGGCGTAGTCGCTGGTCGGACCGGGCTCGTCGGTCCAGCGGGCGAGGGTGAGGTAGAGCTCGCCGGGGGTGAACGCGACCCCGTCGAGGCCGTCGACACGTTCCCCCGCCCACTCGCCGTCGGCGACGATCCGCTCGACGGCGCCCGCCAGCGACGCGGCGTCGTCGAAGCGGACGTGCCGGAGGTCGACGTACGCCGGGACGGCCTCGAGCTCGATCCGCAACCGGGTCGCGTAGCCGAGCGAGCCGTAGGAGTTGGGGAAGGCGTCGAAGAGGTCGTCGCCGGGCTTGGTGGTCACGATCTCCCCCGAGCCGGTGAGGACGTCCAGCTCGAGCACGGACTCGTGGGGCAACCCGTTGCGGAAGCTGGTCGACTCGATGCCCAGGCCGCTCACCGCCCCACCGAGCGTGATCGTCCGGAGCTGGGGCACGACCAGCGGCATCCGACCGTGCGCCAGCGTCACCTCGACGAGTCGCTCGTAGGTGCACATCCCCTGCACCTCGGCCACGTCCCCGTCGATCGCGATGACATCGGTGAGACCGGAGACGTCGATCCCGCTCCCGACCTCGGTCCGAGCACGGAAGAGGTTGCTCGTGCGCTTCGCCAGCCGCACCGGCGCACCGGGCTCCAAGGCGGCGTAGGACTCTCTGAGCCTCGCCACCCCGTCGGCGTGTGCCTCCCAACCCACGTGCGTGCGCACCCCTCCACGGTAGCGCGAGCGGAGCTCGGCACGGGCCTCAGATCTCGCAGCGCCTGATCGTGTCCCTTCCGCCGCCACCGTCACCCAGGTCGCGACCTGGCCCGCCGTCCAGCTTGTCGTTGCCCGCGCCGCCGGACAGGGCATCGTCACCGCCCTGTCCGAAGAGGGCGTCGTTGCCTCCGCCGCCCTCGAGCACGTCGTCGCCCGAGGCTCCGCGGAGATGGTCGTCCCCGTCACCACCGTCGAGCTTGTCGTCGCCCCCGTTGCCCTTGATCCGGTCGGCGTCGTCCCCGCCGGAGAGGATGTCGTCGCCGCCACCGCCTCCGATCTTGTCCTTGCCCGCTCCGCCGTCGATCCGGTCCTTGCCGGCGGCACCGACCAGGACGTCGTTGCCGTCACCGCCGTCGATCCGGTCGTCTCCGCCTCCACCGAGCAGGACGTCATCGCCGTCACCGCCGCAGATGATGTCGTTGCCGCCACCTCCGCTGATCTTGTCGTTGCCGCCCAGGCCGACGATGACGTCGTCGCCGCTGGTGCCGTGCAGCGAGTCCGCTCGGTCGGTGCCCACGATCGTGGCCGTCTTGCCCAGGCAGGTGGCCGTGGGCTGCGGGGGCGGCGGCGGGGGCGGCGGCGGGGGCGGCGGCGTCGTGTCGACCGTGAACGACCGGCTCGCCGGCGTCGGGTCGGTGTTGCCGGCCGCATCGGTGGCGCGCACCTCGAAGGTGTGCGCCCCATCAGCCAGGACCGCCGTCGTCAACGGCGTGCTGCACGAACCCCAGGCACCACCGTCGACCCGGCACTCGAACGTCGAGCCCGTCTCGGTCGCGGTGAACGAGAACGTCGGCGTGTTGTCCGTCGTCGTCCCGCTCGGCCCAGCCGTGATCGTCGTGTCCGGCGGCGTCGTGTCGACCGTGAACGACCGGCTCGCCGGCGACGCGTCGGTGTTGCCCGCCGCATCGGTGGCGCGCACCTCGAAGGTGTGCGCCCCATCAGCCAGGACCGCCGTCGTCAACGGCGTGGTGCACGAGCCCCAGGCACCACCATCGACGCGGCACTCGAACGTCGAGCCCGCCTCGGTCGCGGTGAACGAGAACGTCGGCGTGCTGTCCGTCGTCGTCCCGCTCGGCCCGGCCGTGATCGTCGTGTCCGGCGGCGTCGTGTCCACCGGGCCTGAGGTGTCGACCGTGAACGACCGGCTCGCCGGCGACGCGTCGGTGTTGCCGGCCGCATCAGTGGCGCGCACCTCGAACGTGTGCGCACCATCAGCCAGGACCGCCGTCGTCAACGGCGAGCTGCACGAACCCCAGGCACCACCATCGACGCGACACTCGAACGTCGAGCCCGTCTCGGTCGCGGTGAACGAGAACGTCGGCGTGCTGTCCGTCGTCGTCCCCGTCGGACCAGCCGTGATCGTCGTGTCCGGCGGCGTCGTGTCCACCGTGAACGACCGGCTCGCCGGCGACGCGTCGGTGTTGCCCGCCGCATCAGTGGCGCGCACCTCGAACGTGTGCGCACCATCAGCCAGCACCGCCGTCGTCAACGGCGAGCTGCACGAACCCCAGGCACCACCATCGACCCGGCACTCGAACGTCGAGCCCGCCTCGGTCGCGGTGAACGAGAACGTCGGCGTGCTGTCCGTCGTCGTCCCGCTCGGCCCAGCCGTGATCGTCGTGTCCGGCGGCGTCGTGTCCGCCGGGGCGGTGACCGTGACGGTCACCTTCGCGGTGTCCGAGCCGCCGTTGCCGTCACTGATCGTGTAGTCGAACGAGTCCGGACCGACGTAGCCGGCGTTCGGCGTGTAGGTGCAGGTGCCCGCAGCCGTGCAGGAGACCGTGCCGTGCGCTGCGGTGGGGGTCAGGGTCGTGACCGTCAGGGGATCGCCGTTGGGGTCGGTGTCGTTGGCGAGCACGTCGACGGAGGCCGCCGTGTCCCTGGTCGTCGAGAGGGTGTCGTCGACGGCGTCGGGGGTGAACAGCGTCCCCCCGCCGACGCTCGAGAAGGCGAACATGAACGTGTTGGGCGTCCCGAGCGTGGGACCGTCGGGCGTGCTCGGCTGTCCGAAGGAGTAGCTCTCGGCGCCGACGGCGCCCAGCGCCGCGACGGCGCCGGTCTCGGTGGCGGCGGCACCGTAGTACGTGGAGAACGTCTTGATGGCGCCAGGCGCGAGCGTGCCGAAGTCGAAGTCGAAGAGGGCACCGTGGTCGTCGGGCCCGGCGTCGGTGAAGTTCCCGGTCCTCCCCAGGTCGCTCGGCCCCGCCAGCGGGTCTGCGGTAGCGAAGCCGTCGTTGCTGGTGAAGACCAGCTCGGAGGCGTTGCCGCGCTGGAGGGTGACGACCTCGGCGAAGGCGGTCGGCTCGATGTCCCAGTCCATGACCCGGCGGTACCGGGTCGAGGTGGTGGCGGCGCTCAGGTTCTTGATCGTGACCGTGACGTCGTAGAGGTTGGGCGTCTTCGTCGACGGCTGGTAGTCGTGGGTGATCCGGAAGGTGCTGCCGACGTCGACGACGGACGTCGCGCTGTCGGCGTCGCTGGTGAAGCTCACGATGGTGAGGTTGCCCGAGCGCCCGGTCGACTCGTTGGCGTAGCCGCTCACCCCGGTGGTCGCATCGGCGACTCCCCAGCCCTCGCAGGCACAACCGGGCGAGGTGCTGTCGGCGTTGGTCGGGACGTAGCGCAGGCCGACGACGGGGGTCCCCTCCCCCGACGAGGGCGGGCCCGGCACGTTCAGGTCGCCGACGCAGTTGACGCCGATCTGGACCGTGCCGTTGGAGATGATGGCCCCGCACGGCGGCTCGGGAGGTCCTTCGACGGAGACATCGACCGTGGCCGGTGCCGACGTCGTGGTCCCGTCGCTGACGGTGAAGGTGAAGGAGTCGTTGCCCGCGCCGGTGGGGGGCGTGTAGACCACCTCGGCGGAGCAGTCTCCGGTGTCGCACTCCGGTGCCGCGATGGCCCCGAGCGTCCCGAGCGTGGGCGGCGTGCCGATCGCGAAGGTGAGCGGATCCCCGTCGGCGTCGAAGCCGTACAGGTAGATGGACATCGGTTCGCCGGCGGTGGCGTACACGAAGTCGTCGTAGGCCTGGGGCGGGACGGCACCCGAGGCGGCGGGCGACCCGACCAGGGACACGCCCAGGGCGAGACCCAGTGCTGTGCCGAGCCGCACCCATGAGCGCGGGCGCCGCATGTCGTGTCGAGATGTCCGAGGATTTCTGTGACCTGTGTGCATGGCGCCACTCCTGTCCCCACCGCCCGCGTGGACGGTCGAGCGTCAAGATGGCGCGTCGCAGAACCGCGACGTCAGCGCCGTATGCCGAGTTCCCCCAGGCTGGGTACGTTTCTTTACCCTCAGGTGCTGAGGGATCGCCCGATCGTGCCGCGCGCGTCGCCGACGAGCACGGGCACCCCGGCCCCGCCGAGGTCGCGCACGGCGTCGACCGCAGGCTCGTCCTCCGTCAGCACGACGGCTGCCTCCAGGCCGGAGGACCCCGATGACACGGCCATCGCCACGCACACCTCGAGCGCGGAGAGCCGGAGGTGAACGAGGTCGACGCTGGCGCCGGCGTAGGTCCGGCCGTCGAGGTCGCGTACGGCGGCACCCTCTGCCGCGCGGGTGCGGGCTCGGGTCGCGCGGGCCAGGGTCACCAGCTTGGCGTCCTCAGCAGACAGGTCGGTCATGCCGCAACCCTAGTGGCCGCACTCACCCGCTGACGGGGCGCGGGATGCGGGCGAAGGGCGACAACGTGAACCACTGCGCCATCGAGCCCTGGACATCGCGCGTGCCGAGCACCTCCAGGCTGCCGGCCCGGTGGGCGTGCGCCCAGGAACGGTCCCCTCGCCAGACCTCGGTGAGCGAGCGCAGCGACGTGCGCACCACCGCGTCGGGCTCGTCGCCCGGGTCGTCGTCACAGACGTCGACGTCGTCGGAGGTGATGACGATCCACCAGTGCGACAGCTGGGGTGTCACGTCGGAGAACTCGAACGCCACGACGGTCCGGCCGGGTGGCACCCGCTCGCGGTCGACGTTGCGATGCATGTCCCACAACAGCAGCTTGGGGTCGAGCTCCCCGTCTGCGAGCTCGGGGATCCACCGGGTCCCCCAGACCGCGAGCGACTCGACCACGGGGCGCAGCTCCTCGCCCGCCGGCGTGAGTCGGTAGCGCACCTCTCCTCCGGCCTCCTCGCGCACCAGCACGTCGGCGTCGGCGAGCTGGTGCAGGCGGCGGGAGAGCAGGGTGGGCGACATCCGCGGCAATCCGCGACGGAGGTCGGTGAATCGTTCGCTGCCGAGCAGCAGCTCGCGCACGAGGAGCAGCGTCCACCGCTCGTCGAGCAGCTCCATGGCCTTGGCCATGGGGCAGAACTGGCGATAGCTCGCGCCCATGCAGGCACGCTACGCCGACCGCGGGCAGCGGTACAGATCGTGCACTCGTCCGGGGCCGGGACCGCTCCTAGCCTCGGAGGAGCAACTACCGAGGGAGCCCATCATGAACAGCCAGAACATCGCCCCTGCTGCAGCTCCGCCCACCGACGCCGAGCTCAAGCAGCGGCACCAGGCCATGTGGGCCTCAGGGCACTACGACCGCGTCGCCCGCGACCTGATCCCGCAGCTCGGGGCACACGTCGTTGCCGCCCTCGCGATCGCGCCTGGTGAAGCCGTCCTCGACATCGCCGCCGGCCCCGGGAACGCGGCAGTTCCCGCTGCCCGGGCCGGTGCCCGCGTGGTCGCCTCCGACCTCACCCCCGAACTGCTCGACGTCGGGCGGGAGCAGAACCGGGACCTCGACATCGAGTGGGAGGTCGCCGACGCCGAGGCACTGCCCTGGCCCGATGCGTCGTACGACGTGGTGATGAGCACCGTCGGCGTGATGTTCGCACCGCACCACCAGGCGGCTGCCGACGAGCTGCTCCGCGTGCTGCGCCCCGGAGGACGACTCGGCCTCATCAGCTGGACCCGCCAGGGGTTCATCGGCCGCCTCTTTGCCACCATGCGCGACTTCGTCCCGCCTCCCCCGGCGGGCGTCGAGCCGCCGCCCCTGTGGGGCGAGGAGGACCACGTGCGCCGACTGCTCGGTGAGCGGGCACGGGACCTGGACTTCACCCGACACCTGCTGGACGTCGACCACTTCGCCGGCGGGACCGAGCTCCGCGACTACCTCCGCGACAACTACGGACCGACCCTCGCGGCCTACCGCAGCCTGGCGGGGCAACCGGGACGGATCGAGGAGCTCGATGCCGCCCTCGACGCCCTGGCCGCGGACGCGGACGAGGGCGGGGGCCGCATGCGGTGGGAGTACGCCCTGGTCACCGGCCGGAGGAGCTGACGGCAGGAACGTCGCCGTCCTCGCCGGGCTCGTCCCCGTTCGTCAGGACGCTGACCAGGACGGTGTCGATCTTGTTGCGGCGACCAGTGGCGCGCTCGGCCTCCAGGCGAAGGCCCAGGCACTCCACGATCGAGCCCGGGATCGGGACCTTGCCCAGGTGCTTGGCCATCAGCCCGCCGACGCTGTCCACGTCCTCGTCCTCGACATCGAAGCCGACCAGCTCGTCGAGGTCGTCGATGGGGAAACGTGAGGACACCCGGATCGCGCCGGAGTCGAGGTGCTCGACCTCGACCTCGTCGTCGTCGTACTCGTCGGTGATCTCGCCGACGATCTCCTCCAGCACGTCCTCGATCGTCACCAGTCCGGCAGTGCCGCCGTACTCGTCCACGACGACCGCGATGTGCTGCCGCCGGGCCTGGAGCTCGCTGAGCAGCGCGTCGACCGGCTTGGACTCCGGGACGTAGTGGGCCGGGCGCATGACCTCGTCGACGCGTTGGGTGAACTCGACGTCGGGTGCCTCGAAGTCGCGGCGGACCAGGTCCTTGAGGTAGGCCATGCCGACGATGTCGTCGAGGTTCTCCCCCACGACCGGGATCCGGGAGTAGCCGCTGCGCAGGAACAGGGACAGCGTCTGGCGAAGGTTCTTGTGGCGCTCGATGTAGACCACGTCGGGCCGCGGCACCATCACCTCGCGGGTGGAGGTGTCGCCCAGCTCGAAGACGGAGTGGATCATCCGGCGCTCACCGGACTCGATCACGGCGGAGGCCTCGGCGAGGTCGACGAGCTCACGCAGCTCGGTCTCGGTGGAGAACGGGCCCTCGCTGAAGCCACGACCGGGGGTGATCGCGTTGCCGAGCATGATCAGCAGCGCGGGGATGGGGCCGAGGATCGTCGTGACGAGGGACAGCGGTCCGGCCGAGAGGAGCGCCACCCTCACGTCGTGCTGGCGCCCCAGCGTGCGAGGGGCGACCCCGATCGCCACGAAGGACACCACCAGCATCACACCGATCGTGGTGAGCACGCTCGGCAGCAGCGCGCCCGCGAACGTGTCACGTGCCCACGCCGAGACCAGCACGATGGCGCTGATCTCGCACAGCAGCCGCAGCAGCAGGGCGGTGTTGAGGTAGCGCGCGGGGTCGTCGAGGATCTTGACGAGGCGGGCGGCACCGGGACGACCCTCCGACCTCATCTCCTCGGCGCGGGCGCGCGAGAAGCTGGCCAGGGAGGCGTCGGCGGCGGAGAACAGGCCGGCGAGGAGGACCAGCAGGGTGGCTCCACCCAGCTGCCAGATGTCGGCGGTCATGTCAGGAGGACTCGGAGGTCGAGCGCCACTGCTCGAGCAGCTCGCCCTGGAGGCCGAACATCGCGGCGTGCTCCTCGGGCTCGGCGTGGTCGTAGCCGAGCAGGTGCAGGATGCCGTGGACGGTCAGCAGGTCGATCTCGGCCTCGCGGCCGTGACCCGCCTCGACGCCCTGGCGCTCGGCGATCGACGGCGCGAGGACCAGGTCCCCCAGCACGCCCTCCTCGGGCTCCTCGTTGACCTTGCCCGGGCGCAGCTCGTCCATCGGGAAGGCCAGCACGTCGGTCGGGCCGTCCTTCTCCATCCACTGCGCATTGAGCTCGGCGATGGTGTCCTCGTCGACGGCCTTGATGCAGAGCTCGGCCTGCGGGTGGACCCGCATCGCCTCCATGACGAAGCGCGCCAGCCGGGAGAGGCGGCGTACGTCGAGGTCGAGGCCCGACTCGTTGAGGACCTCGATGCTCATCGGGTGCCTCGCGGCCGGTCCGCGGCCGGGACCTCGGCGTCGAAGACCTCGTAGGCCTCCACGATCCGGCCCACCAGCCGGTGGCGTACGACGTCGGTGGCGGTGAGGCGGCAGAAGGAGATGTCCTCCACGCCGTCGAGGATGCCCTCGACCACGCGCAGGCCCGACTTCGTGCCGGAGGGCAGGTCGACCTGGCTGGTGTCGCCCGTGACGACGATCTTGGAGCCGAAGCCGAGCCGGGTCAGGAACATCTTCATCTGCTCGGCCGTGGTGTTCTGTGCCTCGTCGAGGATGATGAAGGAGTCGTTGAGCGAACGTCCGCGCAGGAACGCCAGCGGGGCGACCTCGATGGTCCCGGCGGCGAGCAGCTTGGGGATGGTGTCGGGGTCGACCATGTCGTGCAGGGCGTCGTAGAGCGGGCGCAGATAGGGGTCGATCTTCTCGCTCAGGGTGCCGGGCAGGAAGCCGAGCCGCTCCCCCGCCTCGACCGCTGGGCGGCTCAGGATGATCCGGTTGACCTCCTTGGCCTGCAGCGCCTGCACGGCCTTGGCCATCGCGAGGTAGGTCTTGCCGGTGCCCGCGGGGCCGATCCCGAAGGTGATCGTGTGCTTGTCGATCGACTCCACGTAGCGCTTCTGGTTGAGCGTCTTGGGGCGGATCGTGCGGCCGCGGTTGGAGAGGATGTTGAGGCTCAGGACGTCGGCGGGGCGCTCCTGGGTCTCGGTGCGCAGCATCTGGATGATCCGCTCGACGGTCTCGCCGGTGACGCCCTGCCCGGTGCGGATCAGCGTCACGATCTCGTCGAGCAGCCGCTCGGCCATCGCGACCTCGGCGGACTCCCCGGTCAGCGTGATGCGGTTGCCGCGCACGTGCACGCCTGCGGTGAAGGCGCGCTCGATCAACCTGAGGTGCTCGTCGCCGGGGCCCAGGACCGAGACCATGTCGATGCTGTTGGGGACGACGACGGTGTGGGTCGGTGCGGAGGGCGTGTCAGTCATGGATGCCCGAGGTGGGCGTCCTTCCGGGTCGGCGGCAGAGCCCTTCCATGCTACCGAGCGACGCCTTCGCGGCCCACTCGGTCACGCACGCCACTGCATCAGGGGCGGGTGACCTGCAGCATTCCGAGGCACATCTCGTCGGTGGTGCCCTCGCCCCACACGACGTAGCGGTCGGGCTGACCCTCGAACGCCGGCAGCTTGTCGCGCAGCCACTGCACGTGCCGACAGGTCACCTTGACCTGCTCGAACGGCTGGAGGGTGATGGGCTCGATCGGCCGGCTTCCCTGGTCGTCGAAGTCCCACACCGGGATGTCGAGGATGGTGCGGGCCTGTGGGGTGCCCGGGTTGACCTCGATCTTGATCGAGCGGCCCAGCAGGTGCATGTGGCCGGCCACGCCGTGGATCGTCATCGGCTCGCCCAGCGTCCGCAGGCACGACTGCACCTCGCCGGCCTTCGGCTCACCGCCACACAGCAGGTAGAGGAGATCGGCGGTGTTGCCCTCCTGGCCGAAGCGCTCCTTGACGTCGGCGAGGGCTGCGTCGCGGTCGCACAGCGGACCATCGTCGTGCTTGGCGCGACAGGGCAGCTCGACCGGCCCGGGCAGCAGCATCGTGTGCAGCGCCTCGTAGGGGCGCTTGCCCGGCGCGAGGCGCAGCTGGGCAGCGGAGGTGTCGGGCTCCTGGCCGGCGAGCAGGTTGTAGTGGACCTGCATGACGATGCGTGCGCCCTTGGCCAGGCGTACGCCGAAGCCGGGCTTCACGACCGACTCGTCGCCGCCGGGGGCCCAGGCACCGATCCAGGACGCGTCGTCGACGTTGGTGAACTGGTCGAGCCCGGTGCCGCCGAAGCACGTCCAGCCCTCGCCCTCCTCCGCCGCGTCCTTGGCCTCCGCCGCCGCGGTCTGCGCGGGTGGGACCTGGAACAGGATCACGTGGTGGACGACGTCGGGGTTGCCCGGCAGCACGTGCGTCCCGGTGAGCCAGGCGGGCTTGTCGAGCTCGGGGTCGAGCAGGAAGCAGCGGTAGTCGTCGGTGCCGACGTCGTAGGGGGCGGACGGGGTGTAGCTGCCCGGCATCGCGATCGTCGTACGCGACTCGCCCGCGCGCAGCGGCTTGGCCTTCTTCGGCTCGGCGTAGTGGCCGTCGTCGTGCCCCGCGACGGCCTCGTCGGTCGGTGTGGACGACGGGGACCCAACCGGCTGGGTGGCCTCGCCGGGTCCGCCGGAGGTCGAGTCGGCGCCGCCGCACGCGGAGAGGGCGACAAGGACCATCGCGGCCACGCCGGCAACAGCGGCGGAGCGGGCGGAGCGAGGACGGCGCATCGGGTCTCAGATCAGCGATTCGGTCATGGCAGGCGTGCTGCCGAGCACGTGGAAGTGGGTGTGGAACACGCTCTGGCCCGCACTGGCGCCGGTGTTGGCGATGAGGCGGTACTCCTCGTTGCCCGACTCCTTGGCGACGGTGTCGGCGAGCGCCACGAGGTGCCCGAGGACCGCCGGGTCCGCGGCGGCGGACGACGCGGCGTTCTCGTGGTGCTGCAGGGGCAGCACGAGGGCGTGGAAGGGCGCCTGCGGGTTGAGGTCCTTGATGGACACGGCGTGCTCGGTGCGTCCGAGGACCTCGGCGGGGATGTCGCCGGCGACGATCCTGCAGAAGATGCAGTCAGCAGCCGATGAGGTCATGGTGGAAGCCTAGGCGCTCGACCCCCGGCGTGTAACCGATCGTGACACCCCCGCGTCCAACTACCGTGGACACCATGCTTCCCCCCGCGCCCTTCCCCGCGCTCCAGCCCGTACGCCGTCGTGCCCGCGCCGCCGCGATCGTCCTCGTCACCACCGTGGCCCTGGCCGGGTGCGGTGCCGGTTCCGACGACCCGGTGCCGGCCTCCGACCGGTCGTCGAGCCCAGAGCCGTCGGCGACGAGCAAGGACACCCCCAGCAGCGAGGCCACGTCCGAGCCGACCGGGGAGCCGAGCAACGAGTCGTCGGGCACCGCCGTCCCGGTCTACTTCGCGGGCGACGGTCCGGGCGGCAAGCCGCGGTTGTTCCGCGAGTTCCACCGCGTCGGGGGCGACCCGTTGACCGAGGCCGCCCGCCTGGTCGCTGGCGGCGGGGAGTCGCTCGACCCCGACTACCGCACCCTCTGGCCGCAGGTCGAGATCGCCTCGGTGTCGGCCACCGACGGCGTGCTCCTCGTCGAGATCCCCTCCGACGCCTTCACCGAGCGTCCCGACGGCATGACCCGGCGCGACGCCCGACTGGCCGTGCAGCAGCTCGTCTACACGCTCCAGGGCGTGCAGCAGGAGCGCGTACCGGTCATGGTCGAGCGGGAGGGTGGCCTGTCGTTGTTCGGCCTGCCGACCGACGCCCCGTTCCGCGCCGCGAGCGCGCTGAGGACGCTCAACCTGGTCAACATCACCTCCCCCGCCGAGGGCGACTCGGTCTCCGGCGACACCCTGACCGTCACGGGGGTGGCCAACTCCTTCGAGGCGAGCGGCCCGTGCCGGCTGATCGTGGGTGGCGACGAGGTGGCCCTCGAGCCCTACCAGTCCGAGGGCTGGATGGAGGACCGGCTGTTCCCCTTCGAGGTCGAGCTCCCGCTGGACGGGGTCACCGGCGAGGTCGTCGTCCAGTGCGAGACCGACGACCCCTCCGGCGGCGCCGAGGGCAGCGGGCCCGCGATCGACACCAGGACGATCACCGTGAACTGACCGTCAACCGCGCGCGGGGGCGGCGCGTCCCACTGATGTGACCATCCGTGCCAGCGCTCACCCGAGGAGGATGCAGGTGCCTCCGACCGAGCCGTTCGCCGCCGACGCCGACGCCGCGGTCGAGCAGCTGTACGCCGCGCACTGGCGCCAGCTCGTGCGGCTGGCCACGATGCTGGTCCACGACCAGACCGCAGCAGAAGACCTGGTGCAGGACGCCTTCGTCGCCATGCACGGCCGCTGGTCACGGCTGCGCGACCCGGACAAGGCGCTCGCCTACCTCCGTCAGGCCGTCGTCAACCGCAGCCGATCGGCGCTGCGGCACCAGGTGGTGGTGGATCGCCACCTGAGGGCGAGCAGCCAGGACGATGTCGTCGTGGACGGGCCGGGGCTGGCGGGCGCCCGGCGCGACGCGGTGGTGGCGGCTCTCGCCCAGCTCTCCGGACGCCAGCGCGAGGTGCTCGTGCTGCGGCACTACCTCGACTGGTCCGAGGCCCAGATCGCCGATGCCCTCGGCATCTCGCGCGGGGCCGTCAAGGCGCACGCACATCGCGGGAGCGCCGCCCTGCGCGACCTGCTCGGCGACTGGTGGGAGGACGCGTCATGAACGACGACAGGCTCCGCGACCTGCTCCGCGAGACGGGTGACGGGATCGACCCCGCGGACCGGCTGGACGCCATCAGGGCCGCGACCTCGGGCGGTCGTCGTACGACCTGGGGGTGGTGGGCCGCCGGCGGTGTCGGGCTGGTCGCTGCGTCCGTGGTGACGGCGCTGGTGCTGACCACGGGCGGCACGCCGCGCGTCAGCGAGCCGGACCCGGCGAACCCGTCGCCCACGGCGACCGACACGTCGGCGCCCGAAGCGGCGACCTCGACCGTGGCGGTCTACTACGTCGGGGACACGCCTGACGGGCCACGGCTCTACCGGGAGTTCCGCCGCCTGAGCGGCGACCCGCTGCAGGCGGCTGTCGCAGCCGCCGTGGGACGCACCCTGGACGGGCCGCCCCTGGCTCCGCTGGATCCCAGCTACCGCGTGCCGTGGCCACCCCTGACCGCTGCAGGCGCGACGCTCGACGCCGGTGGCGATGTCATCGAGATCGGTCTCGGGGGCGACGTGGAGGGCAGCCTGCACGATCGCGGCGACCTGTCCCCGGCCGAGGCCGGGCTCGCGGTCGAGCAGCTGGTCCGCACGGCGCAGGGAGTCGTCGGCGAGCGACTGCCGGTGCGCTTCCTGCTCCACGGCGAGATCACCGACCAGGTTCTGGGAGTGCCCACGTCGGAGGAGCTCACCACCGGATCCGACCTGGCTTCCCTCGCCCACGTGTCCCTCTCCGACCCGTCGGAGGGCCTGCTCGTCGACAACGACGACCCGTTCACCGTGACCGGCGTCGGCAACTCCTTCGAGGGCAACATCGTCACCCGGATCGAGCGCCTGGCCGGAGCCGGGGGGATCGTCGCGGAGCAACCTGCCATCGCCGGGACCTACGAGGACCGCCTCTTCCCCTTCGAGGTGACCTTCGACCTCAGCGACATCCCGCCGGGGGACTATCTGGTGACGTCCCGTACCGACGACCCCTCGGGCGAGGGCAGGTTCCACACCGACGACCGGCGGATCACGATCGTCGACTGATCTGCCCCGCCCCGCTTCGAGCGGTGTGTGAGGCGGCTTTCGACGTCCCGGACCCCTCCCCACACACCGCGACGTACGGCGAGTCGCCGCGGCACGCCCGACGGCGGTGTGTGAGGCGGCCTCTCCACGCCGGGAACCCCCCTCACCCACCGCTCACGGCGGGCGTACGACGCTGCCGCTCACACCGCACACCGGAGACGTACGGCTGCCCCGCCCCGCTTCGAGCGGTGTGTGAGGCGGCTTTCGACGTCCCGGACCCCTCCCCACACACCGCGACGTACGGCGAGTCGCCGCGGCACGCCCGACGGCGGTGTGTGAGGCGGCCTCTCCACGCCGGGAACCCCCCTCACCCACCGCGCTCACGGCAGGCGTACGACGCTGCCGCTCACACCGCACACCGGAGACGTACGGCTGCCCCGCCCCGCCTCGAGCGGTGTGTGAGGCGGCTTTCGACGTCCCGGACCCCTCCCCACACACCGCGACGTACGGCGAGTCGCCGCGGCACGCCCGACGGCGGTGCGTGAGGCGGCCTGTCCACGCCGGGAACCCCCCTCACCCACCGCTCACGGCAGACGTACGTACCTCACCCACCGCTCACGGAGGGCGTACGACACACACCGCTCACGGACGAAGGCGGGACGACCGGGTCAGGCCCAGCGGCCGGTACGGGCGAGCAGCGCGGCGACGGCGACCACACCGGCGGTGGAGGTACGTAGCACCTCCTCGCCCATGCGGACCGACACGGCACCGGCCTCGGCGAGGAAGGCCAGCTCGTCGGGCGCGACGCCGCCCTCGGGCCCGACGACCACCACGATCCGCCCCGACGCCGGCACGGCCAGACCCGCCAGTGACGAGGGAGCATCCTCGTGCAGCACGACCGCGAGATCGGCCGCGGCGACGTGTGCTGCCAGGTCGGCGGTGGAGGCCAGGGGCGTCACCGTCGGCAGCCAGGAGCGCCGTGACTGCTTCGCCGCCTCGCGTGCCGTTGCCTGCCACTTGGCGTGCGACTTCGCGGCACGCTCCCCCTTCCACACCGCGACCGAGCGCGACGCGGCCCACGGCACGATCACGTCGACGCCGACCTCGGTCAGCACCTCCACGGCGAGCTCGCCGCGCTCGCCCTTGGGCAGCGCCTGGACCACGGTGACGGCCGGTGAGGGACGTTCGGAGCGAGTGACGGAGCCGACCGTGACGGTGAACACGCGCTTGCCGGTCGTCGTCACCTCGCCGGTGACCGACGTCCCGACCCCGTCGGTCAGCACGACGGGCTCACCCTCGCGCAGGCGTCGTACGGCGACGGCGTGGTGCGCCTCGTCACCGGTCACCTCGACCACCGACCCGGCGACGACGCCGGCCAGCGACGGCACCAGGTGCACCGGCAGCGACATGGTCAGCCCGCGTTGAAGGCGTCGCGCAGCCGGCCGAACATCGACTTGTGCGAGGACGCGCCGACCTGGCCCTGCGGCGACTCCTCGCCACGGAGCGCGGCGAGCTCACGCAGCAGCTCTTCCTGGCGTTCGTCGAGCCGGGTCGGGGTGTCGACGGCGACGTTGACGACCAGGTCGCCGCGGCCGCCGCGCAGACCGGGAACCCCGAAGCCACGGATCACCTGCTCGCTGCCGGACTGGGTGCCGGCACGGACGTCGAGCTCGTAGGTCGTGACCGTCTCGGAGTCCTCGGGCGCCTCCAGGTCGGCCTCGAGCAGCGGGAGCGTCAGGTGGACCCCGAGTGCGGCCGCCGTCATCGGCAGCGACACCGTGGTGTGGAGGTCGTTGCCGTGCCGCGTGAAGGTCGGGTGGGCCTCCACGTGGATCTCGACGTAGAGGTCGCCGGCCGGTCCGCCACCGGGCCCGACCTCGCCCTGTCCGGTGAGCTGGACGCGGGTGCCGTTGTCGACGCCCGGCGGGATCTTCACGGTCAACGTACGACGCGAGCGCACCCGTCCGTCGCCGGCGCACTCGCGGCACGGGTCGGGGATGATCGAGCCGAAGCCACGGCAGGCCGCGCAGGGGCGCAGCGTGCGGATCTCCCCGAGGAACGAGCGCTGCACGAGAGCCACCTCACCGGCGCCGTGACAGGTCTCGCACGTGCTCGGGGAGGTGCCAGGAGCAGTGCCCTGGCCCTCGCAGGCCTCGCAGGTGAGGGCCGTGTCGACCTTGAGCTCGCGCGCGACACCGAAGGCCGCCTCGGCCAGCGTGACGTCGAGCCGGATCAGGGCGTCCTGCCCGCGCCGCGCCCGCGATCGCGGTCCGCGGGACTGACCGCCCGGGGCGGCACCGCCGCCGAAGAACGCGTCCATGATGTCGGTGAACGAGAAGCCCTGGCCGGCACCGCCGAAGCCCTGGCTGAACGCGTCGCCGCCACGGTCGTACGCCGTGCGCTTGGACGGATCGCTCAGCACCTCGTAGGCGCGGGAGACGTCCTTGAAGCGCTCCTGCGTCGCCGGGTCGGGGTTGACGTCGGGGTGGAGCTGGCGGGCGAGCTTGCGGTAGGCCTTCTTGATGGCGTCCGCATCGGCGTCGCGGGAGACGCCGAGGATCTCGTAGGGGTCCTGGGTCACTGGTGTCCTTCGTCGAGGATCCGCGAGACGTAGCGCGCGACCGCGCGTACGGCTGACATGGATCCGGGGTAGTCCATACGGGTGGGTCCGACCACGCCGAGCGACCCGAGATGGTTCTCGAGCGGCCCGTAGCCGGTGGCGACGACGCTGGTCGCCGCCAGTTCTGAATAGGGGCCTTCGTGACCGATGCGCACCGTGACGGCGTCCGCGCCGGACTCGCCGAGCAGCTTCAGCAGCACGACGTGCTCCTCCAGCGCCTCCAGGAGCGGTCGAACGGCCGTGTCGAAGTCGCCGTAGCGGGCGAGGTTGGCGGTTCCGCTCACCGCGACGCGCTGGTCGTTGCGGTGGTCGGACATCGCCTCGGCGAGCACCGTCACGACCTCGCGGGCCACGCCGGCGTGCTCGGGGCGCACCGTGTCGGGCAGGGCGAGGAGCCCGGCGGCGGCACCGACGATCGGGACGCCGGCTGCAGTCTGGTTGACCACGGCCCGCAGCTCGGCGAGGTCGCCGTCGGCGATCGGCGCATCGAGCTCGACGAGGCGCTGGTCGACGCGACCGGTGCTGAGGATGAGGATCGCCATCACGCGCGACGGGGTCAGCGCGACGAGCTCGACGTGGCGCACGGTCGATCGCGAGAGGGAGGGGTACTGCACGATCGCGACCTGCCGGGTCAGCTGGCTCAGCAGGCGCACGGAGCGCTGGACCACGTCATCGAGGTCGACGGCCCCGTCGAGCAGCGTGGCGATCGCGCGCCGCTCGGCCGCGCTCATCGGCTTGAGCGTGGCCAGCTTGTCGACGAACAGGCGGTAGCCCTTGTCGGTCGGCACCCGGCCCGCGCTGGTGTGGGGCTGGTGGATGTAGCCCTCGTCCTCGAGCGCCGCCATGTCGTTGCGGACCGTGGCGGGCGAGACGCCCAGGCCGTGGCGCTCGACGAGGGCCTTGGACCCCACCGGCTCCTCGGTTGCGACGTAGTCCTCGACGATCGCGCGCAGCACGTCGAGCTTGCGGTCGTCGACCACTGCGGCCCTCCTGGCTGGTTCGTCGTACGTCTGTCGCTGGCAGTCGACTGGCACTCGTCTGCGGTGAGTGCCAAGCGTACTAGGAGTCCGTAGGCTCCCGGACATGCCCGACTTCACCCCCCGGTTCGAGGAGGTCGCGCCGCGGGTCTGGGTGGCGCACTACGACTGGATGCAGGTCAACATCACCCTGATCGGCGGCTCCGACGGCCTGCTCATGGTCGACACCCACGGATCCGCGGCACAGGCACGCATCGTGGCCGACGACGTACGACGACTGGGCGCAGGCCCGCTCACCGGGCTGGTCAACACCCACGAGCACTGGGACCACCACTTCGGCAACGCCACCATGGTCGAGCAGTTCGGCGAGCTGCCGGTCCACGCCACCGAGTGGGCTCGCGACCACATCGAGAGCTCGGCCGCGCAGACCTTCGAGTCCTACGAGGCCGGCGAGGACCCCCGGCGCGAGGAGATCCTGGCCACCACGCTGCACCTGCCCGACCACACCTTCTCCTCCGCCGTGCAGATCGATCTCGGCGACCGCGCGGTCGAGCTCATCCACCCCGGCAAGGGGCACACCGCCGGCGACCTCGTCGTCCGGGTCCCCGACGCCGACGTGATGCTGGGCGGGGACCTGATCGAGGAGTCCGACCCGCCGTTCATCGGCGATGACTCGTGGCCGATGGAGTGGCCGCTGACCCTCGACCTGGTGATCGGCCTGATGACCGACCGGACCGTCGTCGTCCCGGGACACGGCCAGGTCGTCGACAAGGACTTCGTGCAGGAGCAGCGCTCGGAGCTGGGCGTGATCGCCGAGACCATCCGCGACCTCGCGTCCCGCGGCGTCCCCCAGTCCGAGGCCCTCGCGCAGGGTGAGTGGCCGTGGGACCCGGCACTGCTCGAGAGCGCGGTACGGCTGGGCTACGAGCACCTGCCGCGCAGCCAGAAGCGGCTCCCGCTGGTCTGACCACACCCCCAAGGGTCTGTGCGCCCGCGCGACCCGGGGAGTAGGACGGACCCATGAGCGAACAGACCCCCGAGGCCGGCATCAGCGACGACCAGCTGCCCGAGGACCTCCAGCCCGGCGAGGACAACCCGCTGGCCGAGCCCCTCGACCCCGACGACGAGGCGACCAAGGACATCGACACCCTGGAGATGGACGTCACCCAGGAGGACCTGGGCAACGCCGGAGCGGATCAGTCGGGCGACGAGGCCTGAGGACTCACCGAGTGAGCGCGAGGACGACGATCAACCCCGCGAAGGCGCCCACGAAGACGAGCACGATCGCGACCGCGCTCCGCCTTCGACGTGGCCACGGGGCGGGCCGATCCGCGCTCGCCGAAGACAGATCCGCTGCGTCCACCCAGTCCACGGGCGATGCTGCTGTTGCTGGTCGGTCGTCTTCGGTTCTCCACGGCGTGGCCTCCCCCGATGCCGTCGCGACGTCCATACCGTAGTGCGGTGCCACTCGATCGCTACGGAACCGACGTCCTCTCCACCGACTGGCGCAAGCCTCGCAACGGGCGCGCGGTCGAGACCCCCACGGAGATCGGCATGGTCGTCGAGGAGGTCACCACCGACTGGTGCGGCGAGGTCGTCGCGGTCGACCGGGACATCGACACGCTGACGCTCGAGGACCGCCGCGGCAAGCGTCGTACGTTCCCGCTGGGGCCGGGCTTCCTGCTGGAGGGCAAGCCCGTGGTGCTGACCCGTCCAGTTCGCCGCGGCGCACCTGCAGCCCCCACCCGTACGGCGTCGGGCTCGGTCGCGGTCAAGGACGTCAAGGCGCGCGTCGCACGCGCCAGTCGGATCTTCGTGGAAGGCCGACACGACGCCGAGCTCGTCGAGAAGGTCTGGGGCGACGACCTGCGGATCGAGGGCGTCGTCGTGGAGTACCTCGGCGGGGTCGACGACCTGGCCGAGCACCTGCGCGACTTCCGGCCGGGTCCCGAGCGCCGCGTCGGCGTGCTGGTCGACCACCTCGTGGCCGGCTCCAAGGAGTCCCGGATCGCCCAGGGCATCGCCCGCTCGCCGATCGGCAAGCACGTCCTCGTGGTGGGTCACCCCTTCATCGACATCTGGCAGGCCGTCAAGCCCGAGCGGCTCGGGATCACGGCCTGGCCCGCGGTGCCGCGCAGCATCGACTGGAAGACCGGCACGTGCCAGCAGCTCGGCTGGCCGCACCGCGACCAGGCCGACATCGCCCGCGCCTGGAAGCACATCCTCGGCCGGGTCAGCTCCTTCGCCGACCTCGACCCCGCCCTGTTGGGGCGGGTGGAGGAGCTCATCGACTTCACGACCCAGCCCTGAGGTGCTCGTCGCGATCCCCGGGTACCCGGGGAAACTGGAGCCTCACCCCCGAAACTTCGGCCCCTAGGCTCCAGTTTGGATATGGAGGCTCCCCCTCAGTCGGCGACCCGTCGCGACATCCGCGGTGGCCGACGGACTCGCGACAGGCGCTGCGCGCCTTCCTCGACCAGCGCGGGCTGGAGGCTGCCCCTCAGTCGACGAGGTCGCGTACGACGGCGTCCGCGAGGAGGCGACCCCGCTGGGTCAGCACCAGCCGCTCGGCACTGAGCTCGACCAGGCCCTCCTGCACCAGCCGTGCCACCTGGGAGCGCCCGCTCGCCTCGAGCGCGGAGACCGGGAGGCCCTCGACGAGGCGGATCTCGAGCAGGATGCGCTCGACCAGCTGGGCGCGGTAGCCCAGCACCTCGCGCGCCGCGGCCGGGGAGACGCCCCGGGACAGGCGCTCGCCGTAGGGCGAGGGGTGCTTCACGTTCCACCAGCGCACGCCCCCGACGTGGGAGTGGGCACCCGGCCCGACGCCCCACCAGTGGCCGCCGGTCCAGTAGAGCAGGTTGTGCCGGGACCAGTGGTCGGGCGACGTCGCCCAGTTGGACACCTCGTACCAGCCGAGACCGGCCTTCGCGAAGCGCTCGTCGGCGAGGTGGTACTTGTCGGCGAGGTCGTCCTCGTCGGGCATCGGCAGCTCGCCGCGCTTGACCTGCCGGGCCAGGGCGGTCCCGTCCTCGACGATGAGGGAGTAGGCCGACACGTGGTCGGGCTCGCACGAGAGCGCCGACTCGACCGAGGTCTCCCAGTCGGCCAGCGACTCCCCCGGCGTGCCGTAGATCAGGTCGAGGCTCACGTCCTCGAACCCGGCCTGGCGCGCCCAGTCGACGGCCGCCGGCACCCGCATCGGGTCGTGGGTCCGGTCGAGCGTGCGCAGCACGTGGTCGACGGCCGACTGCATCCCGAAGCTGATCCGGTTGAAGCCCGCGGTGCGCAGCTCCTCCAGGTCCCAGAGGGCCACGCTGTCGGGATTGGCCTCGGTCGTGATCTCCACGTCGTCGGTGAGGCCGAACTCGGCCGCGGCGCTCGCCACGATGGCACCGAGGTCGGCCGGCCTCAGCAGCGTCGGCGTACCGCCGCCGAAGAAGATCGTCTCGATCTTCACGTCGCGGTGTCCCAGCACGTGTCGCGCGAAGCGGATCTCGCGGATCGCCGCCTCGGCGTACGACGACCGGCTGGCGCCGACCTCGTCGCCCAGCTCCTCGGCCGTGTAGGTGTTGAAGTCGCAGTAGCCGCACCGCACGCTGCAGAAGGGGACGTGGATGTAGAGGCCGAACGGTCTGGAGCCGAACTGCGCCCTGGCCTCCTCCGGGAGCAGGCCGTCCTCGGGCGCGGGGTCGCCGTCAGGCTGAACGGGGGGCACGCCGTCATCCAACCACGCAGCGACCTCAGCACCCGGGCAGCGTGGACCGAAATGGCGAATGGGTGCCAGCGGTCTCCCACTGGCACCCATCCGAGTGCCGTTGTCTGCAAGCCTCCTGTGAGGAGGCTGGCGATCAGGCGTACATCTGGTCGATCACGCCCTGGTGGTTCTCCTGCACGACGTTGCGCTTGACCTTCATCGACGGGGTGAGCTCGCCCGACTCGACCGTGAGGTCGTGGTCGAGGAGCTGCCACTTCTTGATGGTCTCCCAGCGGTTGAGGTGGCTGTTGAGCTCGTCGACGTAGCCGGTGACCATCGCGTGGACGGCCTCCGACTGCACGATCTCGGTGTAGGACGAGCCACTCATGCCGTTGGCCTCGGCCCAGCCGGTCATCGCGTCGGGGTCGAGGGTGACCAGGGCGACGACGTAGTTGCGCTCCTCGCCGAAGACCATGAACTGGCTGGCGTAGGGGCACACGGCCTTGAACTTCGACTCGATCGCCGGCGGGGCGATGTACTTGCCGCCGGACGTCTTGAAGAGCTCCTTGATGCGACCGGTGATGACCAGGTGGCCGTCCTCGTCGAGCGCGCCCTTGTCGCCGGTGTGCAGCCAGCCGTCGGAGGTCAGCGTCTTGGCCGTCTCCTCGGGGAGGTTGTGGTAGCCGTCCATGACGCCGGGGCCCTTGATCATGACCTCGTCGTTCTCACCCAGCTTGACCTCGCTGCCCGGGAAGACCGGACCGACGGTGCCGAACTTGTTGCGATCGGGGTGGTTGACGAAGGAGCCGGCCGAGGTCTCGGTCAGTCCGTAGCCCTCGAGGATGGTGATGCCGGCCGCACCGAACCACTCGGCGATGTCGCGGTTGAGCGCTGCGGCACCGGAGATGAAGAAGCGGACGCGTCCACCGAAGCGGTCGCGCACCTTGCTGAAGACCAGCTTGTCGAAGAGCCCGTGCTTCACCTTGAGGCCCAGCGGGACCGACTTGCCCTCGCGCTTGAGGCGCTCGACCTCGAGCCCGGTGGCGAAGGCGGCCTTGAAGAGCTTCTCCTTGGCCCCGCCCTCGGCGGCCTGCATGGTGACGATGCGGCCGTGCGCCTTCTCGAAGATGCGGGGGGCCGCACCCATGAAGGTCGGCTTCACGACGCCCAGGTTGTCGACGATCTTCTCGACGCGACCGTCGATCGCGGCCGCGAAGCCGCACGCCATCTGCGTCGACATCAAGACCTTGCCGAACGAGTGCGCCATCGGCAGCCAGCGGAACTCGAGGTCGGTGTCGGAGAGGATCCCCTGCGCCCGGATGGCCTCGCCCTCATAGACCCACGACGAGTGCCGCAGGCGTACGCCCTTGGGTCGGCCGGTGGTGCCCGAGGTGTAGATCAGGGTCGCGAGCTGGTCGGGAGCGATGGCCTCGGACGTGGTGCGGACGACGTCGGGCTGCTCGGCGAGCTTGGTGGCACCCAGCGCGGCGAGGTCGTCGAGCGAGATGATCCAGTCGCCGTCGGTCTTGCCCTCGAAGGTGATGACCTTGGTGACGTGCGGAAGCTCGGCACGGTGGTCGGTGAGCTTCTTGACCTGCTCGTCGTCCTCGGCGAACACGATGTGGCTCTCGGAGTCACCCAGGATGTAGACGGTGTCCTCGGCGTTGGTGCTGGGGTAGACCGTGGTGGTGGCGCCCGCGGCACACATCACCGCGAGGTCGGCCAGGATCCACTCGTAGCGCGTGCCGGAGGCGATGCCGACGCGCTGCTCGGGCTGGACCCCCAGCGCGATCAGGCCGGCAGCCAGGGCTTCGACCTTGTCGCCCGCCTGCTTCCAGGTGACCGACTCCCAGGCCTCCCCACGGGGGAACCGGAACGCCTCACTGTCGGGAGAGGCCGCGACCCGGCCGAAGAACTGGACCGCGACGTTGGGCGGCATGGTGTCGAGGAAGCTGCTGTCGATCGTCTCTGGCATCTGGTTCCTGCTCAATGTCGGGGTACGGCGCCACTACGCCGCTGGCAAAGGCTGACGACAAGTAACCTAGATCACTCTGTTTACCGATGGGTAGCCAACCCGCCAACTGTTTCCCACCGTGCCGCCTCCCCCCTGAGGATGGAGGCACCGTTCAGTCCTGGACTGCCTTGGTGATCGCGATGCAACGCGTGATCCAGTCCCGTTCGTCGCGAGTGAGTCCCCGCCCGGCGCGTCGCGCGTCCTGGACGGACCACCCGGCGTTGACGACCATCCGCACGACCACCCAGTCCCGCGCACGCGACTCGTCGAGACCACCCACGTCCACGAGCGCGTGGAACCGTCGGCGCAGGCCGTCGCGCACCGACTCGCTCGACGACTCGAGCTCGTCCATCCGGTTCCACAGCATCGGCGCCGGCTCGTAGTGCCGGTCCCCGCTCATCGGTTTGGGATCGGTCGCGAGCCAGTGGCCCGCGGCGTCGGCGAGAACGTTGGCGTAGTGGAGATCTCCGTGGACCACGACGTCGGCGGCACCGGACGGCGCCACCAGGTCGCGTCCCAGCGACAGCGCCTGATCGACGTATCGCCGCGGCACGGGCACGTCGCGACCCAGCTCGGCCAGGTCCGCGAGCCAGCGCTCGACGTACGACGCCACGGTCCGCAGCTGCGGCAGCGCGGGCACGTGCAGGCGGCCGTAGAGCCCGCCGACCACCTCGCACGCCTCGACGTCCCACGCGT
Organism: uncultured Actinomycetota bacterium; assembly: GCA_963721925.1. Lineage (GTDB taxonomy): Bacteria > Actinomycetota > Actinomycetes > Propionibacteriales > Nocardioidaceae > Nocardioides. Next base: position 215,706 of record CAVRLH010000005.1, on the reverse strand, counting down.
CACCGAGGTCCCCGCCGGGCAGCCAGTCCAGGAGGAGGGCGCGCCGGTGCGGGTCGGCCCGCTGGAGACGTACGGCGCCGTCGCCGGCCCACCGCTGCAGAGCCAGCCCCTCGTGCTCGGACTCCGCATCGCCGTCGAAGGAGATCTTGAGCGCAGCTCCCCGACCGTCGGCGTCGACCACGGGCAGCACGAGCGAGCAGAAGCCGTGCAGCGACGCAGCCACCTGCGTCAGGTGCCACTCGGTGAGGAGATCTCCCGCCCGCCGCGGGAGCCCGGCGAGCCATCCCGCCCAGTCCTCCCCCAGAGCTTCCTGGGCACGGAGGCCTGGCGGGATGGCAACGCTCACCCGGGCAGCCTAGGCAGGCCGGTGACTACTTCACCCGCTGGATCTCGCCACTGGCGACCTTGGCGCGGTACTGGGTGATCTCCTTCTTGAGGACGCGAGCCAGGATGTAGAGGCCGATCACGTTGGGCACCGACATCAAGAAGATCGCCGCGTCGGAGAAGCCCAACACCGAGTCCAGCGCCGTCACCGCGCCCAGCACGGTGAAGATGCAGAAGACGATCTTGTAGACGTTCTCGGCGGTCTGGTTGTCGCCGAAGAGATAGCCGGTCGCCTTCATGCCGTAGTAGGACCACGAGATCATCGTCGAGAACGCGAACAGGATGACTGCGACGGCCAGCACGTTGGGGAACCACGGGACGACGGTCTCGAAGGCGGACGAGGTCAGAGCCACGCCTTCCATGCCCTGTCCGTCCTCCCACACCCCGCTGATGACGATCGTGAGTGCCGTCATCGTGCAGATCACGACGGTGTCGATGAACGGCTCGAGCAGCGCCACGTGACCCTCGGTCGCGGGCTCGTTGGTCTTGACCGCCGAGTGGGCGATCGATGCGGACCCGATGCCGGCCTCGTTGGAGAAGGCCGCGCGCTGGAACCCGACGATCAGCACACCGACGACGCCGCCCGTGATGCCCTCGGGACTGAAGGCACCCGAGACGATGTCGCCGAAGGCACCGGGCACCTGACCGAGGTTGGTCAGGATCACCACGAGGCAGGCCAGCAGGTAGAGGGCCGCCATGAACGGTACGACCTTCTCGGTGACGCGGGCGATGGACTTGATGCCACCGATGATCACGAGACCGACGGCCAGGGCGAAGAGGATGCCGATGACCCAGGTCAGGGTGGTGTTGCCCTTGTTGCCGGTCACGGACAGGATCTGCGCGGTGGCCTGGTTGGCCTGGAACATGTTCCCGCCACCGAGGGAGCCGAAGATGCAGAAGACGGCGAAGGCGGCCGCGAGGACCTTGCCCAGGCCGGCGAGCCCGAGTCCTGCCAGACCGTCGCGCAGGTAGTACATCGGGCCGCCGGAGACGGAGCCGTCGGCGTGCTCCTTGCGATACTTCACCCCCAGCGTGCACTCGGCCATCTTGGCGCTCATGCCGAGGAACCCCGCGAGGATCATCCAGAAGGTGGCTCCCGGCCCACCCAGGGTGATGGCCACGGCGACGCCGGCGATGTTGCCCAGTCCCACCGTCCCGGAGACGGCTGTTGCCAGGGCCTGGAAGTGCGACACCTCACCGGCGTCCTCCGGCTTGGTGTAGCGCCCCCTCACCAGGTTGATGGCAAGGCCGAAGCCGCGGATGTTGAGGAATCCGAGGTAGAAGGTGAAGAAGGTGGCGGCGACGACCAGCCACACGACGATCGGCAGGATGTCGACGCCACCGATGTTGATCGGGTAGAAGACGATCTCGGTGATCTTGTTGAGGATCCGGTCGAAGATCGGCTCCGTTGCCATCACGGTTGTCATCACGGTCGCCATCAGGGCACGACCGTCACGGGGATCGTGCTCTCGTGGACCAGGTGCCCTGGGATGGTTCCGAACAGGGCGCGCTTCACGCGGCTGTCACCTGTCCGCCCGACGATGATCGCGGTCGCGGCGAAGTCGCGGGCCAGCTCCAGGAGCGTGTCGACGGGGTCGCCGTGTCGTACGACCGGGGTCACGTCGCAGGCGGCCTCGGCCGCAGCCTCGACCGCTGGGTCGACGATCTGGGTGGTGGCTGCCTTGATCTCCTCCTTCTTCTTCTCGCCACGTTGCTCGTTCTCGGCGGGCGTGTTGAAGGAGTAGGGCGACCAGGGAATGACGTGCGCCACCACCAGGTTGACCTCCTGCGCCTCGGCCAGGGCGATGGCGTAGGCCACGGCTCGCTTGCTCGGCTGACTTCCGTCTATGCCGACGATCACTGTTGCGGTCATCTCGTCACTCTCCCTGCCGACGGGGGTCGGCGATATCAGGCACACGATCCAGAGACCGTAGCGCCTGAGTGTGACCTGGCGCACACAACGTGTGCGAGCCTGATGCCATGAGCGAACGCGAGCAGCCGTGGTCGGACGGGCTGATCGACCACGGGCGCATCCTCGTCCTGAGCGACAATCCGATCTCGCGAGCGATCCAGGTGATCGCCACCGCTGCGGGTCGTGAGGTGCACGTCCAGGCCATTGACGACGGCGGTCCGGGACTCGCTCCAGGGGCCGGCGACGCAGTGGTGCTCTGCGACCACGACGCCCCGGACGCGCCCACGGTGCTGCGAGCCGCACTGGCCTCGGAGGCGTCGTACGTCGCGATGATGGCGAGCCGTCGCCGGGCCGCTGGCCTGCTCGACGAGCTGGTCGACGAGGGTGTCGACGTGTCGGCGCTGCACGTGCCGGCGGGCCACAACCTCGGGGGCAAGGCGCCGGGCGAGATCGCCCTGTCGGTGGTGGCGGAGATCGTGGCCGAGTCCTACGACCGCCCAGGCGGTCCGATGCGCGCCTGACCCGTCACCTGGCGAGCAGGGCCCGCTCGACCTCCTCCAGTGCCTGACGCGCACAGCCCTGCCACATCCGCGCGACCAACGGCATCACCAAGGTCCCCGCACGGGTGGGCTGCACGACCCACTGCCAGGACACCTCGACGCCGTTGCCGGCCGGAGCGAAGCCCCATGTGCCCTCCACGCCGCTTCCCCGGTCACCCCGGCGCACTAGCGTGCAGGCGTGCACTTCTCGTGGGAGGACCTGGCGGGGCTCGCCCGCGCACGGCAGTTCCCCGAGGCGCTGAGCGACCTCGCCTCGATGATCGATCGGATCGGGCCGATCCAGTCCCAGACCGCGCGCTCCCCGTTCCTGGCCCTCGCCGCGCGTCTCCCCGGCACGACTCGCGAGGAGATCACCGGGGCCTACACGTCCGGGGCGATCGTGCGGGGCAGCACCATCCGGGGCACGGTCCACACGGCGACGCCCGAGCAGTACGCCGTACTGGCCGCAGCCACGCGGGTCGGGCAACGCACCCTGTGGCAACGGATGCTCCGGCTCGAACAGTCCAGCCTCGAGGACCTGTGGACCGACACCGAGGCTTCGCCACCGAGTGGCGCAGCGCAGACGAGCTCCAGGCGCACCTGCACGAGTGGCTGATGTCGCGCGAGGGTCGTGACGAGATCACCCACCAACAGGGCGGGCGCTACCTCGCGTTCGGCCACGGCGGCCTGGTCCGCCGTCCGGTCAACGGCGACTGGTCGGGCCAGGGCAGGCCGGAGTACCGCACCCTGACCCCCGTCGCGGACACCACGATCAGCGACGCGATCGAGCTGCACCTTCGCTGCCACGGCCCGTCCTCGCGCCACGACCTCGCCTGGTGGTCCGGGCTCGGCCTGCGCGTGGTCGACGAGCACCTGGTCGAGCTCGCCGAGCGCCTGGCCCTGGTGGAGGCCGTGGGTCCGGACGGCCGCACCTACGTGGACCTGCCGTCGCCACCGGCGCCGCGCACCGTGGAGGGCGTACGACTGCTGCCGGAGTTCGACGCGCTGATGTGCGGCTACGACCCGGCGGGTCGCCTGCGGTTCGCCGAGCCGACCCACCTGGCCCGACTGTGGAACGGCGCCAACGGGCTGGTGCTGCCGCCCCTCCTCGTCGACGGCCGGATCACCGGCTACTGGCGCGCCTCCGGTTCGGCGAAGCAACGGCCGCTCGAGGTGGTCTGGTTCGCCGGCACCCGTCGGCCCCGACGGGCCGAGCTCGAGGAACCCGTGGCCGCGCTGGCCGCGGCGCTCGGCATCACGGTGACGGAGGTGTCGCTCAGCCGCGAGGCCGTGTGACGTCCGCCGCCTGACCTGCCCGCTCCGACTGTTCACCATGGGATGTCGGTCAATGGGCACTCCCCGGCGTCAATTGACATGGGGAAGTGCCTGTTCGCCTACATCCCATGGTGAACAGGCAGCGACGACGGGCCGCCGAGAACGACAGGTCAGGAGCGCTGCAGCGTGATGACCGCGACCGTGCACCGGCCGGACAGGTCGCCCGGTCCGCTGGCCAGGCTCCCGGCCGGGGCGTCGACCCCACCGAGGGTCGCGCTCCCCTTCAGGACGAAGGCGGCCTGGTCGTCGGCCAGCGGCAGCGTCGAGGAGCGGCCCAGCTCGAGGACGGTGACGAACGGGGCGACGACGTCCGGATCGACCACGACGTTGAGGACGCGTACCGGCCCCTCGGGCACCGTGGCGACGACGACCGCGTCGCCGGCGAAGGCGAAGGGTCGGTGCGGCTCGACCGCACAGGTCTCGCCGTCGACCACGAGCCCCAGTACCGGGCCGTCGACGAGCGTCAGGAGCCGCTGTCGGCCGGGGAAGGCCGAGAAGGGTCCGTCGGTGTCGATGTCCGCCAGGCTGATCCGCCACGAGCCGTCGTCGGCACACAACAGCTCCCGGGTCACGCCGCCGCCGTTGGCCCACGGCTGCGGTGCGACGTCAGCGGCGCGTACGACGACGGGCAGGACGCGGGCACGGTCTACTTCTTGCCGGACTTCTCCGCCGGCTGCGTGGTGGAGAGGGCGGCGACGAACGCCTCCTGGGGGACCTCGACGCGGCCGACCATCTTCATCCGCTTCTTGCCCTCCTTCTGCTTCTCCAGCAGCTTGCGCTTGCGGGTGATGTCACCGCCGTAGCACTTGGCGAGGACGTCCTTGCGGATGGCGCGGATGTTCTCGCGGGCGATCACGCGCGCGCCGATGGCGGCCTGGATCGGCACCTCGAACTGCTGGCGCGGGATGAGGTCCTTGAGCTTCCCCGCGAGCATCACGCCGTAGGCATAGGCCGCGTCCTTGTGGACGATCGCGGAGAAGGCGTCGACCGGCTCGCCCTGCAGCAGGATGTCGACCTTGACCAGGTCGGACGCCTGGTCGCCGGCGCGCTCGTAGTCCAGTGAGGCGTAGCCCTTGGTGCGCGACTTGAGCTGGTCGAAGAAGTCGAAGACGATCTCGCCCATCGGCAGCGTGTAGCGCATCTCGACGCGGTCCTCGGACAGGTAGTCCATGCCCTGCAGGTTGCCGCGCTTGGCCTGGCACAGCTCCATGATCGTGCCGATGTAGTCGGACGGCGAGAGGATCGTGGCGCGGACGACGGGCTCGCGGACCTCGGCGATCTTGCCGCCGTCGGGGTACTCGCTGGGATTGGTGCACTCGATGACGGTGCCGTCCTCCATCGCGACCGAGTAGACGACGTTGGGGGCGGTCGAGATCAGCTCGAGGTTGAACTCGCGCTCGAGGCGCTCGCGCACGATCTCCATGTGCAGCAGGCCGAGGAAGCCGCACCGGAAGCCGAACCCCAGCGCGCCGGAGGTCTCGGGCTCGTAGGCCAGCGCGGCGTCGTTGAGCTGGAGCCGCTCGAGCGCATCGCGGAGGTTGGGGTAGTCGTCGCCGTCGATCGGGTAGAGGCCGGCGAACACCATCGGGTTGGGGTGCTTGTAGCCGCCCAACGACTCGGTGGCCCCGTGGTGCTGGCTGGTGACGGTGTCGCCCACCCGGGACTGGCGGACGTCCTTCACACCGGTGATGAGGTAGCCGACCTCACCCACGCCCAGGTCGCTGGCCTTCATCGGCTCCGGGCTGATCACCCCGACCTCGAGCATCTCGTGGACGACGCCGTTGGACATCATCTTGATGCGGTCGCGGTGGCTGAGCTTGCCGTCGATGACGCGGACGTAGGTGACCACACCGCGGTAGGTGTCGTAGACCGAGTCGAAGATCAGCGCGCGCGGCGGGGCGTCCGCGTCGCCCACCGGCGCCGGCGTCTGCTTGACGATCTCGTTGAGCAGCGTCTCGACGCCCAGGCCGGTCTTGGCCGAGGTCAGCAGCACGTCGGAGACGTCGCAGCCGATGATGCCGGCCAGCTCGGCGGCGTACTTCTCCGGCTGGGCGTTGGGCAGGTCGATCTTGTTGAGCACCGGGATGATGTGGAGGTCGGCACCCAGGGCGAGGTAGAGGTTGGCCAGCGTCTGCGCCTCGATGCCCTGGGCCGCGTCGACGAGCAGCACGGCCGCCTCGCACGCCTCGAGCGAGCGGGAGACCTCGTAGGTGAAGTCGACGTGGCCGGGGGTGTCGATCATGTTGAGGATGTAGGTGCCCGGCTCGGCACCCTCGTCGTTGTCGACCGGCACGGTCCACGGCAGGCGTACGGCCTGGCTCTTGATCGTGATGCCGCGCTCGCGCTCGATGTCCATCCGGTCGAGGTACTGGGCACGGGAGGACCGCTCGTCGACGACTCCGGTGAGCTGGAGCATGCGGTCAGCGAGCGTCGACTTGCCGTGGTCGATGTGCGCGATGATGCAGAAGTTGCGAATGATCGACGGATCGGTCGAGCCGGGCTGAGGCGCGTTCTTGAGGCTCACGGACTGCTTTCAGGAGTACGACGGCGGGATCGGGTCATTCTCCCATGCAGGTGTTGCGGCGACGAACCGGCGACGGCGGTGACGGCCGGGCGGCTAGCGTGCCGTGGTGACGTCCGGGGCCGGATCAGGCAGACACCTCCCGCTGCTACCGGCGGTGGCCTTCGTGCTCGTCTGGTCGTCCGGCTACATCTCCGGCCCGGCGGCGGTCCACGCGGCCGCGCCCTTCACGGTCCTCGGCTGGCGCTTCGTGCTGGCTGCGCTCATCGGCGCCGGCCTCGCGCTCGCCCTGCGACGCCCGACCCGGATGGACCGTCACACGGTCGCCCGGGTCGCCGCCGTCGGCTTCGTGATGAACGCCGTCCAGTTCGGCCTGATGTACGTCGCCTTCGACCTGGGGCTCGGCGCCACGCTGGCGTCCCTCTTCCATGCACTCAGCCCGGTGCTCACCGCGCTCCTGGCGGCCGCACTCCTCCGCGAGCGGGTCTCACCGGTGCAGGTGGTCGGCTTCGTCGTCGGTGTGGTCGGCGTCCTGCTCGTCCTCGGCTCGGACCTCGGTCACGCGGGCGGCCCGGTCGCCGTCGTCATCGGGATGCTCAGCATGCTCACGCTGAGCCTCGGCACGCTCGGCCAGCGCTGGATCGGCGCCACCCCCGACCTGCTGTGGTCGGCGGCACTCCAGTTCGCGGTGTCGGCGCCGCCGTTGCTCGTGCTCGGCTGGCTCACGGAGGGAGCCTGGCCGGTCACCGACGAACGGCGGGCCGTCGTGTCGGTGCTGTTCCTGGCGATCGTCAACTCGATCGTCGGCCTGGTGCTGCTGTCCCTCCTCGTGCTGCGCGCCGGCTCGGGCGCCGCGGCCAGCCTGTTCTTCCTCAGCCCGCCGGTGACGGCCGTGCTCGCGTGGGTGGTCCTCGACGAGAAGCTGTCGGCCACCCAGCTGGTCGGCCTCCTGGTCGCGGTCGTGGGGGTTGGCGCGGCGACGCGAGCACTACCCGTGCCGGACCCGGGCGTCAACGCCGAGCGAGACGCTCTGCGCCCGGACCCGAGAGGTCGCCCGCCGCGGCGAACCGTCCGGTAGCAGCCATCAGTAGCGAGAGGGCGGGTCCGGAGACCTCCAGTCCCTCACCCGACGTCCAGTCGGCGTCGCTGGCGACGAGCTCGAGCCCTTCGATGCGCGACCTGGTGCCGATCAGGGTGTTGGATCTCTTGTAGAAGTCGAGGCAGGCCAGTACCGCATCCATGGGGTACTCGTGGCGGAGGCCCAGCGGACGGCGAATGTCCTCGGCGTGGACGATCGCCTCACCGAGCCAGGACGTCTTCGGTCCGGGCGGCGCCGTGGTGCTCGACTGGATGCTCCTGAACGCCGCCAGGGTGTCCGCCGGCGACGTCCCGAGGTTGCGGTCTATCCCCTTGCGGCTGAACGTGCTGAACGCGAACCCCGAGGACGCCAGGCCGGTGACGAACCCCAACGGACTGGTCTGTCCGGTCGCCGTCATGTGGGCGAGGACCTCGCGCATCGACCAGTCCTCGCAGAGCGAACGGGTCTCCCACTGCTCGTCCGTCAGTCCGGCCAGGTCGTCGGCAAGTGCTCCGCGCTCGGCGGAGATCGTCCGCCACATGTCCGTCACACCGTTGATCATTCACCCGCCGCGACGCGGACGGCAAGGCCGGTCGTCAGCCGGTCGGCACCCAGTAGCGCCGCTTCTTCCCGCGTACGTCCTCGAGCTCTCCGCCCGCGGCCTCGATGACCCTCACCGAGCCGACGTTGTCGACGTCGCAGGTGACCAGCGCCGGGTCGACACCGAGGGCGTGCGCCCACGGCAGCGCGCCGCGCAGCATCGCGCTCGCGTGACCGCGGCGGCGCGCGGACGGTCGTACGTCGTAGCCGATGTGCCCGCCGACCTCGAACAGGAAGTCGTTGAGGCGATGGCGGATGGCGAGCCGGCCGAGGTAGTCGTCGCCGTCGATCCACCACAGGGTGGTGCACGGCACGAAGCGCGCGATGCGTGGCCGGTCCTCCTCCGCGTCGGCGATGACCTCGGCGACGAACTCGGCGAACACCTCGTGGTCCTGCCAGCCGGGAGCGTTGTGCTCGATCCAGGCCGCGGTCTGCGAGTCCCTGGCTCCTTCGGCGACGAACTCGTCCATGGCGGCGAGGAAGGATCGGTGGACGGCGACGGTGGGGAGGACGAGCTCGGGCATGCCCCGCATCCTGCCGCGCCCCCGATGACGGCCTCCACCGGATATCGGCTCGTCGCTCCTCGTGCAGGTGGGGAAGGATGCCGCCATGCCCGATCCCTACCCCGCTCCGCACGGTGCCACCGCACGTCGGTTGGAGTGGCCCTTCCTGCCGTCGAACCTGCGCTCCTACATCGAGCGCAAGTGCGGTTCCCCGGTGCGCGAGGCGATCTCCCAGACAAGCGGGTTCACACCGGGCTTCGCCTCGGTCCTGGTCTGCGAGGACGGGTCGCGCCACTTCGTGAAGGCCGCCTCGGTCAAGGCGCAGCGGACGTTCGCCGACTCCTACCGGGAGGAGGCGCGCAAGCTCACCGCCCTGCCGGCGTCGGTGCCGGCCCCGCGGCTGCTCTGGCACCTCGACGACGACTGGGTCGCCCTCGGCATCGAGTACGTCGCCGCACGGGCGCCGCACCGCCCGTGGCAGCTGCCCGACCTCGACGCCCTCCTCGACGCGCTGGAGCAGTCGGCCGACGCGCTGACTCCCCCACCGGCCGCGCTGACCCTCGACGAGGCGGTCGAGGACTTCGCCCCGCTGCTCGCGGGCTGGCCGAGCATCCACGACACCCGTACCGACCTCGACCCCGCCCATCTGGTGGAGGCCGAGGCGCTGGCCCGCCGCTATGCCGAGGTCTGCTCCGGCGACACGCTCGTCCACACCGACATCAGGTCCGACAACGTGCTGATCGACTCCGACGGCCGGGCCTGGATCTGCGACTGGAACTGGCCGGTGCGCGGCTGCTCGTGGTTCGACTCCTTCGCCGCCCTGATCGGGCCGCGCGGGGAGGGCATCGACGTGGAACGGATCCTCGCCACCCGGCGACTCCTGCGCGACGTCGACGCCGAGGCCTTCGACATCAACCTGGCGCTCTACGTCGGCTACTTCTTCTTCCAGGCCACCCAGCCGGTGCCGCCGACGTCGCCCCACCTGCGCGACCACCAGCGCTGGCAGGGCGAGGTCTGCTGGGACTGGCTGGCCGAGCGGCGAGGCTGGCTGTGAGCGGACCGCGGAGCGGCGTACGTCCTGACCGCCGCGGAGCGATTTGGGCGCTCACGCGCGCTGGCGGTAGAGTCCATCACTGCATGTCCGGCACCCGACCCTCACCGCGTTCTTTCACGGGCAGGGGTTGCCAGGCAGCCGACAGGCACCAGTCTTTTCCTTTCCACCACCAGCACCTGAGGATTCACACGTGGCGAACATCAAGTCCCAGATCAAGCGCAACAAGCAGAACGAGCTGGCCCGTCAGCGCAACCAGGGCGTGAAGTCGGCCCTGCGCACCGCGGTCCGCAAGTTCCGCGAGCTGGCCGAGACCGGCGACAAGGACGGCGCCCAGGCAGCCGCCCGCGACGCCATGCGGAAGCTCGACAAGGCCGCCTCGAAGGGCGTCATCCACGCCAACCAGGCCGCCAACCGCAAGTCGTCGATCGCCAAGAAGACCGCGTCGCTCTGACACCCGTCTTCACCGTCGAACGCCCGCCCTCGTGGCGGGCGTCTCGCATTTAGCGACTCTCGCGCAGCCCGGCGACGGTGAGCACCAGCCGCTCCAGCGTGTAGGACGCGTCGTGGGCCTGGCCCTTGATGTCGGCGTCCGCCACCGCCACTGCGCGGACGGCCCGGGAGATCCCCTCCTCGGACCACGAGCGGGACTGGTCACGGACCGTGCGCACCTTCCACGGCGGCACGCCGAGGTCGCGCGCGAGGTCGGCCTCGCGGGCGCCGCGCGGCGAACCGAGGTAGCGCGCGATGCTGCGGGCCGAGGCGGCCATCGCGGACGTCACCAGGACCGACGCGGTGCCGGAGTCGAGCGCCCAGCGCAGCTCCTCCAGTGCCGCAGCCCGTCGGCCGGAGAAGGCGGCGTCGGCCACCGAGAACGACTTCGCCTCGGCGCGCCCACCGAAGTATCGCTGCACCTTCTCGATGGTCAGCTGCTCGTCGGGGAAGTCGTTGGTCAGCTGGTCGGCCGCGGCCGCGAGCGAGCGCAGGTCGCTGCCGACCGCCTGCACGAGGTAGGCGGCAGCGTCCTGCGTGATCTTGGCGCCGTGGACGGCCGCCTCGGCGCTCACGAACGCCGGCATGTCCTTGGCCTTGATCTCCTCGGACTTCACCTCGGTCACCGCGGACAGCTTGCGCAGCTTGCCCAGCACACCGCTGCCCTTCGGTCCGCCTGAGTGCACGAGCACGAGCGCGACGTCGTCGGCCGGAGCTGCGCAGTAGTCGAGGACCCCGTCGACGGACTCGTCGGGCAGGTCCTCGAACCCCCGCACGATCACGCACCGGATCGAGGAGAAGAGCGACGGCGCCGCCATCTCCCCGAGGGCGGCCAGGGTCAGCTCGGAGGCCGCCGACTCGGCGAACTCCGCGTCGGCGTCGTGGGCGCGCACCGCGTCGCGGACCGAGGCGACCGTGCGGGCAGAGAGGTATTCCTCCTTGCCGGTCACGAGGACGACGTGGCCGAGGACCTGCGCTGCGGTGGGGGTGCGTGCCATGGTGCGCCAACCCTAGCCGCGGGTGACGACACCCACCTCCCCCTGTCGCACCACCACGACCACGTCGCCGGAGGTGTCCGTCCGCCACACGTCCGCGCCCGTCGCCGCGAGCCCGGCGAGCACGTCGCCGGACGGGTGGCCGTAGTCGTTGCCCGCCCCCACCGACACGAGCGCCACCCCGGCCCCGAGCGACGCCAGCCACGGCAGGTCCTGGTGACGACTCCCGTGGTGCGGCACCTTGACGACGTCTACCTGCAGGCCGACGAGCGTGCGTTCGAGGGCCGCCTGGGCAGACGGCTCGACGTCGCCGGTCAACAGGATCCGGACGCCAGCCACCTCGGCCAGCAGGACCACGCTCGCGTTGTTGGGCGCACTCTCACCCGGATCAGTGATGCCACCGTCGGGAGGTGGCCAGACCGGCTGGAGCGTCACGTCGCCGACCCGCCGCGTCACGTCGTACGACGCCGGCGCGGGGTCGGAGCCGAGCACCGAGGCCACCGTCCGCACCCCGCTCGCCGGCTCGAGCAGGGACGACGAATCGACCTCCCCCACCCGACGTCCCTCGACGACCCCGGCCAGCCCGTCGACGTGGTCGGCGTGGAAGTGGGTCAGCACCACCAGCGGGACGCTGGTGATGTCGAGCCGGTCGAGGCAGGAGTCCATCAGCGTCGGGTCGGGTCCGGCGTCCACGACGACGGCCGAGCCCGCTCCGGCTCGCAGGACCAGGCCGTCGCCCTGACCGACGTCGCACATGGCCAGCACCCACCCCTCCGGCGGCCAGCCCGGACTGGGCAGCCGCACGAGCACTCCGGCGACGAGCAGGCCGGTGCAGGCGAGGGCGGTCGTGGGCTGGCCCAGCAGTCGCGGGGCGAGCAGCACCACCAGCAGGCACAACCCCGTCAGCAGGAGCAGCGCCAGCGGGCCCGTCCCCCAGGTCACCGCCGACGTGGGGAGGGCGGCCCCGTGCTCTGCCACCGTGATGATCCAGCTCGCCGACCATGCCGCAGGCGCGGCGACGACGACTCCGATCGGCGCCCACGCCAACCCCAGCAGGCCACCCGCCAGGCCGAGGACCGTGGCGGGCGCGACCGCCGGAGCAGCCAGCAGGTTGGCGGCGACCGCGACCAGGCTGACCTGTCCCGAGATCGCGGCCACCACGGGCGTGCACGCCACCTGGGCGGCCAGCGGCACGGAGACCGCTTCGGCCGCCCAGCGCGGGGTCCACCGCATCAGTGCGTCGCGCCACAGCGGCGCGAGGAGCAGGATCCCGCCGGTGGCGAGCACCGACAGCGCGAAGCCGGCGCTCACCCCGAGAGCCGGGTGAGCGAGCAGCAGCACCAGCACCGCGACTCCCAGCCCCCTGGTCCCCCGTGAGCGCCCGTTGCGGCCCATGCCCAGCAGCGCGACCGTGCCCATGGCCGCCGCCCGCACCACGCTCGGCTCGGCCCGTGCGACCACCACGAAGCCGACGATCCCGGCCACCGCCAGGACGTGGATCCAGCGACCGCGGACGCCGACCCACCGCCCGAGCACGATCAGGAAGCCGACGACGAGCGTCAGGTTGGTGCCGCTGACCGCGAGCAGGTGCGTCAGCCCGGTGGTGCGGAAGTCGTCGGCGACCTCGGGAGCGAGCCCGCCGTCGTCGCCGGCCACCAGCGCCGGCACCAGCTCGCGCGCGTCGACATCGCGGTCGGCGACCGCGGCGCGCACGGAGCGGCGTACGGCTGCGGCCGCGTCCCACCACACGCCGGGCGCCTGCACGAGCGCCGGTGTCCCGATCGGCCGGACGAGGGCGGCTGCGTCGTCGTCGGCCGGGACCAGCCGGGCGGTCGTGTCGAGGGTGGTGCCCAGCGCCGGGGTCGGCCAGTCTGCGTCGGCCAGGACGACGACCGGCACGGAGACCTGCCACGCGGCGCCCCGCCCGACCAGGCGGGTCGCCCGTGCCCGCGCCACCTGCACGTCGCCGAACTGCCCGGCCACGACGCGTACGTCGGAGGTGATGTCGAGCCGCAGCTCCACCACCGCTCCTTCCGCGGCCAGGTCGGTCAACGGCGAGGTCGACACGAGGGTCTGGTGCAGCGCCCCGACCCCCGCGACCGCAGCGAGAGCGACGACCGGTCCCAGCCACGCGAGGGCGAGGTGGCGGCGGGCGACGAGGGCGACGCAGACCACCACGACCAGCGTGACTGCCACAACGGCGACCCGGCCGGGGAGCAGCAGCACCACCAGGGACCCTGCCCAGGCTCCGGCCCCGAGCAACAGGGCGCGCAGATCCACCCTGACCGGCGATCAGATCGTCACGTAGGGGGCCAGCTCGGCCAGGGTGGCGTCGCCGATCCCGCTGACCTCCAGGAGCTCGTCGACCGACGAGAACGCACCGTTGTCGGTGCGCCACCCCACGATGGCCGCAGCGGTGACAGGCCCCACGCCGGGAAGCGACTCGAGGGTGAGCGGGTCGGCGGTGTTGATGTTGACCAACGCCCCCGTCTGCCCCGGCGTGCCGAGCGTGCCGGCCACGCCCGTCGGCACGGCCACGCCGACCAGGATCTGCTCACCGTCGACCAGCGGCCGCGCCAGGTTGAGCGAGGTCAGGTCGACGCCGCGTCGCGCCCCGCCGGCGGCCGTGAGGGCGTCCACGACCCGCGACCCCGGCGGGAGCACGGCGATGCCGGGGCGGCGTACCTTCCCCGCCACGTCCACCGTCACCTCGACTCCCTCGCTCACCACCACCGACGGACTCACCGACGTCAGCGGGGTCGCGGCCGACGCCACCTCCGGCACCGGCACCGGCTGCGCCTGGTCACCGACCGCGACCCACGCGGCGATGCCGACGGCCACCGCCGCCACGACGGCCACGACGGCCAGGTGCACCGGCCCGAGCTGCAGGGCACCCACGCTCAGGCGCCGCGAGGCGTGCCGGCCGGGGACGGGGAGCACGACCGGGGCGACGGCGACCTCCTCTGGCTCGCCCCGGATGCGGGTGTGCTGCTCGTCCGGCCGCGCAGGCGACGGCTCACGGCGTACGGCGGCCAGCTCGGCACTCAACGTCGCCAGGCGTCGCGACACGGCCTCCGTGTGCTCGGTCGTGGACTGGCTCCTGCGCATGCGTCCACGCTAGGAACGCACGCGACCTCGCCGTAAGCCCGTCCGGGCAATCTGTGGAGAACCCCGCTCAGACCCGCGGTGCGACGCAGACTGCGACCATGCCGGGCCCGACGTGGGCGCCGAGGACGGCCCCCAGCTCGCCGCACATGACCTCGCGGCCCTCCAGCCCGTCGGCCAGGCGCTCGGTGAGCGTGGCCGCGAGCTCCTCCGCCTTGTCGGCGTTGGCGAGGTGGGAGACGCAGACGTCGATCCGCTGGTCGCCGGCGGCGTCGACGGCCAGCTCGACCAGGCGGGCGAGGGCGCGGGACGCCGTCCGGACCCGCTCGCGCGCCGCGACCCTGCCGTCGGCGATCTCGAGCAGCGGCTTGACCGACAACGCGCTGCCGAGGATGGCAGCGGCCGCGCCGATCCGTCCGCCGCGGCGGAGGTACTCGAGGGTGTCGACGTAGAACAGCGACGTCGCGGCCCGGCCCCGCGCGAGGGCAGCCTCCGCGGCCTCCTCGGGTGTGCCCCCCGCATCGAGGACGTCGCAGGCGGTCAGCGCCGCGAATCCGGTGGCGATGCCGACCTGGGTCGAGTCGACGACGTGCACGGGCAGCTCCACGTCGAGGGCCGCGAGCTGCGCGGACTCGAAGGTGCCGCTCATCTCACCGGACAGGTGGATCGAGATGATCTCGTCGGCACCGGCGGCCGCGACCTCGCGGTAGACCTCGGCGAACAGGGCCGGAGCCGGGCGCGAGGTGCTGACCGGCACGAACTCGCGCAGCGCCTCGGCCACCACGTCGGGGGTCGCGCCGTCCGGTCCCTCGTCGAGCACCCTGGCGCCGATGACGACCTGCAGCGGCACGACCCGGATCCCGCGGGCCGCCGCCACGTCCGGCGGCAGGCTCGCGGTCGAGTCGGTGACCACCACGACCTTGGGCATGGCCAGACCCTAGACGACGATGTTCACGAGCTTGGGCGCCCGGACGACGACCTTGCGGATCGTCTCACCGTCGATCGCCTTCCGCACGCCCTCGTCGGCCAGGGCGGCCGCCTCCAGGTCGGCCTCGGAGATGTCCGGGGACACCTCGAGGCGGGCCTTGACCTTGCCCTTGACCTGCACGATCGCGGTGACCGACTCCTCGACCAGCAGCGCCTCGTCGACGGCCGGCCACCCCACGCGTACGACGGTGGGCTGGTGGCCCAGTCGCTCCCACATCTCCTCGGCGACGTAGGGCGCGACCAGCGACAGGATGATCGCGACGGCCTCGGTGGCTTCGCGCACCGCCGGGTCGGCGGGGCCGCAGCCCGAGTCGATCGCCTTGCGGGTGGCGTTCACCAGCTCCATCACCCGGGCGACCATGACGTTGAAGCGGTAGGCCTCGATCAGCTGCGCCGCGTCGCGCACGGTGCGCGCGGTCGTACGACGCAGCGCGACTGCCCCGGCCGTGACATCGACGCCAGGTGCCGAGGTGACGTCGCCCGACAGCCGCCAGGCGCGCTGCAGGAAGCGCAGCGCCCCGTCCGGCGACATGTTGGCCCAGTCGATGTCGTCCTCCGGCGGACCGGCGAACACCAGCGTCAGCCGCACCGCATCGACACCGAAGGCACCGAGCTGGTCCCCCAGGTCGACGCCGTTGCCCAGGGACTTGCTCATCTTCTTGCCCTGGTTGATGACGAAGCCCTGGTTCAGCTGGGCCGACCACGGCTCACGGAAGTCGACCAGGCCCATGTCGTTGAGCACCTTGGTGAAGAAGCGGCCGTACAGCAGGTGCAGCACGGCGTGCTCCACGCCGCCGACGTAGAGGTTCGCCGGCATCCAGGCGTTCACCCTGGCCGGGTCGAAGGCCTGCGTGTCGTCGTGGGGCGAGCAGTAGCGGAACATGTACCAGGACGAGTCGACGAACGTGTCCATGGTGTCGGTGTCGCGGGTGGCCGGGCCGCCGCACGTCGGGCAGGCGACGTTGACCCACTCGGTCGCCCCGCCCAGCGGCGAGGTGCCCTTGGGCTTCAGGTCCTCACCCCGCAGGTCGGGCAGCGTCACCGGCAGCTGGTCCTCGGGCACCGGCACCTCGCCGTCGACCGGGCAGTGGACGATCGGGATGGGTGGGCCCCAGTAACGCTGGCGGCTGATCAGCCAGTCGCGCAGGCGGAAGTTGACCGCGCCCTTGCCCGCCCCCTGCTGGTCCAGGAAGTCGATGGTGGCCCGCTTGGCGTCGGCCACCGACAGACCGTTGATGTCCAGCGGCGAGTCCGTGCCCGGCGCGGGCGAGTTGATCGTGGCGCCCTCCCCGGCGTAGGCCTCGCCCTCGTAGTCCGCCGGCGGCTCGGTGGTCCGCACGATCGGCAGGCCCATCGCGGTGGCGAACTCCCAGTCGCGCTGGTCGCCGCCGGGAACGCCCATGACCGCGCCAGTGCCGTAGTCGGCCAGGACGTAGTCGGTCGCCCAGACGGGCATCTGCTCACCGGTGACCGGGTTGGTCGCGGTGACGCCCAGGTCGATGCCGGTCTTGGAGCGGTCGGTGGCCAGTCGGTCGATGTCGGAGGCCTTGCGTGCCTCGTCGCGGTAGGCCTCGAAGGCCGGACGTTGCGCATCGGTGACCAGCTCGTCGGCCAGCGCAGAGTCCATGGCGATGACCATGAACGTGGTGCCGAAGATGGTGTCGGGTCGGGTCGTGTAGACCGTGATCGGCTCAGTCCGACCGGCCACCACGAAGTCCACGTGCGCACCCTCGGACCGGCCGATCCAGTTGCGCTGGGCGGTGACGACGCGGTCGGGCCAGGTCGCCTCCAGGTCGTCCAGGCCGTCCAGCAGCTCCTGGGCGTAGTCGGTGATCTTGAAGTACCACTGGGTCAGCTCCTTCTTGGTCACCTCCGCCCCGCATCGCTCGCACATGCCTGCCACGACCTGCTCGTTGGCCAGCACCGTCTGGTCCTGCGGGCACCAGTTCACCGCGGACTTCTTGCGGTAGGCCAGGCCGCGCTCGTAGAACTTCAGGAACAGCCACTGCGTCCAGCGGTAGTAGTCCGGGTCGGAGGTGTTGAAGGTGCGCGTCCAGTCGAACGACGCGGCGTACTTCTTGCACGACTCGATCGACTTGGCGATGTTGGCGCGCGTGTAGGTGTCGGGGTGCTCGTCGTTGCGGATCGCGGCGTTCTCCGCGGGCAGCCCGAAGGAGTCGAAGCCCATCGGGTTCAGCACCTCATAGCCGCGCTGCCACCAGTAGCGCGCCACCACGTCGTGCAGCGCGAACACCTCGGCGTGACCCATGTGCAGGTCGCCGCTGGGGTAGGGGAACATCGTCAGCGCGTAGCGCTTCTCGCGCGGGCTGTCGTCGTCGGCACGGAAGGGCTGCAGCTCCTCCCACACCGGCTGCCACTTCGCCTCGGTGGCCGCGATGTCGTACGACGACCGCTCGCTGTCGTGGGCTCCGCTGTCCTGGGTCATGACGTGTCCTCTTGCTGCTGGCTGGCTGCTGGCGTGACGGGGTGCTGGCATGAAAAAACCCCTCACATGGAGGGGTAGCCGCGTGACGCTCCGGTGGGAGCGATCAGCGCGGCTGCGGAAGAAGGAGGTTCTGGTGCACGCGCCCATCGTAGCCTGTCGCGGTCACCGCTCGCGAGGCGATACTGCGGAGATGACCGCTGACCTGACCCGCTACGACGACTGCGTGGACTTCCTGGCCGGACTCCCGCAGCGGGTCCCGGCCCTGGACGTGATCGTGGTCAACGGCTCCGCGGTGACCGGCGGGTGGGACGAGCACTCCGACCTGGACGTCGAGGCGTGGTGCAGCGGTGACGCCGCGACGACGTACGACGCGGTGGTGGCGCTGGCGCGGGAGCGGTTCGACGTCGACCACGTCTGGGAGCTGCCCGAGTCGACCTGGCCCACGGGGCGGCAGTGCTTCCTGCACCTCCAGCCCGATGCGGCCGACCTCTCGCGGCCCACGCGCCTGCTCGACCTCGTCATCCAGACCACTCCCGAGCGCCTGACGATGGACACCCGGCGCCACGGCACGCCGATGGTGCTGCACGATCCGGCCGGCCTGCTCGTCCTCGAGCACGACGACGAGGGCGAGATGGAGGCGCAGCGGCGCCAGGCCGTGCAGCAGACCGCTGCGCGTCGGCAGACCGCTGCCTGGTTGGTGGAGCGGGCGATCGCGCGGGGCGACCACGCCGAGGCGACGGCTCTCCACCTGCGGTTCGCGGTCGAGCCTCTGGTCCGGCTGCTGCGGATCCAGCACTCCCCCGCCCGCTTCGACTTCGGCCTGCGCTACCTGCGTACGGACCTGCCGGTCGGCATGGCCGAGCGGGTGGACGCAGTGCTGCCCGGGCCGGACCTGGCGGTCCGGTCCCGGGCAGCGTTCGCCTGGCAGGACGAGGTCCTGGGTCAGCTCACCTCACGAAGCGCGGAGTGAGCGGCGGGTTCCACCACTCTCCCTGGTAGGCCTTCATCGCGCCGATGACGTGCAGCAGGCCGGCGACGAAGGGCGCGGCGACCAGGGTCAGCAGGCCCAGGCCGAGCAGCAGGATCAGCGGGATCGAGATGACGATCCAGATGAACATCGTGATCTGCACGTTCAGCGAGTTCGCCGCGTGGGCGCGGACGAACGGGCCGCGGTCCTTGTGGACGATGTAGACGGCGAGCGAGCCCAGGAAGCCCAGGAAGCCGGCCGAGACGATCATCGCGACGAGGGCGCCGCCGTGGGCGATGGCGCCCCAGGTGCGCTCGTCCTGCGGCGACATGGCGCGGGTGTTGCCGGGGGCCCGGTAGTCGGGCATCTGGCCGTAGCCCTGCTGGCCGGGCTGGTGCGGGTCGTAGTTCGGGTAGTCGGACATCTCACTCACTCCTCGGTGGGCCGGGTGCCCTGTGGTGTCACCTACTGAAGCACGCCGGAGCCGCGTTTTCATCCCGTTCCGGGGTCGGGTCAGGGTCGACTCAGGGGTGGATCCGGGATGACTGCCCAAGAAGTGCTTGACAGTCGTTCCGGGTGTCGGACACACTCACTCCCCAAGAACTCTTGGAGGGTGAGATGGACAACGAGACCGACCACGAGGCCGTGGCGCGACTGCGTGCGACCGCGCACCCGGTCCGACTGCGCATCCTCTCGCTCCTGACCGCCGAGGCGATGAGCGCGGCCGAGGTGTCCCGCGCCCTCGAGCTCACGCACGCCAACGCGTCGTACCACCTGCGCCTCCTCCACGACATCGGTGAGCTGGTGGTCGAGAGCGAGGAGAAGATCCGGGGCGGCGTGGCCAAGCGCTACCGCTACGACGCCACCCGGGAGCTCGCCGATCGCGCCAGCGGCGTCGACGACCGGGTCGCCTACGCCCGGGCCAACGCCGCCGAGGTCGAGCGCCGGCTCGTCGACGCGGCGCCGGGGCCGGGCTCGTCCAGCGACCTGGAGACGTGGGTCCCGGTCGAGGTCTGGCACCGCGCGCTGGACCTCATGTACGAGGCAGCTCACCTCCTGCACGCCGAGGCCCGCCCCACCGGGACCCCCGAGACGATCCACGTCAGCTTCACGAGCAACGCCTTCACGATGGCCGGCGGTCTCACCGGCGAGGCCGTGCGCTGGGTGCCTACCCAGGAGAAGGGCCGGTGACGCGCCAGGGGTCTCTGGCACCGCTCGGCGAGCGCAACTTCGCGTGGTACTTCTCCTCGCGCCTGGTCAACACCCTCGGCGCGATGATGGCCAACATCGCGCTGACGTTCGCGGTCCTCGACATCGACGGCCGAGGCATCGCGATCGGGATGGTGCTGGCCGCCCACACCATCCCGATGATCCTGCTCCTGCTGTGGGGCGGCGTGCTCGCCGACCGCTTCCCCCGCGCCGCGGTCCTCCAGGTCTCCAACGTCGCCTCGGCGCTCTCCCAGGGCGCGATCGCGTGGCTCGTGCTGACCGGTCGCGCCGAGCTGTGGATGATCATCGTGCTGACCGCCTTCCACGGAGCGGTGTCCGCGATGTCGATGCCCGCGATGGCGGGGCTGGTCCCCCAGCTCGTGCCGCGCGAGTCGCTCCAGCAGGCCAACGCCCTGCTGTCCCTCACCCGCAACGGCCTGACGGTCCTGGGCCCGTCGCTCGGGGCCTTCCTCGTGGTCACCGTCGGCCCCGGATGGGCCCTGGGGGTCGACGCCCTGACCTGGGCCCTGGCCGCCCTCCTGCTGCTCCCGGTCGACATCCCCGCGCGGGCCCCGCGGGTCGATGCGACCTCGACCCTCCAGGACCTGCGGGAGGGCTGGACGTTCTTCCGCAGCGTGACCTGGCTGTGGGTCGTGGTCCTGGGCTTCAGCGTGCTCAACATGATCCACAACGGGGCCCTCTTCATCCTCGGCCCCGTGGTGGCCGAGGACACGATCGGCCGCCAGGCCTGGGGGTTCGTGCTGTCCGCCGAGGCTGCCGGACTCCTGGTCATGGCCCTCGTGCTGCTGCGCTTCCGGCTCGAGCGCCCGCTGCTGTGGGGGATGCTCGCGGTCGCCCTCAACGCGGTCCCGATGCTGATGCTCGGCATCGAGCCGGTGGTCGTGGCCCTGGTGGCCGCGGCCTTCATCGGAGGGATGGGCATCGAGGTGTTCTCGATGGGCTGGTCGCTCGCGATGCAGGAGAACATCGACGACGACATGCTCAGCCGCGCCTACTCCTACGACATGCTCGGCTCGTTCATCGCCATGCCGATCGGGCAGCTGGCCTGGGGTCCGCTCGGCCTCGCCTTCGGCAACGAGCGGGTGCTCGTGGCCTCCGGCATCGCGTACGTCGTCATCTGCGGCCTCGTGCTCGCCTCACGCTCGGTGCGCGACCTGCCGCGGGCGCCCGTCGCCGCCGAGCCCGCCGCGCCCGCCGCTCCCGCGCGGGGCGGTGAGTGAGGCGGGTTCTGGCAGCGCCGAAGCCTCCTGTGCCACCGCCGCTCCGCGCGCCTCGGTGGACACGCCAGCTGGGCGGTGTGTGAGGCGGGTTCTGGCGGCGCCGAAGCCTCCTGGGCCACCGCCGCTCCCCGCGCCTCGGGGGGTGACCAGCCGGTCTCACACACCCGCCGCTCCCGCGCGGGGCGGTGTGTGAGGGGGCTTCTGGCAGCGTCGAAGCCCCCTGTGCCACCGCCGCTCCGCGCGCCTCGGGCAACACACCAGCCGGCCGGTGCGTGAGGCGGGTTCCGCCGGCCCAGAACCCTCCTCACACACCGCTCGAGAGAGCGCACTCGGCATCCAGTCCCACGCCACGTGGCCGACTAGGGTGCGGCCATGACCGTGATGGACCTCTTCCGCCTCGACGACAAGGTCGTCATCGTCACCGGGGCCTCCAGCGGCCTGGGCGTCGCCTTCGCCCACGGCTTCGGGGAGGCGGGCGCCGACGTCGTGCTCGGCGCGCGCCGCGTCGAGAAGCTGGAGGCGGTCGCCGAGTCCGTACGCGCCACCGGCCGCCGGGTGCACACCGTGGCCACCGACGTGGTGGACCCCGAGCAGTGCCAGCGCCTCGTCGACCAGGCGATGGAGACCTTCGGCAGGGTCGACGTGCTCGTCAACAACGCCGGGATCGGCGCCGCGGTTCCCGCGGTCCACGAGACGCCGGAGCAGTTCCGCTCCGTGATCGACGTCAACCTCAACGGCTGCTACTGGATGGCCCAGGCCTGTGGTCGGGTCATGCAGCCCGGATCGAGCATCATCAACATCTCCTCCATCCTGGGCATCACCACCGGCGGCCTCCCGCAGGCGGCGTACTCCGCCTCCAAGGCCGGTCTCGGCGGTCTGACCCGCGACCTGGCGCAGCAGTGGACGGGTCGCAAGGGCATTCGGGTCAACGCGCTCGCCCCGGGCTTCTTCGAGTCCGAGATGACCGATACCTACGCCGACGGCTACCTCGACATGGCCCTGCAACGTGTGCCAGCCGGCCGCGCGGGCGACCCCCGCGAGCTTGCCGCCACTGCCGTCTGGCTGGCCTCGGACGCCGGCGGCTACGTCACCGGGCAGATGATCCCGGTCGATGGTGGGCTCACCATCGCCTGACGGGGGCACAGGTCCCGGGCACTGGGGGCCAACGACCCATGCCAGCGCCGATCAGCGCACCTAGCGTGATCGCATGACGTCTCACGAGCAGGTCGTACGCGCCGGGTCAGGACATGCCGAGGAGCTCGACGCGATCGCGGACCTCGAGGACGACCTCGCCGAGGTCGGTCAGGAGCACGACGACGTGCCAGGGACCGACGGGCAGCCAGCGTGGCGCCAGGGCTATCCCTATGACACCAAGATGACCCGCAAGGAATACGAGCGCACCAAGCGCAAGCTGCAGATCGAGCTGTTGAAGCTGCAGGCGTGGACCAAGGACTCCGGGACCAAGGTCGCCATCCTCTTCGAGGGTCGCGACGCTGCCGGCAAGGGCGGGTCGATCAAGCGCTTCACCGAGCACCTGAACCCGCGTGGTGCGCGCGTCGTCGCGCTCTCAGTGCCAACGGAGCAGGAGACGACGCAGTGGTACTTCCAGCGCTACGTCGCGCACCTTCCGTCTGCCGGGGAGATCGTGTTGTTCGATCGCTCCTGGTACAACCGCGCCGGGGTCGAACGGGTGATGGGCTATTGCACACCACAGCAGTACCTCGAATTCATGCGCACCTGCCCGGACTTCGAGGACATGATGGTCAAGGCAGGGATCAACCTGGTCAAGCTGTGGTTCTCGGTGTCTCATGACGAGCAGGCCGCCCGCTTCGAGAGCCGCGTCGGGGACCCGGTCAAGCAGTGGAAGATCTCTCCCACCGACCTCGCGTCGCGCGACAAGTGGGACGCCTACACCGAGGCGAAGCAGGCCATGTTCTTCTACACCGACACCGCGCACGCTCCCTGGACCGTCATCAAGAGCAACGACAAGAAGCGGGC
The DNA here is from genome assembly GCA_963721925.1 of uncultured Actinomycetota bacterium. GTDB lineage: Bacteria > Actinomycetota > Actinomycetes > Propionibacteriales > Nocardioidaceae > Nocardioides. The sequence continues at coordinate 192,343 of CAVRLH010000005.1, read as the reverse complement.
TCGCCTGGAGGCCATGCGTCTGGTGCTGTCCCGGTTCGACTACCCCCAGAAGGACCATGACCTCATCGGCACGCCGGACCCGCTCATCGTGGGTCCGGCCTCGACCGTCTACGAAGAGGGCGAACATGGCGCGAAGCTCTTCCCCCGTCTCTGACGATCCCCGTCAGGAGACCAGTCAGAGCCACGGGTCGCCGGCGACGACGCCGTCACCACGGGGCCCGTCGGCAGCCTCGGCCAGCCAGCGCTCACCGTCGGCCACGTCCGTGCTCTCCCAACCGTCCAACGACCGCCGGACGACCCTCTCGCCGTCGCGAACCACGTAGACGCCGCCGGAGAGCGCCAGGAGGAAGGCGTTGTCGACGGTCTCGAGGAGGTCCGCCGAGCCGGTGTCACAGGCGTCGCAGCCGCAGTCCGGCTGGCGGGCGAGCAGCTCGACCGGGTCGCCGACGCCGACCTGGACGAGGGTCTCCTCGGCGCACTGGGTCGGCGCCCACGCGACCACGATCGGCTGGGTGCCCGGCCTGCCACGCACGAGCGTGACGCGACGCAGGGTGAGGACCTGGTCGCCGCGCCAGGACACGGCCGCGGCGTCGAGGGCCTCGGCGATCCCGAGGCCCGACGAGGTCAGCGCCTCCACCCACGCATCAGCCCGCACGGCGAGCAGGCGGTACTTCACGGGGTCGAGGCACCGGGAGTACTCCTCCTCGGTCGCTGCCCTGCCGCCGGGATGGGGGTTGGGCCAGTCGGCGAGGTCGCCGCGCAGCCGCGCGAAGGCTTCGTCGACGGCGGGGATCAGCGCCGCCGCCGCGAGCCGGCGACGGTCGAGCCGGGTGGCCACCGAGACACCGTCCAGCGTGTGGGAGGCGGGCTCGCCCGTCGGCACTGCCAGTGAGATGGAGACGGCTGGCTCGCCGGCGTCGCCCTCCCGGACCATGACCCACGCACCCCCGGCCGGGTCGTCCGGCTCCCCCACCGGATCCAGGGTGATGCTCGGCCCCCCGTCGGCCGAGTGGAACATCCGCCTCGGCCAGTGCTGGCTCGGGACGAACCCCACGGCCAGCAGCAGGTCGGCCAGACGGTCGGGATCCGGCGGCGTGAGGCCGACGTGCTCCACGATCGGGCCGTCGGCCGGCCCCGGCCCCATCGGCGTCGTCCACTGGATCAGGAACGGCAGGGACCCGTCGTACGGCCCCGCACCGACGTCGCACAGCCGCCAGGCCACGACGTCACCGTCCGGCGTACGACGAGATCCCTCGACCACGGGTGCCGGGTCGAAACCCGCCTCCGCCAGGGCGGCCCGGGAGACCTCGACGTCGTCGACCGCGACGGCCCACGAGATCGGGCCGCGGGCAGCACGCACCCGGTCCAGCCACGGGTTCGACTCGTCACGACCGGCCGCGATCAGCTCGACGTACGCCGGGTGCGGACCGCGGACCAGCACGTTCGCCGTGCCGACAGGGTGCGCTCCCCCACGGACGGCGGGCAGGCCTGCGTCGCACCACCGCGCAGCCGCCTCGTCCAGGTCGGCGACGGCGATGACGAGGTGGTCGAAGCGGGCGCTCAGGGCTCAGCCCGCGGCGAGGATCTCGGTGATCGAGGACACGAGCAGCGCGATGTCGTCGTCGCTGGCCACCAGCGGCGGCGCGAACCGGACCGTGGAGCCGTGGGTGTCCTTGGCCAGGATGCCGCGCTCCATGAGCGCCTCCGACATCTGGCGGCCGGTCATCAGGGCGGGGTCGATGTCGATCCCGGCCCAGGCACCGCGGACGCGTACGTCGACCAGCCCCTGCCCGAGCAACGGGCGCAGGCCGGCGTCGAGCTGGGCGCCGATCTCGAGCGAGCGGGCCTGGAACGTGCCCTCCTCGAGCATCGCGACGACCTCGGTGCCGATGGCCGCCGCCAGCGGGTTGCCGCCGAAGGTCGAGCCGTGCGAGCCGGGGGTGATCACGTCGAGGATCGCGTGGTCGGCTGCGATCGCGGAGACGGGATAGATGCCGCCACCGAGAGCCTTGCCCATGATGTAGATGTCGGGGACGACGTCCTCGTGGTCGCAGGCGAAGGTCCTGCCCGAGCGGGCGAGCCCCGACTGGATCTCGTCGGCGACCATCAGCACGTTGCGCTCGGTGCAGAGCGCACGCAGGTCGCGCAGGAAGCCCTCCGGCGGCAGGACCACGCCGCCCTCGCCCTGGATCGGCTCGAACAGCACGGCCACCGTGGTGTCGTCGATGGCGGCGGCGACCGCGTCGATGTCGCCGTACGTCGCGCTGCGGAAACCCGAGGTGAAGGGGGCGTAGCCGCCAGTCGCGACCTCGTCGTCGGAGAAGCTGACGATGGTGGTCGTGCGACCGTGGAAGTTGCCCTTCATGGTGACGATCGAGGCCTGCCCGGCGGGGACGCCCTTGACCTCGTAGCCCCACTTGCGGCTGACCTTGATCGCGGTCTCCACGGCCTCGGCGCCGGAGTTCATCGGCAGGATCATGTCCTTGCCGGTCAGGCGGGCCAGCGCCTCGGCGAAGCCACTGAGCTTGTCGTTGAAGAAGGCCCTGCTGGTCAGCGTCAACCGACCCAGCTGGGCGGCCGCGACCTTCACCAGACGCTCGTTGCTGTGACCGAAGTTGAGGGCGGAGTAGCCCGCGAGGCAATCGAGGTAGCGGCGACCGTCCACGTCGACCACCCAGGCGCCGTCGCCCTCGGCGAGCACCACCGGAAGGGGGTGGTAGTTGTGTGCGGCGTAGCGCTCGGTGGTCTCGATGTGCTGGGCGGTGCTGCTGCTCGTGGAGATGTCGGTCGCGGTCATGGGGCCATGGTGCCACCAGATCCGGCGTTCCCGGGAAACGGTCGTCGGACGGAGCCGCTGAGCCCCTCCCGGCCGGCTCAGGAGACGTCGTCCGAGAGCTGCCGATCCGACCACACGGGTGCGAGCCCGAGGGCCTCGAGCAGAACGTCTGCCAGGCCGCTCGCGCAGTGCAGCGTCACCACGCCACCGCTGGCTGCAGCCCGCGACTGGGTGTCCGCAAGGACCGTCAGCGACACCACCACCCAGCACCTGTCCGGAGCGGCGTCCACCGACACGTCATCATCCCCACACACGATCATGATCACCAGCTCCGTCTCGGTCGGGCCGGCGGCGCTGTCATTCGCACGACATCGTCGAACAGAGAGCACAACACGCATGGCCCCGCAGGCGTATGGTCGGTCTGTGGTGTCCAGACGATGGCCGCAGTCGGATCGGTGCTCTGTCTGAGTGGCAGATGACCAGGCTCGCGTCCGCGCTCTCGCCCTTGTCGAGAAGCAGCCCACGGCCGACGGAGCCGGCCTCGTCGAATGGCTCAACCGACTGTGCGCGGCCCTCGCCCAGGAGGTCGACGTCGTCGCGGCTTCCATCACCGTGGGTTCTTCGGGCGAGGACTCCGTGGTCGTGGCGGCCCACGAACCCCCGGGGAGACGCTTCACCGAATCGGAGTTCGCCGTCGGCGAGGGTCCGGCTCACGATGCCTACACCTTGAGGCGCCCCGTGCTGGTTCCCGAGCTGGGTGGCGCCTCGGACGGCGCCTGGCCCGGCTACGCGACGACCGCGATGGCAGCTGGCGTCCGGGCGGTCTTCGCCTTCCCGCTGCAGGTGGGGTCCGTCCGGGTCGGCGTCCTCACCCTCCATCACGACCGCGTCCTCCAGCTCGGGCCCACGGACCTGACGACCTGTCTGGTCATGGCCGAGCTGGCCACGGAGAGGCTGATCGACTCCCCGCGCGCCGCAGCCGAGGAGATCGAACCATCCCTCGCCGAGGCCATGTCCTATCGCGCCGAGGTCTATCAGGCGCAGGGGATGGTGGCGGTGGCCCTCGGCATGACCCTGGCCGACAGCTTCGCGTCCATCCGGGCGCACGCCTTCCGGACAGGTCGCGACCTCAGCGACCTCGCCTATGACATCGTCCACCATGGCTACCGGTTGGCCGAGGACCGGGACGAGCACCATTCACAGCCGGACCGGGACGAGGAATGAAGGACCAGCCATGATCTCCACAGACCAGCTCACGACCGTGTTCGTCGAGGTGGCCGACACGCTCGTCGACGACTTCGACGCGATCGACTTCCTCCACGACCTGGCCGGCCACGCAGCCAGGGTGAGCAACGCCGACGCGGTCGGAGTGATGCTCGCGGACCACCACGGTCGACTGCAGAACGTCGCTTCGTCCAACGAGAGCGGCAAGCGGCTCGAGCTCCTGCAGCTACGGGTCCAGCAGGGGCCGTGCCTCGATTGCTTCGCGTCCGGCGAACCTGTCGTGAATGCCGACCTCGCCACCGCCCTGGACCGCTGGCCGAAGTTCGCCCCGGCACTGCGCAATGCCGGATTCGGCTCCGTGCACGCGTTCCCGATGCGCCTTCGCGAGACCGTCATCGGCGCGCTCAACCTCTTCGGTCACCCCGAGACCCGCTTCACGGCGGACGAGACGCGGGTCGTCCAGGCGCTCGCGGACGTCGCGACCATCGCCATCCTGCAGGAACGCAGCCTGACGCGGGCCGAGGAAATCACCGAGCAGCTGCAGAGTGCCCTCAACAGTCGCCTCATCATCGAGCAGGCCAAGGGTGCTCTCGCCCAGCTCGAGGGCACCAGCCCTTCCGAAGCCTTCCAGCTCCTGCGAACCCAGGCCCGATCCTCACGACGGCGTCTCACTGACGTGGCTGCCGAAGTCCTCGAGAACATCGACCGGCGAACGCGCGACCAGGAGGGCTGAACGCAAAGAGGTCGGCTCCCGGGGGAGCCGACCTCTTGGTGCGTCCGGTGGAGCTGAGGGGACTCGAACCCCTGACCCTCTGCATGCCATGCAGATGCGCTACCAGCTGCGCCACAGCCCCAACATCGCCCCCCTCGGATCGTGCTGAAGGACAACGCGGAGAACATTAGCCGACGGCAGGGACGAGGTGAAATCCGGGTCGCCGTCAGCTCGGAAGGGAGACCGACGCGTTGTACGACGCCAGCTGCAGGTGCCCGAACCTGGTGTGCTCGCGCAGCCACAACCAGCCGCAGTTGTCCATGCCGGCCAAGGTCTCGTCGAGCCTGTCGGGCCAGCCCAACAGCCCCGCGACCCCCACTCGCAGCGCCGCGCCGTGCGTGACCACGACGCCGGTCTCCCCCGGCCCCAGGGCGTCGAGGCAGGCCCGCATGGCCGGCACGATGCGCGCCCGGACGTCGGACGTCGACTCGGCTCCCGGCACGGTCAGCGACTCGTTGCCCGCGATCCACGCGGCGTACTCGTCGGGAAAGGCAGCCTCGAACTCGTCGAAGGTCAGCCCGGTGCGCGTGCCGACGTCGTACTCGCGCAGCGCCGGAAGGGTCTCCGGCTCGATGCCGGTCGCCGCAGCGAGCGGGGCGACGCTCTGGCGTGCGCGCGCCAGGTCGCTGGACCACAGCCGCACGGGGTCGAGCGACACCAGCACCCGCGCCGCCGCAGCTGCCTGGGCGTGGCCGACCTCGTCGAGCTCGATGTCGGCGTGCCCCTGGGCGCGCCCGGAGTCGTTCCAGGAGGTGCGACCGTGCCGCATCACCACGAGGCTGCGGCGCTGGCTCACGTCAGCGTGACGGGGATGACCGGGCAGTCGCCCCAGAGCCGCTCGAGGGCGTAGAAGGAGCGCTCGTCCTCGTGCTGGACGTGCACGACGATCTCGCCGTAGTCGAGGAGCACCCAACGGCCCTCCTTGTGGCCCTCGCGCCGGATCGGCTTGGTGCCCGCCTCGCGCAGCTTGTCCTCGACCTCGTCGACGATCGCCTTGACGGCGGGCTCGTTGGTGGCGCTGGCGAGGACGAAGGCGTCGGTGATGGCGAGCGCCTCGCTCACGTCGAAGGCCAGCACCTGCTGGGCGAGCTTGTCGTGGGCGGCCTGGGCGGCGATGGCGACGAGCTCGAGAGCGTGGTCGGTGGCAGTCATGCGGTGTCCTTGCTGTGTGGAACTTCGGGGTGGGAGGCGTAGAGGTCGTGCTTGGCGATGTATTGCACGACGCCGTCGGGCACGAGGTACCAGACGGGCTCGCCGCGCCGCTTGCGCTCACGGCAGTCGGTCGACGAGATGGCCAGCGCCGGGATCTCGACCATGGTGACCTTGTCGGAGGGGATCTTGTCCAGCGTGGCCTTGTCCATGGCGTAGCCGGGCCGGCTGCAACCGACGAAGTTGGCGAGCTCGAAGAGCTCGTCGACGTTGCGCCAGGTGAAGATGTCGGCGAGTGCGTCGGCGCCGGTGATGAAGTAGAGCTCGGCCTCCGGCATCTCCGCGCGCAGGTCGCGCAGCGTGTCGATGGTGTAGGTCGGCCCGTCGCGGTCGATGTCGACCCGGGAGACGTTGAAGCGGGGGTTCGCGGCGGTGGCGACGACCGTCATCAGGTAGCGGTGCTCGGCCGGGGAGACGTCGCGGTCGCTCTTCTGCCACGGATCGCCGGTGGGCACGAAGACCACCTCGTCGAGGTCGAACCACGCCTGCACCTCGGAGGCGGCCACCAGGTGGCCGTGGTGGATGGGGTCGAAGGTGCCGCCCATCACGCCGACACGACGCACGCCCCCGGCCTCAGCTGTGCTCGCGGCCGCCACCGAAGGAGACGACGGCGAACAGCAGCACCATCAGCAGTCCGAGCGCGACCGCGCCGATGGCGTAGGGGTGGACCGCGGGCTCGCCGTGCTCGGCGGTCTCGGCGGCGAAGATGGCGACGGTGCTCAGCATGGGCGCCAGCCTACCGGCATCAGCGGACGTGCCCGTCGCCCACCACGACGTACTTGCTCGACGTCATCTCCGGCAGGCCCATCGGCCCCCGTGCGTGCAGCTTCTGGGTGGAGATGCCGATCTCGGCGCCGAAGCCGAACTCGCCCCCGTCGGTGAACCGGGTCGAGGCGTTGACCACGACGGCCGCCGAGTCCACGGCCGCGACGAAGCGGCGGATGGTGGCCTGGTCACGAGCGAGGATGGCCTCGGTGTGGCCGCTCGAGAAGCGGCGGATGTGGGCGATCGCCTCCTCCACGTCGTCGACGACGGCCGCCGAGATGTCGAGGGAGAGGAACTCGGCCGCGTGGTCCTCGTCGGAGGCAGGCACCACGTCGTCGTACTCCGTGAAGTGCTGGTCGCCGCGGATGGTCACGCCCGCAGCCTGCAGCGCCTCGATCACGACCGGCAGGAACTCGTCCGCCACGTCGCGGTGGACGAGCAGCGACTCAGCGGCATTGCACACGCTCGTGCGGTGGGTCTTCGCGTTGAGCACGATCGCGACCGCCTGCTCGAGGTCGGCGGACACGTCGACGTAGACGTGGCAGTTGCCCACGCCCGTCTCGATCACCGGCACCGTCGACTCCTCGACGACGCTGCGGATCAATCCCGCCCCTCCCCGCGGGATGAGCACGTCGACGAGTCCGCGGGCCCGCATCAACGCCTTGACGCTGTCGTGGGTCTCCCCCGGCACCAGCTGTACGACGTCCTCCGGCAGACCGGCCTCGGCGACAGCGCCGCGCAGCGCAGCCACGATCGCGGCGTTGCTCGATCGCGCACTCGACGAGCCGCGCAACAGCACCGCGTTGCCCGCCTTGAGGCAGATGCCGGCGGCGTCGGCCGTGACGTTGGGACGGGCTTCGTAGATCATCCCGACCACGCCGAACGGCACGCGGACCTGGCGCAGCTCGAGGCCGTTGGCCAGCGTGCTTCCGCGCAGCACCTCACCCACCGGGTCGGGGAGCCCGGCGACGGTGCGCAGCCCGTCGGCCATCGCGGCCAACCTGTCGGGGTCCAGGCGGAGCCGGTCGACGATGTTGGTGGGGGTGCCGCCCGCCTCGGCGCGCGCCACGTCCTCGGCGTTGGCGGTGAGGATCGAGTCGCCGGAGTCCAGGAGTGCCTCCGCCATCGCGTGCAGGGCGGCGTCCTTCACGGCGCGGGTGGCCGTCGCGAGCACGTGGCTCGCGGTCCGGGCTCGTGCCGCGACCTCGCGGACCGACTCCTCGCTGCTCATGTCGGCCAGCCTAGGCCGATCGCGCCCGCGTCAGCCCTTGTGGGCCTGGATCTTCTCGGTCGCCGCGGGCAGCACGGAGTGCAGGTCGCCGACGACGCCGAAGTCGACCAGCTCGAAGATCGGGGCCTCGGGGTCCTTGTTGACCGCGACGATCGTCTTCGACGTCTGCATGCCGGCGCGGTGCTGGATCGCACCGGAGATGCCGTTGGCGACGTAGAGCTGCGGGGAGACCGTCTTGCCGGTCTGACCGACCTGGAAGGCGTGTGGCATCCAGCCGGAGTCGACCGCGGCACGCGAGGCACCCACGGCAGCGTTGAGCGAGTCGGCGAAGCCCTCGACCGGCTCGAAGTTGCCGCCCGTGCCGCGCCCGCCGGAGACCACGATCGCGGCCTCGGTGAGGTCGGGACGACCCGTGGACTGGCGCGGCTGCGACGCCACGATCTGGGCTGTCTTGGCGGCATCCGAGATGGTCACCGCGAACGCCTCGACGGCGGCAGCGCCCTCCGCCTCCTCGGGAGCTGCGGAGTTGGGCTTGACCGTGATGATCGGCGTGCCCTCGGTGACCTTGGCCTGGACGGTGAAGTTGCCGGCGAACACGCTCTGCGTCGTCACCCCGCCCTCCTGCACGTCGACGGCGTCGGTGATCAGGCCCGAGCCCAGCTTGATCGCCAGGCGCCCGGCGACCTCCTTGTTCTCGAACGACGAGGGCAGCAGGATCGCGGCCGGAGAGGTCTTCTCGGCCAGCTGCTGGAGCGCCTCCGCCTTGGGAGCGACGAGGAAGCCCTTGATCTGGGCGTCGTCGATGACGTAGACCTTCGCCGCGCCGTACTTCTTGACCTTCTCGGCCACGGCGTCTGCCTTGTCGGGCGAGCCGAAGAACACCGCCACGGGCTCGCCGAGGCGGCGGGCGATGGTGAGCAGCTCGAACGTGGGCTTCTTGACCTCACCGTCGGCGTGGTCGATCACAACCAGGACTTCAGACATGTCTGCGAGCTCCCCTTGTCGGAACTAGATGAACTTCTTGGACGCGAGGAAGTCGACCAGCGCGGTGGCGCCCGAGCCGTCCTCGTCGGTGACGATCTCGCCGGCGGTGCGCGGCGGGCGGGCGGTCGCGTCCTCGACCTGCGACCAGGCGACCGACAGGCCGACCTGACCTGCGTCGACACCCAGGTCGGCGAGCGAGTAGACGTCGAGCGGCTTCTTCTTCGCCGCCATGATGCCCTTGAACGACGGGTAGCGAGCCTCGCCCGACTGGTCGGTGACCGACAGCACGATCGGCAGGGTCGCACCGACGACCTCGGTCGAACCCTCGTTGTCGCGCTTGATGCGGACCTGGTCGCCCTGGCTCTCCACGACGGAGGCCAGCGTCACCTGAGGCATCCCGAGGCGCTCGGCCAGCATCGCCGGCACCACGCTCCCGGCTGCGTCGGTCGACGCCATCCCGCACACGACGAGGTCGACCCCGCCGCTGGTCTCGCCGATCTTCTCGATCGCCTTGGCCAGCACCAGCGAGGTCGCGATGTAGTCGGAGCCGGCGATCGCGTCGTCGAGGACGTGGACTCCCTTGTCGAGGCCCATCTGGAGCGACTTGCGCACCGCGTCGACAGCCTTCTCGGGGCCCACGCACAGGGCGGTGATCTCGATCTCCTCACCCTCACGCTTCTCGCGGAACTGCAGGGCCTGCTCGACGGCGTACTCGTCGAGCTCGGAGAGGAGCCCGTCGACGCCGACCCGGTCGACGGTCCAGTCGTCCTCGAACTTGCGGTCGGCCGTGGCGTCCGGCACGTACTTCACACAGACAACAATGTTCATGGTGTGGCCTCGCGGCCCCTCCTGTGCGCTCGATGTGTGTGGGTGAGGCTACAAGCGTCACCCCCGCTGCGGAACGGGGCAGCAGGGTGGGGTCGCTCACAGTGGTGGTGTCACGATGCCCCTGGGTCAGGGCTTGATGATGCGGTCCAGCACCCGGCCGAGGATCAACCACGCAACGGCACCCAGGCCCCAGTTCACGAGGGCGTTCTTGACGTCGGCGCCCGCGCCGCGGAAGCGCTTGACGCCGTCCTCCCGGGAGAACACCCCCATGTCGACGACGTCGGCTGCGCGCAGCACGGAGTCGACCAGGTCGTTCTTCTGGTTCGCGTCCAGGGCGACCATCAGTGCACCCACCGCCAGCAGCAGCGCGCTCAGCGCGCAGACCAGCCAGACCAGCTGTGCCACTCGCGTGCGGATCGACGCCACTGCGGCTCCTGTCCTGCGCTTCTTGTCGATTGTGTCGTTGTCGTTCCTGGCCACGCCAGCTCCCTCGATTGTGTCAAACGTGTGGGCGTACGCCGGTCAGCGTCCGACGAAGGTCGCCTTGCCCGGTCCGTGCTCAACGAACGAAGTCATACCGTGGATACGGTCCTCGGTCGCAAAGACGGCAGCGAACTGCTGGCGCTCCATCTCCAGGGCGGTGTCGAGGTCGACCTCGCTCCCCCGGTCGATGCACTCCTTGGCAGCCCGAACCGCCAGCGCCGCGGCTCCGCTGAACTGGCGGGCCCACGCGAGGGCCTCCTCCAGGACCTGGTCGGCGGGAACCACCCGGTCGACCAGACCGATCTGCAGGGCTTCGTCGGCCTTGACGAACCGGCCGGTGAAGATGATGTCCTTGGCGCGGCTCGGACCCACCAGTCGGGTGAGGCGCTGGGTGCCGCCGGCGCCGGGGATGATGCCGAGCTGCACCTCGGGCTGGCCGAAGACCGCGTTGTCGGCCGCGAACCGCAGGTCTGCCGCCAGCGCCAGCTCACAGCCACCGCCCAGGGCGTAGCCGTTGACGGCGGCGACGACGGGCTTGGGGATGCGTGCGATCGCGGTGGTCGCCGAGCTCACCGAGGCCGAGACCTTGACCATGTCGGCGTAGGAGAGGTCCACCATCTCCTTGACGTCGTTGCCGGCCGCGAAGACCCGTTCGCCACCCCACAGCACCACCGCTCGTACGTCGTCGCGCTCGGTCACCTCGGCGGCAGCGTCGCGCAGGTCGGCCTGCACCTGGACGCTGATCGCATTCATCTTGGGCCGGTCCAGCCGGATGACGGCGACTCCGTCGGTGACGTCGATCGAGACGAATTCCATGGCTGCTCCTGTGGTTGCCGAGCTCGTGGTGGTGACCGCATTGTGCCGTCCGTCACGCACTCCGCGACAATGGGCCGCGTGACTCCCGGAACTTGGACCCACGAGGGCGAGACGATGTCGGTCTGGCCCGGGCGCTACTACCCCCTGGGCGCGACCTGGTCGAACGAGTCCACCAACTTCGCGGTCTACGCCCCCAGTGCCGAGCGGGTCTGGGTCTGCCTCTTCGACGACGACGGCACCGAGGCGCAGCACCTGCTCACCGAGCACTCACTGGGCGTCTGGCACGGCGCCCTGCCCGGCGTGTCACCCGGCACGCGCTACGGCTACCGCGCCCACGGTCCGTGGGACCCGGACGCCGGCCTGCGCTTCAACTCCGCCAAGCTGCTGCTCGACCCCTACGGCAAGGCGGTCTCCGGCGACCTGGTCGTCGACGACGCGATCTTCGGCTACGACGTCTCCGACCCGACGAAGCCCAGCGACCTCGACTCCGCGCCGTACGTCCCGCGCAGCGTGGTGGTCTACGACGACTTCCAGTGGGGCGCCGACACCTCGCCGCGGCGCCGTTGGCGCGACACCGTCATCTACGAGATGCACGTCAAGGGGATGACCGCCCTGCACGACCGGGTGCCGGAGGACCTGCGCGGGACGTACGCCGGTCTCGCGACGCCTGCGGTCATCGACTACCTGCGCGACCTGGGCGTCACGGCGGTCGAGCTGCTCCCGGTGCACCAGTTCTTCTCCGAGCCTGCGCTGGCCGCCAACGGACTGGTCAACTACTGGGGCTACAACTCCCTCGCCTTCTTCGCGCCGCACAACGCCTACGCCGCGAGCGGCGACCGGGGCCAGCAGGTCACCGAGTTCAAGCAGATGGTCAAGGCCTACCACGAGGCCGGCCTCGAGGTCATCCTCGACGTCGTCTACAACCACACCGCCGAGGCCGGACCGCTCGGGCCGACCCTGAGCTTCCGGGGTCTCGACGACCTCGGCTACTACCAGCGCGTGGTGCCGCCGCTGGGTGGCGAGACGCCGGTCGAGCCGCTGAAGGACACCTACTGGGACGTCACCGGGTGCGGCAACACGGTGGACTCGACCCACACCCAGAGCCTGCGGATGATCCTCGACTCGCTGCGCTACTGGGTCACCGAGATGCACGTCGACGGCTTCCGCTTCGACCTGATGAGTGCCCTGACCCGCACCCGGCAGGTCGTCGACATGGGCGGCCACCTGCTCACCGCCATCGGCCAGGACCCGGTCCTGCGGCACGTCAAGCTGATCGCCGAGCCGTGGGACGCGTCGATGGACGGCTACAAGGTGGGCGAGTTCCCCCCGCCGTGGGTCGAGTGGAACGACCAGTTCCGCGACACCCTGCGCGACTTCTGGCGCGGGCACTCCGCCGGCGTGCGCACCGTGGCGACGCGGCTCGCCGGGTCCAGCGACCTCTACGCCGACGACGGGCGATCGCCGTACGCGTCGATCAACTTCATCACCGCCCACGACGGCTTCACGCTGCGCGACCTGGTGTCCTACGACCACAAGCACAACGAGGCCAACGGCGAGGACAACCGCGACGGCACCGACAACAACCGGTCGTGGAACTGCGGCGTCGAGGGCGAGACCGACGACCCCGAGATCATCGCCGTGCGTCGCCGACAGGCGGCCAACCTGATGGCCACCCTGTGCTTCTCGAGTGGCGTGCCGATGCTGACGGCGGGCGACGAGCGCGGCCGGACCCAGGGCGGCAACAACAACGCCTACGGTCAGGACAACGAGACCTCGTGGATCGACTGGACCCCCGACAACGCGTGGCTCGACGTCTACGAGATCACCAAGACCGCACTGCGGCTGCGGCGTGAGCACCCCGCCCTGCGCCAACGGCACTGGTTCGAGGGCCGGCCGACGATCAAGGGCGGCATGAAGGACCTGCTGTGGGTGCACCCGAGCGGTCGCGAGATGTCCACCGACGACTGGAACGACGACACGTCCCGCACGGTCGGCATGTTCCTCAACGGCTCGCCGCTGCGCTCCCCCGGCAGGCACGGCCAGCAGGTCAACGACACGTCCTTCATCATCTGGCTGAATGCCGGCGCGGACGACGTCATGCTGACGCTGCCCGAGAACAAGTGGATCGACCACGGCGAGGTGGTGCTCTCCACCGACGCCGACCTCGACCTCGGCGCACCCGTTCTCGCGGGGAGTGAGCTGCTGCTGCAGGCACGCTCGGTCCTCGTGCTGCGACAGGGCTGATCCACCTTCGGCACGCCGCTCAGGCCGGTTGCGCCACCCACTCCATCGGGTCCCCGGCGGCCAGGTCGGTGATGCCGTGGACCTCGTAGGCACCCAGCACCACGAGGCGGCGTACGGCCGCGAAGGTGAGGACGTGCGCGACCATCCCGCCGTAGGTGAAGACCCGCGCCGGTTGGCAGGTGACGTCCACGAAGGTGTCGTCGAGCCGTCCCTCGTCGATCGTCGTGCGCACCTGGTCCAGGAAGGCCGGCCCCTCTGTCGCGAGCTCGCGTCGCAAGGTGCTGACGGACTTGCCGCGCTCCTGGTCCCAGTCGTAGCCGCGCTGCGCCACGACAGCGTTCCACTGGGCCAGCTGCCCCACCAGCCGGCCCAGCACCGAGCGGATGGTCATGTCGTCGTCGATCGTGCCGACGGGGAGCTCGATCGGGGCGTCGAGCGCCGCAGCATCGAGACGCTCAGCACGGTCGAGCATCTCCCCGACGAGCCAGATGTGGTGTTCGAGCATGCGTGTCATGAGCTGCATCGGTGTCACCTCTCGTTGGGTCGGCAGCCGGAGGCTGCCGGGAGGGTGGAAGTGGACCCGGCTCGACGCCTGGATCTGCGTCGAGGTCGGCTGACGACGCCAGTGGCTGGGTGCGGTGCCGTACGCGCGCCGGAAGGCTCGCGTGAACGCCTCGTGCGAGCCGAAGCCTGCCTCCAGCGCCACCTCGACGATCGGCCGTTCCGTGGTCGCCAGAACGTACGCCGCACGCTCCAGGAGGAGGCGCCGGCGCATCCGGTCCGGGGGTTCGCCTCCCATCGAGGAGACGATCCGATCCAGGTGGAAGCGCGAGAGGTGCAGCCGCCTGGCGCGTGCCTCGCTGTCCAGGTCGAGGGTCTCGGCCAGGGCGTCGAGGAACACGGCGAAGGTCTGCGTCGCGGTCGTCATGGGGCCAGCCTGCCCCCTCCATCGACGACGATGCTTGATCGAGGTTGCCGCGATGGGTGCCGGTCGGCAGGGACCAGTCACACTCGATGCCACCGCCACAAATCGCTCCGCGAAGGAATCCGATGACCAGCACCACTCCGAGCAGGCAGCAGAACAAGGGCCGTCGCCACCTCCTGGATCTCGAGGCGCCGCGGAGGATCGTCCACGACCCCGCCGCCGAGGAGCGCAGCCTCTCCGGGGTCCAACGGTGGGTGATGTCGACGCTGGCCGTGATCACGATCCTGCACCTGTCCGGCGGGCTGATCCTGGCTGCGATGCATCTCGACGACGCGACGCTCGCCTCGCAGATCGGGCTCAACGTCATCGCGGGCGCCTTCGGCCTCCTGGCGGTCGTCGTGGCCCTGGGCATCCACGGACGCCGCATCCTCTCCCCCTGGCTGTTGCTCGGGCTGTTGCCGACCGTCGTGGGGCTCTGGCTCACCCTGCGCTGAGACAGCGTCCGGGCACCGGATGGCGTCGAGATCTGCATCAGTCGCGGTGGCGATCCACCAGGTCGGCGATGGATGGCGTATTGTGGTGCGCGTTGAAGGGATGACTCTCAGTCGTCCTGGCCGGACACGATGTCGGGCTTGTATCTCGTACTCCTGGTTTTCGGTTCGCTGGACATCAGTACAGTTGGGTGTCTTCAGCGGCCCGGGGGCAGAACGCCCCCGGCGCGACACAAGGAGAAAATCATGGCTCAGGGAACCGTCAAGTGGTTCAACGCCGAAAAGGGTTTCGGCTTCATCGCTCAGGATGGCGGCGGCGAGGACGTGTTCGTCCACTTCTCCGCGATCCAGACCGGCGGCTACAAGTCGCTGGACGAGAACCAGAAGGTCGAGTTCGACCTCGCCCAGGGCCCCAAGGGTCCCCAGGCCGAGAACGTCCGCGTCTCCTGACGTAACCAACGAAGAGCCCCGACCGCATGCGGTCGGGGCTTTTTGTGCGAGAGAGGGCAACATGAAGATCCTGGTGACCGGTGCCACGGGCTACGTAGGTGGCCGGTTGGTCCCACTGCTGCTCGAGCGCGGCCACGACGTCCGCACGACCACGAGCAACCCCGACCGCGAGCAGCCCTGGTGGGGCAGCCGCGTCGAGACGGTGGTCATGGACGCGCTCGACGCCACGCAGGTGGCTGCCGCGTGCGAGGGCATGGACGCCGTGTACTACCTCATTCACGGAATGGGGGGCGACGACTTCGCGGAGACCGACCGCCGGGCTGCCACCCATCTCGCCGAGGGGGTCCGTGCCCACGGTGTCGACCGGATCGTCTACCTCTCCGGTGTCGTGCCCGACGTCGACGAGCACGAGCTCTCGGCGCACATCCGGTCCCGCCTCGAGGTCGAGAGCATCCTGACGGCCAGCCCGGCGCTCGTGGTCGTCCTGCGCGCCGCCGTGCTCATCGGCAGCGGCTCCACGTCGTTCGAGATCATCCGCCAGGTCAGCCAACGGATGCCGGTGCACACGGTCCCGACCTGGATGGATTCCCTGGTCCAGCCCATCGCAGTGGTCGATGCTCTCGAGGCACTGGTCGGCGCCCTCGACCACACCGGCTCCTCGCGGCACTTCGACGTGGGCGGACCCGACCAGCTGCGCTACGGCGCACTGCTCGAGGCCTACACCTCGCACGCGGGACTCACGCGCCCCCAGGTCGAGGTGCCCCTCCTGCCGACCGCACTGGTGGGAACCCTGGTCGGGAGCCTCACCGACGTGCCCCGCCCGACGGTCGAGGCTCTGGTCGAGAGCCTCCGCCACGACATGGTGGCAGCGGACGACGACTTCGTGGCGGCGTTGCTGCCCGAGGGACACCGACTGGTCGGGCTGGACGAGGCGTTCCGTCGCTCACTCGCCTCCTCAGGACGCGGTCCCGAGGAGGCAGACCCGATGGGTCCCCTGCCCCAGGACCCCGCCTGGGCGAGCGGAGGCGACGACCGGCCGGCCGTGGCCAAGGTGGTCGACGCGGTCAGGGACCTCCTGCCGGAGCCCTAGGTCAGGCCGGCTCCGCCACCAGACCCAGCTCAGCCACCGAGGCCAGCGCCTCGTTGCGAGGCACGGCCCGCACCGTGTAGCCGAAGGCGCCGGAGTGCTCGAGGCGCACCGACGCGTCGAAGCGGTGCCGGTTGCCCTCGTAGGACTCCCCGACCTCCATCGGCGAGACGGCAGTCGAGATGAGCACGTCGTCGGCACCGATCCGGCCGTGGACGACCTGCACCTCGACGTCGGACGCGGACAGATCGCCGAGAGCCACCCAGGCGCGTACGGCCAGCGTGGCTCCCACCTCGGCCTGGTCGCCGACGCCCTCGGACTCGATGTGCTCGACGCGGACGCCGTGCCACGCGGCCCGGACGGACTGCTTCCAGGCCGACAGCGTGTGAGCGCCTTCGAAGTCGGAGTTGAGCGACCTCGCGGTGTGCGCTGCGGGGGCGTAGAGCTGGCGGACGTAGTCGCGCACCTGGCGGGTGGCCAGCACCTTGGGGCCGAGCGACTTCAGCGTGTGGCGCACCATCTCCAGCCAGCGCGGCGGCACGCCCTCGTCGTTGGTCTCGTAGAAGCGCGGCACGACCTCGCTCTCGATGAGGTCGTAGAGCGCGTTGGCCTCGAGGTCGTCGCGGCGGTCGGCATCGTCGATGCCGTCGGCCGACGGGATCGCCCAGCCGTTGTTGCCGTCGTACCACTCGTCCCACCAGCCGTCGAGGATCGAGAGGTTGAGACCGCCGTTGAGCGCGGCCTTCATGCCCGACGTGCCGCACGCCTCGTAGGGGCGCAGCGGGTTGTTGAGCCACACGTCGCAGCCGGGGTAGAGCGGCTGCGCCATCGCGATGTCGTAGTTGGGCAGGAACGCGATGCGGTGGCGCAGCTCGGGGTCGTCGGCGAAGCGCACCATCTCCTGGATGAGCCGCTTGCCGGTCTCGTCGGCGGGGTGGGCCTTGCCGGCGATGACCAGCTGGATCGGCCGCTCGGGGTCGAGCAGCAGCTTCTTGAGCCGGGCCGGGTCGCGCAGCATCAGCGTGAGCCGCTTGTACGTCGGCACCCGGCGCGCGAACCCGATGGTCAGCACGTCGGGGTCGAGGGCGCTGTCGATCCAGGTCGTCTCGGCAGGAGCGAAGCCACGCTTCGAGGCGGACCGCCGCATCCGCGCGCGGGCGTCCTCGATGAAGCGGGTGCGCAGCGTGCGCTTGAGGTCCCAGATGTCGCGGTCGCTGATCGAGTCGACCAGCGGCCACAGGGCATCGGTGTCGTCGCCGTCGATGTCGCCGCCACGGCTGGCCGCGAGCTCGATGACCTCACGGGCGATCCAGCTCGGACCGTGGACGCCGTTGGTGATCGACGTGATCGGCACCTCGGCCTCGTCGAAGGCCGGCCACAGCCCGTTGAACATGCCGCGGCTCACGTGACCGTGCAGCTCGGAGACACCGTTGGCGCGCTGGGCCAGGCGGAACCCCATCACGGCCATGTTGAAGACGCCGGCCTCGCCGCCGTCGTAGTCCTCGGCCCCCAGGGCGAGCACCCGCTCGACGGGTACGCCCGGAGTCGGCGAGTTGCCGCCGAAGTACTGCGACACCAGCTCGCGCGGGAACCGGTCGATGCCTGCCGGGACCGGCGTGTGGGTCGTGAAGACGGTGCCGGCGCGCGAGACCTCGAGGGCGGTGTCGAAGTCGAGCCGGGGCCCGTCCTCGGCGACCGTGAGCTCGCGGATGCGCTCGATGCCGAGGAAGCCGGCGTGGCCCTCGTTGGTGTGGAAGACCTCGGGCGCCGGGGCGCCGGTGATGCGCGACCACACCCGGAGGGCGCGGACGCCTCCCACGCCGAGCAGCAGCTCCTGGCGCAGCCGGTGCTCGGAGTTCCCGCCGTAGAGGCGGTCAGTGACGTCGCGGTAGTGGGCGCTGTTCTCCTCGATGTCGGTGTCGAGGAGGAGCAGCGGCACCCGGCCGACGTGCGCGACGAGGATGCGGGCCACCAGGTCCGGGCCGTCGGGCAGCGCGATGGTGACCGTGGCGCGGCTGCCGTCGGGCTCGCGCAGCTGGGTCAGCGGGAGCTCGTCGGGGTCGAGGACCGGATAGGTCTCCAGCTGCCAGCCGTCGCGGTCCAGCGCCTGCTTGAAGTAGCCGTGGCGGTAGAAGAGGCCGACGCCGATCAGCGGGATGCCGAGGTCGGACGAAGCCTTCAGGTGGTCACCGGCGAGGATGCCGAGGCCACCGGAGTACTGCGGCAGCACGGCAGCGATGCCGTACTCGGGCGAGAAGTACGCGATCGAGCGCGGCGCGTCCACACCGGCCTTGCGGGCGTACCACCGGTCCTCGCTCAGGTAGCGCTGGAGGTCGGTGTGCGCCGCGTCGAGGCGCGCGCGGAAGTCTGCGTCGTCGACGAGCTCGTCGAGCCGCTCGCGGCCCACCGCGCCGAGGAAGCGCACCGGGTCACCGTTCACCTCCCGCCAGAGGGTCGCGTCGACGGACGCGAAGACGTCCTGCGTCGGCGGATGCCACGACCAGCGGAGGTTGCCCGCCAACACGGACAGGGCACCCAACGCGTCGGGAAGGACAGGACGGACGGTGAATCGTCTGAACGCTCGCACACCGGCACGCTAAGGCATTTCTTGGAACGATCCAACCCGTCGGGTGCGATTCCCGTGCACAACCTCTGCTCGCGCGGCCAGTCGAGGTCTTCCTGACCTTGCCCCACCGGGCACCGGCGACCCGCCCCAGGGGTGGCTGCGACGGACACCGGCTTGCGTCCGGCCCCGGGAGTCGGAAGTGTGGGGGCATGGTCGGACGCATACCCGTGATGGACGTTGCCCCTGTCGTCGATCTCGGTCGTCTGGCGGCGAAGGCAACCGTCGACGAACCCATGCCCGTGGCCGCGACGGTCTTCCGTGAGGGTCACGACCAGCTCGGCGCCGAGGTGGTCGCGACGGACCCGGCCGGCCGGCGCCGCGACCCGGTGCGGATGCAGCCGGTCGCCGATGTCCCCAACCGCTACGTCGCGCAGGTGACACCGGACGTCGAGGGCGAGTGGACCTTCGAGATCCACTCCTGGTCCGACCCCATCGCCACCTGGCAGCACGACGGCGGCCTGAAGATCCCCGCCGGCGTCGACGTCGAGCTGATGTTCACCGAGGGTCGGCAGCTGCTCGAGCGGGTGGCGGCCGGCTCGTTGGAGCCCCGGGCATCGGCGCTCGTGTCCAGCGCCCTCGAGGCAGCGGGCGACACCGGCCGGCCGGTGGCCGCCCGCCTGGCCGCGATGCAGGACCCCGACCTCGGCGAGGTCCTCCTGGCCCACCCGCTGCGCGAGCTCGTCTCGGTCGTGGGGCCCTTCCCGTTCCGCGCCGACCGCAACCGGGCGCTCTTCGGCAGCTGGTACGAGTTCTTCCCGCGCTCCGAGGGCGCCACGCGTGACGAGAAGACCGGTGAGGTCACCAGCGGCACCTTCCGCACCGCCCTCGAACGCCTCGACGCAGTGGCCCAGATGGGCTTCGACGTGATCTACCTGCCGCCGATCCACCCCATCGGCGAGGTCAACCGCAAGGGACCCAACAACACCCTCACCCCCGGTCCGACCGACCCCGGCTCACCGTGGGCCATCGGCAGCAAGGACGGCGGGCACGACGCCATCCACCCGGACCTCGGCACCTTCGCCGACTTCGACGCCTTCGTCGCCCGCGCCGCCGAGCTCGGCCTCGAGGTCGCCCTCGACTTCGCGCTGCAGGCGGCTCCCGACCACCCGTGGGTCACCACCCACCCGCAGTTCTTCACCACGCGCGCCGACGGCACCATCGCCTACGCGGAGAACCCACCCAAGAAGTACCAGGACATCTACCCGATCAACTTCGACAACGACCCCAAGGGCATCTGCCGCGAGACGCTCCGGATCGTCAAGCTGTGGATCTCGCACGGCGTCAAGATCTTCCGGGTCGACAACCCGCACACCAAGCCGCTGGCCTACTGGGAGTGGCTGCTCGCCGAGGTACGACGTACGGACCCGGACGTGCTGTTCCTGGCCGAGGCCTTCACCAAGCCGGCGATGATGCGCGGGCTGGGCGCCATCGGCTACCACCAGAGCTACACCTACTTCACCTGGCGCACCGGCAAGCGCGAGATCGAGGACTACCTGCGCGAGGTGTCCAGCGAGTCCGACCACCTGATGCGGCCGAACTTCTTCGTCAACACGCCTGACATCCTGCACAGCTACCTGCAGTACGGCGGGCCGGCCGGGTTCAAGGTGCGTGCCGCGCTGGCTGCCACCGGGTCGCCCAACTGGGGCGTCTACGCCGGCTACGAGCTCTACGAGCACGTCGCGGTGAAGCCGGGGTCGGAGGAGTACCTCGACTCCGAGAAGTACCAGATCCGCATCCGCGACTGGAAGAAGGCCGACGCCGAGGGCACCACCCTGGCTCCCTACCTCACCCGTCTCAACGAGATCCGACGGCAGCACCCGGCGCTCCAGCTGCTGCGCAACGTCTCCATCCACCACACCGACGACGAGCACGTGCTGGTCTTCAGCAAGCGGGCGGGCGACGACGTCGTGATCACGGTGATCAACCTCGACCCGCACGGCACGCGCGAGACGATGATCCACCTCGACATGTCTGCCCTCGGCCTCGGTTGGCACGACTCGTTCGTCGCGCACGACGAGATCACGGGTGCCGACTGGTCCTGGCACCAGCACAACTACGTCCGGCTCGACCCCGGTCATGAACCCGCCCACATCATCAGCGTCCGGAGGCCCCGTTGACCGACCAGCCCATGCCCGCCGATGCCGGAGCAGCGACGGCTGTCCTCAACGCAGAGCCCGACTGGTTCAAGACTGCCGTCTTCTACGAGGTGCTCGTCCGCTCCTTCCGAGACAGCAACGGCGACGGGACCGGTGACTTCCAGGGGCTGATCGAGAAGCTCGACTACCTGGAGTGGCTCGGCGTCGACTGCCTGTGGGTCCCGCCGTTCTTCACCTCGCCGCTGCGCGACGGCGGCTACGACGTCGCCGACTACAACGACATCCTCCCCGAGTGCGGCACCACCGAGGACTTCCACGAGTTCCTCGACGCCTGCCACCAGCGCGGCATCCGCGTCATCATCGACTTCGTCATGAACCACACCAGTGACGCGCACCCGTGGTTCCAGGCCAGCCGCTCCGACCCCGAGGGCCCCTACGGCGACTTCTACGTGTGGTCCGACACCGACGAGCTCTACCAGGACGCCCGGGTGATCTTCGTCGACTCCGAGCCGTCGAACTGGACGTGGGACCCCGTGCGCCAGCAGTACTTCTGGCACCGGTTCTTCCACCACCAGCCCGACCTCAACTTCGACAACCCCAAGGTGCACGACGCGATGATGGAGGCGATGGCCTTCTGGCTCGACATGGGGCTGGACGGCTTCCGCCTCGACGCGGTGCCCTACCTCTACGAGCGACCCGGCACCAACGGCGAGAACCTGCCCGAGACCCACGAGTTCCTCAAGAAGTGCCGACGCTTCGTCGACGACCACTACCCGGGGCGCGTGCTGCTGTGCGAGGCCAACCAGTGGCCGGCCGACGTCGTGGAGTACTTCGGCCCTGAGCAGACCGAGGACGGCCGCTGGATCGGCACGGAGTGCCACATGGCCTTCCACTTCCCGGTCATGCCGCGCATCTTCATGGCTGTGCGCCGCGAGTCACGCTTCCCGATCTCGGAGATCCTCGAGCAGACGCCTGCGATCCCCGAGGGCTGCCAGTGGGGCATCTTCCTGCGCAACCACGACGAGCTCACCCTCGAGATGGTCACCGACGAGGACCGCGACTACATGTGGTCGGAGTACGCCCACGACCCCCGGATGAAGGCCAACATCGGCATCCGCCGTCGCCTCGCCCCGCTGCTGGACAACGACGTCAACCGGATGGAGCTCTTCACCGCGCTCCTGCTCTCGCTGCCCGGCTCACCCGTCCTCTACTACGGCGACGAGATCGGGATGGGCGACAACATCTGGCTCGGCGACCGGGACGGGGTCCGTACGCCGATGCAGTGGACGCCCGACCGCAACGCGGGCTTCTCCTCCGCCACGCCGGGCAAGCTGCACCTGCCTGCCGTGCAGGACCCGATCTACGGCTACCAGTCGGTCAACGTCGAGGCCCAGCTGGAGAACACCTCCTCGCTCCTGCACTGGACGCGACGTCTCGTGCACGCACGGCGTCGTCACCCGGCCTTCGGGCTCGGCACCTTCGTCGACCTCGGCGGATCCAACCCGAGCGTGCTCTCCTACATCCGCGAGCACGAGGGACCCGACGGCCGCGACGTGATCCTGTGCGTCAACAACCTGTCCCGCTTCCCGCAGCCGGTCGAGCTCGACCTGCGCTCGTGGGAGGGCATGGTGCCGGTCGAGCTCCTCGGGGGCGTGCCCTTCCCGGCCATCGGCGAGCTCCCCTACCTGCTGACGCTCGGCGGCTACGGCTTCCTGTGGCTACGGCTCACCGACCCCTCCGTGGGGGCAAGGTCATGAACGCGGACCTGCAGTCCCTGATCGCGGAGGCCCGCTGGTTCGGCGGCAAGGGTCGCGACTGGTCCCTGGCCTCGGTCCGGAGGGTGGGCGAGCTGCCCGGGCCGCCGCCGGGCCTCCATGTCGCGATCGAGCTGGCCGAGGTCGCCTACGACGACGGCGACAAGGAGATCTACCAGCTCCCGCTGGCCTACTACGCCGAACCGCAGGACCGGATCGGGCATGCCTGGGTCGGCGAGTGGGACGACGCCGAGTTCGGTCACGCCCACGTCTACGACGCCCTGCACGACCGCGAGTCGATGGCCCTCTGGCTCCGCGCCTTCGCCACCGCCGAGGGCTCCAACAGCCCCGGCCTGCTGGCCTTCCACCGGCTCCCCGGCCACGAGCTGGACCTCGAGGCACACTCGACGCTCTTCACCGGAGAGCAGTCCAACTCCTCGGTCGCCTTCGGCGAGAACTCGCTGATGAAGGTCTTCCGCAAGGTGACCCCGGGCGTCAATCCCGACATCGCCATCCACCACGTCCTCACCGAGGCCGGCTCGGAGCACGTCGCGTCGCTCTACGGCTGGCTCGACCTGGTCGACGACGAGACGGACACGACCATCCAGCTCGCGATGCTCCAGCAGTTCCTCCGCACCGCCACCGACGGCTGGGACCTGGCCCTGTCCAGCGTGCGCAACCTCTTCGCCGAGGCCGACCTCCACGCCGACGAGGTGGGCGGTGACTTCGCCGGGGAGGCCGCTCGGCTCGGTGTCGCCCTCGCCGAGGTGCATGCCGACCTCGCCGAGCACTTCCCGTCCGAGAGGCGCGACCGCACGGCTGTCGTCGCCCTGGCCGACGCCATGGACGAGCGACTCGACGCCGCGCTCCACGTCGTACCAGCACTGGCCGAGCACGAGACCGAGCTCCGCTCGCGCTTCGATGGCCTGCGCTCCCTCGACCACCTCACCGTGCAGCAGGTGCACGGCGACCTCCACCTGGGCCAGACCCTGCGCACGGTCAGGGGATGGAAGATCGTCGACTTCGAGGGCGAGCCGGCCAAGCCGCTGGCCGTCCGCCTGCTTCCCGACTCGGTGTGGCGTGACGTGGCGGGCATGATCCGCTCCTTCGACTACGCCCCGCGCGTCGTCGAGCTGACAGGAGCCGACACCCTCACCGGCCCCGAGGCCGAGCAACGCGCCTACCGCGCCGGTGAGTGGGCGGCGCGCAACCGTGCCGCCTTCCTCGACGCCTACCTCACCGAACGCGGCAGCCACCTCGACCCCGACGCCGACACGCTGCTGGCTGCCTACCTCGCCGACAAGATCGTCTACGAAGCCGTCTACGAAGCCCGCAACCGACCCGGCTGGGTCTTCATCCCGCTCGCGGCCCTGGGAGGGACCTCATGACACAGCACGACCACGCACCCGGCGAGCTCGACCTCCACCTGATCCACGAGGGTCGGCACGAGGAGCTCTGGACGGTCCTCGGCGCCCAGGTCGTCGACGGTGGCACGTCGTTCCGCGTCTGGGCGCCCAGCGCCCTCGAGGTCCAGGTGGCCGGCGAATGGGCCGGCTGGGACGGCTCCCGGCACCCGATGAGCCGGGTGGCCGACTCGGGCGTGTGGCACGCCCACGTCGAGGGCACCGGGGTGGGCCAGCAGTACAAGTACCGCATCCGCGGCGCCGACGGGGTGTGGACCGACCGCGCGGACCCGATGGCCCAGTACGCCGAGAAGCCGCCCAGCTCGGCATCGATGGTCTGGCAGTCGAGCCATGTCTGGGGCGACGACGCCTGGCTCGCGGACCGCGCGACCAAGCAGCCGGTCGCGGAGGCGATGTCCATCTACGAGGTCCATCTCGCCTCGTGGCGCAAGCACTACAGCGGCGACCTCTACTCCTGGGACGAGATGGCCGACTCCCTGGTCCCCTACCTCGCCGACCTGGGCTTCACGCACGTGGAGTTCATGCCCGTGATGCAGCACCCGTTCGGCGGCTCGTGGGGCTATCACGTCACCTCCTACTTCGCCGCCGACGCGCGCTTCGGCGACCCCGACGGGCTCAAGCGGCTCATCGACCGGCTCCACCAGGCGGGGATCGGCGTGATCCTCGACTGGGTGCCGGGCCACTTCGCCACCGACCCGTGGGCCCTGGCGAACTTCGACGGAACCCCGCTCTACGAGGACCCCAACCCGCAACGCGGGTGGCACAAGGAGTGGGGCTCCCACATCTTCAACTTCGGGCGCCACGAGGTGCGCAACTTCCTCTACGCCAACGCCATCTACTGGCTCGAGGAGTACCACGCCGACGGCCTCCGCGTGGACGGCGTCGCCTCGATGCTCTACCTCGACTACGCCCGCGAGGACGGCGAGTGGAGCCCCAACGAGCACGGTGGCCGGGAGAACCTCGAGGCCGTGCAGTTCCTCCAGGAGATGAACGCGACCGTCTACAAGCGCGTCCCCGGGATCGTCACGATCGCCGAGGAGTCCACCTCCTGGCCGGCCGTGAGCGGGCCCACGAGCGAGGGCGGCCTGGGCTTCGGCTTCAAGTGGAACATGGGCTGGATGCACGACTCCCTGAACTACGTCGCCAAGGACCCGCTCTACCGCAGCCACCACCACGGCCAGATGACGTTCTCCCTGGTCTACTCCTTCACCGAGAACTTCGTCCTGCCGATCAGCCACGACGAGGTCGTCCACGGCAAGGGGTCGTTGCTCCGCAAGATGCCCGGCGACCGCTGGCAGCAGCTGGCCAACCTGCGCGCCTACCTGGCCTTCATGTGGGCCCACCCCGGCAAGCAGCTGCTCTTCATGGGGTGCGAGATCGGCCAGGAGTCGGAGTGGGCGGAGAGCCGCGAGCTCGACTGGTGGCTGCTCGAGCACTCCGAGCACTCCGGCGTCCACGCGATGGTGCGCGACATGAACCGGGCCTACACGACGTCCGGGGCCCTGTGGGGTCAGGACAACTCCCCCGACGGGTTCCGCTGGATCGACGCCAACGACGCCTCGCGCAACGTGTTCTCCTTCGTGCGTTCCTCCCCCGGGGCGCCCGACGTGGTCTGCGTGGCCAACTTCTCCGGACGTCCCCACGACGGCTACCGCCTCGGGCTGCCGTCCGCGGGTCAGTGGCAGGAGATCCTCAACACCGACGCCGAGGGATACTCCGGCTCCGGTGTGGGCAACCTGGGTGCCGTCACGGCTGTCGAGGGCGACCACCTCGGCCAGCCGGCGTACGCCGACATCGTGGTGCCCCCGCTGGCGACGGTCTGGTTCCGGCGCAGCGAGGGCTGACACCGCGCGGCCGACCCCGGAGGCGGTCCTCGACCTCCTCCGGAGCCGGCTCACGTGCCTCACGTCAGGTGGATCATCCTCAGCATCCCCATGAGGGAGTGCGGCATGCCGCCCATCTTGGGGTCGGGGAAGAAGCACATGACGACGTACTGGCCCGCGGGCAGGTTGTAGTCCGCCGTCAGGCTTCGACCGGGACTGACGGAGCCGGTCTCGAACGAGGCCGGCAGCGCCCACGACGGGGGCGGGCCCTCCTCCTCGCTCTGGAGTGCCTCCAGCACCTGGTCGGTGGTGGTGCCCTCCGCGACCTGCTGCAGGATCACGAAGTGCGGGACGCCGGTGTTGCCCCTGTTCTTGAGGAGGAAGCTGCCCTTCTTCGGCAGGTGCGACGCCCCTCCCCAGGACGGGCCGTTCTTGGCGATGATCTTGCCGTCGCCCTTCGGGAGGGATGTCTTGCGCGCCGGACCACGGACCCTGATCGCGTCGCCGAGCACGATGCCACGCTCGCCGATCGAGAACGGCGTGTAGGAGCCGGCCCTCGGCAGCACGATCGTGCCTGAGCCTCCACCCGCGAACCCGCCGAGGATCGTGGTCTTGGCCACGGCGCGCTTGAGCGCCTTGATGTCGTTCTTCGCGCCGAACTTGTTGACGTCGGCGGCGAACTTCTCGGCGTCGTAGCCCCGCTTGAACGTGGCGAACTCGACGATGCCCTTGCCCTTGACGCTCAGCTTCACCCGACCGGCCCGCAGGCCTTCCGCGCCGGTCAGCCTGATCGTCTTCTTCGTCAGCGTGGCCTTGATGTGAGGCGTTGCCGCCCGAAACCCCGCCTGGGCCGCGGGCGCGTTCGCCCCGGCCGGCGGCAGCAGGAGCGGTGTGCTCGCGAGCGCTGCTGCACTCACGACCGCCACCACCCTGCGCAATCTCTTCCCCATGTCCATGAGCGGACCAACCCTTCTAGTCGTGAACCTGCTCCGAAACCTGCTCCGACCTCCGTCGGCACAGCACTCCAGTAGACCCACGATCCGGCCGCCGCGTCATCGCAAAAACTGTTGAGGTCCAGACCACCCAAAAAAGTGGATGCCACCGCCTCCGCGGTCGAGCAAGAATCGGGCGCGTGCGGAGGTCGAGTCGCCGGGTGGCGTGGGGGACGGTGTGCGTGGTCGTGTGCGCGCTCGTGCTGGTGGCGTACGACGTCACGCCCCCGACCGAGCGGCCAGCCTTCGCCGAGCCGGTCCGCAACGCGACGATCGTGATCGAGCAGGGGGGTGTCCGGAACGGCTTCGCGCCCGCCGCGGTCACGATCTCCGGTGGAGGGGTGGTGACGGTGGTCAACCTCGACTCCGTGGACCACACCGTCACCTCGGTTGCCAAGGGGGCGGACGGCGTGCCCGTCTTCGACGTACGGGTCCGGGCGGGGACGTCGGCGACGGTGCCGGGGGTGGGCGCGCTCGCCGCAGGCGACTGGGCCTTCTACTGCAAGTTCCACCCAGGGATGCGCGGCGTCCTCACCGTGGAGGGAGCCGGCGGCGGGGTCGAGCCCGAGCGCCCCACCTTCGAGCAGCCGCTGGTGGTGCCCCGGACCAAGCGCGGCGACAAGGTCCGGCTGGTCATGCGCCGCGGCCGGGTGCGCGCGCTGGCGCACGGGCCGCGTACGCCCATGTGGACCTACGACGGCACCTACCCCGGGCCGACGATCCGCAGGCGAGGCGGTCACGGCACCCGGGTCACCATCGTCAACCGGCTGCCTCGGGCCGCAGGGTCGATGTCCACGCACCTCCACGGCGACCACCACGCGGCCGCCGACGACGGGCAGCCGACAACGCGACTCATCCGGCGCGGCCGCAGTCGCACCTACGACTACCCCCTCACCTACGACGGCAACCCGGAGCCGGGCTCCTTCTTCTGGTACCACGACCACCGGATGGACCGCACCGCTCGCAACAACTGGCGCGGGCTGCAGGGCATGTTCATCGTCACCGACCCGCCGACGCCGGGCCTGCGGCTGCCCACGGGCGCCCGTGACGTCCCGCTGATGATCTCGGAGCGGTCCTTCCGCGCCGACAACCGGCTCACCAACCCCTTCGCCGACGGTCCCCGCATGGTGGGCCACCACGGACAGATGGCGTGGGTCGGCCCCCAGGCACCGCCGGACGACGCCACCGTCGGGGACA
The DNA here is from genome assembly GCA_963721925.1 of uncultured Actinomycetota bacterium. GTDB lineage: Bacteria > Actinomycetota > Actinomycetes > Propionibacteriales > Nocardioidaceae > Nocardioides. The sequence goes on along the minus strand of CAVRLH010000005.1, from coordinate 164,146 downwards.
CCGTGCTCGTCAACGGTCGCCACGCGCCGTACCTCGACGTCACGGCCACCCGCTACCGCCTCCGGCTGCTCAACTCCTCGACGTTCTCCAGCTACAACCTGACCCTCTCCGACGCCCGCCCCTTCCTCCAGATCGGCACGGGGAACGGCCTGCTGCCGAAGGCGGTGGTGCGCACCAGCGTGCTCCTGGGGCCGTCCCAGCGCGCGGACGTCATCGTCGACTTCAGCGGCTCGACCGGTCAGCGGCCGGTCCTCGAGTCCGTGCCCGCAGCCCCGGGCAGCTCGGGCGACGACTCCCGCGAGACCACCGTCATGGAGTTCCGGGTGGGCAAGCCGGCCCGCGACACCTCACGGCTCCCGTCACGGCTGCCCTCGCCCACGCTCGTCTCGCCGGTCCCGACGAAGGTGTCGAAGACCTGGACCTTCGGGCTCGGCGGTGACGACCACGGCAGCTTCTGGGCCGTCAACGGCCGGGCCTTCGATCCCGACCGGGTCGACCACCGACCGCGTCTGGGCACCGTGGAGCGCTGGCGCTTCCGCAACACCAGCGACGTGACCCACTACGTCCACATCCACGCCGAGCAGTGGCGCACGCTCCGGCGCGGCGGCAGGACCCCGCCGCCGTGGGAGCGCGGGCTGGAGGACACCTGGCGCCTCGAGCCCGGTGAGGACGTCGAGGTGGCTGCCCGCTTCACCGACTACACCGGGCCGTTCATGATCCACTGCCACATGCTCGACCACGAGGACCACGGGATGATGTCCCGCTTCGACGTCGTCGGCTGAGGTCCGCCCTCCGCCCCCCTCCCGTCTGTTCACCATGGGATGTCGGTCAATGGGCACTTCCCTGCGTCAATTGACATGGGGAAGTGCCTGTTCGCCTACATCCCATGGTGAATCGTCAGCGGCGACGGCCCGTGTTCGCGGGCCACCCACCGTGCACAGGTCCACCGCGGGGTGGGCTCTCCACAGCTCGGACGTACGCCGGATGCGCGCTGTCCGCGGCCCGCTGACGATTGCCGGATGGATCCGTTGCGCGCCATCTGCCTCGAGCTCGGCTTCTTCACACGTGCCCACGCGAGGGAAGCGGGGTACGACGATCGGGCCATCACCCGTGAAGCGCGCGCCAAGCGCTGGCTGCGCATCCGCCGCGGCTACTACACCTTCCCGGACATCTGGAGCACGAGCACCGACGAGGATCGCCACCTGTGCCGGTGCCGCGCCGTACTCGACTCCCTGGGGGACACCGTGGCGTTGAGCCACACGTCCGGATGCATCGTCCACGAGATCGACGTCTGGGGACTCCCGCTCGACCGCGTCCACGTGACCCGGCTCGATGGCGGCGCTGGTCGGATCGAGGGCGACGTCGTCCACCACGAGGGTCTGGTCCTGGATCAAGAGGTGGAGACGGTCAACGGCATGCGCGTCCTGGCTCCGGCGCGTTGTGTCCTCGAAGCGGGATCACTCGGGAGCCCGGAGAGCGCGCTCGTGCTCCTCAACTCGTCGCTCTACCGTCAGCGGTGCAGCTTCGACGACATCGGGACGCAGTTCGACCTGATGGCGCACTGGCCGCACGTGCGTCACCTCCACGTCCCCGTGCGCATGTGCACCGACAAGTCAGAATCCGTCGGCGAGACCCGGGGCCTGTGGATCTTCTGGGTCGAGCACCTGCCTGCCCCCGTCCTCCAGTTCGAGGTGTTCCAGGATGGCCGGCTCGTCGGTCGCACCGACTGGGCGTGGCCCAAGTACAGAGGTCTCGGGGAGTTCGACGGGAAGGTCAAGTACGGACGACTGCTCAAGCCGGACCAGGATCCTGGAAGCGCCGTGTTCGAGGAGAAGCTGCGCGAGGACAAGCTCCGGGAGGTCACCCAGGGGTGGATGATCAGGCTCACCTGGGCCGACCTCGACACGCCGTCACAGACCGCCCAGCGTCTCCGTCACCGGTTCGCAGCGGCCAGCTGATCGTCGTACGTCGCCGCTCCGGATGGTGCGCGCCTGTCTGTTCACCATGGGATGTCGGCCAATGGGCACTTCCCTGCGTCAATTGACATGGGGAAGTGCCTGTTCATCGACATCCCATGATGAAGCAGCAGGAGGGGATGCCCGTACGACCTCCCTCGCTAGGCTGGCCGGGTGGCCGACTCCATCAGCGTGACGACCGTCTCCGAGGGCGTGGCCCGCATCAGGTGGCACGGCCAGCCGGCGATCGACGAGCTCAGGCGCGAGATCGCTGGCGCCCTCATCGAGCACGCGCGGGTCGAGGCGCTGGTCGATGCCGACGACCGCGAGGGACAGCGCGCGGCCACGTGGTCGGGGCTGCTGAAGGAGGGCACCAGCCGCGGGATGACCGTCGACGGCACGGCCGGCGACCGCGTCGTGTACGCCCGGGTGCGCGGCGACGTGCCGGTGGACGAGCCCGAGGGCTTCCGCGCCCTCCTCAACTCGTTCCTGCCCCGCAAGCGCGCCATCTCCCAGCTGCTCGTGCGTGACGCCGACGCGCGCGTCCTGCTGTGCCAGCTCACCTACAAGCGTGACTGGGACCTCCCCGGCGGCGTGGTCGAGGTGGGTGAGTCACCGCTGCTGGCCGTGGGCCGCGAGGTCGAGGAGGAGCTCGGGCTCAGCATCGCACCGGGAGCGCTGCTGCTCACCGACTGGCTGCCGCCGTGGGGTGGCTGGGACGACGCCCTGTGCCTCGTCTTCGACGGTGGAGTGCACGACGCGGCGATTCTCGAACAGGTGGTGAAGCAGCCGCGCGAGATCCGCGACGTGCGGTTCTGCACGCTGGACGAGGTCGACGAGCTCGCCGCTGACTTCACTGCCCGACGCGTCCGTGCCGCAGTGGGAGGCGCTCAGCCGTATACGGAGTCCGGTCGCTGAGGCAGGATGCTTGCATGGCATGGGTCTACGAATTCTCAGAAGGCAACAAGGACCAGAAGGACCTCCTCGGCGGCAAGGGGGCGAACCTCGCCGAGATGACCACGCTGGGTCTTCCGGTGCCACCGGGCTTCACGATCTCCACGGAGACCTGTCGGGCCTACCTGGCCGAAGGCGGTGATCCCGCAGGTCTGGCCGAGGAGGTCACCGAGCACCTCGCGGCCCTCGAGGCCGCCATGTCCAAACGCCTCGGCGACGCCACCGACCCGCTCCTGGTCTCGGTGCGCTCCGGCGCCAAGTTCTCGATGCCCGGCATGATGGAGACCGTCCTCAACGTGGGGCTGAACGACACCTCCGTCGGTGGCCTGGCGGCGCGCAGCCAGGACGAGCGCTTCGCGCTGGACTCCTACCGACGGCTGCTCCAGATGTTCGGCGGCACGGTCCTCCACGTCCATTCCGAGCTGTTCTCCGACGCCCTCGACCTGGCCAAGCAGGAGCGGGGCACGGAGTCCGACCTCGACCTCGACGCCGACGACCTGCGCGGTGTCGTCGAGACCTTCAAGGCCATCATCAAGGACCAGACCGGCCGCGACTTCCCGCAGGAGCCGCGCGAGCAGCTCGACCTCGCGATCCGGGCGGTCTTCAACTCCTGGAACACCGACCGCGCGCGTCTCTACCGCCGCCAGGAGCGCATCCCCGAGGACCTCGGCACGGCGGTCAACGTCCAGGCGATGGTCTTCGGCAACTTCGGCATGGACTCGGGCTCGGGTGTCGCCTTCACCCGCGACCCCGCCAGCGGCGAGCAGGGCGTCTACGGCGACTACCTGCAGAACGCCCAGGGCGAGGACGTCGTCGCCGGCATCCGCAACACGGTCTCGCTCGCCGACATGTCCGACATCGACCGTGCGTCGTACGACGACCTGATGGCGATCATGACGCGGCTGGAGCGGCACTACCGCGACATGTGCGACATCGAGTTCACCGTCGAGCGCGGCAAGCTCTGGATGCTCCAGACCCGCGTCGGCAAGCGCACCCCCGAGGCCGCGTTCCGGATCGCCGTCCACATGGTCGACGAGGGCCTGATCCAGATGGACGAGGCGGTCCTGCGCGTCACCGGCGACCAGCTGGCCCAGCTGATGTTCCCCCGGTTCGACGAGACGTCCGAGCGCACCCTGCTGGCCAAGGGCATGAACGCCTCCCCCGGCGCCGCCGTCGGGAAGTGCGTCTTCGACTCCGACACCGCCGTGGAGTGGGCCGAGCGCGGCGAGGACGTGATCCTGGTCCGCAAGGAGACCAACCCCGACGACCTGCGCGGCATGGTCGTCGCGCGCGGGATCCTCACCAGTCGCGGCGGCAAGACCTCGCACGCCGCCGTCGTCGCCCGCGGCATGGGGCGTACGTGTGTGTGCGGCGCCGAGTCCCTGGACGTCGACACCAAGGCCAAGGAGTTCCGGGTGCGCGCCGGGGAGACGGTCCGTGAGGGCGACGTCATCTCCATCGACGGCACCACGGGCGAGGTGTTCGCCGGCGCGGTGCCGGTGGCCGACTCCGTCGTGGTGCGCCACTTCGAGGGCGAGAAGCTGGACGACGACCTGGCCCACGCGGTCACGCGGATCATGGCCCACGCCGACGGCGCCCGCCGGCTGCGGGTGCGGACCAACGCCGACACCCCTGAGGACGCGGCCCGCGCCCGTCGCTTCGGCGCCCAGGGCATCGGCCTGTGCCGCACCGAGCACATGTTCCTCGGCAAGAGGCGCGAGCTGGTCGAGAAGCTGATCGTCGCCGAGGGAGAGGGCGGCCAGGAGGCAGCGCTCGCCGAGCTGCTCCCCCTCCAGCGCGAGGACTTCACCGGGATCCTCGAGGCGATGGACGGCCTGCCGGTGACGATCCGGCTGCTCGATCCGCCGCTGCACGAGTTCCTGCCCGACATGACCGAGCTGAGCGTCCAGGTGGCGCTCGCCGAGGAGCGCGGAGAGGTCGACGAGCGTGCTGCGACCCTGCTGACGCACGTCCGCCGGCTCCACGAGCAGAATCCGATGCTCGGCCTGCGGGGGGTCCGTCTCGGCATCCAGATCCCCGGCCTGTTCCTGATGCAGGCCCGGGCCATCGCGGAGGCCACCGCCGACCGGATGGACGCGCACGCCACCCCGCTGCCCGAGATCATGGTGCCGCTGGTCGCCAGCGTGCGTGAGCTCGACATCGTCCGGGCCGAGCTCGAGGAGGTGATCGCGGACGTGCAGGAGTCACGCGGGGTCAAGCTCGACATCGCGATCGGCACGATGATCGAGCTGCCGCGCGCAGCCTTCCTGGCGGACCGGATCGCCAAGGCGGCGGACTTCTTCTCCTTCGGCACCAACGACCTCACGCAGATGGCGTGGGGCTTCTCGCGGGACGACGTCGAGGCGGCGTTCTTCCCCCGCTACTTCGACCGCGGGATCTTCGACGTCTCGCCGTTCGAGTCGCTCGACCAGCTCGGGGTCGGCGGCATGGTCGAGATGGCGACGACGAAGGGGCGCGAGACCAGCCCCGACCTCAAGGTCGGCGTGTGCGGGGAGCACGGCGGCGACCCGCGGTCGGTGCACTTCTTCGACAAGGTCGGGCTCGACTACGTCTCGTGCTCGCCGTTCCGGGTGCCCGTCGCCCGGCTCGAGGCCGGGCGCTCGGTCCTGGAGAAGCGCTCGTCGAAGGAGCTCTGATCAGAAGAGGGCCGACGCCAGGTTGCGACGCCCCGCCAGCACGCGCGGGTCGTCGTTGCCGACCGCGGCGAAGAGCCCGAGCAGGTGGTCGCGGGCCCGGGACCTGTCCGGGTCCTCGCTGCGGGCGACGAGGTTCACCAGTCGGGTGAAGGCGTCCTCCACGTGGCCGCCGAGCATGTCGAGGTCGGCCACGAGCGTCTGCGCGTCGACGTCGTCGGGGTTGTCCGCCGCGGCGGACCGGGCCGTCGCGAGGTCGACGCCCTGGGTGCGCTGCATGACCCTGGCCATCGCCAGACCGCCGGCCGCCTCGACGTCGGCCGGGTTGGCATCGATGAGCTTCTGGTACTCCGCCACCGCACCGTCGATGTCGCCGGCGACCAGGGCGTCCTGCGCCGGCGCGTAGCGCGGGTCGACGAGCTCCTCCTCGCCCTCGGCGTCGGGCGCGGCGCTCGCGCGCGGCTGGTGGCGACCGGTGATCCCCTGGGCGGTGAGCTGCTGACCGACCTGGGTGAGGGCCGTACGCAGCTCCTCCAGCGGCAGCGCATCCTGCAGGAGCGGCATCGGGCGACCGTCCACCACGGCCACGACGAGCGGGATCGACGGGATCTGCATCGCCTCCGCGATCTGCGGGGAGGCGTCGATGTCCACGAGGCCGACGAGGAAGCGCCCCTCGAACTCCCCCGACAGCGTCGCCAGGTCGTCGGCCAGCTGGCCGCTCTCGGGCATCCGGGTGCGGGAGAAGAACGCCAGCAGCACCGGAGCCGTCATCGACGACTCGAGGACGCTCTGGAAGTTCTGCTCGTCGACCGCCAGGCTGTAGGACGCCCCCGACGCCGAACCCGCGGCGGCAGGGGCACCGGCGGGGGCGCTCGGAGGTGCGGGCTTGCGCAACCCGGAGAGGTCGATCGCACCGGGGCGGCTGAACGGTTGCTGCGTCATGTGCCAATCCTAGGGAGGTCACCCACGGGCACGACCAGCGGCCGGTAGCCTCCCCGCATGGCATCTCGGGGCGCAGCTCTCCTGGCCCGCCACCGGCACAACTTCGGGCTCCTGGCGAGATTCGGGATGGTCGGCGCCTCCGGCGTCGTCGTCAACATGCTGACGCTCATCCTGCTGCGCAAGCTGGGTCCCCACTTCGACGGTGCGGTCATCGGACTCGGCCCCTCGGACTTCAACCTGCGGTGGTACCACGTCTACTCGAGCGTCGCCTTCTTCGTGGCCAACCTCACCAACTTCCAGCTCAACCGCTCGTGGACGTTCCACAGCAGCGGGCACGCACGCTGGTGGAAGGAGTACTGGCCCTTCCTCGTCGTCGGGCTCGGCGGCCAGGCGGTCGGGCTCGCCGTCCTGACCCTGCTGATGCACCCACACTCCCCGGTCGGACTGCCGCGCGAGGTCTTCGACGGCTCCACCGGACTGCGCACCCGGCTCTACTGGGCGCAGCTCATCGCCATCGCCCTCGTGACGCCGCTGTCCTTCGTGCTCAACAAGCTGTGGACATTCGCAGCCGTGCGGCGCGCGTGGTAGAAAAAGCGCGAGGCTTCACGGAGGACACCACAGATGAGCTCGGCACCTGACTTCTCCGGCTACCAGGTCCTGGTGGTCGGAGGCACGCGCGGTGAAGGTCACGCGATCGCTCACTCGTTCGCGGACGCCGGTGCCTCTGTCACGGTGACCGGCACCATGATGCTGCGCGAGCTCTACGACACCGACCTGTCGCGGTTCGACTACGAGATGGTCAACCTCGCGCGCCAGGCGTCGATCGACCACCTCGTCGGCGTGGTGGGCCAGATCGACGTGCTCGTGATGGCCGCGGGCTGCAACCTCCCCTACGGCCTCCCCGAGAGCGAGCGGTGGTTCATCGCCGAGGCGGTGCGCTCGGGCGTGCTCGGCCCGTCCTTCCTCACCACCCGACTGCGTCTCAAGCTGAGCCAGAGCGCGGCGCTCGGCGGAGGCTGCGTCATCAACACCGGCGGCGTACGCACCTGGCTGGAGCTCGCGATGTCCCCCGAGTCCGCGCAGGCCGGTCTCGTCGACGCGACCCAGCGCGCCGGAGACAACTGGGCCGGGCTCGGCGTCCGCGTCAACGCAGTCATCCACGCCGGCGCACGCAGCGGCCTGCCCCGTCAGTACGCCCCCATCTCGGCCCTGCCTCCGCGCGGCAGCCGCGTCTACGGGGACACCCTGACGCGCACCCAGCAGCAGCCGATCCGCGACGCCGTCGCCGACGCCGTCCTGTTCCTGGCCGGCCCGACGGGCTCGCGGATCACCGGTCAGACGCTGCGCCTGAGCTGATCGGCGGCGGCGTAGGGGTCGATCTCGCCGGCCGCGACCCGGGCGGCGAGCCGATCGAGGTCGTTGCCGCCGTCCTCCCGGGCTGCCTGGGCCCACTGCTCGCGCAGCGCGGTCAGCGCGATCGCCTCGACCTCGCGTCGCGCCCGGAGCGTACGACGACGCGCCAGCTCGCCCGACTCGGCCAGCCATGCGGCGTGCCGGTCGATCTCGGCCGCGAGGTCGTCGATCCCCTGACCCGTGCTGGCGACGGTCATGACGACGGGCGGGTGCCACGCACCCTCGCGGCGCTGGGCCATCGACAGCATCGTGCGGAGCTCGCGACGGGTGCTCTGGGCGCCCTCGCGATCGGCCTTGTTGACCGCATAGACGTCACCGACCTCCAGGATCCCGGCCTTCGCCGCCTGGATGCCGTCCCCCATCCCCGGAGCCAGCAGCACCAGGGTGCTGTCGGCGAGCCCTGCGATCTCGACCTCGCTCTGGCCGACGCCCACGGTCTCGACGATCACGAGGTCGCAGCCGGCAGCGTCCAGGACCCGCACGGCCTGCGGTGTGGACCAGGCCAGCCCACCGAGGTGGCCGCGCGAGCCCATGGAGCGGATGTAGACGCCGGGGTCGACGGCGTGGTCCGCCATCCGCACCCGATCCCCGAGCAGGGCGCCGCCGGAGAAGGGCGAGGAGGGGTCGATCGCCAGCACGCCGACCCGCTTCCCGGCCGCCCGGAGGGCGCTCACGAGCGCGTTGGTGATGGTCGACTTGCCGACGCCGGGGGCGCCGGTGATGCCGACGACATGGGCCTGCCCGACGTGCTCGCGCAACGACTCCATCACCTCGCGCAGGGCCGGCGATGCGTCCTCGACGAGCGTGATCAGGCGGGCGACCGCTCCCGCGTCACCCTCGCGCGCACGCGCGACGAGGTCGGCGACGACGGGCGCCGCCCGTCGACTCACCTCAGCCTCACGCCTGCGGGACCCGGATGATCAGCGCGTCGCCCTGACCGCCTCCGCCGCACAGGGCGGCCGCGCCGATGCCGCCCCCGCGACGCTTGAGCTCGTGGGCCAGGGTCAGCACGATGCGCGCCCCGGACATGCCCACCGGGTGACCGAGGGCGATCGCACCGCCGTTGACGTTGACCACGTCGTCGGTGACGCCGAGCTGGCGCGCCGACTCGATGCCCACCGCGGCGAAGGCCTCGTTGAGCTCGAAGAGGTCGATGTCCGAGACCGAGATCCCCTCCTTCTCCGCGGCCTTGGCGATGGCGTTGGCGGGCTGGAGCTGGAGGGAGGAGTCGGGCCCGGCGACCTGGCCGGAGGCGCCGATCTCGGCGAGCCAGGTCAGCCCGAGCTCCTCGGCCCTGGCCTTGCTCATGACCACCACGGCGCAGGCACCGTCGGAGATCTGAGACGCCGAGCCGGCCGTGATGCTGCCGTCCTTGGACACCGGGCGGAGGCCGGCGAGGGACTCGGTCGTGGTGTCGCCACGGATCCCCTCGTCCTCGCTGACGGTGGTGTCGCCCTTGCGCGAGGGGATGGTCACCGGGACCACCTCGTCGTCGAAGAGACCGTTCTTCCACGCGAGGGCCGCACGCTGGTGGGACTGGGCGGCGAAGGCGTCCTGCTCCTCGCGGGTCAGGTTGGCGCCGGCAACGTTGCAGCCGTCCGTCAGGCTGATCATGGCCTGGTCGGTGAACTGGTCGTAGAGGGCGTCGTAGGCCATCGAGTCGACGAGCGCGGTGTCGCCGTACTTGAAGCCGCTACGGCTCTTCGGCAGCAGGTGCGGGGCCTGGGTCATCGACTCCATGCCACCGGCGACGACGATCTCGTGCTCGCCGGCCCGGATCAGCTGGTCGGCCATCGCGATGGCGTTGATGCCCGAGAGGCACACCTTGTTGATCGTGATCGAGGGGACGCTCATCGGGATGCCGCCCTTGACCGCGGCCTGGCGGGCGGTGATCTGCCCCGCGCCGGCCTGGATGACCTGGCCCATGATGACGTAGTCGACCTGGTCGCCGGACACGCCGGCCTTCTCCAGGGCGCCCGCGATCGCCACTCCGCCGAGGTCGGCTGCCGACTGGTCCTTGAGCCCGCCGAGCAGACGCCCGATCGGGGTACGGGCTCCGGCGACGATGACTGATCGGGCGGCGGATCCGGTCATGGGACTTCCTCCAGCATGCTCGTGGGTGACGACACCACATTCGGTGCGTCTCCCTCCGACGATACCCACCACCCACCCCCGGCCGGGAGGGTGTGCGGTCCATCCGTCGTGAGGAACACGTCACAGGCACTCGCGCGCCGCGCCGCCGACGTAGGAGCATGTGCCCCATGAGCGCCACCGACCTGCCCGCGGACGTCCGACACCTGTTCACCGCCATCGACCACGTCGGCATCGCGGTGCCCGACCTCGACGAGGCGATGGCGTTCTACCGCGACGCCTACGGCATGCAGGTGCTCCACGAGGAGACCAACGAGGAGCAGGGGGTGCGCGAGGCGATGATCGGGGTCGGCGACTCCGGCTCCTGCATCCAGCTGCTGGCACCGCTGTCCCCGGAGTCGACGATCGCCAAGTTCCTCGACCGCAGCGGCCCGGGCATCCAGCAGCTCGCCTTCCGCGTCGACGACGTCGAGCACGTGGCGGCGGTGCTGCGCGAGCGTGGCCTGCGCCTGCTGTACGACGCCCCCAGGCGCGGCACCTCGGACAGCCGCGTCAACTTCATCCACCCCAAGGACGCGGGAGGTGTGCTGGTGGAGCTGGTGGAGCCGAAGCAGCAGACCGACTGACCCTGCCGACGCGACGTATCTCACACCTCGCACACCACGAGGTTACTCGCCGGTATCTTGACCCCGATCGTGCCACCGATGCCTGACCAGGAGACACCCGTGCAGAAGATCCTCGAAGCCATCCAGTCCGACAGCGCCACGTCGGAGGACTTCGCCTCCCTCGAGCTGCCCCAGTCCTACCGCGCCGCCTTCGTCAAGAAGGAAGAGGTGGACATGTTCGAGGGCCTCTCGGCCCGGGACAAGGACCCGCGAGAGTCCCTGCACGTCGAGGAGGTGCCGTTGCCCGAGCTCGGCCCGGGCGAGGCCTTCGTGGCCGTGATGGCCAGTGCCATCAACTACAACACCGTGTGGACCTCGATCTTCGAGCCGGTCTCCACCTTCGGCTTCCTCGAGCGCTACGGCCGCAGCTCCGAGCTGACCAGGCGCCACGACCTGCCCTACCACGTCGTCGGCTCGGACCTCTCCGGCGTCGTGCTCAAGACCGGACCCGGCGTCACCAAGTGGAAGCCGGGCGACCGTGTCGTGGCCCACTGCCTCTCCGTCGAGCTCGAGGGCCCCGACGGCCACAACGACTCGATGCTCGACACCGAGCAGCGGATCTGGGGCTTCGAGACCAACTTCGGCGGCCTCGCCGACGTGGCGATGGTCAAGGCCAACCAGCTGATGCCCAAGCCCGAGCACCTCACCTGGGAGGAGGCCGCCTCCCCCGGCCTGGTCAACGGCACGGCCTACCGCCAGCTCGTCAGCAAGAACGGTGGCGACATGAAGCAGGGCGACAACGTCCTGATCTGGGGCGCCTCCGGCGGCCTCGGCGGCTTCGCGACGCAGTACGCCCTCAACGGCGGCGCCACGCCCGTGTGCGTGGTCTCCAACGAGGAGAAGGCCGCCATCGCCCGCAGCATGGGCGCGGAGCTGATCATCAACCGCTCCGAGGAGGACTACAAGTTCTGGAACGACGAGAACACCCAGCAGGACCCCAAGGAGTGGAAGCGGTTCGGCGCCAAGATCCGCGAGCTCACCGGCGGCGAGGACATCGACATCGTCTTCGAGCACCCCGGCCGCGAGACCTTCGGTGCCTCCGTCTTCGTCACCCGCAAGGGCGGCATCATCACGACCTGCGCCTCCACCTCGGGCTACATGCACGAGTACGACAACCGCTACCTCTGGATGAACCTCAAGCGCATCATCTCCAGCCACTTCGCCAACTATCGCGAGTCGTGGGAGGCCAACCGCCTCATCGCCAAGGGCAAGATCCACCCCACCCTGTCGAAGACCTACACCCTCGAGGAGGTCGGCCAGGCCGCGCTCGACGTCCACAAGAACGCCCACCAGGGCAAGGTCGGCGTCCTGTGCCTGGCACCCCAGGAGGGACTGGGCGTCCTCGACCAGGAGATGCGTGCCCAGCACGAGACGGCGATCAACCGCTTCCGCGGCGTCTGATCCTGTCCTCCCCTGCTCAGCAGCAGCACCCCGGTTGGCGGTCTACCCGCGAGCCGGGGTGTTACTTTTCCCCGCATCAGCCAGACTGGTGTTCCGCAGTCCGCAAGACGTGAAAGTGGGTATCGCAGCATGAGCCGCGACCAGGGCCTGTCCATCTTCGACGAGCCGGAGTCCAATGACGACGCCGAGGAGACCCAGGTGCTCCCGGTCACCTCGCCGGACGTCCACCCCGAGCCCGCAGCCGAGCCGAAGCCGGCACCCGAGGCTGCCGCGTCCCCCGAGCCCACAACCGAGCCGGAGCCGGCACCCGAGGCCGCCGCGGCACCCGAGCCGGAGCCCACCCGCGCGGTTCCCGTGATCCCGCCCGCGGCTGCTGCTCCCGCCCGCCGGCCCACCGTGTCCGCACCGACCTCATCGGCGGCACCGACCCGACCGGCCCGTCCGGCAGCGGGCGCCCCCCTCCCGGTCGTCCGGCGTGGCGGCTACGACAAGGCCGCGGTCGACCAGCGCCTCCACCAGCTCCAGAGCGAGAAGGCGGGACTGAGCTCCAGCCTGACCAGCAGCGAGCAGCGGGTCATCGAGCTCGATGCCGAGCTCGATCGACTGCGGGCGGAGCTCAAGGAGAACGCGACCCCGACCTACGCCGGGCTGGGCGGGCGCGCCGCCTCGATGCTCAAGCTGGCCGAGGACGAGGCCCACGACGTCCGCACCGCCAGCCAGCGTGAGGCCGCCGACATCCGCAGCCAGGCCGAGCGCGACGCCAAGGCCATCCGCGCCGACGCCGCCCGTGAGGCCGACGACATGCGCATGGTGCAGCTCAAGGAGCTCGAGGAGATGCGGACGCGCCTGACCGCCGACGCCGAGCAGGAGCGCACCCTGGCCAAGGGCGAGGCTGCGGACATGGTCGCAGCGGCCAAGCGTGAGGCCGATCAGGTCCGACTGGCCGCCCAGCAGGAGACCAACGAGCTGCGCACGACCGCCCAGCGCGAGGCCGAGCAGTCCCGTGCCGCCGCGGACCGGGAGGTGCAGGAGGCCCGACGTACGCTCGCGGTGGAGAAGGAGCGCCTGGCTCGCGAGGCGACCGACCACCACAGCAACGCCACCGCGGAGACGCAGCGCCTGGTGGCCGAGGCCGAGGAGCGTGCCGCCGCTGCCGAGCTGCGGGCCCGCGAGGCCACCACCCAGGCGAACGCCCACCGCCAGCAGGCCCAGACCGAGGCAGAGGGAGTGCTCAACCGCGCTCGTCGTGAGGCAGAGCAGATCACCGCGTCGGCCCGCACCCAGGCAGACTCGGCCAGCGCGACCCACACCGCGGAGGCCGAGCGCGAGCTGACCAACCTGCAGGCCGAGGTCGAGCGGCTGACCAAGCGACGTGACGCCATCACTGCCCAGCTGGGCGCCCTGCGTGACGTGGTCGCCGGCTTCGCCGAGGACGACTCCTGAGCTGGGTCGACCGCCTGCGCGGTAGGCGACGATCTGTCGAGGCCTACGTCGAGCAGGCGGTCGAGGTCACGGGTGCCGATGCCGACCGCGCCGAGGCGGCTGCCAACCAGGCCGACGCGTCCGCCGAGGAGGCCAGGGAGGCAGCGGCCTCCTCGATCGCCATCGCGGAGCAGATCGACGATGCCACCGACCTGGTCGTCAGCGACCCCGAGAGCGACGCCACCCCCTACGGCGCCGCGGCCGAGGTGACCCACACGCCCACTCCGTCGCTCCTGCGGCACTCGCCGTTCAGCATCGGGTTCACCGGCGCCCTGGGGGCACTGGTCGCCCTCTTCCTGGCCCAGCAGCTGCTCAGCATCTCCTCGATCCTGGTGCTGCTGGTGATGTCGATGTTCCTCGCCATCGGCCTCAACCCGGTCGTGGAGTTCTTCATGCGCCGCGGCATGACACGCGGCCTGTCGGTCCTGCTCGTGCTCGTCGTCGTGATCGGCGTGCTGGCCCTGTTCGTGGTCGCGGTGGCGCCCGTGATCAGCGAGCAGATCGCCCTGATCACCCGCAACGCGCCCGGCTGGCTCGACGACCTGCAGGCCAACAAGCAGGTGCAGAAGCTCGATGACCAGTACGACGTCATCGCCCGGGCCCGTGACTACATCCAGGAGGGCGGCTTCGGCGAGAAGCTGTTCGGGGGCGCGCTCGGCGTCGGGCTCAAGGTGCTCTCCGCGCTGGCCAACAGCCTGATCGTGATCGTCCTCATGATCTACTTCCTCGCCTCGCTGCCGAGCATCAAGCACGCCGCCTACTCCCTGGCCCCGGCCTCGAAGCGGCCCCGCGTCAGCGAGCTCGGCGACAAGATCATCCGATCGACGGGCTCCTACGTCGCCGGAGCGTTCCTGGTCGCCATCTTTGCCGGCCTGAGCACGTTGGTCTTCTCGTTGATCTTCGGCCTCGCTGAATACGCCTTCGCGCTCGCCTTCGTCGTCGGCCTGTTCTCACTCATCCCCGTCGTCGGCGCGTTCGTCTCGGGCGCCATCATGACGTTGCTCGCCCTGACGGTCTCACCGACGGTCGCACTCGTCGCACTGCTCTACTACCTGGCCTACCAGCAGCTGGAGTCCTACGTCATCTACCCGCGGATCATGAAGAAGTCGGTGAACATCCCGGGCTCGGTGACCGTGGTCGCCGCCCTCCTCGGCGGTTCGCTGATGGGCATCGTCGGCGCCCTGCTCGCAGTCCCGGTCGCTGCGGCGCTGCTGCTCCTGCACCGCGAGGTCTTCCTCACGCGACAGGACGCTCGCTGAGGGATTCGCGCTCCGGCTCGCGCATCGGCTCGACAAGCGGCTCGACAAGCGGCTCGACGAGCAGCGGCGCGCGCCCCTCCCCCAGCTTGACCACGACGACGCCGGCCAGCACGAGCAGGCCGCCGAGCAGCTGGACGGACCGCGGCAGCTCACCGAGGATCAGCCACGCGAAGACGAGGGACGCGAGGACCTCACCCAGCGCGACGAACGAGGCCAGCCGGCTCCCCAGGCGGCGACCCGCCGCGATGCCGGTGACGTAGGCGAAGGCGGCGGTCACCAGGCCCAGTGCCAGCACGGGCAGCCACCACGGCACCGCCCGGCCGTCGTAGACGGCGTCGGCGGTGGAGGCATGGAGGGGCAGCACCCCCAGCGCACCCGCCCCGAGCAGGACGACCGCGGCGACCAGCAGGCCACCCGCGGCCAGGCTGATGCCGGGCAGTCCGTTGCCCTCGTCGGCGGAGATGATGAAGTACGTCGCAGCACCGACCATGGCTCCCAGGGCCCACAGGACGCCGACGGTGCTGAGCTCGGCTCCCGAGATCACGTCCAGCACCAGCACCAGCCCACCGGCGGCGATGGCCGCGCCCAGCACCGTCAGGCCCGAGGGGCGGTGGCCGTGCCTCAGCCAGAGCCACAGGACGACCGCGACCGGCGCGGTGTACTCGAGGAGGAGCGCCACGCTCACCTGCATGTAGGTGACGGCGTAGAAGTAGCAGAGCTGCGCGCCGGCCACCGCCGAGACACCGTAGATCGTGATGAGGCCCGCGTTGTCGCGGACCAGGAACCACCGACTGCGCAGCGCCAGCACGCCCGGGACGAGCAGCACGGCCGCGGCGATGACGATGCGCACGGTCACGGCGGCGCCCGCGCTCCACCCGGTGTCGAGGAGGCCGCGGGCGAGCACGCCCGACATGCCGAACGCCGAGGCGGACGCGAACGCCAGGACCAGGCCGGTGGCCGCCCGGGAGGAGCCGATGTCATGCGTCAAAGCCGTCACGGTCATGACACTAGAAGCCTTCGTGTAATGTGTCAATGTGGTTTTCACCGATGACACAGATGCCGCACTCCAGACCACCGTCCTCCTGACCAACTCCACCGACGAGCCGGGCGAACCCCTCGGCTCGGTCGAGAGCCTGTCGGCGTTCCTGGTCCAGTGGGCCTACACCGGCCGCCACGACGCGACCCCCGAGGAGCTCGAGTCGCTGCGGCGCCTGCGACCGCGCCTGCGTGAGCTCCTGCTGGCCGACCGCGACGAGGCTGCCGCCATCGTCAACCGGATGCTGGCCGAGGCCAGGGCACTCCCCCAGCTGCAGCGCCACGACCACTGGGACTGGCACCTCCATGCCGTCGACCCCGACCGCCCCCTCGACGAGCGGGTCGTCGTGGAGACCGCGATGGCCATGGTCGACGTCATCCGTGCCGACGAGATGGCCCGGCTGGACACGTGCGCGGCCGACGACTGCGACGACGTGGTCCTCGACCTGTCGCGCAACCGCTCGCGCCGCTACTGCTCGACCACCTGCGGCAACCGTGAGGCCGTCGCGGCCTATCGCGCTCGCCAGCGCGGCTGAGCATCCGCCCTCGCTAGGCGAGGAAGCGCCGCAGCACCTCGAGGAAGACCTCGGGCTGCTCGGAGTGCACCCAGTGACCGGCCTCCTTGATCATCACGCGGCGGTTGCGCGGGAAGCGCCGGTCCATCTCCGCGGCGTACTCATCGGCGACGTAGGGGGATTCGGCGCCGCCCATCCACAGCACCGGACCGTCGTACGACGCGTCGCCGAGGCGGTCACCCGGCCAGCCGACCAGCTCCGACATCGACTCGCCCAGCAGGTCGAGGTTGAGCTGCCACTGCCACCCGTCCTCGGTCCGTCGCAGGTTCTGGAGGAGGAAGCCCCGGACGGTCGGGTGCGGAACGGCCGCGCGCAGTGCCTCGTCGGCCTGCTCACGGCGATCGAGGACACTCAGGTCGAGGCCGCGCATGGTCTCGATGTAGCCGACGAACTCGCGTCCGCTGTCGTACGCGACCGGTGACACGTCGACCACCACCAGCCGCTCGACCAGCTCGGGGTGGCGCAGGGCCACGCACATCGCGATCTTGCCGCCCATCGAGTGACCCACCAGGGTCACCGGGCCGACCTCCTCGAGCTCCCGGGCGACCGAGTCGGCCAGGTCGAGGTAGTCGAAGGCCTCCGTCCACGGCGAACGTCCGTGGTTGGGCATGTCGAGCAGCAGCACCCGGTGGTCGGTCGCCAGCTCCTTGGCGATCTGGGTCCAGTTCCGACCCTGGCCGAACAGGCCGTGGCAGAAGGCGATCTCCGGTCCCTGCTCCCCCAGCCGGGTCGCGTGCAGCCTCGTCTCGGTCATCGGCCCAGTTTGGCAGCACTGCTCGACCCGAGTGCCCGGGACCCCGGGTGACTAGAAGTCGAACCCGTCGAACAAGCCGCCGATCCCGTCGCCGATGCTCCCGAACATGTCGCCGAGGCCCTCGCCGAGAGCGCCGATGCCGTCACCGATCCCGTCGAACCCACCACCGAACAGCATGCCCATGAACATCCAGTCCATCGGGCCGAAGCCGCCGAAGTAGCCCTGCGCGTAGGGCTGGTAGGCGCGCCCGCCCTGCCAGTAGGGCACCCGACGCGAGCCGACCATGACCTTGCGGATGTCGGGCTCGGCGCCGGCGCGGACCCGCTCGACGTCGAGTGCGCAGGCCGGCACGTCGCGCTGCGTACCACCGGGCGGGGTCCACGGGACGTCGAACACGGACATGCCGTGACGGGGGTCGAAGAAGCACGGGGGGCGGCGCTGCGGCAGCGGTTGCCCGGCCACCCTGGCGCGGACGCACGCCATGGCGTAGCGGCCGTCCTCGAGGATCTCGGTCACGTGGCGCACGTCCTCGGCCCGGGTGAGCCGGGCAGAAGCGATCTTGGCGGACTCATAGGAGTCGAGTGCTCGCTGGTAGTCGGCGTTGGCGCCGGGGTCGAGGGGCTCCCCGGCCAGGTCGATGTCGAGGTCCTGCAGCTCCACACCGAGCGCGGTGACGTCCTCCTCGGCCAGGCGCTTGACCGGGGCGACCTCCGCCTCGGAGCGGGCCAGCGCACGGTTCTTGCTGGACCGGCCAGCAGCCAGTGCCACAGCGACGAGACCGCCGAGGACGACCAGGACGAGGACCAGTTCCATGGGCATCAGCCTACGCACGCGAACAACCGCGGACGACCCACCCGGAGCGGCTCGGACGTCGAAGGGCAGGTCGCGCATCGACCCCCGACGATGACGCGACCTGCCCTGACAGGAGGCCGGGCAGGCGGGACCCTCCCCTGTGCGGTCCCGCCCACCTGCGGCGTAGCAGAAGGTTCCCGCGTTCAAGCGGGTGCCCACATCCGTAGTCCTACGTATCTCTCCTACCGACCTGCGGCGGCAAGAGCGATAGATTCAGACCGTGCTGTCACCCTGTCTCGGTCGTGGTGAGGTCCAGCGTGCGCTGGCCGAGGCCCTCGACGCCTCCCGCTGGGTGACCGTCGCCGGCCCTCCCGGGAGCGGCAAGACCTTCGTGGTGCGACACCTGGAGACCGACGAGTCCCCGATCTGGGTCGACGCCCGCAACCTGCGAAGTCTCGACGAGGTCCTCGTGGCTGCTCTGGCCGCGTTCGACGCCGAGCTGGCACCGGGCGAGTCCCTGGCAGGGGCGTTGGGGCGGGCGCTCGACGGACGCCGCTGCGTGCTGGTCCTCGACGGACTCGACCTCGACCGCACCGTGGCGGGCCCGGCGTTGCAGACCGTGCTCGAGACCACCTCGGACGCCCGTGTGGTCGTCACCGCGCGCACGACCGCCGACCAGCCGTCCGAGTCGGTCGTCCGGGTCGGGCCCCTGCCCGTGCCCGAGCCCGGCTCCGCCCTCGAGGGTCCTGCCGTCGACCTCTTCCTGCGCCGCGTCCGCACCGCGGGCGGCCAGGCCGTCGACCTCGACACCCAGGGTCACGAGGTACGCCGTCTCCTCACGGCCACGGGCGGGCTGCCGATGCTCATCGAGCAGGTCGCCGTCCAGTCCGCACTCGTCGGGGTCAACAACGCCATGTCCGCGGTCTCCCTGGACCAGGCCGTCGACTCAGCGCACCATCTCCTCGACCCGGACAGCGCGACCACACTGCGCCGGATCGGGCTGCTCGACTTCCCAGCCGGCCTCGGAGTCATCGCCGACGTCCTGGACCGACCGACGCCCGACGTGGCCCAGCTCGCCGGCGATCTCGTGCGCCGCAGCCTGCTCGAGGTCGGTCCCGACGGGCGTTTCGACATGCTGTCCCCCATCCGAGGCCGGGCTCGCACGCTCGCGCAGCCGAGCGACCACGCGGCCGTGGATGCCGGGTTGCTGCGGTGGGCCGAGAGGCACGCACCGGAGCACGACAACTACGGCGCGGCCGACGCTGCCTGGCTCGACGACCTGCCCGCCATGCGGCACGCCGTGCTCAGCGCCTGTGCGTCCCCGTCCACCCGCGCCGCCGGCTACTCGGTCGCCAACCGGATCTTCTCCTCGCTCTACACGTCGATGCGCTGCCGCGAGGCCCTCGAGATCCTGGAGGGCGCACTCGCCTCCGGTGACGGCCCCGCAGCGATCGGTGCCCAGGTCGCGCGCCGCGCCGGCATCGCCGCGTCCGAGATGCGCGGCACCTACGAGGGGCTGTGGCTGCTCGACCGGGCCGACCAGCACGCCTCCTCTGCGCCGCGCCCCGAGGAGCAGCTGGCCAAGACCGCGTCCATCCGTGCCGAGATGCATCTCGATGCCGGCGACCTGCGCCGGGCCGAGCTCGAGGCCCAGCGCGCCATCGACCTCGATCCCGACGAGTCCATCTGCCGCCAGGCCACCCGAACCCTGGCCGACGTCTATGCCTCGCAGGGTCGCTTCGCCGAGGCCGCCGCCGCAGCAGCAGACGCGATGCCGGCCCGCGGCAGCCGCGACGAGCGCTGGATCGACCTGTCGCTGCGCACGATCCTGGCCCGGATCGCGCTCGAGCAGGGCCGCGTGGTCGAGGCGGTGGCGGGCACCCGCGCCGTCGTGCTCGAGGCCCGCGAGCTCGCCGAGGACCGGGTCGGGCTCCTCGCCGAGACGCTGCTCCGCGGGATCGATCCGTCGTGGGTCCCGACCGAGGTCGCGAGAGAGACACTGCCGTGGGCCGTCCGGCTGCCGGTGCTGGCCCAGGACGCGCGCGAGCTGCTCGCGCGAGGTGACGTACGCCCGGCTGCCGGGCTGGCCGCCGACGTCGTGGCCCTCGCCGACTCCGCACGCCTGGGCCGCGACGGCGTCGCCGCCCGCTTGCTGCTCGGGCGCGCCCTGCTCGCGATGGGCGATGCCGAGCAGGCCACCACGACCTTCCTCACCACCCTCGACCACTGTCGGACGATGCAGCTGCCGCTCCGGGCGGCCGACGCCCTCGACGGCCTGGCGTCCACGGCCCAGGCCCGCTCGCTGAAGGAGGCCCGGCAGCTCGCTGCCGCGGCATCCGCGCTGCGCACGCCGCGGATGGCGGCGCGATGGGGCTACTCGGCCGACGACACGGTCACGCCGGCCCCGCGCGCACCGGAGGAGTGGCTCGACGGAGCCGAGCTGTCCGCGCAGGCGCTGCCGCTGATCACCGCGCTCTTCCACCAGCCGGCCACGGCAGCACCGTCAGTGCTCGACGAGCTGACCGCCGCCGAGCGGCTCGTCGCCGACCGCGTTGCCGGCGGCCTCACCAGCCGGAAGATCGCCGAGGAGCTGTTCGTGTCCCCGCGCACGGTGGACGCCCACCTGACGCACATCTACCGCAAGCTCGCCATCAACTCGCGCTCGCGCCTCGCAGTGATGGTGATCGAGGAGAGTCAGCGCGCGCTGTAGTCCCGGAACCCTCGGCCGGCCTTGCGGCCGAGGTAGCCGGCCGTCACCAGGTGCTCCAGCAGGGGCGCCGGCGAGAAGCCGGGCTCACGGAACTCCAGGTAGAGCTCCTTCTGGATCGCCAGCGAGACGTCGTTGCCGACGACGTCGAGCAGCTCGAACGGACCCATCGGCAACGCACAACCCTGCTTCATGGCGATGTCGATGTCGTCGGCCGTGGCGTAGTGCGCCTCCAGCATCTTCACCGCGTCGTTGAGGTAGGGGAAGAGCAGCGCGTTGACGATGAAGCCGGACCGGTCGCCGCACTTCACCCCGACCTTGCCCACCTGCTCGCACAACGCGAGCACGGTCTCCGTGACGGCCTCGTCGGTGGCCACCGTGGACACCACCTCCACGAGCTTCATGATCGTGGCGGGGTTGAAGAAGTGCATGCCGATGACGTGCTGCGGCCGCGACGTCACCGTGGCCATCGAGATGATCGGCAGCGAGGACGTGGTCGTCGCCAGGATGGCGCCGGGCTTGCAGATCTCGTCGAGGTTCTCGAAGAGCGTGGTCTTGATCGCCAGGTCCTCGGCGATCGCCTCGATCACGATGTCGACGTCCTTGAGGTCCTCCAGCGACGTCGTCCCGCGCACCCGGCCGAGCACCTCGGCCTTCTGCTCCTCGGTCGCGCGACCGCGCTGGATCTGCTTGTCGAAGTTCTTGGTGATGGCCGTGACGACACCGGCGACCTTGTCCGCCCCGCGGCCGGTGAAGAGCACGTCGTAGCCGGCCTTGGCGAAGACCTCGACGATGCCCGAGGCCATGGTGCCGGTGCCGACGACACCGACCAGCTTGATGTCGTGGCGCACCTGCGGCTTGTCGTCCTCGCTGGGGGTCTGCGCGTCGGCGACCACGATCGGCGAGTCGGACGCCTCGTAGGTGTAGAAGCCACGGCCCGACTTGCGACCCAGCAGCCCGGCCGTGACGTACTGCTTGAGGATCGGGGCGGGCGCGTGCAGCCGGTCGCGGCCCTGCTTGTACATCGTGTCGAGGATCTCGTAGGCCGTGTCGAGGCCGATCAGGTCCAGCAGTGCGAGCGGGCCCATCGGGTAGCCGCAGCCGAAGCGCATGGCGGCGTCGATGTCCTCGCGCGAGGCGTACTTGCCCTCATACATCGCGACCGCGTGGTTGAGGTAGCCGAAGAGAAGGGTGTTGGCGATGAAGCCGGCCTTGTCGCCGCACACGACCGGGTTCTTGCCGACGTCGCGCAGCAGGCCCTGGACGCTGTCCAGCACCTCCTGCTCGGTGACGACGGTGCGGATGATCTCGACGAGGTTCTGCACCGGTGCCGGGTTGAAGAAGTGCACGCCGATGACGCGGCCGGGCAGCGAGTAGGCCGTCGAGATCTCGGTCACGCTGAGCGAGGAGGTGTTGGTGGCGAGCACCGCGTCCGGACGGGCGATGCCGTCGAGGGTGCGGAAGATCGACTTCTTGAGCTCGAGCGACTCCACGACCGCCTCGACGATCAGGTCGGCCTTCGCCAGGTCGGCCATCGAGGTGGTGAAGGTGATGCGGTCCAACAGCTCGGCCTGCTGCTCCGCGGTCATCTTCTCCCGCTTGACCGCGCGACCGGTGGAGTGCTCCAGGTGCTGGCGACCGCGCTCCAGCCCGGTGTCGTTCACCTCGACGCCGATGACGTCGTAGCCGTTGCGGGCGAAGACCTCGGCGATACCGGCGCCCATGGTGCCGAGGCCGATCACGCCGACCGTGGTGAATTCTCGAGCGGAGTCAGTCATGCGCCGAATCCTCGCATGCCGCGCTCAGGGTGCGGCTGTGTGACTTCTCACGCTCGCGACCGGACGACGACGACCTCGTCGCCGGGTCGTACGGCACCGGGCCGCACCACCTTGGCGCACAGCCCACGCAGCCGTCGCGGCCGGCCCTCGGGCCCGTTGAGGAAGGCCATGGCGTCCTTGCCGTAGCGCGCGATGAACTTGCCGCACCCGGTGTGCGGCTGGTCGGTCACCACGACCACGGCACCGGTGGAGCCGCCGATGTGCAGCTCGCTCCAGGCGGGCAGGTTGTCGTGGCTCAGGTCGAGGTCGAGGAACAGCTGGTCTCCGGCCAGGGCCTCGCGTGCCGGGTCCTGGGCCAGGAACTCGATCAGCGCGTGGCTCATGATGTTGAGCTGCATGTCGGGGTGGGCGGACCCGTCGGCGGTGCGCCTGCTGCCGCGCTGCGCCCAGCCGTCTCCGACCAGACCGTCGTCGACGTCGAGCTGGCCGACCTCCAGCACCTCGCGCTGTCCGGCCGACGGGCGGCGGACGACCGCCCGGAGGGTGCCGACGGCGCGTGGGGCGGTGTCGAGCACCGGCAGGAAGGCGGTCAGCTCGTCCTCGGAGCGGTGCGCCCGCAGGACCCGGCGCATCCAGACGCGGCGTCCGTGCCGGGACAGGCCGAGCCGCTCCTCGTTCGCGGAGATGGCCAGCTGGGCCGCCGTCCGCGGCTCGCCGTCGGAGACCTCGACGAAGCCGTGGCGGGCGTAGAAGGGACCGTTCCACGGCAGGTCGGCGTACGTCGTGAGGGTGAGGGAGCCGTGCCCGCCGAGGGCAGCCCGCTCCGCGGCGGCCTCCAGGAGCGCCGTCCCGACACCACGGCGTCCGTGCTCGGGGTGGACGGAGATCTGGTCGAGGTGGGCGTGGGACTCCATGTCGACCACGTGCGCGAAGCCGATGGCGGGGTCGCCGGCGACCAGGATGAAGCCCGGTTCGGCCGCCCGCTCCCTGCCACTGGGCCCCGGGGAGGCGAGGACGTCGCCGGTCAGGTCACCGAGCACCTCCTCGAAGAGCGCGGTTCCCGAGTCCTCGATGCCGGCGATCAGGGGCAGGTCGCGAGCTCGGGCGGGGCGTACGGCGTGCTCGGTCACGGGTCCACTGTAGATTCGCCCGTCGTGAGGATCGTCGTTGCCCGTTGCCAGGTGGACTACGCCGGACGGCTGACGGCGCACCTGCCGCTGGCCACCCGCGTGCTCATGCTCAAGTCGGACGGTTCGGTCCTGATCCACTCCGACGGCGGCTCCTACAAACCGCTCAACTGGATGTCACCCCCGTGCACCGTCCGTGAGGGCGTCGCCGAGGACGGTCGCCCCGAGTGGGTCGTCACCGCCGCCAAGACCGACGACACCCTGCGCATCCTGATCGACGAGGTCCTGCACGACACCTCCCACGACCTCGGGATCGACCCGGGCCTGCAGAAGGACGGCGTGGAGAAGCACCTCCAGGAGCTGCTCGCCGAGCATCCCGCCTCCCTCGCCGACGGCCTCACGCTCGTCCGCCGCGAGTTCCCGACCGCCATCGGCCCGGTCGACCTGATGTGCCGCGACGCCGACGGACTCTCCGTCGCCGTCGAGATCAAGCGTCGTGGCGACATCGACGGCGTCGAGCAGCTGACCCGCTACCTCGAGCTCCTCAACCGGGACCCGATGCTCAACGCCAGGGGCCGGGTCCGCGGCATCTTCGCCGCCCAGGAGATCAAGCCCCAGGCCCGGGTCCTCGCCAGCGACCGCGGCATCGCCTGCGCGCTCGTCGACTACGACGCGCTGCGCGGCATGGACGACGGCGCGGAGCACCGGCTCTTCTGAGGTCCGAGCGCTCGAGCCAGCAGGGCCACCCGGACGCCTGCAGCTGCGCGACACGCCGTACGGCGATTCCGACACGCCGGTGGCGGACAGCCCGGAGCGCCCGGAGTGGCCCCCACCTCGGGCCGGGCCTACCCTCACCCGGTGACGTCGCCGACCCCCGAGCGCATCTTCCACATCGCCACGGCCGCCGACTGGCGGCGCACCCTCGACTCGGGCACCTACACCACCTCCACGGTCGGGCGCAGCCTCGCGGAGGAGGGCTACATCCACGCCAGCCGCCGCGACCAGGTGCAGGGCGTCTTCGACCGCTACTACGCCTCCCTGGGCGAGGACCTGGTGCTGCTCACCATCGACACCTCCCGGCTCACCGACGCCGAGGTCCGGGTCGAGCCGGTCGGTGACGACACCTATCCGCACGTCTACGGACCGATCAACCGCCGCGCGGTGGTGGACGTCGCGCCGCTCGACCGACGCGGTGGCGTCGCGTCGCTGGCGTCGCTGTGGATCAAGGGCATGGCCGTACGGATGGGGATCGCGCTGCTCGTGATGGCGCTGGTCGCGGCCGTCGTGCTCCTGGCCCAGCAGCTCAGCTGAGCGGTCGCCCCGCCCACGACCGGGCGACCCAGCCGTCGGCGTCGGCCTCGACCGCCACGACTCCGCAGTTGGGCAACGGGAGGTCGCGGGAGTGGCTGAGCGCGAGGTTACGCGCCAGCGCGGACAGCGCCATGCACATCACTCCCCCGTGGCTGATGACCAGCACCGACTCCCCCCGGTGGCTGTCCGCGATCTCGTCGAGGACGGCCTCGTAGCGCTCGACGACGTCGGCACCGCTCTCGGCACCGGGGATCCGTGCGGTGAGGTCCCCGTCGAGCCAGGCTGCGAAGGTCTCCGCGAACGGGTCGGGGTCACCCGTCGTCCCGGCTGCGTCACCGACGCCGAACTCGCGCAGCCCCTTCCGCACGATCACGTCGACGCCGAGCCGGGCGGCCACGATCTCCCCGGTCTGGACGGCGCGCGCCAGGTCGCTGGTCCACACCCGGGCGATCCGCTCGCCGACCATCGACTCGGCCAGCTCGCGGGACTGGTCACGCCCGAGGGGCGTCAACCAGCCTCCCGCGTCGCTGAGCAGCTCGCTCTCGTAGTCGGCCGCACCGTGCCGGGCGACGAACACGCGGGCGGCGCACTGGAGGTCAGTCACGGGCCAGGTCCACCACGTCGTCGGCGCAGCCCCAGCTCACGGTGACCCCGCAGCCACCGTGGCCGTAGCAGTGGATGACGTCTGCCTCGCGCTCCAGGCGTACGGCCGGTCGCCACGGACGCAGACCGACCTTGTGGCGAAGGATGCGGGCGCCGGCCAGCCGCGGCTCGATCGCCGCAGCGCGCGCCAGGATCGACTCGGCGACCTCCGGGTCGGGCGTACGGCTCCACTCCCCCTCGATCGCCGTGCCACCGAGCACGATGTCGCGACTGCGGGGAATGACGTAGGTCGGCGGCCCCGAGTCGATCCACCAGTGGTCGAGCCCGACCTGCTCCACGACCACGACCTGGCCGCGCACCGGCGCGACCGTGGCGTCGCCGCCGAGCAGACGGGCGCCGATGCCGCTGGCGTTGACGACCAGAGCGCCCGTCGCAGGAAGCGCCGAGAGATTCATCCGCGTGATCGTCCCGCCCAGCGCCTCGACGCGCGCCGAGAGCCAGCGGAGGTAGATCGACATCTCGATCACAGGCGTGCGCATCGTCAGTCCGGAGGCGAAGCCCGGCGGCAGGCTGGTCTCCCGGTCGGGACCGGCTCCCGGCGGCAGCGCCTCGCGCCACCAGAGCTCGTCCGGCCCCTCACGGAACAGCTCGGTGCCGGTGCGCATGAGCACGCCGGCTGACTCGTCCGCGCACAGCTCGGCGAAGACGTCGTAGGCCGCCCGCGCCCACCGGACGACGTGCTCCTGCGGCCTGGCGTACGGCGACCACACCGCTGCCGCGACCGACGAGGTCGTCTCCAGCGGCAGGTCGCGGCCCACCACGTCCACCCGGTGCCCGGCCTCCAGCAGCCGGACAGCGCACGACAGGCCGATGACACCGGCCCCCACCACGATCACGCGTCGCATGGTGCGAGTCTGCCCGATCGACCGCCGATCACGACCCGAAGAGGCGGACCTCGTAGACGTAGGGCGCCATCTCCACCCCGCGGAGCGTCGCCCCACGGACGGTCACGCTCGCGCGGGCCGGCGCGCGGCCGCGGAGCTGCCAGGTCAACCGGTCGCCCTCCTTGTGGACCACCCTCGACTTCACCACCTTGCCGCCCGACCGGACCGTGATCGTGGCCCGGCCGAGGCCGATGTCGTGGCGGTTGGCCAGGATCGACCAGCGACCGCGCGGCTCCTCGCGCCGCGGGGACCACCCCGCGACCGGCCAGGGCGACAGGGCCGGCGCGGCCACCTGACCCTCGTCGAAGTCGCCCACCACGTACAGCGCGTTGGCTCCGCCGAAGTCGCCGGTGCCCATCTCCACCTGGCCGGCATGGAGGATCCACTGGCGGTGCCCCACCGGGACGTTGTTGGAGCCCGGGTCGTACATGTAGCCGGTGATGGCCCAGCCGGCGTCGACGCCGAGATAGAGGTTGGAGTGCGACGCGCCCTCCAGTCCCTCCCTGGACCAGCAACGCATGCCCCGGGTCGGATAGTGCGTCAGCACACGGTTGCGCGCCATGATCACCGCAGCGGCCTGGGCCTTGGCCGAGTAGTCCGCGTTGAGCGCCACGGGCTCCAGCCCCGCCATCGATCGATAGTGGTTGACCACCCGGATGGTGGCGCGCTGGACCCGCCGGGGGTTCCCACCAGTCTTGCAGCCGGTGCGCGGGTAGCGATGGCGCCTGACGGTCCGGTCGCGCGCCATCGCCCGGTACGCCGCGACGACGGCGCTCCTCTTCGTCGGGTCGATCGTCCGGGGCGCCCGCTGCCCCGTGACGCGGGGTGACACGACCATGTCGGCCCTGGCCGTGGCCCCCGCCGCCACCGGGACCGTGACCAGCGCGGCGTAGGGGATGCCGTCGACCACCGAGGGCTCGGTGAAGGCGCCGTAGTCGAAGTCGCTGAGTCCGATCGTGACGCTCCCCGCGGCCACGTCGTCCCACTCCTCACCGCTGACGACGAAGCTGCCGTCCGACGCCGTCGTCGTGTCCTCGAAGTAGGCACCGTCGACGGGCAGCACGTGGATGCCTGGCACCGGAGTGCCGTCGGTCTCGGTGACGACACCGGTCACGGTGAAGGGAGCAGCCTGCGCTACAGCAGCCGGCACGGCCACCAGCGTCAGGTCGAGCAGCAGCACCGCGACCAGCGCGGCGGTCCGACGGGGTCCTGGCATCTTCGGACGCTAGGACCCCGGACCCTCAGGCAGCGGCCGGATCGCGCAGCCTTCCCCAATCTGGGGGGGCGAGGTCACTCCAGGTCGTTGGCGCGGCGGATGACGTCGACGATGCCGTCCATGATCCCGGTCAAGCCGAAGTCCTTGGGTGTGTAGACCGCCGCCACGCCCAGCTCCACGAGCCGCCTGCCGTCGGACTCGGGGATGATCCCGCCGACGATGACCGGCAGGTCCTCGCGGCCCGCGGCGCGCAGCCCGTCGAGGACGTCGGGCACCAGCTCCATGTGCGAGCCCGACAGGATCGAGAGGCCGACGCAGTGCACGTCCTCGGCGACCGCGGCGGCGACGATCTGGTCGGGGGTGAGCCGGATGCCCTGGTAGATGACCTCGAACCCCGCATCCCGAGCCCGTACGGCGACCTGCTCGGCGCCGTTGGAGTGACCATCGAGCCCCGGCTTGCCGACGAGCAGCCGCAGCCGACCCCCCAGCTCCTCGCCGGTCTGGCGGACCCGGTCGCGCACCGTCGAGAGATCGGCACCGGGCTCGGCGACCCCGACCGCACCGGAGACGCCCGTGGGTGCGCGGAACTCGCCGAAGACCTCACGCAGGGTTCCTGCCCACTCCCCCGTCGTGGCGCCCGCACGGGCGGCGACCAGGGTGGCGTGCATCAGGTTGGCGTCGGTCCGGGCGGCGTCGGCGAGCGCTGCCAGGGCGGCTTCCACCTCGGCGTCGTCGCGCTGGTCCTTCCACGCCCTGACCGACTCGAGGGCCGACTGCTCGGCGAGCGGGTCGGCGGCCATGATCGCGTCGTCGAGGTTGGCGGTCAGCGGCGACGGCTCGGTGGTGTCGTACTTGTTGACGCCGACGATGATCTCCGCGCCCGACTCGATGCGCCCGCGCCGGGCGGCGTGGGCCGAGACCAGGTTCTGCTTCATGTAGCCCGACTCCACGGCGGCGATGGCTCCACCCATGTCCTGGACCTGGTCGATCTCGGCCTTCGCACCGGCGACCAGCTCGGCCACCTTGGCCTCGATGACGTGCGAGCCGTCGAAGATGTCGTCGTACTCGAGCAGGTCGGACTCGAAGGCCAGCACCTGCTGGAGGCGCAGCGACCACTGCTGGTCCCACGGCCGGGGCAGCCCGAGCGCCTCGTTCCACGCGGGAAGCTGCACGGCCCGGGCGCGCGCGTTCTTCGAGAGCGTCACCCCGAGCATCTCGAGCACGATGCGCTGGACGTTGTTCTCCGGCTGTGCCTCGGTCAGGCCGAGGGAGTTCACCTGGACGCCGTAGCGGAAGCGGCGCATCTTGGGGTCGGTCACGCCGTAGCGCTCGCGGGTGATCTCGTCCCACAGCTCGACGAAGGCCCGCATCTTGCAGGTCTCCTCCACGAACCGGACCCCGGCGTTGACGAAGAAGGAGATCCGGCCGACGACCTTCTCGAAGTCGTCCTCGGAGACCTGCCCGGAGTCGCGGACCTGGTCGAGCACGGCGATGGCGGTGCACAGCGCGTACGCCAGCTCCTGCACGGGTGTGGCGCCGGCCTCCTGCAGGTGATAGCTGCAGATGTTGATCGGGTTCCACTTCGGGATCTCATGGACGGTGTAGGCGATCATGTCGCCGATCAGCCGCAGCGAGGCCTCGGGCCCGAAGACGTAGGTGCCTCGGGAGAGGTACTCCTTGATGATGTCGTTCTGGGTGGTGCCGGCGAGCTGGTGGGCCACCTCGGAGGCCGGCACTGCGGGGTTCTGCTCCTCGGCCACCACCTGGTACATCGCCAGCAGCCACATGGCGGTCGCGTTGATCGTCATCGAGGTGTTCATCTCGGTGAGCGGGATGTCGGCGAAGAGCTTGCGCATCTCCCCCAGGTGCGGGACCGGCACGCCGACCTTGCCGACCTCGCCGCGGCTCAGCGGGCTGTCGGGGTCGTAGCCGGTCTGGGTCGGCAGGTCGAACGCCACGCTCAGGCCGGTCTGCCCCTTGGCGAGGTTGGTCCGGTAGAGCGCGTTCGACGCCTCGGCGGTGGAGTGCCCGGCGTAGGTCCGCATGACCCAGGGTCGGTCCCGCTCCGGGCGCGCGTCCGCGGACTGTGAACCTGGAGATGGGGTCATGGCGACAGCGTAGGGCGGAGGTTACCGATCAGTCATCGAGTGGACGTGTGACAACCACCTCAGCCGGGGCGCCGCTCAGGCGGTGGCGGCGATCCGCTCGACGTCGATGGCGTGGGCCAGCCGGGTCAGGTGGACCATGCGGCGTACGGCGGGGCCGGGGTTGCGCACCATGAGGTGGTGGCCGGTGAGCCACGCGTGCCGGGTGGCCACCACGAGCACTCGCAGGGCGGTCGCGTCGATGGCGGAGACCCCGCTCATGTCGACGACGACGTCCTCGTCGTGGATCTCGAGGTGCTCGTAGATCGCGTTGCGCACTGCGAAGGTGCTGCGCACGTCGAAGTCGCCGTGCAACATCAGGGTGTGGCCGTCCGAGATGATGTCCACCTGGTTCTCCTCCCCGACGCCTCCCGACGCCGAACCGTGACCATAGTCACATCTATGACGCTCGTTCTACCCCCTTCGGTTGCGTCCGTGCCTCATCTTTTTCGGCGAGTCGGGCCGCGTAGGCTCGCACCATGGTCAACCTGACGCGCATCTACACCCGTACCGGCGACGCCGGCCAGACCCGGCTCGGCGACATGAGCGAGACGGCCAAGACCGATCTGCGGCTGGCGGCCTACGCCAACGTCGACGAGGCCAACGCGCACATCGGCGTGGCCCTGGCGTCCGGCGGACTCGATGACGACGTCGTCACGGTGCTCACCCGGATCCAGAACGACCTGTTCGACGTCGGTGCCGACTTCTCCACGCCCGTCGTGGCCGAGCCCGCCTATCCTCCGCTGCGCATCGAGCAGGACTACGTCGACCGCCTCGAGGGCTGGTGCGACCACTACAACGACTCGCTCCCGTCGCTCCGGTCCTTCATCCTCAACGGCGGGACCCTCGGCGCCGCGCACCTCCACGTCGCGCGCACCGTCGTACGCCGTGCCGAGCGGGCCGGGTGGGCCGCCTGGGCCGAGCACGAGGAGACGATGAACCTGCTGGCCATCACCTATCTCAACCGGCTCTCCGACCTGCTCTTCATCCTCGCCCGGCACGCCAACCGCGAGAACGGCGACGTGCTGTGGGTCCCCGGCGGGGACCGCTCCTAGACGGGTTGCTTCCGCGCCGACGGGACGACCAGTGCGGCGGGGACCAGCAGCAGCGCGACCACGAGCAGCGCGTTGAGCGTCCCGACCTCGTCGCCGACGAACCCCAGCAGCGGCGGCCCGGCCAGGAACGCCGCGTAGCCGATCGTCGAGACGACGCTGACCCGGGCCGCGGCGTGGACGGGATCGTCGGCGGCGGCGCTCATGCCGACCGGGAAGCCGAGCGACGCGCCGGCTCCCCACAGCACGATCCCGAGGACCACCAGGACGGGGTGTCCTCCGACGACGATCAGGACGACACCGACGCCGGCCGTGGCGATCGTGCCCCACAGGACCGCCGGGCGACCGAAGGCGTCGAGCAGGCTGGTCCCGACGAACCTGGTCAGGGTCATCGCGGTGACGAAGACCGCGAATCCGGCGACCCCCACCGAGTGGGACACGTCGTAGCCGTCGACGAGCGCGACAGCGAGCCAGTCGTTGGCGGTGCCCTCGGTCAGGGCCAGGGCCATGACGAGCATCCCGATCGCCAGCGTGCGCGGCTCGAGCCAGGCGCGGGCCGCCGACCGGGGCCGGTCGGACGCCTCCCGCCGCACGATCGGCAGGAAGGACGAGGACGACGTCCACGCCGCCACCAGGGCGAACAGGGCGATCGCCACCAGGTGCACGCGGCCGGGCACGTCGAGGGCGACCAGCCCGGCACCCAGGAGCGCGCCGACGACGGTGCCGAGGCTGAAACCGGCATGGAAGCGAGGCATGATCGTGCGTCGCAGGCGGCGTTCGACCTCGGCCCCCTCCACGTTCATGGCGACGTCCCAGACGCCGATGCCCAGGCCGTAGAGGAACAGCCCGACCACGGTGACCGGAAGGGCCGCGCCCAGCGCCGCGGCGGCCAGCGAGAGGCCGACGGCCGCGACGACGACTCCCAGACGCACCACCTGGACGGTGCCGTGCCGGGCGATGGCGGCCCCCGTCGTCGGCAGTGCCACCAGCGACCCCACTGCGGTGGCCAGGAGCACCAGGCCGAGGCCGGCGTTGGACAGCTCGAAGCCTGACCGCACCTCGGGGATCCGCGAGACCCAGCTCGCGAAGCACAGGCCGTTGAGGAAGAAGGAGAGGCCGACGGCGTTGCGTGCAGCCGTCACCGGCGGTTCCAGTCGGTGCCGGGCGGGCCGGCCTCGAGCCAGGACTGGAAGCCGGTGAGCGAGGCCTCGCTCATGGCGATCTCGAGGGTCTGGTCGAGGTAGTGGCACGACGCCACCACGTGTCCGCCGTAGAGCGACAGCTCCTCGGCCCCCTCGGGGCGCCTGCGGCCCGCATAGCTCAGGTGGTCACGAGCCCAGACCCGCTTGGGTCGCGGCGACAGGGAGAAGATGCGGAACCACTCGAGCGACTGGCCCGAGTACCTCCCGATGCCGAGCAGCCAGCCCCGACCGGTGCGCTCGGTGTGCAGCCGATAGCTGAGCTCGAAGGTGCCGCCGTGGCGGGCCAGCAGTCGCCGCCGCACGATCAGCGCGATGCCGTAGAGCAGGGCGACGAGCAGGATGACCCCGACGATGTCGAGCAGCCACTGCCAGACCGGCATCCACGCCCTCCTGCACTACCTGTCCTGCGTCCCACTACATAGGGCGAGCGCACGAACCCGGAGGTTCGTGCGCTCACCCTAGCGTCAGCGTGGGGACCGTCGTCAGGAAGCCCGCTCCACGGCCCGCACACGAGCCTCGGCACGGCGTACGGCGTCGGTGGCCTCGTCGTCGTTCTCGCCGGACTCCTTGGCCCGCTCGAGCTCGCGACGAGCCTTCTCGAGGTCGATCTCGTGGGACATCTCGGCCCGTTCGGAGAGGATCGAGACGCGGTTGTCGGCCACCGAGAGGAACCCGGCGTCCACGGCCGCGACCCAGGTCTCGCCGTCGGTGGTCTGCACGTCCACGACGCCCTCGATGATCGAGGACAGCAGCGGCGCGTGGTTGGGCAGGATGCCGACGTCACCCTCGGTGGTGCGGGCGATGACCATGGTGGCCTCACCCGACCAGACGAGACGGTCGGCAGCGACCAGCTCGACCTGGAGGACCGTGTCCGAGGAGAGTGCCATCAGAGGCTCTTCTGGATCTCGGCCCACTTCTGCTCGACGTCGTCCAGACCGCCGCACATGAAGAAGGCCTGCTCGGCCACGTGGTCGTACTCACCGTCGGCGATCTTGTTGAACGCCTCGATGGTGTCGCCGATCGTCACGGTCGAGCCCTCGATGCCGGTGAACTGCTTGGCGACGTAGGTGTTCTGCGAGAGGAACCGCTGGATGCGGCGCGCCCGCGAGACGATGACCTTGTCCTCCTCGGAGAGCTCGTCGACACCGAGGATGGCGATGATGTCCTGGAGCTCCTTGTTGCGCTGCAGGATCTGCTTGATCCGGACCGCGCAGCGGTAGTGCTCGTCGCCGATGTACTGCGGGTCGAGGATGCGCGACGTCGAGGTCAGCGGGTCGACGGCCGGGTAGATACCGAGCGAGGCGATCTCTCGCGAGAGCTCGGTGGTGGCGTCGAGGTGGGCGAAGGTCGCCGCGGGTGCCGGGTCGGTGTAGTCGTCGGCGGGGACGTAGATCGCCTGCATCGACGTGATCGAGTGACCACGCGTGGAGGTGATGCGCTCCTGCAGCTGACCCATCTCGTCGGCGAGGTTGGGCTGGTAGCCCACCGCGGACGGCATCCGGCCGAGCAGCGTGGAGACCTCGGAACCGGCCTGGGTGAAGCGGAAGATGTTGTCGATGAAGAGCAGCACGTCCTGCTTCTTCACGTCGCGGAAGTACTCCGCCATCGTCAGCGCGGACAGGGCGACGCGCAGGCGGGTGCCCGGCGGCTCGTCCATCTGGCCGAAGACCAGCGCGGTCTGGCCGATGACGCCGGCCTCGTCCATCTCGGCGATGAGGTCGTTGCCCTCACGGGTGCGCTCACCGACACCGGCGAACACCGACACACCACCGTGGTCCTTGGCGACGCGGGCGATCATCTCCTGGATGAGCACGGTCTTGCCGACACCGGCACCACCGAACAGACCGATCTTGCCGCCCAGCACGTAGGGGGCGAGCAGGTCGATGACCTTGATGCCGGTCTCGAACATCTGGGTCTTGGACTCCAGCTGGTCGAAGGCCGGCGCCTTGCGGTGGATGCCCCAGCGCTCGGAGACCTCGAGGGTCTCGCCCTCGGGCAGGTTGAGGCAGTCACCGGTGGTGTTGAACACCTTGCCGAGGGTGACGTCGCCGACGGGGACCATGATCGGGTCGCCGGTGTCGCGCACCTGCGAACCGCGGACCAGGCCGTCGGTCGGCTTCATCGAGATGGCACGGACCATGCCGTCACCGATGTGCTGGGCCACCTCGAGGGTGATGGTCGTGGTCTCGCCGGCCAGGGTCAGGTCGACCTTGAGGGCGTTGTAGATGGCGGGCATCGAATCGGTGGGGAACTCGATGTCCACGACCGGGCCGATGACGCGGGCGATGCGACCGACGCCGCCACCCTTCGTGTCCGCCGTCGTCTCTTCAACAGTGGCAGTCATTTTCTCTCACTCACTCCCGGCTTGTGCGTCGGCAAGGGCATTCACGCCACCGACGATCTCGCTGATTTCCTGGGTAATGCCGGCCTGACGGGCCTGGTTGGCAATTCGCGTGTACTTCTTGATGAGCTCGTCCGCGTTGTCCGTGGCCGACTTCATCGCCTTCTGTCGAGCCGCGAGCTCCGAGGCCGCGGCCTGGAGCAGGGCGAAGAAGATCCGGCTCTGGACGTAGCGCGGCAGCAACGAGTCGAGCACCTCCGAGGCGGACGGCTCGAACTCGTAGAGCGGCAGCAGGTCGTCCTTGGCGGGCGCCTCGGTGCCCTCGACGACCTCCAGCGGCAGGAGGCGTACGGCGGTGGGTTCCTGGTTGATCATCGACCGGAAGCGCGTGTAGACCACGTGCACCTCGTCGACGGCGCTGACGTCCTGGCCATCCTCCTCGGCGAGGAAAGCCTCGATGAGGGTGGCGCCGATCTCCGCGGCCACGTCGTAGGTCGGCTGGTCGGAGGATCCCGTCCATGCCTTGACGACGGGGCGCTGCCGGAACTTGAAGTAGGCCTGAGCCTTGCGACCGCTGGTGTAGAGGTCGACGGACTTGCCCTCGCCCTTGAGCTTCTCGACGAGGCGCTCGGCCTCCTTGAGCGCGTTGGACGAGTAGGCGCCGGCCAGCCCGCGGTCGGAGGTGACCACGAGGATCGCCGCCTTCTTCGGGTTCTCCGGCTCCGTCGTCAGCGCGTGGTCGACGTTGGAGAACGTCGCCACGGCCGACACCGCGCGGGTCAACTCACGAGCGTACGGCGCTGCGGCCTGGGCTCGCTGCTGTGCCTTGATGATGCGGGACGCAGCAATGAGCTCCATGGCACGCGTGATCTTCTTCATCGACTCCGTCGACTTGATCCGCGCGCGGTACTCGCGTACCGAGAGAGCCATTGCCTCAGCCCCGCTTCTGCTTGACGATCTGCTCCTGCTCGACGTCCTCGTCCTCGAGGGCGACGTGCTCTTCCTTGCCGGCCTTGATGCTCTGGCCGTCGGAGGTCTCGAACTGGTCGAGGAAGGAGTCGTAGGCAGCCGCCATCTCGGCGTCAGCGTTGTCGTCGAACTTCGTCGTCTCGCGGATGCCGGCGAGGATGCCCTCGTGGTTGCGACGCAGGTGGTCGAGGAACTCCTCCTCGAACCGCAGGACGTCGTCGGTCGGCACCTTGTCGAGGCGGCCGGTGGTGCCGAGCCACAGCGAGGCGGTCATCTCCTCGAGCGGGTACGGCGAGTACTGCGGCTGCTTGAGCAGTGCCATCAGGCGCTGCCCACGGGCGAGCTGCTGGCGCGAGGCCGCGTCGAGGTCGGAGGCGAACATGGCGAAGGCCTCCATGGCGCGGAACTGCGCCAGGTCGACCTTGAGCGAGCCGGTGACGGCCTTCATCGCCTTGGTCATGGCCGAGCCACCCACGCGCGAGACCGAGACACCCACGTCGATGGCGGGGCGCTGGTTGGCCGCGAACAGGTCCGACTGGAGGAAGATCTGCCCGTCGGTGATCGAGATGACGTTGGTCGGGATGAACGCCGACACGTCGTTGGCCTTGGTCTCGATGATCGGCAGACCGGTCATCGAGCCCTTGCCCATCTCGTCGGACAGCTTGGCGCACCGCTCGAGCAGGCGGCTGTGCAGGTAGAACACGTCGCCCGGGTAGGCCTCGCGGCCCGGCGGGCGGCGCAGCAGCAGCGACACGGCGCGGTAGGCCTCGGCCTGCTTGGTGAGGTCGTCGAACACGATGAGGACGTGCTTGCCGGCGTACATCCAGTGCTGGCCGATGGCCGAGCCGGTGTAGGGGGCGAGGTACTTGAAGCCCGCGGAGTCGGACGCCGGTGACGCGACGATGGTCGTGTACTCCAGCGCGCCGGCCTCTTCCAGGGCGCCACGCACGGAGGCGATGGTCGAGCCCTTCTGACCGATGGCGACGTAGATGCAGCGGACCTGCTTGTCGGGGTCGCCGGACTCCCAGTTGGCCTTCTGGTTGATGATCGTGTCGATCGCGATCGTCGTCTTGCCGGTCGCGCGGTCACCGATGATGAGCTGGCGCTGGCCGCGGCCGATCGGGGTCAGGGCGTCGATGGCCTTGATGCCGGTGGCGAGCGGCTCGTGGACCGACTTGCGCGCCATCACGTCGGGCGCCTGGAGCTCGAGGGCACGACGCTCGGGAGCGTCGATCTCGCCGAGGCCGTCGATCGGCTGGCCGAGCGGGTCGACCACGCGGCCGAGGTAGCCCTCGCCCACGGGGACCGAGAGGATCTCGCCCGTGCGACGCACGACCTGGCCCTCCTCGATCTTGTCGAAGTCACCCAGGACCACGACGCCGACCTCGCGGGTGTCGAGGTTGAGCGCGATGCCGAGGGTGCCGTCCTCGAACTCGAGGAGCTCGTTGGCCATGACCGAGGGCAGTCCGCTGACGCGGGCGATGCCGTCAGCGGCCTCCGCGACGGTGCCGACCTCTTCCTTGGTCGCCGACTCGGGCTTGTAGTCCGACACGAAGCGCTGAAGCGCGTCCCGGATCTCGTCCGGACGGATGGACAGCTCCGTCATTTCACTCACCTGTTCTCTGGTCGCTCGAAAAGTTCTTGGATGTCAGTCAGTGGTCAGCCGGCGAGCCGGCGCCCGGCGTCGTCGAGGCGGCTGGAGACCGTCCCGTCGATGACGTCGTCACCGATCTCGACGCGGATGCCGCCGATGACCTCGGGGTCGACGATCACATTGAGGTGGATCTCCCGCCCGTAGGTGCCCGAGAGGGCACCGGCCAGGCGCTGGCGGTCGGCGTCGGCGAGCGGTCGGGCGACGCGAACTGTCGCGACTCCCTGCCCGCGGACCTCGGCCGCCACCTTCTGGTAGGACGCCAGCGCGACGGTGATCGTGCGGTGGCTGCCCGAGAGGGCCTGGGTGACCAGGGCCACCGTTGCGGCGAGGACCTTGTCGCCGAGCAGGCCGTTGATCAGGCCTGCCTTGTCCTCACGCGTGCGGGCCGGGTCGGAGAGCGCGTCGCGCAGCTCCGGGGTCGCCTGCACGAGCTGGCCGACGGCGAAGAGCTCGTCCTCGAGTCGACCGGCGTCGCTGCCCGTGGAACGGACGGCGGCCACCACGCCCAGCTGCTCCAGGGCATCGCCCAGGTCGCGGCTGGCGGTCCACCGCTGCGAGACCGCAGTGGTGAGGACCTCGAGCGCCTCGGCCGAGACCTTGCCGGCGAGGACGCCGCGCACGAGCCCGGCCTTGGCCTCGCCCTCGATGGATGCGTCGGTGGCGACTCTGCGCAGGCTCGGCTCGGAACGGAGCAGGTCCGCGATCCCGAACAGGTCCTGAGCAACCGACCGCAGGTCGCCGTCGCCCGGAAGGGCAGCGGCGGCGGCGGCGTAGGCGTCTGCGGACGCACCTCGCATCATCAGTTGACACTCCCCGTGGTCGCGCCGTTCTGCGACTCGAGGTCGGCCAGGAAGCGCTCGACGACGCGGCTCTGTCGAGCATCGTCCTCCAGGCTCTCCCCGACGATGCGGCTGGCCAGACCGGTGGCGAGCGTGCCCACCTCGGCACGGAGCGAGGTGACCGCCTGCTGGCGCTCGGCCTCGATCTGGGCCTTGCCGTGCTCGACGATGCGCGAGGACTCAGCCTGGGCCGTCTCACGCATCTCGGCCACGATCTGGGCACCCTGCTCGCGCGCTTCCTCGCGGATGCGCGCCGCCTCGTGCCGGGCGTCCCCGAGCTGCTTCTCCAGCTCCGCGAGCTTGGCATCGGCCTCGGCCTGCTTGGTCTCGGCCGCGGCGAGGCCACCCTCGATCGCCTGGGTGCGCTCGGCGAAGGTCTCCTCGAAGCGAGGAGCGACGAACTTCCAGATGAGGAAGAGCAGCAGGCCGAAGACGACGAGCGACAGGGCGAACTCGACGGGCACGAAGCCGAGCGGGTTCTCCGGGGCGTGGCCGCCCTCGGTCTCGGTTTCCTCCGCGAGGAAGATCAGATTCTGCATGGCAGTCCTTCGTCAGTCGTGCAGGCGGGTCGTGTCAGAGGACGAACGCGAGCGCGATACCGATGATGGCGAGCGCCTCGGCCAGGGCGAAGCCCAGGATGGCGATCGACTGGAGGCGGCCCTGCGCCTCGGGCTGACGCGCCACACCGGAGATGTAGGCCGCGAAGATCAGGCCGATGCCGACGCCGGGGCCAATGGCCGCGAGTCCATAGCCGATCATGTTGAGGTTGCCGTCCACGGCTGTTTCCTTTCGGTTGTTTCTACTTGAGAGGTGGGGTCGAGCTGCTCTGGGGCTCAGTGCTCGTCAGCGAGCGCGCCCGAGATGTACATGGCGTTGAGCAGGGTGAACACGTAGGCCTGGAGGAACTGCACCAGGAGCTCGAGGAACGAGATCGCGATGGCCAGCACCCATGCGAGTGGGCCGGCGACGTAGCCGATGCCGCCGTACTGGATGAGGAACAGGCCGCCGGTCGAGAACAGGATGAGCAGGAGGTGGCCGGCGAACATGTTGGCGAACAGTCGCAGTGCCAGCGTGACCGGGCGGACCAGGATGTTGGAGAAGAACTCCAGCGGCACCAGGAGCGGGTACATGAACGGGCTGACCCCGGACGGAACGCTCTGCAGCTTGAAGTAGCCGACCACGCCGTGCTTGTGGATGCCGACCGCGTTGTAGATGACCCAGCTCAGGGCGGCCAGCGCATAGGCCATGGATGCTCGCGAGAAGGTCGGGAACTGGATCGCCGGGATCGAGGCGAAGGCGTTGTTGACCAGCAGGAAGAAGAAGACCGTCACCAGGTAGGGGACGAACTTGAGGAAGTCGCGGCTTCCGATGATGTCGCGGCCGATCGAGTTGCGGACCATGCCGTAGGCGCTCTCGCCGGCGAACTGGAGACGACTCGGGACCAGCGTGGCGCGGCGGGCGGCGGCGTAGAAGAACACGAAGACGATGAGGGCACCGAGCACCAGCTGGACCATGGGCTTGGTGACAACGAGGCCGCCGAGCTGGAACAGCGGGACCTCGCTGAAGTCGAAGCTGTTGGGGCCAGGGGCAAGAAAATCGCCGCCGGACTCAACCATCGTGATGCCGAACATCGAGTCAGTCTCCTACTGGCTTGCCTTGTTGAACCGTGCATATGTCATGTAGATCCCGAAGCCGGCACCGATCAGGATGCCGATCGCCACGAGGTAGGTCGTGCCAAGCCAACGATCGAGGGCCCAGCCAGCCAGCCCGTAGAGGCCCACACCCGATACGACGTAGCCGAAGGCGTGCCAGGGGTCGCCCTTGGGAGTGTCGTCGGGTCCGGTCGTCGGGGGAAGCTGTCGAGCCATCGCGTCCCGCACACTAGCAGCGGATTCAGTCACCGCTCACCCCCGGGGTGATCGACGAGGGCGTCGGCCGCGGTGGTGTCGTACGCCGGGATGCGCTGGTGCGTGGCGGCGACCAGCTGACCCGCCATCCACAGCAGCGTCACCGCGATGACCCCGGCCGCGAACCATCCGCGCGCGAGCGTCTCGCCGCTCACGCCGGCTCGGTCGATGGACGTGATGCACAGCGCCAGCACGAGCAGCTGGAGGGCATAGGTCAGGAGCGCCACGAGCATCGAGGCCGCGGGCACGACACGGGCGACGGCGCCCACGACGGCGATGCCCAGCGCGAACACGACGAGGGTCAGCAGTCCCCCGCTGGCGGCGCCGACGACCGCGGGACGCCCGTCGGTCAGCGACGCGGAGACGACCAGGACGAGCACCGCGACCGCGCCTGCGACCACTGCCCCGAGGAGCGGGGGGAACCCGGTCCGGGTGCCTGGCTTCGACTCGGTCGTCATGGTGGCGGCCGTTCTCTGGAGGTGATCTGGGTGCTCGTGAAAACTATCACAAAGTCCGGTCGGGCTCGACTCCAGCCTGGTCGTCGGGTTCCGTACGCCCCTCGACGCCGGCGTTCTGCGGCAGCCCGGTGTTGCCCAGACCGGTCTTTCGCGGGCGGTGCACCTGGGGCAGGACGAACGTCATGGCGATGGCGAAGAGGACCATGGCGCCGAGTCCCCACCAGACCCACTGCTCGTCGCGCAGGCTGATCAGCACCGCCCCGGCGGCCAGGATCGCCGCCCACATCCACATGATGAAGACCGCGCGCCGCTGGGAGTGCCCGATCTCCAACAGCCTGTGGTGCAGGTGCTGCTTGTCGGCGCTGAACGGCGAGCGGCCCGCGCGGGTGCGTCGTACGACGGCGAGCACCAGGTCGGCCATCGGCACCATGAGCAGCGAGACCGGGAGCAGGACCGGGAGCACCGTCACGAAGAGGCTGTTGCCGCCGGAGTCGGGCATGCCGAAGAACTGGCCGGTCAGCGTCAACGCGCTGGCCGAGAGCACCAGCCCGATGAGCATCGAGCCCGAGTCGCCCATGAAGAGTCGGGCCGGGTGGAAGTTGTGGGGCAGGAAGCCGGCGCAGGCGCCGGCCAGCGCCGCGCTCAGGAGGGCGCCCGTGGTCGCGAGGGTGAGGTTGTTGGCCGCGGACAGCGAGTAGCAGTAGATGAAGAAGGCCGCGGCACCGATGCCGACGACCCCGGCTGCCAGCCCGTCGAGGCCGTCGACGAAGTTGACGGCGTTCATCGTGCCGATCACCACGACCAGGGTGAGCAACGCCCCCTGGACGTCATCGAGCGCGAACTGGACGCCGTCGGCGCCCGGGAAGTAGTAGAACCGCACGCCCAGCGTGACCAGGAGCCCGGCTGCCAGCACCTGTCCCCCGAGCTTGGTCAGGGCGTCGATGTCGAAGATGTCGTCGAGGACGCCGAGGGCGCACACCAGGGCTCCGGCCATGAGCACCGTCCCCGCATCGGCGAAGACGAAGCCCTCGCTCCGGGTGGAGAGGAAGGGGAGCTCGCGCGCCACGAGGTAGGCCGCACAGAGGCCCCCGAACATGGCGATGCCGCCCAGGTAGGGGATCGGCTCGGCGTGCACGTCGCGGTCGCGGACCGCCGCGACCGCACCGGTGCGCAGCGCGATCTCGCGCGCCACGACGGTGAGGAGGTAGGTCACCGAGAGGGCGACCAGGAAG
Organism: uncultured Actinomycetota bacterium; assembly: GCA_963721925.1. Lineage (GTDB taxonomy): Bacteria > Actinomycetota > Actinomycetes > Propionibacteriales > Nocardioidaceae > Nocardioides. The sequence goes on along the minus strand of CAVRLH010000005.1, from coordinate 122,690 downwards.
ACGAGCAGGTACTCCCGCATCAGGCGTCCACTAGCCGTTGTCCGTGAGCACGATCCCGTGCGACTCGATGGCCGAGTTGAGGACGTCGAGGCTCAGCGCCCCCAGGCGCAGGATGCGGCCCTGGGGCGAGGTGGCGTCGACGATGGTCGAGGCCTCCTTGCCCGGCGAGGTGCCGGCGTCGACGATGACCGAGACCGCGTCGCCGAGCATCTCCTCGGCAGCGTCCGCGTCGGTGGCGGCCGGCCGGCCGGTGAGGTTGGCCGAGCTCACGGCGAGCGGACCGGTGCGCTCGAGCACGGCGAGGGCGACCTCGTCGTCAGGCATCCGCACCGCGACCGTCCCGCGGGTCTCGCCGAGGTCCCACATCAGCGAGGCCTGCTGGCGGCAGACCAGGGTGAGCGGTCCCGGCCAGAACTTCTCCACGAGGGTGCGGGCCCAGTCGGGCACGTCCTCGGCCAGCGCGTCGAGCGTGGTGACCGCCGAGATCAGCACCGGCGGGGGCATCTCGCGGCCACGGCCCTTGGCGTCGAGCAGTGCCCGGACGGCGTCGTGGGAGAAGGCGTCGGCCGCGAGGCCGTAGACGGTGTCGGTGGGGATGACGACCAGCTCACCGCGCCGGACGGCCCCTGCCGCCGCGTCGATCGCTGCTTCTCGTTCCTCGTCGTTCGAGGTCATCAGCCTGTCCACGTCGCTCATCGTGCCAGCCGCGCCGTCAGGTAGCGGGGTCGACCCGCGAGGTCATGGTGGTCGATCACGTCCTGCCACCGCCCGGCGCCGGCGAAGACAGCCGGTGCCGACCTGCCCTGGACGTCGGCATGCTCGGCGCCCACCACTCCCCCGAGCCGCAGGAGGCGCGCCGCACGCTGCTCGAGGACCCGCATCGCGTCCAGGCCGTCGTCTCCGGAGAACAGGGCAAGGTGCGGGTCGTGGTCGCGGGCCTCCGACGCCACCGACTCCCACGCCTCCAGGGGGATGTAGGGCGGGTTGCAGACGACGACGTCGACGGACCCGAGGAGGTCCTCGAAGGCGGTGGCCAGGTCGCCGTGGCGCAGGTCGACGCCCGTGCCGGCGAGGTTGCGCTCGGCCCAGGCCAGGGCTCCCTCGTCGAGCTCGACGGCATGCACCTGGGCATGCGGCGCCTCGTGGGCGATGGCCTTGGCGATCGCCCCCGATCCCGTGCAGAGGTCCACCACCACCGGCGGCCTCGACTCCGCCCGACCAGCGTGGACAGCGGCGTCGACCGCCCACCCGGCGAGCAGCTCGGTCTCCGGTCGTGGCACGAAGACCCCTGGTCCGACGAGCAGCTCGACGTGGCGGAAGGCCGCGGAGCCGGTCAGGTGCTGCAGGGGCTCACGGGAGGCCCGGCGCGCCAGGAGGACGTCGTACGTCTCCTGCTGGGGTGGGGTCAGGTCGTCGACGAGCGGCAGCCGACCGAGGCCGACGTCGAGCACGTGGGCCAGCAGCAGGTCGGCGTCCCGCTCGGGCGAGGCGACCCCGGCCTCGCGCAGCCGGGCCGCACCCGCACGCCGGGCAGCGCTCGCGCGCATCAGGACTCCAGGGCCTGCAGGCGGGCGGCGACGTCGGCCTCGACGCACGAGTCGAGCACCGGCTGGAGGTCGCCGTCGAGGACCTGGTCGAGGTTGTAGGACTTGTAGCCGGTGCGGTGGTCGGAGATCCGGTTCTCGGCGAAGTTGTAGGTGCGGATGCGCTCGGAGCGGTCGACGGTGCGGACCTGGGAGCGACGTACGTCGCTGGCCTCGCTGTCGGCGGCGTCCTGGGCGACCTGGAGCAGCCGCGAGCGCAGGATGCGCATCGCCTGCTCCTTGTTCTGCAGCTGGCTCTTCTCGTTCTGACAGCTCGCGACGACGCCGGTGGGCACGTGCGTGATGCGGACCGCGGAGTCGGTGGTGTTGACGCTCTGACCCCCGGGCCCGCTGCTGCGGAAGACGTCGATGCGCAGGTCGTTGTCGTCGATGGTCACGTCGACCGGCTCGGCCTCGGGCGAGACGAGGACACCAGCGGCCGAGGTGTGCACCCGTCCCTGCGACTCGGTGACCGGCACCCGCTGGACACGGTGCACGCCGCCCTCGAACTTGAGCAGCGCGTACGGCGCCTGGCCGGGCTCGACCGTCCCGCGGGCCTTCACCGCCGCCGTGACCGACTTGAAGCCGCCGAGGTCCGACTCGGTCGCGTCGAGGATCTCGACCGTCCAGCCCCGGGTCTCGGCGAAGCGGGAGTACATCCGGAGCAGGTCGCCGGCGAACAGCGCCGACTCCTCGCCGCCCTCCCCCGACTTGATCTCCAGCAGGGCGTCCTTGCCGTCGGCCGGGTCGCGTGGAACCAGCAGCCGGCGCAGCCGCTCGGCGGCGACCTCGCGCTGCGCGGCCAGCGCCACGGCCTCCTCCGCGAAGGCAGGATCGTCGGCACCCAGCTCGCGGGCGGCCTCGATGTCCTCGGCCAGCCGCTGCCAGTCCTGCCAGGTGGTGACGACGGCGGTCAGCTCGGCGTACCTCTGGTTGAGCTGCTTGGCCAGGCGCTGGTCGGCGTGGGTCTCGGGCAGTGACAGGCGCGCCTCGAGATCCGCGTGCTCGGCACGCATGCCTTCGACGGCCTCGAACATGGCTCACTCCTCGACGTGGCGCTGGCTGGACAGACGACAAGGCGCCGGCCTCCCGCGGTGAGCGGGCGACCGGCGCCTGACGACGACTACTTGCTGTCGGAGGTCTCCGGAGCAGCAGCGGCCTTCTTGGCGTAGCGCGCCTCGAAGCGGGCGACGCGGCCACCGGTGTCGAGGATCTTCTGCTTGCCGGTGTAGAACGGGTGGCACTGCGAGCAGACATCGGCGTGGAGCTTGCCGGAGGTCGCGGTGCTGCGGGTCGTGAACGCCGCGCCGCAGGTGCAGGTGACGGCGGTCTCGACGTAGTCGGGGTGCGTGTCCTTCTTCATGGTGTCCTCTCAGGTGTTCCGGGTCGTCCCGCGCGGTCGCGAATGACGTGAACCGGAACCGACAGACAAGTCTGCCACCGGGTCCAACGCCAGCGCGAATCCGGAGATTCCCGCCGACCGGCGGCGGTGATCAGCGAGCCGACGAACGGGCGCCGAAGACCTTGGTGACCGCCTGCTGCGAGTCCGCGGCGGCAAGCTGCTTGCGCAGGTCCCCGACCACGGCCCCCTCGGCGGGCGCGAGCAGCAGCTCGTCGTGCCGCGTCGCCGACGCAGCGACGTCGATGGCAGGCGAGATGCCCTTGGCGGCACGGTCGGCACTGAGCCGGAGCTCGAGGTTGGCGGTGCCGGAGAGCTCCTCGAAGAAGAACTCGTCGGTGGCCGACGTGGTGTCGACGGTGATCGTCGCCAGGATGGTCAGCGAGCCGGCGTCCTCGATCTTGCGGGCCGCACCGAAGAACTCCTTGGTCGGGTGGACCGCTGAGGCGTCCACGACACCGCCCAGCACCCGGCCGTTGGCAGGGGCCGCGAGGTTGTAGGCGCGACCCAGGCGCGTCAGCGAGTCGAGCAGGAGGACCACGTCGTGGCCCAGCTCGACCAGGCGCTTGGCGCGTTCGATGGCCAGCTCGGCGACCAGCGTGTGGTCGGCGGGCTGCCGGTCGAAGGTCGACGCGACGACCTCGCCCTTGACCGCGCGCTGGAAGTCGGTGACCTCCTCGGGGCGGGCGTCGACGAGCACGACCATGACGTGGCACTCGGGGTTGTTGGTCGTCACCGAGGTCGCGATCGACTGGAGCAGCGAGGTGGAACCCGTGCGCGGCGGGGCGAGGATCAGGCCACGCTGGCCCTTGCCGATCGGGGTGGCGATGTCGACGACACGACCGGTCAGGTTCGCCTCGTCCGTCGCCAGACGCAGGCGCTGGTGCGGGTGCACCGGCACCGCGTCGGAGAAGTCAGGCCGGTCCTTGGCGCCCTCGGCGTCGGTGCCGTTGATGCTGTCGATGCGGACCATCGGGTTGAACTTCTCGCGACGCTCCCCCTCCCGCGGCTGGCGCACCTGTCCCACCACGGCGTCTCCGCGCCGCAGGTGGTACTTGCGCACCATCGACAACGAGAGGTAGACGTCCTCGGGGCCGGGCAGGTAGCCGGAGGTGCGCACGAAGGCGCAGTTGTCGAGCACGTCGAGGATCCCCGCGGCGGGGACGAGCACGTCGTCCTCGAGGATGGTGGTGTCCGGCTCGTTGCGACCTCCCGGTCGCACCGGCGTACGGTCCCGATCGCGACCGCGGCGGCGGCGGTTGCGGCGACTGCCACCCTCGCCGTCGTCATCACCGTCGTCGAACTGGCTCTGGCCCTGCTGACGGTCCTGCTGACGGTCCTGCTGGCGGTCCTGCTGGCGGTCCGCCTGCTGCTGCTGGCGGTCCTGCTTGTCCTGCTGCTTGTCGGACTGCTGCTGCTTGTCCGACTGCTGCTTCTGCTGCTCCCGCTGGTCCTGCTGCTTCTCGCCCTGCTGGACCTCCGACCTCGACTGCTTGGGCTGTCGCTGTCGCTGCTGCTTGGACTGACCGCCCTGCTTCTCCGGCCTCTGGTCGTTCGGTTCCGACGACTCCTGCGTGGCCGCCGGCGCCTCGGCGGGCTTCTCGGCGGGCTTCTCGGCGGGCTTCTCGGCGGGCTTCTCGGCGGGCTTCTCGCCGCGGGTGCGTCGCACGACCGGCTGAGCCGTGGGCTGGGCTGCGGGCTGGGCTGCGGGCTGGGCGGTGGGCTGGGCGGCCGGCTGCTCGGCCGGCTTCTCGGCCGGCTTGCCGGCACCCGACTGGGCAGCCTTGATGGCGTCGACCAGCTGGGCCTTCTTCATCGAGCCGGCCCCGGGGACGGCCAGCCCGGCAGCCATCGACTTCAGGTCGGCGAGCAGCATCGAGTTGAGTCCGCCGCTGCGCTTCTTGGCAGGAGCAGATGGAGTCTCGGTCACGTGAGTCCTTCACACGTTGCGTCACCTCCGCGACCGGACGAACGGGCTGCGAGGCGAATGGATTGGCCCGCGCACTCGGCCGAGGGGCCGGGACGGGCAGGTACGCCGAACGGCGCGCGCTCAGGCTAGCAGGCGTGCGCCCGAGGACTCGATGGCGAGGTCGTGACACGCCCAGCCGTCGGGACAACGCCCCAGCAGGGCGCCCGGATCGTGCGTCCCGAAGGCGAGCACCGTGGGCCCGGCTCCGGACACCACGGCCGGGATGCCGTCCCCGCGCAGCCGGCGGACGAGGGCCAGCGTCTGGGGCATCGCGGGCTCGCGCTGGTCCTGGTGCAGCCAGTCGCGCGTGCCGGCGAGCAGGTGCTCGGGCTGGCCGGTGAGGGCGGCGACCAGCAACGCCGCGCGCCCCGCGTTGGCGGCGGCATCGGCGTGCGGGACCGATGTCGGGAGCAGGCCACGAGCGATCCTGGTCTCGACCCCCGTGGGCGGCACGAACACGACCGCGGTGATGCGCGGGTCGACCCCGACGCGGACGGCGTACCACCGGTCGTCCTCGCGTCCGGAGATCACGAAGCCGCCGTAGAACGCGGGGGCCACGTTGTCCGGGTGCCCCTCGAGGTCGGCGGCGAGGTCGAAGAGCGCCTCGTCGGAGGCCAGCAGCTGCCCGCCCGCCACCAGTCCGCGGGCCAGCACGACGCCGGCGACGATCGCTGCCGAGGACGAGCCGAGACCACGGGCGTGCGGGATGGCGTTGCGGCACGTGAGGCGCAGCCCGGGAGGCTGGGTGCCCATCAGGTCGAAGGCGGCTCGCATCGCGCGCACCACCAGGTGCGACTCGTCGCGCGGCACGCCGTCGGCACCGGCACCCTCGACGTCGACGACCAACCCGTCGGCCAGCACCTCCGCCTCGAGCTCGTCACGCAGCGACAGCGCAAGACCCAGCGAGTCGAAGCCGGGACCCAGGTTGGCCGACGTGGCGGGCACGCTCACCCGCACCGGGCCCTCGACGAAGGTGGCCATGCTCAGGCAAGACCGGCGGCAGCGGCAGCGGCGTCGACGTCGGCATCGATGACCGTGTCGACGAAGTCGCCGTGGCTCTCGAGTGCGGTGGCCGTGTCCTTGAGCCCGTGCCCGGTGACGGTGATCACCACGGTCTTCCCCGCATAGCTGTCCCCGGCGGACAGCTCGGTGAGCAGCCCGGCGACGCCCGCGGCCGAGGCGGGCTCCACGAAGACGCCGTCGCGGCGGGCCAGCTCGGCCTGTGCGGCGAGGATCTGCGTATCCGAGACCGCGGCGAACCGGCCCTCGGACTCCTTGGCCGCCATCTCCGCCAGGTGCCACGACGCGGGATTGCCCACCCGGATGGCGGTGGCCTTGGTCTCGGGATCGGGGAACGGCTCGCCCGTCACCAGCGGCGCAGCGCCCTCGGCCTGGAACCCGCGCATGACGGGGAGCCTGGAGGCGCGACCCAGCTCGGCGTACTGCTGGTAGCCGAGCCAGTAGGCCACGATGTTGCCGGCGTTGCCGACCGGCAGGAGATGGAAGTCCGGGGCGTCGCCGAGGAAGTCGCACACCTCGAACGACGCGGTCTTCTGGCCCTGCAGACGGACCGGGTTGACGGAGTTGACCAACGCGACCGGGTAGTCGCGGGCCAGGCCGCGGGCGAGGTCGAGGCAGTGGTCGAAGTTGCCGCGCACCATGATGATGCGGGCACCGTGCACGACGGCCTGGGCCATCTTGCCGGCGGCGATCTTGCCCTCGGGGATCAGCACGAGCGGCTTCAGCCCGGCCCTGGCCGCATAGGCCGCCATCGAGGCCGAGGTGTTGCCCGTCGAGGCACAGACGACGGCCTCGGCCCCCTCGTGGCGGGCCACCGAGATGGCCGCTGTCATGCCGCGGTCCTTGAAGGAGCCCGTCGGGTTGTTGGCCTCGACCTTGAGCCACACCTCGGCACCGGTGAGCCCGGACAACCAGTCGGAGCGCACCAGCGGCGTACCGCCCTCGCGCAGGGTGATCGCCTCGAGTCCCTCCGGCAGGTCGAGGAGGTCGCGGTACTCCTCGATGACCCCGCGCCACTGCCCGTTGGCGGTGCTCATTCGTCGCCCCCCTCGACGCGCATCACCGAGGTGACCTCGCGGACGTTGTCCATGTTGCGCAGCTGCTCGACCGTGGCCGCCAGTGCGGCGTCCGGCGCGGCGTGCGAGACGACGACGAGCTGCGCGTCGGCCCCGCGGCCCTCCTGCCTGACCGTCTGGATCGACACGTCGTGGTCGGCGAAGGCATGGGCGACGGCAGCGAGCACGCCGGCCTTGTCGTCGACGTCGATGGCCACGTGGTAGCGGGTACGGGTCTCGCCCATCGGCTGGATGCCCCGGTCCGCGTACGCCGACTCGCCGGCGCCCCGGGTGTCGGCGAGGCGGTTGCGCGCGACCGTCACCAGGTCGCCCAGCACCGCGCTCGCGGTCGGCGCTCCGCCGGCGCCGGGGCCGTAGAACATCAGCTGGCCCGCTGCCTCGGACTCGACGAAGACCGCGTTGTAGGCCCCGCGGACGCTCGCCAGCGGGTGCGAGCGCGGGATCATCGCGGGGTGCACGCGCGCGGCGACCTGGTCGCCGCGCAGCTCGCAGATCGCCAGCAGCTTGACGACCGAGCCCATGTCGCGGGCGCTGGCGACGTCGGCCGCGGTCACCTCCGAGATGCCCTCGCGGTAGACGTCGGCCGCGGTGACCCGGGAGTGGAAGGCGAGGCTGGCCAGGATGGCTGCCTTCGCGGCCGCGTCGAAGCCTTCGACGTCGGCGGTCGGGTCCGCCTCGGCGTAGCCCAGCTCCTGGGCCTCCTCCAGCGCCTCGGAGAAGCCGGCGCCGGAGGTGTCCATCTTGTCGAGGATGAAGTTGGTGGTGCCGTTGACGATGCCCAGCACGCGGGTGACCCGGTCACCGGCCAGCGACTCGCGCAGCGGCCGCAGGATCGGGATGGCACCGGCGACCGCCGCCTCGTAGTAGAGGTCGCGCTCGGCCTTGGCCGCCGCCTCGAAGAGGGTCGGACCGTCCTCGGCGAGCAGCGCCTTGTTGGCCGAGACCACGCTCGCGCCGTTCGCCAGCGCGGAGAGGATCAGCGACCGGGCCGGCTCGAGCCCGCCGATCACCTCGACCACCACGTCCACGTCGTCGCGGGCGACGAGCCCCGCGGCATCCGTGGTCAGGAGCCCCTCGGGGACGTCGATCTCGCGGGGCGCGTCGAGGCGTCGTACGGCGACACCGACGAGCTCGACGCGAGCTCCCACCCGTGCCGCCAGGTCGTCGTGCTGCTCGGTCAGCAGCCGCACCACCTGGGAGCCGACCGCACCGCAGCCCAGCACCGCCACCTTGAGTGTGCGCACGTCACCCTCGCTGCGCTCGTTCATGAGACACCTACATCGGTTGCCAACAGGTCGTCCTCAGTCTCGCGCCGCATGACGATGAACGTCTTCCCGTCCCGCACTCCGATCACCGGAGGACGTAGTGCGTGGTTGTAGTTGGAGGCCATGGACCTGCAGTAGGCCCCGGTCCCGGGCACCGCGACGAGGTCCCCCGGGCGTACGTCGCCGGGCAGGAACTCGTCCTTGACGACGATGTCGCCGGCCTCGCAGTGCTTGCCCACGATGCGCGCCAGGACAGGCTGGGCCGCGGAGGGCCGGGACGCCAGGGTCGCTGAGTAGTCGGCGTCGTAGAGGGCCGTGCGGATGTTGTCGCTCATGCCGCCGTCGACCGAGACGTAGGTACGCCGGGCCCCGCCGTCGAGGGCGACCTCCTTGACCGTGCCGACGTCGTAGACCGTGCACATCGAGGGTCCGACGATGGCCCGGCCCGGCTCGATCGAGAGCCGCGGCTGCGTGACACCGAGCGCGCGGCACTCGTGCTCGACGATCTTGGTCATCTCGGTGGCGAGCTGCGCCGGGTCCGAGGGGTCGTCCTGGGTCGTGTAGGCGATGCCGAAGCCGCCGCCGAGGTCCATCTCGGGCATCTCGACACCGACCTCGTCGCCGACGGTGGCGTGGAGCGCCAGCACCCGCCGGGCTGCGACCTCGAAGCCGGAGGTGTCGAAGATCTGGCTCCCGATGTGGCAGTGCAGTCCGAGCAGGTGGAGCCCGGGGGCCTCGTGCACCCGGCGTACGGCCGCGAGCGCGTCGCCGCTCGCGATGGAGAAGCCGAACTTCTGGTCCTCGTGGGCGGTCGCGATGTATTCGTGGGTGTGGGCCTCGACGCCGGGAGTGACCCGGACCATCACGCCGGTGGTGCGACCGAGCTCGCGGGCGACGTCGGCGAGCCGGTCGATCTCGTGGAAGGAGTCGACGATGATCCGCCCGACACCGACCTCCACGGCTCGCTCGAGCTCGCGCAGGCTCTTGTTGTTGCCGTGGAAGCCCACGCGCTCCATCGGGAAGCCGGCCCGTTCGGCGACGAGCAGCTCGCCGCCGGAGCAGACGTCGAGCGAGAGTCCCTCCTCGGCCAGCCAGCGCACGACGGTCGAGCACAGGAACGCCTTGCCGGCGTAGAAGACGTCGTAGCCGGCGAAGGCGTCGCGGAAGGCGCGGGCCCGGGCGCGGAAGTCGACCTCGTCCAGGACGTACGCCGGGGAGCCGTGCTCGCTGACCAGCTCGGGCAGCGCCACTCCCCCGACCGAGAGGACGCCGTCGGACTTGGCGGCCGTCTGCGACCACAGGCTGGGCACCAGCTCGTTGGGGTCGCTGGGCTCACGCAGCCAGACGGGTCCGCGCAGCGCGCCGTCGGCGTGCGCCCAGCCGGACGGGTGCGAGGTGGGCACGACTCACATCCGCTCGGGGGCCGAGACCCCGAGCAGGCGCAGGCCGTTGGCCAGCACGGTCCGGGTGGACGACACCAGCATCAGGCGCGCCTCGTTGACCGGAGCCACCGGTTCGTCGCCCTGAGGGAGCATCCGGCACTCCCTGGTGTCGTACCACCGGTTGAAGACGCTGGCGGTGTCCTCGAGGTAGCGGGCGATCCTGTGTGGCTCGCGCAGCTCGGCCGCACTGGCGACGACGCTCGGGAAGTCGGCGAGGGCACGCAGCAGACGCCCGTCGAGCTCGTGCGCGAGCAGAGCGGGGTCGAAGTCGACACCGGGAAGGGCCATCCCCAGCGCACCGGCATTCTCCATCATGCGGCAGGTGCGCGCATGGGCGTACTGGACGTAGTAGACCGGGTTGTCGGCGGCTGCCTTCGTGATCTCTGCGACGTCGAGCACGAGAGGGCTGTCGGCCGGGTATCGCGCCAAGGAGTAGCGCAACGCGTCGACCCCGATCTCGTCCACGAGCTCGTTGAGCGTGACGATCGTGCCGGCCCGCTTCGACAGGCGCAGCTCCTCGCCGTTCCGCATGATCTTCACCAGCTGGCCGATCATCATGTCCAGTGTCAGCGCGGGATCGTCGCCCACGCACGCCGCCATGGCCTTCAGGCGGCCGACATAGCCATGGTGGTCGGCGCCCAGCAGGTAGATGCAGTGGTCGAAGCCCCGCGCCCGCTTGTTGAGGTAGTAGGCCGTGTCGGAGGCGAAGTAGGTCAGCTCACCGTTGGTCCGGATCAGCACCCGGTCGCGGTCGTCCCCGAAGTCGGTGGTCCGCATCCACAGCGCACCGTCGGCCTCGAAGAGGTGGCCGTTGTCCTTGAGCCCCTGCAGGGTGTCGGCCACCGAACCCTGCGAGCCTTCGGCGTGCAGGCCGCGTTCGGAGAACCACACGTCGAAGTGAGTGTTGAACCCGTCGAGCTGGTCCTGCTGCTCCTTGAGCTGGAGCGCGTAGCCGGCCTCGCGGAAGGCCACCAACCGCTCCGCCGCGGGAAGCGCGAGGATGTCGGGCTGGTCGGCCACGATGGCTGCGGCCAGGTCGGCGACGTACTCGCCCTTGTAACCGTCGTCCGGCACCGGCACCCCGAGTGCCTGCGCCTCGAGTGATGCCCCGAAGAGGTCCATCTGGTTGCCACGATCGTTGATGTAGAACTCCCGCGCGACCTTGGCGCCCGCGGCCTCGAGCACCCGGGCGATGGCGTCGCCCAGGACGGCCCAGCGGGTGTGCCCCAGGTGCAGCGGCCCAGTGGGGTTGGCCGAGATGAACTCGATGTTGATCGACTGGCCGGCCAGTGTCCGCGTGTGGCCGTAGGACTCACCCGCGGCGACGATGTCGGCGGCGACCTGGCCCTGGGCGCCGGCCTCGACGGTGATGTTGAGGAAGCCCGGCCCCGCGACCTCGACCTCGCCGATGCCGTCGGAGGCCCGCAGCTGCGTGGCGACGAGCTCGGCGAAGGCGCGGGGGTTGGTTCCGGCCGCCTTGGCGAGCTGGAGCGCGACGTTCGTGGCGTAGTCGCCGTGGCCCTTCTGCCGCGGGCGCTCCACCGTGACCTGGTCGGGCACCCCGCCGGGGAGCGTGATCGCACCGTCGGCGACGAGTGCCGAGAGCGCATCGACGATGGACGTGGAGAGCTGCTCTGGGGTCACCGGCGAAGCCTATCGGCGGCGGGGCGCGGCCAACGAACCGGTTTCACGCCCTGATCGCCCACGAGGGCCCGAACACGGCCTAGGGTCATACCCGTGACGACGCATCCCACCTTCCGACAGCTCATCGACCTGCCTGCCTACGTCGAGCAGCCCGTGCCGATGCCCTTCGAGGACATCAACGGCCACCTCAACGTCCGGCACTACATCGGCATCGCCAGCGAGGGCCTCGACGAGTCCCTGGTGGAGGTCGGCATCCCGCAGATGTGGCCGCTCACCCATGGGCAGGCGTGCTTCACCGCCGAGCACCACGTCACCTACCTCCACGAGCTCCGTACCGGCGACACCATGTCGGCCCGCGTCCGGCTCCTGGGTCGCTCCGAGCGAGCCGTGCATGCCCTGGTCTACCTCCTCGACGAGACGCACGAGCGAGTGGCGTGCGTGGTCGAGGAGGTCTTCCTGCACATCGACCTCGAGTCCAGGCTCACCGCGCCGTGGCCCACGGACGTCGCCGAGGCGCTCGACGTCCGGGTGGCCGAGCACCGCGAGCTGCCCTTCGAGGCCGCCACCTCGGGTGCCCTGGCCCTGCGCTGAGGCGGTTTCGCGCCCCGCCCGACGGCCCGGTAGTGTTCGCCGCGCACCGGCCAGTGGCCGGCGCGGGCCTCCGTAGCTCAGGGGATAGAGCACTGGTTTCCGGTACCAGGTGCCGCAGGTTCGAATCCTGCCGGAGGCGCCCCCGCTGCCACGTGAAGCAGCAGGTCAGAGGCGGTCCGGAGAGATCCGGGGACCGCCTCTGGCGTTCTCGACGGGCGTACGCGTCGCTCGGCTCGGCTCGGCTCGGCTCGGCTCGGCTTCGCTCGGGTGGTGCCGCGTGGACAGCCGCGATATCCATGGGAGATCGCGGGCTTCACCAGCAGGATCGACCCCCGGATGTCCCATGGATACCCGAGGGGTAGCGGCATGACGCCCCGGCGCGGATCCACCCCAGCCGATCAGCAGCGACGCAGGGTGGCGTCGGCTCGGGCCGCACGCCCCCAGCGCCGCGCCTGGGCCACGTCGGGGAAGACCACGCTCGCCGCACCCACGAACCCGATCCGTCCGCCGACCACGCAGGTGGTGATCAGGCCGGGCCGGACCTGCGCGACGGCCTGGGCGAGCTCGTAGAGCTCACCCGGAGAGGCATTGGTGCGGGTGTGGGCCAGGACGGTCATCACTCCGCGCTCGATGAAGCCCGGGACGTCGGCCCGTGCCCGGATGCGGGCGTGGATGCCGCGCAGGGTCCGCTGCTGGTTGGCGGACCGGTCGAAGTCCCCGGCCGCGAGGCCCTTGCGGATGCGCGAGAACGCCATCGCGTTGTAGCCGTCGAGGTGGATCCGACCCTGCTTGAAGCCTTCCTTCTTGAGGTAGGGGTCGGCGAATCGACGCGGGTTGGCGACGGTGATGCCACCGATCTCGTCCACCATGTCCTCGAAGAAGGGGAAGCGGGTGACCATGACGTAGTCGGGCTCGATCCCGACCAGGTTGCGCATGGCCCCGGCCATTCCGCGCGGACCGGCGAAGTAGAGCGCGGAGTTGATCTTCTCCTTGCCGTGACCGGGGATGTTGACCCACGAGTCGCGGGGCACACCGATGGCGGTCGCCGCACCGGTGCGGGTGTTGATGCCGACCATCTGGAGCGCATCGCCCCGGGCACGGTTCATGTCCTGGCCGGGGCGGGCGTCCGATCCCACCGCCAGGATCCAGACGACGTCGCGTCCGACCGAGACGCCCTCGGCGTGCCGGATCTTCACCAGGCTGACCTCCGTGGACTGGACGCCTGCGTCCGGCACGACCAGCGCCGTCACCGCCAGTACGCCGCCCAGCGCGGCCTTGGGCAGCAGTCGGCCCGCTCGTCGCCAGATGCTCACGGTCGGCTCCCCTTCGCCACGTCGTAGCCGAAGACGCGCCACGGTCCGTTGCGGCGGGTCAGGAACAAGCGGCCGCGCACCGTGGTGGTGCCCTGCTTGGCACCGGTGGTCGCGAACCGAAGCACGATGTGGGCCGTCACCGACCGGGGCCGGCCGCCGACGGCCATGATGTCGATCGAGATCGAGCGCTTGCGGGGCGTGACCGACTCGATGCGCGACCCCGCGGTCCGGTTGGTCAGCAACGCCTTGTCGGTGCGGGCCAAGCGCTCGGCACCGCGGGTGAAGCCGGGGAAGGCGTCCGGGAAGTTGGTCCGCGGGTAGGTGCCGCCGAGGTAGGCGGCCTCCCACCACCGGTCGACGACCCGGCCGACGTCGCGGCGTACGGCCTTGCGTCGGGCCTTGGGCAGCCGGCCGTAGACGCGGTGGATCCGGGTCTGGGTGGCGACCGGGTTCGACGCGAGGGACACCTGGTCCGGGGCGTCGTAGGCGACCGGGGTGACGGAGCGCTCCGCAGCTTCCGGCGAACCTGTGCAGGCAGACAGCAGCAGGGCGAGGACCAACGAGGCAGGGATCCAGACCCATGAGGTGCGGCCCGTCGCGGGGCGTGGCATGACGACTCCAGGCATGAGGTGCGGGGGTGGTGGTGTGGCGCTGGCGCCAGCGTGCCCCAAAGTCGAGCCCGCCCCCTGCATTTGGGTGCGTGTGGGACTAGCCTTGTGAACGACTTTCCTGAACACGTCGCGCGAACACATCTGGAAGAGGCGAAACAAGAGTGGCGCAGTCCCCCAACGGGCAGTCCAGCAACGACTCATCGGTTGCTCCGTCATCCGACATGGGAGCCAACGAGTGGCTCGTGGAGGAGATGAAGGAGCAGTACGACAAGGACCCCGGGAGCGTCGGTCCCGAGTGGGCTGCCTACTTCGGCAACGGTGCGCCGACCGCCAAGGAGCCGGCCCAGCAGTCGGCCAAGCAGTCGGCCCAGCAGTCGGCCAAGCAGTCGGCCAAGGAGCCGGCCGCGACCGCCAAGGCTGCCGCGCCCGCCGCCACCAAGGCACCGGAGAAGGCACCGGAGAAGGCACCGGAGAAGACTGCCGAGAAGACACCTGGGACGGCACCAACGGCCAAGACCGCGTCCCCGAAGTCGTCGCCACGCCCCGCGGCTGCTGCAGCCGAGCCGGCCCAGGGCACCTCCACGCCGGTCGCCAAGGACCCCACGCCCGCCGCGAAGACCCAGGCCAGCGACGAGCCCACCTTCACCGTGCTGCGTGGCGCCCCCGCCCGTACGGCCGCCAACATGGACGCCTCGCTGACGGTCCCGACCGCGACGTCTGTGCGCTCGGTCCCGGTCAAGCTGCTGTGGGACAACCGCACCGTCATCAACAACCACCTCGCCCGCGCCCGCGGCGGGAAGATCTCCTTCACCCACCTCATCGGCTACGCCCTCGTGCGTGCGCTGCGCGACATGCCGGAGATGAACGTCGGCTACCAGGTCGTCGACGGCAAGCCCAACCTGATCACCCCCGCCCACATCAACCTGGGCCTGGCGATCGACATGAAGAAGAGCGACGGCACCCGCCAGCTCGTCGTGCCGAGCATCAAGGCCGCCGAGTCGATGGACTTCGCCTCGTTCTGGACCGCCTACGAGGAGATCGTCCGCAAGGCGCGCGACGGCAAGCTCGCCGTCACCGACTTCCAGGGCACCACCATCTCGCTGACCAACCCGGGCGGCATCGGCACGGTCCACTCCGTGCCGCGCCTGATGGCCGGCCAGGGCGCGATCATCGGCGTCGGCGCGATGGAGTACCCGCCGGAGTGGCAGGGCGCCTCCGAGGACGCCATCAACCGCAACGCCATCAGCAAGTCGATGACCCTGACCTCGACCTACGACCACCGTGTCATCCAGGGCGCGCAGTCGGGCGAGTTCCTGAAGCGGGTGCACGCGCTCCTGCTCGGCGAGCAGGACTTCTACGACGAGATCTTCCGCTCGCTGCGCATCCCCTACGAGCCGATCCGCTGGTCCCGCGACGTGGTGGCGTCGCACGACGACGACATCGTCAAGCAGGCGCGCATCCTCGAGCTGATCCACGCCTACCGCGTGCGCGGTCACCTGATGGCCGACACCGACCCGCTGGAGTACCGCCAGCGCAGCCACCCGGACCTCGAGGTCGAGTCGCACGGGCTGACCCTGTGGGACCTCGATCGTGAGTTCGCGACGGGTTCCTTCGGTGGCGACCGGCCGTTCATGAAGCTCCGCACCATCCTGGGCATCCTGCGGGACTCCTACTGCCGCACCACCGGCATCGAGTACATGCACATCATGGATCCCGACCAGCGCCGCTGGATCCAGGAGCGCGTCGAGCAGCCGCACGTGAAGCCGCCCCGCGAGGAGCAGCTGCGCATCCTGCTGAAGCTCAACCAGGCCGAGGCCTTCGAGACGTTCCTGCAGACCAAGTTCGTCGGGCAGAAGCGCTTCAGCCTCGAGGGCGGGGAGACGACCATCCCCCTGGTCGACGAGCTCTGCGAGGCCGCCGCCGAGGCCGGCCTGGACGAGGTCACGATCGGCATGGCCCACCGTGGCCGCCTCAACATGCTCGCCAACATCGTGGGCAAGAAGTACAGCCAGATCTTCCGCGAGTTCGAGGGCAACATCGACCCCCGCACGGTCCAGGGCTCCGGCGACGTGAAGTACCACCTCGGCGCCGAGGGCGAGTTCATCGCCGGATCGGGTGACCAGATCAAGGTCTCGGTCGCCGCGAACCCCTCGCACCTCGAGGCGGTCAACCCGGTGCTCGAGGGCATCGCGCGGGCCAAGCAGGACCTGCTCAACCGGGGCGCCGAATATCCCGTGCTCCCGCTGCTGGTCCACGGTGACGCGGCCTTCGCCGGACAGGGGGTCGTGGCCGAGACACTGAACCTCTCCCAGCTGCGCGGCTACCGCACCGGCGGCACCGTGCACGTGGTCATCAACAACCAGGTCGGCTTCACGACCTCGCCGGGATCCTCGCGGTCCTCGCTCTACGCCACCGACGTCGCGCGGATGGTGCAGGCGCCGATCTTCCACGTCAACGGCGACGACCCCGAGGCCTGCATCCGGGTGGCACGGCTGGCCTTCGACTACCGCCAGGCCTTCAACAAGGACGTCGTGATCGACCTGGTCTGCTACCGCCGGCGCGGCCACAACGAGGGCGACGACCCGTCGTACACGCAGCCGTTGATGTATGACCTGATCGAGCAGAAGCGCTCGGTGCGCAAGCTCTACACCGAGTCGCTGATCGGTCGTGGTGACATCACGATCGAAGAGGCCGAGCAGGTCCTCAAGGACTACCAGCTCCAGCTCGAGCGGGTGTTCACCGAGGTCCGCGAGGCCAGCTCGGAGGCGCTCACCGAGTGGACGACGGTCCCCGACTACCCGGACAAGCCGGCCGGCGAGTTCTCCACCGCGGTGACGCCGGAGGTCCTCAAGCGGATCGCCGACAGCTACACCACTCCCCCGGACAACTTCACCGTCCACCCCAAGGTCATGCCGCAGCTGCAGCGCCGCGCGGCAGCGATCACCGACGGCCCCATCGACTGGGGCACCGGCGAGATCCTCGCCTTCGGCTCCCTGCTGATGGACGGTCGCCCCGTACGACTCGCCGGTCAGGACTCGCGACGCGGGACGTTCGTGTCGCGGTTCGCCACCATCATCGACCGCGTCAACGCCGACGAGTGGACGCCGCTGACCAACCTCACCGACGACCAGGCGAAGTTCTTCGTCTACGACTCGCTGCTCTCCGAGTACGCCGCCCTCGGGTTCGAGTACGGCTACTCCGTGGCCCGACCCGAGGCCCTGGTGCTGTGGGAGGCGCAGTTCGGCGACTTCGTCAACGGCGCACAGACGATCATCGACGAGTTCATCTCCGCCGGTGAGACCAAGTGGAGCCAGCAGTCGGGTGTCGTGCTGCTCCTGCCGCACGGCTACGAGGGCCAGGGTCCCGACCACAGCTCGGCACGCATCGAGCGCTTCCTCACCATGTGCGCCGAGGACGCGATGGTCGTGGCCCAGCCGTCGACACCGGCGTCGTACTTCCACCTGCTGCGGCGGCACTCGCTCGGCGAGGAGCACCGACCGCTGATCGTCTTCACCCCGAAGTCGATGCTCAAGCGCAAGGAAGCCGCCTCGCAGCCCGAGGACTTCGTCGGGGACACGACGTTCCGCGCGTTCATCGGCGACGACGCGGCCGATCCGGCCAAGGTCGAGACGCTCATCATGTGCTCGGGCCGAGTGACCTGGGACCTGATGGTCGATCGCGCGAAGCGGGAGAACGGCGACACGTTCGCCATCGGCCGGGTCGAGCGGCTCTACCCGGCCCCGCTCGCGGAGATCAAGGCGGAGATGGCCAAGTACCCCAACCTCAAGGCGGTGCGCTGGGTGCAGGACGAGCCGCGCAACATGGGCCCGTGGCCGCACTTCCAGCTCAACGTGTGGCCCGAGCTGGACCTGCCGGTCGCGCCGATCACCCGTCCGGCGTCCGCGGCACCGTCCGTCGGCACCGTGAAGCGCCACGTCGAGGAGCAGAAGACACTGCTCGACGCGGCCTTCGAGGTGCCGAACGCCCGCGGCAGCGACTACTGAGCGGGCCGCGTTGTACTTCACCGATCGCGGCATCGAGGAGCTCCTCAAGCGTCGCGGCGACGAGGAGTTCACAGGTGAGTGGCTGGCCGAGCAGCTCCAGGCGTTCGTCGACACCCACCCGGACTTCGAGACGCCGATCGAGCGGCTGGCCACCTGGCTGGCGCGGCTCGACGACCTCGAGGACTGAGTCATGACGAACACGCGGCCGGTCGAGACCTGGCTGACCGACATGGACGGCGTGCTGGTGCACGAGGAGACGCCGATCCCCGGCGCGGCCGAGTTCCTCGAGGCGCTCCGTGCGCACGATCGGCCGTTCCTGGTGCTCACCAACAACTCGATCTTCACCCCGCGGGACCTGCGCGCCCGGCTGCTCCGGGCGGGGATCGACGTGCCGGAGGAGTCGATCTGGACCTCCGCGCTGGCCACCGCGCAGTTCCTCGACGACCAGCGACCCGGCGGGTCGGCGTACGTCGTGGGCGAGACGGGTCTGACGACGGCCCTGCACGAGGTCGGCTACACGAACAACGACGTGGACCCCGACTACGTCGTGCTCGGCGAGACCCGCACCTACTCGTTCGAAGCGATCACGCGGGCGATCCGGCTGATCGAGGCCGGCGCCCGGTTCATCGCCACGAATCCCGACCCCAGCGGTCCCAGTCCCGCCGGCACCCTCCCGGCCACGGGCGCGGTCGCGGCGCTCATCACCACGGCCACCGGGCAGCAGCCCTACTACGTCGGCAAGCCCAACTCGCTGATGATGCGCTCCGCCCTGAACCGGCTCGAGGCCCACTCCGAGACGACAGTGATGATCGGCGACCGGATGGACACCGACATCGTCAGCGGGCTCGAGGCCGGGCTGCGGACGATCCTCGTCCTCACCGGCTCCACCCCGAGGACCAAGGTGGACAGCTTCCCCTACCAGGCAACGCGGATCGTCGACTCGATCGCCGACGTGGTGCCGCTGGTCGACGAGTTCGACCCCGCCCGGAGGTAGGTGCCCCGCGACCGCTCGAGGCGGCATGATGGCCGCCATGGGCCTCGCCGCCGACCTGGGCTACTCGCACACCTCTGCCAACCCCGTGCAGCGCGTGGTCCGGTGGTTCGCCGGCACACGGGTCGGCGGTGTCGTGTTCTCGCGCAGCCTGCGACACCTCGACGACCTCGTGGGTCGGCTGAGCCGGGGTCGCCGGAGCGCTCCCGGCCTGCTGGCCGGACTGGCCGTGCTGGACGTGACCACCACAGGTCGCAAGTCCGGACAGCGGCGCACCAGCCACCTCATCGCCACGCCGTACGACGAGACCCTGGCACTGCTCGGCACCAACTTCGGCCAGGAGTCCACGCCGGCCTGGGTGCTCAACCTGGAGGCCGACCCGATGGCCACGGTGACCTATCGCAACGTCGAGCGCGACGTCGTCGCACGGGCTGCGTCCCCGGACGAGACCGAGCGGATCTTCGCCCTGGCGAGCGAGTTCTACCCCGGCTACCTCAGCTACCGCGAGCGCGTGGGGTCGACCCGACACATCCGCGCGTTCGTGCTGACCGCCCGCTGACCCTCAGGTGCCCGGTCGCGGCACCACGGGTCGCACCGTCACGTCGGGGATCGTGGCGTCGGCGGGCAGGTCGAGGACGTGCAGGATGGTGTCGACGACGGTGTCGACGCTGATCCACCTCGACGAGTCGTAGGTGCGGCCCTCCTGCTCGTGGACCTTCTCCTGCATGGGCGTGGCGGTGCGGCTCGGGTAGACGGTGCTGACCCGGACGCCGTGCTCGATCTCCTCGGCACGCAGGGCGTCGGCGAAGGCACGCAGGCCGAACTTCGACGCGGCGTACGCCGACCAGCCCGCGCTCGCGCTCAGCCCGGCCGAGGAGTTCACGAAGACGACCGTGCCGCTCGTGCGGCGCAGGTGCGGGAGCAGCTCGCGGGTCAGCACGGCAGGCGCGGTGAGGTTGACGGTCACCTGCTCCTCCCAGTCGGCCAGGCGCAGCCGCTCGACCGGAGCCAGCTCGACGACGCCCGCGACGTGGACGAGCGAGTCCACCGGACCGTCGACCTGGCGGCCGATGCCGTTGAGGGTGCCCGGGTCGGCCAGGTCGGCGACCAGCACCTGGGCCTCCGGGAAGTCTGCTCGGAGGTCCTCCGCACGCGTGTCGTCCCGCGCCACCAGCACCAGCCGATCCCCGCGATCCGCGAGCCGGCGGGCCAGGGCGGCGCCGATGCCGGAGCCTGCTCCGGTGACGAGGTGCGTGCTCATCTCGTGAAGGCGATCTTGCCGAACACGTCGCCTTCGGCCATCGCGGCGAAGCCGTCGCGGGCCTGGTCCATCGGGATGGTGCGGTCGAGCAGCGGCCGGGCACCGGTGGCGTCGAGGAACTTCACCAGTCCTTCCAGCTCGTCGCGCGTGCCCATGGTCGAGCCGATCACCGAGAGCTGGAGGAAGAAGATGCGGGTGAGCTCGGCGTCGTCGAGCGCCGGCCCGCTCGTCGTACCACTGATCACGATGCGCCCTCCGGGGCGCAGCGCGCGGATCGAGTGGCTCCAGGTGGCGCGGCCGACGGTCTCCATGACCGCATCGACCTTCACCGGCAGCCGGGCGCCGGACTCGTAGACCTCGTGCGCGCCGATCTCGAGGGCGCGGGCCCGCTTGGCCTCGTCGCGGCTGGTGGCGAGCACGCGCAGGCCCGCCGCCCGGCCGAGCGTGATGAGCGCGGTGGCGACGCCGCCGCCGGCACCCTGCACCAGCACCGTCTCGCCGGGCTTGAGGTCGCCCTGGGTGAAGAGCATGCGGAAGGCCGTGAGCCATGCCGTCGGCAGGCAGGCGGCCTCGGCGAACGACAACGAGGCCGGCTTGGGCACGAGGTTGCGGCGGGGCACGACCACCCGATCGGCGAAGGTGCCCTGGTGCCGCTCGGAGAGCAGCGACCGCTTGGGGTCGAGGGTCTCGTCGCCGAGCCAGGTCGGGTCGCTGACCACGGCGTGCACCACGACCTCGTTGCCGTCCTCGTCGATCCCGGCGGCGTCGCAGCCGAGGATCATCGGGAGGCTCTCCTTGCGCAGTCCGACACCGCGCAGCGACCAGAGGTCGTGGTGGTTGAGGCTGGCTGCCTTGACGGTGACCGTGGTCCACCCGTCCGGGGCCTCGGGGGCGGGGCGCTCCCCCACCACCAGGCCGCTGAGCGGGTCGTCGGAGGAGAAGGACTCGGCGTAGACGGCGAACATGTCCCGAGGCTAGCGGCCCGTCATGAAACCGAGTTGCCGCCCCGGCTCCCGGACGCGAGGGTGTGCGCGTGAGCATCGACGTACGCCCGGCCGAGGACCCCGACCGCTACCTTGCCACCGACCAGCTCGTCTGGTTCGGGGAGCAGACCGCGGGTGACGTGGAGCAGCTGCGCGGCATCCCGGTCGACCAGCGCTTCGCCGTCGACCTGCCCGATGGTCCCGACGACACGCACAGCGGCATCTACGGCGTACGACCGCTGGACCTGGCGCTGCCCGGCGGCGCCCTCGTCCCCGTCGCCGGTCTGACCTGGGTCGGCGTGCACCCGGACGCGCGCCGGCGAGGCGTGCTGTCCGCGATGATGCGGGACCACCTGACGCGCACGCGGGATGCAGGTCTGGCGATCTCGGCGCTGCACGCGACCGAGCACACCATCTACGGGCGATACGGCTACGGCGTCGCCGCCCTGCAGCTCCAGGTCGAGCTCGGCCGCGGCACCGAGCTCACCGCTCCCCACCTCGCCGACGACGTCGCCACGGTCACCACGCACCTGGTCACCGGCAGCCAGCCCGGCGTCCCCGAGCGCATCCGGGAGTGCATGCTGCGGGAGGCCCCCTCCTCCCCCGGCATGGTCGTGGGCTCGCCGGACTTCATGGCGCTGTGGGGCGTCGAGTCGCCCCAGGAGCTGCGCGACAAGGAGCCGCGGCGCTTCCTCTTCGCACGACGGGACGGCCGGGACGTCGGGCTGGTGGGCCTGCGACGCGAGCACAAGTGGGTCGACTCGCGGCCCTCCGGCACCGTCACCGCCGGCATCCTCGTCGGCAGTCCCGCCGCCCGCCTGGCGCTGCTGCGCCGGCTGGTGGACCTCGACCTGATGGGGACCACCCGGCTCGAGAACGTCAGTGCCGACGACCCACTGCTGGCGTGGATCGGTGGTCCGCGCGGCGCGGGCACCATCAAGAGCTGGGACAGCACCTGGATCCGGCTGGTCGACCTGGCGGCTGCCTGGTCGCTGCGCTCGTTCGAAGTCGACTGCGACGTGGTCGTCGAGGTCGAGGACCGCGACGCCCCCTGGAACGCGGGCCGCTGGCGGCTCACGGTCGCGAACGGTCGGGGCACCGCCACCCGCACCGAGGAGTCGGCCTCGATCACCCTCGACGTCAACGTCCTGGGCGCCGGCTACCTCGGCCGCGGGATCGCCGGGCTCGCCAGGGCCGGGCTCGTGCTGGAGCACCGCGCGGGAGCGTACGCCGAGCTGGCGCGGGCGATGCGGACCGCGGTGGAGCCGGAGACGTCGGTCGTGTTCTGAGCGCGCGCAGGGTCGGCTGGGCGGCACTCCCCCGCCTCGCGGGACGTCATGGGCCCTGGTCGTTGGGACAGCCACCTCCCATGACGTCCGGGGGAGCTCAGCGGCGCGCGACCCCGTCGCGGCGCGCGGCCTCGGCCACGGCCGTACGGACTGCGCCCGGGACCCGCGGGTCGAAGGGCGACGGGATGATCAGGTCCTCGCGCAGGTCGTCGCCGACCAGCTCGGCGAGGGCAGTCGCCGCGGCGACCTTCATGCCCTCGGTGATCGAGGTGGCGTGGACGTCGAAGGCACCCCGGAAGATGCCGGGGAAGGCGAGCACGTTGTTGATCTGGTTGGGATAGTCGGAGCGCCCGGTGGCCACGACCCGTGCGTACTTGTGGGCGAGGTCGGGGTGGACCTCGGGTGTCGGGTTGGCGAGACCGAAGATGATCGAGTCGGGCGCCATCGAGGCCACGATCTCCTCGGGCACCGAACCGCCCGAGACACCGATGTAGACGTCGGCACCCACCATCACGTCGGCAAGTGAACCGCTGCGACCGAAGTTGTCGGCGGTGTCGCGGGCGAGCGCGGCCTTGACCGTCGTGAGGTCGGACCGCTCGGAGTTGAGGACGCCCTGCCGGTCGAGCACGGCGATGTCGGCGATCCCTGCCTCGAGCAGGATCCTGGCCACCGCGACGCCGGCCGCACCGGCGCCCTGGATGACCACCCGGGCCGAGTCGTGGCTGCGGCCGGTGAGCCGCAGCGCGTTGGTGAGGGCCGCGAGGGCCACGACGGCGGTCCCGTGCTGGTCGTCGTGGAAGACCGGGATGTCGAGGCGTTCCTTGAGCCGAGCCTCGATCTCGAAGCAGCGCGGAGCCGAGATGTCCTCGAGGTTGATGCCACCGAAGCTCGGCGCGAGGCGCACGACTGTCTCGATGATCTCCTCGACGTCCGTGGTGTCGAGGCAGATGGGCACGGCGTCCACACCGCCGAACTGCTTGAAGAGCACGGCCTTGCCCTCCATCACCGGCATCGCCGCCGCCGGGCCGATGTCGCCCAGCCCGAGGACGGCGGTCCCGTCGGTGACGATGCCCACGACGTTGGGGACCCACGTGTAGTGCTGGGTCATCGACGGGTCGGCAGCGATCGCCTCGCACACCCGGGCCACTCCCGGCGTGTAGGCCAGGGAGAGCTCGTCAGGACCGTGGAGGGCGACGGTCGAGACCGTCTCCATCTTGCCGCCGACGTGGAGGTCGAACACGGGGTCCCCCGCATGCGGGTGCTGCGACGCCTTGCCCGTTTCCATGGCGGCGATCCTTGCACAGCTCAGCGCCCCGACAGGCCACGTCCCAACCGTGGGGAAGGCCACAGTCGCAGTCGTACGACCGCCACCACGTCCGCATCCGCCACCGGCCCGCGGTGGCGCGAGTCGATGCCCTCCGCCGGGTTGTCGCTGAGCAGCCACCACCCGGGCGCGCCCGAGGACGTCGTACGCCGCTCCACGGCCCGCTTGACCCCCAGCGTGCCGTCCACGAACCGGGCGACCACCAGGTCGCCGGGCCGCACCGGGGCACGGTGCCGGACCAGCAACCGGTCGCCGTCGCGCAGGGTCGGGTGCATCGAACGCCCGGTCACCCGGGCCATCCCGATGCGTCCACCCCTGGGGGCGAGACCCCGCTGACCAGCACGTTCCACGCGGAGTAGTGTCGCAGCAGAGCAGATCCCCGACGTTTGAGAGGAAGCACATGCTTCGCACGTTCTTCGCCCCGACCATCGATGTCTCAGCCCACTGCGACCTTCCGTGCGGTGTCTACGACCCCGCCCAGGCCCGCATCGAGGCCGAGTCGATCAAGGGCATCATCGCCAAGGTCGCCGACAACGACGACCCCGACTTCCGCACCCGCGCGATCCTCATCAAGGAGCAGCGCGCCGAGCTGGTCAAGCACCACCTGTGGGTGCTCTGGACCGACTACTTCAAGCCGCCGCACTTCGAGAAGTACCCCCAGCTCCACACCCTCGTCAACGAGGCGACCAAGCTGGCCGGCGCGAGCGGCACCAAGGGTGAGCTCGACGCCGGCAAGGCCGACGAGCTGCTCGCCAAGATCGACGAGATCGCCGAGATCTTCTGGGAGACCAAGAAGGCCTGAGCCAGGGATCGGCGAAGCCGAGCCTGGCTCTGGCCTTCGCCGTCCCAAGCGCGACTGAGCTCGCGAAGTCGCGACCGCTCACCCCGAAACAAGGTCACGACCGCTCACCCCGAAACAAGAGACTGCGGCCCGCCACCCCATCACGGGGAGGCGGGCCGCAGTCCTGTGTCGAGGTGCAGGTCAGACACCCAGGTTGAGCAGCCCCAGGATCTGGTTGAGCAGGGTCTGCAGCTGGCCGAGCAGACCCGCGAGCGGGCCACCGTCGAGCAGGCCGACCACGGCGCACAGCAGGTTGCCGAGGAGGTTGCCGGCCCCCGCCACCGCGACGATGTCGAGCACGACGCGGTTGAGCGAGATCTGCAATCCCAGCAGGTCGAGGTCCAGCGGACCGAGGACCAGGTTGAGCACGTCGCAGGCGGCCGCCGACGACGCTGCGCGGGCGCTGGTCAGCGAGCTGCCGTTGATCTTCTTGATCGGGATGGTCTGCATCCCCGAGAAACGGGTGTTGGGACCCTCGTCGTCGATGACCCCGCGCAGGAAGCCCTTGACGTACATCGTGCCGTCGCGCTGGACCACCTTGATCGGGGTGAACGAGCCGCTGACGCGGTCACCGTTCTCGGTCTTGCCCTTCACGGTGCTGCTGATCTTCCCGAGGTCGGACTTGCCGACCACCCCCCGTGGCGTCACGTCGGCCGAGGCGGCCGCGCTCCCGATGCCGACGGAGGTGAGACCGACGGTGGCCGCGAGCACCACGACACCGGTCGTCAGGACGCGCTTTGCGATTGACCCGAGCTCTTTCATGTTTCCTCCCAGAGATGTTCCCGAGAACGACGGAAGTCGTCCATGCGACTGAAAGTAAGAAGATCGATGCCGCCCGGGCAGACCCCGCGGGGTGTGGCGTCGACGTCGGCGCAGGCGTAGAACTCCGAGGCGACGACCCGGTTAGGGTGTGCCCAGCACATCAGCCTTCGAGGACGGGACCAGGACGCAGATGGCGGACCACACCTCAGACGTTCGCGCCGACGTCGAGCTCCGGCTCCCGGCCGAGGGCGCCTACGCCGCCGTCGTACGCACGACAGCCGCCGGCCTGGCCGCGCGTCTGGACTTCACCATCGACGACATCGAGGACCTGCGCATCGCGATCGGCGAGGCCACGGCCCTCGCGATCCCCGAGGCGGATCCCGACACCGACCTGGTGGCGTGCTTCTTCTTCGGCACGGGGGCGATGACGGTCACGTTGGAGACCGAGGCGGCGGACAACCCGCCCCTCGACACGGAGAGCTTCGCCTGGCAGGTGCTCGACACCATGGCCCACGACGTCTCGGCCGGGCCCGAGGAGGGCCGCTTCCGCGTCCGGTTCACAGTGACATCGCAGATCGCTGCGGGAACGACAGGTGCCGAGCGCTGACATGAGCGCACACAACACGGGGGACGAGGCGGTCACGGCCGCCGACGAGACGGTGCACGACGAGGTCGGGCTCACCGGCCTCGAGCACGTGCGCGCCCGCAGCGCCCAGCTGTTCGTGGTCCTGCGCAGTGCGGACTCGTCCGACGCGGTGCGATCGGCGGCCCGCGACGACCTGGTGAGCCTGCACCTCTCGCTCGTCGAGCACTGCGCACGACGCTTCCGCAACCGCGGTGAGCCCTTCGAGGACCTCGTCCAGGTGGGCACCATCGGGCTGATCAAGGCGGTGGACCGCTTCGAGACCGACCGCGGTGTGGAGTTCTCCACCTATGCGACGCCCACGGTGATCGGTGAGATCAAGCGCCACTTCCGCGACAAGGGCTGGGCCATCCGCGTGCCGCGGCGCCTCCAGGAGATGCGCATGCAGATCGGCGGCGCGACCGGCGAGCTGACGCAGAAGCTCGGTCGCTCCCCCACACCGCGTGAGCTCGCCGAGGTCATCGGCTGCTCGGTCGAGGAGATCATGGAGGGCATCGAGTCCAGCCATGCCTACGCGACGTTGTCCCTGGACGGCTCCGACGACTCCGAAGACGGCCCCCCGGCCATGCTCGCCATGCTGGGCGTCGAGGACTCCAACATCGAGCACGTCGAGATCCGCGAGTCGATCAAGCCGCTCCTCGAGGGCCTGGGCGAGCGCGAGAAGCGCATCCTGCTGCTCCGGTTCTTCAAGAACATGACCCAGTCACAGATCGCCGACGAGATCGGCGTCTCGCAGATGCACGTCTCCCGGCTGCTCACCCGCACGCTGCTCCAGCTGCGTACGTCGCTGGAGCAGGACTGACCGAGGGCGTCAGGCGCCGCCGGTGCGGGCATCCTCCTCGAGCACCGCGGTGCTCTCCGGGTGCAGCAGGCCGGCGATCACGACGAGCGCGACGAGCGCCAGGACGACCGAGACCGGCTTGGTCTGCCCACCCCAGTAGTTCCACGCGAGGCCCAGGCAGATGAGCTGTGTCATCACGACGGGGCCGCGAGCCCAGCGTCGTACACGCCACAGGGACCAGGCACACCAGGCCAGCCCGGCCGCCGCAGCCACGAAGAAGATCGCCGTGGTGGCACCCATGGTGAGCCTGGCCAGGCGCAGTGAGGCGAGCTCGACGACGCCGAGCGAGGCGAGGAGAACTGCTTCCACGGCCGCCAGTGAGGCTGCTACGACGAGGGGTGCTGGCACGGGCTTGTCTGGTCCGGGAGCGGTAACGGGCACTCATGAACCCTACTTGTGACGGACACGACGCTGTTTGGTGAGACTTTGGGGTTGTGTGAACGATCAAACGTTGTCAGTCTGGTCGCTGCGCTTACCGCGCCCGGGCTCCGCTGACTGTCCGCAACAGCCACTGTGCGTGAACGAAAGAGGGATTCCCCCACATCATGGATTGGCGCAGCCGCTCCGCATGCCTCGACGAGGACCCCGAGCTGTTCTTCCCCATCGGCAACACCGGCCCGGCCATCCTCCAGATCGAGGAGGCCAAGCAGGTGTGCCGTCGATGCGACGTGCGCGAACAGTGCCTGGCGTGGGCCCTCGAGGCCGGACAGGACCACGGAGTCTGGGGTGGCCTCAGCGAGGACGAGCGACGGGCGCTGAAGCGCCGCAACGCCCGAGCCCGCATCCGCACCGCCTGACCGCACGGGGCTGACGCGTCAGCCCAGGGGCAGGTCCGCCTGGACGCGGGTACCACGCACCCCGGGGCCGATCTCGAACACGCCGCCGAGCTCCGACTCGACGAGCGTCCGCACGATGGAGAGGCCCAGCTGGGTCGATCCGTCGAGGTCGAACCCTTCCGGCAGGCCGGCGCCGTCGTCCTCGACGATGACGTGCAAGCGTCCGACGATGCGTCGCGCCGTCATGGTGACCCGGCCCTCGCGGTCCCCGTCCGGCGTGCCCGCGCGGTGGGCGAAGCCGTGCTCGACCGCGTTCTGCAGCACCTCGGTCAGCACCATGGCCAACGGCGTCGCCGACTCCGAGGGAAGTGCCCCGAACGAGCCCTCGCGCACGACGCGCACCGGGACCTCGACGCCGCTGACGTCGATCACCATCGCGCCGAGCCGGTCGGCGATCTGGTCGAAGTCCACCGTCTCCTCGACCGTGTGGCTGAGGGTCTCGTGCACGATCGCGATGGAGCCCACGCGTCGCACGGCCTCCTCGAGTGCCGCCTTGGCGTCCTCGGCGTGCGTACGCCGCGCCTGCAGCCGGAGCAGCGCGGCCACGGTCTGCAGGTTGTTCTTCACCCGGTGGTGGATCTCACGGATGGTGACGTCCTTGGTCACCAGCTCCCGGTCGCGACGGCGCAGCTCGGACACGTCACGGACCAGCAGCAGCGCCCCGCTCCGGTCGCCGCTCGGGCGCAGCGGGATGCTGCGCACGATCAGGGTGACCTCGTCGGTGCCGATCTCGGTCTCGCGACCGTCACGCCCACCGAGGACGGCACTCAGCGTCTCCTCGTCGGGACGGCGACGCGGCGGCACGAGGTCACGGGTGAGGTCGGTCAGGACCAGGCCGGCCAGGTCGCCCTGGAGACCCAGTCGCCGGTAGGCCGAGAGCCCGTTGGGGCTGGCGTAGACGACCGTGCCGGCCGGGTCCAGGCGGACGAAGCCGTCGCCCACGCGCGGCGAGTCGGCGTGGTCGCCGCGCTGGCCCGTGAGCGGGAAGTAGCCTGCCGCGATCATCTGCGCGAGGTCCCCGGCCGTCTGGAGATAGCTGAGCTCGAGGCGACTGGGCGTGCGTACGCCGAGCAGGTTGGTGTTGCGCGCGATGGTCGCGATCACCTTCCCGGCCCTGCGCACGGGGATCACCTCGACCCGCACCGGGACGTCGTCGCGCCACTCGGGATCGCCCTCGCGCACCACCCGGCCGAGCTCGAAGGCCTCGTCGAGCATCCGTCGGCGGCCGGTCGGGATGAAGGTGCCCAGGACATCGTCGACCAGGGCCGTCGGACCGGTCGTCGGACGCATCTGGCCACCGGCCCAGTAGCCGCTCCCCTCGCGGTCGGGCAGCCAGAGCACGAGGTCGGCGAAGGAGAGATCCGCCAGGATCTGCCAGTCCGCCATCAGCCGCTGCAGCCACCCCACATCGTCCTCGTCGAGGTCCGTGTGAGCCCGGACGAGCTCCTGGAGGGACGGCACCAGCACACCCTAGGGGTTCGGTGATCCGAGGTCGGGCCCTTCCCACGGGCACCCGCAGGAACCGCGGATCACGAGGCGGGTGGGCAGGACCTGCGGGTGCACGTCGTGCCTGCGCCCCTCGATGCGCTCGTGCAGGCGGATGGCGGCCCAGCGGCCCAGGGAGCGCGTCGGCTGCACCACGGTGGTCAGACCGGGAGCCACGAAGCGTGAGGTCATGATGTCGTCGAACCCGACCACCGCCAGGTCGTCAGGCACGCGCACCCCCTGACGGGTCAGCACCGACATCACGGCGACGGCGAGCTCGTCGTTGGCGCAGACCAGCGCGTCGGCCGGCTGGTCGGCGCCGGCCAGCGTGGCCACCACCCCGGGGCCGCTCCCCTCCTCGAGGGGAACCAGGATCGGCGGGCGGGCCTCCACTGCCGTCGAGCGCGCCAGCGCGGCGCGGAACCCGGCGTAGCGCTCCGTGACGTCGTGGGAGTCGGCCGGGTCACCGACGAAGACCAGGCGACGACGACCGTGCCGCAGCAGGTGGTCGGTCAGCTCCTCCGCGGCGCGGACGTTCTCGACCAGCACCGTGTCGCAGCCGTCCACCGGGGTGCGAGCCAGGAGCACCGTCGGCGTCCCACGGCAGGCGTTGCGCACGAACGCGTCGGAGACCGTGTCGTTGGCCAGCACCAGCCCGTCGACGCGGTGCAGCAGGCTGCGTACGGCGTCCTCCAGGTCGACTGCCGGTCCGGCCAGCTGGATCACCACCGACTGCCCGTAGCGCGCTGCTGCTGCCTCGAAGCCGGTCAGCAGCTCGGAGTAGTAGGGCCCGGTGAGCTCGGGGAGCACCAGTCCGTGGGTCTGGTGGCGCGGCACCTCGACCTTGCGCGCCGCCCGCAACGGGATGTAGTCGAGCTCCTGCACGGCCTGGAGGACCTTGCGCCGCGTGGTGGGCGAGGTCGGCGCGGTGCCCCGCAGCACCCGCGAGACGGTCGCGATGGACACGCCGGCGCGATCGGCGACGGTGTAGATCGTGACCGGACGGTCCTCGTGGTCGGTGCTCACTCCCCCAGCCTCCCAGTCCGTCCGGGAACGGAGCGCCGGACCCTGCTCGACGCGATGTAAGTAGTTACATGCGCAGGCTCACGCTCAGCCGTCCGCTTACATCTATTTACAGTCCCCGACGGTCCTGACGCGACCAGGTGTGGCTGGTAGGAACAGGCCCCATGCGATCACTCGTGAGTCCGGCCGGCGCGACGGCCGAAGTCAACGTCCACGGAGCGTTGACCCGCCTGGAGGCCCGCGGACTCAGCCTCCTGCTGAACCCCGCCACGAGCATCGAGGCGGGTGCGAGCAACGTGCACCTGCGCGTCCTGGCCGGCGCGACCGTGCGTCGCGTCCCCCTCCTGGGGCAGCAGTCGCCGACGACGAGCGTGGCCGAGGTCGACGGGACCCTGCAGGCTTCCGGCCGCTGGAGCGGACCCGGTCACGACCTGCGCTACCGACTGACGCTGGCGCTCGCCGCGGACGAGCCGGGGTGGTCGTGGCACCTCGACGTCACCAACCTCGGCGACGAGCCGGTGCGGGTGGATGCCGTCTGCGTCCACGACCCGGCGCTGGCCCCGGCGGCAGCCGTCGACACCAACCAGTACTACGTCAGCCAGTACCTCGACGTCTCCCCCATCGAGACCGCCGAGCACGGCGTGGCCCTCGGCGTACGCCAGAACATGCCGGGCACCACGGTTCCGTGGGTGGTCGTCGGCTCCCTCGGCCGCGGGGTCGGTTGGGCCACCGACGTCCTCCAGCTGCTCGAGCGGACGACCGACGGGGTCGTCTGGTCGGGCCTGGACCGGGCCACGCTGCCGTCGACCCGGAGGCAGCACGAGCACACCCTCGCCGTCATCCAGGACGAGCCCGTCGACCTCGCTCCGGGCGCCACCCACCGCTGCGGCTTCTTCGGCCTGCTGCTCGAGGACCACCCGGAGGCGACCGGCCCTGCCGACGCCGCCCACGTGACCACCGCCGTCCGCGCGGCGCTCGCGGCCCGACCCCCCGCGCCGTCCGTCGGGACGAACGACCGGGCCGACGCGACCCCCGGCGATCGCGCGCTGGCCCTGCTGGCCGACGCGCCGGCCCTGTCCGGCGTCGCCCTGAGCGACGCCGACCTCGACGGGCTCGACCTGCGCGCCGAAGCCGGCTCGGTCGAGTGGGGGCCCGACGGCGTCCCCTCGACCTGGCGTACGGCGCGCGGCGAGGTGGTCACCGCCGCCCGCGACCTGGAGGTGCTCCGGCCCCACGGCCAGATCCTGCGCACCGGCGACACCCTCGCCCCCGACCCGGCCAGCCTGACCACGACGGTCTGGATGAGCGGCACCTTCCACTCCCAGGTCACCCGCGGCCACGTCGGCCGCGACCCGGTGCTCACCGGACGGCGCAGCTATCTCGGGCTGTTCCGCGGCCAGGGCCTGCGGGTCCTCGTCCGCGACGCCGCCGACACCGGCTGGGAGCTGCTCGACCTGCCGAGCGCCTGGTGCAACGGCCTGGACGCCTGCTGGTGGTGGTACGCCGCGCCAGACGGGCGGCTGATCGAGGTGACGTCCCGAGCACCGGCCGAGCGCCACGCGCTCACGCTCGACGTCCGGGTCCTGCGCGGTCCCGCCACCCGGCTGCTGGTCACCCTCGACACCGGTCCGGACGGCTCTCCCGAGCCCGACCTCGACCTCGACTGGTCCGGGGACGCCACGGCCGAGCGGGACGAGGACTGGCTGGTCGTCGCGGTCGAGCCCACCACCGCATGGCAGCTGACGCTGCGGGTCGGCGGCGACGTGGACGACTCCGGGGACGCGGACTTCTGGCCCCGCCTGACGGGGTCCCTGGGTCTCACGCTGGACGGCGACACCTGCGAGGCCGCCGAGGTGTCGGCCGTCGCGGACGCGCTGCCGTGGTTCACCCACAACGCCCTGGTCCACTACCTCTCCCCCCGCGGCCTCGAGCAGTACTCGGGCGGCGGGTGGGGCACTCGTGACGTCTGCCAGGGACCGGTCGGGCTGCTCACCGCCCTGGACCGGCACGACGAGGTGCGCGAGGTCCTGCTGCGGGTGCTGCTGGCCCAGAACGCCCGCGGTGACTGGCCGCAGGCCTTCGAGTTCCTCCCGCCCGACTCCGGGCAGGGCCAGCAGGACTCCCACGGCGACGTCGTCTACTGGCCGCTCCTGGCCGTCGGCGAGCACCTCCTCGCCGTCGGCGACGCACGGCTGCTCGACCACCGGGTGCCCTTCGTCGGCGACGACGGGGCGACCGAACCGGCGCCGGTCGAGGAGCACCTGCGCCGGGCGCTCGACCGCATCGAGGAGCTCCTCGTCCCCGGCACCCCGCTGCCGGCCTACGGGCACGGTGACTGGAACGACTCGCTCCAGCCCGCCGACCCGGACCTCGCCCGCCGCATGGCCTCGACGTGGACCGCGGTCCTCCAGGTGCAGGCCCTGGACGCGCTCGCCCAGGGGCTCCGTGCCGTCGGGGCCGCACCTGGCCTGGCCGACGACGCCGCGGCCCTGGCCGCACGGACGCGCGAGTCGATCGGGGACGTCATGCTGCTCGACGGGCTGATGCCCGGCTACCTCCTCTACGACGCCGACGCAGGCGCCGACCGTCCGGCTGAGCCGCTGGTCCACCCGCGCGACACCCGCACCGGCCTGACCTACGGCATCCTGCCGTGGGTGCACGCGGTCACCGCCGACGTCCTCGCTCCCGAGGACGCGCGCCACCACCTCGCGATGATCGAGCAGCACCTGCTCGGGCCCGACGGCGCCCGGCTCTTCGACCGCCCGGTGGCCTATCGGGGCGGGCCGATGACGACCTTCCAGCGCGCCGAGGCGAGCACCTTCTGGGGTCGCGAGATCGGCCTGATGTACGTGCACGCCCACCTCCGCTACGCCGAGGCACTGGCCCGGGTCGGTGACGGTGCCGCGCTGCTGCGCGCACTCGCGCTGGCGAGCCCGTGGGGTCTGACCGACCGGGTGCCGCAGGCCCGGCCGCGCCAGCGCAGCTGCTACTACTCCTCCTCCGACGGCGCCTTCGCCGACCGGGACGACGCGTCCGAGCACTACCCCGACCTGATGGCCGGAGAGGTGCCCCTCGAGGGCGGCTGGCGGATCTACTCGTCGGGGCCGGGTCTGGCCCTGCGACTGGTGGTCGAGCGGTTGCTCGGCCTGCGTCGTCGCGGCGACCGGGTCGAGGTCGACCCGGTGCTGCCCGCCGGCGGCGACGGTCTGCGCGCCACCGTCCGGCTGGTCGGCCGGCCTGCCCACCTGACCTTCGTGGTCGGACCCGAGGGCGTCGGCGTACGTCGTGTGGTCGGCGCCACCGGCGAGCTGCACCTCACCCCGCTCGACAACCCCCACCGGCGTGCAGGCGTGTCGGTGGACACCGACGACCTGCGGGCCGCCCTGGACGCCGGCACCGATCTACGCGTGGAGACCTACTGATGACCGACCGCCCCTGGCTCGACCCCACCCTGGATGTCGAGGCGCGCATCGACGCCCTGATGGCCGAGATGACCCTCGACGAGAAGGTCGGCCAGACCCACCAGGTCGCCAACATCGACCCGCACGACGACGCCGAGGCGCTGCGGGCCGGGCTGATCGGGTCCAGCCTCCACGCCTCCGGTGCGACCGCCGGGAACGAGCGCGACGACGGCGTGCTGACCGAGGTGATCGACGCCACCCAGGAGCTCGCGGTGGCCGGCAGCCGCCTCGGGATCCCGGTGCTCTTCGGGCGCGACGTGATCCACGGCCACCGCACGGTGGCTCCCATCCCGCTCGGCCAGGCGGCCTCCTTCGACCCCGAGGTGGTCCGGCTCGCTGCCGAGAACGCCGCACGCGAAGCGGTCGTCGACGGCATCGCCTGGACCTTCGCCCCGATGCTCGACCTCTCCGAGGAACCGCGGTGGGGCCGGGTGGCGGAGTCGTTCGGCGAGTCGCCGGTGCTCGCCTCGCGGCTCGCGGCCGCGGCGACCCAGGGCTTCCAGGGCGACGACCCGTCCCAGCCCGATCGGCTCGCCGCGTGCGCCAAGCACTTCGTCGGCTATGGACTCTCGGCCGGTGGCCGTGACTACGACACCGTGTCGGTCGGTGAGAACACGCTGCGCAACCTGCACCTGCGGCCCTTCCGGGCGGCGGTCGAGGCCGGCGTGCTGAGCGTGATGGCGGCCTTCAACGACGTGGACGGCATCCCGATGCACGCGCACCGCCACCTGCTGCGCGACGTGCTCAAGGGCGAGTGGGGCTTCGACGGCGTCGTGGTCGGGGACTGGAACGGCATCGGCCAGATCGTCTTCGCCGGCGTCGCCGCCGACGATCGCGAGGCCGCGCGGCTGGCCATCGAGGCCGGGGTCGACCTCGACATGGTCAGCGGCGCCTACCTCGCCCACCTGGCCGACCTGGTCCGCGACGGCGAGGTCGACGAGGCCCTGGTCGATGACGCGTGCCGCCGGGTGCTGCGGATGAAGCTGCGCCTCGGGCTCTTCGACGGCGCCGCCGCGCCCGGGACCCGCCCGGTCGGCAACGACCCCACCCCGGAGAGCCGCGCCATGGCCCGACGCGCCGCCGTCGGGGCGCACGTGCTGGTGCGCAACGAGGGGGTCCTGCCGTTGGGCGACGACGCCTCGGTCCTGCTGACCGGCGGGTTCGTCCACGAGGGCGACGTGCTGCTCGGCACCTGGGTGCTCGATGGCCGGGGCGAGGACGTGGTGACTCCTGCCGCGGCACTCACCGAACGCCTGGGCGACCGGCTGACCGTCGACGACGGTCGCTTCCCCGACCGCACCCTCCAGCTGGCACGGGCCACCGACGTCACGGTCGCGCTCGTCGGCGAGCACCCCAGCCGATCGGGCGAGGCCAACTCCGTCTCCGACCTGCGACTCCCGCCCGGGCAGCTCGACCTGCTGCGCACGCTCGCCGGGCTCGGCAAGCCGCTGGTCGTGGTGGTCTACACGGGTCGACCGCTCGACCTCACCGAGGTGCTCGACCTGGCCGACGCCGTGCTCGTGGCCTGGCACCCGGGTGTCGAGGCCGGGTCGGCGCTCGCCGACGTGCTGACCGGTGACGTCGCGCCGTTCGGCCGGCTGCCGATGACCTTCCCGCTCTCGGCCGGCCACATCCCGACGAGCACCCACCAGCGCCCGACCGGTCGGCTGATCCGCGCCGACGTCGACCACCGCGAGGGCCGCTACGCCGACGCGCTCACCCACCCCCGGCTGCCGTTCGGCTTCGGCCTCACCTACTCCACCGTGGAGTACGCCGCCCCGCAGCTCGCGGATCCCGACATCGGTCTGGAGTCGGCGACCACGCTCACGGTGGCCGTCACCAACACCGGCGACCGGGCCTGCCACGAGATCGTGCAGGCCTACTTCCGCGACCCCGTCGCCGAGGTGACACGCCCGCTGGTCGAGCTCTTCGACTGGGTCGGTGTCGACCTGGCTCCCGGCGAGACGTCCGAGGTGGCCTTCGAGGTGTCGGCCACGGCGTTCTCCTACTTCGGGGCCGACCTGACCGAGCGCGTCGACGAGGGCGAGATCCTGCTGCTGACCGGACCCGACGCGGCCACGCTGCAACAGGTGTCCCTCCGGGTCACCGGCGCAGAGGCGCGGCCATGATCGAGCTGGCTGCCAAGCAGCTGGTGGTCGACGGGGATCCACGGCTGGTCATGGCCGGGGAGGTGCACTACTTCCGGGTCGCCCGCGAGGAGTGGGGCCAGCGTCTCGACCTGGTCGTCGAGGCGGGCTGCACCGCGGTCGCGTCCTACATCCCGTGGATCTGGCACGAGCTGCCGGACGGGACGATCGACGTCACCGGTGCCACCAGCCCCGAGCGCGACGTCGCCGCGTTCATCGACGCCTGCGCGGAGCGCGGGCTGTGGTTCCTCGCCCGGCCGGGTCCGTTCGTGATGGCCGAGCTGAAGAACGAGGGCATCCCCTACCGGGTCTGTCGCGACCACCCCGAGATCGTGCCGACCGGCTGGGACGGGCACCCCGCGCCGTCGCGCACCGTCGACTACCTGGCTCCGGCCTTCATCGCCGAGACGGCCCGCTGGTACGACGCGATCATGCCGGTGCTGGCGCCGCGGCTGCAGCCGCGGGGCGGCAACGTGATCGGGGTCCAGCTCGACAACGAGGTCGGGATGCTGGCCTGGGTGACCAACAGCCCCGACCTCACCGACGACCTGGTCGACGACCTCGGTCGCTGGATCAGCGAGGAGCACCCGGCGAACGACCGCTACCCCGTCGCGCACGGCACGCCCGGCTGGGCCGACCTGGTGCGCTCCCCCGACGAGTCGGTGGCCGGCCGGCTGCGGGTCGACCTCGGGCTCTACATGCGGGAGCGGTTCGCGGCGTACGTCATGACGCTGCGCCACCTCGCCGAGGCTCGAGACGTGAGCGACGTGCCGTTCCTGGTCAACATCCACGGCACCGCGGACGGCAGCGGCGAACCGTTCCCGATCGGCATCAGCCAGCTGGTCGGGACCTATGCCGGGCTTCCCGGCATGGTGTCCGGCTCCGACCACTACCTGGGAGCCGCCACGTCGGACACCCTGACCGACCTCTACGTCATGAACGCCTTCATGGACGCGGTGCACGACGACGACCAGCCGCTGACGTCGCTGGAGTTCGAGGCCGGCACCGGTGACTACAGCGGCGGGATCGAGAGCCAGCTCGACCCGTCGACCGTCGACCTCAAGACCCGGCTCTGCGTCGCCCAGGGCAACCGGTTGATCAACTACTACCTCCTCGCCGGCGGCACCAACCCACCGCTGGAGGAGCCGGTCGGGGACGGCAACGACCGGCTGAGCTTCACCGGCGAGCGGCACGGGACGGCCGCACCCATCGGTCCGGAGGGCCAGCGTGGGTTCGCCTTCGAGGCCACCGCACGGACCGCCCGGGCGATGACCGCCCAGCAGGACTGGCTGGCGCGGATGACCGAGGAGCACGACCGGGTGGTGCTGGGACTCGTGCTCGATGCCTACGCGACCGAGTACCGCCACCCCGGCTCTGCCCTGATGGGCGAGGTCGTCGACGACCTCGCCAGCCACCGGGGCGCCGGACAGCGCCGGTTCCTGGCCAGATCGTTGCTCCTGGCCGGCTTCCGCTACGGCGCCGTGCACCTGGAGGAACGCGACCCGGACCCGGGCACGGTGCTGGCCCTGGCGTCCGGCCGTCACCTCTCCGCCGTCGTCCAGCAGCGGGTGCTCGACCACGTCCGCGCGGGCGGTGGGCTGGTCTACCTGGGTCCGCTCCCCGAACGGGACCTCGACGGTGCCACGTGCACGTTGCTCGCCGACGGGCTCGGACTGCGGTCCGGCGACGTGCTCCACGAGAGCGACCAGCTGTTCCCGTCCGTCGTCCGGCACGGGTGGGCGGCGCCGGGCCCGGAGGTCCGGGTCGGCTGGCGCCAGCGGCTCGTCCCGGTCGACGGAGCCCCCGTGGACGTGGTGCTCACCGACGTCGACGGTGCCGTCTGCGGGATATCAGTCCCGGCCGGGTCCGGCCGGGCCGTGGTCCTTGCCGCCGGTCTGCCGTCCGACCCCACGCTGGTCGAGCGAGCACTCGCCCACCTGGGGCAGCGCGCCGGTGTCCGGGTCGACGCGCCCTGGCCGGGCGTCCTGGCCACCACGACCGTCGCGGCCGACGGCCAGCGCGCCCTGCACCTGATCAACCACTCGAGCGCCGACATGGACGTGACGGTGACGGTCGAGGGCGCCGTCCTTCCCGCCGGTGGCGCGCTGTCGCTGCCGGCCCGGCGTGGGCACGTCCTGCCGCTCGGGATCGACGTCGCGGGGCACCGGGTGGTCTGGGCAAGTGCCGAGATCACCGACCACTCTGCCGACCACCTCGACCTCGCGCCCGGCCTGGACCTCGACGGCAGGACCACCGTCCTGCTCGCCGCCGGAACACCCGTCCTCGACGACGCCGCGTACGACGTGGACGAGGGTCCGAACGGGACGGTGCGCGTCACCGGCGGGCCGGGCCCGCTCTCGCTCCGATTCCGGCCGGGGGCGGCTGGGACGCCGCTCCGACGGCTGACACACTGACGTCATGTCGCTCGGATACTGGAATCAGGTGCAGGCGACCGGATTCGAGCTCCCGACCGACCGGCCGCTGGACGACCTCACGGCCGAGCTCACCACGATGCTCGGCTCGGTCCAGCCCGAGGTCCGCGACGGCACCGCCTACCCCGCCCTCGCCACCTGGATCGAGCGGGGCGTCTACGACGATCTCCTCGCCGGGCTCGGTGACGGCATGCTCGCCGGCCTGTCCGTGGGGCTGGGCGAGACCCACACCGACACCGTCTTCCGCCGCAGCTTCAGCGCGCTGATCCTGGCCGAGTGCCTCACGCGCGACAACGACCACCACCTGCTCCCGGGGGCCAAGGTCATGGACTGGGGCGACCGGATCGCGGTCTGGTTCCTCACCGAGCGCGACAGCCGCGGCTTCGTGCCGGACAAGGGGTGGGCGCACGCGATCGCCCATGGCGCCGACGCGCTGGGCGCGCTCGGGGAGTCGCCGCACCTGGCCGGCCCCGAGCACGGCGCGCTCCTCGACGTCCTCGCCGAGCGGCTGCTGCAACAGCCCGCGGACGAGCCGCTCGCGGCGGGTGAGCCCGACCGGATCGCAGCCGCGGCCATGCGGATCCTGCGGCGCAACACCCTCGGCACCGACGCCCTCGAGCCCTGGGTGCACCGGATCGGCGCAGCAGGCAATCCCTTCCGCGGAGCCGCCACGAGCGACCCGTTCGCGCCCGCCGCGGCGGCACAGGACTTCCTCCGTGCCCTCTTCGTCCAGCTCTCGCTCGCTCCACAGCCGCCGACCGTGCGGCCCGACCTGCTGCTCGTCGTCATCGACGCGCTCCGGATGTCGAACACTCCCTACCTCCGAGTAGCCACCGACTAACCTGCGGGCATGAGCAACGAGATCTCGGGACACAGCGGCGAGCTGGCAGTCCACGTCGCCCGCGCCCACGGCGTCGAGACGATGTTCACCCTCTCGGGTGCCCACGTCTTCCCGATGTACGACGGGGCGGTGAAGGCGGACCCGCAGATGCGGCTGCTGGACGTACGCCACGAGCAGACCGCCGCGTTCGCCGCGGAGGCGACCGGCAAGCTCACGCGCGTCC
The DNA here is from genome assembly GCA_963721925.1 of uncultured Actinomycetota bacterium. GTDB lineage: Bacteria > Actinomycetota > Actinomycetes > Propionibacteriales > Nocardioidaceae > Nocardioides. Next base: position 83,390 of record CAVRLH010000005.1, on the reverse strand, counting down.
CCGGCCTGGCCGTCCTCACCGCCGGGCCCGGCGTCACCAACGGCATCAGCGCCATCGCCCAGGCCCAGTTCGCCGGGTCGCCGATGGTGGTCGTCGGGGGCCGGGCCCCGCAGAACCGCTGGGGCACCGGCTCGCTGCAGGAGCTCGACCAGCCACCGATCATCGCGCCCGTCGCCAAGGCCGCGAAGACCCTGATGACCGCCGGCGAGGTGGCCTCCGGCATCGACGAGGCCTTCACCCTGGCGCGCTCCAGCCACCGCGGGCCGGTCTTCGTCGACGTCCCGATGGATGAGTTCTTCAACTCCTCCACCGGCACCGCCGGCTCGGGCGAGGGCACGCGCGTCGAGCCCGACACCGACGCGATCGAGGCGGTCGCCCGGCTGCTGGCTGCGGCGCAGCGCCCGGTGCTCATCCTCGGCACCGACGTGTGGGCCGACCACGCCGAGGTGGCGGCACTGCGCTTCGTGGAGGATCTGGGCATCCCCACCCTGACCAACGGCATGGGCCGGGGCGTGATCCCCGGCGGCCACCGATCCCTCGTCACCAAGGCCCGCGGTGCCGCCCTGTCCGGCGCCGACCTGGTCGTCGTCGTCGGCACCCCGCTCGACTTCCGCCTCGGCTACGGCGCCTTCGGCGGCCCGGACAAGAACCCCGACGGTGTCTTCGCCAAGGTCGTGCACATCGCTGACTCCCCCGGTCAGGTCTCCGGGCACGCCGAGCTCGCGGGCTCGGTCGCCGGGGACCTCACGACGGTCCTCGACGGTCTCCAGGCCGCGATCGAGCGCGGCGACAAGCCGGACTGGCGGGGCTGGTCGGACCAGCTCGCCGACCAGGTCAGGGCCGCCGCTGCTCGTGACGCCGAGCTCCTCACCGCGGAGGCCGACCCGATCCACCCGGCCCGCATCTACGGCGAGCTGGTGCCCCGGCTCGCCGACGACTCGGTCGTCATCGGTGACGGAGGCGACTTCGTCTCGTTCGCCGGCAAGTACGTCGAGCCCAAACGCCCCGGAGGCTGGCTCGACCCCGGTCCCTACGGCTGCCTCGGGGCCGGCCTCGGTGCCGCGATCGCGGCACGGATCGCCCGCCCCAGCGCCCAGGTGACCCTGCTGCTCGGTGACGGCGCGGCCGGCTTCTCCCTGATGGACGTCGACACCCTCGTGCGGCACGACCTGCCGGTGGTCATGGTGATGGGCAACAACTCCGCGTGGGGCCTGGAGAAGGGGCCGATGCAGATGCTCTACGGCTACGACGTCATCGCCGACCTCGGCCAGCGCACGCCGTACCACGACGTGGTGAAGGCCCTCGGCGGGGCGGGCGAGTCCGTCACCGACCCGAAGGAGATCGGGCCGGCCCTCGACCGGGCCTATGCCTCGGGCGTCCCCTACCTCGTCAACGTCATCACCGACGTCGAGGCCGCCTACCCGCGCAGCACGTTCGGCATCTGAGCTCCCGTGGTCCTCGAGGTCCGGCGCGCGCGTCCGGACGAGCACGGACCCATCGGGGACCTGACGGTGCGCGCCTACGCGGCGTTCACCCTCGGGGCGGCCGACCCCTACGTCGAGCGGTTGAGAGACGCCGCCTCGAGGGCCGTCGGCGCGGAGCTCTGGGTCGCGGTCGACGGTGAGCGGCTGCTCGGCAACGTGACCTACTGCCCGCCCGGGTCGCCGTGGCGCGAGATCAGCCGCGAGGACGAGGGCGAGTTCCGGATGCTCGCCGTCGATCCGGACGCCCGCGGCGCCGGGGCCGGCACTGCCCTGGCTTCCCTCTGCGGGGAGCGCGCCCGGGCCCACGGTGCCCTCGGGATGGCGATCTCGTCCCTGGCGGAGATGACGGACGCGCACCGCATCTACACGCGCCTCGGCTACACCCGCGACCCCGAGCGCGACTGGTCGCCACTGCCCGGCGTGCACCTCGTCGCGTTCGACAAGGTCTTCTGAGTCAACACGGGAGGGAGGTGACCGGGGCGCCGGCAACGTCGAGACCGTCGATGCACACCGTCCCGAGGGGGAAGGCCGCCATCTCCTTGCCGGACACCATCACCCAGATCCACGACTGCCAGGTGCCGTCCTCATCGGCCACGACCGTGACCAGGCCGCCGTACTGCGTCAACCAGGTGCGGACGCCCCCCTCGTTGGCGAGCGTGATCTCGCCGACCGGGTCGAGGACCTTCATGCGCTCGCCGTCCTGGACCAGCACCTGAAGCATCCCGGGATCCGACGCGGAGGTCACCACGAGCGAGGCCCCGTCGGAGAAGATGCCGGTCGGCTGCTGGGTGGCCACCCGTGGGTCGGGCAGGTCGAGGTCGTGGCGCACGACCCGTCCGTCGGCCCCCTCGACGACCAGGACGGCAGGGTCGCCGGCGTCGAGGCGAGCGCTGAACTCGTAGCCCTCGGTGAACTCCGCCCGCTCGCCCGCCCCGATCGTCCCGGTCGAGACCGGGGTCACCGCCGGTGAGTCCACATCCTCACCCGGCTTGCACGCGGAGAGCTCGTCGACGCTGATGCTCTGCACCATGCAGCCTGCGGACCTGGGCCGCAGGACACCGTCGGCATCCAGCACCCACTCCCAGGTGTCCACGACGACGTGCACCGGACGCATGAGCGTCATGCCGCCGGCAGCGTAGGCGTCGACCGACCGGCTGGAGAGCAGTCGCCCCTCGTCGATCCAGTAGTCGTGGATCCGCACCATCTCGTAGAACTCGGTCGCCTCCCCCGGCTCCGGCACCTCGCCGCGTACGAGCAGGTCGGGGTCCTCGACCACCGCCTGCACGAGCAGGCCCTCGCGCAGGTCGAAGACCAGCGGATAACCGCCGCCGCCGGGGCCGTTCGCACCCAGGTCGTCGTAGTAGAGGACGAGCTCCTGGTCACCGTCGTCGTCCGCGTCGATCGGCCCGAGGGCGCTCGTGCCGATGGTGGTGCCGAGCTCAGCGATGCCGTACGCCTCCTCCCCCGTCGTGCTGAGGGTCGTCTCCAGCCGGACACGCCCGTCGAAGTCCTTCGTCGGCTCGCCCAGGAACACCACCTTCTCCTTCACCCCGTCTCCGTCGAGGTCGAGCCGGGCCGGGCTGGAGAGGTCGTCAGCCTTCCAGTCTCGTCCGACATCGGCAGGCAGCTCGAGCTGCGGCGCATCCGGCTTGGGCGCGACGTCGTCCGACCTCGGGCGGGAGCCTGCTCCCTCGAACACCACGCCCAGGATGAGCAGGACCACCGCAGCGGTGGCCAGGAGCACCCACGGCGAGCGCCAGCGCGGCCGCAGCTCCACGATCGGGGCCAGCGGAGCCAGGTCCTCGGGTCGGACCAGGTCGGCCCGTGCGGTCAGGGCGGCGCGCAGCAGCTCCTCGATGTCCGGCATCGCGTCCGGTGTGGTGCTCATCGCTCCTCCTCTCCTGAGCTCGACTGCATGGCCTTCTGCAAGGCGACCAGCGCCCGGCTGGCGGTGGACTTCACGGTGCCCTGGCTGATGTCCAGCGTCCGGGCGATCTCGGCCTCGGACAGGTGCGACCAGTAGCGCAGCACCAGCACCTCGCGCTGCCGGGGGGCAAGCCGCTGCAGCCCCGCGATCACGGCCCGGTGCTCCTCCGCCAGCACCGCGCTGTCCTCGGGCGAGGGTGGCGAGAGGTCGTGCGGTGGCGAGTAGGCCCGTGCCGTACGACGCCTGCGCAGTGCCGAGCGCGCCGTGTTGACCACCGACACCCGCAGGTAGGCCAGCGCCTTCGACGGGTCCTTCACCGCATCCGGGCGCCGGGCGAGCGCCGCGAACGCGTCCTGGACGACGTCCTCGGCCGCGGAGAAGTCGTCGACCAGCAGGACGGCCAGCCGGACGAGGGAGAGCCGATGGGCAGCGTAGAGCTCAGTGATGTCCACTGCTGACTCCATCGCGCTGGTCCCCGTGCTCATGTCTGGTAGACGTGTGGGTGGCACTCAGGTTGCCCCACCGCAGGAACAAATCGTCGAAAGGCCCGCCATGTCGCACCCCGAGCCCGCCACCTTGACCTTCCGTGTCACTGACAACGACACCGCCGCGGCTGTGGGCAGCGGATCACTTCCGGTCCTCGGAACTCCGCGGCTGCTGGCCTGGCTCGAGGCCGCCACGTGCGCCTGCCTCGAACCGGTGCTGGCCGAGGGGTCCACGAGTGTCGGGACCCGGATGCAGGTCGAGCACCTCGCCGCCAGCCCGGTCGGCGCCGAGGTCGAGGTCAGCGCGTCGAGCGCCTACGAGGACGGCCGGCTCCACCGCTTCACGGTGAGCGCGCGCGACGCCTCCAGCGGGAAGGTCCTCGCGGCCGGCGAGATCACCCGCGTCGTTGTGGACGCCGAGCGGTTCCTGGCACGGTTGTAGGCCACCAGGCATCCACAGGTCGCCTCCGGGCCCGCTTGTCCACAGGGGTTCCGCGCTTGCTCGACGAGTGTCACACCCAGCGGGAAGAGTGGGTGCATGTCAGCACTCCAGCACTCCCACCAGCACCCGGTCGCGGACCTCGCCCGCCGGTGCCGTGAGGAGCTGGGTGCCGTCGCGGACGCGCCCCTGTGGTCCCTCTCCGCGAGCGAGGCGGGCGACACGCTGGTGATGCTGACCCAGGCGAGGGCACAGCTCGACGACCTGCTCATGCGGGTCCTGCGTCACGCCGAGGTCGTGGAGTCGGGCCTGGGCACCGGCTCGACGAGCACGACCAGCTGGTGGGCGCACGCCACGCGGACGACCCGGGCCGAGGCGCACCGCACCGCCCGACTGGCCGCCTGCCTCGAGCACCACGACACGGTCCGAGCAGCGCTCGCGGCCGGTGACCTGCGCACCGACCAGGCCGGTGTGATCGTGGCCGCGGTCGACGCGCTCCCCGCCGACGTCGCCGACTGGGTGCCGCAGGCTGCGACGGAGTTCCTGCTGCGGGAGGCGACCGAGCACGACGCCAAGGCCCTGCGGGTCCTGGGGCGCAGACTGCTGGAGGTCATCGATCCCGCCGCGGCAGACGCCGAGGAGGCCCGACGGCTCGCGGCCGAAGAACGCCATGCGCGGGCGGTCGCGTCGTTCACCATGTCCGATGACGGAGCCGGGACCTGCCACGGTCGGTTCACCCTGCCGAGCCTGCACGGACGGATGCTCCGCAAGGACCTGATGGCACGCGCGGCCGCGGCCCGCCGACGTTCCGGGGAGGTCGACGCCGGGCGCTACTCCCGCCACCGGCTGGGCCTGGCGTTCATGGACTACATCGAGTCCCGGCCCGACGACACGGTGCCCTCTGCCGGTGGCGTGGCCGCCACCGTCGTGGTGACCATGGAGCTCGAGACCCTGCTCGGTGGCCTGAAGGCTGCCTCGCTCGACACCGGCGGCCGGATCAGCGCCGGCGAGGCACGGCGCCTGGCGTGCCGGGCGGGGATCATCCCGATCGTCCTGGGTGGTCCGTCGGTGGTCCTCGACGCCGGCCGCAAGCGCCGCTTCCACTCCGAGGCCCAACGCATGGCCATGGGCGTACGCGACGGAGGCTGCACCGCCGTCGGCTGTGACGCCCCACCGGACTTGTGCCACGCCCACCACGACGAGACCCCTTGGTCCCACGGCGGCGGCACCAGCGTCGAGAAGGGCCGGCTGCTCTGCCCGCGCCACCACACACTGATCCACGACTCGGCCTTCCAACACTCCCTCGACAAGCACGGCAAGGTCAGGTTCAGCAGGCGGACGTGAGGAGGAGCTGAGGACCCGGATGACCGATCTGGCACCCCTCTCAGATGGTGAAGCATCATGAGCGACCGCCCCGATCCTGTGCATCATGCCGCCGATGGGGCACGGAACTTCGGATGGGCGGGCGACCAAGGCGCAACCATCGTGGTGCGCTGCTCGTCTACTCGCTGTATAGGGATAGGGGGCCAGGATGCGTCGCGTCACTTTGATCGGCGTGCGCGTGATCACATCGCTGAGCGTGCTGGGTGCGGCTGCGGCATGTGGCGCCTCTGAGGAGCCTGACACGGGGGCAGCTGGCCAGGGCCCTGTCATCGCTGTCCGGGACTGGAACGCCTACCCCGCGGCGGAAGTTGCAGGACGACTCTCCCTCAACGAGGGCTGTCTTCTCGTTGGCGGTTCGGTGGCGTTCTGGGCTGACGGAACTTCTTGGGACGCAAAGACACAGTCAGTCGTCTTTGAGTCCGGAAACCGGGTCACGGTTGGTCAGCAGTTCTCCGGCGGCGGTGGTCACTACTCCGAAGGCGACCTGGGCGGCTTGGAGGGTGTAGAGGTTGACGTGGCAGCATCGACCGTCCGGACCTGCCGTCGAGATCGACCCCACCGGGCTCGAGATGGTCTGGGTTGATCTTGTAGCGGTCGAAGGCTGAGTACCAGCCGCTGGCCGGACGCACGCTTCTGCCGCGATCCGAGCCCTGGCCACTCTGACGATGGCTAGTGGCGCCGGCGGGCCTTCCTGCGATCGCATCTGCGGCGTTGAGTGCGCGGATTTGCCGATGTGCGCGCATCCGAAGTACGGCATGGGCGGTCATCGGATCCTGTGATTGCCGTTGTAGGGGGTCGCAGGTGTCTAGGGTTCGACGCATGTTGTTCCGCCACAGGCTCTGGCTCGCCGTCGCCGTCCTTCCTTTCATCGCCCTCCTGCCGTCGACGGCGTACGCCGAGCGTGTCGTGACCCGCGACCCCGCGGGCGACGCGCTCGCCACGTCCGAGGTGGAGGGGGTCGAGCAGTCGACCATCGCGCCGGACCAGCGCACGCTCGACATCGTCCGGACGGTGGTCGACCACCGCCCCGAGGTCGTGTTGGTGCGCGTGCAGTTCCGGAGGCTAGCCACAGACCCCTTCATGTTCGTAGGCACCCGACTCAAGCTGCCCCGGGGCAAGGTCGACGTGTTCGTCGAGCATCTTGGCGGCAAGCCGATCGTGAGTGGTGCGGCCAATGGAGGCAGGGAGATCGACTGCCCGGGTTTGAAGGCCGACGTCTATCGCTCCACCCGGTCTGCCACCCTCTCAGTGCCGACCTCTTGCCTCGGCGACGCACGCTGGGTCCGCGTCGGCGTGGTCGCATTCGGCATTGACCTCGACCAGGAGGACGACGTGGAGGTGGGCGGGGTCTATTCCGACGACGCGCACCGCGACGGCACCTTCAACGTGGAGAAGCCGGCCCTTGGCCCGAGGGTCCGCCGCGACTGAGCCCGGGCGGCGTGAGCCTCGGGGCGGAGGTGAAAATTTCCTCATCTGCCGCTGACAGTGCGCGGAGCTACCGATGCGCGGATGCCGAACTGGCATGGACCGCGGCCCCCAGGGCAGCCCCCGGCCAGCCGGCTGCGTCGTCGACAGCCAGGCTTGGTTGGAGCTTGCGTCGGACCTGTTGCTCGACGGCTGCGAGGCCCTACCCATCGCAGGTTGTCGTCGATCAGAGCCGCCAGCGGAACGGCTCACCGTCCCTCGCCGTCAGCCGGTCGCTCACGGGATCTCCGTTGCTGAGGTCGATGGACGCAGCGGTCCACTTGAGCACCTTGGCGCCCTTCTTGATCTGCTTGCGCTTGACGAGAGCGCGATAGGTCGTGGCGTCGACCTGGGTGACCAGCAGGCTGCTGCAATCGTAGGGCTCGATGAACTTCGGGCCCGTGGAGTTGCTGCAGACCTCGCTGCGAAGGGCGCCGTCCTCCGTGGCGACCGTGACCACGCGCCGAATCCGCTTGTTCTTGATGAACTCCACCCGGATGCCGCCAGGCTGCTCCAGGCTTCCCTCCAGCGCGCGCGAGTGCAGCCTGAATGTGACCCGGATGCTCTTCTTACGGTTCAGCGTCTTGAGCTGGACGGTGGCCAGGTCGATGCCGCCGCCCACGCTTCCGAGGAAGACGTCGTTCCTCGGGTCCGTCTTCGTCGTGCTCGAGGCGTGTGCCGGCACAGTGGCGCCCAAGGCAACGGCGAGCGCAACGGCGATGGGTGCGGTCAGCAGCCTGGTGGTCCTGGACACCGAACGGTCCGGCCGGGCCAGCTTGGGTTCGAGGTGCAAACGTCCTCATCTGCCGCATGGAGCGCGTCCGATGGGGGTGGGCGCGCGGAGCGAGCCGATCCTTCTTCGATGCTCGTGCTCGAGCAGCGGCCGCGCTCGTAGGCTGTGCTGGTGCCAGAGACCGCCGTGTGTCGTCGTGTCGATCCTATGTCCGACGCGATCGCTGAGCTGGCGAGTCTGTTCGAGCTGTACCGGATCCACCACGGCCAGTCGCCGGCTCCGGCCGCGACGTGGGCGTGGGTCGGCGAGATGGCCAGATCCGGCGAGCTCGAGTTCTACGGCGCGTACCACGGTCCGCGGATGGTCGGATTCGCAGCAGTTCACCAGGTCCCGGCATCTCTTGGGCTGGGTCGGTTCTGGCAGCTACGCGACCTGTTCGCCGACCCCGCCGTGCGTCGCCAAGGCATCGCCCGTCGGCTGGTCGAAACCATCCAACGAGCCGCCACCGATGCCGGTGCACTGCGGCTGTCGCTGCAAACCGAACCGGACAATGCCGCGGCACTCGCGCTCTACCGCCAGTGCGGCTTCACGATCAACGCCGACCTCGCGACGCTCAGTCTCAAGATCACCAGATAGCGATACAGCCGGGGCGAGTCGGATCGGCGGCCATGCCGGCGTCTGAAATCGGATGCGGGTGAAGCCTCCATCGGGCAGCATCCCCGCATGCGCCTCCTGCTCATTCTCGGACCTCCTGCCGTCGGCAAGATGACGGTGGGCCGTGCCGTCGCCGCGCGCTCGTCGTACCGCCTGTTCCACAACCATCACACGATCGAGCTTCTACTCGACGTCTTCGACTACGGCACCCCAGCGTTCAGCACCCTCAACGGCGAGTTCCGCCGGCGTGTGGTGGAGGAGGCCGCGGTGACCGAGACCGACCTGATCTTCACGGTCGTCATGTCCATGGACCAGGTGGAGGACGCCGAGTTCCTGGAGAGGTTCGCCGCACCCTACGACGCCGTTGGCGCGGTCGCAGTGGTCGAACTGGTCGCCGGGCTCGACACCAGGCTGGCCCGAAACCGACACCGAACACCGGCTGGCCGAGAAGCGGTCCAAGCGCGACCTCGCATGGTCGGACGCCAACGTCCGCGCGATGGAGGCTGATCATCGGATGACGTCGGAGCCGGGACGGGACGCGCCCGTCGAGCGTCTGCTCGCTCGCTGGCCGCACCTGGTGATCGACAACACGGACCTGTCGGCTGACGAGACGGCAGAGCGCATCCTCGAGTGGCTCAGCACCGACAAGACGAGGTCTGCGACGACGGTGACGTCACCGCGCCAACCATGAATCGACGAACGACGACGGCGAAATCGCGCCGCCGCCCGGCAGGATCATTGCCGAGCTCGCCAACCTGGGTGCTGCAGTTGAGCAACGTCCGCATCTGCCGCGACGAGTGCGCGCTCATGCCTCGATGCGGATGGGCTCACCCCTGCGACCAGGTCAGCTCTGGCGGACTGTCAAGCACTGCTCTTGGGGCCGCGGACGTCGCCCTCGCTGCCGGCAGACGGGCCGTTGTGGGGCCTATTGGAGACTGCCCCCGGACGAATCAACGGTCAGGTCGTCGATCAGCCACTCGCCGTCCCGGTTCTCGAGGGTCGCAGTGCCGTTCCAGTAGAAGTCCCCGCGAGAACCCGCATCGAGCTGCAACTCCGTGCCCTCAACGGGATAGCTCACGCTCGTACCTGTGACCGCGAAGTCGATCTGGACACCGTCGCCACCCCAACGCGAGTCGGACAGCTCGACGCGCACGTCCGTGTCGGTGACGCCGGTCGGTCGGCCGCGCCAGCCGGCCTCGTAGGCCGCGCCGGGGTGGACGTCGCGCGTCGTGAGGTAGGCCGCCTGAACGTCAATCTGGACGCTGGGGTCGTCCTCTGCCTGGCGCTTCACGGCGAAGAAGGCCCGCATGGTGCCCTCCGCCGCTTGCATCGCATCAGCGTCAGCAGAGCTGCGGGACTCGGCAACGGTGGCTGGCGCATCGTCTCGCGGGGATGACTCCGTCCCGCACGCTGCGCTGCTCAACATCAGCACCACGCACGCCGCGAGGCTCACTCGGTGTCGCCCCTTGCTCATGGGCTCATGCTAGGTATGTCGACACGTGGCCGGCGCGGATCGGACTCATTTGCCGCGATCCGCGCCGGCCTGCAGGGCCCCGGCCTCGGCTCCGGACATGCAAAAGTCCCCGCCTCGGCGGGGACTTCTACTGGTGCGGTGCGCGTCAGGCGTTGGGGCGCTTGCCGTGGTTTGCGCCCTTCTTCTTGCGAGCGCGGCGCTTGCGTCCGGTCTTGCCCATGTCGTTCCTCCTGGAATCGGTGCTCAGGTCAGTGTCTCAAATGAGACGTGGTGGGGCGAATCGTCCGCTACCCGCGGATCAGCCGGCGCCCTCGGTGAAGCGGATCTCCACCTCGCGGAGCTGGATCCGGACCCGGTCACGCAGCGACTCGGGGGCCGACTCGGTGCAGGAGCGGGCGATGACCTGCTTGACGGTGCGCTGGAGGTCGTAGCGCTCCAGGCACGGCCCGCACTCGCGCAGGTGCAGCTCGACGACGGCACAGTCGGCCTGGTCGAGCTCGTTGTCGAGGAGGTAGACGATGCGCTCGATGTAGTCGACGCAGTCGTCGCGGCCGTGCTCGTGGGTGCTCACGATCCGCTCACTCCCTCCGGCGCGGCCGGCATGGAGGACGCCGGCAGCAGGTCGTTGGCACGTACGTAGTCGGCGAGCATGTCGCGCAGCTGGCGGCGACCGCGGTGCAGCCGGGACATCACCGTGCCGATCGGGGTGTCCATGATCTCGGCGATCTCCTTGTAGGGGAATCCCTCGACATCGGCGAGGTAGACCGCGAGCCGGAACTCCTCGGGGAGGCGTTGCAGCGCGTCCTTGACCTCGGAGTCAGGCAGGTGCTCCAGGGCCACCATCTCCGCGGACCGCAGTCCGGTCGAGGAGTGCGACTCCGCGCGCGCGAGCTGCCAGTCCTCGACGTCCTCGGACATCGACTGCTGCGGCTGCCGCTGCTTCTTGCGGTAGGAGTTGATGTAGGTGTTGGTCAGGATCCGGTAGAGCCAGGCCTTGAGGTTGGTGCCGGGCTTGAACTGGTGGAAGGCGCTGTAGGCCTTCGCGAACGTCTCCTGCACCAGGTCCTCGGCGTCGGCCGGGTTGCGGGTCATCCGCATGGCGGCGCCGTAGAGCTGATCGAGGAAAGGCAACGCGTCGCGCTCGAAGCGAGCGGAGCGTTCCTCGGTGGTTTCGTCCCGGAGCAGGGTCTCGGGATCGGACGTGTCGTCCTGGAGCGAGTCAGTCATCTCCGCCAACACTACGCCGGGGGGGTCGATGGGGTCGCGTTGCACGAGGGGCAACGGTCGCTCGAGGGTCAGTGCGCTCACACGGGGTGAACACCTCAGGTGCCCGGTGGATTCCCGACGATCTCGCGCACCATCCACTCCAGGGTCGACTCGACGATGATCCCCAGGGCCTCCTCCTGCGAGACGTCGCCGCGCGCCGGCACCTTCATGCCGTGATCGGCTCCGGGGATGACCACCATGTCGAGGCCGGACAGGTCGTCGGGGAACTCCTCGGGTCGGCCCATCGCGTCGCGCTCACCCTGCACGACCAGCACCGGCAGGCCGGCCCCGCGCAGCTCCGCGACCCGGGTGGGCTCGGTGCGCCCCGGCGCGTGGAGCGGGAAGGACAGGGCCAGGCAGCCGGACGCGCCCAGCGCCTTCGCCGTACGCGCCGCGGAGCGAGCACCCGCGGATCGTCCACCCACGACGAGGGGGGTGCGGACGCGCATCAGGTCTGCGGCGCAGACCAGCGCCGCGTCCAGGGTCGGTGGAGCGGTGGCGACCTTGCGCCCGGCGACACGCCACGGCTGCTCGAACACGGCGACCGTGATCCCCTGCGCCGGCAAGGCCCCGGCCAGCGCCCACAGGTCTCGGGCCTCGACGCCACCGCCCGCCCCGTGGCTGAGCAGGAGCGTCGCCGTCGGACTCGTGGCACGTCGGGTGTGCAGGCGCCCCTCCCCGTGCGGGGTGGGCACCGAACGGACGACCGCCTTCTTCACGACTCGACCTCCAGCGGCAGCGGCTCCACGAGCTCGGGGCCGTTGTTGCGCACGTTGCTGACCAGGGTCGGGACGGCGTAGGCCTCGAGCCGACCCGGCGCGGCCGGGACCAGGAGGGAGGTGTCCCCCGGGGTCGCCGGGTCGAGCCACTCGGCCCAGCGTTCGCGCTCGACCATCAGCGGCATCCGGTCGTGGATGTGGCCGAGGGAGTCCTCGGCCTCGGTGGTGAGGACCGTGCACGTCCACCGGAAGCGGTCCGGGTCGTCGTCGGCCCGATCGGGGTCGCGCCAGATCTCGTAGAGCCCGGCCATGGCCAGGACGCCACCGTCGCGCGGGCGGATGAAGAAGGGCTGCTTGACCGGCTTGCCACGGGCATTGACCCGGTCGGTGGGGTACCACTCGAAGTAGCCGTCTGCCGGCAGCAGGGCGCGGCGCGAAGCGAACGCCTTGCGGTAGGCCGGCTTGTCGGCGACGGTCTCCATCCGGGCGTTGATCATCCGGTTGCCGATCGAGGGGTCCTTGGCCCACGACGGCACCAGGCCCCAGGTGAACACCCGGAGCTGTCGCTGGGCCGGCTCCGGCGAGTCGCGCGACGGCGGCCGCTCGACGACGGCGTAGACGTCCTTGGTCGGCGCGACGTTGTAGTCGGCCTCCAGCGGGGCGGCGACGCGACTCTCCACGACCTCGAACTCCTCGATGAGGTCCTCGGGTCGGCGCGAGGAGGCATAGCGGCCGCACATGGCGTCCACCCTAGGGCGTCGGTCCGACTCCCCGACCGTCAGCCGAGGGCGAGGGCGTCGAGCAGCTGCAGGGCGCCACTCTCCGACGCAGGGAGTCCCTCGACGCACACCCGCGCCGGGGACGCGTCGGTCTCCAGCCTGCTCAGCAGGGTCTGCAGCACGCCCACCCGCCGGTCCAGGCGGTCGTCGCGCAGCACCACGATGGCCACGCTGTGCGAGCCCAGCCGGGCGATGGTCTCGTTGCGCAGGAACACAGTCCGCGCCATCTCCCCCATGCGCGCCTGCCGCATGGCCCGGGTGAAGTGGTCGCCCGGCTCGTCCGAGGGGTTGTCCCCGGACGGCATCGTGCACAGCACCAGGTCGTACGACGCGGTGCCGGGGTTGCGGTAGAGCTCGGCGAGACGGGTGCGCAGGTGGGCCTGGCTGGCGAGACCGGTGAGCGGGTCCTCGCACGAGACCTGGACGAGGTAGCCGAGCGTGGTCTCGTTCCAGGCCGTGAGCAGCGCGACGACGGCGTCGTAGGACGGATCGGTCCCCAGCACCGCCCGCGACGTCGTGCGAAGGGCCTCGAGCGCCTCCCCCATCGAACCCCCGTCGCGGGCCAGCCCCATGCCTGCCGCGGCGCACGCGTCCCCCACGCCGGATCCCGAGGCGAGCGCCTCCCCCACGACCTCGAAGCCGTGCGGCAACCCTGACCGCAGACCTCGAGGAAGTCTCCCGCTCGCCCCGGGACGGGCAGCCGCGCCTCGACGCCCACGTACGGCGAAGATCCTCACGGCATTTCCCCCCCTCGGTGGTGGTTCTGATGGTGGGACGGGCGACGGTCGTGGCCATGACGCAAAACTTCGAGGAAATCTTCAGACCTCCAGTGAAGTGGCCCGTCGCCGACTACAGTTCGAGGGTCGGCACCGCCTTCACCACCTCGTCTTCGGAGCTTGATGAGCATGAGCAGCGCCACCCGCGTAGAAGTTCCCGATGACGCCGAGCTCATCTCGGCCGTCCGCGGTGGGGACCTCGATGCCTACGGCGACCTGTTCGAGCGCCACGTGGAGGCTGCTCGCCGACTGGCTCGCCAGCTCGTCTCCCCGGGCGATGTCGAGGATCTCGTGTCAGAGGCCTTCGTCAAGGTGCTCGGCATCCTCCAGCGTGGCGGCGGCCCCGACGCGGCCTTCCGCGCCTACCTGCTCACGTCCGTACGCAGCCTGCGGGTCGACAAGTTCCGGGCCGGGGCGCGACTCCACACCACCGACGACATGGAGGCCTTCGACCCCGGGGTCCCCTTCCGCGACACCGCCATCGAGGGCTTCGAGAGCACCGCGGCGGCCAAGGCGTTCGCCTCGCTCCCCGAGCGCTGGCAGCTGGTGCTGTGGCACACCGAGGTCGAGGGCGACCGGCCCGCCGACATCGCTCCGCTGCTGGGCATGAGTGCCAACTCCGTGTCGGCACTCGCCTACCGCGCCCGTGAAGGGTTGCGCCAGGCCTTCCTGACCGAGCATGCCAACGAGCTCGATGAGGACGACTGCCGCTGGACGCACGAGCACCTGGGTGCCTACATCCGCAACGGGACCTCCCGCCGCGACGCGTCCAAGGTCGAGGACCACCTCGGCCAGTGCCGCTCGTGCATGGCCATCTACCTGGAGCTGACCGAGGTCAACTCCAACCTCGGCGCACTCCTGGCGCCCCTCCTGCTGGGCAGTGCGGCAGCGGCGTACACCACCACGACCGGCGGCGTCGTCGTGCCGATGGGGATCGGGCTGGTCGTCGGTCGTGTCCGGGACGCGGTCGCAGGCAACTCTGCCGCGGTCGCGGTCGCCGGGGTCGCTGCCAGCCTCGCCGTCGTGGGGGCCACGCTCGCGGTCACGTCCAACGGACGTGATCGAGTGCCCGTCGAGCCACCGATCGCCGCGGTGGGCCTGCCCGGCGCTGCGTCGGACGACCCTTCCGATGCGAGCACCACCGCCCCCCGGCGTGGGGCGGGATCGCGGGACCCGTTCGTCATCACTCCTGGGGAGACCCTGGTCGTCGAGATCGCGGACACCCTCGAGCCGACGCCGACCCCGATCCTTGTTCCGGCGGTCGAGCTGCTGCCCACGTCGTCCCCGAGCCAGAGCCCCACCGAGGACGAGAACCCGACGCCGACCGCCACACCGACTGTCACGCCCACCGCGACACCGACAGCCACACCGACAGCCACACCGACCGTGACGCCCACATCCGCGCCCACGTCCACTCCGCTCGACACGCCGATCGACACGCCCACGCCCACGCCGACCGACACCCCCACCGACACCCCCACCGACACCCCCACCGACACCCCCACCGACACCCCCACCGACACCCCCACCGACACCCCCACCGACACCCCCACCGACACCCCCACCGACACCCCCACCGACACCCCGACCGACACCCCGACCGACACCCCCACCGACACCCCGACCGAGACGCCCACCGAGACGCCCACGTCGACGCCGACCCCGGCCGACGTGTCCGTGACCGGCCAGGTGGGCGGCGGGCGTCCCCAGTACGACATCGTGGTCCAGGTCGCCGGCCTCCCGACGGACCGCGAGGCCGTCCTCTCCGTGTGGGGCTCCACCCTGGTCGTGCTCTCGACCCTCGACGACCGGTGCACCGACGTCGCGAGGGTCGTGACCTGCGCCATCTCGGGCACCGACCTCACCCCGGTGACCCTCCGCGCGATCGTTCCGCGCGCCAGCACCATCGAGGCCGAGGTCCGCGTGACCGAGTCCGACCCCGACCTCGACAACAACGTGTGGCGGGCCCTGCTCGACTGACCCCTCGTCGCGTCACGGGTTCGAGCGATCGTGTAGACAAGGAAGCATGACCATCACGCGCCTGATCGCCCGCCCGCTCCTCGCATCGATCTTCGTCGCAGGTAGCGTCGATGCCCTCCGCAACACCGACGCACATGCGGAGAAGGCCAAGCCGATCGCCGACAAGGTCGTGCCCCTCGCCCGGCAGGCGGCACCCGGCGTGCCGATCCCGACCGATCCCCGGACCCTGGTGCGGATCCACGCGGGCGCCCAGCTCCTGGCCGCCGCCGCGCTCGCGACGGGCCGCGCGCCGCGGATCAGCGCCACCATCCTCGCCGCCTCGCTGGTGCCGACCACGGCCGCGACCCACGCCTTCTGGGCCGAGACCGATCCGCAGGCCAAGGCCCAGCAGCGGCTGCACTTCCTCAAGAACACCTCGATCTTCGGCGGACTGCTGCTCGCGGGCGTCGACACCGACGGACAGCCCGGGCTTGCCTGGCGCGCCCGCCGGGCGGCGTCGGACGTGCGCCGCGAGAGCCGGCGACTCGCCAAGGACGCAGGCCGCGAGGCACGGCTCGCCAAGGCCCAGATCTCCTGACCTCGATAGGGTGCGCGGGTGAGTGACCCCTGGCCCGCGCCGCGGCCGACCGAACCGGTGGACCGGGTCGTGTCGCTGCCCGGCAGCAAGTCGCTGACCAACCGAGCGCTGCTGCTGGCTGCCCTGGCCTCCGGCCCGAGCGTCGTACGACGTCCACTGCGCTCGCGCGACACGATGCTCATGGCCTCCGCGCTGACCGCCCTCGGCACCGGCGTGGACGACACCGACGGCGACTGGGCGATCAGCCCGGCGCCGTGGGACTCCGACACCAGCGTGGACTGTGGCCTGGCCGGCACGGTCATGCGCTTCCTGCCGCCCGCGGCCGGTCTGGCCCGCGGGACCATCGGCTTCGACGGTGACCCCCACATGCGGCGACGCCCGGTCGGGGCGATGCTCGCCGCCCTGACGTCGCTCGGCGTGGTCATCGACGACGGCGGTCGGGGCGCGCTGCCCTTCTCGGTGCGGGGATCGGGCTCGGTCACCGGCGGCACGGTCACCATCGACGCCAGCGCCTCGTCGCAGTTCGTCTCGGCGCTGCTGCTCGCCGGGGCCACCTACGACCGGGGCGTCGACGTGCGCCACGTCGGCAAGCCGGTGCCCTCGCTTCCCCACATCGAGATGACCGTGGCGATGCTCCGCACCCACGGCGTCGAGGTGGACGACAGCGACGCCAACCGCTGGGCGGTGGCGCCGGGACCGATCGCGCCGGTGGAGCATGCCATCGAGCCGGACCTGTCCAACGCCGCGCCCTTCCTCGCGCTGGCCGCCGCGACGGGTGGCCGGGTGCGCGTGACGGACTGGCCCTCGGCCACCACGCAGCCCGGCGACGAGCTGCGCGACATCCTCGCCCGGATGGGCTGCGAGGTGGCCCTCGACGACTCGGGCCTGACGGTGACCGGTCCCGACCGCCTGCGAGGTGTCGACCTCGACCTGCACGACGTCGGCGAGCTGACCCCGGCGATCGCGGCCCTGTGCGCCCTGGCCGACTCCCCCTCCCACCTGCGCGGCATCGCGCACATCCGCGGTCACGAGACCGACCGGCTGGCCGCCCTGGCCACCGAGCTGGGCCGGCTCGGCGCGGAGGTCGAGGAGCGGGCCGACGGCCTGACCATCCGGCCCGCGCCCCTGCACGGCGGTGTGTTCCACACCTATGCCGACCACCGGATGGCCCACGCCGGGGTGATCCTCGGCCTGGTGGTCGACGGCGTCGAGGTCGAGGACATCGCGACGACGTCTAAGACCTTCCCCGACTTCGCCGCAGCCTGGACCGACGCAGTGGGAGCGTCCCGGTGAGCGGTCGCTACACCGATCAGGACCACGAGCACTACGAGCGTCCCCGGCGGCGCACCCGCCCCCGGACCAAGGACCGTCCGTCCTACGACGACGCCGTGCTCGGTCGCGTGGTCACCGTCGACCGCGGGCGTTTCACCCTGCTCCTCGACGGCCACCGGGTGATGGCGATGAAGTCGCGTCCGCTCGGGCGCAAGGGCGTGGTCGTCGGCGACCACGTCCGCGTCGTCGGCGACACCACCGGCAACGACGGGTCGCTCGCCCGCATCGTCGAGGTGGTCGAGCGCAGCACCACCCTCCGGCGCACGGCCGACGACGACGACCCGGTCGAGCGGGTCATCGTCTCCAACGCCGACCAGCTCGTCGTCGTGACGGCGCTGGCCGATCCCGAGCCGCGCCCACGCCTGATCGACCGTGCGCTGGTGGCGGCGTACGACGCGGGGATGGCACCGCTGCTCTGCATGACCAAGGCCGACCTGGCGGACCCCGAGACCCTGCTCTCGACCTACCGCTCGCTCGGGGTGCCCTGGGTCGTCACCCACCTGAAGGGCGAGGGGGCCGGCGACCTGACCGAGCTCCTCGACCGGTTGCGTGGCCGCACCAGCGTGCTCGTGGGCCACAGCGGCGTCGGCAAGTCCACCCTCGTCAACGCCCTGGTGCCGGACGCCCACCGCGAGGTGGGCATCGTCAACGCCGTGACCGGGCGCGGACGCCACACCTCGACCAGTGCCTACCTCCTCGAGCTGCCCGACGCCGACGGGTGGATCATCGACACCCCCGGCATCCGCTCCTTCGGACTGGCGCACGTGCGGCCGGAGGACCTGATCGAGGCCTTCCCCGACCTCGACGAGATGACCGAGTCCTGCCCGCGCGGCTGCACGCACGGCCAGGGCGAGCCGGAGTGCGGGCTCGACGAGGCGATGGCCGCCGGTGACGCCGACCCGGACCGGGTGGAGTCGTTCCGGCGCCTGCTGGCCGCACGCGAGGGCGCCGTCGACCGGTGAGGCTCAGCCCCACACGGCCCGGGCGCCCGAGTCGCCCGCCAGGAACAACATCACCAGCAGCCCGATCGCGGCGACCGCGAGCAGCACGGCCGTGATCGTGCCCAGGACGCCGCGCGACTCCCGTGCCCCCCTGCCGGACGCCAGCGCCGAGGCCCCGCCGAGCGTCCAGGCGGCCGCTGCGGAGACGACGACGTAGCCGAGCGACACCGTGCGCAGCAGCTCGCCGTACTCCTCGTGCTCCTCCACCAGCGGCTCGAGCTCGGGACGCAGGTCGAGCAGCGCACTGCCGGCCTGGGCCGCCAGGACGGTGGCCGCCGCCGTGACCACGGCGAGCACGACCAGGGGCCAGCGCAGCAGCCAGCGCCACCTCGGCACGGCGGCGTACGCCAGACCGGCCAGGGCAGCCAGGGGGCCGAGGACCACGACCGCGTGCACCACGAGCGGGTGCAGCGGCACACCGTTGAGCTCCATGCATGCAGCCTAGGACTCATTGCTGGGAATAGCCTGTGGCCATGCCCATCACCGGTCCAGGCTCGACTGACTACACCGACGACCTGCGCCTCGCCCACGTGCTGGCCGACGACGCCGACTCGCTGACGGTCGCCAGGTTCAAGGCGATCGACCTCCACGTCATGAGCAAGCCTGACCTCACACCCGTCACCGACGCCGACTCCGCCGTCGAGGAGGGCATCCGTCGCACCCTGTCGCGGGTGCGCTCGCGCGACGCCGTCGTCGGTGAGGAGCAGGGCTCCAGCGGCCACAGCCAGCGACGGTGGATCGTCGACCCGATCGACGGCACCAAGAACTACGTCCGCGGCGTGCCGGTCTGGGCGACGCTCATCGCGCTGGCCGTCGACGACGAGGTGGTGCTCGGCGTGGTCTCCGCCCCCCAGCTGCAGCGCCGGTGGTGGGCCTCCTCGGGCCACGGCGCCTGGACCGGCCGCTCGCTGCTCAAGGCCACGAGGTGCGAGGTCTCCGACGTACGCCGTCTCGAGGACGCCTCCCTCAGCTATTCGTCGCTCTCCGGGTGGGACGAGCGCGACCGGCTCGACGACTTCCTCGCCCTGTCGCGACGCTGCTGGCGCACGCGTGCCTACGGCGACTTCTGGTCCTACATGCTCCTGGCCGAGGGTGCGGTCGACATCGCGGCCGAGCCCGAGCTGGAGCTCTACGACATGGCTGCCCTGGACGTCATCGTGCGCGAGGCGGGAGGCAGGTTCACCTCCCTCGACGGCACCGACGGCCCCTGGGGCGGCAACTCGCTGGCGTCCAACGGTCACCTCCACGAGGCTGCCCTGTCCTTCCTGGGCGCGCTGGCCGACGACCGGGACGACCCCGACATGCCGCGCCGGGGTCCCGGCTCGGTCAGCAACCTGCGCGAGCGCCAGGCCCCGCCCGTCCCGGACTGACCCGGACTGACCCC
This sequence comes from uncultured Actinomycetota bacterium, assembly GCA_963721925.1. Lineage (GTDB taxonomy): Bacteria > Actinomycetota > Actinomycetes > Propionibacteriales > Nocardioidaceae > Nocardioides. The sequence goes on along the minus strand of CAVRLH010000005.1, from coordinate 63,533 downwards.
GACTGACCCGGACTGCCCCGGGACGCTGGACGAGGCCTGTCGCCGCCCGCCGCACTTGGCTACGGTGAGGGCCCGCGAACAGGTCCCCAGCGACCCCGAGCCCCACGAGGTGGAGACGATGAAGATCAACGACGTGGTTCACGGCAAGCCCAGCCAGGACGTGGTGACCATCAGTCCCGACGCCACCGTCCGCGACCTCATCGCCCTGCTCTCCGAGCACAATGTCGGCGCCCTGGTCGTGAGCGACGACGGCGAGCACGTCACCGGCATCGTCAGCGAGCGTGACGTGGTGCGCCACCTGCACTCCGACAGTGACGTGCTGGAGCGTCCGGTCCGCCAGATCATGACCACCGACGTACGCACCTGCACGGCGAGCGACGCGGTGACCGACCTCATGCAGACCATGACCGAGCACCGCATCCGGCACGTCCCGGTGGTGGCCGACGGACGACTGACCGGCATCATCAGCATCGGTGACGTGGTGAAGAGTCGCATCGGCGAGCTCGAGTTCGAGCGCGACCAGCTCGACACCTACCTCCACAAGACCTGATCCCTACCCCTGAATGGAGCTCCTGTGAGCGAGAAGCCTGACGTCGATCCCCACCTGGGTGACGCACCCGCCGACCTCGAGGTCACCGACCTCGTCGAGGGCGACGGCACGGAGGCCACCTCCGGCTCGACCGTCTCGGTCCACTACGTCGGCGTGGCCCACTCCACCGGTGAGGAGTTCGACGCCTCCTACAACCGTGGCGACCCCCTCAAGTTCCGCCTCGGCATCGGCCAGGTCATCTCCGGGTGGGACACCGGGGTGCAGGGCATGAAGGTCGGTGGACGCCGCCGTCTCGTCATCCCGCCGCACCTGGGCTACGGCGACCGCGGTGCGGGCGGCGCGATCGCACCCGGCGAGACGCTGATCTTCGTCGTGGACCTGCTCGACGTCCGCTGACACGACACCGCCACCGCCGTCACCAGGGGACGTCGATCTCGACCTCCCCGGTGGCGACCCGGGCCGCCAGCCCGCCCAGCGTGACCACGTCACCGGGGACGAGCTGGCGGCCTCGTCGCGTCTCGACCTCGCCGTTGACGAGCACCTGCCCCTCGACCACCAGCGGTTTGGCCTCGGCTCCCGACTCCACGAGGTTGGCGAGCTTGAGGAACTGGCCCAGCCGGATCGACTCGTCGCGGATGGGCACGTCGAGCGGCTCGGGGCCGGACGGGGGGAGGTCGGTCATGTGGCCAGTGAACCAGTCGACCGGAGTCGGGGGCGGCAGGCGGTGGTTTCGTGCCAAGGTGGGCCCTCGTCCCTTCCGCCACCCAGCCGGGAAGAATCCTCTGCCATGACGCGACCGCGCCGGTTCCTGACCCTGGTGGTCCTGTGCCTCCTGGCTCCCCTGCTGTCGCTCGCCAGCCCCGCGGTGGCCGAGCGGTCGATGTCCACGGCACCGGTCGGCAAGAGCGGGTGTGCGGCACGGGACGGGATCGAGGTCTGCTTCACCTCGCCGCTGACCGTGCCCGGCGATCCGACCGTGCTCGACCGGCCGAGCCGGCTCTTCGACACCGCCGGCCCCGGCGACACCATCCGGATCGCCATGTTCCGCTGGGACATCAAGCCCCCGACCGATGCGATCATCGCCGCGCAGCGACGCGGGGCGATCGTCTACCTCGTCGGTGACGACGACCTGCTGCTCAACCCACGGGGCCGCAGGCTGGTCACCCAGATCGAGGAGCAGGACCCCGCCCGCACGAACGTCACCATCTGTCGGGGCGCGTGCCTGCCCTGGCGGGCGCCCGGGCCCTACCCGGACAGCCAGAACGTCCAGCACCTGAAGTTCTACGTCACCGACATCGGGGGCGTGCGGTCGTTCATCACCTCCTCGGCGAACCTCGAGGACCGCCAGTACCGGCAGTACAACTCCTTCATCAAGATCGACGACCCGGGCCTCTACCGCTTCGGCCGCGACTACTTCGCCCGGCTCGAGGCCCAGAGCCTGCGCGTCGGAGGTCGCCGGTGGAGCGACAGGCGCAAGCTCTACGCGAAGGGCCCGCTCACCGCGGCGGTCTACCCACGACGCAACGACCTGCTGCTGTCCACGCTGCGCGACATCTCGTGCACGCGGGGTGCGCGCGACGTGTCGGCGATGATCGCGGTCATCCAGCGCGCCGACGTCCGCGCGCAGCTCGCCAGGCTGTCCGAGGCCGGGTGCCGGGTGCGGGTGGTGACGTCGCGGGACACCGTGGAGAACTGGATGCAGGCTTCCCTGCCCGCGGGTGACCTGCCCGACGCGCGGGTCAAGACGGTCCTGACCCACGACAAGATGCTCGCCGTCCACGCCAGGTTCCGCGGCCGGACGACCCACCTCGTCCTCACGGGCACCTCCAACACCACCTGCGGCGGGCTGCTCTACAACGACGAGGTGATGCTGCGCATCGTCGGCAACCGCTGGGTCTACCAGCAGTACGCCGCACACTTCGACGACGCCTTCGCGCGAGCGCACCAGAGTCGTTCGCGGGTCATGCCCGTCATGAAGCCGTGCCGGACCTGACCCTCACTGCATCGCCAGGCTGACGGCGTGGATCAGCACGCCGACGAGCCCACCGACGATCGTGCCGTTGATGCGGATGAACTGGAGGTCGCGTCCCACGTGGAGCTCGATGCGCCGAGCGGCCTCCTTGCCGTCCCAGCGCTCGATGGTGTGGGTGATCACCGTGGTGACCTCGGCGCCGTAGCGCTCGACCATGAAGACCGTGACGTCGGCGGCGGTGCGGTCGAGCCGGCCGCGCAGGTCGGCGTCCGTGCGAAGCTGCTCGGCGAACGCGTTGAGCTCGGACAGCAGCCGCACCCGGACGGCGCCCTCCCGGTCACGGATCGACTCCAGCAGCGCCGAGCGCATGGCCTTCCACAGCGAGATCGCCGTGGTCACGACCTGCGGGTGGTCGAGCAGCCGGGTCTTGAACGCCTCGGCCCGCTCCTGGGTGGCCGCGTCGTTGAGCAGGTCGTGGGCGAGCTGGCCCAGCATCGAGTCGAGCGCCTCGCGGGCGCGGTGGTGGGGGTCGGACCGGATGTCCTCGACCCACGCGACGGCCTCGCTGTGGATGCGGGTGGTGACCGCGTCGTTGAGCTTCGGCGGGGCCCACCACGGCGCCCGCTCCCCCAGCACCTTGACGAACGTCTCGGGGTTGTCGACGAGCCAGCGGTGCATCTCGTCGAGCACGAGGTCGACGACCCCGTGGTGGAGGTCATCGCGCAGGACCTCCATGAGGGTCGTGCCGAGCAGCGGTGAGATGGGCTCGTCGCGGAAGCGCGGCACGAACGCCTGGGTGACCAGGTCGGCGATGTGCTCGTCGCGCACCTTCCGGAGACCGATCACCGCCACCTCGGAGACCTCGTCGACCACGCGGCGCGCGTTCGCGGGGTCGGAGAGCCAGTCCCCCACCCGGGCCGAGATCCCGGCAGCGGCCACCCTTTCGCGGATGATGTCCTCCTGGAGGAAGTTCTCGCCCACGAACTCCTCCAGCCCCTTCCCGAGCTCGTCCTTGCGCTTGGGCACCAGCGCGGTGTGCGGGATCGGGATGCCCAACGGGTGCTTGAAGAGTGCGGTCACGGCGAACCAGTCGGCGATCGCGCCGACCATCGAGGCCTCTGCACCGGCGTTGACGAACCCCCAGAAGCCCTCCTGGCCCAGGGTCGCGACGTAGACGCAGGCGGCGAAGACCAGCAGCGAGACCGCGACCGTACGCATGCGACGCAGGCCGCGGCGACGCACCTCGTCGGCGCCCGGGTCGGGCGTGATGAGGGAGATCGGGGGCCTCGTGGTCGAGGTGGCGGCGGGCATGGCAGCCATCCTCCCTGACCGTGCCAGAATGCCGCGCATGCCTCGTACCGTGATCACCTTCGGCACGTTCGACGTGTTCCACGTCGGACACCTCCGTGTCCTCGAGCGGGCCGCCGCACTCGGCGACCGACTCGTCGTCGGTGTCTCGGCCGACGCGCTCAACGAGCGCAAGAAGGGCCGCGTCCCGGTCTTCTCCGAGCGGGAGCGGCTGGCGATCGTGCAGGCCCTGCGCGTCGTCGACGACGTGTTCGTCGAGGAGAGCCTGGAGCAGAAGCGCGACTACATCGTCGAGCACGGTGCCGACGTGCTCGTCATGGGCGACGACTGGGCCGGCAAGTTCGACGAGTTCGGTGACGTCTGCGAGGTGGTCTACCTCGAGCGGACGCCCGCCATCTCGACCACGGCGATCATCGAGCACATCGCCGATCTCTGAGCGCTCGTGCATCCTCGGATGGAGGGCGCGCTGGGTTAGGCTCATGGTGGAGGGGCGCGACCGGCTGAGCCCGCGTCGCGCGGAACACACACCACTAGGGGATACATGCGCACCACGATCGTCACCGCGGTTGCCGCCCTGGCACTTCTGGGCGCCGGCGCGCTCACCGTGCCGGCGGCCCACGCGGACCAGGCCCGACCGGGGCCCGGTGCCACTGTGTCCCTCCCGAGCACCCAGGGAGCACCCGACCTCGTCCCTGAGGGGACCATGCCGGAGTTCGGCGAGGCGTCACCGGCGGAGGCTCTCTCCACCGCGCGACGCGTCCTGGCCGGTGACGCGCTGCCGCGCGATCCCTCGGCGACGCTCGCCCTGCGGGACCTGTGGCTGAGCAAGCCGCGCCTGCGCGGCGCCCAGCGACGCCAGGCCGACGCGATGCTGGCCCGTCCCACCGACGGCTTCGGCGACCCGGCCGGCTTCGGCTACTCCGTGGCCGAGCAGCCACCGCTGTGCAACGCCCGCCTGTGCCTCCACTACGTCGGCTCCGGCCCGGATGCTCCTCCGAGCCCGGCCTGGGCCAACCTCAGCCTCTCCGTCATGGACTCGGTCTGGACGACCGAGGTAGACACCCTGGGCTACCGGCCCCCGCTCACCGACGGGACGAAGGGCGGCAGCCCCCAGTTCGACGTCTACCTCAAGGACCTCGGCGGCGACCTCTACGGCTTCTGCGCCGGCGAGACCCGCGTCAAGAAGCGCACCGGGTCGGGCTACTGCGTCCTCGACAACGACTTCGCCGCCGCCCAGTTCCCGACCGGCACGCCGGAGGGCAACCTGCGCGTCACCGCCGCTCACGAGTTCTTCCACGCCATCCAGTACGCCTACGACTACGCCGAGGACCCGTGGATGATGGAGTCCACGGCGACCTGGATGGAAGAGCGCTACGCGACCGACGTCAACGACAACGTCCAGTACCTCCCCTGGAGCCAGCTCTACCTCCCCCACCTCCCGCTCGACCTGTTCAGCAGGAGCGGGGGCGCCTACCAGTACGGCAACTGGATCTTCTGGGAGTACCTCAGCACCAAGTACGGCGACCGGATCGTCAACAAGGCCTGGAAGAAGGCCGGCTCCCTCAGGAGTGACGGTGGCAAGAACAGCATCGTCGCTCTCCAGAAGGTGCTCAAGGGCAAGGGCGGCCTGACCAAGGTCTACGCGAAGTTCGCCGCTGCCAACCTCACCCCGGCCACGACCTACCCCGAGGGCGCGTCGTACGCCGCCCCGAAGGTCCGCGGCCACAAGACGCTGCGGAAGCACAAGCGCAAGCGCTTCAGCGTGAAGATCAACCACCTCTCCTCGAGGTCCTACGCCTACTCACCGGGCAAGGGCACCGCGGGCAAGAAGTGGAAGCTCGCCCTCAAGGTCGCCGGTCCGGCCAAGCGCACCTCGCCTGCCGCGGTGGCGGTCGTCCACTTCCTCAACGGCAAGAAGCAGACGAGGCTCATCCGGCTCAACCGCAACGGTGACGGGCACACCAAGGTGACGTTCAACAAGAAGCGGGTCGGAGCCGTGTCCGTGACCCTGGTCAACGCCTCCACCCGTTACTCCTGCAACCGGCGCACCCTGCTGGCCTGCTCCGGCAAGTCGCTGGACGACAAGGCCCGCTTCTCGGTGCTGGGTCGCGTGGTCAAGCACTGATCGCCAGCAGGGCGTGGAGTGCGGCGACGCACTCCGCGACCAGTGCTGACAACAGGACCGGGCGTTCGCCGGTCGGCACCGCCGACCAGGTGAGCGCCCGGTCCTCGGTGTAGGCCCACCAGGCGCGTACGACGTCACGCTGGCGCGGCGCGACGTCCAGGGCGCGGACCACCCGGTCCGTGCTGCCCTCGCGCACCGAGTCCATCACCTCGCTCACCCGGGGGTCGGCGACACCGTGGCCGTGCACCAGCGCGAGGTAGAAGTCGCGGCGCCGCTCGATCTGCTCGATCATCAGCCGGGTGAGCGACTCGACCTGTTCCTCGGGCGCGAGCCCCTCGTCGGGAGCCGTGGTCCGCAGCATCCGGCGCCCGGCCGCGGAGATGCAGGCGAGGTAGAAGTCGGTCTTGGTCGGGAAGTAGTGGAAGAGCAGTCCCCGCGAGATCCCGGCCTCCGCGGCGACCTCGTCGAGGGAGAGGTCCTGGATCGGGGTCTCGACGATCTTGGCCAGCCCGATACCCACCAGCTGGCGGCGCCGGTCGTCGGCGCTCAGCCGTCGGCGTACGGGCTCGGCCGGTGCGGCGGGATGGTCGGACACACTGTTGAGCATTGCTCAACAGGCCGTTATGGTCAACGTCATGGACTTCTCCCTCTCCCCGCGCGCCGCCGACCTCCGCGACCGGGTCCGCGCCTTCGTCGCCGACGAGATCGAGCCGATCGAGTCCGCCGCACATGCGCGCATCACCCGCCTGCGCGAGTCCGGCGGTGACAGCTGGACGCCCGACCCGGTGATCCGCGAGCTCCAGGCCAAGGCCCGCGCCCAGGGCCTGTGGAACCTCTTCCTCCCCGCGGCGCACGCCGGCCGGTACGCCGCCGACTTCGGCACCGACGGGGGCGAAGGACTGTCCAACGTCGACTACGCACCCGTGGCCGAGGCGATGGGTGGCTCGTTCCTCGCTCCCCTGGTCTTCAACTCCAACGCACCGGACACCGGGAACATGGAGGTGCTGCTCAAGTACGGAACCGACGACCAGAAGGAACGGTGGCTCGAGCCGCTTCTGCGCGCGGACATCCGCAGCGCCTTCTGCATGACCGAGCCGGCCGTCGCCTCCTCCGACGCGACCAACATGGCCGCCACCGCGCAGGTCGACGGCGACGAGATCGTCATCAACGGCCGCAAGTGGTTCTCGACCGGCGTCGGCAACCCCGACTGCAGGATCCTCGTCTTCATGGGCCTCTCCGATCCCGAGGCCGACCGCCACTCGCGGCACACCATGGTGCTCGTCCCGCGCGACGCGGTGGGCGTGAAGGTCGAGCGGATGCTCACCACGATGGGCTACTACGACGAGCCGCTGGGCCACGGCGAGGTGTCCTTCGACGACGTCCGGGTGCCCGCGTCGAACGTCCTGCTCGGGGCCGGGCGGGCGTTCGAGATCGCCCAGGGCCGACTCGGTCCGGGCCGCGTCCATCACTGCATGCGCGCCATCGGCCTCGCCGAGCGGGCCCTCGAGCTCGCCTGCCGGCGCTCCCTCGAGCGCACCGCGTTCGGCAAGCCGATCGCCAACCTGGGCGGCAACCGCGAGCGGATCGCCGACGCCCGGATCGCCATCAACCGCTCGCGCCTCCTCGTCATGCACGCCGCGTGGCTGCTCGACCAGGGCATGAGTCGCGAGGCCTACTCCGCCGTCAGCGAGATCAAGGTCGAGGTGCCCACCATGGCGCTCGGCGTCATCGACATGGCGATCCAGCTCCACGGTGGCGCCGGCATGACCGAGGACTTCCCGCTCGCCTCCGCCTGGGTCGGCGCCCGGTCCCTGCGGCTGGCCGACGGGCCCGACGAGGTCCACCGCAACGTGATCGCCAAGGTCGAGCTCGGGAAGTACACCTCGTGAGCCGGCGGGTCCTCGTCACCGGCGCCGCCTCCGGCCTCGGCGAGGCCCTGGTCGCCCGCTTCCGCGACCGCGGGGACGACGTGCTGGCCACCGACCGGGTCGACGCCGACGGCATCGACCTGGTCCTCGACATCACCTCGGACGGCGACTGGGCCGCGGCCGTCGCCGCTGTCGATGAGCGGTGGGGCGGCCTCGACGTGCTGGTCAACAACGCCGGCGTCGCGGGCGGCGGGCGGATCGATCGCTGCTCGATGGCCGAGTGGCAGTGGATCACCGACATCAACCTCTTCGGAGTGGTGCGCGGGACCCAGGCGTTCGTGCCGATGCTCAAGGCCCAGGGGTCCGGCCACCTGGTCAACGTCGCCTCGCTCGCCGGGCTGGTCCACCCCGCCGGGATGGGGTCCTACAACGCGGTCAAGGCCGCCGTCGTGGCCTTCACCGAGACGTGCGGGCACGAGCTGGCGTCGTACGGCATCCGGGCGAGCGTGGTGTGCCCGTCCTACTTCCGCACCAACCTGATGGACTCCATGCAGGGCACCGACGAGGTCGTCGGCCACGTCATCGCCGGACTGGTCGAGCGGTCCCGGGTCACCGCCGACGACATCGCCGCGGCCGTGCTCGCGGGCATGGACGCCGGTGACGACGTGATCGTCCCCGACGCGGCGGCCCGCCAGGCGTACGCCATCAAGTGGGCCGACCGCCCGGCCTACGACGCGATGATGCGCGAGCAGGCGACCAAGCTCGAGGCGGCACCGTGAGCGAGGTGACCGGCGCCCGCGCCGTGCGCGACGAGGACGCCTTCGACATCGACGCCGTCGCCGGGTGGCTGCGCAGCAACGCAGCGGACCCGGCCGGTCTGGACGAGGCGCCTGAGGTCCTCCAGTTCTCCGGCGGCGCGTCCAACCTCACCTATCTCCTGCGCTATCCCTCGCGTGACCTGATCCTGCGCCGGGCGCCAGGCGGCACCAAGGCGAAGGGCGCGCACGACATGCGTCGCGAGTTCGTCATCCAGTCGGCGCTCGCTCCCGTCTTCGCCTACGTCGCCCCGATGGTCGCGTTCTGCGACGACGACGCACTGACCGGCGGCGACTTCTACGTGATGGACCGCATCCCTGGCGTCATCCCGCGCAGCGAGTGGCCGGGCGACGTCCCGCTCTCCGCCGAGCAGGCGCGGGAGCTGTGCCTGCACGCCGTCGACGTCCTGGCCGAGCTCCACGGCGTCGACGTCGAGGCGACCGGGCTCGACGACCTCGGCAAGGGCCACGGCTACGTCCGGCGCCAGGTCGACGGCTGGTCCACGCGCTACCGCAACGCCCGCACCGAGGACGTGCCCGACCTCGAGGACGTGATGGCGTGGCTGGCCGCGCACCAGCCCGACGACGTGGCCACCTGTGTGATCCACAACGACTTCAAGCTCGACAACCTGGTGCTCGACGCGGACGACGTCACCCGTGTCGTCGGAGTGCTCGACTGGGAGATGGCGACCCTCGGCGACCCGCTGATGGACCTCGCCGGCTCGATGGCCTACTGGGTCCAGGCCGACGACCCCGAGGACTTCCAGATGATCCGCCGGGTGCCCACGCACCTGCCCGGGATGCTGACCCGCGACGAGTTCGTGGCGGCGTACGGCGAACGCACCGGCCGCACCGTGTCGCCCGAGCAGTGGCGGTTCTACGAGGTCTTCGGCCTGTTCCGCCTGGCCGTCATCGCCCAGCAGATCTACTACCGCTGGTTCCACGGCCAGACCAGCAACGAGCTCTACGCCATGTTCGGCCCGGCCGTGCAGATCGTCGGGCGACGGCTGGCCGGCCTGGTCCAGGACGAGGCACCATGAGTCGGATCCTCCTGGTCCGGCACGGGCAGGCCTCCTTCGGCGCCGCCGACTACGACCAGCTCTCCCCCACCGGTGCCGACCAGTCGCGCGTCCTGGGTGCGGCCCTGGCGGCACGTCACCTCCGACCCGACGTGCTGGTGACGGGTGAGATGAGGCGCCATGCCCAGACGGCGACCAGCGTCCTCGACGGCTCCGGCTGGGACGCCGCGGTCGAGGTCGACGCCGGGTGGAACGAGTTCGACCACCTGCAGGTGCTGGCCGTGCACGCCCAGCCGTCCACGGCGGCGGGCGAGTCGGAGAAGGCGGCCTTCCAGCGCTGGTTCGAGGAGGCGACGCTGCGCTGGACCTCGGGCGCCCACGACGAGGAGTACGACGAGTCCTTCGCCGCGTTCTCCGCCCGGGTGGAGACCGCGCTGGCTCGGCTCGTGCAGGCGCTGCCAGCTGGCGGCACCGCGGTGGTGCTGACCAGCGGCGGTCCGATCGCATGGGCCGCCGCCTCGCTGCTGGCCGACTCCACCTCGGCCCGCACCGACCTGTGGCTGCGTCTCAACCCGGTCTCGGTCAACACGGGCGTCTCGACGGTCGTGTGCGGCTCGCGCGGCACCACGCTCGTCTCCTTCAACGCCCACGACCACCTGTCCCCCGACCTGCTCACCTATCGCTAGGAACCCCGATGTCCACGATCCTCATCACCGGCGCCAGCAGCGGCCTCGGCGCCGAGATGGCCCGCCAGTTCGCCGACCTGGGCCACGACCTGGCGCTGTGCGCACGGCGTACCGACCGACTCGACGAGCTCAAGGCCGAGATCCTCGCCTCGCACCCGGACGCCCACGTGGTGGTGAAGGCGCTGGACGTCACCGACCACGACGCCGTCTTCCGCGTCTTCGAGGAGTTCCGCGACGAGCTCGGCGGCCTCGACCGGGTCATCGTCAACGCGGGTCTCGGCAAGGGCCGGCCGCTCGGCACCGGCCACTTCGACGCCAACCGGGAGACCGTCGAGACCAACGTCATCGGGGCACTCGCCCAGACCGAGGCTGCGGCCCGGATCTTCCGTGCGCAGAACGGCGGCCACCTGGTGATGGTGTCCAGCATCTCCGCGCTGCGCGGGATGCCGAAGAACATCACGACGTACGCCGCCACCAAGGCCGCCGTCGCCCACCTCGCCGAGGGCTTCCGCGCCGACGTCCACGGGACGCCGATCAAGGTCACCGTGCTCTACCCGGGCTACATCGCCTCGGAGATGTCCGGCGCCGCTGCCAGGACCCCGCTGATGGCGTCGACCGTGAAGGGCGTGCGCGCCATGGTCGAGGCGATCGAGAAGGAGAAGGCGTCGGCCCGGGTCCCGGCCTGGCCGTGGGCTCCGGTCGGCTTCGCCCTCAAGCACGTGCCGGTCGGCGTGCTGCGGAAGATGAGCTGACCCGAGCGGTCAGGCGCCGTCGTCGGTGAGGGTCGCGTGCGGCAGCCAGTCGGCCCCGAGGAGCTGGGCCAGGGCGGTGAGGCCGGTGGTGTCGCTTCCCACGGTTTGGGAGGCGGCGGCGATGCGTTCGACCATGACCTTGCCGACCTGCTCCTCGACGGTGTCCTCGGCATAGGCGATGTGCCAGGGCGAGACCTGGTGGTCGCGGTGGGTGCGGCCGGTCACCTGCCGTGCGGCGATGCCCGAGAAGCGGGCCTGGTGGAAGACGCCGACCCGGGGTTCTGAGCTCGCCCGGCGGCCCTCGGTGAGGGTCTCGCCGGCGTGCAGGCTGATCGACGCCACCGCGGTGAAGACGCACACCTTCGCCTGCCCGGTCTGGAACCGGAGCCGCTCGGCCTCGGCGTCGAACCGGCCGCGGCCGTAGATGGTGGCGACGTCGATGCCGGAGTCGCGCAGCCGATCGGCGATGGGGTCGGCGGCGGTCGCGACGAACTCGACCGAGCACGCCACTTGTCGCTCCGCCTGGACCTGCTGGGCGATCCAGGCGACCGTCGAGTCGACGCGGATCAGGCCGGCCTTCTGCCGGAAGCGCAGCAGCGCGGCCCGGCCCTTCGCGGTGTTGCGGCCGCGTCGGGCGAGGTCCATCTCACGACAGAATTCTCCCCACTCGGCTTCATAGGCCGTGCGCTCCGCCGGCGTGAGTGTCACCGGCATGCCGGAGATCGGCACCGGCCCCCACGGTGCGGCGCGGTGCAGCATTGCCGGGGGCCGCACCTCATCGAGCCAGCTGCGCACCAGCTTGAGGTCCGCGGCGCGCCGGGCCGGATCGTCGGTCCACGCCGCACCGTGGCGTCCCTGCTCCACCCCCACCCCGTGGCGCTCGAGCGCGGTGGCGAACGAGGCCCCGGGCTGCGTGGCAGAGGTCCACTCCTGCATCGGCTCGCCGAGCACCTGCGCGTAGGCCGGTGCGAGGTAGGGCAGCTCGAGCGGCGTGTGCCCGGGCGTGGCGGTCGTCGCGATGACGAACGGCGCCTGGTCGTGCGGGCGCCCGTGGCCTGAGATCCGTGCCCAGAGCTTCCATCGTTTCGTCGTCGTACGTCGCAGCGCGTGCGCCTCGTCGGCGATGATCACGTCCCATGTGTGGTCCTTGACCTTCTCCAGCCGGTCCCAGGTGATCACGACCCATTCGAGACCGCCGTCGCCCAGCGCCGTGATGGTGCGGCACCAGTGGCCGATCGTGATCGCGGCGGGTCGGTCGGCGACGACGAGCACGCGTCGCGCACCGCGGAGGTCGCCCACCGCCGTCGCTCCGAGGACCGCGGCGATCGTCTTGCCGACGCCGGGCTCGTCGGCCAGCAGGAACTGCCGGCCACCTGCCACGGCGCGGGCCGCGATCGCATCAGCGGCTTCGAACTGGATCCTTCGGGGCTCGAGCGCCTCGGTGGGCTCGGGGCTGGGCGTCGGATGGTCGGGGTTCAGGGAGTTCTCGATGAACCGGCCGAGCGTGTACGGGCCCGGAGCGTAGGGCGCCAGGTGCGCGGGCAGAGCGCGCCCGACGTAGAGGTGGGTCTTGACGGCCGGGTGCCAGGTGGCCTCGACCTGAGTCGCGTACGGCACGTCGAGCACCCACAGCCGCTCCCCCGGTCCGGCCTCCGGCAACGGCCGCGACGGCTGCCGCGTGCCGCTCCGGCGCGGGGATCCGCGGCCTCGACGAGCGCTGGGTCGACGAGCGCTGGGTCGACGAGGACTGGCCACCCCCGGACGCTATCGGGGCCTCCACCACCAGGAGAGCCGACCCGCCCACGCCGACCTGCGTGGCGCACAGCCCCGTGCACCATCGCGGGGGCTGCGGAGCCTACGTCGCGCACTGGACCAGTCTTGACACCGCGAATTCATCAGGCGCAGAATTATCCAATTCACCAACTGTTGAATTCATCCCAGGAGCTCGTCATGTCCCCTTCCTCGCCACCACTGACCCACCGCCGCCGCGTGGCCATCCTCGCCGTCGTGGCACTCTCGCTGATGACCGTCGTCTCGGCGGTCAGCGGACTCAACGTCGCCCTGCCGGACCTGCAGCGGGGCACCGGCGCGACCACCACCGAGGTGCAGTGGATCGTCGACGCCTACACCCTCGTCTTCGCCGGTCTGCTGCTGTCGGCCGGCGCACTTGGGGACAGGTTCGGGCGAAAGCCCGTGCTCGTCGCCGGTCTGCTGATCTTCGGGGCCGCCTCGGCCTGCGGCCTGGTCGTCGACGATCCGTCAGGGCTGATCGCCGTACGCGCTGCGATGGGGATCGGAGCAGCGGCGATCATGCCGGTGACCCTGTCGGTGATCACGACCTCATTCCCACCCAGCGAGCGGGCTCGCGCGGTCGGCGTCTGGGTCGGGGTCGCCGGCGGCGGCGCCGTGCTCGGTCTCTTCGGCTCGGCCATCCTGCTGGAGTTCTTCTCCTGGAGCTCCTTCTTCGGCCTCAACGCCACGCTGGCCGCCCTGGCCCTGACCGGCGTCCTCGCCGTGGTGCCCAACTCCCGCGACGCGCGTCCGCCGAGCCTCGACCCGGTCGGGGCGCTGCTGTCCCTGCTGATGGTCGCCGGCACGGTGTTCGGTTTCATCGAGGGACCCGAGCGCGGCTGGAGCGACCCCCTCACCGTCGCGGCCTTCCTGGCCGGCGGAGCAGCGATCCCGGCGTTCGTCCTCTGGGAGCTTCGTCAGCCGCATCCGCTGCTCGACCCGCGCCTCTTCCGGCTGGGCGGGTTCGCCGCCGGCACCCTCTCGGTGACCGCTCAGTTCTTCGCCAGCTTCGGCTTCTTCTTCATCGGTCTGCAGTACCTCCAGTACGTCGTCGGCTACTCGCCGCTCGAGTCCGCCGTCGCCCTGCTGCCGCTGCCGCTGGTGATGATCCCGCTCGCCCGCCAGGCCCCCCGGATCGCGCTGCACTTCGGGACCCGGTGGGTGAGCTCCCTCGGGCTTGTCCTCTCGGCGACCGGCATGATCGTGATGAGCCGGCTCACGGTGGACCTGACCTACTGGCACTTCGCCGCCGGACTCGTGCTGTTCGCGGCCGGGATGGCCCTCGCGAGCACGCCGGCGACCATGGCGATCACCGCCGCCCTGCCGGTCGGCAAGCAGGGCGTCGGATCGGCGGTCAACGACGTGTCCCGCGAGCTCGGCTCGGCCCTGGGGATCGCGGTGCTCGGCAGCGTGCTGAACGACGCCTACCGTGGCAACCTGGCCGGTGCGGTCACCGACCTTCCCCCGCGGGCTGCCGAGGCCGCCCAGTCGTCGCTGGCCGCCGTCCAGCAGGCGGCACCCGGGCTGGGCGCGCGCGGCGCGCAGCTGTTGTCCGATGCCCAGCAGGCCTTCGTCGATGCGACCGGCAGCGCCTTCCTCGTCGCCGCCGCGGTGCTGGCCGGCGCCGCCGTGGTCGTCTTCCTGAGGGCGCCCAACGCCGAGGACCTGCGGGCGCACATGGCCGACACCGAGGAGGCCGAGGCCGGCGCCGAGGTCGTGGTCGGGGTCGAGGTCGGAGTCGAGGTCAGGTGACGCTCCCGGCCGGTTTCGCTCGGCTCACGCTTCCGCGCCGGCCCCGCCCACCTCGGCGGACAGCAGGAGCAGCCGGTTGAGCAGGTCGGCGGCCTTCGCGGCCTCGGCGCGATCACCGGTGACGAGCAGGTCGAGGAGCAGGCCGCGGGCGGCTCCCAGGGCCAGCCGCGCATGCGTCTCGCTCTGCGCCTCGGGGATGCCGATCGCCCGGCAGAGGTCCGTGACCGACGGCAGCCAGGCCGCGATCAGCTCGTCGCGCAGGGCCTGCGCGTGAGCCTTGCCCTGCATGGCGTGCGCGGCGAGCTCGAAGAACAGGGGCCCGTAGCGCAGCGTCGCCTCGACGGTCTGCTCCCAGTACGCGGCTGCGGCCTCGAGGGGCGGCAGCCCGGCGTCGTACGTCGCGGTCATCACCGCGCGCTGTCGCGCCTCCACCTCGCGGGTCACCTCAGCGAGCAGGCCCTCGCGAGACCCGAAGTGGTAGATCAGCATCCGGTGGCTGCTGCCCACCGCCTCGGCGATCCCACGCAGGCTGGTGTCGCCGATGCCGTTGCGGCCGAAGTGGTCTATCGCGGCCTCGAGGAGGCGGTCGCGCGGCGTCGCACGCACGCCCTCGGCTGCGGGCAGGGTCACGCGGCGGGCGCGCCGGTGACGCGCTTGGCCAGGCTCTCGGCCTCGAGCTCGATGTAGCGCTGGGTCAGTCCACGCCACAGCGTGGCGGCGACGGCGCCCATCGGGCCGGTCTGCTCGATACTGAGGGTGACCGTGGAGCCCGTGTCGTCCGGAACCACCTCGTGCCGGGCGATCGTCTTCATCCCCGGCCCCTTGGCCTCCCAGGTGAAGTGTCGACCGTCCACGACCTCGGTGACCTGCCACTGCGCCTGCGGAAGCCTGGGCTGGCGAACCTTGGCCCGGGAGCCGAGCTCGAAGGGCCCCTCGTCCAGGCGCTCGACCCGGTCGATCGTCGGGGTCCACTCCGGCCAGCGTGCGACGTCGAAGAGCACCTCCCACACCTGCTGCGTCGGCGCGTCAATGTGTCGTGTTGTCTCGAAGTAGCGATTCATGTACCAAATGGTACACCCTCGGGGCGTCGCGGAGCAGGGCTCAGCCCGTGGGCGGCTCCGGCTCGCGGGTGATGTGCATCGCGGCCTCCTCGGCCGACGCGCCCGCACCGTCGATCCCGACGTCCGTGGCGAGCTCCTGCGAGTCGACATCGAGCCCCTCGCCCCCGTCCGGCTGGACCAGCCGGCCCGTACGCGCATCGGGCTCGTCCAGCCCGAGCTGCTCGTCGAGGGCGTTCTCGTCCTCGCTGTCGGTCCTCTGCGACTCGGCGTAGGGGTCGACGTCGGGCTCCTCCTCGGCCAGCTTCTCGCCGAGGGTCTCGCCCTGACGACGCTCGGCCTCGGTCGGGTAGTCCTCATAGCCCTTGGGCGGGCGGTCCGGCGGCGAGTAGCCGCGGTCGAGCACGTCGACGAGGTCACCGTCGTCGAGGGTGTCTCCCGGCTGCAGCTGGTCCTCGTCGTCGACGGAGCTGTCACCGTAGGTCTCGCGTTCTTCGCTCATGCCTCCAGTCGTACGCGCTCGGCTGCCTGCGGACAAGGGCCGCAGGTCCTGCGTCGCGTGTGGACCTCAGCCGAGCTCGCGCTCCAGTGCGTCCGTCAGCAGCGTCACCAGCGCCTCGGTCTGGATGTTGGCCGAGGACGACACCTCCTCGTCCGAGCCGTCGAGCGCCCGCGCGGCGAGGCCGGCCTTGGAGTCGATGAGCTCGGCGATGCGGGTGTCGATGGTCTGCGCCGCGATGATCCGCCAGGCCGTCACCGGGTCGCTCTGGCCGATCCGGTGGACGCGGTCGATCGCCTGGGTCTGCTCGGCGTCGGTCCACGACAGCTCGGCGAGCACGACGTTGGAGGCCACCTGGAGGTTCACGCCGACGCCGGCGGCGGCCAGCGAGCACACGATGACCTGCACGTCCGGGTCGTTGACGAATCCGTCGATGGCCTTCTCACGGGCCTTCGCGCTCTGGTCGCCGCGGATCGAGGTGTGCTTGAGGCCGCGCTTGGTGAAGGTGTCCTCGGCGATGTCCATGACGTCGATGTGGCGGGCGAAGAAGACGACCTTGCCGACGTTGCGCGCCAGCTGGGCGGCATAGTCGGCGGCCAGTCCGGCCTTGGCCTGCCCGATGCGACGCAGCATCGAGAAGACGTTCTCGCCGTTCTCGCCCGACGCCATGTCCTCGCGCTCCCAGGTCGCGACGCGGCGGACGAGCTCGTGGTCGATGCCCTCGACGACCGAGCCCGTACGACGTGTCTCCAGGGCAGCGCGGTAGCGCTGGACCAGGCGACGGGCGAGGTCCTCCTCGGCGGCACGGATCGAGCGGGTGTCCTCGTCGTCGAGCTCCACGGGGATGTCGGCGATGCGACGGGCCGGGATGTCGGCTGCCACGTCGACCTTGCGGCGTCGCACGATGCCCATGTCGATCACGGCCTTGCGGGCGGCCGGGTAGAACGGGTGGTCGGCCGGGGTCAGCTCGCTCTCCTCGAGCGCGTCCATCAGCCGGGGCGTCGGCTTGGTGTCGTCGATCCAGCCCAGGAACTGCCAGATGGCGCGGAAGTCCTCGATGTCGTTGATGAGCGGCGTGCCCGTCAGTGCCATGAGCAGCGGGCGGGCGGTGCGCGAACGCAGCCGCTCGGAGAGCTCCAGGACGTGGCGCGAGCGCTGCGAGGTCTTGTTCTTGATGAAGTGGGCCTCGTCGACGACCATGCCCCGGAAGCCGAAGGTGCCGAGCCAGCCGACGTGGCGGTCGAGGATCTCGTAGTTGACGATGACGACGTCGGCGAAGGCGTCGATCTCGTCGCCGTCGCCGTGGATGACCGTCGCCCGGCGACGAGGGGTCCAGCGCTCGGTCTCGCGGGCCCAGTTGGTCTTGACCACGTTGGGGCACACGACGAGCAGCGGGAACGCGTTGGCCGCCTGCGCGGCGAGCAACGCCTGGGCGGTCTTGCCGAGGCCGGGCTCGTCGGCGAGCAGGAAGGTGCGGTGGCCCTCGGCGGCGGAGGCGATCATCCGGGCCTGGTGGGGCATGAGCTCGAGCTTGCCCGGGGCGTTCAGCGACATGGCCTCGGGCAGCTCCATGCAGGACGAGGACCCGCCCATCTCGAAGGAGCGGAACAGCGGCCCGAGCAGCTCCCACGTCGACAGCCGCTGGCTTCCGGTGGTGCGGCGGTGACCGATCTCGAAGTCGGGTCGCAGGAACGGGTTGGCCAGCTGGTGCTGGAGCACCGACTGCGGGATGACCCGGCGCTCGCCGAGGCCGGGGCCGGCCTCGTCGTCGGGCTTGGGCTCCTCGACGGCGACCTCGACGCCGGCCTTGCGCAGCATCTCCAGGCGCAGGTCACGGGCGGTGTCGGTGACGACCGAGTCCTCCGACAGCAGGGCGAAGAGGGAGGGGTCGCGGGTGGCGGTCTTGGCGAGGATGGTCGCGATGCCGTCGAGGCGCTTGAGCTCGTCGCCCTTCTGGGCGTCGGTCAGCTCGGTGGACTGGCGTACGTCGTGACGGTGCTCGCGCACGAGGAGCGCGACGACCTGGAAGCGCACTCGCTGGCCGGGTGAGAGCGGACCACGCTGCACGGCCGACTCGAGCTCGCGCACGGCCCTCGCAAGGACGGGGACGATGCCCTCGTTGTCCTTGTGTCGGGCGTGCGCAGGGGTGCGGCGAGAGCCGCGCTGGCGTTGGCGCTGGGCCAAGGGGTCCTCCCGGACGGAAGATGTCTACGAGGCGTCACGGGGCAGGCGCGCGACGACCGGTGGGTCTGGGCGTCTGCTTCGCACGGGCTCGGTGCTGAGCCGGCGCGGGACGCTCGGCGTCAGTCTAGCGCCCGGGAACGTGATCGCGGTAACCAGTGCGGCGCACGGCGCGGCTGCATCTGTTCGGCGCACCTCGGTGCGGGCCACGATCCCGGGGTGGGTCGTCGTGAGAACGTGTCTCCCATGCCAGGTAGCAGACGGGGGCGACCCGGCCACGACCAGCAGACGGTCCTGCGGGTCGCGATCGACCTGTTCAACCGCCAGGGCTACGACGCCACGAGCATCGGCGACCTGGCGCGCGAGCTGGGCCTGACCAAGTCGGCGATCTACCACCACGTGCCCAGCAAGGAGCACCTGCTCGCGAGCGCGGTCGACGAGGCGCTCGACGCGTTGACGGCTGCCCTCGACGAGGTGGCCGGGCTCGAGGGCCTCGATGCCGGTCAGCGCCTGCGGGCAGGCGTACGCAGCAGCGTGACGGTGCTGGTCGAGCACCTGCCGGCAGTGACCCTGCTGCTGCGCGTGCACGGCAACACCCCGGTCGAGGAGGCCGCGCTGGCCCGTCGGCGCGACATCGACCAGCGGCTGGCCGACATGGTGCGCGAGGCGGCCGACGAGGGCAGGGTGCGTGCCGATCTCGACCCGCTGCTGATCAGCCGGCTGGTCTTCGGCATGGTCAACTCGCTCACCGAGTGGGTCCGCAGCGACAGTCGGGGCGCGGGAGAGCTGGAGGCGCTGGCCGACGCGGTGACGGCGCTGGCCTTCGACGGGCTCACCCAAGGCGGTTCCCCCCAGGGACGCTAGGCGTCGTAGTCGACGGTCACCGCATCGCTGACCGGGAACGACTGGCAGGTCAGCACGAACTGCTGCTCGACCTCGGCGGGCTCGAGGGCGTAGTTGCGCACCATCTCGACCTCGCCGTCGACGACCTTGGCCCGACAGGTCCCGCACACCCCGCCCTTGCAGGCGAAGGGCAGGTCGCCACGCACCGCCTGGGCGGAGTCGAGCACCGTGGCGTCGCGGGGCATCGGGGTCGTGGTCGTGCGTCCGTCGAGCACGACCGTGACCTCGCTCGTGACCCCCTCGACCACCCGGTCGGCGTGACGCAGCGTCGGCGGCGGCTCGTCGACGAAGAAGAGCTCGAAGTGCACCTTCTCGGCCGGGACGCCGAGCTCGTCGAGCACGCTTCGGGCATCCTCGACCAGGCCCAGCGGACCGCACAGCCACACGTGGTCGAGGCTGCCGAGCGCGACCTTGATCGGCAGCAGCCGGCGCAGCCGGTCGGCGTCGAGCCGGCCCGAGAAGAGCTCGACGTCACGGGGCTCGCGGGACAGCACGTGGACCAGGTCGAAGCGCGGGCCGTGGAGGTTCTTGAGGTCGCTGAGCTCCTCGGCGAACATCACCGACGTCGTCTCGCGGTTGCCGTAGAGCATCGTGACCGAGCTGTCCGGGTTGGCCAGCACGGACGCGGCGATCGAGAGCATCGGGGTGATGCCCGACCCGGCCGCGATGCACAGGTGGCGCCCGGCCAGGGCGGGGTCGGCACGGAAGCTGCCGGCGGGCTCGGCGACCTCGACCGTCTCCCCCGGGCTGACCTGGTGGATGAGCCAGGAGGAGAACATGCCACCGGGGATCTCGCGGACCCCGATGCGCGGGGCCGCGCCGGCCGGGGCGCAGATCGAGTAGGTGCGCCGGTGCTCGACGCCGTCGACGACGCGGCGCAGCGTCAGGGACTCCCCCGGCTCGAAGGCGAAGAGCTCGCGCAGGTCGTCGGGGACGTCGAAGGTCACTGCCGCCGAGTCGTCGGTCAGCGACTCGACGCCGGCGACGGTCAGCTCGTGGAATCCAGTGGTCGAGCGGGGTCGGGACCCCATCAGATCTCCTTCACGTGGTCGAACGGCTCCAGGCAGTCGGCGCACCGGTAGAGCGCCTTGCACGCCGTCGAGCCGAACTCCGAGAGCAGCTCGGTGGCGGTCGAGTCGCACTGGGGACAGCGGATCAGGCGCGCGGTCGGCGAGAGCGAGAGCGGGATCGGGCCACTGGTCGAGCGAGCCGGTCCGGGAGGGGAGATGCCGGCCGCGGACAGGGCAGCACGTCCCTCCGGCGTGATCCAGTCGGTCGTCCACGGGGGATCGAGGCTGACGCGCACCTCGACCCGGTCGAAGCCGGCGCCGTTGAGCTCGCGGACCAGGTCGTCGCGCATGGTGGCCATCGCGGGGCAGCCGGAGTAGGTCGGGGTGATGTCGACGACGACGTGGCCCGACGCCACGACATCGACCTCGCGCAGGATGCCCAGGTCACGCAGGGTGAGCATCGGCAGCTCGGGGTCGGTGACCTTCGCCGCGACCTCACGCGCCAGCTCTGACGTACGACTCATCAGCCTCACCACCGTCTCCTCACCACCGTCTCCTCACCACTGTCTCCTCACCACTGGCCCAGCGGGTGTGCGCGGGCCACCGACTGCATCTCGGCGAGCAGCAGGCTCAGCGGCTCGCCGTGCATCCCGTCGCGGCCGAGGCGACCCATCACACCGGAGCGTCGGGCGGCCTCGGGGCGGGAGACCCCGCTCGCCGTCAGGACCTGGTCGAGCGTCGCCTCCGCGGATGCTCGCACGGTCGCGGGGTCGACTCCGACGCCGGTCGCGGCGGCGGTGGCCTCGGTCTCGTGGGTGTCGAAGAGCTCAGGCCACAGCGGCCACAGCGCGTCGAGCGCCGCACCGAGGCGCGTGCGGGACTCGTCCGTGCCCCCGGCCAGGGTGACGAACCAGCGGGCGGCGTAGTCGCGGTGGTAGGCCAGCTCCTTCACGCCCTTGGCGGCCACTGCTGCCAGGACGTTGTCGCGGCTCGCGCGCAGCTGCTCCCAGATCGCCAGACGCCAGATCGAGAAGAGCAGCACCCGCACGGTCACCTCGGCGAAGTCACCGTTGGCGACCTCTGTGAGGCGCACGTTGCGGAACTCGTGGGCCTCCCGGAAGAACGCCAGGGCGTCCTCGGACGGCACTGGCGACCCCTCGGGCAGTACCGGGACGATCGACTCGTCGGCCTTCGCCGCGCGGGCCAGGAGCAGCCGCGCCTGGCCGAGCAGGTCCAGCGCGATGTTGGACAGCGCGATGTCGTCCTCGAGGTCGGGCGCGTTGCTGGTCCACTCCGAGATCCGGTGCGACATGACCAGCGCGTCGTCGCCGAGCATCAGGGCGTACGCCGCCAGCGTGCGGGCATCCGTGCCGTCCGGGATGGTCGTGTCGACCCCCGCGAGCGGGTCCTCGAAGTCGGTGCCGAAGGCCCAGTGGGCGTCGTTGACGAGCAGGCCGGAGTAGGCGTTGTCGTGGTCGTCCTCGGGGGACGTGTGTACGTGTTGGTTCATCAGCTTCTTCCGTCGGACTTCGTGAGCGGGGGAACGAAGAACGTCGTGGGGTGATCTACATGTGGGGGACGTTGTCGGGGATGTCGTAGAACGTCGGGTGGCGATAGACCTTGTCGCCGCTCGGGGCGAACATCGGGTCCTTCTCGTCCGGGCTCGACGCGGTGACGGCGTCGGCGCGGACCACCCAGATGCTGACGCCCTCGTTGCGGCGGGTGTAGACGTCCCGCGCGTGCAGCAGCGCCATCCGGTCGTCGGCGGCGTGCAGCGAGCCGACGTGGACGTGGTTGAGACCGCGCTTGCCGCGGACGAACACCTCGTAGAGCGGCCACTCCGCCTCGACCCCGTGCTCAGCCATCACGCGCTCGCCTTCTGCTTCGCGGCGTAGGCCGTGGCCGCCTCGCGGACCCACGCACCGTCCTCGTGCGCCCGGCGGCGGTGGGCCATCCGCTGGGCGTTGCACGGGCCGTTGCCCTTCACACCCTGCATGAACTCCTCCCAGTCGGGCTGGCCGAAGTCGTGGTGGCCGCGCTCCTCGTTCCACGCCAGCTCCGGGTCCGGCAGCGTCACGCCGAGCGCCTCGGCCTGGGGCACGCTCATGTCGACGAACTTCTGGCGCAGCTCGTCGTTGGTGTTGCGCTTGATCCCCCACGCCATCGACTGGGCGGTGTTGGGCGAGGCGTCGTCGGGCGGGCCGAACATCATCAGCGCCGGCCACCAGAAGCGGTTGACCGACTCCTGCACCATCGCGCGCTGGGCGTCGGTGCCGCGCATCATCGTCATCAGCAGCTCATAGCCCTGGCGTTGGTGGAAGGACTCCTCCTTGCACACCCGGATCATCGCGCGGCCGTACGGGCCGTAGGACGTGCGGCACAGGGGCACCTGGTTGCAGATCGCGGCGCCGTCCACGAGCCACCCGATGGAGCCCACGTCGGCGTAGGACAGCGTGGGGTAGTTGAAGATCGAGGAGTACTTCTGCCGACCGCTGATCAGCATCTCGGTGAGCTCGAGGCGGGAGACGCCCAAGGTCTCGGCCGCGGAGTAGAGGTAGAGCCCGTGGCCGGCCTCGTCCTGCACCTTGGCGAGCAGGATCGCCTTGCGGCGCAGGCTCGGCGCGCGGCTGATCCAGTTGCCCTCGGGCTGCATGCCGATGATCTCGCTGTGCGCGTGCTGGGCGATCTGGCGTACGAGGGTCTTGCGATAGCCCTCCGGCATCCAGTCGCGCGGCTCGATCCGGTCGTTGCGGGCGATGGTCTGCTCGAAGCCGGCCTGCAGGTCGGGGTCCACGACCTCGGCCGTCTTCTCGCTGTCGGTGAGGGTCATCGAAACTCCGGCGGGTCGGGGCGGACGCATTTACTGACCGATCGGTCTGGTATTAGTGTGTCACCTGTCACCCTGACACGCAATCACCGAGGGAGCCACTGTGACGCGACTGCTCGAGAGCTATGCCGCAGGACGGTGGTTCGCCGCCTCCGCCGAGGGTCACCCGCTGCTCGACGCGGCCACCGGGGAGGAGGTCGCCCGCATCTCCAGCACCGGCCTCGACCTGGGCGAGATGGCCCACCACGCACGCACGGTCGGTGGGCCCGTGATCCGCGAGATGACCTTCCACGAGCGGGCACTGCTGCTCAAGGACCTCGCGACCCACCTCACCGGCCTCAAGGACGAGTTCTACGAGCTGTCGCTGCGCACCGGCGCCACCCGCCGCGACTCGATGATCGACATCGACGGCGGCTTCGGCACGGTCTTCTCCTACTCCTCCAAGGGTCGCCGCGAGCTGCCCAACGACGTCGTTGCCTGCGACGGCGACCTCGAGCAGCTCGGCCGCACCGGCGTCTTCCTCGGCCAGCACGTCTACACCTCGCGACCGGGCGTCGCGGTGCAGATCAACGCCTTCAACTTCCCCGTCTGGGGCATGCTCGAGAAGCTCGCCCCCGCCTTCATCGCCGGACTCCCCTCGATCGTCAAGCCCGCCAGCCAGACGGCCTACCTCACCGAGCTGGTCGTCCGCCGGATCATCGAGTCGGGGATCCTGCCCGAGGGCTCGCTCCAGCTGCTCTCGGGCTCGGCCGGCGACCTGCTCGACCACCTCGGCGTCCAGGACTCGGTGGCCTTCACCGGCTCGGCCCACACGGCCGGCATCCTGCGCCAGCACCCGTCGGTGCTGCACGGGGGCCTCTCCCTCCAGGTCGAGGCCGACTCGCTGAACTGCTCGATCCTCGGCCCCGACGTCAGTCCCGACGACCCCGAGTGGGACCTGTTCGTCAAGGGCGTCGTCACCGAGATGACGGCGAAGGCCGGCCAGAAGTGCACGGCGATCCGCCGGGTGATCGTCCCCGAAGCCGTCGCCGACCAGGTCGCCGAGGCGATCACCGCCAGGCTGTCGACCATCACGGTGGGTCACCCGGGCGACGAGTCGGTGCGGATGGGCCCGTTGGCCTCCCTCGGCCAGCGCGACGAGGTCCGCAAGGCCGTCGAGGCGCTGCGATCCTCCTGCGACGTCGTCCACGACGGCGGGCAGGTGGGGGACGACGCCGACCGCGGCGCCTTCATGGCCCCGGTGCTGCTCAGGGCCCGCGCAGGCGCGGTCGAACCCCACGATGTCGAGCCGTTCGGCCCCGTCGCCACTGTCATGTCGTACGCCTCGCTCGACGACGCCGTGACCCTGGCCGCACGTGGTCGTGGCTCGCTGGTCGGCTCGGTCGTGACCCACGACCCCGCCGTCGCCCGGTCGCTCGTGCTCGGCCTCGCGCCGTGGCACGGCCGCATCCTCGTGCTCGACCGCGACGACGCGGCCGAGTCCACCGGCCACGGGTCGCCCCTGCCGATGCTCGTGCACGGCGGCCCCGGCCGGGCCGGCGGCGGCGAGGAGCTGGGCGGCGTACGCGGCGTGCTGCACCACATGCAGCGCTCGGCCATCCAGGCCTCCCCCGACATGCTCACCGCGATCACCGGGCGCTGGACCCGCGGGTCACAGCGCACGATCACTCCCGAGCACCCGTTCCGCCACTCGCTGGCCACGCTGCAGGTCGGCGACACGATCGCCTCGGAGCCGCGGGTGATCTCGCTGGCCGACATCGACCACTTCGCGGCCTTCACCGGCGACACGTTCTACGCCCACACCGATCCGGCGGCGGCAGCGGAGAACCCGCTCTTCGGCGGGATCGTGGCGCACGGCTACCTCATCGTCTCGATGGCCGCGGGCCTCTTCGTCGATCCCGCGCCGGGGCCGGTGCTGGCCAACTTCGGCGTCGACAACCTGCGCTTCCTCACCCCGGTCAAGGCAGGCGACTCGATCCGGGTGACGCTGACCGTCAAGCAGATCACCCCCCGCGCCTCCGCCGACTACGGCGAGGTCCGTTGGGACGCGCTGGTCGCCAACGCCGACGGTGAGCCGGTGGCGACGTACGACGTGCTGACGCTGGTCGCGAAGGAGTAGACCAGCAGGCGTCAACCGTCGATCGACGCTAGCGTCTCTGCATGACCCCCCTCGTGCAGCGCGTCACCGGCGTCGCCGTCCTGCTCGCCACCGGCGTCCTCAGCGTCCCCGTGGCGGCCCTCCTGTTCGACGGGCAGGGCACGGAGAACTGGATCATCCCGGTGCAGCTGGTGGCCATGGCCGCCACCGGCGCCGCGGTCACGATCGCCCTGCCGGCCCTGGCCCGCGAAGGGGCGACCACCGCTCGCCGCGCGCGCACCGGGCTCTGGTGGGGACTGCTCGCCGCCGTGGTCGGCGTGCTCGTCTTCTGGCTCCTGCTGAACGGCTTCCGGGGCGCCTGAACGGTCTCCCGGTACGGTGCGGACATGGCGAAGAAGTCCTGGGGCGACATGACGCCCACCCAGAAGAAGATCGTCGTGGTGGTCGGCATCGCGGAGGTCGCCCTCACCACGTGGTGCCTGCGCGACCTGAAGGACCGCCCTGCGGAGCTGGTCCGCGGACCCAAGGCCCTGTGGGGCCCCGCGATGTCGGTCCAGCCGGTCGGGCCGATCGCCTATCTCGTGTGGGGTCGCAAGCGCTGAGGCTCAACCGGTGTAGGGCACCTCGCTGCTCCACGCCTCGTCGTCGCGATCGACCGCGGACCAGATCGCCTCGGCCACCCGGTCGGGCGTGAACGCACCCTCGCGCGACAGCGTGCCGCGCACGGTGACCGAGACGGCGCGGATCCCGTCGGGGGCCAGGGTCGCGTCGAGGCTGTGCACCAGGTTCCGCACTCCTGCCTTCTGCACGCCGAGGGACGCGGCCTCGTGGGCGGGCTCGTCGGCGGCCATGCTGCCGGTGACGCTCACGCGACCGCCCGCACCCATGAAGGGCCGGGCAGCCTGGACGACCGTCAGGAGGGCGCCGACGCCCAGCGCCACGTCCTCGAGCAGCTCGGGCACGGTGAGGTGGAGCGGGTCCTTCGCCCGGTAGGCGCTGGGGTTGAAGTGCAGGACGTCGATGTGTCCGACGTGCTCACCCATCCGTCGTACGGCGTCGCGGGTGGCTGCGTCGTCGGTCACGTCGACCACCGCATGACCGACGGTCGTGCCGCGCTGCTCGAGGTCGGCGACGAGCTCGTCGAGGACCGTCCGGTCATGGCCCAGCAGCCCCACGTCGTGGCCCCCGGCGGCGAAGCGACGGGCCACGGACCCGCTCACCCCGGGACCGGCACCGACCACGAGGATCATTCGGCGGCGTCCTCGGCGGTCTGCTCGGCGCTGTCCTCGTGGGCGCGCTCGTGCGGGTGCTGGTGAGTGTCGTCGACCGGGATCGCGTTGGGACCGGCCGCACCCTCCTGGGCCCCGCTCGACTCACCGTCGGGCGAGCCGGCCACGGCGTCGCCGGGACTGATCACTGTCGGCTCGTCCCCGGCCACCGCCAGCTCCGAGACCTGGCCCTCCGACTGGTCGCGGTCGTCAGGGGTGTGGTCGTCACTCATCGTGGTCCTCTCGTCGGCCGGTGCGAGGCGCACCGCACTCCTCCACTTCAGCACCGACGACCAACTCAGCGCCAGCCGAGCCCCGGGGCGACGTCGGTGAGCACCGACTCGATGACGTGCGCGTTGTAGTCGACGCCCAGCTGGTTGGGCACGGTCAGCAGGACGGTGTCGGCGGACATGACGGCCTCGTCCCGGGCCAGCTCCTCGACGAGGCGGTCCGGCTCGTCGGCGTACGTCTTGCCGAAGACCGCGCGCAGGTTGGCCTCGATCTGGCCGAACTGGTCGCTGCTGCGTCGCTCGTGGCCGAAGTAGGCACGGTCCTGGTCGGTCGTGATCGGCATGATCGACCGACTGACCGAGACCCGCGGTTCGCCCTCGTGGCCGGCCTCGCGCCACGCCTCACGGAAGACGTCGATCTGCTTGCGCTGCTGGACGTGGAACGGCTCCCCGGTCTCGTCCGCCTTCAGTGTCGAGCTCATCAGGTGCATCCCGAGGCCGGCCGCCCAGCGGGCGGTCGCGTCGGACGCGGCGCCCCACCAGATGCGCTCGCGCAGGCCCTCGGAGTGCGGCTCGGGTCGGAGCAGGCCGGGCGGGTTGGGGAACATCGGGCGCGGGTTCGGCTCGGCGAATGACTTGCCGGTCAGCACGTCGAGGAGCACCTCGGTGTGCCGACGGGCCATGTCAGCCTGGTCCTCCCCCTCGGCCGGCTGGTAGCCGAAGTAGCGCCAGCCGTCGATCACCTGCTCCGGTGATCCCCGGCTGATGCCGAGCTGGAGCCTGCCGCCGGAGATGAGGTCGGCCGAGCCGGCGTCCTCGGCCATGTAGAGCGGGTTCTCGTATCGCATGTCGATGACACCGGTGCCGATCTCGATGCGGCTGGTGCGCGCGCCGACCGCGGCGAGCAGGGGGAAGGGCGAGGCCAGCTGGCGGGCGAAGTGGTGCACGCGGAAGTACGCGCCGTCGGCGCCCAGCTCCTCGGCCGCGACCGCCAGGTCGATCGACTGCAGCAGGGCGTCGGAGGCCGTCCTCACGTGGGAGTGGGGCGAGTCGGTCCAGTGTCCGAAGTTGAGGAATCCGATCTTCTTCATAGGTAGTGCAACGCTCAACCAGTCTGGTTGTTCCCGCCGCCCCTCCCCCGTCGCTTCACCATGGGATGTCGGTCAATGGGCACTTCCCGGCGTCAATTGACATGGGGAAGTGCCTGTTCATCGACATCCCATGGTGAAGCAGCAACGGGGTCAGGGGTGCACACACCACCCTCACCCCAGCGCGAAGTCGACAGCAGCCAGCGCGTGCAGGCGGGTGGTCGCGAAGACCGGCACGGTCACGTCCGACGGCCCGAGCAGCAGCTCGATCTCGGTGCACCCGAGGACCACCCCCTGGGCGCCCTGCCCGACGAGCCGGCCGACGACGTCGACGTACGCCGCTCGCGACTCGCCACGCACGACTCCCAGCACCAGCTCGTCGTAGATGACGTCGTGGACGAGCCGGCGGTCGGCGGCGGTCGGGACGAGCACGTCGATCCCGTGGGTGCGGAGCCGGTCGGCGTAGAACGGCTGCTCCATGGTGAACCGGGTCCCGAGCAGGGCCACCCGGTCGATCCCGGCGGAGCGCACGGCCGCGGCCGTCACGTCGGCGAGGTGCAGCAGCGGGATGTCGACGGAGGCCTCGATGGTGTCGGCGACCTTGTGCATCGTGTTGGTGCAGAGCACCACGCACTCGGCTCCCGCTGCCTGCAGCATCTGCGCCTGGTGGGCGAGCAGCGAGCCCGCCGAGTCCCAGTCACCCTGCGCCTGCATGGACTCGACCTCAGCGAAGTCGACGGAGGCCAGGACCACGCGCGCGGAGTGGAAGCCACCGAGCCGGTCGCGGACAGCCTCGTTGACGAGCCGGTAGTAGAGAGCCGAGCTCTCCCAGCTCATGCCGCCGAGCAGACCGATGGTGCGCACCCGACCAGTCAACACCGTCTCCCTCCGCCACCGCCCGGTCTAGGCTCGCCCCGTGCACCGGATCTTCACCACGAGCGTCGCCTCGGTCTATCCCCACTACGTCACCAAGGCGGAGCGCAAGGGACGCACCCGGGCGGAGGTCGACGAGGTCATCCGGTGGCTGACCGGCTTCGACCAGCCGACGTTGGACGCGCACCTGGCGGCCGGGACGACGTTCGCCGACTTCTTCGCCGATGCCGACCTCAACCCGCGAGTGGAGCTGATCACGGGCTCGGTGTGCGGTGTGAAGGTGCAGGAGGTCGAGGACCCGCTCATGAGACGGATCCGCTACCTCGACAAGCTCGTCGACGAGCTGGCCAGGGGCAAGGCGATGGAGAAGGTGCTGCGCAGCTAGGCCGTGGTCCCCACCAGAGCCAGCACCCGCTCGGCCATCGGCACCGCAGCCGCCCGGTCCTCGGGCACCAGGCCCACCCGCGTACGCCGGTCGAGCAGGTCGCCGACGTCGACAGCACCCTCGTGCGTCACGCCGAAGACGAGCTCGGCAAGGGTGATCCCCCCGGGCCCGGCGGCGACCAGCTCGGCCTCGTCGAGCCCGCTCGCCCGGACTGCTTCGTCGATCACCAGCCGGGCCTCGGTGCCGAACCGGCGCACCAGCCGCTCCGGCTCCTCCAGTGCCGAGAGCTCGGCGCGGGACGCGGCGCCCAGCAGCGGGATGTCGCGGGTGCGGCACGCGGCCGTGGTGAGCGCGGTGGCGTCGACCGCGTCCTCGGCCATCTGTCGGTAGGTCGTCAGCTTGCCGCCCACGACGGTGACGACGCCGGTGCGCGAGGTCAGGACCGAGTGCTTGCGCGACAGGTCGGCGCTCGAGCCCTCGGCCTCCAGCAGCGGCCGCAGGCCCGCGAAGGCCCCCACCACGTCGGCGCGTCGCAGGGGTCGGCGCAGGGCCGCCCCGACCACGTCGAGCAGGAACCCGATCTCGCCCTCGGTCGGCTCGGGCACGTCCGGGATCTCCCCCTCGACCGGCTCGTCCGTCAGGCCGACGTAGATCGTGCCCTCGGGCTGCGGGAGCGCCATCACGTAGCGGCTGGTGCTGCCCGGCACCGGCAGGGTCAGCGCGGATCTCAGCCCGGGGATGGCGTCCGCGCGGAGCACCACGTGGGTGCCGCGGCTGGGCCGCAGCCGGATCTCGTCGACGAGGTCACCCGACCACACCCCGGCGGCGTTGACGACACCCCGCGCGGTCACGGTGCGCGTCGCGCCCGTGAGCTCGTCGCGGAGGACGACGCTCGTGCCCGTCGCCTCCAGCACGCGTGCACGTGTGCGCACGCGGGCGCCGTACGACGCCGCCGTCCGGGCCAGGCAGGTGACCAGCCGGGCGTCGTCCTCGAGCTGGCCGTCCCAGAAGATCAGCCCGCCGCGCAGCCCGTCGGGGCGGAGGGCGGGCGCCAGCCCGAGCGCCTCGGTGCGCGAGACCCGACGCGGCCGCGGCAACGTGGCACGACGCGTACGAGCAGCGAGGCGCAGCAGGTCGCCGGTGCGGAAGCCCGCCGACGCCGTCGCGGCCTGCGCGGTCGACACGCTCGCGGTCAGCGGCAGCAGCCACGGGAGGGCGCGGGTCAGGTGCGGTGCGGTGCGCTCCATCAGGATGCCGCGTTCGACCGCGCTCTCGTGCGCGATCCCGAGCTGCAGCGAGGCGAGGTAGCGCAGGCCGCCATGGACGAGCTTGCTCGACCAGCGCGACGTGCCGAAGGCGACGTCGTGGGCGTCCACGGCGAGGACGTCGAGACCGCGCGACGCCGCATCGAGGGCGACACCGGCACCGGTGACACCGAGGCCGACGACGACGAGGTCGACACTGTCCGGCACACCGTCGAGGCCGGCGTGGATGCGGGCGTGCGTCATGGCGTGAGGTACCTCCTGAGCAGGACGGCGAGCTCGTCGTCGAGGACCGCCTGGTCCACGACCGCGTCGGTCATGATCGGCGCGGAGAGCGCGAAACCGTGGGCGGTGAGCAGCACGGTGCGGGCGAGCACGACCGGATCACCGGGGCGGATGCCCCCCTCGCGCTGTCCTTCGACGATGCGCTCTCCGACCACGTCGAGCACGGCGTCCTGGAACCGGCCCCGGCGCTCGAGGAGATAGGGCAGGACCCACTCGGGGTCGACGTCGATCATCCGGCGGAAGAGGTCGTTCTCCCGCAAGGCCGCCACGGTGCGGGCCACCCCGACCGCCAGCCGCTCCGGCCAGTCCTGGTCGTGGTCGACCGAGTCGACCGCGTCGGCGACCAGCGCCGCCTGCTCGCGCATCATCAGGTCGGCCAGCAGCGCGGTCATGTCGGCATAGGTGCGGTAGACCGTCATCCGTGACACTCCGGCGCGGGTGGCGATGTCGGTCAGCGTGGTGCGCTTCCACCCCACCAGGAGGATGGACTCCCGCGCGGCCGTCAACAGCCGGTCCGCGGTGGACACGTCCGCACCGGTGTTACGCAATGACGTCATGTGTCACACTGTATCGCATGACGCCCGAGATGCACCCCCAGCGCTGGGGGGACCCGGCCGCGGCCGAGCCCCTGTCCGACACCGTCCGCGGACTCGTCGACGCCGTCATCGGCACCCGGGACACCCCCGCCTCCGACCGGGTCGCGCTCCCGGCGCCCGGGCTGGCCGCCGACCTGCTCGCCGCCCTCCGCGTCGCCGTCGGCGACGACGGGGTGCGTCTCGACGACGAGACCCGTCGTCTGCGCACCCGTGGCAAGTCGACGCCGGACCTGCTGCGCGCCCGCGCCGGCGACCTCTCCGACGCGCCCGACGCCGTCGTGCGACCGGGCTCCCACGAGGACGTCGCCGCCGTGCTCACCTGGGCCGTCGAGCACCACGTGGCGGTCGTGCCCTTCGGTGGTGGCACCTGTGTCACGGGCGGG
This sequence comes from uncultured Actinomycetota bacterium, assembly GCA_963721925.1. Taxonomy (GTDB): domain Bacteria; phylum Actinomycetota; class Actinomycetes; order Propionibacteriales; family Nocardioidaceae; genus Nocardioides. The sequence goes on along the minus strand of CAVRLH010000005.1, from coordinate 31,949 downwards.
CTGGCGGCGCGGCGCGACGGCTTCGCCGGACTGGTGAGCCTCGACCTGGGGCGGCTCGACCGGCTCCTCTCGGTCGACGCCGTCTCGCGCACCGCCGTCCTCCAGGCGGGCATGCGCGGCCCGGCTGCCGAGGCAGCGCTGGCCGAGCACGGGCTGACGCTCGGTCACTTCCCGCAGTCCTTCGAGTACGCCTCGATCGGGGGCTTCGCCGCGACGCGGTCCAGCGGCCAGTCGTCGGCCGGCTTCGGGCGCTTCGACGACATGGTCGTGGGCCTGCGGGTGGCCACCCCGACCGGCGAGCTCGTGCTCGGCTCCTCCCCCGCCAACGCGGCCGGGCCCGACCTCCGCGAGGCCGTCCTGGGATCCGAAGGCACACTCGGTGTCATCACCGAGGTCACCGTCCGCGTACGTCCCGTCGCGGCGGAGCAGGTCTACGAGGCGTGGTCGTTCCCGACCTTCGAGGCGGGTGCCGAGGCGGTACGCCGGCTCAGCCAGGAGCGCGTGCTGCCGACCGTGCTGCGGCTGTCCGACGAGGCCGAGACGATGGTCAACCTCGCGAGCCAGAAGGACGTCGGCGGCGAAGGTGTCACCGGCGCTCTCATGGTCGTGGGCCACGAGGGTGCCTCCGTGGCAGCACACCGTGCCGAGGTGGGCTCCCTGCTGGAGTCGCTCGGCGGCACCGACCTCGGCGAGGCGCGCGGCCGGTCGTGGGCGGAGGGCCGCTTCCACGCGCCCTACCTCCGCGACTCGATGCTCGATGCCGGCGTCCTCGTGGAGACGCTCGAGACCGCCACCTTCTGGTCCAACCGCGATCGGCTCTACACGGCGGTGAGGTCCGCGCTCGAGTCGTCGTTGGGTGACGGCACGCTGGTGCTCTGCCACATCTCCCACGTCTACGAGACCGGCTGCTCGCTCTACTTCACGGTCGCCACCCGGCAGGGCGACGACCCGATGGCGAGGTGGCTGGCTGCCAAGACCGCCGCCTGCGACGCGATGATCGAGGCCGGTGCGACCATCACCCACCACCACGCAGTCGGCACCGACCACAAGCCCTGGCTGGCTCGCGAGATCGGTCCGGTCGGGGTCGCCATGCTGCGCGGGCTCAAGGACGCGGTCGACCCCACCGGCGTGCTCAATCCGGGTGTGCTCATCCCGTGAGCAGCCCGGGCCGGTCCTTCGCGTTCCTGGTCAACCCGATGTCGGGCGGTGGCTCGGGTCCGGCCGCCGTGGTCCCCGTCGCGCGCCTGCTGCGAGATGCCGGCGCCACCGTCGAGGTGACCTACTCCCCCGGCATCAGGGCCACGGCCGACCTCGTCGAGACGGCGGTCGCGCGCGGCGACGTGGTCGTGTCGGTCGGGGGTGACGGCATGCTCTCCTCACTGGCCGGCGAGGTGTCGTCCCGCGGCGGCACCCTGGGCCTGGTGCCCGCCGGTCGCGGCAACGACTTCGTCCGGATGCTCGGCCTCACCCACCCGCCCGAGGACGTCGCAGACGTCCTGCTCCACGGGGTCCCGACGCCGACCGACCTGATCTCGGTGCACGTCGGCGATGCCCCGGCGCGCGTCGTCGCAGGATCGGTGTACGCCGGCGTGGACGCGGTCGCGGGAGCGGTCGTCGACCGGGTCCGCTGGCTGCCTGGCGTCCTGCAGTACCCCTGGGCCGCGGTGTGGTCGCTGGCGACGTACCAGCCGATCGCGGCACGCGTCGTCGTGGACGGCGTGACGCACATGTTCCGCGCGGCCACCGTCGTCGTGGCCAACTCGGCCTACTACGGCTCCGGAATGAAGATCGCCCCCACCGCCGACCTCCACGACGGACTGCTCGACGTCGTCGTCATCGAGGCTGCGTCCCGGCGCGGCCTGCTCAAGGCACTGCCGAAGGTCTACGACGGGGCGCACGTCGACCTGCCCGAGGTGCACGTGCTCCGTGGCCGCTCGGTCACCGTCAGCGGCTCACCCGGGGTGCCGATCGGTGGCGACGGCGAGCCGCTCGGCCACCTGCCGGCGCTCGCCGACCCACCGGCGCGCATCGACGTGCTGCCGGGCGCGTTGAACGTCCTGCTCCCCGCGTCGGTGTGACCGGAGCGGCCCACGGCCGGGGTGTCCACATCGCGATCAGCCGGCCGCGCTGCGCCGCTCCAGCAGCACGGTGTCGCGCCACACCCCGTCCAGCTGGGCGATCCGGGTCCGTACGGCCAGCGTCCGGTAGCCGGCCGAGTGGTGCAGCGCCAGGCTGGCGCGGTTCTCCGGGAAGATCGACGTCTGCAACGTCCACAGACCGGCCTCGTCGGCCTCGGTGACCTGGGTGAAGAGCAGCGCCTTCCCGATCCCGCGGCCACGCGCCCGGTCGGCGACGTAGACCGAGGTCTCGCCGACCCCGGCGTAGCAGTCCCGCGACGAGGTCGGCGTGACGGCGGTCCAGCCGACGACGCGACCCTCGCGCTCGGCGACCCACGCCATCCCCGGAAGCCATCGCCGCTGCATCTGCTCCGCCGTCGGCACGACCGTCTCGAACGTCGCGTTGCGGGTCGCCAGTCCCTCGGCGTAGATCGCCAGCACGGCCTCCATGTCGCCCTCCGACACCGGACGCGTGGAGACGTCGGCAGGCAGGTCCTCGGGACAGCACGGCACGGACGACAGGGTGCCCATGACGACATCGGCGGCGTGGGGCAGGCCGGTGCAGCAGGCGGCGTTCACCGAGACCATGCTCGCCGTGCCGACCTTGTCGACCACGACGAAGCCGACCTTCCGGAGCAGGTCGACGTGGTGCGAGCACGTGGACTGGCTGACGCCGAGCGCGCCGGCCAGGTCACCGATGCGCATGGCTCCGGTCGTGGACGTCGAGAGTGCGTGGAGCAGGCGGACTCGCGTGGGATCGGCCAGGACCGCGAACCACTCGGCGTAGTTCTCCGCATCGCGCACACCCAAGGTGGTCATCCGCGCAGGATACCTTGCATTCATCGATCCAGATCGATACATTGACCTATATCGACACTCGTCGATGAAAGGTACGACGTCAAGGAGAGCCCCCATGCAGCACCCCGTGATCATCATCGGCGCCGGCCCCATCGGGCTGGCGGCCGCCGCCAACGCTGCCGAGCGGCAGATCCCCTTCGTCGTGCTGGAGGCCGGTCCGGGTGCCGCTGCGACTGTCGTCGAATGGGCACACGTACGCCTCTTCTCCGCCTGGCGCGAGCTCATCGACCCCGCCGCCCGACGACTCCTCGAGGCCTCCGGCACCTGGACGGCGCCCGACGACGACGCCTACCCCACCGGGGGCGAGTGGCGTACGGCGTACCTCCGGCCCCTCGCCGCCCTCCTCGCGAGCACGCCGGGCAGCTCGATCAGGTACGACACCCGCGCCGCGGGGGTGGGACGCTCGGGCCGCGACCTCCTGGTCGACTCGGGCCGTGAGAGCGAGCCGTTCGTCGTCCATGTCGAAGGACCCGCCGGACGTGAGCGCCTGCTGGGCAGCGCGGTGGTGGACGCCTCCGGCACGTGGACCAGCCCGAACCCGCTGGGGGCCGACGGCTATCCCGCCCTCGGCGAGACCGAGCACGCCGCCCGCATCACCTACGGCATTCCCGACCTCGCCGACCCGGAGGTCGCCGCGCGCTACGCCGGCAGGCACGTGGCCCTCGCGGGCAAGGGCGCCTCGGCCCAGGGGATCCTCATCGGACTGGCCGGCCTCGCCCGCTCCCACCCCGACACGCGCGTGACCTGGCTGCTGCGCCGCCCGTCCGTCGGCGACGCCTTCGGCGGCGGTGACAACGACCAGCTCGAGGAGCGCGGTCGGCTCGGCCAGGACGCGAGGTCCGCGGCCAGCAGCGGCCTCGTCACCCACGTGACCCAGTTCCGCACCGAGTCCGTCACCTCACAGGAGGACGGGCGCCTGAGGCTCACCTCGGTCAACGGCCAGCAGGTGGCCGACGTCGACGAGGTCATCGTGGTCACCGGGTTCCGACCCGACTTCTCCTTCCTCTCCGAGGTGCGCCTCGACCTCGACCCCGCCCTCGGCTCGACCCGCATCCTGGCCGACCAGATCCACCCCGACCACCACAGCTGCGGCGACGTGGCACCGCACGGTCATCGCGAGCTCGCCCAGCCCGACCCCGGGCTCTACCTCGTCGGGATGAAGTCCTACGGCCGCGCCCCGTCCTTCCTCGCCATGACCGGCTACGAGCAGGTCCGCTCGGTGATCGCGGCGCTGGACGACGACCTCGACGCCGCCGACCGCGTCGAGCTCGTCCTCCCCGAGACCGGGGTGTGCAACGGCGCCGGCGCCTTCGACGATCCGGACGCCGTCGCCGTCGCCGCGGGCGTGGGCGCCGGCTGCTGCGCGCCGGCGGCGGTGGAGCCCCAGCTGATCACCGTCGGCCGGCCGAGCCAGTGACGCGGTGACGCCGGCGGGCACCCGCCCCGGAGTCCTCGACGACGCCCTCGAGGACTCCCTCGACGACGCCGGGCTGCGGCGTGTGGTGGCAACGCTCAGCACGGTGCAGATCGTCTCGTGGGGCGTGCTCTACTACGCCTTCGCCGCCCTCCAGTCGTCCATCGTCGCGGACACCGGCTGGTCCGGCGTCGCCGTGACCGGCGCGTTCTCCCTGGCCCTGCTGGTCTCCGGTGTGGTGGGCGTGTGGGTGGGACGCCACATCGACGCCGTCGGCCCGCGCGCCGTGATGACGACGGCGTCACTCGTGGCGGTCCCCGGGTTGGCCACCGTCGCGCTCGCACCCACCCTGGTCGTCTTCTACGTCGGCTGGGTGCTGACCGGCGTCGCGATGGCCGGGACCCTCTACCCGCCCGCCTTCGCAGCCCTGACGCACTGGGGTGGCGCTCGGCGGGTGCGCGCCCTCACCACGCTCACGCTGGTGGCGGGGCTGGCCAGCACCGTCTTCGCACCCCTCGCCTCCGCCCTCGACGACGCGCTGGGTTGGCGACAGGCGTACGCCGTGCTCCTCGCGGTGCTCGTCCTGGTCACCGCGCCGTTGCACTGGTGGGGACTCGACCACCCCTGGCGTTCCCACTCCCCCGTCGCTGTCCACCCCCGCCCGCACGTCGGCGCCATCACCACGAGCAGGCCGTTCGTCCTGCTGACCCTTGCCAACGCGCTCATCGCGCTGGCGGTCTTCGCCGTCCTCGTCAACCTCGTGCCGATGCTGGTCGAGCAGGGAATGAGCCGCAACACCGCGGCCCTGGCGCTGGGGCTGGGAGGCGTCGGACAGGTCGTGGGTCGGCTCGGCTACTCCCGCTTCGCGAGTGCCACCTCCGTCACTGCCCGCGGCGTCATCGTCCTGGGCGGGGTGGCGATCGCCACCGCGGGCCTGGCGGTGGCGCCGGCCTCCGCCGCACTCCTCATGGCGCTCGGCATGCTGCTCGGGCTGGCCCGAGGCATCTACACCCTCGTCCAGGCGACCGCCGTCACGGACCGTTGGGGACCGGCGTCCTACGGCACGCTGAACGGGATCCTCACCGCGCCGGCCCTGGTCGCCGGCGCCGTGGCTCCGTTCGCCGGCGCCGCCCTGGCGCAGGTGCTGGGCTCCTACGCGGACGCGTTCCTGGTCCTGGCCGCACTGGCCGGCGTCGCCGCCCTCCTCATGCTGGGCGCGACTCCCCCCAACCGCGCCGCCGCCGACCACTGAGCACCTCGACGCGGCACCGCTCATCGACCTGTGTCAACATTGACATATGTCGAACTACCTCTCCGACGGCCTGGCATGCTGCGTCCCCCTGGCTCGCGAGCCCATCACCGCCGACCAGGCGGACGGGGTGGTCCCGATGCTCCGGGCGATCGCCGACCCGACCCGCCTGCGCCTGCTGTCCCTGATCTTGTCCCACGAGGGCTCGGAGGCATGCGTGTGCGACCTGCTGCCACACTTCGAGCTGTCCCAGCCCACCATCAGCCACCACCTCAAGGTCCTGCACGAGGCGGGACTGCTCGACCGCGAGAAGCGCGCGACCTGGGTCTTCTACAGCGCGCGCCCCGAGGCGTTGGCCGCTCTCGCCAGCCTCTTCACCACTTCTCACCCCGCCGGCTCCGTGCCGATGGTCGGGGCGCCAGCATGAGCGACACCGTGCACGAGAGAGACGCCGTCGACGCTCCCGTCCTCCAGCGCCTCTCCACCCTCGACCGCTTCCTGCCGCTCTGGATCGGTCTCGCGATGGTCGCCGGCCTCCTGCTCGGGCGCTCGATCCCGGGGCTCGACGACGCGCTGGCCGCGGTCGAGGTCGGCTCCGTCTCCCTGCCGATCGCGATCGGCCTGCTCGTCATGATGTATCCCGTCCTCGCCAAGGTGAGGTACGACGAGCTGGGTGGCGTCACCGGCGATCGTCGGTTGCTGGTGGCGTCCGTGGTCCTCAACTGGCTCGTCGGCCCGGCGCTGATGTTCGCGCTCGCCTGGCTGCTCCTCCCCGACCTGCCGGAGTACCGCACCGGCCTGATCATCGTCGGGCTCGCCCGCTGCATCGCGATGGTGCTGATCTGGAACGACCTCGCCTGCGGTGACCGCGAGGTCGCGGCCATCCTGGTCGCGATCAACTCCGTGTTCCAGATCGTTGCCTTCGCCGGACTGGGCTGGTTCTACCTCGAGGTCCTGCCCGGCTGGCTCGGCCTGGACGGCGGTACGAACGGGTCCGGGTTGGACATCTCCGTGTGGGAGATCGCCACGTCCGTCCTGGTCTTCCTCGGCATCCCGTTGCTCGCGGGCTACCTCAGCCGCACGCTGGGCGAGCGGGCCCGGGGCCGCGAGTGGTACGAGCAGACCTTCATCCCCCGGATCGGCCCGGCCGCGCTCTACGGCCTGCTCTTCACGATCGTGATCCTGTTCGCCCTGCAGGGCGACACGATCACCAGCCAGCCGCTCGACGTCGTACGCATCGCGTTGCCGCTGCTGGCCTACTTCGTGCTCATGTGGGGAGGCTCGATGCTGCTCTCGAAGTCCCTCGGCTTCGACTACGAGCGCGCCACGGCGGTGTCGTTCACGGCGGCCGGCAACAACTTCGAGCTCGCCATCGCCGTCGCGATCGGCGTCTTCGGTGTCGCGTCGGGCCAGGCGCTCGCCGGCGTGGTCGGCCCCCTCATCGAGGTCCCCGTCCTCGTCGGCCTCGTCTACGTCAGCCTCTGGGCACGCCGCTTCTTCCACGACCGGGCCACGGCAGGAGTCACCCGATGACCGGGACCACCCCCGACGACGTCCAGCAGGTCGTCTTCGCCTGCATCCGCAACGGCGGCCGCTCCGTCATCAGCCGCGTCCTCGCCGAGCACTACGGAGCCGGCCACCTGCGGGCGCTCTCCGCCGGCACCCAGCCGGGCGAGCACATCCACGCAGAGGTCGCCGACGTGCTGGAGTCCCTCGGCCTCGACACGTCGCGTGAGCGGCCCACGCTCCTCACCCGTGACACGATCGCCGCGAGCACGATGGCGATCACCCTGGGGTGTGGCGAGGAGTGCCCCTACGTGCCGGGCGTGACCTATCGCGACTGGCCGGTCGCCGACCCGGGCGGGCAGGACGACACCACCGTGCGCGCGATCATCGCCGACCTCGACGCCCGGGTGCGCGACCTCGTCGTCGAGCTGGTCCCCGAGATCGACCTGCCCCCCTCGGTGCTCGACCGAGGCGCTAGATGAAGAGCATCTGCGCCCCGTCGGTCTTCTCGATGAAGTCGGACGCGCTGATGATCGCCTCGACCTCGTCGTAGAGGTCGTCGGCCCCCAGGTGCTGCATGTCGGCCGACATCCGGCAGGCCCACAGGTGACCGCCGGAGTCGACGATCTGCTGGAGGAAGTCCGGGACCTCGGGGACGTCGAGCGCCTTGATCGACTTCTTCATCTGGTGCGTGGCCATCGCGGTCATGCCGGGCAGACCGCCGAGGCCCTGGGGCAGGTGCGTCGCGGTGTTGCCGAGCATCGTGAACTTCAGGTCACCCATGGTCTTCTTGTTGATCATGTCGAAGCCCCAGAACGTGAAGAACAGGTGCGTCTCGACGCCCTCGCCCAGCGCGGCGTTGGCCAGGATGAGGCCCGGGTAGGCCATGTCCAGGCTGCCCTTGGAGCAGATGATCGCGAGCTTGCGGCCGGTCTCCGCCTCGTCGAAGGACGGGATGATCGGGGTGGTTTCGGTGGTCGTCATGTCGGTCTCCTTCTCGGGTCACACGCAACCGCGGGGCTTGGGCAGCCCGGCGATGTAGGCCATCTTCTTGGCCGGCTTCTTGGGGAAGAGGGTGAACAGCTGCTTGGTCGGGATGCCCCCGACCGTTGCGACCCGCCGCAACGTCGCGGTCTCGCCGTGCTGCGGGAAGTCGCTGCGCAGGAAGCGGATGGCAGTCCAGTGCTCATCGCTCATCTCGACACCGATCTGGGTGGCGAGCAGCAGTCCGAGCTCCTCGGACCACTCGTCGTACTGCGTCATGAATCCTTCGTCGTCGACGTGGATCTCATGGGCGTCGATCGTGGTGGTGGGCATCTCAGACCTCCTGGGACGTGGGTTGGGTGGTGGACTCGGTCGGGGGGACGTTCTTGCCGGCCATCGACATCAGGGCCGGGAGCGGGACGGGTCGGCCCGGGAGCAGCACGTTCCAGTAGATCCAGCGGAAGGCGAGCTTCCCGAGGTGATTGGCGCGGGTCTCCTTCAGCAGGGCCATCGGACCGAGGAGCGGCAGGGGGTACTTCCCTGTCAGCGGTTCGGTGTCGTAGTTGAAGTCGATGAGCAGTGCCTTGTCGTTCCCGGACTCCACGAAGCAGTTGGCGTGGCCGTCGAAGGCACCGGTCATCGGTCGACCGGCGATGTGGGCGAGGAAGTTGTCGACGAAGATCTCGACCGCGAAGTGCGCGACCGAGCCGGCCTTGGACGCCGGGATGTCGCTGGCGTCGCCGACTGCGAAGATGTTGTCGAACGCGTTCGCGAGCAGCGTGTGCTTGTCGACTGGGACGTAGTTGAGCTCGTCGCCGAGCCCGGAGCGTGCGACGAAGTCGGCGCCCATGTTGAGCGGCACCGTCACGAGCAGGTCGAAGGGGATCTCGCGCTCGTCGTAGGAGACGAGCACCTTCCGCTCGGGGTCGATCCGCTCGACCAGGAAGTCGGTCTCGACGAGCACCTTGCGCTCGTCCAGCATTCCGCCCAGGTGGGCCGAGGCAACCGGCTTGGTGAACGCCCCGTCCAGCGGCGTCACGTAGACCAGCTCCACCCGGTCACGCAGCCCGCGCTCCCGCAACCAGGCCTCGGCGAGGAAGGTGAACTCCAGCGGCGCGACCGGGCACTTGATCGGCATCTCGGTGATGTGGACGACCAGCCTGCCGCTGTCGAACGTCTCGAGAGCCTCTCCGAGTGCCGCCGCACCCTCGAGCGTGTAGAAGTCGAAGATGCTGCGCCGCCACTCGTCCCCGAGCATGCCGGGCGTCTGGTCGGGCCGGGGTGTCGTCCCACTGGCGATGACGAGCTGGTCGTAGGGCAGCTCGCGCCCGCCCTCGAGGAGTACGACGTTCTCCTCCGGCGCGACCCGGTCGACCGAGCCCACGACGAAGTCGACGCCCTCGGGGAGGAACGTGTGTCGAGGCTTGACGACCTGCTCCTGGGAGTAGCCCCCGAAAGGAAGGAACAGGTAGCCCGGCTGGTAGTGGTGGTCGTCGTCACGGTCGACGACGGTGATCCGCCACTCCCCATTCTCGAGCCGGCGCCGCAGCTTGTTGGCGATCATGGTCCCGGCGGTTCCCCCGCCCAGGATGACCAGGTCCTTCATGGCTGTCGCTGATGTCTGCGTCATGCCTCGAAGTTAAACCCCCGGGGGTATCCAAGACAGTGGCCAAGGTCCCGACCGGAAGTGACCAGAGTCCGACCACACCGCGACCGCCGAATTCGTCGTACCTGAGGACGCTGACCTATGATCGAGCAGAATATGGTTTGTGTAGCAACGGAATCCGCAGGGCTAGGCCGAACATCCGCCCAAACCTGACCCCGACATCGGAAGTAGCCATGAGTATCACTGCACCTGTCCCCCCTTCTCCCACCGCGGTCGCGCTCGAGCGTGACGTCGTCGTCGTCGGCGCTGGCGCGGCCGGCCTGCATGCGGCACGACGGTTGCGTGCGGCCGGCAGGAGCGTCGTCGTCCTCGAGGCGCGGGACCGCGTGGGCGGGCGGACGTGGAGCGACGTCATCGAGGGCGCCTTCCTGGAGATCGGCGGTCAGTGGATCTCACCCGACCAGACCGAGCTCCTGGCACTCCTCGACGAGCTGGGCAAGCAGACCTACCAGCGCTACCGCGAGGGCGACTCGATCTACCGCACGCCTCTGGGCGAGGTCATCCGCTACGACGGCGCCGACCTCCCGGTGAGCGAGAAGACGGCCTCGGAGATGGAGCGGATCACCGCCCTGCTCGACGAGCTGGCAGCAGAGATCGGCTGCCGGGAGCCGTGGAGCCACCCGCGAGCGCGGGAGCTGGACGCGATCTCGTTCCACCACTGGCTCCGGGAGGTCTCCGCGGACGAGGAGGCGTGCGACAACATCGGGATGTTCATCGCCGGCGGGATGCTGACGAAGCCGGCACACACGTTCTCGGCGCTCCAAGCGGTCCTGATGGCGGCGTCGGCGGGTTCCTTCACCCTTCTCCACGATGACACCTACATCCTGGACCGACGGGTCGTCGGCGGGATGCAGTCGGTCTCGGAGAGCATGGCGGCGGACCTCGAGGTGGTCCTGGAGGCGCCGGTCCGCACCATCCGGACCTCCGACGATGGTGTCGTGGTGGAGTCCGACCGCGTCACGGTCCGCGCGCATCGCGTGATCGTGGCCGTGCCGCCGAACCTCTACACGCGGATCAGCTTCGACCCGCCGCTGCCCCGTCGTCAGCACCAGATGCACCAGCACCTCTCCCTGGGCCTGGTCATCAAGGTCCATGCGGTCTACGACACCCCCTTCTGGCGCGCTGCGGGCCTGTCCGGCACGTGCTACGGCGCCAGCTCGCTGGTGCAGGAGGTCTACGACAACACCAACCACGGCGACGACCGCGGGACCCTGGTCGGGTTCGTCTCTGACGAGAAGGCCGACTGGTTGTTCGAGCTCAGCGCCGAGGAGCGCAAGCAGCGCGTCCTCGACTCCATCGCGGAGTACCTCGGAGACGAGGCCCTCCGCCCGGTCGTCTACTACGAGTCGGACTGGGCTGCCGAGGAGTGGACCCGCGGCGCCTACGCCGCGAGCTTCGACCTCGGTGGGCTGTCGCGGTACGGACGAGACCAGACCGCTCCGGTCGGACTGATCCACTGGGCCAACTCCGACACTGCGTCCGAGGGGTACCAGCACGTCGACGGCGCTCTTCGTCGTGGACGGGCCGCTGCGGAAGAGGTCATCGCAGCGACCGCTGGACGGAGCGTGCCCTGACGTCGTGATCGCTGCAGAAGCCGTTACGACGGCGCTTCAGGCAGAGCAGGCCGAGGAGGACGCCGTCCCCGTCGACGACGGCCAGCCGGCGGGTGTCGGCGGCGTCCAGGGCTCGCACAGCCTCGGCGGTCGAGGCAGAGGGTCGGACCGTTCTTCCCGCCAGCACCGCCAGCGCACGAGCGGGATCGTCGTCGGGCGCGTCGTGGAGGTCCGCACGCACCAGGGTGCCGACCAGCGTGTCCGCCTGGGTCAACAACACCATGTGCACGTGGTCGTTGCCGAAGACCGCACGGACCTCGCCGACCGTGACCTCGGGAGCCATGGTCTTCGGATCCGTGACCATGACCTCGCCCACGGAGTGCCACCGGTCGCAGGACGTGCTCACGGCGCGGCCTCCGGGTCGACAGGAACCGGGATGTCGATGACCCGGCGCAGGAGCGTCGCGGCGTGGTCACGCGCTCCCCTGATCTCGAGGTCGCGACCGGCGATCCGCGACTCCTCCAGCATGTCGCGCAGCATGAGGGCGCCGGTGACGTCGAGCCGGCCCACCCGGTCCAGGTGCACGACGACCCTGGCCACGTCGGGGTGGTCGGTGATCAGCCTGTTGAGGGTGCTCTCGACGGCAGGTGCCGACCCGAAGTAGAGGACGCCGGTCGGCCGCAGGTGCAGGACGTCTCCGTCGACGGAGGCCGGGACCACGACCCACATCTCCCGCCACAGGTGCACGGCAAGCGCCGCCCCGACCCCGAGGATGACCGCGAGGTCGACGCGCGGGGCCAGGACGAGGGTGGCGACGCCGGTGACGGCGCCGACGGCGAACTGCGGGCGGGACCAGCGCCAGTACTGGCCCGGAGCCTTCACGTCGATCAGCATCACCACCGCCCCGATCACCAGGCCCGCCAGGACGGAGAGCGGCAACGGCTTCAGGACGAAGGCCAGGGGCAGCAGGGCAGCGACGGTGACCCCGGTGAGGAAGCCGCTCCAGCGGGTGCGAGCCCCGGACAGCCGGTTCAGCGAGGTGCGCGAGAACGAGCCGCCCACCGGGAACGCCCCCACCGCGCCGGACGCGAGGTTCGCCAGCCCCTGGCCGATGAACTCGCGGTTGGAGTCCCACGGCCGCCGCTCCATGGCGGCGTACCGCCGGGCGATCGAGGCAGGTTCGGCAAAGCCGACGACCGCGATCACCACGCCGGGGACCAGGAGGACGGCCACGTCCGAGGCAGCGACCCCGGACAGGCCGTGCAGCTCGAGCGTCACCTCACCCACCACTGCTCCCCCGTAGCCGGTCCCCCAGCTCCACGCGATGCCACCCAGGACCGCCAGCAGGGCACCCGGGAAGAGCGCCCAGACCCGACGTCCGACGAGCATCACGAGCAGCGCCGACGTGCCCAGTGCCAGGTCGACCCACGACCACCTCGTCGGGTCTGACACGGCCTGGAGGGCACCGAGCAGCGGGTTGCGCGCGTCGACCTCGACCCCGAGCAGGGCGGGCACCTGGGTCCCGATGATCAGCACCGCGCTGGCCGAGGTGAAGCTGACCACGACCGGCTGGGACATGAGGTAGGCGATCGGTCCGGCACCGATGAGACCCAGGCCGACACGCACCAGCCCGACGACGATCGCCAGCACTCCGGCGAGGAGGGCGAACCGTGCCGTCGACGGATCGGCGACGGCGCTGAGCGCCCCGAACGTGAGCAGGCTGGTGACCGCGACCGGCCCGGTCTGCAGGTAGGGCGACGACCCCACGAGGGCACCCGCCAGTCGGCGCGGCGACCGCCGCGAGGAGACCGTAGGCAGGCGGGACCCCGGCGATCGAGGCGTACGCCAACGCCTGCGGGATGAGGACCATCGCCACGCTGACCCCCGCCACGAGGTCGCCTCGGGCGGGTCTCGTCAGCACGGCGCTCAGATCACGGTCAACGGCAACGAGCGTCCGAGCAGACCGCGCCGTACGACGGGAAGGGTTGCGGCGATGCGGCGGAGCTCGGTCACCGACGCCGCTGCCGGGGCTGCGACCATCGCCGGCTCACCCCGGTCGCCTGCGGTCCGCAGCTCGACGTCCAGCGGCACCTGACCCAGCAGCGTGGTCCCGATCGCCTCCGCGAGTCGTGCGCCACCGCCCTCACCGAAGATCGCCGTCTGGGACGCACACTCCCCGCACACCAGCGACGACATGTTCTCCACCACTCCGGCCACCGGCATCCGGGCGTCGCGCGCCATCCGCCCCACGCGCGCGGCGACCGACTGGGCCGCGAGCTGGGGGGTCGTCACGGCCAGCAGCTGGGCGTCGGGGAGGAGCTCGAGCAGGGTCAGGGTGATGTCGCCGGTGCCAGGCGGCAGGTCGATCAGCAGGACGTCGAGGTCTCCCCAGTAGACGTCCCCGAGGAACTGCTCGATCGCCTTGTGCAGCATCGGTCCGCGCCAGACCACCGGTTCGTTCTCGCCGACGAGGAACCCGACCGACATCAGCGAGACACCGTGGGCCTGCAGCGGCAGCATCAGGCCCTTCAAGGCGACGGGAGGGTGCCGGACCCCGAAGAGCTGGGGCACGGAGTAGCCCCACACGTCGGCGTCCAGGACACCCACTCGCTTGCCCTCCTGCGCCAGCGCCACCGCGAGGTTGGCGGTGATCGTCGACTTGCCGACGCCGCCCTTGCCGCTCGCCACGGCATAGACCTTGGTGCGCGAGTCCGGCCCGAACTGGTGACCGGTCTCCCGGCCACCGCGCAGCCTCGACGCGAGACCGATCCGCTCCTGCTCGCTCAGCGCGCCGAAGGTCACCGACGCACCGGTGACACCGGGCACCGCGCCGACCGCGGCACCGACGTCGGCGACGAGCTGCTCGCGCATCGGGCAGGTCGGGGTGGTGAGCCGAACGGTCACGTCGGCGACGCCTGCCCTGGTGACGCTGACGTCGCCGAGCATGCCGGCGTCCTCGAGGGTGAGGCGGAGCTCGGGGTCGAGCACGGTCCCGGCGGCGGCTCGTACGGCCGCGAGGTCGACCTCTGCGCCGGGGCGGCGCCGAGCGAGCAGGCTCATCGGTCGCCACCGCCCTCGGCGCCGGCCGGCACGCGGTAGGCCTTGCGCTTCGGGGTGACGTGTCGCATCAGGAACTCCGGTCGACGCAGGCCACCGGGTCCGGGGCCGGGGCGAGCCATCGCCAGCCAGCGACGATATACCTCACGGGACTTGTTGGTGTCGACCTCGACGTCGCCGTACTGGTCATCGGGGCGCGCCTTCTCGATCCGCACCTTCTGGTGCCAGCAGTGCATGCCCGAGATCGGGTCCGGCTGGACGGGGAAGGTGAGGTTCTGGTGCACGCCGGGATCGTCCCAGTAGATCCGCTCGGAGTCCGGGTCCTCGCTCTTGAAGGGCTTGATGCCTTCCTTGTAGCGCAGCTTCCAGATCCCGTCGTCGCTGCGGTCGAGGTCGACCTTGCCCATCACCCAGCGGCTGCCGGGGTGGCCGTCCTGCTGCCAGCGGCCCATGTGGTGCGACAGCCCGACGACGCCGGGGCGGATCGCCTCGGTCGCCCAGAGGCGGACCACGAAGTGTCCGATCTCGGTGGTCACCCGGACCAGGTCGCCGGTGTTCAGCCCCATGGCCGTCGCGTCGGACTGGTTGAACCACAGCGGGTGGGTGTTGGAGATCTCGTTGAGGTACTTGGCGTTGCCGGAGCGGGTGTGGATCATCGTCGGGAGCCGGAAGTTCGGCATGAGCACGAACTCGTCGTTGGTGCGGTCGATCCGGCGGGCCGAGACGTGCGACTCGACGTGGCCCGGGGTGGCCTGCTCGGGCCATCCCCAGTCGGCCAGGGTGGTGGAGAACAGCTCGAGCTTGCGCGAGGGCGACAACCAGCCCGCAGACGTGGTGCCGTCCTCGTGCACCAGGCCCACTGCTCCGGCCTCGCCCACGAGCGGCGGCTGGGTCTCGTCGGTGACCGGCTTGCGGAGCACACCGTGCTCGTCAGCCACCGCCCCGTCGAGCTCGGCGTCGGTGAGCTGGCGCTCGTCGAGGCGGTAGATCTCCTTCGCGACCTCGAAGACGCCGTACTTGCGCATGTACTGGAGCGGGTTCAGCCCCTGCTCCGCCGCGGCCGCCGGGAGCCCGGGGACGCTCTGTGAGAACAACGTGCTGTAGTACTCGTCCTGGGTCATCCGCTCGCCGGGACGGTCCTTGGACTCGAAGTACTTGCGGATGCCGAGGCTGCCGTCGGGGTCGATCTGCCAGGACACCTCGAACCAGAACTCGTTCTCCTCCCAGACCTCGCCGGGGTTGGTGTCCCGGCTGTCGCGGAACGGCATGCCGCGCTGCTCCATCGCCACGCGGGTGACGGGCTGGCGGAAGGCGAGCCACTTCGACGTGTGCGTCTCGAAGGACATCGTGTCGTGGCGCTCCGAGGCGTGTCCCATCGGCAGGACGTAGTCGGCGAAGGTCGCCGACTCGCTCCAGGAGGGAGTGAGTGCGACGTGGAGGCCGATCTTCGACTCGTCCTTCAGCACGTCGATCCAGGTGAACCCGTCGGGGTTGACCCACAGCGGGTTGTAGACGCGGCTGAAGTAGACCTCGAGGCGACCGCGGCCGTCCTTGAGCAGGTGCGGCAGGAGGATCGACATCTCGTTGGTGGTGAGCGGGTACTCCGCCGGCCAGAGCATCTCGCTCCAGCCGTCGTTGGCCTCCGGCATGTCCGGGAAGTGGGCGATGAACTTGTCCCAGCCGTTGGGGTGGGTGCCGCCCTCGGTGCCGACACTGCCGGTGAGCACGTTGAGGAAGAACATGCTCCGGGCGATCTGCCAGCCCCCGAGGTTGCCCGCCGCCGCCGACCTCCAGGTGTGCGTGGCCAGGCGGGTGTCGGCGTCGGCCACCATCTCGGCCAGGCGCTCGATCTGCTCGACCGGTACGTGGGCCTCGGCCGCGGCGTACTCGAAGGTGTAGTGCGCGTAGTCCTCGGTGAGGCGCTCGAGGAACACGTCGAAGTCCTTCGGCGCGTCCGGGTGCAGCCGCTCGAGGTAGACGTCCCAGTTCACCCACCGACGCAGGTAGTCGCGGGCCACCCGACCGGTGCGGAGCAGGTACGAGGCGACCGCGAGGAAGATGATCCCCTCGCTGCCCGGCCACGGCGAGATCCACAGGTCAGCCTGCGAGGCGGTGTTCGACAGCCGCAGGTCGAGCACGGCCAGCTTGGCACCGTTCTGCTTGGCCTCCATGATGCGCTGCGCGTGCGGGTTGAAGTAGTGCCCGGTCTCGAGGTGACTGGAGAGCAGCACGATCGTCTTCGCGTTGGCGTAGTCGGGCGACGGCCGGTCGTAGCCCATCCAGTGCGTGTAGCCGCTGCGGCCACCCGACGAGCAGACGTTGGTGTGGCTGTTGTGCCCGTCGACGCCCCAGGCCTGGAGCACCCGCTCGACGAAGCCGTCCTCGCCGGGGCGGCCGACGTGGTACATCACCTCGTCCTTGCGGTCCTCGACGATGGCCTGGCGGATCCGCCCGGCGATGTCGGCGACGGCCTCGTCCCACGAGACCCGCTCGAACTTGCCCGACCCCCGCTCACCGACCCGCCGCAGCGGGTAGAGGATCCGCTCGGGGTCGTGCACCTGGTTGATCGTGGCCGGGCCCTTGGCGCAGTTGCGGCCCCGGGACCCCGGGTGCGCCGGGTTGCCCTCGAACTTCTTGATCGAGAGGTCCTCGTGGTCGACGTAGGCCAGCAGGCCGCACGAGGACTCGCAGTTGAAGCAGACCGTCGGGATCAGCGAGTAGGTGTGCGGAACCTTGCGCGGGTGCGCCTTCGCGTCGTACTCGACGTGGTGGTCCCAGTCCTCGACCGGCGGGTAGTTGCGCAGGTTCTCGTGACTGCGCTCGCCGGGCAGGTTCACGCGTGGGTTCACGGGTGCTCCGTTCGTGGTCATGAGAGGGGCGGGTCCTGTCCGGCTCGGACGAAGACGCTTTCGTAGGCGATCAGCGCGGGCTGCACGATCACCCCGGCCAGGGCGAGCAGCACGACGGACGCTCCGACCCAGGTCAGTGCCCCCAGCAGGACCGCGACAGCGGCGGGCGCCACCGCGCCGAGCCAGAAGAGCCTGGCGTAGCGGCCATGGGTGATGATCCGGGCCGCCACGGTCGCCTGCTCGCTGCGGTGGGTGCCGCCGTACTCGAGAGCGAGCAGCACCAGGTGGAGAACCGTCGACGTCACGAAGGCGATCGCCAGCAGCAGCCAGGCATCGTCGGAGAAGTCCGTCACCAGCGCGGCGATGGCGAGCGCCCCGCTGCCGACCATCACTGCCTGCACGACGAGGTGCCAGAAGAGCAGCGGGGACTGCCACAGGTCACGCCCCTCGGCCTGACCGAAGAGGAACGCGGTGTAGGCCGCCATCAGGGCGCTGACCGGGATCCCGACCCACGCCAGCACCGTCATGGCCCACCCGATGTCGAAGGCGACCGCGAGCATCCACAGGATGGCTCCGCCGGAGAAGACGGTCAGCACGTAGGCGCCCAGCACCAGCCAGGAGGTGAAGTTCGACTTCAGGAAGATGTAGAGGAACCGCTCCGGTCGCTTGAGGTCCCACACCAGCAGCGCTCCCGTCGTGGCGGCGCCGAAGAGCCCGAGCGCCGGTGCGACGTAGTCGCCGATGGCGCCCATCTCGATGCCCATCAGGTGGGCGATCAGGGCCAGGGCGAGGGCGCCGGCGCCGACGCCCTTGGTCCACAGGTAGGTGACGACCTTCCAGCCCCACGGACGGGGGTGGGCGGTGTTGAGGGTCGTCCGCGCGTTGGAGACCGGGTCCGGGATCAGGTCCCCGGCGTTCGCCAGCCGCTGGGCATCCGGCTTCGCCCACAGGTAGGTGTCGTCCACCGGGGCGGCCAGCGGGTCGAGGACGGCCCGGTCCGCGCCGAGGTAGAACACGTTGGGCCCGGTGTTCTGCTCCGGGGACCGCACCGCGGTCTCGTTGCTGGCCACCAGCCTGGCGATGCCGCTCTCGGGGTCGTCGAGGTCGCCCACCCAGATCGAGTGGGTGGGACAGACGACGACGCACGCGGGCTCGAGGTTCTCGTCGACCCGGTGTGCGCACAGGTTGCACTTCGCGGCCGTGTTGGTGTCGGCGTCGATGTAGATCGCGTCGTAGGGGCAGGCCTGCATGCAGCTCTTGCAGCCGATGCAGCGCTCCTTGTCGAAGTCGACGATCCCGTCGTCGCGCTTGTAGAGGGCCTCGGTCGGGCAGATCTTGATGCACGGCGCGTCGGTGCAGTGGTTGCAGCGCATCACCCCGAACGACCGGGTGGTGTCCGGGAAGGATCCGGAGTCGACGTACTTCACCCAGGTGCGGAACTGACCGACCGGCACCTCGTGCTCGGTCTTGCAGGCAACCGTGCAGGCGTGACAGCCGATGCAGGTGCGTTGATCGATGGCGAACCCGTACTGCACTCCGCTCTCAGCTCTTCCGGATCACGTAGCGGAAGTAGCCGTCCTCGGTGGAGGTCTCCAGCAGCTCGTTCCCGGTGTCCTTGGCCCAGGCCGGGATGTCGCTGCGGGAGCCGCCGTCGGTGGCCTCCACGAGCATGATCTGGCCGACCTCGATCTGCTTGATGCCCTTGGCGGTCAACAACACCGGCATCGGACACTTCTTGCCCTTGGCATCGATGGTCAGGTCGATGTGGTGATTCATCCGCGCTCCTAGATGAAGAGGTTGATGTGGGACTTGCTCATGGCCGACAACGCCGTGGCGGCGCCGACCGGGTCTCCGGCGCCCTCGATGAGCTGATCCCCTCGCAGGCCCATCATTTCCATGGTCATCTCGCACGGCCAGAGGTTGACGCCGAGCTCGATGCACGCCTCCAGGAGATCCTTGGGGCTGGCGACCTTCTGGTCCGTGGCGAGCTTGTTCATCATCCAGGCGCCGGCGCCGGCCGAGTTCAGCTTCGAGAGCTTCATGTGGCTGATGCCCGGTCGGTTGATCCCCGACAGGGCCTTGGTCATGGCGTTGTTGCCGGTGATCCGGACGTCGTCGCGCACCAGGGGGAACAACCCCCAGAAGGTGAAGAAGATCGTGGTCTGCATGCCGTACGCCGCCCCGGTCGAGCCGAGGATCAGCGTGGGCCAGATCTTGTCGAGATCGCCGCTCCACGCGACGATCGTCATGCTCTCCGGAACTTCGGTGTCTTCTGCTGCGGTCATCGACGGGCCCTCGCTTCTTCCACGTGGAGGCGTTGCCAACTGTGATGCGGAACACTACATTCGTGTTTGCGCATATAACAAGACCCTTGCAGGAGGCGCCGTGACCGTGACACCGCTCGAGCTGTTCCAGGAGATCGCCGAGGGGAGGATCCCGGAGATCCTCGACGTGCGGAACATCGATGAGTTCGAGGAGAGCCGCGTCGAGGGTTCGAGGGCCGTGCCCACCCGCAACGTCCCCGTCTACCGCGTCGTCGAGGATCTCGAGGCCGAGTGCGAGCGCACCGCAGAGGGGGCCGTGGTCATCTGCGGCCAGGGCAACGGCTCGCTCCTGGTGGCGGATGAGTTCCGCGACCTCGGCAAGTCGGTGCGATCGCTCGAGGGCGGCACCGACGCCTGGAACCGGCTGCTGGTGCCGGTCGAGATCGTCGACCTCCCGGCTCCGGTGCGCGTGTGGCAGTTCCAGCGCCCCGCCAAGGCCTGCCTGTCCTACGTCGTCGGCGTTCCCGGGGAGCGGTGCATCGTGGTGGACCCGACACGACAGCCGCAGCCCTATCTCGACCTGGCCGCCGAGCACGACATGAGCGTGACGCACGTGGTCGACACACACGTCCATGCCGACCACATCAGCGGAGGGCCCGCGCTGGCGGCCGAGCTGGACGTCGAGTACCACCTGCCGCCGGAGGACTGCGGCGGCGTCGTCCCGTTCCCGAACCGCCCGCTCACCGAGGGCGACGTCCTCGACCTCGGGTCGGCCCAGGTGCGCGTGATGAGCATGCACCTGCCCGGGCACACGCCAGGCACCATCGCGCTGCTGGTCAGCGACTCCGTCCTGCTGGTCGGCGACACGGTGTTCGTGCGCGGGCTGGGCAGGCCCGATCTCACCGGGCAGGCCGAGGAGCTCGCCCGCGACCTGTTCCGCAGCGTGCACGACCGGTTGCGACCGCTGGACCCGCAGACGCTGATCGCTCCCGCGCACTGGTCGTCGTCGGAGGAGATCGACGCCGAGGGGCGGGTGGTGACGACGCTCGAGGAGGTCTTCACGGCCACGCTGCTCAACGAGCGGGCCATGGAGAAGTTCGTCGAGGAGATCGTCTCAACGCTGCCGGCTGCCCCCGACACCTACGACACGATCCGGCTGGTCAACTCGGGTCGGCTGGCCCCGCCCGAGGACGAGATCGACGTCCTCGACGTGGGGCGCAACCAGTGTGCCGCCACGACGTCGCTCGGCTGAGTGGTGTCCTTCGCGCGGCGCAACGGCCGCCCTCCACTGCACGACGTCGGCGAGGCCCCCGACTACCGCTTCACGCTGGCCAACGAGCGTACGTTCCTCGCCTGGGTCCGCACCGCGCTGGCCATGATGGCGGCCGGCGTCGCAGTGGTGCAGTTCGTGCCCGGACTCGAGCTGGTGCGCCATGCCCTCGGCCTCCTGCTCATCCTCCTGGGCGGCCTCCTCGCCGGAGTCTCCTACGCCCACTGGGAGCGCAACGAACGAGCCATGCGGCTCGGGGAGCCGCTGCCTCGCTCCCCCATCCCACGACTGGTCGCTGCGACCCTCACCCTCGCCGCCGCGGTCGCGCTCGTGCTCACCGTGGTCGACATGGTGCAGGGATGAGCCCCACGAGATGAACATCGCGACGTGAACATCGAGAACGGGCGACAGGCCGAACGCACCACCATGGCGTGGCAGCGCACCGCACTGGGTCTCGGCGGGGTCTCGGCACTGCTCGTCCATGATGCGCGCGGCGACCTGGTGGCCTCGGCCCCGGGAGTGGCCGGCCTGGCGGCCGCGCTCGCCCTGCTGGTCTACGCCGACATCCACCACCGCCGCCACGACGACGAGGGCCCGGAGCACGCGCCGATGGGGATCGGGGCGGTCCGCCTCATGACGGGCCTGACCGTGCTGCTCGCCGTGGTGGCTGCGCTCGTGGTGCTGCTTCCCTCCGGTTGAACCTACAATGAGCACGGGAGTTCTGGGACCAGGGCCGGAGGACGAGTGAACGACGACGTCGCAGCCGAGCTGCACGAGCTGCACGCACGGGTGTGCAAGGCCCTGGCCGACCCCAAACGCCTGATGATCATCAACGAGCTCGACGACCGCGAGCTCAGCGTGGGCGACCTCTGCGAGGCGCTGGGCCTGCCCCAGTCCAACGTCAGCCAGCACCTGGCCGTCCTCCGCGAGCGAGGTGTGGTCTCGAGCCGTCGCGCCGGAACCAGCGTGCTCTACTCGCTGCGCGGGACGAAGGTGCTCCAGGCGGTCGTCCTGCTGCGGGAGTTCCTCGCCGAGGACCTGGCCCAGCAGGGTCGTCTCGGCCACGAGATCACCCGCTGAGCCTCTCCTCGCGAGGCCTCCGGGTCACTCGGCCGGCGCGATGTTCTGGTTGATCCGGAAGAGGTTGCCGGGGTCGTAGGTCTTCTTGACCGACGCCAGCCGGTCGTAGTTGGCGCCGTAGTTGGCGCGGATGCGGCCCTGGTCGTCCTCGGCCATGAAGTTGATGTAGCCGCCTTCGCTGGTGTGCGGCTCGAGCGCCTGGTGGTAGTCACGCACCCACCTGATGTTGGCCTCGTTGTCGGCCGGGTCGGGCCACATGCCGGCGATCACCGGGGCGAAGTTCGCGTCCCGGTAGGCGAACGCGGTCGCGTCCGCAGCGACGTCGTGGACAGCGCCGTCGATCGGGTAGAGGTGCATGGTGGACTCCATCGCGGGCACCTTGGGTCCGTGCTCGACGTGGGCGGTGATGACGCCGTCGGTGAGCTCGGGCAGGAAGGCTGCCTTCCAGTAGTGCTGGAGGCCCTTCGGGAGCAGACCGTCGAAGGCGCTGTTCAGTGCCGGGTAGGGCATCCGGCCGACGTGCTCGGCCACGGGCGTCCCGACCGCGCGCAGCTCGCCCAGCAACGCCTCGGCGTCCTGGTCGCTGCCGTTGAAGCACGACACCACGAGCACGAGCGGTTCGCCGACGCGGTCCGCCGGGATGAACGGCAGCGGCGGCGCGATCTGGAAGGCAGGAAAGGCCCCCATCGTGCGAGGCGCTGCGGCGATCCACTCGCCGTAGGTCCGGAACAGCTTCTCCGCGACGTCGAGCTCGAAGAACATCGGCCCGCCGTAGATGGTGTCCACCGGGTGCAGGTCGAACTCGAGCTCGGTCACCACGCCGAAGTTCCCGCCGCCGCCGCGCATCGCCCAGAACAGGTCCGGGTGCTCCGTCGCGTTCGCGGTCACGAAGCTGCCGTCGGCGAGCACGACGTCGGCCGACCGGAGATTGTCGATGGACAGCCCGTGGTCGCGAGCCAGGTAGCCGATGCCGCCGCCCAGGGTGAGCCCGGCGACCCCGGTGGTCGAGATGATCCCGCCCGTGGTGGCCAGACCGAAGCTGTGCGCGGCATGGTCGAAGTCACCCCAGTCGCAGCCGCCCTGCACCCGCGCGGTCCGCTTCACGGGGTCGATGCGGATCCCCTTCATCGCGCTGAGATCCAGCACGATGCCGTCGTCGACCGTCCCGAAGCCCGGGACGCTGTGCGCGCCGTCCCGGATGGCAAGGGGTAGGCCGCTCTCGCGAGCCGCGTCGACGGCGATGCGTACGTCGGTGACACCTGTCGCGCGCACGATCGCGAGCGGTCGCCGGTCGATCATCGCGTTGTAGACCGAACGCGCCTCGTCGTACTCGGGCGACTGCGAGGTGACCACGTCGCCGCGGGCGGCGTCGAGGATGGTGAGTGCCGGTGTGCCGCTCATGATGGATTCCTGTTCTTCTCGACAGAGCTGTGGGATGGGGTGGCAGGCGGGTGGGCCTGTCGGATCAGGCGAACACCTGCTGGGCGTGCTCGTGGAACTGCCGCATCGGGGCGACCGGACCGATCTCGATGAAGACGGCGCCGTCGGACGAGGTGGCGGTGTGTCCGGAGGGCCAGTAGTAGACCTCGCCCGCGCTCGCGGTCTCGATGGTCCCGTCGGCGTGCTCGAGCCGGAGCGAGCCCTCCAGCACGATCCCCCAGTGGGGGCTGGGGCAACGGTCGTCCGGAAGGCCCTTCAGGACGGGGCCGAAGTCGGTCCCGGCCGGGACCCGGATGTGCCGGATGGCCATGTCGCCCTGCTCGACGTACCTGGTCTCCAGGTCACCCTGGGAAACCTCGACGGGCAGGTCCTTGATCGGTGTCGCCATGGTGGTGCTCCTCTGCGATGGGGTGTGTCGGACCTGCGACGCTACGGAGGACGCGAGCAAGGCGCCTGACCTGATCTGACCTCATCGACCAGGAGGGGTGGGGGGTCAGATCTGACTATCTCGGTGGGCGCGGGATCGGGCTACAGTCGACAGACCATGGAACCTGCTCCGATGAGCTCAACGACGGGGCCCGCACGGAGTCGGACCACCTTCGTGGGGCGCCAGGCGGAGATGGAACGCCTCGAGACGGTCTGGGCAGCCGTCGAGGCCGACCGGCGGCAGGTCGTCTTCGTGGGCGGGGAGCCCGGTGTCGGCAAGACCCGCCTGGTGGTCGAGGTGGGCGCGGCACTTCGTGAGCACGGTGCGACCGTGCTGTGGGGTTCGTGTCGCGAGGAGTTCAACACGCCCTACCGGCCGTTCGTCGCCATCCTCGAGCAGGCGTTGGAGCAGATGCCGCCGGAGGCCCTCCGCGACATCACTCCCCACGCTGCGGCGCCGCTGCTTCGCCTGACCACGGCCGCGCTGCTGCACTGGCCGTCGGCAGCCGGGCTCGCGTCGGACGATGGGGGCTCCCGGGCGATCCTCTTCGACGCCGTGCTCCGCGTGCTGGTGGCGGCGGCCGAGCAGGAGCCGACGGTGCTCGTCCTGGAAGACCTGCACTGGGCCCCGGAGCCGACGCTGGCGATGTTGTCCCACCTGGTCGAGTCCACGGCGGGAGAGCGGCTGCTGGTCCTGGCCACCCGCCGCACCACGGCCCCGGACCGCACCGACGCGGTCAGCTTTGCCCTTGCCGACCTGCACCGTCTCGACGGCGTCGCCCGGATCGACCTCGTCGGGCTGACCGCCGAGGACGTGGTCGAGTACCTCGTCCGGGAGGCCGGGGTCTCGCTCACGTCGGCCCGGGCGGCGGCACCGGTGCTGCGCGACCAGACCGGCGGGAACCCCTTCTTCCTGCAGGAGTACTGGCACGACCTGGCCTCCCGCGGCGGCCTCGCCGCCATCCGGTCCGGGACCGGCCAGGCGCCGGGGTCGGTGCAGGACGCGCTGGCGCGTCGACTGTCGGCGTTCGACCTGGCTCACACGCGGGTCCTCGAGCTGGCGGCGGTGGCAGGCGACGCCGTCGACCCCACGCTGTTGATCCAGGCCTGCGACCTCGGCCCCGACGCGGTGCTCGAGGGCATCGACCTCACGGTCCGCGCCGGGCTCCTGGTCGCGACTGCCGACGCCGACGCCGGCGGCTACCGGTTCGTCCATTCGCTCGCTCGTCAGGCTGTGCTCGACCAGATGTCGGCCACCGAGCTCGCGGCGGCGCACGCACGCGTGGCCCGGGTTCTCGAGACGCGCGTCGGCGCGGACGACCCGGGCCTCATGGCGCAGCTCGCCCATCACTTCGTCCAGGCGCGGGCCCTCGGGCACGGGGACAAGGCAGTCCACTACCTGGTGCTGGCAGCGCAGCAGGCGGTCCGCGGGATCGCGCACAGTGAAGCAGCCACTCTCTACGAGCGGGCGGCGCAGCTCCACGTGACCGAGGGGCCGTCGCGGGCCGAGCTGCTGTCCGCTGCGGCGCGCTGCCACATGCATGCCGGCCACTTCCCGACCGCTCGCAGCATCTACGAGGAGCTGGGCACGGACGAGAACCCCGGGGTGCGCCTGCTCGCCGCCATCGGCCACGAGGACGCGTCGTGGCGACCGTCCGAGAACGGTCAGCGGTCCCTGGCGATGCTCGGTGAGGCGCGCCGCGCCGCCGCGCTGGAGGACGGCGATCCGTTGAACATCCGGGCCCTGGCCAGCATGGGACGCGCGGCCTCGTTCACCGGTGACCGCAGGCGGGCCCGCGAGCTCGGCGAGGAGGCCCTGCAGCTTGCCCGCGCCAGCGGTGACGACGAGCTCACCGCACATGCCATCCGGGCGACGCTGTGGCAGGGCCTGACGCCGGATCTGGCGCCGGTGCTGTTGGCTCGCGCACTCGAGCTGCACGAGATCGGCTCCCGCCTCGGCGACGACGACCACCTCGGACCCGCGGCGTTCCACCGAGGTGCCTTCGCCTACCTCGTGGGCGACGAGGCCGCCTGGAGCAGCGCTCAACGTGATCTGACCGAGATCGCACTCTCCCGCGGGCAACCGTTCTTCCGCTACGTCTCCGGATGCTCCCGCTACACCCACCGGTACGCGGTCGGTGACTTCGCGGGCGCCGAGCACATCCTCGCGTGGCTCGACGACCAGTTCAGCCTCGAGTTCGACGGCGCCACCGAGGGATCGTGGGGCGTCCAGCAGTTCATGCTGCGTCGGGTCACCGGCGGCCTCGAGCAGGTCCGACCCTTCATCACCGGCGACGAGAGCCTCGACGACCACTGGTTGCCGGGCCTGCTGGCCCTCTACACGGAGCTCGAGATGCTGGGGCCGGCCGCACGCCTCCTGACACACCTCCGTGACCACCTGGACGACTACCGTGCCGGCGCCCAGTGGGCGGGCGTGCTGGCATTCGCGGCCGAGGCGGCGGCGAAGCTTGACGACGCTGCAGCCGCGGCGGTGCTCCGGCCGCTCCTCACCGAGTACGCCGGAACCAACCTGATGGCCGGCGCCAATGCTGCCGCGTTCGGCTCCGCCGATCGCTACCTCGCGCAGCTCGACTCGGTGCTCGGCGCTCCCAGTGCCGACCACCACTTCGAGCGTGCCCTCGAGATGGACCGGCGGATGGGCGCGGTCACCCACCAGGTGGAGACGCTCGCCGCGTGGAGCTGGCACCGCAGCCGCTGCGACATCCCGACGCACGGACAGCCGTCACGTTCAGCCGTTCGCCTCGATGAGGAGGCGCGGGCGCTGGCCCGACACATCGGTCATCGCCGCGTGCTCAGGGACCTCGACGCCGACCCGACGCCTCATCCCGAGCGGGCTGCCCTGCCGAACGGCCTGACCGAGCGGGAGGTCCAGGTGCTCCGCCTGGTCGCGGAAGGGCTGTCGAACCGGGAGATCGGTGAACGGCTGTTCATCACGGCCAACACCTGCGCCAACCACGTACGCAGCATTCTCATCAAGACCGCCGCGCCCAACCGCACCAAGGCTGCGGTCTTCGCCGCCGAGCACGGTCTCGTGTAGGCACCGGCTGCAGCTGGCCTACATCGGTGCGAACGAACCGTCCGGAGCCACCGTTCCGGACAGCTCCATGATCGCGTCGGCTGGGATGCCGGCGCGGATGGCGGCCGCGCGGATCGCGTCGACGTCGTCGGCCTCGTAGAGGCAGAACGTCTTGCGCTTGTCCGCGGACAGGAAGGACTTGAGCCAGCGCACACCGGCCTCGTCGTTGATCCGATTGATCGAGGCAGCCGTCTCCGGGGCGACCTCCAGCTGGTCGGCGAACTGTCGCTCCACCATGAATACGGGCATTCCACCAACCTAGACGCCGGGAAGGCCGTGGGCCAGTACCCATGGATTGGTCACACCGTTTAGCGTCGAGCCATGCCTGACATCGTCATCTGCGAGCCCATCCGCACCCCCGTCGGACGATTCGGCGGTGCGCTCTCGACCCTGTCCGCCGTCGACCTCGCATCGTCCACCCTGGCCGAGCTGGTCCGCCGTACCGGACTCGGCGAGGGCGACGTCGACGACGTGATCCTGGGCAACTGCTACCCCAGCGGCGAGAACCCGGCGATCGGCCGCATCGCCGCCCTCGACGCCGGCCTCGGCACCGGAGTCCCCGGGCTCCAGCTGGACCGCCGCTGCGGCTCCGGTCTTCAGGCCGTCCTGTACGCCGCCGCGCAGGTCGCCAGTGGCGCCGGCAGCGTCATCGTGGCCGGTGGTGTCGAGTCGATGTCCAACGTGGAGCACTACGCCCTCGGTCTGCGCACCGGCATCCGCAGCGGTGGCGTCGAGCTGATGGACCGTCTGGTCCGGGCCCGCGAGACCGCCGGAGGCGCGGACCACCCGGTGCCCGGCGGCATGCTCGAGACGGCCGAGAACCTGCGCCGCGACTACGACATCTCGCGCGAGGAGCAGGACGAGCTCTCGGTGCGATCCCAGCAGCGAGCGGGCGCCGCCCAGACCGCCGGCAGGTTCGCCGACGAGCTGGTGCCAGTCACCGTCGCCGGCCGCCGCGGAGCGCCGGACCTGGTCGTCGACCGCGACGAGCACCCCCGACCCGACACCACGCTCGAGCAGCTCGCCGGGCTCCGGCCGGTGCGCGTCAAGATCGATGCCGCGTCCACCGTCACCGCCGGCAACGCCAGCGGCCAGAACGACGGCGCCGCCATGTGCGTGGTGACCACCCGCGAGGAGGCCGAGCGCCGCGGTCTCCGTCCGCTGCTGTCCCTGAAGTCGTGGGCGGTCGCCGGTGTGGGCCCGGAGGTGATGGGCATCGGGCCCGTGCCAGCCACCGCGGCGGCGCTCGACCGGGCCGGCCTCACCCTCGACCAGGTCGACGTCATCGAGCTCAACGAGGCCTTCGCCGCCCAGGTGCTCGCCTGCCTGCGGGAGTGGAAGGTCGATCCCACTGATGACCGGCTCAACCCCAACGGCTCGGGCATCTCGCTCGGCCACCCGGTCGGTGCGACCGGGGCTCGCATCCTGGCCACGCTCGCCCACGAGATGCACCGTCGCGAGGCCCGCTACGGCCTCGAGACCATGTGCATCGGCGGCGGCCAGGGACTGGCCGCGATCTTCGAGCGGGTCCCGTCATGAGCGAACCCGTTTGCTGGCGACCGTGTCCGCTGAGGACACTGAGGACCTGATGAACCGCACGACGCTTGCTCATCTCGTGGCCGGCACCGCGGCCGTCGCTGCCCTGACCGGATGCGGTGCGAGTGCGCCGGAGTCCGACGACGCTCCGGCCCGGCTCACGCCCTCCGCGGCCCCAACCGAGCCGGACGACGTCCCGGAGACGAGGAGCAAGGACATGGCGACGCCCAAGACGCGCAGCGCGGCAGAGCAGGCCGCACTCGATGAACAGCTGCGTGACGCCGCCTGGGCCAACGACGTGGACCGGGCAGCGGCTCTGGTGAAGCGTGGTGCGGACGTGAACGACAAGGACGACACGCAGCAGTCGGCGTACCTGATCGCGACCAGTGAGGGCTACACCGACCTGCTCGAGGTGACCCTCGCGCACGGGGCGCGGGTGAACGACAAGGACAGCTGGAACGGCACCGGTCTGATCCGCGCGGCTGAACGGGGGCACTCCCTGGTCGTCGGGCGGCTGCTGCAGGAAGGCATCGACCGCGACCACGTGAACCGGATCGGCTACCAGGCACTTCATGAGGCGGTCTGGCTGGGCAAGGACACCACCGACTACGTCGACACCGTGCGGGTCCTGGTGGCGGGCGGCGTCGAGCTGAGTCGCCCGTCAGGCAACGAGGGCCTCACCGCGGTGGAGATGGCCGAACAACGGCGCTACCCCGCCCTCGAAGCGGTGCTCCGCGCCGCTCTCGACCCGGCCCAGATCGCTCGCCCGGACGCCGCACTGCTCCGCGCGGCCGAGCGAGGTGACGCCGACGAGGCCGCTCGGGCCCTCCGGGCGGGCGCGGACATCGAGACCCGCGACGCACTCCATCACACGCCCCTGCTGCTGGCCGTCACCGAAGATCACGTCGACGTCGCCCGGCTCCTCGTCGCCATGGGTGCCGACCCCGACGCCCTGGACCACCAGCACGACACACCATGGCTGGTCACCGGCGTCACCGGCAGCGTGCCGATGCTCGAGGCACTGCTCCCCGCGAGACCCGACCTGGGGATCCTCAACCGGTATGGCGGCACCTCGCTCATCCCGGCCAGCGAACGGGGTCACGTCGACTACGTGCGTCGGGTGCTGAAGACGGGTATCGACGTCGACCACGTCAACCGGCTCGGCTGGACCGCGCTCCTCGAAGCCGTCATCCTCGGCGACGGAGGCCCGGCCCACCAGCAGATCGTCGGCCTCCTGCTCGCCGCCGGCGCAGACCCGACCATCCCCGACAAGGACGGCGTCAGCGCGCTCGGACACGCTCGGGCACGGGGACACACAGCCCTCGTCCGGTTGCTGGAGAGTCGCTGAGACCGAGCGGCTCCGTCAATCCTCCTTCTCCGATCCACGGGTCAGTGTCAGCAGCAGCTCGGCCAGGTGGACGGCTCTTCGACCGCCCAGCTGCTCGATCTGCAACCGACACGAATAGCCATCGGCCAGGATCGGCTGGGGGCCGTGCTCCCGGACTGCGGGGAGCAGTGCCTCCTCGGCGCAGGCGACCGAGACGTCGTAGTGACCGTCCTCGAAACCGAAGTTGCCGGCCAGCCCGCAACACCCTTCGTCGACGCTGGTCAGGTCCACGCCAGCCGCCTCGAGGACGGCGCGATCCGCCGCCGTCCCGAACGTTGCCCGCTGGTGGCAGTGGAACTGCGCGAGGGCAGTCGTCCGGGCCTCGACTGGTGGGAGCCGGTCGGCGACGATCTCGGCCAAGGAGACGATGCGGCCCGCGACCCGGCTCGTCGCCTCGTCCCCGAGCAGGAGCCCGGCATCGTGACGCAGCGCCGTGGCGCAGCTCGGCTCGAGGGCGACGATCGGTGCCCCGTTGCCGGAGCGGTCGAGCAGCCGGACGGAACGGGCCATCACCTTGCGCGCGATGTCGAGCTGTCCGGTCGAGACCCACGTCAGGCCACAGCACACGGTCGACGGCGCGAGGTCGACCCGGTAGCCGACGTCCTCCAGGACCTCGACCGCGGCACGCGCGACCTCGGGTGAGAACGTCCTGGTGAACGTGTCGATCCAGAGCACGACGGGCTCACCACGGTCGGAGCGGCGCCGGCTCCGGAACTCGCGTCCCAGGGGTTCCTCCGCCAACCGGGGCAGGGCCCGCCGGGCGTCGATGCCGCCGGCCCGCTTCGCGAGCTTCTGGACCCATCCGACGCCGGTCAGGCGGTTGGCCAACCGCGGCGCCAGCCGGGCGCCGGCCAGCCAGACCGGCAACCAGCCCATGCTGTAGTGCGCCTTGGGCCGGAGCCGGCGGCGATACCTCTGATGGAGGAACTCTGCCTTGTAGGTCGCCATGTCCACGCCGACCGGGCACTCCGAGGAGCACGCCTTGCACGAGAGGCACAGGTCGAGCGCCTCATGGACGCTGTCGGACTGCCAGGCATCGGGCACGACGCTCCCGTCGAGCATCTCGGCCAGCACGCGGGCGCGGCCGCGGGTGCTGTGCATCTCCTCCGATGTCGCCCGGTAGGAGGGGCACATGCCACCGCCGGAGCTCTTGCGACAGGCGCCCACCCCGGTGCAGCGACGCAGGGCCTTGCTCAGGTCGCCGTCGTCGTCCGG
Organism: uncultured Actinomycetota bacterium; assembly: GCA_963721925.1. Lineage (GTDB taxonomy): Bacteria > Actinomycetota > Actinomycetes > Propionibacteriales > Nocardioidaceae > Nocardioides. Next base: position 981 of record CAVRLH010000005.1, on the reverse strand, counting down.
GTAGAGGAACGCCAGGTCCTTACGGAAGGGGGCGGAGTGCTCGGCGCGCAGGTGGGCATCGAGCGGGTCGGGGTCGACGAGCACGCCCGGATTCAGCACACCGCCGGGATCGAACGCGTGCTTGAAGGCGCCGAACGCCTCGAGGACCCGGTCGCCGTACATGCGACCCAGCAGCTCTGATCGCGCCCGGCCGTCCCCGTGCTCGCCCGAGAGAGAGCCCTGATGCGCGACCACGAGGTCCGCCGCGTCCTCCTGGAAGGCTCGGTATGCCACGCGCCCGCCCTCCGAGAGGAGGTCGTGGTCGATGCGTACGTGCACGCATCCCTCGCCGAAGTGGCCGTAGACCATGCCGGTCCGGCCGTGTCCGGCCATCAGCGCCCGGAAGTCCTGGAGGTAGGCACCGAGCTGTGCCGGCGGGACCGCCGCATCCTCCCAGCCGGGCGAGAACTCGCGCCCCTCGACGGATCGGCTCGCCAGTCCGGCACCGCGCTCACGGATCGCCCAGCAGGCTCGCTGGTCGGCCACGTCGACGAGGACCTGGTGTCCCAGGGAGCCGTGTTGGTCGGCAACGGCCACGAGGCCGGAGACCTGGTCTCGGACCGCGTCGACGTCCGCCCCGCCGAGCTCGATCATCAGCCAGGCTCCGCCCGGGGGGAGCTCGGGCCTCCGCGTCGCACCCATGCGCAGGTCGGAGGTGCGGACCACCGCTTCGTCGATCCCCTCGACGGTGAGTGGCCCCAGGACAGCGATGTCCGGCGCCGCCGTCGCCGCGGCGACCTCGTCGGCGAAGCCGATGACGACGAGCGCACGGGTCGCCGGGGCCTCGTGCAGCCGGACGACCGCTGAGGTCACGATCCCGCAGGTGCCCTCGCTCCCGACGAAGGCCTTGGCGAGCTGGCCACCGTGCTCGGGGAGGAGGTACTGGAGCCCGTAGCCCGAGATCTGTCGTTCGAAGCGGCCGAGACCCGTGCGGATGTCACC
>CAVRLH010000004.1:0-101462 GCA_963721925.1 uncultured Actinomycetota bacterium | reverse complement strand
GCACCCGTACGGGGCGAAGAACGTGAGAAGGGAAGTGCAGCCGTGGCCGAGGACCGTCGAGGACAGCGTCCGTCGCGAGGGGGCACGGGTGCGAGCCGCGGAGGATCCTCGAGCCGTGGCGACTCCACCGGCCGCGGAAGCTCTGCCGGCCGGGGAGGCACGGGCCGCCCGTCGTCCGGCGACTCCCGCGGGCGCGGAGGTGCGCCCGAGAAGGGTCGCGGCTCCGGTGGCTACTCGTCCGGCGACAAGTCCGGTTCGTCGGCGCGCGCGTTCCGTGGTCGCTCCGGCGAGGAACGTCCTCGCTCCGTCGAGCAGTCCACCTACGACGGCCCCGACCTGCCCGAGGACATCACCGGCGCCGAGCTGGAGCGCGGCGTTCGAGCCCAGCTCAAGGGCCTGCCCGAGAAGCTCGCGGCCCGAGTGGCCCGGCACCTCGCGGCCGCCGGCGCCCTGATCGACGAGGACCCCGAGACCGCCTACCAGCACACCCTGGCAGCCCGGGCCCGCGCCTCACGGCTCGCCGTGGTGCGTGAGGCGACCGGCGAGGCGGCGTACGCCGCAGGTCACTACGCGGAGGCGTTGGCCGAGCTGCGGGCCGCCAAGCGGATGAACGGCGCCACCGACTACCTGCCGATCATGGCGGACTGCCACCGTGCCCTGGGCAACCCGGAGCAGGCCATCAAGCTGGCCAAGAGCCCGTCGGTCGCGAACTTCGCTCCCGAGGCCAAGGCCGAGATGACGCTGGTCGAGGCAGGTGCCCGACGCGACATGGGTCAGCTCGATGCGGCACTGCGGACGCTCGAGCTGGCGCCCCTCCAGTCCAAGACCCGCGCTCCCTGGGTGGTGCGGCTGCGCTACGCCTACGCCGACCTCCTCGAGGTCGCCGGCCGGGAGTCCGACGCGTTGGCGTGGTTCCACCGCACCAATGCCATCGACTCCGAACAGCTCACCGACGCCGCCGAGCGTGCGGACCTGCTCGAGCGCAGACAGGCCTGACGGCCCGACACGCTGGCATTCTTGCGCCACATCGGCCACAATGGAGCCACTAATCACATAGGTGTCACTCGACTCTCGTTGAGCTAGGACGAACAGACCGCTGGGGAAGGCGCATCTGGAGCGTCGGAACTCAAGGAGGTCACGTGACCACACGTATTGCCAGCCGCCCGGACGGTCCGGGGACACGGGGCATTCTTTACGTGCACTCTGCACCCTCTGCGCTCTGCCCACACATCGAGTGGGCCGTGGGCGGAGTCCTCGGAGTTGCCGTCTCGCTCGACTGGACGCCGCAGCCTGCCCAGCCGGGGTCCTACCGCGCGGAGCTGTCGTGGAGCGGCTCGGCCGGCTCTGCCGCCGCGGTCGCGTCGGCGCTGCGCGGGTGGAACCACCTGCGCTTCGAGATCACCGAGGAGCCGACGAGCTCGACGGAGGGCACGCGGTTCTCCTGCACGCCCGATCTCGGGATCTTCCACGCCGTCACCGGCCCGCACGGGGACATCCTGATCCCCGAGGACCGGCTCAAGGCGTCGGTGGTGAAGGCGGCGCTCGGCGACACCACCCTCCTGCTGGAGATCGACAAGCTGCTCGGCAAGCCGTGGGACGACGAGCTGGAGACCTTCCGCCACGCCGGCGAGGGCGCTCCGGTGCGCTGGCTGCACCAGGTGGTCTGAGCTCGCGCCCTCGTCAGAGCGGGATGTTGCCGTGCTGCCCGCGGCGTACGCCTGCGGTGTCGATCTCGTGTCGCATGGCGTGGGCGATGGCGCTGCGGGTCCGGCTCGGCTCGACGACCTCGTCGACCACACCGATCTCCACCGCCTTGTCCACGCCGCCGGCGATGCGCTCGTGCTCTGCGGCCAGCTCGGCCTCGACCTGCGGTCGGATCTCCGGGGAGACCTCGGCCAGCCTGCGACGGTGGAGGACGCGGATGGCGGCGACCGCACCCATCACCGCCACCTCGGCGCCCGGCCAGGCGAAGACCCTGGTGGCGCCCAGCGAGCGGGCGTTCATCGCGATGTAGGCACCGCCGTAGGTCTTGCGGGTCACCAGCGTGACGCGGGGGACAACGCACTCGCCGAAGGCGTGCAGCAGCTTGGCGCCGCGGCGTACGACCCCGTCCCACTCCTGGCCGACGCCAGGGAGGTAGCCCGGGACGTCCACGAGCACGACGAGGGGGACTCCGAAGGCGTCGCACATGCGCACGAAGCGCGAGGCCTTCTCGGCCGAGAGCGAGTCGAGACAGCCACCGAGGCGGAGCGGGTTGTTGGCCACGACACCCACCGTGCGGCCACCGAAACGCCCGAGGGCGGTCACGATGTTGGGCGCCCAGCGTGCGTGGAGCTCCTGCATGGTGCCCTCGTCGAGCAGGCCGTCGACGAGGGGGTGCACGTCGTAGGCACGCCTCTTCGACTCCGGCAGCAAGGCACCGAGGTCGCGGTCCTCCACCTCGTCGGCGGCCAGGCTGCCCTGGGCGCCGAGCAACGAGGCGACGGTGCGCGCCCGGTCGAGGGCCTCGCGCTCGGACTCGGTGAGGATGTGGACGACACCGGAGCGGCGTCCGTGCGGCTCCGGGCCGCCCAGTCGCAGCATGTCGACGTCCTCACCGGTCACCGATCGGACGACGTCGGGGCCGGTGACGAAGATGCGCCCCTCCGGCCCGAGAATGACCACGTCGGTGAGCGCGGGGCCGTAGGCAGCGCCACCGGCTGCGGGACCGAGCACGACGGAGATCTGCGGGATCACGCCGGACGCCTGGGTCATCACGTGGAAGATGCGGCCCACCGCGTGGAGCGAGAGGACGCCCTCGGCGAGCCGGGCACCCCCGGAGTGCCACAGCCCGATGATGGGTACGCCGTCGGTGATCGCGCGGTGGTAGGCATCGACGACGACCCGGCAACCGACGTCGCCCATCGCGCCACCCATCACGGTGGCATCGCTGCAGAAGGCGACGACCGACGTCCCGTCGACCCGACCCACGGCCGCCAGCATGCCCGAGTCGTCATCGGCGGTGATGAGCTCGAGGGTGCCCTCGTCGAGCAGGGCGGTGAGTCGGAGGACCGGGTTGCGGGGGTCCTCCGAGCGCGGCAGCTTGGCGGGTGCGGCCTGGGTGGCAGTCACGAGGTCGGCGTGTCCTTCTGGCGAGTCGCTGGAGGTCAGGCGCTGCCGAAGGCCACGGCGACGTTGGCGCCACCGAAACCGAAGGAGTTGTTGAGACCCACGATGTCGCCCTCGGGCAGTGCCCGGGCCTCGGTCGGGATGTCGAGGTCGACCTGGGGGTCGAGGTTGTCGAGGTTGATGGTCGGGGGGCTGGTGCGGTCCTTGAGGGCCATCACGATCGCGACGGCCTCGAGGGCACCGGCGCCGCCGAGGAGGTGCCCGGTCATCGACTTGGTGCTCGTGACCACGCAGCGGTCGACGTGTGAGCCGAGGACGGTGTGCAGCATGAGTCCCTCGGCGATGTCGCCCTTGGGCGTCGAGGTGGCGTGGGCGTTGACGTGCACGACGCTGGCGGGGTCGACGTCGCCCTCGCGCAGCGCCATCTTGATCGCGCGCGTGCCGCCACGTCCCTCGGGGTCGGGCTGGGCGATGTCGTGGGCGTCGTTGCTGATGCCGGCGCCGAGGACGGTCGCGTAGATCTTGGCACCGCGGGCGCGGGCGTGCTCCTCGGACTCGAGGATCAGCACGGCGCCACCCTCACCGAGGACGAAGCCGTCGCGGGCCGTGTCCCAGGGGCGCGACACCGTGGTCGGGTCGCCCTCGTTCTTGGACAGGGCCATCATGTTGGCGAAGGCCGCCATCGGCAGCGGGTGGATCGCGGCCTCGGTGCCGCCGGCGATCACCACGTCGGCGCGACCGAGGCGGATGAGGTCGATCGCCATGGCGATCGCCTCGTTGCCGGAGGCGCAGGCCGAGGTCGGGGCGTGCACAGCGGCGCGGGCGCCGTACTTGAGGCTGACGTTGGCGGCGGGCGCGTTGGGCATGAGCATCGGCACCGCGAGGGGGGACACGCGACGCGGGCCCTTCTCGAGCAGGGCGTCGTAGTTGTCGAGCAACGTGGTCACGCCGCCGATGCCGGAGGCGATCGCGACGGCCAGGCGCTCGGGCTCCAGGCCCGATCCCTCCAGCCCGGAGTCCTCCCATGCCTGGTCGGCGGCGACCATGGCGAACTGGCTCGAGCGGTCGAGGCGACGGGCCTTGACGCGCTCGAGCACCTCGGACGGCTCGACGGCGATGCGACCGCCGATCTTCACCGGGAGCGTCTCGGCCCAGTCGTCATCGAGGTGACGCACGCCGGAGGTCCCGGCCAGCATCGCCTGCCAGGTGGTGGGAACGTCCCCGCCGACCGGGGAGGTGGCGCCGAGGCCGGTGACGACTACGCGGGTCGAGGACATCTGGGGGTTCCGTTCTCGTGAGGGTGGTTGAAAGCCGGTCACGGGCGGGCGCTGCTGGTGCGACCGCCCGTGACGCGTCGGTGGGGCCGATCAGCCCTGCGAGCGCTCGATGAAGGCGACTGCGTCGCCGACGGTCTTGAGGTTCTTGACCTCGTCGTCGGGGATGGTCACGCCGAACTTCTCCTCAGCGGCGACGACGACCTCGACCATGGAGAGCGAGTCGACGTCGAGGTCGTCGACGAAGGACTTGTCCAGCTGGACGTCCGCGGCGTCGACGCCGGCAACCTCGTTGACGATCTCGGCGAGGTCCGCGCGGATTTCTTCGGTGGTGGCCATGGGGCCTTCCCTTCTCTAGGTGGGTGGTGCTGTGGGTGATGCTGTTCTGGGGTGGTGCAGTCTCAGGGGACCGTGACGACCTGGGCGGCGTACGACAGCCCGGCGCCGAAGGCGATGAGCAGCGCGATGTCACCGGACTTGGCGTCGCCCTCGGCGATCATCCGGTCGAGCGCGAGCGGAACCGACGCAGCCGAGCTGTTGCCCTGGTCAGCGACGTCGCGGGCGATCCGCACGGAGTCGGGGAGCTTCATGGATCGGGCCATCGCGTCGATGATGCGCATGTTCGCCTGGTGCGGGACGAACACGTCGAGGTCGTCGAGGGTGACACCGGCCGCATCGAGCGCCTGCTGGCCGATCTTGGCCATGGCGAAGGACGCCCAGCGGAACACGGGGTTGCCCTGCATCACCAGGTGCGGCATCACACCGCTGCCTGGTACCTCGGGGCTGCCGACGACGTCGCGCCAGTCCTCGCGCTGGCGGATCAGGTCGAACTGCTCACCGTCGGAGCCCCACACGACCGGACCGATGCCCGGGGTGTCGCTGGGTCCGACGACCGCAGCACCCGCGCCGTCGGCGAAGATGAAGGCAGTGCCGCGGTCGGTGAGGTCGAGGATGTCGGTGAGGCGCTCGACGCCGATGACCAGGACGTGGCGGGCGCTTCCGGCGCGGACGAAGTCGGAGGCCAGGGAGATGCCGTGGCAGAACCCCGAGCACGCGGCCGAGATGTCGAATGCGGCGGCCTGGTCGGTGCCGAGCTCGTGGGCGATCGCCGTGGCGACGGCCGGGGTCTGGAGCAGGTGACTCACGGTCGCGACGACCACGCAGTCGATGTCACGGGCATCGAGGCCGGCTTGCTCGAGCGCCTTCCTCGACGCCTCGACCGACATCATCTGGACCGTCTCCTCGGGACCGGCCCACCGGCGCGTCTTGATGCCGGAGCGCTGCTGGATCCACTCGTCGCTCGAGTCGATGGCGTCGACCACGTCGGCGTTGGGGACGAGGCGGGCGGGGCGGTAGGCGCCGACGCCGAGGATGGCGGCGTGCTCCGCCCCGGTCGTCGTGGTGATGCGGGCCATCAGTGGACCGCCTCGGGGTGCAGGCGCAGCAGCGGTTGGCCGGGCGAGACCAGGTCGCCGTCCTCGACGAGCCACTCGACGACCGATCCGCCGTGGGGCGCGGTGATCTGGGTGCGGTCGCGCAGGCTGGCCACGTCACCGATCGGTGCGCCGGGCGCCAGCACGTCGCTGTCGGCGGCCTGCGCGTCGAGGTGGAAGGTGCCCTTGGCGGGGGAGACGACCATCCGCCAGGTCGGCGTGGTCTCGATCATCGAGGCCTCGCCGTGCTTGTCGCAGAAGGCGCGGGCGTCGTCGAGCTGGTCGGGGGTCTTGAGCGCGAACGTCTCGACGCCCTTGAGTGCCCGCTTGGCGATGCCGGTCAGCGTGCCGGCGGGCGGCATCTCGAGGATGCCGGTCACGCCGAGGTCGCTCATCGTCTCCATGCACAGGTCCCAGCGGACCGGGTTGGAGATCTGCCCGACGATGCGGCGGACGACCTCACGGCCGTCGTGGACGATCTGGCCGTCGCGGTTGGAGATCACCGGCGTGCGGGGGTCGTGGGTCGACACGGACTGCGCCAGGGAGTCGAGGCGCTCGACCGCCGGGCCCATGTGGGAGGTGTGGAAGGCGCCGGCGACGCTGAGCGGCATCAAGCGCGCCTTGGCCGGCGGATCGGCCGCGAAGGCGGCCAGCTGCTCCATCGTCCCGGCGGCGACCACCTGACCGGGGCCGTTGTCGTTGGCGGCGGTGAGGCCGTGGCGCTCCACGCTGGCCAGGACCTCGTCGCGGTCGCCACCCAGGACGGCCGTCATCCCGGTGGGCGTCGCGGCGGCCGCGTCGGCCATGGCGGCACCACGCTCGCGCACCAGGACCATCGCCTGCTCGGCGCTGATGGCACGGGCGCCGGCGGCGGCGGTCAGCTCGCCCACGCTGTGGCCGGCGACGGCTCCGATGCGGGCGAAGGTGTCGGCGGGATGGGGGAAGACGTCGAGCGCCGCGATCAGGCCGGTCGCCACCAGCAGCGGCTGCGCGATTCGCGTGTCGCGGATGGTCTCCGCGTCGGCCTTGGTGCCGTAGTGGGCCAGGTCGAGCCCGGCCACGGTGGCGAGCCAGTCGAAGCGGGCGGCGAAAGTGGGGTCCTCCAGCCATGGAGTGAGGAAGCCGGGGGTCTGGGCCCCCTGGCCGGGAGCGACGATGACGAGCACAAGTCCACTCTGACGGGTCAGGGGATGCGGGCGCGGGTCGGACGCCGACGAAAGTCACCCCCAGATGTTTGTAGGGTTCCTACAACTTGGTGCGGCCGGACTGGCGACCCAGGATCAAGGCGAGCTGGAGCGTGAACGCCTCGCGCGGGCGCGTCGGCGACCAGCCGGTGATGTCGGAGATCTGGCGCAGGCGGTAGCGCACCGTGTTGGGGTGGACGAAGAGGGAGCGGCCGGTGGCCTCGATGGAGGAGCCGTGCTCGAACCATGCCCCCAGCGTCTCCAGCAGGGTGCCGCGCGCGGCCAGCAGGGGGAGGTAGACCTCGTCGACGAGATGGCGGCGAGCGTGTCCGTCCCCGGCAAGCGCCCGCTCGGGCAGCAGGTCGCGGCTCGCCACCGGCCGGGGCGCGTCGGGCCAGCCGCTGGCCGCCCGGTGCGCCGACAGCGCGGCGCGTGCCGAGGCGTGGGCGTGGGCGAGGTCGGCGATCACCGGGCCGACCACCACCGGGCCGTCGCCGAAGTGCTCGATCAGCCGTGTCGCGGCCTTCAGCGGATCGCGTACGCCGCCGAGGACGACGACCAGTCGATCGCCCTGGGTGGCACACAGGGCGTCCATGTCGCCGGCCCGGGCGGACCGGCGTACGGACTCGAAGACGTCGAGCTCGGCACGGTGCGGTGGCACCGCACCCAGCACCACGGCCACGTCGCCGTGGGCACCCCAGCCCAGCGCGCTCGCGCGGGAGAGGACCGTCTCGTCGGCCTCGGCCCGGACGACGGCGTCGACGACGAGAGCCTCCAGACGGGCGTCCCAGGCGCCGCGCGACTCGGCCGCCCGGGCGTACACCGCGGCCGTCGCGAAGGCGACCTCCCGGGCATAGCGCAGGACCGCGTCGTGCACGGCCTCGAGGTCGTCGGGATGGATCAGGGCGTCGATGTTGGTCTCGACCACCCGGATGCTGAGGCGCACCAGCTCGACGGTCTGCTGGAGCGAGATGACACCGGTCAGCTCGCGCGGAGCAGCGCCGAACACGGCGACCGCGAGCGGGTCCGGATCGCCCGACTGCTCCTCGAGGTCGTACCAGTCGACGAACCCACGGATGCCGGCCTGGACGATCAGTCCGACCCACGACCGGTCCTGCGCGCTGAGGTCGTCGAACCAGGGGAGGTCGCTCGACATCCGGCCGGTGGCGGCAGTGCTCAGCGCCCCCGAGGAGCTCCGCAGGGCCGCGGCGGCGCGGCGGCGGGACGGAGGCATGGGACGACTCTAGTGCGGGCACCCGGATAGTGGGGTTCCCACCAAGCGCCTCGGTCGTCGAGCAGCGGGTCAGCCGGATGGTCGACATCACGAGTTGGCATCGGCACGAGGCCGAGGAGCAGGTGGGGATGGTGCGTCTGGTTGAATCCGGCACCTACCTGAATCGGTCGGAGGTCACGGTGCGTCGACGCAGTCCGCAGTTGCAGTACGTCACGGTGCACGGCCACCGCCGCGCCTACGTCAGGACCGGTTCGGGACCCGCACTCCTCCTGCTGCACGGCCTGGGGTGCGACCACAGCACGTGGGAGCCGGTGATCGAGTCCCTGTCTCGTCACTTCACCGTCATCGCGCCCGACCTGTTGGGCCACGGCGACTCCGCCAAGCCCCGCGCGGACTACAGCGTCGGTGGCTACGCGAACGGCATGCGTGACCTGCTGACCGTGCTCGGGATCGACACGGTCACCGTCGTCGGCCACAGCTTCGGCGGCGGCGTCGCGATGCAGTTCGCCTACCAGTACCCCGAGCGCACCGAGCGCATCGTCCTGGTCGGGTCGGGTGGGCTCGGTCCCGAGGTCACACCGGCCATCCGGCTCATCACGACGCCCGGCTTCCACCAGGTGATGGGCGTGCTCGCCCTCCCGGGAGTGCGGCACCTCGGCACCGGCGCCATGCGTCTGCTCGCCAGGAGCGGGATCGCCCAGTTCCGCGACCTCGACGAGGCCGCCGAGATCTACGACTCCTTCAGGGACCCCCGGACCCGGGCCGCCATCCGTCACGTCGTGCGGGCGGTCGTGGACTGGAAGGGCCAGATCGTCACGATGGCCGACCGCGCCTACCTCACCGACGCGATGCCCATGTGCGTGATCTGGGGGGCCGACGACCTGATCATCCCGGTGAGCCACGCCAGCTTCGCCAGCGCGCTCGCGCCGACCGCCCGGGTCGAGATCGTCCCCAACGCCGGCCACTTCCCGCACAAGGACCACCCGCAGCGGTTCGTGAAGATCCTGCGCGACTTCATCAGGACCACGGACCCGATCGCCTACGACCGGACGCGCTGGCGCGAGCTGCTCGACAGCGGCGCCGACGCCGTGCCCGACCAGGCCGAGGCCGGCGACGCGCCGCTGGCCCCGGTGCACGCCGTGCGGCGCCCCGCCTAGCGCTCGACCCGAGTCGTCAGGCGTCGCCGCCCTCCTGCTTGACGCCCTTGACGGCCGTCGGGTCGTCGATGCGGTAGCGCGCGAGCGCCTCGGACACCTTCTCCACGGGCACCTCACCGGCGTCGGCAAGTGCCTGGAGCGCCTGGACGACGACGCTCTCGGCGTCGATCTGGAAGAAGCGTCGAGCCGCCGCGCGGGTGTCGGCGAAGCCGAAGCCGTCGGCGCCCAGGACGCGGTAGTCGGCGGGGACCCAGCGGGCGATCTGCAGCGGCACCGCACGCATGTAGTCGGACACGGCGACGACCGGACCGGCCGCACCCTCGAGACGCTCGGTGACGAACGCGCGACGCTTCGGCTCGGCGGGGTTGAGGAGGTTCCACTTCTCGGCCTCCGCGCCGTCGCGGGCCAGCTCGTTCCACGAGGTGACCGACCAGGTGTCGGCGCGCACCCCCCAGTCCTCGGCCAGCATCGACGCGGCCTTGTCGATCCACGGGTAGCCGACTCCGGACGCCAGCAGCTGGACCCGGGGGCCCTCGCCGTCCGCGGTCGACACGTGGTGGATCCCGCGCAGGATGCCCTCGACGTCGACGTCCTCGGGCTCCTTGGGCTGGGAGACCGGCTCGTTGTAGACGGTGACGTAGAAGATGACGTCCTCGCCGTTGCCGTTGGGTCCGCCCGTGCCGTACATCCGCTCCAGGCCGCTCTGCATGACGTGGGCGACCTCGTAGGCGAACGCCGGGTCGTAGTGCACGACCGCGGGGTTGGTCGCCGCGAGGAGCGGCGAGTGGCCGTCGGCGTGCTGGAGGCCCTCACCGGTGAGGGTGGTGCGACCGGCGGTGGCGCCGATCAGGAAGCCACGCGCCAGCTGGTCGGCCATCGCCCAGATCGAGTCGCCCGTGCGCTGGAACCCGAACATCGAGTAGAAGATGTAGAACGGGATCATGTGCTCGCCGTGGGTGGAGTACGCCGATCCGGCTGCGGTCGCGGACGCGACGGCGCCGGCCTCGGAGATCCCCTCGTGGAGCATCTGCCCCTCCGCGGACTCCTTGTAGGACAGCAGGAGCTTGCGGTCGACCGAGTCGTACTGCTGGCCGCCCGGGTTGTAGACCTTGGCGCTCGGGAACATGGAGTCCATGCCGAACGTGCGGTACTCGTCGGGGGCGATCGGCACCAGCCGGTCGCCGATCTCGGGGTCCTTCATCCAGTCCTTGAGCAGGCGGACGGCGGCCATCGTGGTCGCCATCTGCTTCTTGCCCGCGCCCTGCTTGAGCTCGGCGTACATCTCGTCGCCGGGCAGCTTGAGGGCGCTGGCGCGCAGGACGCGGCGGGGGACGGAACCGCCGAGCTGCTTGCGGCGCTCCATCATGTACTCGATCTCGGGGGAGTCCTTGCCGGGGTGGAAGAACGGCGCGCCGCCGGTCTTCTCGTAGGACTCCTCGAGCTCCTTGTCGCTGATCGGGAGGTAGAGGCGGTCGCGGTACTTCTTGAGGTCCGCCGGGGTCAGCTTCTTCATCTGGTGGGTGGCGTTCTTGCCCTCGAGGGCGTCGATCGTCCAGCCCTTGATGGTGTGGGCCAGGATCACCGTCGGCTGACCGGCGTGCTTGCTCGCGGCATCGAAGGCGGCGTAGACCTTGCGGTAGTCGTGGCCACCGCGGGGCAGCTTCTCGATCTGGGTGTCGCTCATGTGCTCGACCATGGAGCGCAGACGCGGGTCGTCGCCGAAGAAGTTCTCCCGGACGTAGGCGCCGTCCTCGGTCGAGTAGGTCTGGAACTGGCCGTCGGGGGTGGTGTTCATCCGGTTGACGAGCACTCCGTCGACGTCCTTGGCGAGCAGGGCGTCCCACTCGCGGCCCCAGACGACCTTGATCACGTTCCAGCCGGCGCCACGGAAGTTGGCCTCCAGCTCCTGGATGATCTTGCCGTTGCCGGTGACCGGCCCGTCGAGCTGCTGGAGGTTGCAGTTGATGACCCAGGTGAGGTTGTCGAGCTCCTCGCGCGCGGCGACGCGGATCGCGCCGAGCGACTCGGGCTCCGCCATCTCGCCGTCACCCATGAAGGCCCACACCCGCTGCTGGGAGGTGTCCTTGAGCTTGCGGTTGTGCATGTAGCGGTTGAACCGGGCCTGGTAGATCGAGTTGATCGCGGTCAGGCCCATCGAGACGGTGGGGAACTCCCAGAACTCGGGCATCAGCCGCGGGTGGGGGTAGGACGACAGGCCCTTGCCCACACCGTGCTGGACCTCCTGGCGGAAGCGGTAGAGCTGCTCCTCGGTCAGGCGACCCTCGAGGAAGGCGCGGGCGTAGATGCCGGGGGAGCCGTGGCCCTGGATGTAGAGCTGGTCGCCGCCCCCTTCGTGCTCCTTGCCGCGGAAGAAGTGGTTGAAGCCGACCTCGTAGAGGCTGGCCGAGGACTGGTAGGTCGCGATGTGGCCGCCGACCTCGAGGCCCTTGCGGTTGGCGCTGGAGACCATGACGGCGGCGTTCCAGCGGATGAAGGCGCGGATGCGGCGCTCGACGTCCTCGTCGCCGGGGAACCACGGCTCACGCTCGGGCGGGATCGTGTTGATGTAGTCGGTCGAGCGCAGCGCAGGCACACCGACCTGCTTCTCGCGAGCTCGTTCGAGGAGCCGCAGCATCACGTAGCGGGCTCGCTCCCGACCGCGGTCGTCGAGCATCGCGTCGAACGACGCGACCCACTCCTGCGTCTCGTCGGGGTCGATGTCGGGCAACTGGGTGGGGAGTCCCTCGTGGATCACCGACACAACGCTCGGCCTCTTCGTGGACTTCTCGACGTCACTCACCCCTGCATCGTGTCACGCGTGCGCCCATCAGAAAATCTACCCATGGGTAGTTGGAACACCCCTGCCTCTAGGGTGTCGCAACGGCTCGCTACGCGGGACGGGGTTGCATCGCTTCCCCAACTCGGGTGGACTACGGGCACTCAAACATTGGAGGCCATGCGTGAGCTCGACGGTGGGCGATTCTGCCCCGGTGACAGGTACGGGGGACCGGCTGGGCTTCAAGCCCGGCATGGTCGTCCAGGAACTCGGCTGGGACAACGACACCGATGACGAGCTTCGCGTCGCTGTCGAGGACTGCATCGATGCAGACATGGTCGACGGCGACCACGGCAACGTCGTCGATGCGGTCCTGCTGTGGTGGCGCAACGACGACGGCGACCTCGTCGACGGACTCGTCGACGCGCTGACCGACCTCGTGGGCGGCGGATCGATCTGGCTGCTGACACCCAAGGTCGGACGTCCGGGCAGCGTGGACGCAGCAGACGTGTCGGAGGCGGCCCCGATCGCCGGGCTCGCCCAGACCACGACGGCAGCAGTCAGCAAGGACTGGCAGGCGACCAGGTTGGTCGCGCCGAAGACCCCGGCGTGAGCCCCTGCCTCAGCGCAGTCGCGACCAGGGTCGCGGGACTCGGGACCACGGTCAGTGTGCTGGGTCGGGCCGGTGTCATCCGCCCCTACTGGCCGCGGACGCTCGTCAACCTCGGCAGGACGGTCCTGCAGTGGGGCACCGGTCCTGCAGGCGGATTCGCCTCCCTGGCCGCCCGCAACCCGTACGGCGTCGGCATCATCGACGATCTCGGTGAGCTCACGTGGGGTGAGCTGCACCGTCGCTCCAACTCGCTGGCGCGTGCGCTGGCCGAGCGTGGGGTGGGCGAGGGCGACTCGGTGGCGGTGATGTGCCGCAACCACCGCGGCTTCGTGGACGCATCGGTCGCGATCGCGAAGCTCGGCGCCGACATCCTCTACCTCAACACCTCCTTCGCCGGGCCGCAGCTCGTCGACGTGCTCGGGCGCGAACAACCCAGCGTGGTGATCCATGACGAGGAGTTCACGTCGCTGCTGGCGGGGGCCAGCGTCGAGCGACGGGTGGTCGCGTGGACAGACGACGAGGGCTCGGGCGAGACGCTCGAGACGCTCGTGCACGCCTACGACGAGAGCGACCTGCACCCGCCGCAGCGGCACGCGCGGATCGTGATCCTCACCTCCGGCACGACGGGCACGCCCAAGGGGGCACCCCGCCAGGAGGCCGGCATCGACGCGGCGGTGGCGCTGCTCTCACGCATGCCGTTGCGGGCCGGATGGCGTACGCACATCGCGGCGCCGCTCTTCCACACGTGGGGCTTCGCCCACCTGGCCCTGGCGATGCTGCTGGGCTCCACGGTGGTGCTGCGCCGGACCTTCGACCCGGAGACCGCCCTGCGCACGACCGCAGACCTGCGGTGCGAGTCGATGGTCGTGATCCCGGTGATGCTCCAGCGGATGCTCGCGCTCGACCCCGACCTCCTCGACGGCATCCGCCTGGACGGACTCGAGGTCGTCGCGTCATCGGGCTCGGCGTTGCCGGCCACCCTGGCGAAGGCCTGGATGGACCGCTTCGGCGAGAACCTCTACAACATCTACGGGTCGACCGAGGTCGCCTACGCCGCGGTCGCGACACCAGCGGACCTGCGCGCAGACCCGACATCTGCCGGACGACCGCCGTACGGCACGGTCGTGAAGATCCTCGACGACCACGGGCGCGAGCTGCCGGTCGGCGAGACGGGGCGCATCTTCGTCGGCAACGGCCTGCTCTTCGAGGGTTACACCGGCGGCGGGTCGAAGGAGGTCGTCGACGGGCTGATGTCCTCGGGCGACCTGGGTCGCTTCGACGAGCACGGTCGCCTGCACGTGGCCGGGCGCGACGACGACATGATCGTCTCGGGCGGTGAGAACGTCTTCCCGCAGGAGGTCGAGGACTGCCTCGTCACCCATGAGCTGGTGCTCGAGGTCGCCGCCGTGGGCGTGGACGACGACGACTACGGGCAGCGCCTGCGTGCCTTCGTGGTCAGCCACGGCGACGTCTCCGAGGACGACCTGAAGGCTCATGTGAAGGCCAGCCTCGCGCGCTTCAAGGTGCCCCGGGACATCGTCTTCGTCGACGAGCTGCCGCGCAACGCGACAGGCAAGATCCTCAAGAGGGAGCTGGCCGAGTGGACGTCCGGGGAGCACGCATGAGCAACCCGGGCCTGCGTATCGGCGGCGAGGCGCCGGACTTCACCCTGCGCGACCAGTTCGGCCAGGACGTGACCTTGAGCGACTTCCGCGGCCGCAAGGCCGTGGCGCTGCTGTTCTACCCGTTCGCCTTCTCCGGCATCTGCACCGGCGAGCTCTCCCAGGTGCGCGTCCGGCTCGACGAGTTCCTGACCTTCGACACCGAGGTGCTCGCCCTCTCCTGTGACCCGGTCTACTCGTTGCGCGCCTTCGCCGAGGCCGAGGGCCTCAACTTCCCGCTGCTCGCCGACTTCTGGCCGCACGGCGCCGTGTCCACGGCCTACGAGGTCTTCGACCCGGTCAAGGGCGTGCCGCGCAGGTCGTCGTACGTCGTCGACCGCGATGGCCTGGTCCGGTGGTCGGTGCACAACGCGAGCCCGGACGGACGCGACCTCGACGAGCACCTCAGGGAGCTCCATGCCGCCGTTTCCGACGCTGCGGTCTAGACCGCAGCGTCGAAATGCGCGAAACCCGCAACGCCTTGGGAGGGTCGTGTAATCTTTGATCTGTCGAGCCGCTGGTGACCCGAGACGCCAGCGGCTCGACTTATGCCATTTTGTGCCGGCGCCGGCTCGTCCGTAGTCTGTGCCAGCCCGTTCGGCGGGCTTCCGCGTCGGTAGCTCAGCGGTAGAGCACTCGGTTTACACCCGAGCGGTCGGCGGTTCGAAACCGTCCCGACGCACCATCTCCTCCGGACGCCGGGCGTCCTAGCATGGGCAGGGCCGGCAGGTCCACGGAGATCAGGAGCCCGAAGTGTTCGTACCGTTCAGTGTCACTGACTTCCTCGACCGCGCGGCCACGGTCTACGGCGACCGGGTCGGCTTCGTCGACGAACCCGAGCAACCGGCGGCCTCGCTCGGCACGCAGACCTACGCCGAGATGCACGCCCTGGCCCGGCGGCAGTCGGCGAAGCTGGACGAGCTCGGCATCGAGGTCGGTGAGCGGGTCGCGGTGATCAGCCACAACTCCGCGCGCCTGCTGACGTCGTTCTTCGGGGTGTGCGGCTCGGGCCGGGTGCTGGTGCCGATCAACTTCCGGCTCCGCCCCGACGAGATCTCCTACATCGTTGCCCACTCCGGGGCACGCGTGCTCTACGTCGATCCCGAGCTGCAGGAGGTGGTGGCGGGCGTCGACGTCGAGCACCGATTCCTGCTCGGCGACGACGACGCGATGTTCGCCGCTCCCGGAGTCGAGCCGCGGGCGTGGGAGCCGGACGAGAACGCCACCGCGACCATCAACTACACCTCCGGCACGACCGCACGACCCAAGGGCGTGCAGCTCACGCACCGCAACCTGTGGACCAACGCGGTCACCTTCGGCCTGCACGCCGGGGTCAGCGACCGAGACGTCTACCTGCACACCCTGCCGATGTTCCACGCCAACGGCTGGGGGATGCCCTTCGCGGTGGCGGGCCTGGGAGTGCCGCAGATCGTGCTGCGCAAGGTCGACGGCCCCGAGATCCTGCGCCGGATCGATCAGCACGGCGTCACCTTCCTGTGCGCGGCGCCGGCGGTCGTCACGGCGGCCCTGGAGGCCGCGGCGAGCTGGGAGGGCGAGATCCCCGGGCGTGACCGGGTGCGGGTCATCGTCGCCGGGGCGCCGCCGCCGACCCAGACGATCGTGCGGGTCCAGGAGGAGCTGGGCTGGGAGTTCATCCAGATCTACGGCCTGACCGAGACCTCGCCCCTGCTGACGATCAACCGCACCCGCGCCGAGTGGGACGACCTGTCGCCCGAGGAACGTGCGGCCAAGCTCGTCCGGGCCGGCGCGCCTGCCATCGGCGTACGGCTGCGCACCGACGAGCACGGCGAGGTGCTGGCACGCTCCAACGTCATCCTCGAGGGCTACTGGGAGCGGCCCGACGAGACAAGCAGGGCGCTGGTCGACGGGTGGTTCCGCACCGGCGACGGCGGCGTCATCGGGGACGACGGCTACCTCACGATCAGCGACCGCAAGAAGGACGTGATCATCACCGGCGGTGAGAACGTCTCGTCGATCGAGGTCGAGGACGTGCTCTTCTCCCACCCGGCAGTGGCCGAGGTCGCGGTGATCGGGGTGCCGAGCGAGAAGTGGGGCGAGACCATCAAGGCGCTCGTCGTCCTCAGCGAGGGTGCGAGCGCCGACGAGGCCGAGCTGATCGCGTGGTGCAAGGACAAGGCGGCGGGCTACAAGGCCCCTACCTCGATCGAGTTCCGCGACGAGCTGGCGCGCACCGCGACCGGCAAGCTGCAGAAGTTCAAGCTCCGGGAGCCCTACTGGTCGGGTGCTGAACGCCAGGTCAACTGACCTCGACGTCGCTCGACCACCGATAATCGGCCCATGCCCGCCCTCGCCGACGTCGTCGACCTCCTGCACCAGTGGTACCCACCCGGCACCGCCGACTCCTTCGACGCCGTGGGTCTCGTCGCGGGGGACCCCGGCTCGGAGGTCGCGAAGGTGATGTTCGCCGTCGACCCGACCATCGACGTGGCCCGCGAAGCGGTCGAGTGGGGGGCCGACCTGTTGGTGGTGCACCACCCGCTCTTCCTGACCCCGGTCAGCTCGGTGGCGGCCACGACGCCCAAGGGGCGGACCCTGCAGGCGCTCACGTCGGGTGGCTGCGCCCTGCTCGCGGCCCACACCAACGCCGACCAGGCCGTGAGCGGGGTCTCCGAGTCCCTGGCCCTGGCCCTGGGGTTGGGTGACCTGGTGCCGATCCGCCCGGTGGCCGGTGCCCCCGCCACGGGCACGGGACGGATCGGCTCGTGCGACGAGACGACGCTGGGCGCGTTCGCTGCGCTCGTCGCGGGCGCGCTGCCCGCCACGGCGCACGGTGTCCGGGTGGCGGGCGACCGCGACCGGCCCGTACGCCGGGTGGCGGTCTGCGGTGGAGCAGGAGACTTCCTGCTCGACGAGCTCGCCGACAGCGACGTCGACGTGTTCGTGACGAGTGACCTGCGACACCACCGGGCGGGCGAGTTCCTGGAGCACGGTGGTCCCGCACTGGTCGACGTCGCCCACTGGGCCGCGGAGTGGACCTGGCTCCCGGTGGTGGAGGGTCTGCTGTGCGAAGCGCTGGGCGATAGGGTCGACACCCGGGTCAGCACGCAGTGCACCGATCCGTGGTCGTTTCGCTACTGAAGTCCCCAGGAGAGCCGTTGAAGGCCGATCCCACCCACCAGCTCAAGCTGCTTGACGTCGCCGAGCTCGACTCGCGCGCCAACCAGCTGCGCCACCAGCGGGCGAACCTGCCCGAGCTGGCCGAGATCACCACCCTGGAGGCCGAGCGCACCGCGCTCACCGACCAGGTCCGCGACGCCCGCATCGTCGTCGACGACCTCACCGTGGAGCAGACCAAGGCCGACCGGGAGGTCGAGCAGGTCAAGACCCGCCGCGAGCGTGACCGGACGCGGATGGACACCGGGCAGATCACCCAGCCCAAGGACCTCGAGCGGATGCAGCACGAGCTGGTCTCGCTGGAGCGTCGCATCAGCTCGCTGGAGGACGCCGAGCTCGAGGTGATGGAGGCGCTGGAGGAGGCCCAGCAGGTGCTGGACGGTCTCGGCATCCGCGCCGAGGACATCGACGCGCGGCTCTCCGAGCTGGTGACGGCGCGCGACGAGAAGCAGGCGGCGATCGACGCCTCTCTGGCCGAGGTCGCGAGCGCTCGTGGTCCTGCCGCCGAGGGCATGCCGGAGGACCTGATGGCGCTCTACGAGCGGCTGCGCGACCAGAAGGGCGTCGGCGCCGCGCTGCTGCGGGGCCGCCAGTGCGGCGGCTGCAACATGAGCATCGACGCGTCCGAGATCTCGCGGATCCGCTCGGCGCCGGCCGACGAGGTCATCCGGTGCGAGGAGTGCCAGCGCATCCTGGTGCGCACCGACGAGTCGGGAATCTGAGAGCCGCTCGCCCATGCGCCTCGACGCGGAGATGATGGCCGCGCGCGGTCGTACGTCGCTGCGCGCCCGCGTCGGGAGGCTGCGGTCGAAGGCCTGGGTCATCGGGCAGAGCGCGATCGCCGCCGGGTTCGCGTGGTGGCTGGCTGCGGACGTCTTCGGGCACCAGCTGCCGTTCTTCGCGCCCATCGCGGCCGTGGTGTCGCTCGGCATGTCCTACGGCCAGCGCCATCGCCGCGTGGCCGAGGTCACCGTGGGGGTCGCGCTCGGCGTCCTGCTCGGTGACGTGACCACCCACCTCATCGGCTCGGGCGGGCTCCAGATCGCGCTGATCGTCGCGGTCGGCATGTCGATCGCCCTGCTCCTCGACGCCGGGCAGCTGCTGCTCATCCAGGCGGCCGTCCAGGGGATCGTGGTCGCGGCGCTCGCACCGGCTCCGGGCGACGCGTTCCTGCGGTGGACCGACGCGCTGATCGGCGGAGCCGTCGCGCTCGTGGCCGCGACGGTCGTCCCGGGGGCGCCGCTGCGCAAGCCACGAGACCAGGCCGCTGTCGTGGTCCGGAAGGTCGCTGACCTGCTGCGTTCCGCCGCCGACCGGCTGGGTGACGGCGACGTCGACCTCGCCCTCGAGGCACTGCGCGACGCCCGCTCGACGGACGTGCTCATCGCCGAGCTGAGGGCCGCGTCCGAGGAGGGGTTGTCGGTGGTGAGCTCCTCGCCCTTCCGGCGACGGCACGGCGAGCACCAGCGACAGCTCGCCGAGCTCGTCGAGCCGCTCGACGTGGCCCTGCGCAACACCCGCGTCGTCGTGCGCCGGGTGGCGGTGGCCTGCTACCGCCGTGAGCCGGTGCCGCCGTCGTACGCCTCCCTGATGCGCGACCTGGCCGCGCTGTCCGAGCGGGTCGCCGACGAGCTGGTCGCCGACCGCATGGCGACCGCGGTGATCGACGACCTCATCGCGCTGGGTCGTGCCACGGCGTCCGTGGAGCACAGTCACGACCTCTCGGCCGAGGTGATCCTGGCGCAGGTGCGCTCGATCATCGCCGACCTGCTGGCGCTGTGCGGGATGGACCCGCTCGAGGCGACCGACGTCATCCCGCTGCGTTAGCCGTCGGGCCCAGCCGTCGGGCTAGACCTCGCTGACCACCACGTCGAGCTGGGTGCCCTTGGCGGTCCGCTCGCCGACCTCGACGGTCCAGCCGAGTCTGGTCAGCGCGTCGGCGAGCGCCCGCGGGGTGCGGGGGTCGGCGCCGTCCTCGAGCAGCGCGCGGACGATCCGCCCCTTGGTGGCCTTGTTGAAGTGGCTCACCACGCTCCGCTTGCCGGCCGACTCGTGGAGGACACGCACGGTGGCGATCCGCGGGGCCAGGTCCTTCGTGGGCCGCCAGAACGCGGCGTACGTGCTCGAGCGGAGGTCCACCAGCAACCCGCGCCCCATGCCGTCCATGACGGCCGGGCCGAGGGCGTTGCGCCAGACGCCGGCGACGGAGCCGAGCCCGGGCAGGACGGCGTCGCCGGAGAGGCGGTAGGCCGGGATCCGGTCCCCGGGCCGGACCAGTCCGACGAGGGCGCTGGTCACGGCGACCCGGCTCGTCGAGCGGCGGCGGGCGGCGGGGGAGAGGGTGGCGAAGCCCAGGGCGTCGTAGAGGACACCGGTGTAGATGGCGTCGGCTCGCGCGGTCGGGGCGGTGTCGAGGGAGGCGTTGCGGGCGACCAGGTCGATCTGGCCGGCGCCCAGCCCGAGCGTGGCTGCCGCGCGGCCCGGGTCGGTACGACAGAGGTGGAGGAGTGACGCCAGCACGCTCGTGCGTGCTGGAGTGAGCACGGGTGCCGACAGGGACGCGAGGTCGAGCGGCTTGCCGCGGCGAGGAGCGGTCTTGCCTTCGCTCGGGGGCAGGAGGATCAGCACGGGGCAAGAGTAGGGAGAGGTGGGCACCGTGCCTTGGTTAGGGTCGGGGTCATGCCGAGCAACCGTGTGGTCAAGGTCCGTCCGGACGAGGACAGCGTCTCCGCCCAGGAGATGCGGGACGGCATCGCGAGGATCCAGGACGAGCTCGAGCTGTCGCCGGACTTCCCTGCCGACGTCGAGGCCGCCGCGGCCACAGCCGCGCAGGCGCCGCGGCTCCCCGACCTGGACCGCACGGACATCGAGCTCGTGACGATCGACCCCGAGACGTCGATGGACCTCGACCAGGCGATGCACATCGAGCGAGACGGCGACGGCTACGTCATCCACTACGCGATCGCCGATGTCGCGGCCTTCGTGAGCCCCGGCGACCCGGTGGACGTGGAGGCCAACCGGCGCGGTGAGACGCTCTACGGCGCCGACTCCAAGATCCCGTTGCACCCGAAGGTGCTGAGCGAGGGAGCGGCATCGCTGCTGCCCGACCAGGTCTGCCCGGCGCTGCTGTGGACGATCAAGGTCGACTCCAGCGGCGAGGGCATCGACGTGGTCGTCGAGCGGGCGCTGGTGAGGTCGCGCGCCAAGCTCCACTACGCCGCGGTGCAGGCCGACCTCGATGCAGGCCGCGCGGACGAGATGTTCACCCTGCTCAAGGAGGTCGGGGAGCTGCGGCTCGCCCGGGAGGCAGCGCGCGGTGGCGTCTCCCTCCCGCTCCCCGAGCAGGAGATCGTCGAGCACGACGGCCACTGGCACCTGGAGTTCCGCCAGCTGCTGCCGGTGGAGGAGTGGAACGCCCAGATCTCGCTGCTGACCGGCATGGCCGCGGCCTCACTGATGGTCTATGCCCGTGTCGGTGTGCTGCGCACCCTGCCTCCGGCAGACCCCCGCGACATCCAGCGGCTGCACCGTACGGCCCGGGCCCTCGGCGTCGAGTGGCCGGCCGAGCAGCTCTACCCCGACTTCATCCGCTCGCTGGACGCGTCGATCCCCGAGCACGCGGCGATGATCGTGGCGTCCACCCGTCTGCTGCGCGGCGCGGGCTACGTCACCTTCAACGGCGAGCTGCCGGAGCTGGCCCAGCACTCCGCGCTGGCCTCCGAGTACGCCCACGTCACCGCGCCGCTGCGTCGGCTGGTCGACCGCTATGCCGGAGAGGTCTGCGTCGCGCTCTGCGCCGGCACGGACGTGCCGGAGTGGGTGCTCACGGCGATGCAGGAGCTGCCCGACACGATGCGCGACTCTGGTCGACGGGCCAACCAGTACGAGAACGCCATCGTCAACCTCTGCGAGGCCGAGCTGCTCTCCGAGCGGGTCGGGGAGTCGTTCACCGGGGTGGTGGTCGAGATCGACGAGAAGGACCAGCAGCGTGGGGACGTGACCATCCAGGAGCCCGCCGTCGAGGCCACGGTCACCTCGGACCGTGACCTGCCGCTGGGGGAGCGGGTGACGGTCGAGCTGATCAGCGCCGACCCGGCCTCGCGCGCGGTGGAGTTCCGACTCGTGTGACGGCGAGGCCGGTCGACCCCCGGAGGGGCCGACCGGCATCGTGGTCCGGGCTCAGGCCAGGTCGAAGCGGTCGAGCTCCATGACCTTGGTCCATGCGGCGACGAAGTCGCGGACGAACTTCTCACGCGCGTCCTCGCTGGCGTACACCTCGGCCAGTGCCCGCAGCTGCGAGTTGGACCCGAACACGAGGTCGACCGCGGTGGCCGTCCAGGCGACCTCACCGCTGCTGAGGTCCTGGATCTCGTAGACGTTCTCCTCGTGCTCCGACGTCTTCCACCGCGTCCCGGGAGAGAGCAGGTTGGCGAAGAAGTCGTTGCTCAGCACGCCGGGCCGGTCGGTGAGGACACCGTGCTGCGAACCGCCGTGGTTGGCGCCCAGCACCCGCAGGCCGCCGACGAGCACGGTCATCTCAGGCGCCGACAGGTTGAGCATGTAGGCGCGGTCGAGGAGCAACGTCTCGGGCGCCAGCTTCGAGCCCGGGAGCAGGTAGTTGCGGAACCCGTCGGCGCGCGGCTCGAGGACGCGGAAGGAGTCGACGTCGGTCTGCTCCTGGGTGGCGTCGGTGCGCCCCGCGTGGAACGGCACCGTGACCTCGACGCCCGCGTCGGCGGCCGCCTTCTCCACCGCGGCGGAGCCCGCCAGCACGATCAGGTCCGCCAAGGACACCTGGGCGCCGCCACCGCCGTTGAAGTCGGCCCGGACCGCCTCGAGCTTCTCGAGGACCCCCGCGAGCTGCTCGGGCTGGTTGACCGCCCAGCCGCGCTGGGGCTCGAGCCGGATGCGAGCACCGTTGGCGCCACCGCGCTTGTCGGTGTGGCGGAAGCTCGCTGCCGAGGCCCACGCAGTGCCGACCAGCTCGGAGACCGAGAGGCCCGAGTCGAGGACGGCGGCCTTGAGCGCAGCGACGTCGGCGTCACCGACGAGCTGGCCCTCGACCGGCGGCACCGGGTCCTGCCACAGCTGGGCCTCGGGGATCCACGGGCCGAGGAAGCGCGAGACCGGGCCCATGTCGCGGTGGAGGAGCTTGTACCAGGCCTTGGCATAGGCCAGGCGGAACTCCTCGGGGTTCTCCAGGAATCGCCGCGAGATCTTCTCGTACGCCGGGTCGACGCGCAGTGCGAGGTCGGAGGTCAGCATCGTCGGGCGGTGCTTCTTCGACGCGTCGTGGGCGTCGGGGATGATCGCGTCGTCGGTCTTGGCGACCCACTGCTTGGCGCCGGCGGGGCTCTCGGTGAGCTCCCACTCATAGCCGAAGAGGATCTCGAAGTAGCGGTTGCTCCACTCGGTCGGCCGGTCGGTCCAGGTGACCTCGAGGCCGGACGTGATGGTGTCGCCGCCCTTGCCGGAGCCGTACTCGCTCTTCCAGCCGAGTCCCTGTGCCTCGAGGGGCGCGCCCTCCGGCTCGACACCCACCAGGTCGGCGTCGCCGGCACCGTGGGTCTTGCCGAACGTGTGGCCGCCGGCGATGAGCGCGACGGTCTCCTCGTCGTCCATGGCCATCCGGGCGAACGTCGTCCGGATGTCCTGGGCCGAGGCGAGCGGGTCGGGGTTGCCGTTGGGGCCTTCGGGGTTGACGTAGATGAGGCCCATCTGGACCGCACCGAGCTGCTCCTCGAGCTCGCGCTCACCGGAGTAGCGCTCGTCGCCGAGCCAGGTGTCCTCGGGACCCCAGAAGATCTCCTCGGGCTCCCAGACGTCCTCGCGGCCGAAGGCGAAGCCGAAGTTCTCGAAGCCCATGTCCTCCATGGCCACGGTGCCGGCCAGGACGATCAGGTCGGCCCACGAGATCTTCTGGCCATGCTTCTGCTTGACCGGCCACAACAGACGGCGGGCCTTGTCGAGGTTGGCGTTGTCGGGCCAGGAGTTGAGCGGGGCGAAGCGCTGGCCGCCGTCGCCGGCGCCGCCACGGCCGTCGTAGATGCGGTAGGTGCCCGCTGCGTGCCAGCTCATCCGGATGAAGAGGCCGCCGTAGTGGCCGAAGTCGGCCGGCCACCAGTCCTGCGAGGAGTGCATCAGCTCGACGAGGTCACGCTTCAGCTCGTCGACGTCCAGCTTCGCGAACTCGGTGCGGTAGTCGAAGTCGTCACCCAGCGGGTTGCCCTGGGGGGAGTGGGAGTGCAGGACCTTGAGGTCCAGCATGTTGGGCCACCAGTCCTGCAGCCCGTGCGGTCGGCCGCCGGTCTTGGCGGTGGGAGCGTCGATGGCGGGGTTCTCGCTGTCGCTTCCCTGCGCCGTCGCCGAGTCGTGCGCGACCGGGCAGCCCGAAGCCGCCTTGTCATCGCCCCCCTGTGGGCTCGTGGGGGCGTTGTCCTGGCTGTCGCTCATCTGTTTCCTTCCATCGGCAGGCGGAACTTCATGGGGTGGGTACGGCCGCACACCCGGGGCAGGTGCCCCAGTAGACGACCTCCGCCTCGTCGACCACGAAGCCGTGGTCGACGTCGGCGGTGAGGCATGGTGCATGGCCGACGGCGCAGTCGACGTCGGCGATGGCGCCGCAGGAGCGGCACACGAGGTGGTGGTGGTTGTCTCCGACGCGCACCTCATAGCGGGCGATGGCGCCGGCGGGCTGGATCCGGCGTACGAGCCCGGCATCGGTGAGCGCCCGCAGCACGTCGTAGATCGCCTGGTGCGACACGGTGCCGAGCTCCCCGCGGACCGCTGAGATCACCGTCTCCGTGTCGACGTGGGGCAGGGAGCGCAGGGCTGCGAGCACCGCCGTCCGCGGCTTCGTCACGCGGAGGCCGGCCGAGCGAAGCTGGGCTTCGAGCTCGGGTGTGGTCACGTGACGAACCTAGAGGCTTTTCTGGAACAGATCAAGTATGGCTGGGGGCTGCCGTACGCCCGCCGATCTCCGCACGGCCCGGCTGCCGTCGTGGGCGTAGACAGGTCCGTGTTTGTGGCCTAGGTTCGGGACCGGTGGTTGGGAGGTCAGCCTGCGGCAGGTTTGTCTCGGCCGTGACGCTCTCCTCGAGAGGTCCACAGATGCCCACCTCCACCCGCCATCTCACCCCGGACGCGCGCCGCACCGCGAACCGTCTGCTGGAGTGGCACGAGCGAGTCGCCGACGGTGCCGCTGGCACCGACGTGTCCCTCCCCGCCTCGTGCGAGATCGATGCCAGCCCCGCGCTCATCGAACAGGCCAAGGGCGCGTTGATGTTGTTCTACGGGGTCGACTCCCATCAGGCGTTCGCGGTGCTGATCGGATGGTCGCGGATGTCTCGTACACCCGTGCCCACCCTCGCCCACACGCTGCTACGCGGGATCTGCGAGGGCAATCCGCAGACCGGAATCCGACAGGAGGCGTTGATGCGGTGGCTCGAGGCGCAGCTTCGCGACGGCGATCCTGGCCATGCCCCACTCGGGAGGGCGCCTGCCCGGTTGCGGACCGGCTCATGAGACTCCGTGCTCCGGTGGAGTGCGGGACGGGGGGTGTGCAGGGGCGCGACTCACGCAGCTACGCGTCCCTGCAGCCCTCGACCACTCCTGGAAGACGGCTGTAGGAGCTCGACGAGGCGGCCGTGGACCGTCCGCTAGCTCGGCGTTATGCCGGTGCGCACCAGCTCCTCGGCCACACGGTTGAGCTTCACGTTGCGGCTCTGTGAGACCCGGCGGAGAACGGCGAACGCCTGATCGGCTGGCATGCCGAAGCGTTCCATCAGGATGCCCTCTGCCCGACCTATCGCCGTGCGATTCGCGATCGCCACTTCCAGCTGCTCGACGTTCTGCGAGGCAGCCAGCGCGACGCCCACGTGGGCGGCGAGCGCATGGCCGTTGTTGATGTCGTCGGCGTCGAACGCGTCGGGCTCGGTCGAATACAGGTTCATTGCGCCGAGCGTGTCCCTCGTCGTATAGAGGCAATAGCTCACGATGGAGACGACACCGACCTCGCTAGCAACCAAGGGCCCCCAGCTGGGCCAGCGCCTGTCGTTGGCCAGATCCCCGCTGTGCACGATCTCCTGCAGGTGAAGGGCGTCGAAGCAAGGTCCTTCCTTGAGCACGAACTGGAGCTCGTCGATCCGGTTCAGCGTCGGGTCGCTCCCCACCGGGGTGTCGATCCGGTCGCTGTGGACGATCGAGATCCCGACGAGGTCGCACCCCTGGATGATCTCGGTAGCGACCAGGACGACCCTCTCGAGCGTCAGTTGCGTGCTCGCCCATCCCTGCATCGAGCGCGCGGCATCCGCCAGTTGATCGGCGAAGCTCACGGGCGTCTCCATGATCCGAACTGTCCTCCCACCATCCGATCTTGACTAGTGGAGTGGGAGTCGCGGCTTCGTCACGCGCAGACCGGCCGAGCGCAGCTGGGCCCCGAGCTCGGGGTGCGGTCACCGGGATCCGCCAAGGGGTCTCGCCGCGGAACAGATGGCTCCGTCAGCCGGGTACGGCTAGAACGGAACCTGCTCGGCCAGAAGGCCGGTCGCGGGGGACCGACCGGACACCATCCGGCAGAACTCGAATGCATCCAGCTCCACACGTTCCGCCTCGCCGTGGCTCCAGCGACCGCCAGCCTCGCCCGTGAGCACCAGCTGGTAGGGCGCGCCGTGTCGACCGGCCCACTCCTGGACGACGTCGTCGACGATCGCGCCCTCATGTGCAGGGGCGGCGTGCATCCGTGCGCCGGTGGCGCGGGCGATGTCGACGCGGTGCATGAACGGATCGCGGGTGAGGATCACGTCGAGGAGGTAGCCGAACGTCCACGCTTCCTGGTGGTCGCCCACCTCCTGCAGACCGGGCATGGTTCGGGCGCGCACGAGGGCTGGGGTGCGCCGGCGTGCCCTGGCGGCCCTCGGGCCCAGCCGGCGCATCTCGTCGACGATCTCGCTCGGAGTCAGGCTGGCGTTCTTCTCGACCTGGAGGGCGGTGAGCGCGTCGATCAGCGGGATGTCGTCCCTCTTGGCACGTCCCTGTGACCTGACCTGCTGGCGAACCGTCTCCGTCAGCGTCGCTGCCATTTGTGCCATGCCGAGCATGTGGCCGGCCATGGCGCGCACGTCCCAGGCAGGACAGTCGGTCGGTGCTGACCACTGCTCCGGCGTGAGAGTCGCGAGGAGCGCCACGACACGGTCGTACTCCGTGGCGGCGAGACGCATCGCCACGCCGCGATCGAGCTCGCTCGCGCGAGGGGTGGTGTGGGTTCGCTGCTTCGTGTCCATCATGAATCCTTCCTGTGGGTCAAAGGCCCAGGTTGTCGGCATACATGTCGATGGCTCGGTCGAGGAGCCGTGCGTAGCGAGCCCCGCCCGGGTCGTTTGCCAGCTGCCCGTCGACGAGGCCACCGACGATCGCGACGAAGAGGTCGATGTCCTGCTCCCGGGTGATGCCGTAGGACGCGACTCGCGCGTGCAGCAGGCGGACCACCTCGACGGCGGGTGCATAGGATTCCTCGGATGGGACGAACCCCGGGATGGTTCGCTGATTCATCAGCTGGTGACGGGCGAGGTCGGCCACGGCGAAGTCGAAGAAGAGCCGGGCGTAGCGCCTGAGGGCCGTCCGGGCCGTTCGGGGGCGCGGGGTGTCACGGGCCAAAGACAACTCGAGGAACTCGCGCCACGCCTGGCCGAACATGGCGTCGTAGATCGCGTTCTTCGACTCGAAGTGGGAGTAGAGCGACGGCGCCCGCATGCCGACGCGGTCCGCAACCTCGCGCAGGGTGATCTGTGCCAGACCATGCTCCCTCGCGGTGGCCCAGGCTGCTGCCAAGATCTCCTGTCGAGTCGCCTCACGGCGTTCCGCCTGCCTATCGCGACTTGGAGTGCCTAACACAATTAGGCACTCTACGCAGGCATAGACCCGCGGTCCAGCCCGGTCCAGTCCACGGACGACCGGTCGGGCTGGGGCGAGTGGGTCGGCCTGTAGGCCGGGTTCTGTCCCTCACCTGAACGAATTCAGGCTCGGGGGCGACCATCCATCTAGGAGAGCCGTTGCCGACTCCCTCGTGCGATCTACCCGGATGCTCGGGCGGGCCGCCCTCGAGCGCATCCTGTCTGATCTTGCTCCGGGTGGGGTTTGCCTAGCTACGCCAGTCGCCTGGCGTACTGGTGGTCTCTTGCACCACCGTTTCACCCTTACCGCTCCCGTGAGGGAGTGGCGGTCTGTTCTCTGTGGCACTGTCCCGCGGGTTTCCCCGGGTGGCTGTTGGCCACCACCCTGCCCTGTGGAGCCCGGACCTTCCTCGACCCGCTACCCGAAGGTGACGGACCGCGGTCGCCCGGCCGGCCCACTCGCACGGCAGAGTCTAGGGCAGGTCAGGGGTGGGTGAGCACCTCGGCGCCGGTCTCGGTGACCAGCAGGGTGTGCTCGAACTGGGCGGAACGCTTCAGGTCCTTGGTGACGACGGTCCAGCCGTCGTCCCACATGTCGTAGTCGGGCGTGCCGAGGTTGAGCATCGGCTCGATGGTGAAGGTCATCCCGACGCGGATCTCGTCGTCGAACCGCTCGTCGTCGTAGTGAGGCACGATCAGGCCCGAGTGGAAGGCCGTCCCGATGCCGTGGCCGGTGAAGTCACGGACCACGCCGTAGCCGAAACGCCTGGCGTAGGACTCGATGACCCGACCGACGACGTTCATCCGGCGTCCCGGCTTGACCGCCTTGATCGCCCGGTCGAGGGCCTCCTTCGTACGCTCCACCAGCAGGCGCGTCTCGTCGTCGACGTCACCGGCGAGGAAGGTGGCGTTGGTGTCGCCGTGCACCCCGCCGATGAAGGCGGTGATGTCGATGTTGACGATGTCGCCGTCCTCGACGACGCGGGAGTCGGGGATGCCGTGGCAGATGACCTCGTTGACGCTCGCGCACAGCGACTTGGGGAAGCCGCGGTAGCCCAGGGTCGAGGGGTAGGCGCCGTGGTCGCACAGGAACTCGTGGCCGATCCGGTCGAGCTCGTCGGTCGTGATGCCGGGGGCGACGTGGGAGCCGACCAGCTCGCGGGCCTGGGCCGCGAGTCGGGAGGCGATGCGCATCCGCTCGACGGTGTCGGCGTCCTTGACCTCTTCACCCTCGAAACGCTGCGGCGCCGGCCGGTCGACGTACTCCGGCCTGACGATGTGGGCGGGCACCGCACGGCGTGGCGAGATGAGGGCGGGGGCTACGGCGGACACGCAGGCGAGTGTAGTTTCGAGCCATGAGCGAGAACGAATACTGGTTCTGTCTGACTCACCACACGGTCGAGGGCACCGACGGCTGCAAGAACGCCGACCGGCTCGGCCCGTACGCCTCGGCCGAGGAGGCAAGTCGCGCCCTGGACAAGGTCCAGGAGCGCAACGAGGAGTGGGACAACGACCCGTTGTGGAACGACGACGGCCCCGGGTCCGGCGACGGTCTCACCGACGGCACCCCCGACAACTGAGGCCTACTTCTTCTTCTTGCCCTTGATGGGTGAGGCCGACTGAGCCAGCTCGGCAGCGGACCGCACGCTCTTGATGGCCCGCTTGGTGTTCTTGTCGAGCGCCTTGGTGAGCTCCGAGATCGCGGTCTCGTACTGCTGGCTCACCCGGGCGGCCGTCTCGGTGGCCACCCGCTCCGCCGTCTCCTGCGCCACCTTCTGGATGAGGGCCGCGGTGCTGAGGGCCTGGGTGCCGACATCGACGGCCCGCTCGGCCGGTGAGCGCCGCGCGGCGGTCGCCACCGGCTTGTTGGGCAACGGCGTGGGCTGCGCTGCGGCCTTCTTGGTGGGGGTGGCCTTCTTGGCCGCGGTCTTCTTCGCGGCGGTCGTCTTCTTCGCGGGCGCTGCCTTCTTGGCGGGCGCTGCCTTCTTGGCCGCGGTCTTCTTCGTTGTGGTCGTCTTCTTGGCGGTTGTCTTCTTGGCTGGAGCGGTCCTCTTCGTCGCCGTCTTCTTGGCGCCGGTGGTCTTCTTGGCCGTCGTCTTCTTGACCGGGCTCTCGCTCACAGCTCACTCCTCGCGTCGGTGGATGCCTGATCCTGCCGCGCTCCGGTGGCGTTGTCACCCGCTACCGTGTCGCCGTGCACGAGCCAGCCCCCTCCACCGCGCTGTCCCCGTGGCCGTTCGCCGGGCTCATCGGGTTGGCGTGCGTCGCCTTCCTGATCGGCGCCACCACGGTCGCGGTCGGAGCGCCGTGGTGGGCGATCACGGCGCTCGTCGTGGTGTGGTTGGTCGCGCTGGTGCTGGCGATCGGCTGGTTCGGCACGCGCCCACGGACCGTGGCACTCATCCCGTTCGTCGTGGCCGTGATCTGGTTCGCCACCGTCGTCGGCGGCGCGCGCTTCCTCGACTGGTCCTAGCCGGGACGACGCAACATCTGGTCATGGTGGCGGCATCTGACGCCGGCGGGCGAGGGTGGCGGCGTCTGACGCCGGCGGGCGAGGGTGGCGGCATCTGACCTCGGCGGGGGTCACAGTGGCGGCATCTGACCACGAATCGTGCGGCGGCGAAGTCGTATGCCGCCACTGTCCGTCGGCGGCAGTCGTATGCCGCCACTGTCAGGCGGCGGCAGTCGTATGCCGCCACCGTCCGCCGGCGGATGTCGTATGCCGCCACCCAACCCGGACGTCAGAACGTGTGGTCGGCGCCGGGGAAGGTGCCGCCCCGGACGTCATCGGCGTACGCCCGGGCTGCGTCGAGGAGGATGCCGTGGACGTCGGCGTACTGCTTGACGAAGCGCGCCATCTTGCCGGTGCGCAGTCCGAAGGCGTCCTGCCACACGAGCACCTGGCCGTCGCAGCCGGCACCCGCGCCGATGCCGATGGTGGGGATGACCAGCTCCTTGCTGATCCGCTCCGCGACGTCGCCGGGCACCATCTCCATGACCACCGCGAAGGCGCCCGCGTCCTGGACGGCGTGGGCGTCGGCGATGATCCGGTCGCTCGTCTCGCCGCGGCCCTGCACGCGGTAGCCGCCGAGGGTGTGCTCGCTCTGCGGGGTGAAGCCGATGTGCGCCATCACCGGAATGCCGCCCTGGGTGCACTTCTCGATGACGGGCACCATCTCGGCGCCGCCCTCCAGCTTCACGCAGTGGGCACCGGCCTCCTTCATGAAGCGCACCGCGGTGAGGTAGCCCTGCTCGGGCGAGGCCTGGTAGCTGCCGAACGGGAGGTCACCGACGACCATCGCGCGCTGGACCGACCGCGCGACCGCGCGGGTGAGGGGGAGGAGCTCGTCGACGGTGACCGGCAGGGACGTCTCGTTGCCGTAGACGTTGTTGGACGCCGAGTCGCCGACGAGCAGCAGGTCGATCCCTGCCTCGTCGAAGGTCGCCGCGGTGTACATGTCGTAGGCGGTCAGCATGGTGATCTTCTCGCCGCGCTCCTTCATCTCCCGCAGGTGATGGGTGCGGACGCGCTTCACCGGCGCGGCAGTGGCGGCAGGGCCGGACCCGTAGGGCGCGGTCTCTTCAGTCATGGCTCGCTCCTCGTCGTCTCGCGGCTCCCCGGTGGAGTCCACGGACCACGCTCAAGGCTAGTCCCGACCAACGAGTACGGCGCTGTGGTGCCGGTCACGTGGGGCCGGACGTGGTCAGGGCGCCAGGCCCTCGAGGAGCCGGGGGGTGTCGTCCTCGATGCGGGCCTTGTCGTCCCCGTCGTATCCCGCGCACTCCGAGGACACCGCGACCTGCCACTTGTCCGGGCCGTAGGCCGCACCCGGCTGCTGGATGTCGATGGTGGTTCCGTCACGCTCCACGGTCACGTGCCCCTCGACCTTGGTCACGTCCTCGTAGCCTGAGTCGACCAGCGCCGTGCGTACGTCGTCGAGCTGCTGCGCCGTGTCCTTCTCCGGCGCGACGAGCTGCCCGACAGCGGCGTACTTCCAGCTGATCGCCATGCAGCTCTGCCACTGCGTGTAGACCTCGGCACCGGTCGCCCGCAGAGCCTGGGACGCGAGCGGGATGGCTTCCTCGGCGCGCTCGGTCGTGGTGCGCTCGACCGACTCGGCGCCACCACCCGTGCCACCACTCGCGCCGTCGTCGGCACAGGCAGCGAGGGAGGTGAGCAACGCGAGGAGGAGGACGGTGGTGCGCATGAGGGCGACCCTAGTGGCGCTCACGGCCAGTGGTCCGGCCACAGGTCGTCCCAGGCCTGCTGGCCCCGGTCGATGGCGTCGCCGACACCGTCGCGCACGCCTTCGTAGGTCTCCACCACTTCGTCGACGACGGGGTCGACGACGTGGTGCTGGACCTCGCCGCCCGCCCAGTCGTAGAGGTAGTCGTGGGCCTCCTGCGTCCGGCCGCCGGTGTCGACGACATCGCCCGAGTTGCCGGAGACGATGTCGGCCATGTTGGCCAGGGCGGGGTTGCCGTCGTCGAAGTAGTTGACGTGGTTCTGCTGGAAGCCGGTGTCGACCAGGCCGCCGGGACCGTGGAACTCCTGGCCGTTGTCGACGGCGAAGTTGTGCGCACCGAAGTCGCCCTGGGCGGGGTCGGCCCCCAGCCCGAGGCTGTCGTCCCACGAGCCCGGGAGCATCCCGTCCTCACCGCCGAGCCACGACACCGGGTCGTTGTCGGCGGCACCGACGAAGACCTGGCCGGCCGGCATGTGGAGCCCGGACGCGTGGCTGACTCCCTCGCTCGCCCCTGGGCTGCCGATGAGCACCAGGGAGTCGGCGTCCATCCCGCCGGCCGCGGCGTAGGCCGACGTGGTGGACCCGTAGCTGTGGCCGATGACCGTGAGGTGCGGCTGGTCGCCCGACTCGTGCGTGGAGTTGAGCCCGTCGACGAACTGGGAGAGTGCGATCCCACCGGCCTGGGCGTTGGCCTCCGTCACTGTGTGCGAGACGTCGCCGGCCGAGTCGCCGAGGTCCAGCGGCCACATCGACTCGGGGTTGAAGTTGGGCGAGTCGTAGCCGATCCACGCGATCGTGGAGACCGAGCCCGTGCGCGGCGGGTCCTCGGCACCCATGCTGGTGAGGGTCTCCTCGTAGAGGTTGAGCGCCTGGGCGCCGTTCTCGTCGATGTAGGTGCCGTCCTGCATGATGCCGGGCACGTAGACCGCGGTGTGGTCGGCCGTGTCGGGGTTGCCGTAGGCCACCGCGGCGATCCCGTCGCCGCCGAACGCGTGCGGCTGGTAGGCCACCACGAACGCGTCGACGTCGAGCCCGGCGTAGGGCGGAAGGGATGCCTGCGCAACGGCCTGCTCGATGGACTGGGCGTTCTCCAGCCACCGCCGGTCGCTGGCGCTGAGCTCCTGGCCCGAGGCCTGCAGTCCGAGGAGGTACTCGATGTCGCGCTGCACGCCGGAGCGGTTGGCCTCGTCGCGGTCGCCGGTCGGGATGCCGTTGGTGTTGCCGACCAGGTCGGGGTCGCTGATCAGCAGGGCGTTGCGCTCGCTCTGCGACAACCCTGCCCACCACGCGTTGACGGCATCGGTGTCGGTGCCGAGGGAGCGCAGCTCGGCCGCCAGCGCGGCCGTGTCCGCCCGCCCGGAGTGCCGGGCAGCGGCGAGACCTTCGGCGAGCTGGTCGACGGCTGCGAGGGCGCGGATGGCCGCGTCCTCGTCGGCCTGCACGCGGTCCCGCCACGTCTGGAGGTCCTGGTGGTAGGACTCGAAGCGCTGGCGCAGTGCGGCCGCATCGGCCTGCAGCGCCTCCACCTGGTCCTCGGTGGCGGTCTCGATCCGCTGCAGCAGGGCCTCGCGGTCGCTGTTGAGCCGCTGGCGACGATCCATCAACGCGTCGTACTCGTTGCGGCGCTGGCGCATCTGGGTGAGGAACTCGTCGATCGCGAGGGCGCCGCGCTCGAGGGCCGCGCTGACCGCGTCGGTGTCGCCGGCGAACTTCGTGACGGCATGGTTGGCCGCCACGGCGGCATCTCCGGAGAAGTCGGCGGGGGCGCCGTTGCCACGCGCCCACTCGCTGACGTCGCTGACCGCCGTCGCGGCAGCACGTACGTCGGTGAGCACGGCGCTGGCCGCCTCCTGGACCTGCGGCTCCGGCTCCCGCGGCAACCAGGCCGGGACGGCGATCGTGGTCACCGGCGCACCGCTGAGACTGGTGGGGTGTTGCGGTCCTGCCACATCAACAGCTGCTGGGTCTCCTGCACGCTCTCCTGGTCGGTGACCAGGAAGTCGAACATCGTCTGCGCGAGCGAGTCGGAGTGGCCGGAGGCCAGGTCGCGGAGCACCAGGACGCGCTGCTCCCACGTGCTGAGGAAGGCGTCGGCGGCGGGGCCGACCCGGTCGCCGAGAAGGGAGGGTGTCGCCTGCGTGAGGTTCTTGCGGGGGCCATTGAGGCCCTCGGCGGCGTCCTCCCACTCGTCTCGGGACCTGGCCAGGGCTGCGGTCCACATCTGGATCGTCATCCGCCGACCACCTCCCCGGCATCGCCCTCGACGGGCCGGACCAGGGGAGTGCGGGCCGTGATGACCAGCGACGACTCACGCACCTTCGCCGCGGCTGTCTCTCCGCCGCGGCGCCGGGCGGTGATGCGTGGGCGGTCACCGGGCACCGGCTGCGCCTGCCAGCCCAGGCCGGTCAGGGCGTTGCCGGTGGCTCGCAGCAACGCGATGTTGTCGCCGGGGGTCAGGCCGGTGACCTCGATGGCCGTCTCGAAGCAGACATGCCCCCACTCGTCGGTGATCCACCGCCCCGCCCGTTGCTCAGCGGTCCAGGCGGGCTCGCGGGAGAGGCGGGCGACGAGGTCGTCGAGGTGCCTCTCGAGCGACTCCGCCAGTGCGCCCCGCTGCGCCTGTCCGGCGGCGGGGACCCGGGGTTCGGCGGCGGGCGCCTGCTGCGGGAGCAGGACGATGTCGACCTCGGGGTGCCGCTGCCGAAGCTCTCGGAACAGGGGATCGACCTGGGTCGGGTCCGTCGGTGGTGTCGCCATGGCTGGCTTCTTCCCACCCCCGGGCCGTCCTCAAACCCCCGGGGGAGGTGCTGTGGACTCAGCGGGGGGTGACCCGCAGGATCCGGTCGTCCACGCCGTTGTCGGTGGTCACGAGCAGGTCGCCGTTGCGGGCGGTCGTGACGGACCGCAGCCGACCGAACTTCTGCAGCGCGCGCGGTCGGCGTACGGACTCGAGCCGGCCGTCGGCGTCGAAGTCGAGGAAGAGGAGCCTGGTGTCCTTGAGGACAGCGACGGCAAGGGTGCCCTCGAGGGCACCCCACGCCGTGCCGCGGACCCAGGCCGCTCCTGAGGGAGCGATGGTGGGCGAGCCCGAGGACCACGCCGCCTCCTGCTGGACGCCGGGCAGCGACTGGTCGGTCATCGGGACCGACTCGTCGTAGCCCGGGACCGGGTTCCAGCCGTAGTCGCCGCCACGGACGAGTCGGTTGACCTCGTCGTCGCGGTCGCCGCCGTGCTCGACCGACCAGATCGAGCCGTCGGCGCGTTGGGCGAGACCCTGCACGTTGCGGTGGCCGTAGGTGAGGACGAAGCGTCGGGCCGTGGCGGCGCGGACGAAGGGGTTGGCGGCCATCGGTGCCCCGGTGTCGCGATGCACGCGCAGCACCTTGCCGCCCAGCGAGTCGAGGTCGCGGGGGTTGGTGCCGACGGCGGCATCCCCGGTGCCGATCAGCAGGGCGGGTCCGGTCCGGTCGAGCAGGAGTCGGCAACCGCCGTGGCGTCCGCTGGTGGCGGGGAGTCCCGCGATCAGCGTGCGTCGACGGGTCAGCCGCCGCCAGGAGCGGTCCACCCGCCACCGGGTGACACGGACCTCGTTGCCGGACCTGGTCCGCGCGCCGTGGCAGGCCCACAGCACCCGGCGTCGGCGGTCCACCGCCATCGACATCAGACCTGTCTCGCCCGAGACCCAGACCAGCGAGGACAGGTCGGCCAGGGTGCGCCGCTTGCCGTTCCGTACGACGCTCACGCGGGCGCGGTCCCGCTCGGTCACGAGAAGGCGTCCGCCCCGGCCCTCCTGCACGTCCCAGGCATGGTCGAGCCCGCGGACGACCGTGCGGACCCTCAGTGCCGGGACGGCAGCGGATCGGTCTGCCGCCGTGCCGGTCGTTGTGCCGGTCGTTGTGCCGGCCGCTGTGGTGGTCGCTGTGCCGGGTGCCAGCGCGAGAGCGGTGGCGAGGACGAGGGACGTAGGCAGGAGGCGGGCCACGTCGACGACGCTAGCCGCCGACGTCCGCGGTGTGAACGCCCTGGAGTCGGACGGCGGCGCCCCCGGGGGTAGTCCAGTGACGGATGGCTGTCGCGAAGCCGGCACGAGGACCGTCGGTCACTGGACTACGCCGCGCCAGCAGCCGATGCCCACTGGACTACACCGCAGCGGCACCGGCAGGCCAGTCCCTAGAGTGAGCGCGTGGACTTCTACTCGGCCTACGCCCAGGGCTTCGCCCGCATCGCCGCGTGCACGGTGCCGGTGCACCTGGCCGACCCGGCGGCCAACGCCGCCGAGGTGATCGAGCAGGCGCAGGCCCTGCACGACGACGGCGTCGCCGTGGCGGTCTTCCCCGAGCTCGGGCTGACCGGCTACTCCGTGGACGACCTGTTCCTGCAGGACGCGTTGCTCGCCTCCGTCGAGCAGGCGATCGCTCGAGATCGTCGCCGCGAGCGCCGACCTGATGACCGTGCTGGTCGTCGGTGCCCCGCTGGTGCAGGGCAACCGGGTCTACAACTGCGCGGTCGTGATCCAGCGCGGGTCGATCATGGGAGTGGCGCCCAAGTCCTACCTCCCCAACTACCGCGAGTTCTACGAGCGCCGCTGGTTCGCCCCCGGCGACGACCGCGAGCTGGAGTGGATCACCGTCGCCGGCCAGGACGTGCGGTTCGGCCCGGACCTGATCTTCCGCTGCCTCGACGTCGCGGGCCTCGACCTCCACGTCGAGGTCTGCGAGGACATGTGGGTGCCGATCCCCCCGAGCGCCGAGGCCGCGCTCGCCGGTGCCACCGTCCTCGCCAACCTGTCCGGCAGCCCCATCACCGTGGCGCGTGCGGAGGACCGACGGCTGCTGGTCCGCAGTGCGAGCGCGCGCTGCGCCGCGGCGTACGTCTATGCCGCTGCCGGCCAGGGCGAGTCGACCACCGACCTCAGCTGGGACGGCCAGACGCTGATCTACGAGTGCGGTGACCTGCTCGAGGAGGGGGAGCGCTTCCCAGACGGCCCGCGCCGCACGATCGCCGACGTCGACCTCGACCGGCTGCGCCAGGAGCGGCTGCGGCAGGGCTCGTTCGACGACAACCGCCGCACCCACCACGAGCGCACTGCCCGGTTCCGCATCGTCGAGTGGGAGCTGGAGGCCCCTGACGGCGACATCGGCCTGCGACGCAAGGTCGACCGGTTCCCGTTCGTCCCGGACGACCCCGCGCGCCTCGAGCTCGACTGCTACGAGGCCTACAACATCCAGGTCACCGGCCTCGAGCAGCGGCTGCAGGCGATCGGCTCGCCGAAGGCCGTCATCGGCGTCAGCGGCGGTCTGGACTCCACCCACGCGCTGATCGTGGCGTGCAAGGCGATGGACCGACTCGGCCGCCCGCGCAGTGACGTGCTCGCCTTCACGATGCCCGGCTTCGCGACCGGTGCGACCACCAAGGCGTACGCCACGCGGCTCTCCGAGGCGCTCGGCGTGACGTTCGAGGAGCTCGACATCCGCCCCGCCGCCGAGCAGATGCTCGCCGACCTGGACCACCCCTACTCACGCGGCGAGAAGGTCTACGACGTCACCTTCGAGAACGTCCAGGCCGGCCTGCGCTACGACTACCTCTTCCGGCTCGCCAACCAGCGCGGCGGCATCGTCGTCGGCACCGGCGACCTGTCCGAGCTGGCCCTCGGCTGGTGCACCTACGGCGTCGGCGACCAGATGTCGCACTACTCCGTCAATGCCGGCGTGCCCAAGACGCTCGTGCAGCACCTCATCCGCTGGGTGATCAGCCACGGTGAGTTCGAGGAAGCCGCCAACAAGGTGCTGGCCGAGATCCTCGAGCAGGAGATCACTCCCGAGCTCGTCCCGACCGAGGACGGCAAGAAGCCGCAGGCCACCGAGGACTCGGTCGGGCCCTACAACCTCCAGGACTTCACGCTCGCCCACGTCGTCCGTCACGGCTACCGGCCCCGCAAGATCGCGTTCCTGGCCTGGCACGCCTGGCGCGACGTCGAGGCGGGGGAGTGGCCGCCCGGCTTCCCCGAGGACGCCCACATCGCCTACGACCTGCCGACCGTACGCCGCTGGCTGGAGGTGTTCATCACCCGCTTCTTCGCCAACCAGTTCAAGCGCTCGGCCCTGCCCAACGGCCCCAAGGTCAGCGCCGCCGGCACGATGAGCCCGCGCGGCGACTGGCGGATGCCGAGCGACGCCAAGGCCACGACCTGGCTGGCCGAGCTCGAGCGCGACGTGCCGCAGGACTGAGCCGGTGACCCGGTCGTGCCGACGCCGTGCAACCTCGGGGGCTCGCGGCGCGTCCAGAGGAGGAGCACACTCTCCAGAGGAGGACCGAAAGCCATGACCGCACGACGCGCCACCGCTCTCGCGAGCACCGCCCTTGCCTGCACCGCACTGCTGGCCACCGTGATCACCCCCGCGGCACTTGCTGCTGCTCCCGCTGAGGACCAGCGGGTGGCCGCGACCACCCGCCTCACCTTCACCGTCGACGACTGCGAGGGCTGCAAGGTCCAGCTGACCAACGCCCGCCGGACCCTGGACGCCGACGTCGTCCACGTCTGGTCGTCGCGGACCCGGAAGGTCGCCGACGGGAAGGTCTCCTTCCGCATCGCCACCCGACGCACCTGGGGGATGTCGGTCACGGTGAAGGCGCCCTGGGAGGGCCACACCGGCTACGCCACGACGGTCGCCTGGCGCTACGGCGGCAAGCTCGTCGGCGACACCGTCACGATCGAGGAGGCGGTGACGAAGCGCCGCGCGTCCGCCTGCTGGGAGGGCGTACGACGTCGCAACGTCACCGTTCCGCTGGTGGTGGAACAGGTCGAGGTCGACGGCGTGCACGGGCGGGTGCCGGGGTCGATCGCCTTCGTGCCGACCACGTCGAGCTGGTTGCCGCCCATGCGACGGACCTTCGACGGCGTGCTCGGGTCGCAGGACGTCAACATCTGCCGCTGACGTCGAGGGTGCGGCTCCGGTGTCGTGGTCTCGACTCCGCTCGGCCAGCGGAGCCCGGCGGCTGCGCGCCGATAGGGTGCAACCATGGGCAAGCAAGAGGACTTCGTACTCCGCGCTCTCGAAGAACGTGACGTCCGGTTCGTCCGGCTGTGGTTCACCGACGTGCTCGGCTTCCTCAAGAGCGTGAGCGTCGCCCCCGCCGAGCTCGAGAACGCCTTCGACGAGGGCATCGGCTTCGACGGCTCGGCCATCGAGGGCTTCGCCCGCGTCTACGAGTCCGACATGCTGGCCCACCCGGATGCCTCGACGTTCCAGATCCTGCCCTGGCGCGGCGGCGGCGACGGACCGGCGACGGCTCGCATGTTCTGCGACATCGTGATGCCCGACGGCAGCCCGTCCTACGCCGACCCGCGCCACGTCCTGAAGCGGACGCTCAGCAACGCGGCGGAACGCGGCTTCACCTTCTACACGCACCCCGAGATCGAGTTCTACCTCTTCAAGGACGTGCCCGGGAAGGGTGACGAGCCGCAGCCGGTGGACCGGTCGGGCTACTTCGACCACACCGCCCAGTCGCGAGGGTCGGACTTCCGTCGCGAGGCGATCACCATGCTCGAGGCGATGGGCATCTCGGTGGAGTTCAGCCACCACGAGGGCGGCCCCGGCCAGCAGGAGATCGACCTGCGCTACGCCGACGCGCTGACCACCGCCGACAACATCATGACCTTCCGCACGGTCGTGCGTGAGGTGGCGCTCGGCCAGGACATCTGGGCCAGCTTCATGCCCAAGCCGTTCACCACCCACCCCGGATCGGGCATGCACACCCATGTCTCGCTCTTCGAGGGCGACCGCAACGCCTTCTTCGAGGCCGGCGCCGAGTACCAGCTGTCCAAGACGGGCCGGGCCTTCATCGCCGGGGTGCTGCGCCACGCGAGCGAGATCAGTGTCGTCACCAACCAGTGGGTCAACTCCTACAAGCGGCTGCTCGGCGGCGGCGAGGCGCCGTCCTACATCTGCTGGGGACACAACAACCGGTCCGCGATGGTGCGGGTCCCGATGTACAAGCCCAACAAGGGCCAGTCGACGCGCATCGAGCTGCGCACCATCGACGCCGCCTGCAATCCCTACCTCGCCTACGCGGTCACCCTCGCGGCCGGCATGAAGGGCATCGAGGAGGGCTACGACCTGCCCCGCGAGGCCGAGGACGACGTCTGGGCCCTGACCGAGCGCGAGCGCAGGTCCCTCGGCATCCAGCCGTTGCCCAAGAGCCTGTCGGAGGCCATCGACGTCGCGGAGAACTCCGAGCTGCTGGCCGAGACCCTCGGCGAGCACGTCTTCGACTACTTCCTGCGCAACAAGCGCGCCGAGTGGGAGGAGTACCGCACCCAGGTCTCCGCCTTCGAGCGCGATCGGATGCTGCCGGTCCTGTGAGCGGACCCCGCATCCTGGTCGTCGAGCACCAGGAGTCCTGCCCACCAGCGCTCCTCGGGCGCTGGCTCTCCGAGGTGGGGTGCACGCTGGAGGTCTGTCGGCCCTACCTCGGCGACGCACTGCCCGCACTGACGTCGTACGACGCGGTGCTGGTGCTGGGCGGCGACATGGGTGCCGACGACGACGACTCGGTGGCATGGCTCGCCCCCCTCAAGAAGGGCATCGGGGAGGCGGTCGCGGCCGGCACGCCGTTGCTCGGCATCTGCCTGGGCCACCAGCTCATCGCGGCCGCGCTGGGCGGCCGGGTCGCGAAGAACCCGAACGGTCAGCACGTGGGCCTGCAGCCGGTCGGCTGGACGGCCACGGCGCCCGACGACGACTGGGTCGGTGCGCACAGCGGTGCCGAGCGCGCCATCCACTGGAACTCCGACGTCGTGGTCGAGATGCCTCCGGGTGCCGAGGTCCTCGCCCTCAGCCCCGGCGGCGAGGTGCAGGTGGCGCGCTTCGGCCCGCGGGCATGGGGTGTCCAGGCCCACCCCGAGGCCGACACCGACCTCATCCGCCGCTGGGCCGAGGTCGATCGCGACGACCACGTCTCGCTCGGCGTCGACCAGGACGCCGTGCTCGCCGAGATCGCTGCCTCCGCGACAGAGCTCGAGGCGCACTGGCGACCGATGGCCGTCCGCTTCGCCGAGGTGGCGAGCCGATGACCTCCTCCGGGACGTTCGTGCGCATCGGCTTCCACGACGGGCCGGCCGCCGCCGCGGGGATCAGCCGTCTGGGTGAGCACGCGAAGCCACTCACCGACGCCCTCACGGCCTCTGCCGACCCGGACGCGGCACTGGCGGCGCTGCTGGAGCTGGTCGACGCGCTCGAGCAGCAGACCAGCGGTGCCGGGGCCGCCATGCTCGCCGAGGTCGCCGACGACGAGGGCACCGCGATGCGGATGTGCAGCGTCCTGGGCGCCAGCGCGGCGCTGGCCACCCATCTGCGCCGCCACCCCGACCACTGGCGTGAGCTCACCGATCCGACGCTCGGCAGCACGCGCCCGCCGGCCTTCTCGGTGCGCAGCTCGCTGCTGGAGGCCGTCGGCGCCGACCCGACCTCCGACGCGCCGGTGGCGATATTGCCCGACGCCGACGCGCTGGATGCGCTGCGGGTGGAGTACCGCCGGATCCTGCTGAGGCTGGCCTCGCGCGACCTGGCCCACCACCTCAGCGTCGACGACGCGGCGGCCGAGATCTCCGACCTGGCCGCCGGCACGCTCGACGCGGCGCTGGCGGTGGCCCGGGCCAGGGTGGGGGAGGCGGCCGGGCTGGCGAAGCTCGCGGTGGTCGCGATGGGCAAGTGCGGCGGCCACGAGCTCAACTACGTCTCCGACGTCGATGTCGTCTTCGTCTTCGAGCCCGTCGACGGAGCAGAAGAGGCCGCAGCGCTGCGGGCGGCGACCCAGATGGCGTCGCACCTGATGCAGGTCTGCTCCGACCAGACCCGTGAGGGCACCATCTGGCCGGTCGACGCCAACCTGCGTCCCGAGGGTGCGCGCGGCCCGCTCGTCCGCACGCTCGCCAGCCACCGGGGCTACTACGAGAAGTGGGCCAAGACCTGGGAGTTCCAGGCGTTGCTCAAGGCGCGCCCGGTGGCCGGCGACCTCGCGCTCGGACGGGCCTACGTCGAGACCATCGAGCCGATGGTGTGGAGCGCCGCCGAGCGCGACGGCTTCGTCAGCGACGTCCAGGCGATGCGCCGGCGCGTCATCGACCACATCCCCGCGCACGAGGCCGAGCGCCAGATCAAGCTCGGGTCCGGCGGCCTGCGCGACGTGGAGTTCGCCGTCCAGCTCCTGCAGCTCGTGCACGGCCGGGCCGACCCCGCCCTGCGGGACGGCGCCACCCTGAGCGCACTGACCCGGCTGACCAGCGGCGGCTACGTCGGCCGCGAGGACGGCGAGAAGCTCCACGAGGCCTACGCCTTCCTCCGCACCCTGGAGCACCGGGTGCAGCTGCACCAGCTGCGGCGTACGCACGTGATGCCCGAGGACGAGCCCTCGCTGCGCCGTCTCGGTCGGTCGCTCGGCTACTTCTCCGAGCCGGTCGCCCAGCTCGACAAGCAGTGGCGCTACCACCGCCGCGAGGTGCGGCGACTCCACGAGAAGCTCTTCTACCGCCCGCTCCTGGGCGCGGTCGCCAAGCTGCCCGGCAGCGGTGCCCGGCTCTCCCTCGAGGCGGCCGGCCTGCGGCTGGCTGCCCTCGGCTACGCGGACCCCCAGGCGGCGCTGCGCCACCTGGAGGCGCTGACCAGTGGTGTCTCGCGGACCTCCGACATCCAGCGCACGCTGCTGCCGGTGCTGCTCGAGTGGTTCGCCGACGCGCCCGATCCCGACGCCGGGCTCTTCGGCTTCCGCCGGATCAGCGAGAGCCTGGGACGTACGCCGTGGTACCTCACGATGCTGCGCGACGAGGGCGAGGTCGCCCAGCGCCTGGCCCTCGTGCTCGGCACCTCGCGCTACGCCACCGACCTGCTGGAGCGCGAGCCGCAGGGCGTGAAGATGCTGGGCGAGTCGCTCGTGCCGCTGGGCGCCGAGGTCGTGCTGGCCGAGATGCAGTCGTTGGTCGAGCGCCAGGAGTCCCCCGAGACCGCGGTCGCTGCCGTGCGGGCCGTACGCCGCCGCGAGCTGTTGCGGATCGCGTGCGGGGAGCTCGTGGCGGGCACGGACGTGGCCGTGGTCGGCCAGGGGCTGAGCCGGCTGACCGACGCGACGTTGCAGGCCACTCTCGACGTCGCCACCGAGTCCGTGCGGGAGCAGCGGGGGCTCGACCGGGTGCCGACCCGGATCGCGGTGATCGCCATGGGTCGCTACGGCGGCTTCGAGCTGTCCTACGGCAGCGACGCGGACGTGATGTTCGTGCACGACCCCGTCGAGGATGCCGAGGCCCAGGTCGCGGCGTCGTTCGCCCAGGCAGTCATCGGCGAGCTCCGCCGGCTGCTGTCGCTGCCCGCGAGCGACCCGCCGCT
The DNA here is from genome assembly GCA_963721925.1 of uncultured Actinomycetota bacterium. Taxonomy (GTDB): domain Bacteria; phylum Actinomycetota; class Actinomycetes; order Propionibacteriales; family Nocardioidaceae; genus Nocardioides. The sequence goes on along the minus strand of CAVRLH010000004.1, from coordinate 58,351 downwards.
CGAGGTCGACGCGGACCTCAGGCCCGAGGGCAAGAACGGCCCGATGGTGCGCACGGTGGAGTCCTACGCCGCCTACTACGCCAAGTGGTCGCACGTGTGGGAGTTCCAGGCCCTCCTGCGGGCCGACCCGGTGGCCGGCGACCAGGCCCTGCGGGCCCGCTTCACCGCGCTGATCGATCCGCTGCGGTTCCCCGAGGACGGGATCAGCGACAGCGACGTCACGGAGGTGCGCCGGATCAAGGCGCGGGTCGACGACGAGCGGCTCCCTCGTGGCGCCGATCGTCATACCCATCTCAAGCTCGGCCGCGGCGGGTTGGCCGACGTGGAGTGGACGGTGCAGCTGCTGCAGATGCGCCACGCGGGACGTGTCCCGGAGCTGCGCACCCCCCAGACCCTGCCCGCGCTCGAGGCCGCGGCCATGGCGGAGCTGATCACGCGCCCGGACGCGGAGAAGCTGGCCGAGGCCTGGCGACTGGTCAGCCGGATGCGCAACGCGGTGACCCTCGTCCGCGGCAAGCCGTCGGACCAGGTACCGCGCGATGCTCGTGACCGCCTCGCGGTCGCCCGGGTGCTCGGCTACCCCGAGGGCTCCTCCGACCAGATGGTCAACGACTACCTCCGCACCACCCGCCGGGCGCACACCGTCGTGGAGCGGGTGTTCTGGGAATGAAGGTCAATGCTTCATCTCTGGACATATGAAGCACTATGCTTCACTATGGATTGAATGAAGTCAGGACCTGAACTCGCTGCCCTCATCGGAGACCTGGTCGGCTCCCGCACCTCGCCCGACCGCGGCGACCTCCACGCACGCCTCGGGGAGGCCCTGGGCGAGGTGAACGACCTCGTGCCGACCGTCCGGCCCCTGTGGATCACCGCCGGCGACGAGTTCCAGGGGACGTTCGCGACCGTGGGCGCCGCTGTGCAGGCCTCGATGCTCATCAGGCTGCGGCTGGCGCCGGAGCACGACGTACGTCACGGGATCGGGTGGGGGAGCACGACGGTCCTCGACGAGGCGGGTGGGATCGAGGACGGTCCCGCGTGGTGGGCGGCGCGGGCCGGCATCGAGGCGGCCGAGCAGGCGGAGCGGACGTCGTCGGGACGCACGCTGCGCACGGCGTACGCCCTGGCCGACGGTGCCACCGGACCGGATCCGGGCCTCGTCAACGCAGGTCTGGTCCTGCGTGACGAACGGGTCACCGGCCTGTCGGAGCGCTCACTGTCGGTGCTGCGTGGTCTGCTGTCCGAGCAGACGCAGCGCGACATCGCCGAGGCGCTGGGCATCAGCGCGTCGGCAGTCTCGCAACGGGTGCGCGCCGACGGCCTGGCGGCGCTCGTGACCGCCCACGAGCTGGTGGGGATGACAGGAGGATCGCAATGAGCTGGTTGGCCGTGCTCCTGATCGGGTTCTCGGTCGCCGATCTGGCCCACTCGGTCAAGCCGATCCGCTTCTTCCCCGAGTGCCTCGGCGCACTGGTGGCCCTCGTCGTCGGTCTGCTGGCCGGGCTCACGTCGGGACGCGACGTGGTCGGGCTCCTGGGCATCGCCGTGCTCGTGGTGCTGTGGGGGTTGTCCGTCACCTGGGGCTTCGGGCACCCGGGACCGGCCTGGGTGCCGCTGGCGGTCTTCGGGGGCTCCCTGTCGCTGGCGATCGCCTGCTCGGGCCTGGCGCCCGAGGCGGCCGGGCCGCTCGGCCGGTGGCTGGACTCGGTGACGCTCCCGGTCCTGCGCGACCTCGGCGCCGACCGGTTCCTCCTGCTGGCGGGCGCGTTCGGACTCCAGCTCTCGACCGGCAACGTCATCGTGCGGCTGGTGCTCAAGTCCACCGGCACGATCAACCCCGCCGCCGACGGCAGCATGCCGACGAACCTGCTCAAGGGTGGCCGGCTGCTCGGGCCGCTCGAGAGGATCTTCATCCTGGCCCTGGCGCTGGGCGGTCAGTTCACCGCGGCCAGCGTCGTCGTCGCGGCCAAGGGGCTGCTGCGCTTCCCCGAGCTCTCCTCGCGCCGCGACCAGGAGCGGATCCACCACCTGACCGAGTACTTCCTCCTCGGGTCCTTCGTCTCCTGGCTGGTCGCGCTCGGGTCGTTCGTCCTGCTGATCTGACTCAGAGGCGCAGCACCCGGCCGGCCACCACCAGGTGCACCTCGTCGCAGACGGCGGCGACCCGTTGGTTGACCGTGCCGAGCAGGTCGCGGAACAGCCGGCCGGAGCGGTGCTCCGGCACGACACCCAGACCCACCTCATTGGTCACGACCACGACGTCGTGCGTGCTGGCTTCCAGCGCGGCGACGACCTCGTCGATGCGCGCCCGGACCAGCTCGAGGACCGCGTCGCCGGGCTGGTCCCACGCGCCTTCGTCGTCGATGACGGCCGTGAGCCAGGTGCCGAGGCAGTCGATGAGCAGCGGGACCTCGGCCTGCCGGACCGCCGTGGCCAGGTCCTGGGTCTCGACCGTCGTCCAGGAGGCCGGCCGCCTCGCCCGGTGGGCGACGACGCGGGCCGTCCAGTCGGGGTCACCCTCCGCGTCGGGCGTCGGCCCGGCGGCCACGTAGGTCGCGGGCTCGTGGCCGATCAGGGCCTCGGCGTGCGAGGACTTGCCGGACCGTACGCCGCCAGTGACCAGGATCCGCATGGCGAGGATCCTCCCAGAGACGGGTCAGGCCGTGGCCGCGGCGAGCAGCAGCACGGCGAAGGAGATCTCCACGGCCGCGCCCAGGACGTCACCCGTGATCCCGCCGAGGCGTCCTACGCAGCGCACGAGCAGGGCGACGAGCACCCCGACCATGAGCACCAGGCCGACGAGTGTCGTCACCACCGAGCCGAGCAGGACGCCGGCGACGGCGACAGCGAGGACCGCGACGAGCAGGGAGGCGGCCGCCGCGAGTGCCGGCACCGAGCCGACGTGGACCGCGCCGAGCCCGTCCGTGCGGGCCGCCGGCACCCCCCGGAGGCACGCGAGCGCAAGGCACGTCCGCGAGGCACCGACCAGCAACCCGATGACCAGCCACCCGTGCTCGTGACGCACGAGCGGCACCAGCGCACCGGCCTGGAGACCGGCCACCAGCACGATGGCCACGACCCCCGCGGGACCGACCGGTCCGGTCCGCATCACCTCGAGCGAGCGCGCGGGGGAGTAGGAGGCGGTCAGCCCGTCCGCGGTGTCGGCAAGACCGTCCCAGTGGAGCGCCCGCGTGCCGAGCGCCAGCGCCAGCAGGACGACGTACGCCGTCGCGAGCGGGGGAGCGCCGATCCGATCGCCGACGAGCGCGGCGAGCGCGGCGGCGGCAGCCAGGGGGAGCACGGCCACCGGCGCGAGGGCCATCGCCAGTCCGGCGACGGACCGGTCGACCCGGCCGGGTGGCGGGACGCGGACGGCGGTCAGGGTGCCGGTCGCCAGCAGCCAGGCGTCGCGCAGGTGCCTCACTCGGGCAGGACCTCGGACAGCAGGGCGACGTCGCGCAGCAGGGCGATGCCCGAGCGCAGCATCGGCAGGGCCGCGACCGCGCCCGACCCCTCGCCCAGGCGCATGCCGACGTCGAGGAGCGGCTCGAGGCCCAGCGCCTTGAGGGCATGTGCCTGGGCAGGCTCGGTCGAGCGGTGGCCGGCGATCCACCAGGCGCCGGCACCCGGCGCGAGCCGCTCGGCCGTCAGGGCGCAGGCCAGCGACATCAGCCCGTCGAGCAGCACCGGGACCCCACTCTCGGAGGCCTCGACGAGGAAGCCGACGGTGGCGGCGAGGTCGGCGCTGCCCAAGGCGGTCAGTGCCTCGATCGGGTCGTCGACCCGATCCCCGGCGCGGGCCAGGGCCTGGCCGATCACGTCGCGCTTGCGACTCCAGCCGGCGTCGTCGATGCCGGTCCCGCGTCCGGTCACCTCGTCGGCCGGGAGGCCCAGCGCGGCAGCGACCAGCGCGGCGGCGGGGGTGGTGTTGCCGATGCCGAGGTCGCCCGTCATCAGGAGATCGGCGCCCCCCTCGATGTGCCCGCGGGCTGTCTCACGGCCGATCTCGATGGCCCGGCCCGTCTCCGCGGGCGTCAGGGCGTCCTCGACGTGGATCGCGCCGGACCCGCGCCGGACCCGGTGTGCGGTCACGTCGGACGGGAGGTCGGTCAGGTCGGCGTCCACGGCGATGTCGAGGACGGTCACGGCGACCCCATGGGCCCGGGCGAGCGCGGAGACCCCGGCCCGCCCGGCGACGAGGGTGCGGACCATCGCCTCGGTGACGGCGGCGGGATAGGCCGACACCCCGTGCGCGGCCACGCCGTGGTCGCCGGCGAAGACCACGAGGCGCACGTCCTCGAGCGGGCGCGGCGGCACCTCGCCCTGGGCCGCGGCGAGCCACGCGCCGACCTCGCCGAGGCGGCCGAGTGCGCCGGCAGGGGTGGCCAGGCCGGCGAGGCGTTCGTGGGCGCGGGCCAGCACCTCGACGGACGGGGGACGGATGTACGCGCTGCGCTGGGTGTCTGCCATGGCTGCGCCAGCCTAGGTGCCAGTCTTGCCCGGTGCCCGGCCACTCCGTCCTCCAGCTGCCGGTGCCCGCGCTCGAGGCGTGGGTGCGTGCCCGGACTGCCCACTACGACGCGGGCTTCGTCTCCGACGACGCCCGCTTCGGACACGCCCACATCACCGCCCTCGGGCCCTTCCACCCCGACCCCTCGCCGAGCGACCTGGACGTGGTCGCCGGGCTGGCTGCGGCGACGCCGCCGATCCGCGTACGGCTCGCGGACCTCGCCCAGTTCCCCAACGGGATCATCCACCTGGTGCCCTCCCCGGCTCAGCCGCTGCGGGACCTGACTGCGCGGCTGGTCGCGGCCTTCCCCGGCTTCGCGCCGTACGCCGGCGAGTTCGGCAGCGACGTGGAGCCGCACCTGACCCTGGACGCGGCGGGGGAGGACGTGTCGCTCGACTCCACCAGCTCGCTGCTCGGGGATCTGGTGCCGGTGACGTGTGTGCTCGACCGCCTGCAGCTGGTCTGGTGGGAGTCGGGCAACTGCCACCTGCTGCACGAGTGGTCGCTCGGTGCCGCCCCGTGGCAGGATCGCGCCATGGCTTCCTGGGCGCATCTCGAGATCACCGTCGACAACGAGGGCAACGTCGAGGTGGGCGGCTACAACGCCGACCCCGAGGCACTCGTGGAGGGCACCGAGTCGTGGGAGGACCTCCTGTCCGGCCTCGGCACCAACGGCTGGGAGCTCGTGCAGGTCATCCCGGGGGTCGAGACGACGTACTGGTTCAAGCGCCAGTCCTGATGCTCCCCTGCCACATCGGGTCGTGATCGCGTGACGGAACCGGTGAACGACGTCCACGCCCGGTTCCGGGCCGCGAGCGCCTCCAGCACCACCGTCTTCTGGCATGCCCCCTCCACGCCGTCAGCGATGCTGGCGTCCCTGTCGGAGTTCGCCGCGGAGCACGACATCGACTGGGACCGCTACGGCGAGCGCGGCGCGGTCGAGCAGCTGGAGCGTGAGGTCGCCGCGCTCCTCGGCAAGCCCGCGGCGGTCATGTTCCCGACCGGGATCATGGCCCAGCAGGCCGCACTGCGCGCGTGGTGCGACCGCTCCGCGTCCCGTCGGGTCGCGCTGCCCGACCTCTCGCACCTGGTCCACCACGAGCAGGACGGACCGCGCCGGGTGCTCGGTCTCGAGCTCGAGAACCTGACAACCGGCCGACAGACGCCCACCGCCGAGGCCCTCGCCGCCATCGGCGGGCGGCTCGGGGCCGTGCTCATCGAGCTGCCCCTGCGTGACGGCGGCTGCCTCCTGCCCACCTGGGAGGAGCTGACCGAGCTGTCGGTGGCGGCGCGGGAGCGTGGCGTACCGCTGCACGTGGACGGAGCCCGGATCTGGGAGTCGGCGCCGCACTGGGGCCGCACCCTGGAGGAGGTCGGCGCGCTCGCCGACTCGATGTACGTCTCGCTCTACAAGGGCCTCGCGGCCTCCGCGGGAGCGCTCGTCGCGTGCCCCGAGGACCTCGCCGAGGAGCTGCGCACCTGGCGGGCCCGGATGGGTGGGACGGTGTTCTCGTTGACGGCGAGCGCCATCGGCGGACTGATGGGGCTGCGTGAGCACCTCCCGAGGATGGGCGAGTACCGCGCATGGGGGCGCGAGGTCGCCGCCGCCCTCAACGACCGCGGTTTCACGACCTTCCCCGAGCAGCCGCACATCGGCACCTTCCTGGTCTACGCCCCCGGGGACCCCGACGCCATCAACGAGCGCGTCATCGCCTTCGCGGAGGACCGCGGCGTCCTCCTGAGCGGGCTGTGGCGCCCCGCCGAGGTCCCGGGCTGGTCGGTGACCGAGCTGGCCTGCTACGAGTCGGCCGTCGTCCACGATTCCGCCGAGGTGGCCGAGTGGATGGCGGAGGCCGTGCTGGGGTCGACGATGGTCTAGATTGCGCGCCGTGAGTGCCCAGGCCCCTTCTGCCGTGATCCTGATCCGCGCGACGAGCTTCGTGCCCAACCCGGCGACCGCCGCTGACAATGCCTTCCAGGCGGAGGTGCCTGAGGGTCAGAGCGAGGAGGCGACCTCGGCCAAGGCCGTGGCGGAGATGGACGCGCTGGCCCAGGCGCTCCGCGACGCCGGTGTGCGGGTCCACGTCTTCGACGACGAGGACCACACCCGGCCCGACAGCGTCTTCCCCAACAACTGGCTCTCCACCCACGCCGGGGGGACCGTCGCCGATCTACCCGATGTACGCCTCCAACCGCCGCCACGAGCGGCGCTCCGACGTGCTGGAGATGCTCAAGTCGGAGTATCGCGTGCAGGCGATCATCGACTACTCCGGTCTCGAGCCCGACGGCATCTTCCTCGAGGGCACCGGCGCGATGGTGCTCGACCACCTCTCCCGGGTCGCCTACACCGCGCGGAGCCACCGGGCCGACTCGGCCGTCCTGGAGCGCTTCTGCACCGACTTCAACTACGAGCCGATGGCCTTCGACGCCGTCGACGCCGCGGGCGTGGCGGTCTACCACACCAACGTCATCGCCTGTGTCGGCACCGACATCGCCCTGATCGCGCTCGAGATGATCCCCGACAAGCTCCGCCGCGAGCAGGTCCGCGAGCGGCTCGCGGTCAACGGTCGCACCGTCGTCGAGCTGACGGAGCAGCAGATCCGCGAGTTCGCGGGGAACGCCGTGGAGCTGTGCGGACGTACGCCGGAGGGCAGGCGCCGCTACGTCATGGCCATGTCCGCCCGCGCGCTGCGGTCGCTCCGTGCCGATCAGGTGGCGGCGATCGAGGAGTCCTGCGAGATCGTGGCGATCGACATCCCCACGATCGAGCTGGCCGGTGGCTCGGTGCGCTGCATGATCGCGGGCGTCCACCTCGACCGTCGCCCGAGCTCGGAGCCGGAGCTCAGCCAGGCCGTCGAGGCGATCAACGAGGACAACCCGCGCACACCCGACGGGCGGTTCGTGGGCCTGGTCGACGACTGAGATCGGTCGTGCTGGGTTCGGCGCGAAGGTCAGCTGCGCCAATCGGGTTTGGGATCGGCGACAGGGGGCACTGACTCCCTGCCATCACACCTGACCCAGGAGTACACATGTCTCTCGCTTCGCGCTTCGTGACCATCGCGGCCACCGCCGCGCTGGCCGCATCCACCCTCGCCGTCGCGGCACCGGCCACCGCCGCACCCGGCGACGCCACCCTCAGCTACGCCCCGACCGCGATCCTCAACGAGGGGTCATGCGTCGACCACGCGTTCACCTACGTCGTGGAGCTGCCGGAGGGCACGACCAGCTGGACCCTCGACATCAAGATGATGGGCCCTGACGGTGAGCAGCACGGCTCGCAGCTGATCGGCACGTTCGCCGGAGACCCGCCGTCGGGGTCGGAGGCGCTGCAGCTCTGCTCGCTCTTCGAGCCGCTCGGCACCTACACGATCCTCAGCACGGTCGACTACAGGGTGGGCAACGCGGCCACGGTCTTCGGCACCCAGCAGCTCGAGGGGACATTCGAGGTCGTCCGCAAGGCGAAGACGCGGACCAAGCTGACCGGCAAGCGCAAGGGCGCGAAGATCCTCGGCAACGCCAAGGTCACCGTCTCGACCGGTGGCACCTTCAGCCCCGTCGAAGGGGGCGGCAAGGTCGTCTTCCAGAAGAAGGTCGGCAAGAAGTGGAAGACCGTGGCCAAGGGCAGGACCAACGCCTCGGGTCGCGTGAAGGTCTCGTTCAGGTCGAAGGGCCGGACGTCCGTCCGGGCGCTCTTCAAGGGGATGGGCGAGGTCCTCGTCGGGGGCGGGCTCCCGGTCCCCCCGAGCAAGTCCAAGGTCGTCACGGTCCGCTGATCAGGCCCGCCTGGCGTCGTCGTACTGCTCGAGCAGGAAGCGCGACATCTCCAGGCGCTGAGTGAACGTGGCACTCGGCGGCGAGCTCGCGTCTGCTGACGCGAGCTCGCCGTAGAGGAGTCCGTCGAAGCCGCTGCGCAGCAGGGCCGACGTCGCGAACGCGTCGCGGATGGTGCGCTGGTCCTCGACCACACCCTCCTCGGCCAGCCCCGCGACGTAGGCCGGGACGATCGTCGCCGCGATGCGCGGGAGCCGGCTCGCGGGCAGCACATCGGCATGGATGAGACCGACCATCAGCTGCCCCAGGTCGAAGCCGAGTGCGTGGGGGCTGCGGAAGGACACGTCGATCGCGACCAGCTCCGCCGGGTCGCCCTCGGCAGGGACCAGGAGGTTCTGGGGGCTGGCGTCGCCGTGCGGCACGGCCTGGGTGAAGGAGTCGAGACGGGCGAGCATCTCGGGGATGTGGCTGCCGAGCTCGAGCAGGCGGTCGGCCAGGTCCCGGTGCGGGGCGAGCCACGGATGCCCCCAGATCTCGTCGTCGCCGAGCATGACCAGCCCCCTGCCCGGGACGGCGGTCTCGGCGTACATCCGCAACGCGTATCCCGGCGGTCGATCGTTGACCGCCAGGACGTCGGGGTGGGTGGAGCGGGCGTTCCAGCGGCCGAGGAGCCGTGCCGCCCGCGCGAAGCTGGCGTCGTCCCACACGTGCTCACGCTGGACCACGTCCTCCTGCCAGATGGCGAGCCTGTCGTCCGGCAGCTCGACCAGGCGGTGCAGGACCGGGGAGCGCAGGCCGAGGGGGAGAGCCGCCTGGATCCGTGGATCCCACACCTCCAGCTCCTGGCGCCACGGGAAGGTGTCGGCGAAGTCCGCGGCGGCGAAGGGCGGCAGCTGGGCCAGCCCCGGCCAGTGGCGGACATGCTGGAGCGACTTGCAGAACAGCGACCAGGGCACCCCGTCCGCGTCGAGCCCGTGGGCCCGGTGGACACCTGCGGTGGCGGGGGAGCCGATCGACACCGGCCAGGCCTCGACGACGGTGGTCGCCGGATCCGGACACCGCCCCAGCGCGGTGCGGACGAGCTCGTCGAGCACTGCCGTGACGTCGTCCTCGGTGGTGTCGAGCAGGGTGGCCACGGTGAGATCGGGCGAGACCGGCAGGTCGCCGCGCAGGCGGCCACCTCCGGAGGCATCGAGGGTGTGGGCCACGTCCAATATCGTAAGGTTGCCTTACGAGTTGGTCAAGACCGGTCCTGACCAGTCAGGGTGCGCTCGGAGGCGTAGAGACGGTAGAGCCAGTACGCCGCGACTGCGCACAGCAGGTGCCACGCAGCGTGGCCCTGCCAGATCGAGTCGGGGTCGCACCACCCGTGGGTGCTGAGCAGCCAGATCCCGAACGCCACCAGCATCGACACGAGGGCGACGACGCCGTGGACGAAGCGCGTGGACGTCTCGCCGCGACGCCACAGGCGGACCTCGAGGACGACGGCCGTGACCAGGAGGGTGCCGAACGCGAGGTTCCCTGCGTAGGTGACCACGGGCACCGGTCGCGGCCACAGGCCGACCAGCTCGCACGCGAGGACGCACACGACGTACGCCGTCACGAAGGCCCGGGTGCCGCGTCGGGTCCAGCGGGTCCAGGCCCAGGCAGCCGCAAAGCCGGCGATGAGATACATGCTCAGCAGGTCGAGGTGCCCGCCCCACGCGCTCTGGGTGGCGTGCATGGCTGCCGACGCCGGACCGAGCAGCACCACCACGCAGGCGAGGACCGTGGCGACCCGGGTCGACATGACGTGGCCGACCGCGTCGCGGCGCGAGGCGTGCCACGCGATGAGGAGCCCGGCGACGACGAACCCGAGGTTGGACACGGAGTTGGCGGGCTGCGTGACCAGTCCGGCGTGGGCGCGCTCGCAGAAGTTGTCGCCCCGACCGACATCCGGTCCCAGCCAACCCCAGGTGACGGCCGCAGCCAGCAGGGCGACGGACACCACCGCGACGGCGCCGGCGACGGCGAGCGGGCGACGGCTCACGGGACCTCCTCGTAGGACGGGAGTCAGTGTGGCGGATCGTCTCGCCAGAGCACGGGGACCCAGCACGGAAGGCTGACCGATCTCGCGGTGAATCTTGATAGAACATGCGTTCTGATAGTCGTGGTGGAGTGGTAGGGTGGGCCGCAGGCAGTGGCCGTTGGTTTCTCGTTGGTGCCGCGCTGCCAAGGCGATTGTGGTCGCGAAGTAGATCGGACGCCGGACTCGATGGTGAACCTCGCGTGTTGGGCCATCTCGCTCCGCGGTCCCGTGATCGACTTGCGCAGCTCCAGCGGCAGGTCGCGATCATCTCGTTCAAAGTCCACCGGGCCTGGTCGGCACGGTGCTGGCCAGGCAGTGTGCGAGGAGCACGAACCGTAGGACCGTTCGACCAACGTGAGCACCCGCCCTTCCCGGTGCCGCCAAGGAGCAGGTCGCCTCCATACCGGGCACTGCACGGTCGTCGTTCAGCCGGCGCGGAGATCCGGATTCGTCGGTGATCCGAGCGTGCACGCTTCGCCCGCCGGTCTGGGCCTTGCGGCGCTGCCCTGAGTGCGTAGGTGCGCAGTCAGCTCGCGCTTAGCTCGCCCTTGGTCTGGACGAACACGACTGGTAGATCGTCTCGCCGAATGACACTTCGGAATCTGGATCCGCTTCACTCGCAGGCACGGCGCGGGTGGCGGTGGGAGCGGCAGGAGGGCCAGTCGCGAGGGTGAGTGATAGTCCGGGATCCGGGCCTCCAGGAGCGACGACCGTTGTGAGTCACGCGGACGCGTGGCGAAACCGTCGTCGAGGGGAGGCCAGTGGTGATTCATCCGATCGTGGCGTGTGCCTCCGACATCTCGGCGACGCTCAAGGGTGTCGCGACGATCAATCCGACGTTCATGTCGAGCGATGACAAGGCGGCTGCGTTGGTGGGGTTGGTGCGCGCCGAGGCCCAGCTGGTCGAGCTGCGGCTGCGGGTCCTGGCCGACGCGGGTGACCTTGCTGAGCAGACCGCGGCGAGGGACGCGGCGGGGTGGCTGGCGCAGACGACCCGGACCCGGTTCGCCGACGCCCGCGCCGACCTGAGGCTCGCGACGGCGTTGGAGCGTGAGCTCCCGGTGCTGGGCGCGGCGATGCGCGAGGGCGACGCCACCCTGGCCCAGGCCCACGTCATCCACCGTGCGGTCACCGCGCTCCCGGCGAGCGTGGACCCGGACACCGTCGCCCGCGCGGAGGCGCACCTGGTCGCCCAGGCTGCGGTGTTCGGGCCGAAGGAGCTCGCCCGGCTCGGGCGACACATCCTCGACGTGGTGGCCCCGGAGGTCGCCGAAGCAGCCGAGGCACGCCGGTTGGCCGAGCTCGAGGCCCACGCCGCCGAGAAGACCCGCCTCACGATGCGCCGCCTCGGTGACGGCACCACCCGCATCTCCGGGCGGGTGCCGGACGCCTGCGCGACCCGGCTCGCGACATTCCTCGAAGCCATCGCCAACCCCCGCACCCCGAACGGCAGCGTCGAGACGGCAGACACCGGTGATCCGTTCACAAGGTTGCCGTACCCGAAGCGCCTCGGGCAGGCACTGTGCCGGTTCTTGGAGTCCCTCGACCCGACCCGGCTCCCGGTCCACGGTGGTGATGCGACCACCCTGATCGTCACCATCCCCCTCGCCTCCCTGCGCACCGAGCTCGCGACCGCCGACCTCCTCGGTGGTGGCCTGGTGCCCGGTGACGAGGCCACCGGTGACCTCATCACCGCAGCCCAGGCCCGACGCCTCGCGTGCACCGCGAAGATCCTCCCCGCCGTCCTCGGCGGCGACAGCATCCCCCTCGACCTCGGCCGCGCCCGACGGCTCTTCTCACCCGCCCAGCGCAAGGCACTCCTGATCCGCGACACCACCTGCCGCGCCGAGGGCTGCGAGGTCCCCGGCACCTGGTGCGACGCCCACCACACCGACCCCTGGTCAACCGGCGGACCCACCGACCTCACCAACGGTGTCCTGCTCTGCAACCACCACCACCACCGCGCCCACGACAACACCTACCGCAACGACCGCCTCCCCAACGGCGACCTCAGGTTCCACCGACGCAGATAGGACAGGGCTCAGGTCGGCCCGAACACGGGGTGCCGGCTCGACACCTTTCGCGCCGCAGCCAGGTGGCCGCCGAGGTAGGCGCCGGCACCCGAGATGCCGAGACCCACGAGGGCGAGCCTCGCCCCGTCGTCGTCCCTGCCTTGTCGGCGGGCGACCCACGAGGCCGTGAAGACGCCGGCGGCGAGACCGTTGACGACAGAGTGGACGAGGCCGACCCGCTTCTCGCGGTGACCGGCGTTGGACCACTCGGCCCACCCGGTCCACGCGGTCGGGCCGAACGCCACCAGACCTACGCCGACGAGGGTTCTGGCGGGCGCACTCCACTGGCCGCGACCCAGGACATCGAGAACGGTGGCCGATGTCCAGCTCCCGATCACCACGTCGGTGAGCATCGGATGGACGGCGTGGCCCAGCCAGTCGCCGCGCAGCAGTGCGCCTCGAGGCCCGGAGCCGAACAGGTGGCGGACGTGGGGTTCGAGCGCCCGGACCGGTGCGTCGAGGGACGCGGTGTCCTCCAACCTCATGGTCGCGCGCACGAGCGGATTCGTGTGTTGTCCGGTGTCCACCAGTTCCTCCCACGGGACATGTGCCGACGGGACGCGTCGTGCGGCCCGATGACGACCTTGCTCCCGAAGGCGCCGCAAGGTCAACAGGAGTGCGGGCAGCGCGGGCTGACATGCTGGCGCCGTGATTCCCAGCCTGCGTCAGATCTCGTTGCTGCTGGGCGGTTGCGTGGTGCTCGGCATCGGGGTGGCGATGCTGCTCGCCGCCGACCTCGGGTCCGACGGTTACTCCACGCTGGTCAACGGCATCACGATCGGCACCGGCACCGCTTTCTGGGCCGTCAACCTCGTCGTGGGGGTGGTGTTCGTCGCGATGGCGGCCCTGCGGCACGTACGACCCGGGGTGGGCACCGTCGTCCAGGTCGTCCTGGTCGGGGTGGTGGTCTCAGTAGGGCTCGACCTCATCGCGACACCCGACAGCCTGGTCGGCCGGGGGCTCCTGCTCGCTGCGGCCTTTCCGGTCCTGGCCGTCGGCATCTCGGCCTACCTCGGCAGCCACACCGGGGCCGGACCGGCCGAGGCCGCGGCCCTGGCGTGGGACCCACCCATTGCCTTCCGGTGGACCTACAGCGGGGTGCAGGCCGGGGGAGCGCTGGTCGGTTGGCTCCTCGGCGCCACGGTCGGCGTCGGCACGCTCGCGGTCATCCTGCTGCTCGGCCCGGCGGTCGACCTGGTGAGTCGGCTGCTCCGTCTCGACGTGCACCAGACCAGGGAGCAGCCCTGACGCGAAGTGGGTGGTCAGCCCCGGGAGCGTGATGCCGGCTCGCCGGTGAGCACGCGGACCGCGAGGTCGGTCGTCGCCGCGACGTCGAGGAACTCCACCACCCGGCTGACCTGGTGCACGTCCAGCGGCAACAGCCCGGGGGTGCCCGGGACGTCCGGGGTCAGCCCGAGGTCGAGGTCGTCGCGACCCGACATCATGGTGACGTTGAAGTCGTATCGCTCGCGGGCGCCGGGCGCACTGAGCCGTCGTACGACGCTCTCGCCGAGGCGGCGTGCTCCTGTCTCGGCCGCCCAGCCGTCGAGGGCGGCGACCAGCGAGCGACCCGCGTCGTGATCGACGTCGGCCCACACCGCGTCCATCGAGCCGCCGACGTCCAGCAGGATGGCCGCGGTCTTCTCGCCGATGCCGGAGACGCCGGGCAGGTTGTCGCTCGAGTCGCCGCGCAGTGCGGCGTACGCCAGGTAGTTGTGCGCCCGGACGCCGTACATGATCTGCAGGCTCTTGGGCGTGAGGAGCGGCGAGCCGTTGATGCCGCCGTCGATGAGCCGCAGGACGCGAGTGTGCTCACTGATGTGGGCGAAGGCATCTCGGTCGGAGGTGATGATGATGCAGTCCCAGCCGTGCTGCTCGGCCCAGGTGGCGCCCGACGCGTTGACGTCGTCGGCCTCCAGGCCGGGGGGAGTGAGGGTGGCGAGGCCGAGCGCGTCGAGGAGGGCGCCCGCGCGGTCCAGCTGGTCCACCAGCTCGGCGTCCTTCACTGCTCGCCCGGCCTTGTAGTCGGGGTAGCGGTCCCGCCTGGTCGAGGAGGTGCGGTCGTCCAGGCCGAAGATGATCGCGTCCGGGGCGAAGGTGTCGATGGACTCGAGGATCTGGCGCAGCATGCCGTGCAACGCCCACACCGGCCGCCCGGCCCGGTCGACCGCCCGGGTGTGCGCCCTCGCGTGGTGGTTGCGGTGGAGCAGGGAGGGAGCGTCGACGACGAGGAGGAGCCTGCGCACCGGGGAGTCGCTCACGCCTCGAAGTCGGCCTTCAGCCGCTTGAGCGTGATGGCGATGTTGCGCTGCTGGAACTGGTGGAAGTGCTGGCCGCGGGTGGCGAGCTTGTCGAAGGCGGCGGCGATGCTGTCGGGCCACCGGCGGTTGTCCGTCCACGTCTCGGTGACGCGGGTGCCGCCCGCGACCGGCTCGAAGGCGTAGGTCCAGGTGGCGATCCGGCTGCGGACCATCGGGTTGCGCAACCCGATCTGTCGGACCTGGAAGGCGAACTCGCGGCCCGGATCGGCGGTCGTCACGACACAGCGTGTCGACCACCGCGCCGGGCCGCGCTTGTTGCTGCCGACGAAGGTGTCACCGACCGACAGGGGCGAGCCGGGTGCCGGAACGTCTCCGGCGACGTTCTCCGGGCTCCACCGTGGCATCTGTGACGGGTCGGCCACCTGCGCGTAGATCACGTCGGGCGTCGCCGACACGACTGTGCTGTCGCTGACTGTCATGGGGCGCGTCATGGCGCCCACCCTACGGAGTCGGCGCGCTCAGCTGATGACGGCGTCGACGGTCTTCTTCAGGGCGCTGGGCTGTGACGGACGCGTGGGTGCGGTGGCCCGTGCCTCGACCATCTCGGCACCGATCTCCTGGAGCACCTTGCGGCCCAGGCCGTCGCGGACCTTGGGGAACCAGTCCTGCTCCTCCTCGTCCATGTGGTGCGTCACGTTCTCCATCAGCACCGTGGTCTTGGCGTCGAAGCGCTCGTGGTCGGGCTTCATGCTCGACAGCTCCGTCACGAGCACATCGGCGACGTGGTGCTCCTCGTAGGACTCGAGAACGTCGTCCTCGAGCTCGGGGAGCAGTGCGCGCACGCGCGGGTACATGATCTCGTTCTCGAGGTAGGTGTGCACGGTCAGCAGCTCGATCATCTTGTCGACGAGCTGCCCCTTGCGGGCCGTCGCGTTCTCACCGGCTCCCTCGAAGTCACGGAAGACGCGGCGGATCTCCTTGTGGTCGTTCTTGAGCAGGACGATGGCGTCGTTGGACATGCAGCTCCTCGGGTTGGTGTGTCGCACGACCGGTACCCCGGGTCGGCCTCCCCATGCGGACCGCGGACGTCGATGGGCCGCCAGCGCGCTGCGCAAGGCGCTGGCGGCCCGTCCCCCCGACGGGTCCGGCGGTGGCTCAGGCGTTCAGCTCGGCAGGATCACCGGACCGGCTGGAGCCGCCCTGCGCGATCTCGATCTTGCGGGGCTTGGCCTTCTCCGCGACCGGTACGACGAGGCGCAGCACCCCGTCGTTGTAGCCCGCCTCGATGCGGTCGAGGTCGAGGTTGTCGCCGAGCACGAGCTGTCGGCTGAAGGCACCCCTGGGTCGCTCGGCGGCCAGCGCCTCCCAGTCGCCGTTGCGGGCCACGCGCTCGGCGCGCACCGTCAGCACGTTGCGCTCGACGTCGAGGTCGATGCTGTCGGGAGCAACGCCGGGGAGGTCGAACTCGATCACGAAGCGGTCACCCTCGCGCCAGGCATCCATGGGCATCACCGTGGGACGGTTGGTCGTGCCCATCAGCTGTTGGGTGAGTCGCTCGAGATCACGGAACGGGTCAGTGGTTCGAAGCAACATCGTCTCCTCCTGGTTCAGCCGGGTGGATCCTGGGATCCACGACCTGTATCTTCTGTTACAGGTTTCTTATATCCGATCCGTCAGGGACGATCAAGCCCTGCACGGCAGGAATTTCTGGAGCACGAGGAGGTGCGATGGCGGCCAACGACCACGGGGTGTTCGCGATCTCGGTGGCCGCCGAGATGGCGTCGATGGAGATCCAGAACCTGCGCGTCTACGAGCGCCGCGGACTCCTCACACCCGCCCGTACGTCCGGCGGCACCCGGCTCTACAGCGCTGACGACGTGGAGCGGCTGGGACGCATCCGGGACCTGCTCGCCCAGGGCCTGAACCTGGCCGGCATCGCCCACGTCCTGACGTTGGAGGACGAGGTCGTCGAGCTCCGGCAGCAGCTCGCCGCGCGGGAGTGACGAACAGCGTCACCAGGCGAGATCGGCGGTGCGGTCCATCAGGTCGGCAAGCAGCGCCGGCAGGCCCTCGGCCGCGACGAGCCGTCGTTGCCTGGTGGGCTCGTCGGCCCCCCGCAGCATCGACTCGATGACGTCCAGCGGGGCCGCGAGCCCGTCCGGGGCCAGCTCGGCGCGCGCCTTCGCGAGGATCCGGTCGGCGATCTCACGCAGCGGGCGGACGCATCCGTCCACGTCCGTGAGCCGGGCGGCCAGTCCATGTCGCATGACGCGGTGGTCGTTCTCCGCCAGGACGTCGTCGCAGAGGTCGTGAGGGTCGGGATCCGTCACGGAGCGACGGGCGATCCCCTGCACCAGCGCCGTCAGGGCACCCACCCGGCTGACGGACGCCTGCGCGTCCATCACCCGGACCTCGAGGGTGCCGAGCAGCGGGCGTGGGCGCATGTCCCACCACACGTAGGTGTGGTCCGGCGCCTCAGCCGCGACCACCAGCGCCTCGGTGCGGGAGACGTACTCGTCCCACGAGCGCAGCAACGGCGGAACCGTGGTTCGTGGGTAGGACCTCAGGATCGCCGACCGCGACGAGGCCAACCCGGAGTCGAGGCCGTGCCAGAACGGGGTGGAGGCGGCGAGGGCTCGCACGAGGGGCATCTGCGCGCGGAGTCCGCGGTAGGCCAGCATCGCCGTGGCCGCGTCGGGTACGCCGACATGGACCTGGAGCGCGGCGGTCGGCGTGCGCAGGAGGCCGGCGTACTCGGTGGTGATGGCGTCGTAGCGCGGCGAGCTCGCGATGACCGCCGAGCCCAACGGCGCCGTGGGGTGTACTCCGGTCGCCATCGCGCGGACGCCGTCACGCAGCACCCCACGGCGTAGGCGGCGCACCGCGTGCACCACCTCCTCGGCGCTCCGGCAGACCGGGGTGTTCAGCTCGACCTGGTCGGCGTAGATCTCGCCGGTGACGACACCGCCATCGGAATCTCGGGTGCGCAGGACGTCGACCACGGCACTGCCGAGGGCCCCCAGCAGCTGACCCTCCGCGTCCACGAGCATCAGCTCCTCCTCCACCCCGACGGTGAAGTCACCACCCGGGCGGTGGTCGGGAACGGCGGTGCATCGTGCGAGCTCTGTCGGGGCCTCGCGTGTGCTGGTGTCCACGGACGTCCTCAGCTGGGCGGTACGTGCTCGGGCGACCACGTGTCCCCAGGTACCCGCTCCCTCGGGGGTTCATGCCACCTGTCGGAGCGATCACACGGATGCAACCGGCCGTTTGTGGGTACTGCGCTTGCATGATGCTTCCCAAGCCGCGAGGCACCCTCTCCGCCGGTGTGTTCGGACGACTCCGGCGGATGGTGGACGAGTCGCCTCGGTGGACGGTGGAGGCGTCGGACTGCGAGGCCGATGGTGCCGACGACTCGGCTATCACGCTGTGGGCCCTGCACGAGCTGTCCTACGGCGGCTTCGAGGATGTCCCCGACCGGGCCGAGCAGGACCCCACCGTGCTCGTCGTGCGCGCCCGGCTCGAGCACGAGCTGGAGGAGCGACTGCGAGCGCGATGGACCGGTGACGTGCCTGCAGCAGAGGACGTCGCGGACGCCCTCTTCGCGCTCGTCGAGGCCGATGACGGCCCGTCGCTCGCGGCGCACGTGCACCGCCACGCCGACCGGGGACAGGTGCTCGAGCTGCTGCAGCAGCGGTCGATCTACCACCTCAAGGAGGCAGACCCGACGTCGTGGGCCATCCCTCGCCTCCCGGTCCGTGCCAAGGCCGGGCTGGTCGAGCTGCAGTTCGACGAGTACGGCGGCGGCGATCCCAACCGGCTCCACGCGCACCTGTTCGCACGCGGTCTTGACGCAGTGGGGATGCGACCGGACTACGGCGCCTACGTGGACGACGCGATGACCGAGGTGCTCGAGATGAACAACGCGATGTCGATGTTCGGGATGCAGCGTCGGCTGCGTGGCGCCGCCATGGGCCACCTGGCCGCCTTCGAGGCCACCAGCTCGCTCCCGTCGCGGCGCATGGTGCAGGGTCTGGAGCGGCTCGAGCTCCCCGAGGCGATGGTTCGCTACTACAGCGAGCACGTCGAGGCCGACGCCGTGCACGAGCACCTGGCGGCTCGACAGATCTGCGGGACCCTGGCGCTGGACGAGCCCGGCCAGGCGGCGGAGATCATGTTCGGGGCCTTCACCGCTCTCGACCTCGAAGCCAGGTTCGCGACCGCCCTGCTGGGCGCCTGGGGCGCAGCCGCGTGAGCGCGCCGTCGTACGAGCACCCCGACGTCGTCCTGGTCCCGGACGGGCCGATGCTCGTGCGGGGGATCACCAGCGTCCGGGACGCCGACGGCGTGGTCCACCAGGTCGAGAGACCTGTCGTGGCCGTGTGTCGATGCCTGAAGTCCAGTCGGCTGCCGTGGTGCGACGGCACGCACAAGGTGATTCCCCGCAGCCCCAGCTCCGGCTGACCCGCAGGCCGGTCAGCGGCCAGCGGCCCTGTCGATGCGTACGACGACGCCGCGGTCGAACTGCCGGATCTCCCCGACCTCGAGGTCTCCGGAGACCACGGACTCCTCGCGGGCGAGCACGCCGACCTGTTCCGCGGTGCCCAGCTGGAGGAGCGCCGCGCCTGCGACGTCGAGACCATCGCGGATCACACGCAGGCACGCACGCGCCACGTCGAGGCCGTCAGCGCCCCCGTCGATGGCGGTCAGGGGGTCCTCGGGGAATCGACCGGTCTCCTGCCGCGGGACCCACGGTGGGTCGGCGATGATGAGGGCGAAGCGCTCGTCAGGGTCCACGGCGTCCTCGAGGCGTGCGTTGCGGACCTCCACCCGGGTGGCCAGGCCTGCCGTGTGGGCGTTGGCCCGGGTGAAGTCGCTGGCAGCCTCGCTCGCGTCGACGCACACGAGGTGCCGGGTCGTCCCTGCCACCGCCAGGAGGCCGATCTGACCGGCGCCGGCGCAGAGCTCGAGAACTCCTCCGGGTGGGAGACCAGGCAGCAGCTCGGCCGCCCATTGCGACTGGCCCGTCGTCCACTCCCGCGGCCGCAGGACCCGCTCGTCGAACGCGATCTGGAGGGACCCGAAGGTCGTGAGCTCGCTCATGACACGAGGTACCCCGCCGAGGCGGGATCATTCGTGCCTAGTCCGACGGCGCGGTGCCGGTCTCGTCGAGGAGACGCTCGGCGACGTGACGCAGCTTGGTGTTGGAGTCCTGGGACAACCGGGCGAGGAAGCCGAAGGCTCGGGCCTCGTCGAGCCCGAAGCGCTCCATCGTGACCCCCACGGCCTGGCCGATGAGCTGCCGGGTGCGCACCGCCTCCTGCAGCTGGGTCACCTCACGGGCGTAGGTCAGCGCAACCGCAGCGTGATGGTTGAACAGCTCGCCGACCGTGCCCATGTCCTCGAACGCCCCGGCCCTCACCGCGTAGAGGTTGAGGGCACCGCTCGACTCGGCAGTGTCGAACAACCGCAGCCCGGCCTGGGCCTGGACGCCGCTGGCGACGGCCTCGCGGGCGTAGCGCGGGAAGCGGGGATCGCTCGCCAGGTGCGGGGCCATGACGTGCACTGACTCGGTGGCCGCGTCGTAGCACGGCCCCTCGCGCAGCGCGTACTGCGCAGCATCCAGGTCGAGGATGAACGCACTGGTCGGGGCGACGGTCTCCAGGCGCCCGTCAGCGTGCTTGACGGTGATGCTGGCGTGATCCACGTCAGGGAGGACGTCCACGGCCGCCTGGGTGAGCTGGGCCAGGGTGGTGTCGAGGTCACCCGGCTGCAACGCCTCGGTCAGCCGGCGGCTGGCTTCCAGTACGTGCTGGTCCTCATGCATGGGTCCTCCCTCGGTGACACCGGCACCGTAGCCGACGGTGTCCCTCCCGGTCCCGTCACCCGGGTCGCGGCAGACTGGGCGCATGCCACCTGAGCACAAGGCCAGTGAGTCGTGCGGGCACACCCTCGACCAGCGTCTGGAGGCCGTGATCCTCGACCTGCTGGCGCAGCGGGCGCAAGCGGCGACGATCTGCCCCTCGGATGCCGCCCGGGCGGTGGGCAGCGGTGACGACGCGGAGTCGTGGCGCGCGCTGATGGAGCCGGCGCGCCGAGCCGCGCGACGCCTCGTCGAGCGGGGTGACGTGGTGATCACCCAGGGTGGGAAGGTCGTCGACCCGGCCACGGCCCGGGGACCGATCCGGATCAGGCTGCCCTGAGCCCCCGTCGAGCGGTGCTCAGCCCGTCGGTAGTGTCGCGACGCCTGTCCGGCCACCCGACCGAGGAGTCCTGTTGATCTTCATCACCGCCAAGTTCGCCGTCCGTCCCGAGCACGCCGAGGCGTCTGCCCCAGTACCTCGCGGCAACACCGAGGATCGTCAACGCCACCATCGAAGGCACTGAGTGGTCCGAGCTGGGGGAGATGGCCGTCGAGTGACGGGGCGCGGGGCGGGATCAACGTCCTGAACCTCGGGACCTAGGCCCCTGGCGAGGCGGCTCGAGGCGAGCGAGGCTGACACCATGACGACGACACTTCCGATCCTGGTGGCCTTCGACGGTTCGTCCGACGCCCAGCGTGCTCTTCTCTGGGCGGCCGACGAGTCGCTCCGCACCGGCACGCCGGTCCGGGTCCTGATCGTCGACGAGCTGCTCCCACCGACCTGGGGCGGCGTCGCAGTTTCCGGGGTCTTCACCGAAGGCTTCGTTCTCGACTCGGCCGCAGTGCGCGGCCAGGCCGAGAAGGCCCTGGCCGACGCAGACGTACGCAGCGCCACTGTCGAGCAGTGCTCCGGCCACGTCGTGCAGGAGCTGTTGCGGGCGGCGCAGTCCGCGTCGACCCTGGTGATCGGCAGCCGCGGCCACGGACGCGCCGGGGAGGCGCTCCTCGGATCGGTGAGCCAGCACGTGGCCCGGCACGCGACGTGCCCGGTCGTGGTGGTGCGCGAGCCGCGGGACAGCACGTCCCGACGCATCATCGTCGGCATCGACGGCTCATCGACCAGCGCCGCCGCGCTGGACTACGCCTGCCGGCGGGCCGAGGGAACGGGGGAGAGCGTCGTCGCGATCCACGCCTGGCACGTCAGGGCGCCGTCCACCGACGTCTGGAACAGCGAGCCGCGCACCGTGGAGTCGGCGGATCGCGAGCGTCTCCTCGCCGAGAGCATCGCCGGAGTCCGCACGGACCACCCCGACGTACGCCTCGAGCAGGAGGCCATCCCGGTCGCTCCCGCGCAGTGCCTCGTGGACGCCTCGGGCAGCGCATCACTGGTGGTGGTGGGCTCCCGCGGGCGCGGGTTCTTCAGCGGCATGCTGCTCGGCTCGGTGAGCCAGGACGTCCTGGCCGGTGCCGCCTGTCCGGTCGCCGTGGTGCGCTGAGGTCGCTCAGGGACGCAACAGGATCTTGCCGCGTCGACCGGGTGCCTGGTTGGCCCGGGCGGCCTCGGCGATGTCCTCGAGGGAGTAGACCTTCTCGACCGGGAGGGTCAGCCCGCCGGAGCCGATGCCACGGACGAGCTCGCCCATGAGCGCCGCGCGCTTCTCACCGGGCATGGCCGCGAAGATCTTGCTGCCCCAGAAGCCCTTGACCACGATGTGCCGGAAGATGACGTCACCGGACCCGATCTGCAGCGTGGGG
The DNA here is from genome assembly GCA_963721925.1 of uncultured Actinomycetota bacterium. Taxonomy (GTDB): domain Bacteria; phylum Actinomycetota; class Actinomycetes; order Propionibacteriales; family Nocardioidaceae; genus Nocardioides. The sequence goes on along the minus strand of CAVRLH010000004.1, from coordinate 36,054 downwards.
GAGGCCATCGCCCCGAAGACCACCAGCACGCCGTCGTCGGCGAGCAGCGACACCACGTCACCCGCGGCGGTGCCCCCGACGGAGTCGACGCCGGCGACCAGGGGGCCGTCGCCCACGATGTCGCGGACCCGGTCGCGCCAGCCGTCGTCGTCGGTCGCGACGACGCGCTCGATGCCGTGCTCGCGCAGCTCCTCGACGCCAGCAGCACGTCGGACGAGCCCGAGCACGTGGACGCCGCGGGCTGCGGCGAGCTGCGCGAGGAGACGCCCGACGGCGCCGTTGGCGGCGTTCTGGACGATCCAGTCGCCCTCCGCGACGTCGAGGAAGTCGAGGAGCGCGATGGCACTGAAGGGCATCGAGATGAGCTGGGCAGCGACCTCGTCCTCCAGGCCGTCGGGCACCGGCACCAGGCCGGCTGCTGGGGCGACGATGAGCTCGGCCCACGCCCCGAAGGAGCCGCCGGTCGCGACCCGCTGGCCGACGTCGATGCCCTCCACACCCTCGCCGAGTGCCTCCACGACCCCGACGGCCTCGGTCCCGGCCCGGGCAGGCATCTCCGGCTTGAAGCCATAGCTGCCGCGCACGGTCCACAGGTCGTGGTTGTGGATGGGGGAGAGCAGGACCCGCACCAGCACCTGGCCCGGACCCGGCTCGGGTGCGGGGACGTCCTGGACGGAGAGGACCGTCGCGGGGTCACCGAAGCTGGGTTGGACGAGGGCGCGCATGGGAGTGCCTTCCGTGGATGGGCTGTGGTGCCGACCACCAGTGAAACAGGTACGCCTGAGTGACGGCTCGTGGGCTGAGGGCACTTGGTCCCGGGGGGAGACATCGTCCGACCCTGCTCGGCACGAGCGGGTGGAGCGACGATTGACGTGACCCGACACGTCGCCACCTCCACGGGAGGTCAGCACGAGCAGGTCATCTGAACGACCAACTGAGGAGGACATCATGGACAGCGACGCTCAGGGCGCGATCGTGGTCGGAGTCACGGGGCCGGGACAGGAGCAGGGAGCCCTGCGGTACGCCGCGGAGTGCGCCCAGCGAGATGGGGCGGAGGTCGTTCTCGTGCATGCCTTCCGCGTCGCGACACCAGGCCCGCCCCCCAGCGTGCTGATCACCTACGCGGAGGCCGCGGACGTTGCCGACCAGATCGTCAAGGAGGTGGGCGCCGAGTTCGAGCACCTCACCGGGGGGTCCGTCGACCATCGCACCGTCTCGGTGGAAGGTCGTCCAAGCAGGGTGCTGGTCGATCTCAGCCGAGAAGCCCGCATGGTCGTGGTGCAACACCGTCAGGTGCACGGTCTCGGCCGGTTCTTCGTCGGCTCGACGGCCACCGCGGCCGCGGCGCACGCCGAGTGCCCTGTCATCTCTGTGACGCACGACTGGCAGCCGGCTGAGACGCCGGGCGAGGTCGTGGCCGGCGTGCACGAGGGCGGTGAGCCACAGGAGGTTCTCGAAGCAGGGTTCGCGTGGGCGGCCGCAACCGGCGCACCCCTGAGGATCGTCCACGCGTGGCGGCTCGACGCTGCCTACGACGACCTGATCTCCGCCGTCGACGCGGCCCAGTGGCGTGACGAGCAGAAGGCGGCACTCGCCGCCGCGGTGGTGGGACTGCGCGAACGCCACCCGGGCGTACCGGTCACACTGGAGGCGCGTCGCCAGTGGCCCGCGGACGTCCTGGTCGACAGCTCGCAGGTGGCGTCGCTGGTGGTCGTCGGACGACACGGATCGAGGAGCTGGGCCCCCGAGCGTCTGGGATCCCTGGCCCGCACGGTGCTGCGCGAGGCGAAGAGCCCGGTCATGGTGGTGCCCGTCCATCGGCACGAGGACGGACCGAAGGACTGAGGTCGGGGTCGACGTCATGGAGAGCATCGGGGAGCAGACCGTCGTCGTCGGGATCGACGGTTCCACCTCCAGCGACGCTGCCCTCGCATGGGCGGTCGACGAGGCCTCCCGTCGCGGACTGCGCCTCCACCTGTTCAGCGCGGCCGTCTGTGAGGCGCACAGCGGAGGCTCGGTCGACGACGACGCCCATGGCGAAGAGGCCATCGTGCGCGCGGCGCTCGAGTCAGCGGACGCACACCTGGCTGAGGCGTTGACCGCCGTGTCGGAGGCCGCACCCCGTCTCACGGTCACGATCGGAAGTGGTCTCGACTGGGCGGGCGGCACCCTGGTCGACCTCTCGGCCCGCGCCCACAGCGTGGTCGTGGGTCGAAGTGGACACGGTCCGGTGATGGGCGCTGTGCTCGGTTCGGTCGTCTCGTACGTCGTCATCCACGCGAAGTGCCCGGTCGTGGTCGTGCACACGTCCAGCCAGAACCCTACGGGCCAGCGCGGCGTGGCGGTCGCTGTCGGCGGCGCGGCCGGGTCCGAGGCCGCCCTGGCCTACGCCTTCGAACAGGCCTCCCTACGAGGCGTCCTTCTTCACCTCGTCCACGCCTGGTGGACCAGGGCGACCGCACGCGCCACCCCGGACACCCAGGTCGACCAGATCACCCATCAGCGGCTCGCGCTGGCTGAGCTGACGGCGGGGTGGTCGGAACGCTATCCAGACGTCGAGGTCCGCGTGAGCATGCCCGTGGGCCCCACCGTGCGAGCGATCACCGACGCTGCCAGGGGTGCCGAGCTGCTGGTGGTCGGTAGTCGCGGGCGTGGGGGGTTCCGCAGCCTGCTGCTCGGTTCGGTCAGCCAGGGAGTCCTCAGGCACGCCGCCAGCACCGTCGTGGTCGTCCATGCCCCGAGGGACGGTCCCGGTCGGTCCTGATGAGCACCTCGACCCGTTGATACCGCCGTGCCCGCAGGGCGCTCAGGATGCTGGCGAGGTCGACGACCTCCTGCGTCGCGGCACCGACGATCGCGGGGATGAAACCGAACGCGGCGATGCCCATCAGCACCAGGCTGAGCCCGATGCCGAGCCAGATGCTCTGGACCGCCACGCTCATCGTGCGGTGGCCGATCGCGACGGCATCGCCCACCTTGCTCAGGTCGTCGGTCATCACCACGACGTCGGCGGACTCGCTGGCGGCGGTGGCTCCCCGGGCGCCCATGGCGACTCCGACGTCCGCGGCAGCCAGCACCGGGGCGTCGTTCACACCGTCACCGACCATCATCACCGGCCGGTTGGGATGTTCCGTGACCGCGCGGACCTTGTCCTCGGGCGAGCACTCGGCGCGGACGTCCTCGATGCCGATCGCGGCGGCGAGGTGGTCGGCTGTCGCCTGCGCATCGCCCGTGAGGATCATCGCCTCGTGCACCCCGAGCGACTCCAGCCGCCGCAGTGTCCGGGTGGCGTCGGCGCGCAGCTCGTCACGCATCACCAGCGCGCCGGCGTAGACCGCGTCCACTGCCACGTAGACCGCAAGCTCGCCGCTGCGCAGGGCGACCTGCGGAAACGGACCGGTCGCACGCGACACGAAGCTGTGCTTTCCGACCAGCACCTCTCCGGAGGGCAACGATGCGCTGACGCCGTTGGTGGCTTGCTCCTCAGCGTCGGTGGCCGGTTCCAGGGGCAGGCGCCGCTCGGTGGCAGCCTCGATGACCGAGCGGGCCAGGACGTGGGTGGAGTACTGCTCCGCCGAGGCAGCGAGACGCAGGAGCTCGTCCTCGCCGAAGGGCTCCACCGCATGCACCTGCGTCAGCGCGGGCTTGCCGTAGGTCAACGTCCCTGTCTTGTCGAAGGCCACCGCGCGAACCCGCGCCAAGCTCTCCAGGACGCCCCCACCCCGGACGATGATTCCGGCACGCGAGGCACGTCCCATGCCGGCCAGGAACGCGACAGGTGGAGCGATCAGGAGCGGACACGGAGTGGCGAGCACCATGACCTCGGCGAACCTGGTGGGGCTCCCCGAGAACCACCAGGCCGCACCGGCGATGAGGAACGAGACCGCGGTGAACGGCACCGCGAACCGGTCGGCCACCCGTACGACGGGGGCCTTGCGCTCCTGCGCCTCCGACACGAGGACGACGATCCGCTGGTACTGGCTGTCCTCGGCCCGGACGACCGCGGTGATCTCGATCGCCGAGCCGCCGTTGACCGAACCGCTGAGCACCCGGTCGCCGCGATAGCGGGTGACGGGCAGGCTCTCCCCGGTCAGGGACGACTCGTCGAGCGTCACCTCATCGGCGTTCAGCTCGGCGTCGACCGGGATCACCTCGGCGGGCCGGACCAGGAGCGTGTCGCCGGGCTGGACCTCCTCGACCGAGACGTCCTCGAAGTCGCCGATCGCAGGAACCCAGCGATGTGCCAGCTGGGGCGCTCGTTCGAGGAGGGCCCGCAGCTCCCGCCCCGCCCGGTCTGCGGCGTACTCCTCCAGCGCCTCTCCGCCGGTGAGCATCAGCACGATCACCAGCGAAGCGACGTACTCACCGACCGCGACGGTGCTCACGATCGCGGTGACGGCCAGGATGTCGACGCCCCAGTGGCCGCGCAGCAGGGCGCGCAGCATGCCCACTCCCTGATACGCAGCGACCCCCAGGGCGAAGCCGCTTCCCAGCCACCGGGCCGGTCGATCCTCATCGGCCAGCAGCAGTCCCAGGACGACGAGCAGTGCGAGCACCGCGGTTGCCGTCCAGGCGTAGGTCGTGACGCTCCCACTCGAGGGACTGGAGTGTGGGTCATCGGGCTTGCGGTCCACGGGTCCTCCTGGCGCGAAGTATGCCGCTGGCGCCGACCACATGCAGGGGCCTTGGGGGTCGGCCGCGGAGGGCCCTTGGTCCCTACCCGGCGCTCGCCCGGGCTGGAACGATGGACCCAGGCAGACCCCGGGTGCCGCTGGCGCCGGCGTGCCTCGACCGAGGAGAACCAGATGGTGGACACAGACCTCACCGACGACCAGGTGGACACGCTCGACGCATGGTGGCGGGCCGCCAACTACCTCTCGGTCGGCCAGATCTACCTGATGGACAACCCGCTGGGGAAGCGACCACTGGTCCGCGAGGACATCAAGCCGCGCCTGCTCGGTCACTGGGGCACCACCCCAGGACTCAACCTGCTCTGGACGCACCTCAACCGCCTGATCCGCGAACGCGACGTCAACGCGATCTTCCTCGCCGGACCCGGCCATGGCGGCCCTGCCGCCGTCGCGAACGCCTGGCTCGAGGGGACCTACAGCGAGGTCTACCCCAACGTGGGCGACGACGCCCGCGGCATGCAGGAGCTGTTTCGCCAGTTCTCGTTCCCCGGCGGGATACCGAGCCACGTGGCGCCCGAGACACCGGGCTCGATCCACGAGGGAGGGGAACTGGGCTACGTGCTCTCGCACGCCTACGGTGCCGCGATGGACAACCCCGACCTCGTGGTGGCCGCGGTCGTGGGAGACGGTGAGTTCGAGACCGGGCCGCTGGCAGCGTCCTGGCACGCGAACAAGTTCGTCGACCCCGTCAACGACGGAGCGGTCCTGCCGGTGCTGCACCTCAACGGCTACAAGATCGCCAACCCCACCATCCCGGCGCGAATCCCTCGCGAAGAGCTGCTCGACCTGCTCCGTGGCTATGGCCACGAGGTGCTGACCGTGGAGGGAGACGACCCTCGCACCGTGCACCGCCAGCTCGCCACTGCGCTCGACCGGGCGCACGACGCGATCGTCGAGATCCAGCGAGCGGCTCGCGAGGACGGAGACCTCGAGCGCCGGCCGTGGCCGATGATCCTGCTCGTCACCCCCAAGGGCTGGACCGGGCCGGACGTGGTCGACGGCGTCCAGATCGAGGGCACGTGGCGTGCCCACCAGGTGCCGCTCGCCAACACCCGCGAGGACGACGAGCACCGGGGGCTGCTCGAGTCGTGGCTGGCGTCGTACCGCCCCGACGAGCTCTTCGACAGCGCCGGGCGGCTCGTTCCCGAGCTACGCGACCTGGCACCTGTGGGTGAACGACGGATGAGTGCCAACCCGCACGCCAACGGCGGGCTGTTGCGACACCCGCTCCACCTGCCGGACTTCCGCACCTGCGCCGTGGACGTGCCGTCGCCGGGCGCCTCGGTGCACGAGGCGACACGGGTGCTGGGCCGCTACCTGGTCGATGTCGTCCGTGAGAACCCCGACAACTTCCGGATCTTCGGTCCGGACGAGACCGCCTCGAACCGCCTCGACGCCGTCTACGAGGTGACGGACAAGGTCTTCGCCGGCACGATCCTCGAGGTCGACGAGCACCTGGCCCGCAGCGGTCGCGTGGTGGAGATCCTCTCGGAGCACACCTGCCAGGGCTGGCTGGAGGGCTACCTCCTCACCGGGCGGCACGGGCTCTTCAGCTGCTACGAGGCATTCATCCACCTCGTCGACTCGATGGTCAACCAGCACGCGAAGTGGCTCAAGACCACCCGTTCGATCGGGTGGCGCCCGCCCATCGCCTCGCTGAACTACCTGCTCACCTCCCATGTGTGGCGCCAGGACCACAACGGGTTCTCCCACCAGGACCCGGGCTTCATCGACCACGTGGTCAACAAGAGTGCCGAGGTCGTCCGGGTCTACCTGCCACCGGACACCAACACGCTGCTGTCGACCATGCGGCACTGCCTCGCCAGCACCCACTACGTGAACGTCGTCGTGGCGGGCAAGCAACCGACCTTCGACTGGCTCGACGCAGAGTCCGCAGACCTGCACTGTGCCCGCGGACTGGGCATCTGGGACTGGGCGTCGACCACCGAGGACGACCCCGACGTCGTCATCGCCTGCGCTGGTGACGTGCCGACGATCGAGGCGCTCGCAGCGACGTCGATCATCCGGGAGCACCTGCCCGAGCTGGCCGTGCGGTTCGTCAACGTGGTCGACCTGATGCGCCTGCAGGACGAGACCGAGCACCCGCACGGGCTGTCCACCCGCGACTTCGACACGGTGTTCACCACCGACAAGCCGGTCATCTTCGCCTACCACGGCTATCCGTGGCTGATCCACCGGCTGACCTACCGCCGCACCAACCACGACAACATCCACGTGCGGGGTTACAAGGAGGAGGGCACCACCACCACGCCCTTCGACATGGTGATGATGAACGACCTCGACCGCTACCACCTCGTGATGGACGTGATCGACCGGGTGCCGGGCCTCGGCCAGCGTGCCGCCGGGCTTCGGCAGCAGATGGTCGACACCCGCCGCCGGGCGCGTGCCTGGACCCGTGCGCACGGCGAGGACCTGCCCGAGGTCCGTGACTGGGCGTGGTCCGCGGAGGCCGAGCCGGGACGGGCGGCGTCGCCCTCGACCACCGCCGAGCCGGACACAGGGGCGGACAACAACTGAGGGTCGGGACGTCGGGTCTCAGGCCAGCTTCAGCAGATCGTCGAGCTCGTCGACACCCAGCTCGCCGACCCGGAGCAGGTGGAGAAGGACCCCTCGGTCGACGTCACCCGAACGGGACGGTTCGCGGCGTGCACGCTCATGCGGCGCCGTCGTGCACGCGAGCCAGCCGCCTGATGTCGACTGACTTGTCGACGGCGATGACCAGGGCGATGAGCGCCACCGCGGTGAGGATCCGCAGCCACACGCCCGCGTCGAGCGGCGCCGTCCCGAAGATCTGGTGCATGAACGGGGCGTACGTCAGCAAGGCCTGGGCGGCGACCTGGACGAGAACGCCTCCGATGATCCACCAGTTGGTGAAGAAGCCGAGGCGCCAGGAGGCGCCCGTCAACGACCTGCAGCTGTAGAGGTAGACGATCTCGACGGCGACGAACAGGTTGACCGCGGCGGTGCGGGCTTCGGCGAGGTCGGCGCCGCGGGCCTGCTCGGTGGTGAAGATCCACCAGGACCCGACGACGAGCAGGCTGGCGACCAGGATCGTGCGCCAGAGGAGGGTGGTCGTCAGGAGTGGTCGGTCCGGTGCGCGCGGCGGCCGCCGCATGATGCCGGACTCGCGCGGCTCGAAGGCGAGCATCAGCCCCAGCACGACCGCGGTGGTCATGTTGATCCACAGGATCTGCGTCGGCAGGATCGGGAGGGTCGAGCCGAGGAAGATGGCCACGAGGATCACCAGGCCCTCACCCATGTTGGTCGGCAGGGTCCACACGATGAACTTGGTGAGGTTGTCGAAGACCCCACGACCTTCCTCGACGGCGGCCTCGATGGTTGCGAAGTCATCGTCGACGAGGACCATGTCGGCCGCGTCCTTGGCGACGTCGGTGCCGCCACGACCCATGGCGATGCCGATGTCGGCGGCGCGGAGCGCCGGTGCGTCGTTGACGCCGTCACCGGTCATCGCCACCACGTGCCCTCCGGCCTGGAGGGACTCGACGAGCCTGAGCTTCTCCTCGGGAGACACGCGCGCAAAGACGCTGGTGGCAGCCACCGCGTCGGCGTACGCGGCGTCGTGCAGGGCGGAGAGTGCGGTTCCGGTGATGATGCGTCGGTCGGCCGGAGGCGCGGTGGTCCAGCCCGAGCTCGGCGGCGATGGCGGACGCCGTGGTCGCGTGGTCGCCGGTGATCATCTTGACCTCGATGCCGGCGGCGTGGCACGCGGCGATGGCCGAGGTCGCCGGCCCTCGGGGCGGATCCAGCATCGCCTGCAGGCCGGTCAGCACGAAGCGCCGCTCGACGTCGTCGGTGGTGAAGCCTGCCGGGTCCGCATCGTCGGCCACCGCTGTGGCCAGCACGCGCAGGCCGCGCGTGGCCAGGGCGTCCACGGCCTCGGCAACCCGAGCCTGGTCCAGCGGTTCGACCGTGCCGTCCGCGCGCATCCAGCCGGAGCACAGCTGGGCCACCCGCTCGGCTGCTCCCTTCGCGAGGGCGAGATGGCGTCCGTCCGAGGTGCGTCGGTGCAAGGTGACCATGTACTGGCGACGGGAGTCGAACGGGATCGTGGCGACCCGGGGGAGGTCCTCCCCGACCTCGCCGTCGACCGTGGTCTTGAGCGCGACGACCTTCATGGCCGCCTCGGTGGGGTCGCCGGAGATCGTCCAGTGGGCGCCGTCATGGCTGACGCTGGCGTCGTTGCAGGCCGCGCCGGCGGCCAGCGACCACCAGAGTGCAGTGTTGTCCGCGACGAACACCTCCTCGCCCTCGCGGAGGAGCTGGCCCACGGGCTCGTAGCCGACGCCCGTCACCTCCACCTCGCCGTCCGGGGTCCAGATGCGGCGCACCGTCATCTCGTTGGTCGTGAGCGTTCCGGTCTTGTCGGTGCAGATCACGGTGGTGCTGCCGAGGGTCTCGACGGCAGGAAGGCGACGGACGATGGCTTGTCGCCTGACCATGCGCTTGACGCCGATCGCCAGAGTGATCGTCACCGCCGCCGGCAGCCCCTCGGGGATCGCTCCCACGGCGAGGGCGACGGCTGCAGTGAGCATGGGGGCGGCGCTCTCACCCCGGAGGAGACCGACCGCGAACGTCACCGCCGCCAGGGCGATGATCACCACGGTGAGCAGCGCACTGAAGTGGGTGAGCTTGCGGGTGAGGGGTGTGCTCAGGACGGTGGCCCCACGCACGAGGCGGTGGATGCTTCCCAGCTCGGTGCGATCCGCAGTGGCGACGACGATGCCGCGGCCTGTGCCCGCGCGCACCAGGGTGCCGGCGTACAGCATGTTGTGACGGTCGGCGACCCGGGTCGCCTGTGCCAGCACGCCGTCGGTCTTGACGACGGAGGTCGACTCACCGGTCAGGCTGGACTCGTCGACGAGCAGCTCGGCCGCATCCAGGAGGCGCAGGTCGGCCGGCACCTTCTCGCCTGCCTCGAGGAGCACCACGTCACCGACGACCAGCTCGTCGGAGGAGATGGTGCGACCTCGCCCGTCGCGCAGCAGGCGCGCCTGGCCGCGGGCCATCGAGCGCAGGCTGTCCAGCGCGGCCAGGGCCTTCGACTCCTGGACATGACCGACGAAGGCGTTGACCAGGACAACCGCCAAGATGACCGAGGCATCGACGTACTCGCCGAGCACGAGCGTCGCGGCGGCGGCGGCGAGGAGGACGTAGATGAGGGGGTTGTGGAACTGGAGCAGGATCCGGCGGACGAACGAGTCACCATGCGCCCGGGGGAGGGTGTTCGGCCCGTCGGTCCCGAGTCGTCGGACGGCGATCGCCTCGTCGAGTCCGTGTGAGCAGTCGCTGCCGAGCGACGTCACGACCTCGTCTGTCGCGAGGGCGTGCGGCTCGGTGAGGTCGATCGCCGACTCCAGGTCAGGCACGGCGGCACCCGCGGAGGGTGTAGGTGACGTCCATGCTGCCAGCCTGCGCGAGATCGTTGCGCGCCGCCACTGGCGGACGACCCCACCGACGGGACCTAGGTCCCGCAGAACGTCCGGTAGGTGCCGAAGGACTCCGGGGCAGGCTCGGCGTACCGCTCCAGGCCGGGGCGAACGTCATAGGGCCGGGTCACGGCGTCGAGCAGGCGCTCGAGCGGATCGAGGTCGCCGTCGGTGGCGGCGGTGAGGCACTCCTCGACCAGGTGGTTGCGGGGGACGTAGGCCGGGTTCACGTGATCCATCCGATCCGGGTCGGGGCTCAGCGAGCGCCAACGCTCGGCCCAGGCGTCGAACCCGGCGAGGTCGAGGAACAGCTCACGCGCAGGCTCTCCATCGCCGCGTGCGGCGGTGCCGAGCCTGCGGAAGAAGGAGGTGTGGTCGACGTGGTTCTCCTGCAGCAGGGCGACCAGGTCGCCCGCGAGCGGCGACATCATGGCGTCGGGCAGGGCCTGGGGGAGCCCGAGCTTCGCGCGCATGCCTGCCGACCACGCAGCCGAGTAGCGGACGCGGAAGCCCGTCAACGCCTCGGTGGCGACGGCGACCGCCTGGTCCTGCTCGTCTGACAGCAGCGGCAGGAGCGACTCGGCGAACCTGGCGAGGTTCCACTCGGCCACGACCGGCTGGTTGCCGAAGGCGTAGCGTCCGCCGGTGTCGATGGAGCTGTAGACCGTCGCGGGGTCGAACGCCTCCATGAAGGCGCACGGGCCGTAGTCGATCGTCTCGCCCGAGATGGTCATGTTGTCGGTGTTCATCACCCCGTGGACGAAGCCGACCAGCATCCACCGCGCGACCAGCGACGCCTGGGCAGCCAACACCGCCTCGAACAGCGCGAGGTAGGGCTGCTCCGCGGCCGCAGCGTCCGGGTGGTGGCGGGCGATCGCATGGTCCGCGAGCCGACGCACCAGGTCGGCATCGCCGGTGGCGGCGGCGTACTGGAAGGTGCCGACGCGCAGGTGGCTGCTCGCGACCCGGGCCAGCACGGCACCCGGCAACACCGCCTCCCGGCGTACGTCTCGACCCGTGGCGACCACGGCGAGCGAACGGGTCGTGGGGATGCCGAGTGCGTGCATGGCCTCGCTGACGACGTGCTCGCGGAGCATCGGACCCACCGCGGCCAGCCCGTCACCGCCGCGAGAGAAGGGAGTCCGACCCGAGCCCTTGAGGTGCAGGTCGCGGATTCGGCCGGCCGTGTCGGTGAGCTCACCCAGCAGCAGCGCCCGTCCGTCGCCGAGCTGGGGGGAGTAGCCGCCGAACTGGTGGCCGGCGTAGGCCTGCGCCACGGGCGTCGCGCCCGGCGGCACCTGGGTGCCGGTCAGCAGTCCGAGGCCCCCGGGGCTCCGCAGGTCGTCGGGGTCGAGCCCGAGCTCGTCGGCGAGGGACTCGTTGAGCGCCAGCAGGCGCGGCGCCGGCGTGTCCTCGGCCTGCCACGGGACGGCGAGGTCGCGCAGCTCGCGGGCAAAACGGTTGTCGAGGGTCACGGTCGGTGACAGTGCCTGGCTCACTCCCTCGACGATACGCCGAGGGCCCCACGGCGCTGCCGGGTCTCCGTGCTGTACCTCGCGATCGTGAACGCTCGCAGGTCCGTGATCGTCTGCTCGATGTCGGCGGAGGCGTAGTGCTCCTGGTCCCACGCGGCGTACAGCGTGACCGTCAGCGGGTCCCCGTCCACCAGGACCCGCGCCTTGGACAAGCCGTAGCGTGGATCGTCGGAGGTGATGCAGACCCCGCGACCCGCGGCGGCCAGCGCCTGGCCGAGCCGCGGCGCCCGGGTCTGTGCGATCGCGTCGTAGGTCAGCCCCCTGTCTGCGGCGGCGGCGTCGAAGGCCCGGCGCACCGCGTGTCCGGTGTCGAGATGCACCAGCGGGAATCGCACCAGGTCGACGAGGTCGACCACCTCCAGGGCGGCGAGCTCGTGCGCATCGGGCATCTGGGCCCAGACGTCCACCCGGATCAGCACCTCGGCGCGCAGCGACCGCATCGGCACCGAGGTGCCGAGGCCGAAGTCGGCGTCCCCCCGGGACAGCGCACCGTAGACGTCGGCGGGCTGGGTCTCGATGACGTTCGCCACCGAGACCCGGCCGCCGGTGGCGATGAAGGGGGCGACGATGTCGTTGATCGTCGTCGTCGGAGCGGCCACCACGAGGTCGGGCGGCGTGCCGGACGCGATGGCCGCGGCCATGGTCTCCGCCTGGGAGGCCCGCGCCACCAGGTCCCGTGCGATCGGCACGAGCTGCCTTCCGGCAGTGGTGAGCACCAGTCGGCGATCCATCCGACTGAACAGCTGGACACCGAGCGTCTGCTCGAAGCGACGCAGCTGGCGTGAGAGCGAGGGCTGGGCGACGAAGAGCTGTCGGGAGGCCGCCGTCACCGAGCCGCAGTCGACGATGGCCAGGAAGTAGCGCAGCATCCGGAGATCCATCATGCCTCCCAGGCATGTCAAAGCGGACTTGATGAGTATTGGACTGTATGTGACGCAGGACTCAGAATGGCCGTCAAGCACGCCCTTCACAAGGAGTTTCCATTGAAGATCCGACGCTTCGCCGCAGTCCTCGTCTCGGCCGTGGGCCTGCTTTCGGTAGCTGCATGCTCGGGTGGGAGTTCGGCCGAGAACGAGGGAGGCACTGCGGCCAGCACCGCCGTCCTCACTGTCGCGTCGTCGGCCTCCGTGACCACCTGGGACCCGGTCGCGTCGTTCTCGACCGAGGCGATGTACATGGGCAACCTCTACGAGCCGTTGCTCTGGAAGAACCCAGCCGGCAGCGACGAGGACTACACCCCGGCCCTGGCCACGGGCTGGACGACCTCCGACGACGGCCTCACCTGGACCTTCGACATCCGCGAGGGCGTGACCTTCCACACCGGTGAGGCCCTCGATGCCGCAGCGGTGCAGAAGAGCCTGGAGGCTGCCAAGGAGCGTGGCGGTGCCTCGTTCATCTGGGCGCCGGTGGAGAGCATCAAGGCCACGTCGGACACCGAGGTGGTCATGGAGCTGGCCTACGCAGCCCCCGTCGACCTGATCGTCTCCTCGACCTACGGCGCCTGGATCGTGGCCCCGTCGGCGCTCGACGCGGCGGCCGAGGACGAGAAGTACTTCGAGTCGGGCGTCGATGCCGGCACCGGCCCCTACACGCTCGACACCTTCACGGCCGGGGAGAAGGTGGTCCTGAAGAAGTACGACGACTACTGGAACACCGAGAAGGCGGCGACCTACGAGACCGTGGACGTGGCGATCACCTCCGACGCGGTCACCGCGCAGCAGATGCTGACGGCTGGTGAGGTCAGGTACTCGACCCAGATCCCACTGGAGAACATCGAGTCCTTCGAGAGCAACGACGACTACGACGTGAACGTCTCGAAGTCGCCGTTCAACTTCGTGGCGCTGTTCAACACCACCCGTCCACCGCTGGACGACCCGGCGGTGCGCCGGGCCCTCTCCTACGCGGTGCCCTACGAGGAGATCATCGAGGTGGGCGCGGCGGGCTACGGCACCCAGAGCTTCGGGCCCGTCCCGGACGGCATCTTCCCGTTCGACCCCGATGTCTCGCAGTACACCCAGGACCTCGACCAGGCCAAGAAGCTGCTCGCGGACGCCGGCCACGCCGACGGCTTCGACCTCACCTTGACCTTCGCCTCCGAGAACGCCGCGGAGAAGCGTTTCGTGCCGCTGATCAAGGACGCCTTCGCCCAGATCGGCGTCGACGTCAAGGTCAAGGCGCAGCTGTTCAACCAGCAGTGGGAAGAGGCCAAGGCTGATCCGGCCAAGGCCCAGGACATCTTCGTCCTCTACTACTGGCCGACCTACAGCGACGCAGGTTCCGACAACCTGTACTCGCTGTTCCACTCCTCGGACGCGCCGTTCTTCAACCTCAGCTACTGGAAGAACGATGAGTACGACCAGCTGATCGACGAGGCAGGGACCTTCACGGCCACCGACCGCGAGCGTGCCCAGTCGATGTACTCCGAGGCGATGGAGCTGCTCTACGACGAGGCGCCGGGAGTGTTCCTCTACGACGCCCAGGCGGTGCAGGTGGTGCCGGCAGGCCTCGAGGTGCCCAGCGCCAACGAGAACTACCCGTTCACCGCCTTCTTCGCAGGGTTCAAGCCCTCCTGACCCCTACCGTGGTGGGTGTCGACCGGCCCGCGTGCCGACGACGCCCACCACGGCGTGCCTCGACCAGGAGAGCTCATGACCCGGTTCATCGCCAAGCGGATCCTCACCTCGAGCGCCGTGATGCTGACCATCACGATCGTGACGTTCGTGCTGGCGCGCGTGGTGCCGTCCAACCCGGCAGTCGTCTACGCCGGTCCCAAGGCCACCCAGGAGATGCTCGATCGCATCCGGGAGGACCTCGGTCTGGACGATCCGATCGTCGTGCAGCTCTTCGGCTACGTCGCAAGCGTGGCGCGCGGCGACTTCGGGGACTCGTTGGCCTCCAAGCAGCCGGTGCTGCCCGACCTGCTCGGACGGCTGCCGGCCACCCTCGAGCTGATCGCCGTGGCGATGACACTCGCCACGGTCCTCGGCATCGCACTCGGGGTGCTGGCCTCGCGCCGGTCCGGTGGCCTGCTCGACGGGGTCATCCGGTTCCTGAGCATCGGCGGCATCTCCATGCCCGCCTTCTGGCTGGGCCTGCTGCTGCAGGTGGTCTTCGTGGGCCAGCTCGGTGTGCTGCCGGCCACCGGCCAGTTCAGCACCGAGCTCACCTACTCCCACCCCGTCCAGACGATCACCCACTTCGCGATGCTCGACAGCCTGCTGACCGGCAACTGGGTCGCGCTGCGTGACGGTGCAGCCCACCTCGTCCTCCCGGCAGTGACCCTCGCGGCCTACCCCATGGGACTCATCGCTCGGATGACCCGCGCATCGATGCTCGAGGCCCTCGAGCAGGACTTCACCCTCACCGCGCGTGCCTACGGCCTGGGTCGGGGCACCATCCTGTGGCGGCTGACCCTGAAGAACGCGCTCTCGGCCCCGCTGACGGTGATCGGCCTGTCGATCGCCTACATGCTCACCGGCACGTTCTTCGTCGAGGTGGTCTTCAACTGGCCGGGCATCGGACAGTTCGCCACCCAGGCGATGCTCGCCGTCGACTATCCCGTGATCATGGCGATCACGCTCCTCGGCGCCGCGGGCTACCTGATCACCAACCTCGCGGTCGACATCCTGCAGGCCAGGATCGACCCCAGGACCAGGAGCTGATCGCCATGTCACAGGAGATCGACACTGTCTCCGCGGCCGCCCCGGTCACCCGCACCTCGTTGGTGCGCAAGGTGACCAGCGACCGGCTCGCGCTCCTCGGACTCGTGCTGGTGGTCGGGCTCGTCGTCGTCGCCGCACTCGCCCCCTGGCTGGCTCCCTTCCCGGACCAGGGACGGGGGACGCCCGACGTGGGGTCCGCCAACCTGGCGCCCAGCGGGGCGCACCCCTTCGGGACGGACCAGCTGGGTCGCGACATGCTCAGCCGGGTCCTCATGGGTGCGCGACCCGCGCTGCTGATCTCGATCTCCGTGGTGCTCGGTGCCGCCCTGATCGGCGTGCCTCTCGGGGCGATCGCCGGCTATCGCGGCGGCTGGATCGACGAGGCACTGACCCGGATCACCGAGGTGTTCCAGTCGTTCCCGCCGCTGCTGCTGGCCATGATCGTGGTCGCGCTTCTCGGCCCGGACCTGAAGAACGCGGCTCTCGCGCTCGTCGTGTCCTGGTGGCCGTGGTACGCCCGCCTGGTGCGGGCGGAGGCCAGGTCCCTGCGGGAGCGCCCGTTCGTGGCTGCCGCCGAGGCGATCGGGGTGCCCGCGCGCACGATCCTGCGCCGACACATCGTGCGCAACTCCATGACGCCCGTCCTGGTCCAGGCGACCGTCGACATCGGCACGGTGGTGCTCGCGGCCGGGTCGTTGGCCTTCATCGGCCTGGGTGCCCAGCCGCCGTCTCCCGACTGGGGGCTGATGGTGGCCGAGGGGCGCAGCCAGATCTTCACCGCGTGGTGGATCTCGACGTTCGCAGGCCTGGCCATCTTCGTCACCGTGCTCGCCTTCAACCTGCTGGGCGACTCCTTGCGGGACGTCCTCGACCCCCGGAAGGTGCAGCGATGAGCGCGTCCGCCCTGCTCCAGGTCCGCGACCTGTCCGTCGAGTTCCTCGACCGCGGCCGGGTGAGCAACCGGCCGGTGCGTGGCGTCGAGCTCGAGATCGGCCAGCGTGAGGTGCTCGGCGTCGTCGGCGAGACCGGGTGCGGCAAGTCGATCACCGCCCACGCGATCCTCGGCACCCTGCCTGAGCAGGCGCGCGCCAGGGGCCAGGTCCACTTCGACGGTGTCGAGCAGCTCACGCTGCCCGAGAGGCTCCGTGCCCGCAGCCGGGGCGACGCCATCAGCATCGTCTTCCAGAACCCCGGCACCGCCTTCAACCCGGTGTTCCGACTCGGGCAGCAGATGCGCATGGTGCTCAAGCGCCATCGCGACCTGCGGGGCGACGAAGCGGGTGAGCTCATCGCGCAACGGCTGCACGACGTCGGTCTGACAGACGCCGAGCGGGTGGTCGACGCCTATCCGCACGAGCTGTCCGGCGGGATGTTGCAGCGGGTCATGATCGCGATGGCCCTGCTGTGCGAGCCCAAGCTCCTCATCCTGGACGAACCGACGACGGCGCTCGACGTCACCGTGTCCCGCCAGATCCTGCTGCTGATCCTGCGACTCCAGCAGTCGCTGGGCTTCAGCGTCCTGCTGATCACCCACGACCTGGGCGTCGTGAAGGCGACCTGCGACCGGATGGCGGTGCTCTACGCCGGACGGGTGGTCGAGACCGGTCCGACCGACGCGGTGCTGAAGAGCCCGAGCCACCCCTACACCCGAGGGCTCGTGGGCGCGCTGCCGCGGCTGAGCGGGGAGCGGCTCATCTCGATCCCGGGCCAGGTGCCCGCCAACTTCCTGGGCCTGCAGGGCTGCGCCTTCGCCGACCGGTGCCCGGCCGTGGTCGACACGTGCCGGCACACGGATCCCGAGCTCGAGCCCGTCTCACCGGCCCACGAGGTCGCCTGTCACCGGTCGGGCGAGCTGTGAAGGCCCCCGACAGCGCCTCCGCGCACGCACCGGGCCACCCCCTCGTGTCGACCCGCGACCTGGTGCACGAGTTCCGGTCGCGCCGCACCGCGCACACGGCCCTCGACCACGTGACGCTCGAGGTCAGCAGGGGTGCCTCGCTCGGCGTGGTGGGGGAGTCCGGCTCGGGCAAGACGACGCTGGTGCGCTGCATGCTCGGACTGCTCAAGCCCAGAAGTGGCTCCGTCACCTTCGATGGCGCCGACGTGACCCGGATGTCCACCGCGCAGCTGCGCGCCATGCGTCGCCGGGTGGGCATGGTCTTCCAGAACCCCGTGATGGCGCTCAACCCACGGATGAGCGTCGAGGAGTGCGTGGCCGAGCCCCTGCGGCTCCACACCGACCTGCGCGGTGCCGACCTGGCGCGTGCAGTGGGCGAGGCAATGGAGTCGGTCGCCCTTCCCCAGGCCTACCGGTCGCGCCTGCCGCACCAGCTGTCCGGAGGACAGTGCCAGCGGGTCGGGATCGCTCGCGCCCTGGCAGCCGGGCCGGAGATGCTCATCCTCGACGAGCCCACATCGGCCCTCGACGTATCGGTCCAGGCACAGATCCTCAACCTGCTCACCGACCTCCGGGCCGAGCGCGACCTGACCTTCGTGATGATCTCCCACTCCCTCGACGTGGTCCGCTACCTGTCCGACCACGTGGTCGTGATGCTCGAGGGGCGGATCGTCGAGGAGGGCGCCGCCGCCGACGTCCTCGCGGAGCCTCGGCACGACTACACCCGCAACCTGGTCGCGGCCTGCCCGACCATCGAGAGCGACAGCCTGCGCAGCGCGCTGGAGAGCCGAGAGGAAGCAGTCACGTGAGCAGCATGCCCGGCTCCGACGTGGACCCCGCGTTCGCGCCCGGTGAGGTCAACCTCAGCAACTGGCAGGACGCGCCCTGGAACACCTGGGGGTTGGCGCACACCAGCGAGATCGTCCCTACTGCGGTGGTCTCCCGGCTCGCTCGGGCCGAGGACGTGGCACAGACCCGGCTGGGCTGCGACTCGCACCCGTCCTGGCCCGCGCACCTCGAGGCGACCGCGGCCCGGTCCGTGGTCGTGATGCGCGATGGCGAGCTGGCGGGGGAGTGGTACGGCCCGGGGATGGGTCGTACGACGCGGCACACGCTCATGTCGGTCTCCAAGAGCCTGTGCGGGCTCGTCGTGGGGCAGCTGATCGAGCGGCGGCTGCTGCGCGAGGAGTCGCTGATCGGTGACGTCGTCCCGCGTCTGAAGACATCCGCCTTCGGTGACGCCACGATCCGCGATGCCCTCGACATGCGCGTCTCGGTCGAGTACGACGAGACCTACCACGACCCCGCCGCGCACGTCGCCCAGCAGGACCGCGTCGCCGGCTGGCGCCCGCGACTGCCCGGCGATCCGTCCGACACCTACGAGTTCCTGACCACGCTGCGGGCTGCGGGCGCCCACGGGGACGGGCTGCAGTACTGCTCGGCCACGACCGACGCGCTGGCGTGGGTGATCGAGGCCGTCACCGGCCAGCGCTACCACGAGGTCCTCTCCACGCAGCTCTGGTCGAAGCTCCCCACCCAGGACGACGCCGGCATCACCGTGGACCCCGGCGGGTTCGCGTTCGCCAACGGCGGGTTCGCCTGCACGACCCGCGATCTCGCCCGGTTCGGCCAACTGCTGCTCGACCGCGGTGCCGTCCAGGGGCGCCAGGTCGTGCCCGAGCCGTTCGTCGAGGACATCTTGCGTGGTGGCGACAGCTTGGCCGCCACGGGCAGCCACTTCCAGGCGGTGCACCCCGGCGGCAGCTATCGCAGCCAGTGGTGGGTGACCGGGGACGACCACGGTGTCGTCTACGGAGCCGGCATCCACGGCCAGTACCTCTGGGTCGACCCGAAGGCCGCGGTGGTCGTCGCGAAGTTCGGCGCCCACCCTGAGGCCGTGTCGACCGAGGCGCTGCGTCAGAACGCAGCGTTCATGAGGTGGCTGGTGGCACGGCACTCGGGCTGAGCTTCCGGGACGCGGGCAGGCGACCGTGGTGCTCGGGGAGCGCGAAGAGCACTCCGAACCCGGTCCCCAGCAACACGCGATGCACGGCGAGGCAGCCGACGACGACGCCCACCGTCGACAGCAGGGGATAGGCCAGCGCGAGGGCCACGGCCGGCGCTCCGGTGATCGTGCCGAACCCGACGGGGGAGT
This sequence comes from uncultured Actinomycetota bacterium, assembly GCA_963721925.1. GTDB lineage: Bacteria > Actinomycetota > Actinomycetes > Propionibacteriales > Nocardioidaceae > Nocardioides. Next base: position 16,646 of record CAVRLH010000004.1, on the reverse strand, counting down.
GGTGCAGCACGGCCAGGAGTGGCACGTGCAGGACGTAGAGCGGGAGGGTGCGACGCCCGACCCACGCCAATGGCCGGGCCACCTGGGGTCGACGGGACAAGGCCACGGAGGCGACCAGCGCCATCGGGACTCCGAGCATGCTGAGCACCAGCAGACGGACGCCCGCCGGGGCGCTGGCCGCCTGCATGATCGCCTCGAGAGCCACGTACGCCAGGGCGAGCGCCGGCAGGAGTCGGCCGTGCGATCCGCGCGCCAGCGCCCAGACCAGGTCGGGGCAGCGGCTGCCGAGCAGGAAGTAGGTGAAGTGGACGAGCACGGCGACCCGGTTGACCTCGTCGAACGGCAGCGCCGAGGCCGAGGCAGTGACCACGGCTGCCGGGATCAGGACCCACGCGACCGGCATTGGACGAACGAGCTTGGCGAGCACGAAGTAGGCGGCGAGCGCGTAGAGGAACCACAACCCGGTGGACGCGAACACCAGGTCCACCGCGAGCTCACCCAGATCCTGGGTGCGGTTCATCGGCAGGGTTCGCTCGACTGCGAACACGGCACCGAGCACGAGCAGCCACACGACGTAGAGGTAGTAGGGGGCCCCTGCCCTCCGGGCCACCTGACGCCAAGGACGATCCACGGCGGAAGCGGCGAAGAGGCCGGAGATCACGAAGAAGAGCGGCATCCGGACCGGCTTGAGGATGTGGCTCGTCTCCACCCAGGCGCCGGTGACCCAGTCGACCTCCGGCGGCACCAGGCCCACGTAGTGCTTGGTGGTCGTGTGGTGCAACACCACCAGCAGGATGCACAAGCCCTTGGCGAGGTCGGGCCAGAGCACACGGTCGTCGGCGCGCGCAGGAACAGGGGCGGACAAGGCCAACTCCTCGATTGGTGGGCAGGTTTCGGCCCACCACTCGGGTGCATCCAGGGCCTCGCGAGAGAGGTGCCCCGCGACGGCCGCCAACATGCGTCAGCGAGGCCAAGGTCACACTGCGGGGGCGGTCTTGATGCTGCGCGTGGAAGCTGTACGTCCCCTCGCCCAGCGAAACCGAATCCGGCTGCCAGCACCTGGACGAGGTTCATGATCGTCCCCGCCCGTGCGTCGGTCCACGAGGTCGCGAGGCGATCTGCGAGATCGCCACCGCACCGATGGCCGGTGACCACCACCATGTGGGCGCACCCACGGCGAGGAGCACCGCGGCAGTCAGGACGAGCGCCGCAGCCAGCAGCCCCCCGGGTAGGACGGCTCGAACGGCGTGGTCAGTGCATGCCGTGCATGTGACCGGCAGCGCCACGGGTGGCCGGCATCCGGAGCAACGCGATGACGGCGAACGCTGCGGCGACTCCGGCGGACGTCGCGAACCCCTGCTCGAAGGCGGCGGCTGCGCCGTCGGGGGTCGTGAGTGAGCCAGCGGCGGTGGCGACGGCGGAGAGCACCGCCACACCGAGGGCGGCGCCGATCTCGTGGCCGGTCATCATGAAGCCGGAGGCCATCCCGGCGTGCTGGTCGGGGATGTTGCTCATCGCGGTCGCGGAGACCGCCACGAACACCATGCCCGAGCCCAGCCCAACCACGAGCAGCCCGGGCAGCAGGTCAACGGCGTACGACGCGGTGAGCGTGGCCCGCGACAGCAGCAGTGTCCCGCCCGCCACGACGCCCAGCCCGATGGTGGCGATCACCCGGCCGGACGTGTGCCCGGCGACGTGACTGGCCAGGTGGGTGCCGACGACCAGGGAGGCTGCGAGCGGAAGGAACGCGAGTCCGGCGGTGAGCGCGGAGTAGCCGAGCGTGGTCTGCACGAAGTTGGTGGTGAGGAAGATGGTGCCCATCAGCAGCCCGGTGATGCCGAGCATGACCACCGTGGACCACACGAGCGACGTGTTGGACCAGGTGTGCGGGTGCACCAGCGGAGCCGCGGCGCGACGCTCCACCAGGAGGAAACCGGCGAGGGCCACGGTGGCCACGGACAGCCCCGCGATCGTGGGGAGGGAGACCCAGCCGTGCGACTCGGTGCGGGCCAGGGTGTACATCAGGGCGACCAGGCCGGTGACGATGCTGGCGGCGCCGAGGACGTCGAAACGGGCGATACCGACCCGACTGGCGCGTTCGCGGGGCAGGAGGTGGGCGGCGGCGACCAGTGCGGCAACCCCGATCGGCACGTTGATCCAGAAGATGGCCTGCCAACCGGCCCACGTGGTCAGGGCGCCTCCGACGGCCACGCCGGCGGCGATGCCGAGACCTCCGATGGCGCCCCAGAGGGCGAGCCCTCGAGCACGCTGGGCGCCGGTGTAGGTGGTCATGATGATGGCCAGTGCGGCAGGGGTCATCAGGGCGGCTCCGGCCCCTTGGAAGGCGCGGCCGGCGATGAGCTCACCGGCGGAGGAGGCGAACCCGCTGAACAGGGAGGCAGCGGTGAACAGGGTGAGGCCGGTCATGAACACGCGTCGGCGAGGCAGGAGGTCGGCGATGCGGCCGCCGAGCAGCAGCCCGCCGCCGGAGAGGAGCAGGTAGGCCGTGACCATCCACTGCAGGTCGCTGCTCGCCAGCCGCAGGTCGCGTCCGATGACTGGCATCGCTGTGTTGACCACCGAGATGTCGAGCACCACCAGCGTCTGGGCCGCCAGGGCGAGGGCCAGCACCGCCCATGATCGGTGCGGGTGTGGTGCGTGGGCAGGGTCGGCATTCGAGTGGGACGTGTGCGCGGGGCGCGGGCTGTGGGACATCTGGTGCTCCTGGGGATGTGGATCGGATCGGATCGGATCAGGTGTGGGCGTCGGGTCGACGTCGTGGTCATTCGTCGAACGGCGCGAGCTTGATGGCGGCGGCGAACGCGCCGTAGCGGTGGAGGAACCGAGCGCGACCTGCGGGAACGCGGGCGGCCTCCTCGCGGAATGCTGCGGTGAAGACCTGCTTGAAGTCGGCGCGCGGGTAGAGGTCGACGGCGTCGACAAGGGTGCCGTCCGGCAGGTCCCAGGCGCGGTACCCGATGACGTCGACGGCGGCGCCGGCCGAGAGCAGGTAGGCCTCGGCTCCCGCGTCCGTGGTGACACCAGGGGTGTGGTGCATCGTGATGGCGGTCTCGACGGTGTCAGTGGCAGCTCTCGACAGCCCGACCTGCTCCGCGACCTCGCGTGCCAGCCGCGACGAGGCGAGGGTGAAGTCGGCGTCGACGGGCGGAGTGACGAGTCCGGTGTCGTGCAGGATGGCAGCGGTGAACAGCAGCTCCTCGTCGACGTCGAGCCCCTCCAACGCGCCCAGCGCGCGAGCGAACCGGTAGGTGCGGTGACTGTGGTTGAGGAGCGCCGACGGCAGCAGATCCGCTGCACGTTCCCGGGCTGCCCGGGTCAGAACGGTGTCCGGCGGTACGAGGCGGTCCGGCCGCAGGTAGGCATGCCGGCCCGGGTGCAGACCCGCGCCCAGGCGGAGTCGACCGATGGTGTTCCGGACATGGGTGAGCGCCAGCGGCGTGACCAAGCCACGGCGTTCGGCCGGGGTCAACCTGCCCGAGGTGCGTTGCACCCACGAAGCGGTGCCCAGGGTCGTGTCGTTGTGCGTCATCGCGGTCCCTGACCTCAACTGCTGCCAGCGGGGCGGCGTCCGGCCGGTACGTCGTACCGACACCACCGACCTTCGCGTCCGCGGGCCGCCATGACGCCGGTCAAATGGCCGGGATGTGGTGGCGCTGGCCCACTGTGGGGGTCAGGAGGGGGTCAGGAGGGGGTCAGGAGGGGGTCAGGAGAGGGTCAGGTGGGCGAGCTCGCCGCGTGACGTGACGCCGGTCTTGGTGAAGACGTTGCGCAGGTGGAAGGCGACGGTCCGGGGCGAGATCCAGCACGCTTCGGCCACCTCCTTGTTGCTCATGCCCTGGCTGACCAGCTGTGCGATGCGCGCCTCGGTGGGGGTGAGCTGGACCAGGGTGGAGGGGTCGCGCTTGCGGGCCGTCTCGCCCGAGGCGCGCAGCTCGGCCGCGGCTCGGTCGGCCATGGGGTCGGCGCCGAGGTGCTGGAACGCCTCGAGTGCGTCCTTGAGGTGCGCCCGCGCATCCACGCGATGCCCGGCGCGACGCAGGTGCTCACCGTAGGCCAGGGCCGCGCAGGCGGCGTCGTACGGACGATGGGCATCGGCGTAGTGAGCCAGTGAGGCTTCGAACAGCGGCCTTGACCCGTCCCGGTCACTCAGCAGTGCGCGGCCGAGCGACGCAGCCCCCTGAGCCCATTTCATCGCCGACGCGTCCGCGAACCGCTCGGCCTCCGAGGTCCATTCATCTGCCAGGTCCCACTGGTTGGCCTTGGCCGCCGCCATGATCCGGGGAGCCGTGGCCAGACGGGTCACGACACCGTCATGCATGCGTGCGAAGTGGTGAGCCGAGGCAGTGGCATCTCCCTGGTGCATGGCACGGATGCCCTTCGCCCAATGGAGGACGTCGGCAACGAAGGACTGCATGACGCCCAACCGTTCGGCGGCGATCAGAACGCTCGCGGCTTCACTCAGCTCGTCGTGGTCCGGCCGACCCTGGAGGGCCGCCAGCAGCGTCAGCCAAGCCAGCGGAGTCGCCGCCTGCGCTGGTTGTCCGATACTACGAGCCAACGAGACCGCCTCGTCAGCGGAGCGCCGTACCTGCGCCCAGTCACCAGCGGCGTACTGACTCAGGGACAGGCGGTGGAGTGCATAGAGCATCTCCATGACCGCGCCATCTGTGCGCGCGCCGGCCAGGACCGCGGTCAGGAAGGAATGGTGCACCGTCTCGTCGCCCAGGTGCATGGCCATGTTGCCGAGGTTCGCCCAGACGTCGCGGTCCTCAGCCTCCATTCCGCTGCGCAGGGCGGTGCGCAGGCTCGTGAGGGCGCCACCGAAGTCGTGGTTCGCCTCTCGGTCGGTGGCATCCAGGAGAAGGCGGAGGCACCGCACTCGAGCGGAATCGTCAGGTTCGATCCGCGTCGAGAGAGTCCCCGGCGGCAGCGCTGCTCCGCTGTGCACGCCGTGCGATCCGAGAACTCCGGCGAGAGCTGCCATCTCCAGTGCCTGCTCGGGATCGTCTTCGGCGACATCGCGTGCGGCCAGGATGAAGATGCGGTGGGCGTCCTCGGCCGATCCCACGGCGACCTCGATGCGCCCGCGCAGCCGGTCGATCGAGGCACGGAGTGTCCGCTCATCGGCGATGGGGCGAGCGATCCGAAGGAGGGCTTGGGCTCGCTGGGTCGCCCCGGCGGCGTAGGCGTTGCGGGCGGCGAGGTAGAACCGCTCCGCCCGCCAGGCGTCTCGTACGCTCAGCTCGGCTGACCGTTCGAACGCCAGCGCTGCTGCCTCGCGACCGCCTCGGTTCTCAGCACGTACGCCGACCAGTGCGAGGTCTTCGGCAACGTCATCGGCAGGACCGTCGGCTGCCCAGGCGCGGTGCCAGGTCTGCCGGTCTCGATCGTCGTCTGCCGTCAACGCCTCGGCCAGGCGGGCATGGACAGTGCGCCGTTCCGATGCAGTGGCCGCCTGGTAGATCGCTGAGCGAACCAAGGGGTGGCGGACCCGGACCATGTCACCGCTGCGCACGAGCAGGCCAGACCGTTCCACTTCGGTCAACGCAGGATCGCCCACCCCCAGGGCTCGCCCCGCGCTGCGCAGGGTGGCCAGCGTGAGTGAGTCGTCGGCTGCCGCCAGGAGCAGGAGTGATTGCGCCGGCGTGCTCAACGTGCGGCACCGATCCAGGAAGGCTCGTTCCACGCGCGCGGTGACGGGGAGGTCGCGGTCGCGGGGGATGAGGTCGGCGCCCTGCAGCTGGTCAGCGGTCAGCGTGCTCCGCAGCTCGACCAGAGCCAGCGGATTTCCTCCGGTCGCAGCGGTCAGCTCTGACAACGTACGTTCGGGAACCGCGACGCCGGAGCGCTCCTGGAGAAGGGACCGCACGGCTCCGGCGCCCAGGGACTCCAGCACGAGGGCAGGGATGTCGTCAGGAACGCCGAACTGCCGTGTCTCGTCCAGTCGCGCCGCGAGCACCATGCTGACGGGTTCGGCGAGGAGGCGTCGCGCGACGAACAGCAGCGCGTCACGAGAGGCCGCGTCCAACCACTGCAGGTCGTCCACCAGGCAGAGCACCGGCGAGGACTCGCTCAGCTCGGTCAGCAGTGACAACGCTCCGAGCGCGACCATGAACGAGTCGACCTGCTCGCCCTCCTCTTCGCCGAAGGCCACGCGCAGCGCGCGCTGCTGCGGTGCGGGCAGGGCCTCACGCCTGTCGAGCGCGGGGCGAAGCAACCGATGCAGCGCGGCGAACGCCAAGGCGGACTCGGCCTGCAAACCGGCCGTGCGCAGCACACACAGGTCGGCAGCGCTCGCCGCGAGGTCGTCCAGGAGCACCGACTTGCCCATCCCGGCCTCGCCCACGATCAGGACGGTGGACGCTCTCCCCTCGCGCGCAGCCTCGAGCATCCCGGCAAGTCGAGCCCGTTCCGCGTCGCGACCGTGCAGCACCCGCTCAGGGTAGGGCCCGGATCATCGCCGATGCAGTGGGATTCCCGTGCGTACTGCCGTGACGACCGCGTTGACGGCCTGGATCGATGCCGCCGCGGGCGCCTCGTCGGCGACCAGTCCTGCGTGGGAGGAGTGAACGGTGTGGTGCTCGTGGTTGGGGGAGAGGGCTGCCAGCTGGTTCTGGGCCGCGCCCCAACCCGCCCCGTCGAGGGACTCGGAAGCAGTGAGCACTGCGAGCGGACGGTTGCCGAGCGTGGTGAGGGACTGCGCCTGGGCGAACACGGTCGGAGCGACGGAGATCTCGTCGCGTCCGTTGCGGGCAGCATGGGCGGTGGCCGTCAGAGCCTGCACCTGGCCCGAAGCCGGGGCGGGCAGATCCGGGGCAGGAGCCAGCCGGGACAGTCCGAGCCGGGCCAGGGTGGGCAGCATCGCGAGCCCGCGCCGCATCACGGCGTACTGGCCGGCGTAGGCAGGGATCCTGGCCACCTGGTAGGGACTGGAGCTGTCCAGGAGCACCATGCCGGCGACCTGCTCCGGGTGTCGGGCGGCGTACGTCATCGCGTAGGTGCCGCCGGTCGAGTGGCCCACCAGCACGAATGGCCCGGCCTCGCCGGCTGCCCTGAGCAGGGTGTGCAGGTCCGTGGCAGCACTCACGCCGTCCTGCGGGTGCGGCGCGTCTTCGCTCCAGCCCTGCCCGGCCCGGTCGTACGCGCACACCCGTGTGGTCCGATCGACCTCGCCGGTGATCCTGGCCCACGAGGCTGAGACCTCGCCCATGCCGTTGAAGAGCACGACGGTGGGGCCGCCGCTGCCGCGGCAGTCCAGGTGCAGCGTGCGGTCGCCGACGTTGTAGAGCTGGCCGGGGGCGGTGACGAGGGCCTGGTCGCTGCGCAGCGAGACGTTCTCGTAGGTGGCACCGACCGACGCGAGCGCCTGGACGACCACGACCGGGATGAGCATCCACCGCCCGGGACCCGTGACAGTTCGGCGGACCTGGACGAACATCCAGACCGCCATCGCCATCACGAGCGGCGGCCACACCCAGCTCAGCCGGGTCATGGCGTCGTATCCGGGAGTGAACGCCAGCAGGGCGATGCCCGTGGCGCCCAGGAGCGTCGCCGGGACGTACGCCCACCGCTGCGGCCGGCTGGTGCAACGGCTGGTGAGGGTCGCGATCAGCGCCCACCCGGACCCGAAGCCGACGAGCACGGAGCCGGTGATGACGCTCTCCGTGTCGCCGGCGAACACCACCAGTGACAGGACCAGCGCCGTCGCGGCGCCGGCGGCGAGGGATCCGGTGATGATGCGGGCCACCGGCCCTGATGTCGTCGCGGCGGGCGCCGCGCCAGCGGGGGCACGGTCAACCACGGTTTGGAAGTCGGCGCTCATGACGGTCTCGCTCTCGCAGGGGTAGCTGGTCCCGTCGAGAGTGGGCCCGATGCGGTTCGATCACCCCAGTCAGATGGCCGGGGTTGCCCGGCGGCGGACGACGGAGGATCAGCGGGGGACGAGCTCCTCCGTGCGGGAAGGCGACGGCTCGTCGTCCGGCGTGGGCGGTACCTCGTGGTCCATGGGCTCGACGTCCAGGGACGGCAGCATCCGGTCCAGCCACCGGGGCAACCACCAGTTGGCGTCGCCGAGCAGCGACATGGTCGCGGGCACCAGGACCATGCGGACGACTGTGGCGTCGATCGCGATCGCCGTGGCCAGACCGAGACCGAGCATCTTGAGCGAGGGAATCGGGCTGCCGACGAAGCTGAGGAAGACAGCGATCATGATGAGCGCGGCGGACGTGATGATGCGTCCCGTCCCTGCCAGACCCCGGGCGACCGACTCGGCGTTGTCGCCCGTCGCGGCGTACTCCTCCCGGATACGCGAGAGCAGGAACACCTCGTAGTCCATCGAGAGCCCGAACAGGATCGGGAACATGATCACGACGATGATCGAGGTGATGGGGGTTGGCCCGTCGAGCCCCAGCAGCTCAGCGCCCCAGCCCCACTGGAAGACCACGACGAGAGCTCCGTAGGCCGCGCCGATCGAGAGCAGGTTCATCACGGCCGCCTTCAATGGAACCGCTATCGACCGGAAGACGAGCATCAGCAGGAGGAACGAGATCCCGATCACGGCGCCGACGAAGAGCGGAAGCGTCTTCCTCAGCTGACTGTTCAGGTCGTCGGTGATCGCCGTGATCCCGGAGACGTAGGTGTTGTCAGGGGTGACCGAGCGGACCCGTTCGATGGTGGCCGAGGTCTCGGCGTCGGCCGGACCAGCGTCAGGGAGAGCGCTGAACACCACGGTGCTGCCGTCGGCGGAGGTCTGGGGCTGGCCCACGGAGACGATGCCCGGGACGTCCGCGATGAGTGCCGACACGGCCGCCACGTCGTCGGTCCCGGAGGCTGAGGACTCGAGGTCCATGACCACCATGAGCGGGGCGTTGAACCCGATGCCGAAGCCTTCGGTGAGGAGGTCGTAGGCCTGGCGGTGGGTGGTGTGGGCGGGTGCGTCACCGGCTGCCGGGAAGGCCGTCTGGATCGACAGGGCCGGAGCAGCAAGCGCGGCCAGCACGGCGACCGAACCCAGGAGGTAGGGCCAGGGGCGGCGGGCCACCTGGTGGCCGAACCGCCACCAGGTGCTGTCCTCGGTGCGGACCGTCGGCCGGTGGCGTCGCACCACGCGGCCGGCGTCGATCCGGTCACCGAGCAGGGTGAGGATGGCGGGGAGCAGCGTGACAGCCGCAGCGACGGCGGTCAGCACCATGAGGGCAGTGGAGAGCCCGATCGAGGTCAGGATGCCCAGTCCCGTGATGCCGAGGGCCGCCGTCGCGATCATCACGGTCCCGCCCGCGAAGACGACCGCGGTGCCAGACGTGGCCATGGCGTCGGACAGGGCGCGGGTGTTGTCCTGACCCTTCGAACGGTTCTCCCGATATCGAGCGACGACGAACAGGGCGTAGTCGACGCCGACCCCCAGGCCGACCAGGCCGGCCACGGCGATCGCGGAGACCGACACGTTCATGGTGCTGGCCATCAGGATGATGCCGCCGATGGAGGCACCGACAGCCACGAGGGACAGCCCGATCGGCACGATGGCTGCGACAACTGTGCCGAAGACCACCAGCAGCACCAGCAGTGCCACGAGCAACCCGATGGCGGTGTGGGACGAGGTCTCTTCAGCGGCGTTGAGGAAGACGGCGTCGCCCCCGAGCTCGACCTGGAGTCCGGGAGTGCCCATGCTGGACACGGCTTCGGACAGGACCGCGAACGCGGGCTTGCCGATCTCGCGCTCGGGAGCGTCGAGGGTCATGACCGCGAACCCGATGCGTTCGTCCTGGGAGATCGTGCCCGCCTCGAACGGGTTGGCCACCGTCTCGACATGAGCGACATCGGAAACGTCGGCGATCACCTGGGCGATGGCGTCCTCGTGCTCATCCAGCGTCGTGCCGTCGCGTGCAGCCAGCACGACCATGGCGGAGCCCTTGGCGGCCTCCGGGAAGTTCTTGTCGAGCAGCTCCAGCGCTGTCGCGCTCTGGCTGCCCGGTGAGGAGAAGTCGTCGACGAACGTGCCGCCGGCGGCGATGGCGAGGAAGAAGACGGCGCCCATGACGGCGAGCCAGCTGGTGATGGTGCGCCACGGGTGCCTCGCGCTGGCGGACGCAATGCCGCGGGTGAGCTTCTGCATGATCGTGTCCTTCGGAGTCGTTGGGTTGCTGCAATGCCCGGAACCTAGGGACGGACGTGGTGAGCCCGGATCACCACAGGTGGTGAAGAAGGTGGTGAAGAAGGTGGTGAACCTCAACGCCCGCTGCGGATCGGAACCACTTGAGCGGCTGCCAGGAGGCGCATGTCCCGGGGTCAAGCGGTCCTGTCTGGACCAGCCCAATCGCCGTCGGGTCGATGAGAGGAAGATGGAGCCGTCATGCCACACCGGAGTCGTGCCGCCCAGCGTTGGGCCGGAACGCGCTGGCACAGGAGCTGGGGATGTCCCATCCGCTGATCGAGACCAAGCTCTTCCTGCCCCCACCGAGACCGGGACTCATGCCGCGTCCCCGGCTCCGCGAGCGGCTCGACCGGGGTCTCGCAACCAAGCTGATGCTGGTGTCGGCCCCGGCGGGCTTCGGGAAGACGACGCTGCTGGTCGACTGGTTGGCGTCGGCGGCCTCGTCGCACGAGGGCGCGCCGGTTCGCGCGGCGTGGCTCGCACTGGACGTGGCCGACAACGACCCGGCACGGTTCTGGCGCTATGTGGTGGCGGCCCTGCGTACGGCTGTGCCGGGCGTGGGGGAGCACGCTCTCGCACTCCTCGAGGACACCCAGCCACCACCTGTGGAGATGGTGCTGACCGCTCTGGTCAACGAGCTCGCGTCGGTCGACGTGGACATCGTCTTGCTCCTGGACGACTACCACGTCATCGAGGCATCGTCGGTCCACGAGGGGATGACGTTCCTCCTGGCCCACCTCCCCTCCCGGCTGCACCTGGTGCTCGCCACCAGGAGCGACCCGCAGCTGCCGCTGCCGCGACTCCGGGCCCGCGGTGACCTCGTCGAGGTCAGGGCGGCTGACCTCCGCTTCACGACCGACGAGGCAGCGTCGTACCTGAACGAGGTCATGGGACTCGAGCTCGGACCAGCCGACGTGCAGGCACTCGAGGGGCGAACAGAGGGCTGGATCGCTGCGCTGCAGCTCGCAGCCCTCTCCATGGCGGGACGCGAGGACGTGTCCGGATTCATCGCTGGCTTCACCGGCGACGACAGGTACGTCGTCGACTACCTCGTCGAGGAGGTGCTTCAACGCCTGCCGGCCGATGTCCAGGACTTCCTCCTGCGGACGTCCGTCCTGGACCGGATGAACGGAGCCCTGTGCAACGCCCTGACGGGGCAGGACGCCGGACGCAGCGTGCTCGAGGCGCTGGAGAGGAACAACCTCTTCGTGGTTCCCCTGGACGATCGTCGCCACTGGTACCGCTACCACCACCTCTTCGCCGACGTGCTGCGCGGGAGGCTCCTCGACGAGCGGCCCGGCCTCGTGAACGACCTCCACGCGAGGGCCGCGGCCTGGCACGAGCAGGAGGGCGACGTCGCCGAGGCGATCCGGCACGCCCTGCTCGGAGAGGACTTCGTGCGTGCCGCCGGGCTCGTCGAGTCGGTCGTGCCCGCCTTCCGCCGTGACCGCCGCGAGGCGACCCTGCGGGGATGGCTGGAGGCTCTGCCCGAGCAGGTCCTCTGGTCTCACCCGGTGCTGGGAAACGCCCTGGCAGGTGCCCGGATGTCCACCGGGGTATTCGAGGGCATCGACGTGCTGCTGGACGCGACGGAGGAGTGGCTGCGCTCGGGCGACTACCGCCCGGAGGTGTCAGGTCGCGGGGTTGACGGGGTGGATGAGGAGTACCGGCGTCTGCCTGCCGAGCTGGCGGTTCACCGAGCCGGTCTCGCCCTGGTGCGCGGCGACATCGAGGGGACGGTGGTGCAGGCGCGCGCTGCACTCGATCTGGTAGGGGATGACGACCACGTGACGCGGGGCGCGGCGTTCGCCCTCAGTGGTCTTGCCGCGTGGTCGAACGGGGATCTGGCCACCGCACATGCGTCCTACTCCGCGTGCCTCGTCGAGTTCGAGCTCATCGACCATGTCTCGGACGTGCTGGGTTGCTCCATCACGCTGGGCGACATCGAGGTGGTCGAAGGCCGGCTCCGGGAGGCTGCACGCACCTACCGGTCGGCTCTCGACCTGGCCGACCGGCATCGCTCACCTGTGCTGCGGGGCAGGGCCGACATGCATGTGGGGCTGGCTGCACGCCACCTCGAGGCGAACGACCTTCCCGCCGCTCGGCGAGAGCTCACGCGGAGTCGGGAGCTGGGTGAGCACGCCGGGCTTCCACAGGACGCCTACCGGTGGCGCGTGGTCATGGCCGGTGTCCGCGAGGCGGAGGGCGACGTCGAGGCCGCCATCGACCTGCTGGACGAGGCCGAGCGGCTCTACGAGGGGGACTTCTCCCCGCCCGTCCGCCCGGTCCCCGCGATCCGCGCCAGGACGTGGGCACGTCACGGGGACGTGGATCCCGCCCTCGACTGGGCGGACCGGGTCGACCTGTCCCTCGACGACCCCCTGACCTACCTGCGGGAGTTCGAGCACCTCACGCTCGCCAAGGTGCTGTCAGCCGAACAAGCACACGGAGGGTCCCGCATCGACCTGGGTCAGGTGATCACCTTCCTCGACCGGCTGCTCGAGGCTGCGACGCAAGGGCACCGTGGTGGATCAGTCATCGAGATCCAGGTGACACGCGCGCTCACGTTCCAGCAGATGGGCGACCAAGGGGCAGCGCTGGAGTCGATCGGCGCCGCCCTGGAGCTGGCTGAGCCGGAGGGCTACGCCCGCACGTTCCTCGACGAGGGCGTGCCCATGGCGACCCTGCTCGCCGCGATGGAGCGGCGGACGCACTCGGCGTTCGTGGGTCGCCTCCGTTCGGCACTCGATCCGGCATCGGTGACGCAACCCGGCCCGAGGCGGACGGGCCCACGCGCCGGGGTACCTGTTGACGCGCTCAGCAGCCGCGAGCGGGAGGTGCTCCGCCTCCTCGACACCGAGCTGAACGGTCCGGAGATCGCTCGGGAGCTCGTGGTCTCGCTGAACACGGTGCGTACCCACACCAAGAACCTCTACATGAAGCTGGGCGTGACGAGCCGCCGCGCAGCCGTCCATCGGGGCAAGGAGCTCGACCTGCTCTGACAACCGGGGTCTTTCGTCCTGCAGTTCACCACGACATTCACCACGTGTGGTGAGCCCCGCTCACCACGTCGGCTCCTAGCGTCCCCGTCATGGACGAACCAGACTCCGCCATCGATTCCGGGCGAGATCCCGGGCGGTACCGCATTCGCATCCAGGGACGCCTCGACCCGAGGTGGAGCACCTGGTTCGACGGGATGTCTGTCACGCGGGACGACGACGGCACCACGGTCCTACGCGGTCGGGTCGGCGATCAGTCGGCCCTTCACGGTCTGATCCAGAGGGTCCGGGACCTGGGCCTCGTCCTGCTCGAGGTCACCCACGAGGCACCCGAGGCGCCTCCCGCCATGCGACCTGCTCACCCTCCCCGTCCGACCGACCCATGAAGAGGAACCCCGATGATCACCGTTGAGTCCGTCACCAAGACCTATGCCGGCTTCACCGCCGTCGACGACGTCAGCTTCACCGCCTCGCCCGGTCGGGTCACCGGCTTCCTCGGCCCCAACGGGGCCGGGAAGTCCACCACCCTTCGGATCGTCACCGGCCTCACACCACCGACCCGGGGCAGCGCCCACGTGGCCGGCCGACGCTTCGCCGACCTGCCCAACCCGGGGCTCGAGGTCGGTGTGCTCCTCGATGCCTCCGCGCAGCACGCCGGGCGGACCGGACGGGAGATCCTCCGCCTGAGCCAGCAGATGATGGGGCTCCCGCGAAGCCGGGTGGACGAGATGCTCGACCTCGTCAGCCTGACACCGACCGAGGCCGGGCGCCGCGTCCGCGACTACTCCCTCGGCATGCGGCAGCGGCTCGGCATCGCGCACGCCCTGCTGGGCGAGCCTCAGGTCCTCATCCTGGACGAGCCAGCCAATGGACTCGACCCGGCGGGCATCCGGTGGATGCGGGACCTCCTGCGGGGTTACGCCGACCGGGGCGCCACCGTGCTCCTGTCCTCCCATCTCCTCCACGAGATCGAGGTGGTCGCCGATGACATCGTCGTCATCGGCAACGGCCGCATCGTCGCCAGGGGCACCAAGGCCGAGCTGCTCGCCAGCGCCGGCACCCATCTTCGAACCCGTCACCCCGCGGACCTCCAGGTGGCTCTCGGCGTCGCCGGGCTGAGGTCCAGCCTCACCTCGCCCGGCGTGGTTCGGGTCGATGCCGACCCCGAGGTGGTGGGCCGCGTGGCCATGGACGCGCGCGTCCCGCTCATCGAGCTACGACCAGCCGAGACGGCCGGACTCGAGGAGATGTTCCTCGAGCTGACCGCCGACACCCAACGAGAAGGAGCAGCAGCATGACCACCCAGACGATCAGCGCGAGCCCGGCAACCCGGCAGCCGCCCCACCGGCCGATCCGTACGACACGCATCCCGTTGCGGCGCATCGTCGCCGTCGAGCTGCGCAAGTCCTTCGACACCCGGGCCGGACGGTGGCTCCTGGCCAGCGTCGGCCTCGCCTCCGTGCTCACGTCGGGTGCCGTCATCGCCTGGGCTCCGGACGACGAGTTCGCCTACAGCACCTTCACCACGACCATCGCCTTCCCGATGTCGGTGATCCTGCCGATCATCGCCGCGCTGGCCGTCACTGCGGAGTGGACACAGCGAAGCGGTCTCACCACCTTCACCGTCGTCCCTCACCGCGGACGCATCATGCTCGGCAAGGCCATCGCGGTCGTGTCCGTGGCGTTGCCGGCCACCGCTGTCGCCCTCGTCGTGGGCGCAGCCGGAAACGTGGTGAGCTCGTGGATCTCCGGCAACGACACGGTGTGGGACCAGGACCTCACGGCGGTGCCCTATCTGCTGCTCTCGCTCGCGCTGGCCCTGGCCATGGGCCTCGTCTGCGGCACCCTGATCAGGAACTCGGCGGGCGCGATCGTGGCGTTCTTCGTCTTCTCGTTCGTGATCCCTCCGCTCCTGGGGCTCCTCGCCTTGACCCAGGACTGGTTCCACGACGTGCAGCCCTGGGTCGACCTCGACTTCCAGCTCGCTGCCCTGCTGCAGGGCTCGTTCGACTCCGAGCAGTGGTTGCAGCTTGCTGCCACCAGCACCCTGTGGCTGCTCCTCCCGCTCGTCGTCGGGATGTGGACCTTGGTCCGTTCGGAGGTGAAGTGAGATGGCCCCGCACAGCATCCATCTCGCCGACCCGGACCTACAGCCGGTCGCCAAGCCGACCCGAGGTCGCGGTGACGGTCCCCGACTGGTGATGGCCGCCCTCGCCGCCGCCGTCCTCGTCGCTGCCCTTCTCTTCCTTGGCCCCCTCGCGCTCATCCCGTTCGGACTCCTCCTCGTCCTCAGCACCGACCCCGACGACGACAACGGCAGACGCTCAGTGATCCTGACCCGGCGTAACGTGGTGGTCGCCGCAGTCATGGCCCTGGCTTTCGCGTGGTTCTGGCTGTGGCAGGTCGACCTGACCGAGTCGATGCAGGTGCTGATCGGTGGCGCACTGATTGCCCTGCCGCACGCCCTTCAGGATCCCGCCGGTCACGCCGCTGCTCGACGCACGGTCGTCATCACCAAACGCAGCCTCGTCCTGGCCGCGTGGGGTCTGGTGGTGTTCGTCAACCTCACCTACACGTTCGGCCACAGCTGGAACATGCTCGCCGCAGTGTGCCTGGTCCTGCCGCTTGTGCTGGCGGTCACTCGGGCATGGGGCGCCCGACACGGACGGCTCGAGCTCGGGCTGCTCCGCCATCCGCACCGCCGAGAGGTGCGACCTCACGTGGTGCAGGCGCTCAACATCTGGCTGTGCTGCGCCCTCCTCGGTGGCGTGGTGGCCGCTGGCGGCGCCCACTACGCCAAGATCGGGTTCTCACTGAACGGAGCTGAGTTCAACGCCCTGCTCGTGACGTTCGCCGCCGGGCTGGCGCTGCTGGCGGCGTTGGCGTTGGCGCCCCGCCGACGCGTCTACCTGGCCACCAACGCCGTCGTGGCACTGCTGTCGGGCTACCTCGCGTGGCAGCTCGCCGAGGTCTCCAGCTCGCGCCCGGACGCCGTCGTGCTCGACTCCCCGCTGGATGGGGAGTGGTTCGTGCTCAACGGCGGGCGCAGCGTCCTGCTGAACGGGCACGCTCCGAACGAGAGCAACGCAGTCGACTTCCAGCTCCTCGGAGCGAACGGACGGACGCACACAGGAGGAGCGGACGCCCCATTGACCGACTACGCCGGCTTCGGGCGGCCAGTGTTGGCTCCGGCCGACGGTCGCGTCGTCGAGGTCAGCGACGGTTTCGCCGACAACCCACCGGGCACCAACGGCGACGAGGCGAACCACCTGGTCATCGACATCGGCGGCGGTCTCTACCTGGCCATGGCCCACCTCCAGCAGGGCAGCGTGATCATCGACGTCGGTGACGTCGTACGGCAGGGCCAGCCTCTGGCCGCGGTCGGGAACAACGGCCACTCCAACGAGCCGCACCTGCATGTGCAGGTCCAGGACTCCCCGGCGGCCAGCAACGCCGACCACACCTACCCCATGGTG
>CAVRLH010000003.1:0-35483 GCA_963721925.1 uncultured Actinomycetota bacterium | reverse complement strand
GCTCAGGAGCACTCCGGTGCGAACATCGGAAGCACCCGGACCCACACCATCTTCGTCGAGCTCAGGAGCCCGCCCCGCACGTCGGGCAAGGCGTTCTGGGCCCCTCCTGAGCCGATGCCTCACCGGCTGAGTCGCCTGAGGGCCGTGACGTGTCCAGGTTCGAGCTCGTCGAGGGTGCACACACCCAGCAACCGCATGGTGCGCTCCACCTGGCCCTGGAGGATCTCGATGCTGCGGTCGACCCCGTCGCGACCGCCGGCCATGAGTCCGTAGAGGTAGGCGCGACCGATGAGGGTGAAGTGCGCCCCGTGGGCGACAGCGGCCACGATGTCCTGGCCGGACATGATTCCCGTGTCGAGGTGGACCTCGAGCTCGGAGCCCACCTCCTTGACCACCTCGGGAAGCAGATGGAACGGCACGGGGGCGCGGTCGAGCTGACGGCCGCCATGGTTCGACAGCACGATCGCATCCACACCGGCGTCAGCGAGACGGCGCGCGTCGGCGACGTTCTGCACGCCCTTGACCGACACCTTGCCGGGCCACTGGTCACGGATCCAGGCGAGGTCCTCATAGGTCACGGTGGGGTCGAACATCGTGTCCAGCAGGTCGGCGACCGTCCCTGACCAGGAGTCGAGGGAGGCGAAGGCGAGCGGCTCGGTGGTCAGGAAGTTGATCCACCAGGCGGGGCGCGGGATCGCGTTGGCGACGGTCCGCACGGAGAGCCGCGGTGGGATGGTCATGCCGTTGCGGACGTCGCGGAGCCGGGCACCGGCGACCGGCACGTCGACGGTGACCAGCAACGTGTCGTAGCCGGCCGCGGCCGCCCGGTCCACCAGGGCCATCGAGCGCTCGCGGTCCTTCCACATGTAGAGCTGGAACCAGTTCCGCCCTCCAGGGGTGGCCGCGGCCACGTCTTCGATCGAGGTGGTCCCCATGGTGGACAGGGAATAGGGGATGCCGGCCGCGGCCGCAGCCGTGGCCCCGGCGATCTCGCCCTCGGTCTGCATCATTCGGGTGAAGCCGGTGGGGGCGATGCCGAACGGCAGAGCCACCCGCTTGCCGAGCACCTCGCGCGAGGTGTCGACCATCGACACGTCGCGCAGGATCGAGGGCACGAACTCCACGTCGGCAAACGCCTGACGCGCGCGAGCGAGCGAGACCTCCCCGTCGGCGGCGCCATCGGTGTAGTCGAACGCCGCCCTCGGCGTACGCCGCTTCGCGACCCGTCGCAGGTCCTCGATGGTCAGGGCCTTCTCGAGCCGCCTGCGCTTCGGCGAGAGCTCGGGCTTCCTGGGGGTGAGGAGCGGGGCCAGGTCGTGGGGGCTGGGCAGTTGGCGACGGGTCACGTCATCTCCTCGGTCGACTCATTTGCGGCCGTGAGGTCGCGGGACGTGGGCGGACGCGCTGCCCTGGGCAGGATCCCAGGGCAGCGCGTCCGCAGACGACGGACGTCGTCAGCGGGCTCACTTGTAGAGGACCGCCTGGATCTCGGGGTCGTCGATGTTGCTGGAGTCGTACCAGTAGTAGCCGGTGTCGATGGACTCGGGCAGGTCATCGCCGTTCATCGCGGCGACGGCCGCCTTGACCAGCTCCTCCCCCATCCCGACCGGGTTCTGGGTGATGGCGCCCGCCTCGACACCGGACGCGATCGCGTCGAGCTGGGCCTGGCCGGAGTCGAAGCCGACGATGGTCACGCCCTTGGCGCCTGCCTCCTCGGCACCCTTGACCGCACCGATGGCCGATCCCTCGTTGGAGCCGTAGATGCCCTTGAGGTCGGGATTGGCGGCGATGATCGACTTGGCGATGTCGGCGGACTTGGCCTGGTCGCCCTCGCCGTACTGCACGGGCAGCAGCTTGATGTCAGGGGCGTTGGCCTCCATCCACTCGATGAAACCGTCCCGACGCTGCTGGCCGGTGAGGCTGGTCTGGTCGTGGACGATCATCGCGACCGTGCCGGAGCCTCCCACCAGCTCACTCATGTGCTTGGCGGCCTCGGCGGCGGCGGCGAGGTTGTCGGTCGCGGCCGTGGTGAGTGGGATGTCGCTCTCGACGCCGGAGTCGAACGCGATCACCGGGATCCCCTCGCCCTCGGCCTGCTCGAGCAGCGGCGCCGCAGCCTGGCTGTCCAGTGCCGCGAACCCGATGGCGTCCGGCTTCTTGGCGAGGACGTTGGTGAGCATGGTGATCTGCTCCTCGACCTCCGTCTCGGCGGCGGGACCCTCGAAGGTGATGCGGACGTCCTGTCGCGCCGCCTCCTCCTCGGCGCCCTGCTTGACGGCCTGCCAGAACTGGTGCTGGAAGCCCTTCGAGACGATGGCGACGTAGGGCTGGTCGCTGTCGCTGCCGGTGCCGGTGCTGCTGTCGGCCGACTCGCCGCATCCGGTCAGGGCGAGTCCGAGAGAGATGACGGCCGCGGCGGCGGCCAGTTGACGGATCTTCATGCTGGTTCTCCTTGGGTTGTGCTGAGTCTGCTGTCGGGTGTCTGGTTCAGGACGTCCTGGACCACACCGACGCCGAGTCGACGACGGGTCCGGTCGTGGGCGGGCGTGGCGCCCGGCTGAGGGGTCGGGGCCGCTCGCAGGTTCAGGCCTCCTTCTTGCGGGCCATGTCCGCATAGACGGCGACGAGGATGACGATGCCGAGGATCACGCTCTGCCACTCCTGCGCGATCGACATGATCTGGAGGCCGTTGTTGAGCACCGAGATGATCAGCGCGCCGATCACGGTGCCGAGGATGGTGCCCTTCCCCCCGCTCAGCGACGTGCCGCCGATGACGACGGCTGCGATGGCCTGGAGCTCGTAGCCCATTCCGGTGGCAGGCTGGGCCGAGCCGAGACGGGCCGAGATCATGACTCCGGCCAGCCCGATGAAGAGCCCGGCGACGACGTAGATCACGATCTTCCACCTGCCGACGTGGATGCCTGACAGCTCGGTGGCGTGCTCGTTGCTGCCGATCGCGTAGGTGTACCTCCCGAGCACGGTCTTGGCCAGGACGAACGCGGCTGCCAGGCACACGACGAACAGGATCAGGACCGCGTTGGGCACTCCGGGGACCAGCTCGCCGGTCGAGATCTTGGAGTAGGACGGCGCGTCACTGAAGTAGATCGGCGAGCTGCCGGAGATGACGAGCGCCAGTCCTTCGGCGACGAGCATCATCGCCAGGGTGGCGATGAACGGCGGCAGACCGAGAACCGCCACGTTGAAGCCGTTCACGAAGCCGATCAGGCCGCCGAAAGCGATGGCCAGCGCCACCCCGAGGGCCACCGGCAACCCGACCTCCACGATGAAGACACCGGACATCACCGCGCAGAGCGCCATCCCGGTCCCGATGGACAGGTCGATGCCGCCGGTGATGATGACGAAGGTCGTGCCGACGGCGAGGCACCCGATCACCACCGTGCTGAAGAGGATGGAGGTGATGTTGCTCCAGGTGAAGAAGACCGGACTGGCGAAGCTGAAGTAGGTCACGATCACGATCAGGCTCGCGAACGCCAGGAACTGCTCGAGCCGGTCCCTGAGCACAGCGAAGGGGGTGGCTGCGGCCCGGTCGGCGACCGAACCCGCGGCGGGTTCCTGGCTGGTGAGCTGGGCGTTGTTCATGGCGAGGTCACTCCTTGACACGGGTGGCGGCGGATGTGGACGAGGGGTGGTCGGCTGGCGGACCGGGACGAGTGGCGGCGACGCTCGTCTCGCCGGCCGTGAGGGGACGCATGGTGGCCAGATGCATGACCGCCTCCTGGGTGATCTGCGGTGCCTCGAGGACGCCGCTCACCCGGCCCTCGGCCATGACCAGGACGCGATGCGACATGCGCAGCACCTCGGGGAGCTCCGAGCTGATCATGATGATCGAGGTACCCGCTGCGGCGAGGTCGTTGAGCAGGGCATAGATCTCGGCCTTGGCCCCGACGTCGATGCCGCGCGTCGGCTCGTCGAAGATCAGGATGTCGCAGTCCTTGACCAGCCACTTGGCGATGACGACCTTCTGCTGGTTGCCGCCGGACAGGTTCTTGGTCACCTGGTTCTCCGACGGCGTCTTGATGCGCAGGCTCTCGATGAAGTTGCAGGCCGTCTGCCGGATCGCGCGCGACCGCACCCAGCCCGCGCGACTGAACTGCCCACCCAGCGACGGCAGCGCGATGTTGGTGCTGACGTCCTTCTCGAGCAACAGACCGAGATGCTTGCGGTCCTCGGACAGGTATCCGATGCCGTTGCGGGCTGCCTCCGCCGGGTTGCGCAACGACACACGGCGGCCGTGGAGCTCCACCTGACCGGTCTTGCGGTCGGCGCCGACGAGGGCCCTGGCCACCTCGGTGCGTCCAGCGCCCATCAGCCCGGCGAACCCCAGGATCTCGCCGCGTCGGAGCTCGAAGGAGACGTCCTTGAGCATCGTCTTGGTGCTGAGACCTCGCACCGACAGCACGACCTCGCGGTCGTCGCGGACCCCGACCGGTCGCGCATCGTCCACGAGCCCGCGCCCGACCATCAGGGACACCACCTCCGCGACGGAGGTGGCGGCCGTGTCGACCGTCTGGACGAACTCGCCGTCCCGGATCACCGTGATCCGGTCCGTGATCGCCTTCAGCTCGTCCATGCGGTGCGAGATGTAGATGACGCCGGTGCGCTCGGTGGTGAACCGTCGGATCAGGTCGTGGAGCGTGGACACCTCAGCGTCGTTGAGAGCAGCCGTCGGCTCGTCCATGATCAGCACCTGCGGCTCGAAGGCGAGGGCCTTGGTGATCTCCACCATCTGTTGCTTGGCCACGGTCAGGCCCCCCGCCAACTGCCGGGGGTCGAGCCGGATCCCGAGACGGTCGAGCAGCTCGGTGGCCCGTCGGTTGAGGTCACGCTCGGACAGGACGAACCCGCCGCGCCGGGGCTCGCGCCCGATGAAGATGTTCTGCGCCACCGTGAGGTGGGGCATCAGGTTGAACTCCTGGTGGATGATGCTGACGCCGCTGGACAGCGCCGCGCTGGGGTCGGTGGGCCGGTAGGGAGCCCCGTGCAGCCGGAACTCACCCTCGTCGGGCGTGTAGATGCCGGACAACAGCTTCATCAGGGTCGACTTGCCAGCGCCGTTCTCGCCCACCAGGGCGAGCACCTCGCCGTAGCGGAGATCGAGGTGCATCTGGCTCAGCGCCTGGACGCCCGGGAAGCCCTTGGCGACTCCGGACGCCTCCAGCAGCAGCTCACCCATGGAAACCCCTTCCGTAGACACGAGTGGCGGTGCCACTCCAGATCGCCTGCTGCTCCTCGGCAGACAGGCGCCCGATCAGGTCCCGCGTGACGGCGTACGCCGTGGGATAGCCGCCCACCGAGGCGGTCATCGGCCAGTCGCTGCCGAACATGAGCCGCTCCGCACCGAAGGCCTCGATCGCCACGTCCAGCACCGGTCGCAGCGCCTCTGGCGTGAACGGCTGGCCGGGCGCCTGGAGGCCGGAGAGCTTGGCGACGACCTGGGGGTGCTCGGCGACACGACGCAGCGACCGTTCCCAGGCGTCGAGGTCCTCGTGGCCGCGCGGCGGCTTGGCGAGGTGGTCGACGACCACGGTGAGCTCCGGCACCGCTTCGGTCAGCCGGGCGACCGCGTCGAGGTGACGGGGCCAGGCGTCCGGCACGTCGAGCACGAGGCCTCTCTCCGCAAGCACTGCGAGGCTGCGCCGCACCGGGGCGAGGTCGAAGAAGTCCGAACGCGGGTCGGCGTGCACAAGGTGTCGTACGCCGCGCAGCGCCGGGTGGTGCAGCTCATCGAGCTGCCCCTCGGCAAGGTCGGGGTCGTCGAGCTGGATCCATCCGACGACGCCGTGGACCCAGGGGAGTTCGTCGGCCACCTGCAGCAGGTAGCGGGTCTCGCGCAGCGTGTCCTCAGCCTGGACCAGGAGCGCCGAGGACACGCCGGCCGAGACCAGCTCGCGCGCCGCCTCGTCGGGGAGGTAGGAGCGGTGCAGCTCACCGTGATCGGGACCGAGCCAGGCGTAGTCCCCCTGCTCGAGGTCCCAGACGTGGAGGTGCGCGTCGACGACGGTCATCGCGAGGCTCCTTGCGCCGGGTCGTCGAGCGCCTCGAGCTCGTGCCACAGCGCCGGGGGGATCGGGGTGGCGAGCAGGCGGAGGTTGTCCTCGACCTGGCTGGGGTGCACCGCACCGACCACTACGCGTTGCACTGCGGGGTGGCGTAGGGGGAACTGGAGGGCTGCGGCGGCCAGCGGCACGCCCGCTTCCGCGCACAGACGTTCGAGGGTGGTCGCCCGGGCCAGGACGTCGGCCGGCACCGCGTCGTAGTCGAAGCTGGATTGCGCGGTGGGGTGCTCGGCGAGCAGCCCGCCGTTGAAGACGGCCGCTGCGACCACCTCGATGCCGGACTCGGAGCACAGCGGCAGCAGCTCACGCTCGGCGGAGCGATCGACGAGTGTGTGGCGCCCGGCGACCATGAGCTCGTCCACGAGTCCGGTGCGCGCCGCGGCGAGGAGCGCACCGACATGCATCGAGCCGACGCCGATGGATCGGACCAGGCCGTCCTCGCGCAACCCCACGAGGGCGGGGAGGCCGGACGCCAGGGCCGCATCGAGGTCGCAGCGCTCAGGATCGTGCAGGTAGGCGACGTCGACGTGGTCGAGACCGAGCCGGGTGAGCGAGTCCTCGACCGTGGCGCGTACGCCCGCCTCGGTGAAGTCCCATTCCCTGCGCAGGTCGGCGGCGACCAGGAAGCCCTCGTCGTCGAGGGCACCGGTCGGGTTGTCCTGGGCCACCAGGCGACGTCCGACCTTGGTCGACACGCGGAACCCGTCCCGGACGCGACCCGCCAGGAAGGTCCCCAGCCGGCGCTCGGACAGCCCGAGTCCGTAGTGCGGCGCCGTGTCGAACAGCCGCACGCCCGCCGACCAGGCTGCCTCGAGGAGGGCGTGAGCGGCGGTCTCGTCGAGCGCGACCCGGTGGTTGCCGATCTCGGCACCCCCCAGACCCACCCGGATCGCGGACGACTCAGCCATCGGCGTACCGGTAGCGGTCGATCGACTCCTGGTGCATCTCGGCACCCGAGCCGGCGGCGGTGGGAGCGCCGTAGGAGCCTCCCGCGATCTCGACCGGGGTGACGAAGTGCTCGTGCAGGTGGTCCACGAACTCGATCATCCGCCCTTCGGTCGTGCCGGAGATCGCGACGTAGTCGAACATCGACAGGTGCTGGACGACCTCGCAGAGCCCGACCCCACCGGCGTGGGGGCAGACCCGGACGCCGAACTTGGCCGCCAGCAGCAGCATGGCAAGGTTCTCGTTCACCCCGCCGACCCGGGTCGCGTCGAGCTGGAGCACCTGCAGCGCGCCCGCCTGGAGGAACTGCTTGGCCATCACCCGGTTGGCCATGTGCTCACCCGTCGCCACCGGGATCGGCGCGACTCCGCGGGCGATCGCGGCGTGGGCGAGGATGTCGTCGGGGTTGGTGGGCTCCTCGATCCAGGCCACGTCGTAGGGCGCAAGGGCGGCCATCCACGTGATCGCCTCCTGGACCTCCCACCGCTGGTTGGCGTCGACCGCGATGGCGATGTCGGGGCCGACGGTGCGGCGTGCGAGCGCCAGTCTCCGGACGTCGTCGTCGAGGTTGGCCCCGACCTTGAGCTTGATCTGGGAGAAGCCGTCGACGACCGCTTCGCTGCACAGTCGGACCAGCTTGGCATCGTCGTAGCCGAGCCAACCGGGGGTCGTCGTGTACGCCGGGTAGCCCCGGGCGAGCAGCCGCTCCTCACGTTCGGCGCGACCGGGCACCGACTTCTCGAGGATCTCGAGGGCGTCCTCGGGGGTCAGCACGTCCCGCAGGTAGCGGAAGTCGACCAGGTCGACGAGGTCCTGGGGACCGAGCCGCCCCAACAGCTGCCACAGGGGCAGTCCGGCCCGCTTGGCACGCAGGTCCCAGAGGGCATTGGTCACCGCCCCGATCGCCATGTGCATCACGCCCTTCTCGGGGCCGAGCCAGCGGAGCTGGGAATCGTGGACCAGCTCCTTCCAGAAACCACCCAGGTCGCTCAACAGCTCCTCGACGTCGCGGCCCAGGACGTGTCCGGCGAGGCTGGCGATCGCCGCGAGCTGCACGTCGTTGCCCCGACCGATGGTGAAGACGAAGCCGTGTCCGACGTGGGAGTCGTCGTCGTCCGTCTCGATCCGGAGGTAGGCCGCCGAGTAGTCAGGGTCGGGGTTCATGGCGTCCGACCCGTCGAGGGTGGACGACGTGGGGAACCGCACGTCGTCGGTCCGTAGGGCGGTGATCTTGCTCAACGGTTACTCCTGGGGTGATGGGGCTCACACCATAGACATCCGATGTTTCATCCGTCAAGATGTGTCGAGGACGTAGATCCAGCCGCTATTGCGGCAACATCTCAGGCAAAGATCAGACCTGTCGGGATGCATCATCTCAATTGAGGAGGTCCAGTGAAACTGGCGCGAGTAGGACCACGAGGGGCCGAGATCCCGGCAGTGATCGCCGGAGGGGACGTGCTCGACGCTCGGGCAGTCACCACCGACTTCACTCCGGCGTTCTGGTCCGACGGTGGAATCGACCGGCTCCGCGAAGCGCTGGACGCCGGCCACTTGCCGGCACTGGAGGCCGGCCCGGCTCTCCGGATCGGGGCCCCGGTCCCCCAGCCCGGTGCGCTCATCTGCATCGGGATGAACTACGCCGCCCACGCGGCCGAGTCCGGGTCGGCGCCGCCGGATGTGCCGATCATCTTCCTCAAGACGCCCAACACCGTGGTCGGCCCCTACGACGAGGTGGAGATCCCACGCACCAGCACCAAGACGGACTGGGAGGTCGAGCTCGGCGTCGTGATCGGCAAACGGGCGTCGTACCTGGAGTCGCCGGAGCAGGCGCTCGACCACATCGCCGGCTACGTGGTGGCCAACGACCTCTCGGAGCGCGACTTCCAGATGACGGTCTCGGGCGGGCAGTGGAGCAAGGGCAAGTGCTGTCCAGGGTTCAGCCCTCTGGGACCCTGGCTCGTCACCGCCGACGAGGTGGATGCCCAGTCACTGGGCCTGCGCAGCTGGGTCAACGGCGAGGTCCGCCAGGACTCCACCACCGCCGACCAGATCTTCCCGGTGGCCGAGGCGATCCACCACCTGAGTCAATACCTCGCCCTCGACCCCGGCGACGTGCTCCTCACCGGCACGCCTGAGGGCGTGGCGCTCTCCGGACGCTTCCCCTACCTCGGAGCGGGCGACGTGGTGGAGGTCGAGATCGACGGCCTGGGACGTCAACGGCAACAGCTCGTCCCACACGGCCAGGAGGGCGCATGAGCACCGACAGCACGCAGGAGTTCGCCGGGCTCGTGGCAGCCGTCACCGGCGGGGCGTCCGGGATCGGCGCGGCCGTGGTGGCCGAGCTCATCCGTCGCGGGGCACGGGTCGCCGCGCTCGACCTGGATCCCGACGGCGTTCCCGACGGGGTCCTCGGGGTCCGGGCCGACGTCACCGACGACGCCTCCGTCGTCGCGGCGATCGAGAAGGTCGTCGCTGCGTACGGCGGCCTCGACGTCGTCGTCAACAACGCCGGCATCGGGGCGCTGGGCACCGTGTCGGACAACAGTGACGAGGAGTGGCACCGTGTCCTCGACGTCAACGTGCTCGGCATGGTGCGCACCACGCGTGCGGCCCTGCCCCATCTCAGGAGGTCGCCAGCCGGCGCGGTCGTCAACGTCGGCTCGATCGCCGGCACCGACGGGCTCCCCCAGCGCGCCCTCTACACCGCCAGCAAGGGCGCGGTGCACGCGCTCACCCGCGCCATGGCTGCCGACCACATCAGGGAGGGCATCCGGGTCAACTGCGTCGCGCCCGGCACGGCGGACACACCCTGGGTGCAGCGCCTGCTCGCCAGCGCTCCAGACCCGGCGGGCGAGCTCGCCGCCCTCAACGCCCGACAGCCGCACGGGCGACTGGTCTCGGCCGACGAGGTGGCGGGGGCCGCGGCCTACCTGGCCAGTCCTCGGTCGGGCTCGACCACTGGCACCGTCCTGCACGTCGACGGTGGTATGCACGACCTGCGCCTGCGATCCCCGAGCTGAGGAGTACGTGATGGAAGAAGTAGCCCTGCACACCGTGCTGCGGGCCGGTCGCGAGAGCGACTACGACCGCCTGCACCAGGAGATCCCCGCAGACGTCGCCGAGGCACTGCGCGAGCACGGTGTCCACGACTGGCGCATCTGGCGCGACGGCCGAGACGTCTTCCACCTGGTCGAGGTCGAGGACTTCGCGGCGATGCGCGCCGCCCTGCGAGACCTGCCGGCCAACGTGCGTTGGCAGGCCGCGGTCGGGCCCCTGTTCGACGTGCCTGACGACTATTCCGGATCGGACCCGGAGGCCACGTCGCTGTGGAGCCTGTCGCAGCAGCTCGACCGATAGGGTTGCCGCCGTGGCCGTGACCGACGAGGCGATCGTCAAGATCAAGGAGATGCTGATCCGGGGCGAGCTGCGTCCTGGAGATCGTCTCCCTCCTGAGAAGGAGCTCAGCGAGGCCCTGGGCCTGTCGCGCAGCTCCCTGCGCGAGGCCGTCAAGGCCCTGGAGCTGATCCGCGTGCTCGACGTCCGTCGCGGCGACGGGACCTATGTCACCAGCCTCGAGCCGTCGCTGCTCCTGGAGGCGATGTCCTTCGTCATCGACATCCACCAGGACCACACGGTCCTGGACCTGTTCGAGGTCCGGCGGCTGCTCGAACCCGCCGCCGCCGCCATGGCGACCCTCAGGGCCACCGCCGAAGACCTGGCCCGGCTGACAGCGATGCTCGACGAGGTGGGGCCCGAGACCTCGGTCGAGGACCTCGTGGCGCACGACGTCACCTTCCACGGCGTCATCTGCGAGCTGTCCGGCAACGCCTATCTCAGCACCCTGTTGGAGAGCCTGTCCGGGCGCACGCTCCGGGCCCGGATCTGGCGTGGGTTCACCGAGGAGAACAGCGTCGAGCGGACCCTGGCCGAGCACCGCGCCATCGTCGAGGCGATGTCCGTGGGCAACACCGACCTCGTGAGGTCGTGGGTCACGGTGCACATCAGCGGTGTCGAGTCGTGGCTGAGGCGCGCCGGCGAGACCGTCGCGGGGCTCGAGCATCCCGCGCCGCCCCTCGGAGCCCGTCAGCTCCGAGACGTCCCGGTCCCCTGACGGACTGCGGGTCCGGACCCGACGCGGGGTCAGCCCTCTGCCTCGACCTCCAGCTCGTGGGCGCCTGCGGACATGAAGTCGCGGAGCACCTGGGCGAACCGGTCGGGATCGTCGAGGTGTGGGAAGTGACCGGCTCCCTCGAACAGCTCGACCCGGCAGTCGGGCAGGGCGCGCTGTGCGTTGAGCGCGTGCCAGGCGGGGATCATCCGGTCCTTCGAACCCCAGACGACCACTGTCGGCACGGGGGTCACGTCGGCGAGGTGGTCCTGGGCGCTGATGCTCTGCCCGCCGATGTCGATGACGGCTCGGGTGGTGGCGAGGAAGGCCCGTCGGCTCTCCCGGTCACCGAGCGAGGTGAACCCGTGCCAGATCGCACCGATGTCTGCCCCCGGCCGCCAGCCGACCTTCTGCGCACCCCGACCCAGAGCCTCCACCTTCTCGAGGACCGGCGCGGACGCGATGACTCCGAGCACCTGCTGGGCGCCGGGGATCGTCGCCGATCGGAGGACGAGGTTGACCTCGCGTCCCAGGCCGCCGCTGGCCACCAGGACGAGGCGCTCCACCCGGTCGGGGAAGAGGTAGAAGAACTGCATGGCGATCCCGCCTCCGAGCGAGTGCCCGACGAGGGTGACCCGCTCGATGCCGAGGTGGTCGAGGAGATCGCGCAGGGTCGCGGCGTGCGAGCTCAGCGAGTAGTCCCCCGTCGGCTTCGCCGAGTCACCGTGGCCGAAGAGGTCGGGTGCCACCACTCGGTGGTCGTCGTCGATCTTGTCGATCAGGTGGGCCCACTGTCGCTGCGACCCCAGGATCCCGTGGATGAAGAGCACCACGGGACCCGAGCCGCTGTCGACGTAGGAGAGCTCGTGGCCGTGGAGCACGACCGTGTGCGGGGCCAGGCGGGTCATCGTCGTCGTCCTCGTGGAGCGTCGGGGTTACCCAAGGTAGCCGTCGCAGCGGCACCTGAGGTGGCACTGGGTCGAAGATCACTCGTGCGACATGAGCCGGTCCCGCGAGAGGCGGAGAGTGAAGGTCGCCCCGCCTCCGGCCGTCACGTCGACGCTGACCGATCCGTGGTGCTCATGTGCGATCTGCTGGGTGACAGCCAACCCCAGACCGGCTCCGCTGTGGCCGTTCCTGGCTCGGGAGGGGTCGACGCGGTAGAAGGGCAGGAAGATCCGCTGCTGCTCGCCATCGTCGATCCCGGCTCCGTGGTCGATCACGCTGATCGCGACGGCACCGGGCGGAGTCTCCACGGCAATGGTGATCGGGGTCGAGGCGGGGGTGTGGGTGCAGGCGTTGGCACCGAGATTGAGGACGGCCTGGTGGATCCGGGCGGGGTCGCCAGCCAGCGGCGCGCCGCTGCCCGCAACGATGCGGGTGTCGATCCGACGTTCCGGGTACGCCGCCCGGAGGTCGTCGACCACCGCTCGCACGACCTCCGGCACGTCGACGTCCGAGACGACCTGTGCGCGGGGCTCGGCGCCGCGCGTGAGCTCCATCATGGAGTTGACCAGGCGGTGCAGCCGGACACTCTCGTTGCCGACGCGTGACATGGCGCGGTCCAGGGCTCCGGGCTCGGCCAGCATCCCTCGCTCGTAGAGGTCGCTGTACCCCTTGAGTGCGGTGAGTGGGGTGCGGATCTCGTGGGAGACGTCGGCGAGGAACCGTCTCATGTCGTCGCGTGCCCGGGTGGCTTCTGCCTCGGATCGTTCGCGCTCGGCGAGCGTTGCGCGCAGCCGGGCGACCATCCGTCCGATGTCGGTCGAGAGCTCGGAGACCTCGCGGGATCCACCGGCGTGCCGCACCTCGGTGTCGAGGGCCCCGTCGGCGATCCGGTTGGCCACGGCCGCCATCTCGGTCAGCGGGCGAACCAGCCTGCCGGCCAGCCACCACGCCATCGCGGCCTCGAGCAGGACGATGATCAGCCCGCCGATCAGCAGGGCCCGCCGTAGGGCGTCGGTCGTGGCGTGATACCCGTCGAGAGACAGTGCCGTGACCCCGACCTGCCCGTCGGGGTGCGGCGAGACGAGGACCCGGTAGTCCCCGATCTCGCTGGTCGTGGGCTCCCGGGTGGCGCCCAGAGCGACGAGGGTGTCGCCGGCAAACGGGTTCTCTCCACCCTGGGTGGCGATGACGGCACCCTCGGGCGAGAGGGTCAGCCGGACGGGCGGGTCCACCCCGGTGGTGGCAACGTCGGTGGGCGCGAAGTCGGGTGTCGGCGGACTCACCCCGTCCGGCGGATCGGTTGCCGGTGCGACCAAGTCGACGCGTTCGGCGCGTGCGAGCTCGCGGTCGATCTCGGCCAGCCGGGTCGAGCGATCGCTCTGGTCGATGTAGATCGCGAACGCCAGGAAGCCGACGGTGATCGTGGCCAGGAGCGGTACGAGGATCACCCAGCGCAGCGACAGGCGGTTCATCGAGCGCCCTCACGCAGCACATAGCCGAGGCCACGACGGGTGTGGATCAGCTGCGGGTGACCGTCGTCGAGCTTGCGGCGCAGGTAGCCCACGTACAGCTCCACGACGTTCTCGGCGCCGTCGTAGTCCTCACCCCAGACGTTCGCGAGGATCTGCGCCTTCGACACCACGACGCTCCGGTTGACCATGAGGTATTCGAGCAGCCTGTGCTCGGTGGCCGACAGGTCGACGAGCGCCCCGGCGCGGCGTACCTCCCGACCTGCGGGGTCGAGAGTCAGGGAACCGACCTGGAGCAGGCCGCCGGGGTCCTCGGAACCGGTGCGGCGCAGGATGGCTGCCACCCGCATCACGAGCTCGTCGACGCTGAAGGGTTTCGTGAGGTAGTCGTCGCCGCCGGTGGCGAAGCCGCGGATCCGATGCTCGGTCTCGTCGCGGGCGGTCAGGAAGAGGACCGGTGCGTCTGACCCCGCCTCGCGCAGCCGGCGGCACACTTCGAAACCGTCGATGCCCGGGAGCATCACGTCGAGCACGAGGAGGTCGACCCCGCCCGCCATGGCGAACTCCAGGCCCACGTGTCCGTCGGCCGACTGGGTGACGGAGTGCCCCTGGAATCGCAACGCGGTGGACACGACGTCGTTGATCGAGGGGTCGTCCTCGACGACGAGGATCCGGCGGGGTGCCGCCGGGGTGGGATCAGGGCGCATCGTTGCCATCCAAGGTGTGGAAACTGTGGTGAGGCTGTGAGTGGCTCCACAGTGCGGTCACAGCAATGCTCTCCATAC
The DNA here is from genome assembly GCA_963721925.1 of uncultured Actinomycetota bacterium. Lineage (GTDB taxonomy): Bacteria > Actinomycetota > Actinomycetes > Propionibacteriales > Nocardioidaceae > Nocardioides. Next base: position 21,151 of record CAVRLH010000003.1, on the reverse strand, counting down.
TTCGATCATGGACCACACACCTGATCGCCACTCGGGAGCGCTTCGGTTGCTCCGCCGATCCCCACTGCTGGCCGTGCCGATGACAGCGGTGCTCCTGCTCGCTTCCTGCAGCAGCTCGACCTCCGAGTCCGGCTCCGACGAGGCGACCACGACCGACACCCCGACCACCACAGCGACGGCAGGCCTCGACACCGCACTGTTCCTGGACGGGGCCCTGAGCGAGGAGCCCACCACCGAGGACTGCACCCTCAGCGGGGGTGCTGAGACGACGTGCTACCGGATCACCGTCTCCGGCTATCCGGTCGACCACGAGGTCGGGCCGTTCTGCCCCGAGACGATCACCGATGACGCCGAGGCGGGCGGGATCTGGTTCGACGGCGAGAACCTCTACGACGTCGACGGGTCGTTCATCGAAGGCCTCGCCGAGACCTACGGCGACGACGGCTGGAAGATGTACGACGACGAGGGCAACGTGCTGGTCACCGAGACCCAGGAGCAGTTCGAGGCCGCGGCCCGCCCCGACGTCGACCCGGACCTGGAGAACCACTGCGTCCAGGGCAAGCTCGAGTGGCTCGACAACGGCGAGCCCATCACGAGCGAGGTGCTGATCCCCACGACGCCAGTCGCAGCGGACGAGGCCGCCGGCGCGCAGGCCATCCTGGGTGTCACCCTCGACGGGGTGCGCATCGACGCCTCAGCCCCGGTCGACGCGATCCTCGGTGCCTACACGATCGCGGCGTTCGACGACTGCGGCGGCCACTTCAACCCGGTGGAGGGCTATCACCTCCACGGGGCCGTGGGCTGCTCGGAGGTCGGCGACGCCACTGAGGGCGACACCGCACAGTTCGGGTACGCGCTCGACGGCTACGCGGTGCACAGCCCGTACGAGGACGGCGAAGCCCCCGACGACCTCGACGCGTGCAACGGACACACCACCGACGAGCTCGGCTACCACTACCACGCCAACCCCGCGTCCGAGAACCTCGTGATCGCGTGCCTCGTCGGGCAGACCGTCGAGTCCGAGGATGGAGCGGGAGGACCGCCCGGCGGTGGTGCGCCCGGTGACGGTCCGCCCGAGGGTGCTGACGGATGAGGCACCCGGTGGCGCCTGACCTGGCCGCCCGGCCGCGCCTCCCGCTCGTTGCCCTGACGGCGATCCTGTTGCTGATCACCTCGGCCTGCGGGTCGAGCTCGACCGACACCGGTTCCTCCGACAGCGCAAGCAACGCCACCTCCGACGGCGCCCAGGTCGAATCCGGGGACGTGTCGTCGCTCTTCGCCGACGGGGCCCTGACCTCAGAGGCCGCGACGGTGGACTGCACGCTGGAGAACGGCAGCGAGACCACGTGCTACCAGCTCGAGGTCGCCAGCCTGGCCTCGACCGTCGACACCGAGGGCCCGTACTGCCCCTCCACCACCAGCGACGTCGGTGGCATCTGGGTCTGGGACGGCGACGAGCCCGGGCTCTACGCCCTCGACAGCGACTTCTGGGACCTCATGTCCGTCCAGGGCTACGAGTTCGTCGATTCCGACGGCGACATCACCGTCACCGACCCGGCCGAGGGGGCTGCCGATTCCTCCAGCACGGCGAACTCCTGTCTCGAGGCCACCGCAGATGGCTCGTACCACCTGCAGGTCCTGATCCCGACCGATCCCGAGCAGCTCGACACACCCGCCGACCTGTCGACGATCTCGCAGGTCGGGCTGGCCCTGGACGGCGTCACCATCTTCGGCGACGCACCCTCGGTGGCCGACCGCGGAGGGCTGCCCGCCCTCGACACGTGCGGTGGTCACATCGACCCGTCGGGCTACTACCACTGGCACTTCGGCGCCGAGTCGATCCAGACCAATCTCGACGACGCGGGCGCCGAGGTGACGTGCTCGGTCGAGCAGGACACCGAGGCGCTGGTCGGTTTCGCCTACGACGGGTACGGGATCTTCGGCCCCGAGGAGGACCGGGACATCCCCAGTGACCTCGACGAGTGCTCCGGCCACGTCTCCGAGACCGCGGAGCTCGGCACGACCTACCACTACCACCTCACGTACGACTCCCCGAACCTGCCGACCTGCCGGGTGGGGGCGGCGGCCGAGTCCGCGCTGACCAGCCCCGACAACGCCGACGCAGCCCTTCCCAACGGGGAAGGACCCGGTGGCGGTGGTGGCCCGCCGCCGGCCGGCGGCTGACCGGTGGCCCGGACACGCATGACGCGGTGGGTCGCGGCCACGCTGGTGACCCTCGCGTGCGCGGGCGCGATCCTGACCGGCGCGGAACCTGCCGCGGCCCACGACAGCACCACGGGGGCCATCGCCCTGTCGGTGACCGACCAGCGGGTCCTCGGCACCGCCCAGGTCACCTTCACCGAGCTCGGCTACCGCGACACCACCGGCGACGGGCTGGTCGACGCCGACGAGCAACAAGCACAGGAAGCCACCGTGGCCACGAGCCTGGTGAACGTGGTCCGCACACATGTGTCGCTCGAGGTCGACGGCCGGGAGGTCGACATCATCGGCGCCGGATCGGCCCCCGTCGCCGAGGGCCAGGATCCCTCCACCTTGGTGGAGATCGTCTTCGCGACCGGCCCCCACGACGGCACCGTCTCCCAGGTGAACCTCGCGTGGTCCTTCACATCGCCGAGCGACCAGGTCGTGCTGACCGGACCCGACGGACTCGTGACCGGCCGGCTCGGAGACGACGGCACGACATCGATCTCCCTCGGCGCCGCCTCGACCGTCCGATCGTTCTTCCTCACCGGTCTCGACCACGTGCGATCCGGCCTCGACCACATGCTCTTCCTCGTGGTCCTCACGTTCGCCGTGGTCGGCTCCACAGTCTCTCGTGCCACGACGCTACGGGTCGTGAAGCTCGTCACCGCGTTCACGATCGGCCACGCCACGAGTCTCTGCCTCGCCTACTTCGACGTCGTCTCGATCCCCGCGCAGTGGGTGGAACCAGCGATCTCTCTGTCCATCGTCGCCGCCGCCGTGCTCGCGCTGCGTGGCGAGGGCCAGACCATCCGCCCCTGGATCGCCGCTGCTGTGGGCCTCGTCCACGGACTGGGATTCGCCTCGAGCCTCGGCGGGCTCGGCCTGGCGACCACCCACGAAGTGGGCGCGCTGGCCGCCTTCAACATCGGCATCGACATCGCCCAGACCGCCGTGGTCCTCCTGGTCATCCTCGGCATCTGGATGTCCAGCAGGATGCTCGCCGGACGCCACCACTGGGTCCGCCTGGCCGTCTGCGGCAGCGCCGGTCTGGTGGGGCTCGGCTGGACAGCGTCACTCCTTGCCGCTTGAACCCCGGCGAGAGTGATGAGACGCGACCATCGCACCCAGGGTCACCACGGCGGGGCGCGTACGGCTGCGGCGACCTGCTGGCAACCGGAGAGTGGACACGTGGTCACGCCCGGTCTTCCGCTCAGGCGCTTCTCCACTGGTCAGCGCGGGAGGGCATCCGTGCCGGGTCCGGACAACGAAGGAGCGGCGACCTCGGTGCGACCGGTGGCGAGAAGCAGCAGGGACAGGGCGGTGCCTCGGACCTCCGGGCCGTCGCCGACGACGAAGTCGGCATCGGTGGCGCGGAGGGTGAGACCGGCCAGCCGCCTACGGGCGTGGAACGGCATTCCCATCTCCCAGACCCGGGCGAGTCCATCCCTGGCGTACTCCTCCGGCACAGCGAAGGTGCGCCCAAGAGGCACGGCGATGTCCTGGCTGTGCACGACGATGTCGAAGAGCGAGTTGCGAGTGTCGAGCACCGTGGCAGTGCGGCGATAGTCCGCGAACTCCCGGATCCGGGACACGATCAGTGTCGGCGGCAGTCCGCCGTACTTCCTGGCGACCAACGTGTTCATCCGGTTCATGTCGAACCGCCCGCGCGGACCGGTCTTGAGGAGCTCCCAGGTGGTGATGGTCGGTACACACGACAGATGCCCCGCGACGTCCCTGACCCGCCACTGGGAGCAGACGGATGGCGCGTCCCACTCGAAGGGGCGCAGCGAGTCGAGGAGGTCGGCGACCCTCAGGCGAAGCTCGACGACGGCCAACCAGTAGGCGTCATCCTCCGTCATGACCCCTCCGATCAATCCGACTTTCGGACCAATGTTAGTCCGAGCGTCGGACCATCTGCAAGGATGTTGCCGTGGCCGGATCAAACCAGGATCTCAACCTCGGGCTGTTGTTGTTCATCCCCTACCGCTTCCTCGAGTCTGTCGTCTTGACGGCGCTCCGCGAGAACGGGCACGACCTCCCGCTGAGCGAAGCGCGGGTCTTCGCGCGGATCCAACCCGAGGGGTCGCGCATGTCCGAGCTAGCGGAGGCCGCTCAGCTCACGAAGCAGACCCTCACCTCGATCGTCGACCGGTTGGAGCGCGCCGGGTACGTCGCGCGCCGTCCCGACCCGGCAGATGGCCGGGCACGGCTGGTGACGATCACCGACAAGGGCCGCGAACTGGTCGATCTCAGCATCCCGGTCGTGGCTGAGGTCGAGGCTGCCTGGCAGCGGCATCTGGGTCCGGACGAGACGGCACATCTGCGGCGGATCCTCACCGAACTGCGAGAGATCACGGACCTTCCGCAACCGAGGTGAGTCCATCGACGCCGCTTTGCGGGTGCCCGCCGTTGCGCCGCCCGATACGTGCAGCGCTCGCTCGGCCACGCGAAGGCGACGACGACCCCCAACACCTGGCGTCAGCTGGCGACTACGTCCGTGACAGGCGGCTGAGCTCGTTCAGGCCGGACGTCAGAAGCTGCGCCACCGTGAGGGGAGCGATGCCCAGCACCTGTGCAGCATCTGCGTACGTGTGTCCGCCAAGAGTGCACAACACCAGGGACGCGCGTTGGACCTGGGCGAGTTGCGCGAGCCACGTCATCGCGGGTGTCAGAGCCGTAGAGGTGGAGGTCTCGTCCACGAGCTCGATGCTGCGCAGGTAGACGAGACGGGCCAGGGTACGTCCGGCGTCCTCGGGAGGCGTGCTGATGTCGCGGCGGACGAAGTCCACCATCCCCAGGGCCACGGCTTGCATGGCCGCCGTTTCATCACCGAGGAGCGCATACGCGAGCGCGTAGACAGACTGACCGTGACTGTTCCACAGGTCTTCGGCCCAGCCGTCAGAGTTGGCCACGTCGGTCTCAACCGCCACCGCGGAGGCTGGCCTGGCTGCAAAGGCTCTGCGTCCGTGTAGCGACCGGGTCATCCCGGCCGGGGTCGCGTACATGGGACGGGACATCTGTCGTACGGCTTCCATCGTTGCCTGCTTCGTCTCGACCGTCGCAGCGGGCCTGCGCTTACCGTTCAAGGTTCAAGTAAACCTGTCGCCGAGGCGTGTTGTCAATGCTTTGTCTAAGGTTGTGGTGCCTGTACCTTTAACGAACTATGTACACGATCAAGCGAGCGGCCCAGCTCACTGGCGTCCCCGACACATCCCTGCGAGCGTGGGAACGTCGGTACGGCGTGCCAGTCCCCCAGCGCAGCGATTCCGGCTACCGGTTGTACGACCACGAGGCACTCGCGATCATCTCGACCATGCGCCGACTCGTGGACGACGGCTGGTCCCCGGCCGCCGCTGCCGAGGCAGTGCGCAGCGGAACGATTCCTCTCACGCCGGACGCAGGGGCCGACGACGACACCCCGAGCGCCGACGGCCCCGCCCAGCCGGGCGCGGACACCTACACCGCGCGGTTCCTGAGCGCTGCCACCCGCATGGACATCGCGGGCATCGACGAGAGTCTTGACGCAGGCTTCGGGCTCGGGTCGTTCGAGCACGTCGTGGACTCCTGGCTGTTCCCCACCCTCACGGCGCTCGGCGAGGGCTGGGCACGTGGAGAGATCGACGTCGCGGGAGAGCACGCCGCAAGCCATGCCGTCCATCGGCGGCTCTCCGCGGCGTTCGATGCCGCCGGCGGCAGGCCCCGAGGCCCCGGCGTCGTGGTCGGACTACCGTCAGGTAGTCAGCACGAGCTCGGCGCGTTGGCCTTTGCCACCGCAATCCGCAGGAGTGGCTTGAACGTGCTCTACCTCGGGGCCAACGTCCCGGCAAGCAGTTGGGAGGCAGCGGTGACGAGCCACGCAGCCCGAGCCGCAGTGCTCGCTGTCGTTACCCACGACGATCGTCCAGCCGCCATCACGATCACCGAACTGCTAGCCAGACATCGACTCGCTCCCACAGTCTGCGCAGGCGGCGCAGCGGGGGCAGACCTCGCTGAAGGTGTCCATGAACTCGCGCCAAGCATCGGAAAAGCAGCTCGACAGCTGGAACGACTGACTCACCAGGAGAAGTAGTCAGTTCGGACCTCCGCAGCCGCGACTTCGTCGAGGACCTAGCGAGCACCGCACAAGTCGGTCACGCAACTCCCCCGCCTTCGCCGGCGATGTCGAGCTGCTCGTCCTCGCCCACTCCGCGTCAGCGGCGCACCTCGCACTGCCGTCGCTGCTCGCCGCCGATGCACCGGTCCCGCCCGGGACCACCGACGAGCTGGTCGCGACCGGGACCACCGACGAGGAGGTCGTTGCGCGAACCGCCCACGAGGATGTCGGCCCCACGTCGCCCGTACGCCTTCACCTGCATGCCACCGCTCACCGACAGGCGGTCGCGCCCGGGGCCGCCCCGGTAGGTCAGGCTGCCGGGACGACCGGAGAACGTGACGCCCTCGACGCCCTCGTAGCGCGCACGCTGTGCGCCGCCGACCATCACGCGCTTGCGCGGCACGTCGATGACGTACCTCGAGCCCCGCGGGAACTCCGACTTCGGCGCCCGCAGCCGGACGACGTCGCGTCGCCCGCCGCCGCCGTCCACCTCGGTCCGCGTCCTGCGGGTGAGGTCCGCCCCGATCTCGTCGTTGCCCGGTCCGCCATGGACCGTGGCGCCGAGGTGGGCGGCGAGGTAGTCGTCGCCGGCGCCACCGCCGATGGCGCTCCCACGCCCGCGAGCCTCCACGAAGTCCTCGCCGTCGTCGCCGTAGAGCCGGTCACGTCCCGTGTCCGGCGAGACGATGTTGTCGTCGCCGTCACCTCCGCGTACGACGTCGTCACCCTTCCCGGGCTCGATGTCGTCGTCACCGTCCAGCGCGTGGATGCGGTCGTCTCCGTCGCCACCCCGGATGCGGTCGGGTGCGCTCGTGCCGGTCAGCACGTCGTCGTAGGCCGAGCCCACGATCCCGCCGGAGTAGGTCGGCACCACGATCGTGTCCGTGCCCTCGCCGGTCGCGGTGCCGGCCGAGAGGTCCACGGTGACCGGACCCGGCGCGTCCTCGAACACGACCCTGTCGTAGTTCGCCGGCCGGTCGACGTAGTCGACGGTGGCCGACGCCGGGTCGTCGCCCAGGTCGATGAAGTCGTTCCCCGGGCCCGGCACAAGGGTGTCGCCGGCGTAGCCGTCGTCGGGGGCGTAGTAGTCGTCGAGGCCACCGAACAGCCGGTCGTCGCCCGGCCCGCCGACCAGCGTGTCGGCGTTGCCGAGCCCGCAGATCGTGTCGTTGCCCGCACCCCCGTCGATCCGGTCCCGGGCGTACGTGCCGAGGATGACGTCGTCACCCGGCGTGCCGGTGGTCGGCGTACCGGGGACGGCGACGATCGAGGGCACCTTCCCGTCACAGGTCGTCTCGGCCGTCGCGGGACCAGCGGCCAGGCCCACGAGGCCGAGCGGCGCCAAGGCGATCAACGAGACAGTGATGGACATGCGTCGCATGGCTCTCCTCCGAGTGGTTCGGCCTCCATCTGCGGGCCGCGAGAAGTGTGACGCGCGGACCAAGCCGGAAGTTGCGGGTCGACCCGAAAGTTGGCTCAGCCTGCGACAGGAATGCAACCGGGCGCAGGGGTCGCGCGTGTCATTCTTTAGTAGCCCTCTTCTTCTGGATGGGGAATGGCATGGATGTCAGCCGCGAACACGACTTCACCGAGTTCTACGACGCGACCTGGCCGCGCACGGTCGCCTGCTCCTATGCCCTGACCGGAGACCTTGGCGAGGCCCAGGACATTGCCCAGGAGGCCTACAGCCGCGCTTGGCCGCGGTGGTCGTCGCTGCGCGGGTACGACGACCCAGGCGCGTGGGTTCGCCAGGTGGCCACCCGACTGGCGGTCTCTCGCTGGCGCCGGGCCAGGACCGCGGCGAAGTTCCTGTCCCGGACCCGCGGGCCGGAGCCCGCGGCCCCTCCGTCGGAGGCAACCACGGATCTGGTCGCTGCGCTCAAGCAGTTGCCGGAAGCCCAACGGCGAGCCGTCGTGCTCCACCACTTCGGCGAGCTCTCTGTCGTCGAGATCGCCCGGATCGAGAAATGTCCCGACGGGACGATCAAAGCCCGACTCGCCCACGGCCGCGGCCGTGGCTTTCATCGCCGTAGGCGGTGGCTTGGCCGCCGGGACCCTTGGCGGCGGCGGGACGGTTTCGCCGATCGGGGAACCCACAGTGAGTCCGCCCGAGCCGTCCACGCCGCAAGGGAGCACCGAGGCGTCGCCTGGCTCCGATGAGTACTTCCGGTTTGAGGTACACGAGACGTTGACCCAGGTGCCCGGCTGGGCCGTTGCCGACAGTGACCCAACGATCCTCCACCCGTGTGGCGGGGAGTGGTCGGCGAGCGCCTTGGGAGGATCGGGCGGAACCATTCCGCCGCGGGTCTGGGCGGACGAAGTGGGCTTCGCGTCGGCCGCGCGGGCCTCGGACGCGACCGCACTTCTTGCTGCGAACCTTGTGTCCTGCACGGCCGTCACATGGCGGACTCAGCCGATCGCGCAAACCGGGGCGGTGTTGGCATCCTCTTCCACCGGAGTGATCTGGATCTATCAAAAGGGGGCCACGGTTGCCACGCTCCAGGTGCCCACGACCGATGGCCCGCCGCCCCTAGCCGTCCAAGTCGAGGTCGCTGACCTGATCCGGTTGTCGACCAGGGGCAAGGAGTGAACAAAATCGCCCCGGTCTCGTGGAGGCTCTGCCCCGGGGCGATTCGACCGCGAGAATGAGTGCACTCGTCGCGGATAGACACTCCTTGCGTACTGACCCCTTCACTCGACCGGGATCGCCCGAAGGGCGCGGTCCGCGAGCGGTCTCAGCAGAGGCGTCCGGGGCGACGCTGAGTGGACATCACATATCGCTAGCCTGTGCCAGTGACTGACGGAGACCCGATCGACCGGCTGCTTTCCGACTTCCCGGTGACGGTGGAGATTCCCGTTGCATGGGGCGACATGGATGCCATGGGCCACGTGAACAACGCCGTCTACTTCCGCTACTTCGAGACCGCTCGGATCCAGTGCTTCGCGGAGCTCGGCCTGAGCTCGATCGAGCAGTCGGACGGCGTCGGACCGATCCTGCACTCGGCAAGCTGCCGGTTCCGGATCCCGCTGACTCATCCCGACACCGTGACCGTGGGCGCACAGATCGGCGAGGTAGGTATCGACCGGTTTGTGATGCGGTACCGGGCTGTCAGTCACCAGCACGGCGCGGTCGCTGCAGACGGCGAATCACTGATCGTCACCTTCGACTACGCCACCCGCAGCAAGGCTCAGGTGTCGGATGATCTGGGAGCGCGTCTCATGGACTTGCGTAGAGCCTGACCAGGGCTCGAAGTAGCAGCTCCGGAGTCGCGCCTAAGCGGATTGACGCACCTCGGGGCGTTCATCGTGGCGGGGCGGAGGTTCCTGCGACGGGTCGAGTTCGCGCTACCGAGAGGCGTCTGACCCTGTGGCCTCGAACACCAGGAGCGCCAGGTCGGTGTTTTCGGGCGCGCCCCGTGCTACCCGAAGGTCGATCTGTCCCTCGGTCCCGGCCGGGACACGGTAGAGCGGAGGACCTGGCAGCTGGGGGACATCTCTTGGCGCACCGAAGGATCCTCGCTCGAGCCTCACCCGACGGTCGCCGAGCCGAAGCAGCAGGCTGGGTTGGCAGGCCCGTTCCTCCTCCCCGGAGGCCGCTTGGGTTCCGCAGGTGATCATTGCCTTCGTCGCCTGGTCGAGCACGGCCACGAGGAGCTCTGGCCCCGCCGGATCCAGCGCGAGGGACAGCCCGGCGGCGCCGGGTCCCTGCGCCACTGTGCGCAGGACATAGTCGTCGCCGTCGATCGAGGCCAGGGCCCCGACACGCTGACCGGCCACCTCCGCTACTGCTGGGGCCCAGTGCTCGAACACCGACACCCCGAACGTCACGTCGGTCTCGGTGAGCGGCTCGAGGGGCGGCTTGACGTTTTGGCACTCCGCCGGAGACTTCTGCTCGAAACAGTCGAGGTGCTGCTGCGGGATCGGCCCGGTGACGAACATCCGCACCTCCACGGTCGCCGGCTCCACGCCGCTGTGCAAGAACGGTGAGATGTCTGTCGGCAACGGAGGCAGCGACCCTGGGATCGGCGTGTCGCAGTAACCGGATCCCGATGCTCCCCCGTCGCCGACGATCTGGACGAACCACGTGTCCGGGTCCCCCGAGCAGAAGGAGCTCCACTGGTACGCGAACCGGTCCTGGACCGGCACCTCGAAGCGCAGCTCGGTGGCACCGGCAAGGCCTGGATCGGTATTCGTGGCCGTCTCGAGCACTTCCCAGCGGCGGAGGTCATCGGCTGTGACGTCCGGGGAGAACACAGTTGGCTCGTCGGGTGGAACCGACGGGACGGAGACCGACGGAGTGGGCGAGGGAGCTGGGTCGAGCCGTGGGCGGTCGCGCCCGAGACCCGACACCACCAGGACGACGGCCATCGCGACTGCGACCATGGAGGTGGCGCCGGCAGCGATCACGACCGCGGCCCGTCGATCTCGCCTGCGCGCCGTGTCCGCAAGGGCCTCGAGGCTCGGCGGGCGCAGCTGGTGGGAAAGCGATCGAAGCTCGTCCAGGTCAGGCATTGCGCGGTTCCTCCTCGTCCTGCAGAAGCACGGCCAGCCGTCCTCTGGCCCGCGACAGCCGGGACTTGACGGTGCCCTCGGCAATGCCGAGGTCGCGCGCAATCTCCGCGCAGCTCAGGTCTGCGAGGTGGTGCAGCACAACGACCTGTCGGTGGTCCTCGTCGAGGTGCGCCAGCGCCGTGACCAGCGCCACGTGCTCCGGACCGACCACCGGTGAGGACTGCGGGCCGGGAACCGCTGCCTGGTACTTGCGCACGACACTGCGGTGCCGCCATGTGTTCCGGACCCTGTTGAACGCGACGGTGCGGACCCAGGCCTCAGGACTCTGCGCGTGGCCGAACTGGGCCCGCCTTCGCAGTGCGGTCACGAAGGCCTCCTGAACCGCATCTTCCGCATCCGTGAGGTCGCCGCAGAAGGCGTAGACCTGGACGACGAGCCGGCCGTACGACGCGGCGTACAGCTCGTGGAAGTCGGCGGAACTGTCCACCGCGTCCCTCCTCGCGCCTGTTGAATCCTCGGTACGGTCCCGCGCCGGTGGCGCAGTCCCTCATGGTCCTCCCCGGTGACGGGCTCGTGTCCACGGTTGGAACTCCTGGGCTCACTAGAAAGAGGTTTGAGGGAGCGTCTCGGTTCCCCGGCTCGGCACAATCCGACCTACGGCTGCCGCCGGGTCATACACCTCCTGCGAGAACTGACCGGTGGCGAGCACGCCCTCACATTGCTGGCAACCGACGACCGCGGCGAGTACGTGGTTCGTCGCTGGGACACTCCGGCTCGCCATGCAGCCAACCGGTACTACCGACAACGGCATCGACATGCTCAGCGAGTTCACGGTCCGGTCGTCGAGAAGAACTCGCCGACCGTCGCAGGGAAGTAGGCATTCAAGCTAGTCATGCAGCAGCCGACGATCGCAGTGTCCGGCGGCGTAGGACCACGGTCGCTACTACCCCGAGAGCCAGCAAGGCGTAGACGGTCGCTGCGAACGGGCTTGAGACCAGCGCCGAGGGGTCGCCCTGGCTGATCGCCAGGGTGCGGCGCAGCTGCTCCTCGGCGATCGGCCCCAGGATCAGGCCGATCACGGCCGGGCCCACCGGATAACCGAAGCGTCGCATCAGGTAGCCGAGCACGCCCACCGCGAGCAGCACCCAGAGGTCCGTGCGGACTCCGTTCAGGGCGTAGCCGCCGAGCGCCGAGAACATCAGGATCCCCGCGTAGAGGTACGGACGCGGCACCTGCAGCAACCGCACCCACAACCCCACCAGCGGGAGGTTGAGCAGCAGCAGCATCACGTTGCCGATGTAGAGGCTCGCGATCAGCGCCCACACCAACGGTCCCTCGGACTCGAACAGCAACGGACCGGGCTGGATGCCGTACGTCTGGAACGCCGCGATCAGCACGGCAGCGGTCGCCGAGGTCGGCAGCCCCAGGGTGAGCAGCGGGACGAGCACGCCGGCTGCCGACGCGTTGTTCGCCGCCTCCGGTCCGGCGACGCCCTCGATGGCACCGTGCCCGAACTCCTCGGGGTTCTTCGACAGCTTCTTCTCCATTGCGTACGACATGAACGTCGGGATCTCGGCGCCACCGGCCGGCATCGCGCCGATCGGGAAGCCCAGGGCCGTGCCGCGCAGCCACGGCTTCCAGGAACGACGGAAGTCGTCGCGGCTCATCCAGCCGCGGCTCACCGGGATGACGTGCAGGGGCCCGTGGCGGAGCCGGGACGCCACCCACAGGGCCTCGCCGACGGCGAAGACGCCCACGGCGAACGTGACGACGTCGATCCCGTCGGCCAGCACCGGCAGGTCCATGGTGAAGCGTCGTTGGCCGGTCAGGCTGTCGGTGCCGACCAGGCCGACCAGCAGTCCGAGGCTGAGCGCCGCAACGCCCCGAGAGATCGAGCTGCCGAGGAGGGCCGACACGGTCAGGAGCGCGACGACCGTGAGAGCCACGTAGTCGGGCGGCCCGATCTGGACGGCGAGCTCGGCCAGGGTCGGGGCCGCGATGGTGAGCCCGATCGTCGCGATGGTGCCCGCGACGAAGGAGCCGATCGCGGCGGTCGCCAGGGCTGCGGCTCCGCGACCGGAGCGCGCCATCTTGTTGCCCTCGAGCGCGGTGATGATGGACGCGGACTCGCCCGGTGTGTTCAACAGGATCGAGGTGGTCGAGCCGCCGTACATGCCGCCGTAGTAGATACCGGCGAACATGATGAATGCCGCGGTGGGCTCGAGCGTGTAGGTCACGGGAAGCAGCAGGGCCACGGTCATGGCCGGGCCGATGCCGGGGAGCACACCGACGGCCGTGCCGAGGGTGACGCCGATCAGCGCGTAGAGCAGGTACGTCGGCTGCAGCGCGACGCCGAAGCCGTCCATCAACGAAGCGAAGTCACCCATCGAGGAGACTCACCCCCTCGAACGGTCCGGCCGGCAGCGTCACACCGAGCGCGGTCACGAACAGGGCCTGGACGGTGAAGCCGATGATGACGCCCGCAACCGCGGCCCGGACGACCTTCGCGCCCAGGGACCAGGCGACCAGGGTGAAGAGCAGTGCTCCTGCCAGCGCCCACCCAACCACGTCGACCACCGCGATGTGCGCGGCGAACGACAGGGCGATCTTGGCGAGAGTGACCCAGTCGGTGGCGGCGTCCGCGTCGATGTCCTCGCCCTCCTCCGGCGCACCGAGTCGGCCCCGCAGCGCGGAGACGAGCACCGTTGCGCCCGAGAGCAGCAGAGCAACGCCGACGGCGTAGGGAAAGACCCGGGGGCCGACCACGTTGGAGCTGAGCGGCACCGTGATCCGGGTCGCACCCACGAGGGTGGCGACGCCGAGCAGGATCACGGCCGCGGCGACGACGACGTCGGGGGTGGCGGACGGCGCCGATCCGGGCGTCGTGCTGGCAGGAGCACTCATGGTCAGCTCACGAGGCCGAGGTCACGCAGCACCGTGGTGGTCACCTGGCGCTCCTCCTCGATGAAGGCGGCGAACTCGTCGCCGGTCAGGAAGGTGTCGTCCCAGCCGTTGGTCTCCAGGGCGTCCTGCCACTCGGCGGAGTCGTGCATCTCGGTGACCAGGTCGACGAGACGGTCCGTTGCGGTGTCCGAGAGTCCGGCGGGTGCCACGACGCCGCGCCAGTTGATGAATTCGATGTCGAAGCCGGCCTCGGTCAGGGTGGGGGCGTCGATTCCGTCGACCCGCTCGGGTCCGGTGACCGCGAGCGCGCGCAGCTTGCCGGCCTTGACCTGCTCGGCGTACTCGCTGACACCGGAGATGCCGGCCGAGACCTTGTTGCCGAGCAGTGCCGCGAGGGTCTCGCCGCCGCCGGAGTAGGCGATGTAGTTGAGGTCCTCGGGGGAGGCGCCCGCGGCCTTGGTGAGCAGGCCGGCGACGATGTGGTCGGTGCCGCCGGCGGAGCCGCCGGCGATGGCCACGTCTCGGCCGTTGGCGGCGAGGTCGTCCGCGAGGTCCTGGATGGTCACGTAGGGGCTGGCGTCCGGGACCACGATGATCTCGTCCTCGGCGGTCAGCCGGGCGATGGGCGTGACGTCGTCCAGGGTGGCCGGTGACTCGTTGGTCTCGATCGCCCCGACCATGACCAGGCCCATCACCATCAGGTAGTCCTCGCTCGTCTCGTTCGCGAGCTGGGCGAGGCCGATGGTGCCGCCGGCGCCCGGCACATTGCTGACCTGCGTGGACTTGGCCAGTCCGGCGCCCTCCATGCTCGCGGCCATGGCCCGTGCGGTGCCGTCCCAGCCGCCGCCGGGATCGGCCGGCGCCATCAGCTGGATGCGGGAGGCGCTGGCGTCCTCGGCTCCGGTGCTCGAGGATCCACCGCCGCAAGCGGACAGCGTGAGCGCGGCGACCCCGAGGAGTGCAGCGACGGTGCGCGGACGACTGGTCCGGCGGCGTGCCGGGGTACGGATGAGGGAGGACGACATGTCCATGGGATCGAGCCCTTCGTTTCGGGAGTGTTACCTGACGAGCTGCCCGGACGCTAAGCGCGTCCCCCAGCACCGGCCCAGCCTCTGGTCGTACCGGTCGTAATGGTCGTTCTGGTCGTGACGCCCGACACACCGAAGTGGGGCAGGATGGCGGCATGAAGAAGGGACTGCCTCTGGCCGCGCAGCTGCTGGCGATGCAGGTCGCGATCGTTCTCGCAGTTCTGGTTGCGGCGGGGTGGTTGGCCTTCAACCTCCAGCAGGAGCAGATCCGGCAGACGTACGCCGGGCGGGTGCTGGAGATGGCTCGGAGCCTCGCCGAACAGCCGGCGGTGCGGGAGGCCTATGCCTCCGACGACCCGTCCGCGGCACTGCAGCCGCTCGCCCAACTGGTGCGCCAGTCGGCCGGGGCCGAATTCGTGGTGTTCACCGACATCGAAGGGGTCCGCTACTCCCATCCCGACCCCGCCAAGATCGGGGCCCGCGTCTCGACCGACCCCAGCGTTGCCCTCGGTGGAGCCGAGTTCGTCGGCACCGAGACCGGCACTCTGGGCGTCTCATTGCGCGCCAAGGTGCCGGTCCGCGACGACTCCGGGCGGATCAAGGGTCTGGTTTCGGTCGGAATCCTGGAGAGCGAGCTGTCCTCCGATCTGGCAGGGGTGCTGCCTCGGCTGGTGGCCTGGTTGACCGGTGCCGCCTTCGTCGGCGTCGTCGGTGCGATCGCGGTGACCCGCCTGGTCCGGCGTCGGATCCACGGCCTGGAGCCGGAGGAGATCGCCGAGCTGCTCCAGGCCCGCGACGCGATGCTCCACGGCATCCGAGAAGGCGTGGTGGCCGTCGACGACCACGGACGGTTGGCGCTGGTCAACGACGAGGCCATGCGGTTGCTGGGGATCACCGAGGATCCCACCCGGCGCCTCGCGGAGGAGGTGTTGGATCCCGACGACCTGCTGCCGTTGGTCCGGCACCCGGAGGACGTCTCCGACCGCGTGGTACTGGTCGGTGAGCGGATCCTGGTCGTGAACAGCACCGCGGCGCGGGTCGACGGCCGTGAGGTCGGTCGCGTCCTCGTCCTCCGGGACCGGACCGAGCTGTCGGAGGCCTGGCGGGCGCTGGAGGGTCAACGCACGATCACCGATGCGCTGCGGGCCCAGGCCCACGAGTTCTCCAACAACCTCCACGTCCTGTCCGGGCTCATCGAGTTCGGCCGCAGGGACGACGCCGTCGGGTTCATCGAGCGGGTGGGCGGTGGGAGCGGCGCGATCGCAGGGGCGAGGGTGAGTAGCATCGACGACCCGGCTGTGGCCGCCGTGGTGCTCGCCAAGATGGCCCTTGCGCGAGAGAAGGGACTGACCCTCCGGCTCGAACCTGGCACGGCGGTGGCAGACGGAGCCGGCGACGACGTCGTCACGATCCTGGCCAACCTGGTCGACAACGCCGTCGATGCGGTCGGCCCCGGAGGAACCGTCGACCTGTTGGTCCGGCACGACGCCGGGGGCGTGGAGGTGCGGGTGAGCGACGACGGACCCGGGGTCCCAAGCGAGCTGCGGGACCGGATCTTCGAGCTCGGCGTGAGCACGAAGACAGCGATCGACGAGCACCAGGGCCGCGGGATCGGGCTCGCGCTCGTGGCGCGCATCGTCGCCCGGCGGGGCGGCACGATCGCCGTAGATGACCAGCCCGGAGGTGGGGCCGTCTTCGGCGTCCAGCTGCCGTCCAGTGCGTTCGCCGGCTCGTCGAGCGCCCCCGGACCGACGACGTGGGAGGCGTGATGGACCCCGCGCCGGGGATCCGGGTTCTGGTCGTCGATGACGACTTCGCCGTCGCCGAGGTCCACCGCGCCTACGTCGAAGGCATCGCGGGCTTCAGCGTCGTTGCGGTGGCGCACACCGGCGCCCAAGCCCTACACGCCACCCACGAGCTCCACCCGGACTTGGTGCTGCTCGACATCCACCTGCCCGACATCTCGGGCCTGGAGGTCATTCGCCGCCTGCGATCGCGACCTGACGGCGCAGACGTGGACATCCTCGCCATCACGGCGGCCCGCGAGGTCGAGACGGTGCGTACGGCGATGGCAGGCGGCGTAGCCGACTACCTGATCAAGCCCTTTCCGTTGCGCGTGTTCCGGGAGCATCTGGAGAGCTACGCGGCCCAGCGAGACAAGCTGCGGATGTTGTCGGCTCGACGGGCGACCGTGCAGGACCAGCACGAAGTGGACCGGCTGTTGTCCGCGCGACCCCGCAGGAGCGAGATCCGTGACCTGCCCAAGGGGTTGTCCCCCCTCACGCTCCAACTGGTCGCGGACACGTTGCGCGACGCGGGACGCGACCTGTCCGCGGAGGAAGCCGGTACCCGCTGCGGACTCGCACGGGTCAGCGCCCGCCGCTATCTGGAGCAGCTGGTGGCGACGGGGCTGGCCGAGGTGCGCCCCCGCTACGGCTCCGCCGGCAGACCAGAGAACGGGTACCTGTGGACCCAGGAACCCGGCTAACAGCAAGGTGATGACAAGTAGTGACCAGGTCGCATCGCAGGAGGTTCACGCTTGGCCTCCTCGCGGTGCTGTTGCTCGTGGGGACGGTGCTTGCGATGGCGTGGTCGCTCGAGCGTCAGCTGATCTACTTTCCTGATCCGGGGCCGGTGGCCCCCGCCGCAGACGTCATCGACGGTGCCCGAGACGTCACGCTCTACACGGCCGACGGACTCGAGTTGGGTGCCTGGTTCGTCCCGGCGGCCGGCCCAGAGGACACCGGGATGGCGGTCCTGGTCGCGCCTGGCAACGGCGGCAACCGGGCGGGCAGGGCCGACTTGGCCCGGAAGCTGAGTCGCCGCGGACTCTCCGTACTGCTCATGGACTATCGCGGCTACGGCGGCAATCCAGGCAACCCCAGCGAGGACGGCCTCGCTGCGGACTCGGACGCCGGCGCAGAGGCCCTGATGAAACTCGGCTACCCAGCGCAACGGACCCTCTACTTCGGCGAGTCGCTGGGCTCAGGCGTCGTTGCGGCTCTCCAGGCCCGGCACCCGCCGGCGGGGATGGTGCTCCGCTCGCCATTCACCGAGCTTGCCGACGTCGGTGCGCACCACTACCCATGGCTGCCGGTGCGTGCGCTGCTTCGCGACCGGTACCCCGTCATGGAGCACCTCCGCACCAGCGACGTGCCAGTGACGGTCATCTACGGCGACCGCGACTCAGTCGTCCCCTCAGTGCTCAGCGCCCGCGTCGCGGACCATTCCCCCTCCCTGGCCGAGCGCGTGGTGCTCGCGGGTGCCGACCACAACGACCCCGTCATGTTCGGGTCCCGAGTGGCCGCCGCGGTCGCGCGGCTGGCGCACAGCGTGGGCTGAAGCGCCGGACGTCGCCGCCTGACAGCACGGGCCGATCACGCGTAGGGCGCCTTGCTGAGATAGCGAAGACCGGAGTCCACGGCGAGGGTCACGACCTGGGCCCCGACGGGCAGAGTCTCGGCGACGCGCAGGGCCGCGATGACGTTGGCTCCAGTGGACGTACCGGCGAAGATCCCTTCCTCGGCCGCGAGCCGGCGGGCCATCTGTTGTGCGTCGTCGCTTCGGACCTGCTCGATGGAGTCGACCAGCTCCGGCTGCCACAGCGGCGGGATGAAACCGATGCCGATCCCTTCGATGCGGTGCGCGCCGGTCGGAGCGCCCGACAGCACTGCGGACTCAGCGGGCTCCACCGCCACCACCCGAGCTGGCGCAGCGGTCTCGCCGAACCCGCGCGGCGCGCCATGGATCGAGTGGGCAGTGCCCACAGCATGCACGAACGCATCGACACGCCCTCCGGTCTGTCTCCAGATCTCCTCGCCGAGGGTCAGGTAGCCGCGCACCCCGTCGTGGTTGTTCAGCTGGTCGGACCACCAGTGCCCGGGACGCTTGCTGATCTCCGCGGAGGTGGCGATCATCCGCTTGATGAGTTCCTCGGTGATGCGACCGCCGTCGCTGGGCTCGTCGGTGATCTCCGCGCCGAGCGCGAGCATGGTCTTGCGCTTCTCGACGCTGAACGCGTCCGAGAACACCACGTGCAGCCGGTACCCGAGCGCCGCGCAGACCAGCGCGAGTGAGATGCCCGTCGTCCCGGCGGTGTACTCGACGACGGTGCCGCCAGGTTTCAGCCGGCCGTCCGCCGCAGCCGATCGGATCACCTCGACCGCCATCCGGTCCTTCATGGAGCCGGTCGGGTTGGCGGGCTCCCACTTCACAAAGATGCGCGCCCCCGAGCTCGGCACCAGACGCTGGAGCTCCACCATGGGTGTCCCGCCGACAGCGGCCAGGACTCCGGCTGGCCGGCCGTCCGGAAAGGTCGCCATCGCACCAGTGAACACCTGTGGAACCCCCAGCACCATCACTGCTGTCGGCAACTGGCTGCACTGGGTCCGGAGATTGGGCTGCCGAGACAGCTCCGTCGGGCCACGCTCAAATTTCTTGCGGACTCTGTGCGGAGTGGGAGGGCATGCATACACCCCCTCTGACCTGCGCAAACGCGTCATGCCCTGCCAGCCGGCCAAGGCGCCCTACTCGGTGACCTCTGATCTTGAAGCGCCTGCCGGATTTGCCGCTGATGGTGCACGTTCATGTGGTGCAACGGATCAGCCCCGGAAGCTAGGTTGCGGACCGTGGACGTTGCTGTGCTTGAGAGTGACCGGGTTGACGCGGCAGCACGGGTGGCCTTGCACCGACTGTGGGCCACAGCATTCGGTGATCGCTACGAGCTATGGGTCACCGACATCACCCAACGTCGAGCTGCCGCCTTCGGATGCGGATATTCTGATTTCGATCGCGCACGCGACGCGAACCAACCTTAAGCTGTGCGGAAAGAAATAGGATCTCGAAGTTGGCGTCAGAGAAATCAATCGATACGACAGTTGCGGAAGCCTACGAGCAGCACATGGTGCCGGGCATGTTTCGGCACTGGACGGAGCTCCAGGTGGGGCTCGCTGCACCGAAGGCCGGCGAGCATGTGCTGGATGTCGCATGCGGCACTGGCATCGGCGCAAGGCTCGCGGCGGCACACGTCGGGCCGACGGGCAGGGCCGTTGGCATTGACATCGATCCCGGCGTGATCGAGCTCGCGCGGCAGCTTTCACGCGGCGGTGAGACGCCGATGGAGTGGCATTGTGCGAGCGCGCTGGAAATGCCGCTCGAAAGCGACGAGTTCGATCTCGCGCTGTGTCTGCAGGGGCTGCAGTTCTTTCCGGACCGGCTGAAAGGTTTTGCGGAGATACGCCGCGTGCTGAAGCCTTCGGGAAGGCTCGTTGCGAGCTTCTGGGGACCGCTGGAATCTAACAAGGGACATCACGTGGTCGTGCAGGGGCTCGAACGGCTCGGGGTCGATGCGGCACCGGCAAAGCGCGCCTGCTCGTTCTCGAATACGGAAGAGATTCGCGCGACGGCCGCGCAGGCTGGCTTCGCAGGCATCGAGCTCAGAACCGAGGAGGGCGTCTCGCAGTTCGGTTCAATACAGTCGTTTCTGGAAGGCATGACGCGTGGCTCGCCGTCCACGCGGCATGCGGTAGCGAAGCTGTCGGCAGACGCGCGGGAGCGCTTCGTGCGGGACGTGCGCGAGGCGTTGCAGCCTTACGTGATCGACGGCGTGCTCGCGTACCCGATGCGCACCCACGTGCTTGTCGCTCGCGCCCAGGCATCGGATGGAGGCACAGCATGAAAACCGGACTTACCACGACGATCCTACGCTCGGATCTCGAGTCGCCCATCGAACACTTTTCGGTCCACAAGCCGATGCACGTCGCGGTCGCCTACGGCTACCCCGACGCGCACGATCTGGCGCGCGTGTTCAAAGGCGAGATGCCGGGTTATTCGTACGGCCGCCAAGGCAATCCGACGGCGACCGCGCTCGAATCGAAGGTCACCAAAATGGAGCAGGGCCTGCCGAAGCGCCATGGCGCAGCTCTAGTCAAGCAATTCGCTGACGAAGTGCATCGGCGGAGCTGGTCGTCGCGTTCGTGACGGGCGAAGCTGAGCCAACATCGACGGTCCTGCCCACCAAGTTCGTCCCCCGCGGCAGCACTGCGCCACCCGCCCACCGGCCGCCGAACAACGCGGGTGGGCGCCGCTGGCTGCGCGCTGCGATGCGGAAGGCTGAACCTGCCCATGGATGACTGAGATGAGTGCGTTCGCCCGGTGCGTCTTTGCGCTCGTGAAGTCGTCCCTATCCACATCCGCTGCGCGCCGCCGCGCGCCCACCCAACCAGGAACGCATCGAGACGAACATGGGCAGCGTGCGTTTTCACGCTCGGAGTGGAGGGGTAGATCTCGCCCGCCAACATTGCAAAGGGAGAGTGCAAACGAACTCGTGGTCACGACCTGCGCCACGGGGGTCTCAGGCTAGCGACGCGACTCACTCCCCCGCTGGCCAGCACGTCGCCTACACGACTAC
>CAVRLH010000002.1:0-271771 GCA_963721925.1 uncultured Actinomycetota bacterium | reverse complement strand
ATAGTGGGCGGTCGACTTGTTCTTCCCAGCGCCGATGCCGGTGATCGGCTTCCTCACGGCTTGCCAATCGCGTCCGGTCTCGATCGACGTGGTCGATGTTCGGTCTGTCCCCGTCGAAACTGTCCGTCCACTTGGTGCCGTTCCAGTACCGATCGCCCCCAACGCTGGATACCGATCACCCTGCGGCGTACTTGCTCGCTCACGGGCTTCTCCTCGCGGTCGTGGAAATGCAGCGGCCATTCCCTGGATTCGCGAACCCGCGGGCGCAAGGATGCGGCCATCGCGCCGCTGATCGCCTTCGGATCCGTCGCCAAGGTTGCCATGGCTCGTCACGCCACCGGCCGCCGGGGATGAAGGCCCTCGCCCTCATGCCGCGTTCCGCCGCTTATCTTGGCGCGACTTTCGCTGAGGATTAACGGCACGACCTTGCTGGACGGTGCACCACCCGCTGGCGCCCCTCGCGATACGACCTACCGCGACATACACCGTGCGCCTCGCCGCACTGGCAGCGGTCGAACCAAAGCCTTCCAACCGACGACGGCCATCGCGCCGAGATGTGCTGACTATCCACACCCGGACTGGATCGGAAGATCCCGTCACGGTCCAGCCAGGTGACGCCGTCTCCATGCATGTCCGCACCCAGTCGTAGCCCGCTTACATAGTCGCGATGCTCGCGGCACCGTCTCGAATGGCCTCGTGCAACCTCCCATGTCCGCCACGAAGTCGACCCCAGACGCATGACTTCAAACGTCCTCGCGGAGTCGGAGGTTCCGGTCGCGCTCGACAGCCCCACCTTGAATCGTCGGCTGGTTAAAGGCGTCGTCATTGATCGCCCAATGTCGTTTGATGAATTCGTATTTCAAAGCCGCTCTTGCCTGTTTCAGACAAGACGTTGCACGACAGCCGCGAACACACCAGCCGCCATCACCAGCACAGCTACATCTGAAAGCACGCTCACATCGTCCCATGGAGCGCCATCTGCGCGTTGGCAGACAGTGGCACGGGCGGATGCACTGACTCAGCCTCGTCCCTCGCGTGCGTCCTTCCGCCCGTCAGATCGGCAGCACCAATTTTGACGACCGAGGGCACCGCCAGATTGCGTGCCGCCTGGCGAGCGGCTCCACCCGATGAGCAACCACCCCTACCATCGATCCCCATGCCAAGAGTGTTTCAAGCCACGCGTCACTTCGATGTCGATTTCGTCGACCCCTTCGTCGACACTGTGATGCGGCTCGGCTGCGGCTCGATCCGTGCCGACTCTGCTACTCGTCAGGTCAGGACACGGGTGTGCCATCCGGCAAGGATCTGATGGCGCCGCCGTGCGCGAACAGGTCGAAAGCCACGGCCTTGTCGTTGCATCATCACGCCGACCTACTTGACGCGACCAGTCTGCATCGGCGAAATGGGGCGGCCTGGGGAATCACCGACAAGCCTTCGTCCTGTCGTCCCGGCGATGCCGCTGCCCGCCCTTACCGGAGTTCTTGACCCATGCTTGATCCGTGCGCCGACGAGCGCGAGGTCTTGGATGAGTTGGCGGACCAAGTCGCCGACTGTGTTGGCCACGCCCAAAGGCGGCTACCTGGGGTCGTTACGTCGAGAAGTGGCTCAGAGTCGTCGACGAGCTCGCCTCGACGGTGCCCGTCCCTGACATTCCGACGCCACAGGAAGCGGCGAAGCTCAGAGGGAGGATTAACGAACTCCGTGGAGCTCTCAGCGAGGCTGAAGCAGAGATCGAGCGCCTCGAGGAGCAGAACCGAGAGATCGCAGGGCTGAAAGACAAGAATGCGGTCGACGCGATCCGTCTTCCGAAGGACCAGTGGGCAAGACTCGAGGCGCTCGCCCAGCGGGCGCGGATGCGCTGGGCGGGCTGAACGGTTGGGTGTCAGAGGCGCTTCGGATGGATATGTTCGGCCCGGCATGGAGTGGCCGGACGGATTCGAAGATCAGCATGGGCTGAACGAGGTCCGCGCACTCGTTGACGATGGTGAACTTGTGGAGTCGTACGGGGGAGAGCGACTCATCCCCGACTACGAGTTCACCGATGCGCAAGAGGCCCGTGACGCCGTTAGTGAATTGCTGGAGTTTGTGGAGACGGTCGATCCGAATGTCTCGGATATGTTCAAGGCTCGGTACCGCGTCCCCTTGGACTTGAGCAAGAGGAAGGCTTGGGAGAGCTTACTGCGCTCGTAGGGGAACCAGCAGATACGCAATTGCAGGACCCTCTTTCGAGTTGGTTCGACGCCCTGGCCGATCGAGAAGACAAGCGGCAGGTCCAGCGGTGCCCACCTTTTCCGTCCGTTGCCCACTGTGGATCCGACTGATCCGCTGCCGCGTCATATCGCCGCGAAGCGACCACGTCTATCCGCCGCCTGTCGGCGCGCGTCCGACTTGCCGGATAGCCGATGTGTGGACGTTCCTCGATTGATCGAACCCATGCTAGGGGACGAGGCGAC
The DNA here is from genome assembly GCA_963721925.1 of uncultured Actinomycetota bacterium. GTDB lineage: Bacteria > Actinomycetota > Actinomycetes > Propionibacteriales > Nocardioidaceae > Nocardioides. The sequence continues at coordinate 269,318 of CAVRLH010000002.1, read as the reverse complement.
CGCAGTCGTTTTGCTGCGCGGTCGGCAGCGGTCACGCGCCGTGCCGCCCCAAAGAAGGTGCTGTCTATACCTCGGGTCCAACCGGATCAGGCGGGCGTACTGTTCATCGCATACGGCCTGTCGTTGCCCAGACCCCGCACTGATGTGGGCCGGGCGGGAGTGCGGCCCAACGATGGCCGGTACCAGGTTCTCGGGACTACCAGCGGAGTCCGAGACCGTCGTTGCTCGACCAGACTCATGCTGATCTCCTAGCGCGATCCTTCGCAACGGACGTCCTCGGCCGATACTTCTGCGGCTCGAACGTGACGACCCTCAGCAAGATTCACACCTAGGGGCGGGGTTGACCTCCGCGCCGGGCGACGATGGCCGCAGCAATACCCGAGAGCAGAAAGGCAAGTCCCAACACTGTCTGTAACCGCTCGTCTCCCCTAACGAGCATGAAGACACCGACAAGGGCCAGCAAGACCGCTGACGCATACGCGAGGCGGACGTTCGTCATGGCGGATGTTTCATCTTTGCTCATGCTGCCGACAGTAGTTCGGCGTTGCTGTTCGCATCTCATCGGCGTGTTCGGGCCTGGTGTGCTCAGAAGAGTGGCCCGCCGTCGGTGGCGTTGTACCGCTTCACCGACGTGTAAGGGCACGCTCAAATGCGTTGGCGCCAGCTCAGTTGTATTCACCGCCCCGAACGGCGTCGAGTACGCCGTCAACGGAAGCGCCATGTCGAACCGTGAATACGCCAACATTCGCAGGATCTGGTCTGACAGCTCGGCTTTCGACGGAGCGAAGAAGGACATCGGCCCTTTGATCGACCTGGGGCTCTCACTATGTGACCGCTGAGCTCCTGTTGACGCTACGAGACTTGGAGTTGCGGGGATCGCCCCGCAGCGCTGGCGCCGAACCGCGAGACCGCGAAGCAGGTGCGTCTTTTCGCCGCGAAAGTGCCACGGCCTGTCCTCTGATCTGTCGCACGCGGCGTCCGGGTTCTAGCCTGAACGAATGCTCGACCTGAGCGGCATCGACGTGGAGGAGATCGCAACCGCGCTCGCGGATCAGGCTGACTACGAGCACCGTTGGTTGGTCGACCCGCGCACGGGCCAGATCGCGTTTTGGACCAGCGATACGGGCATCGACGGGGAGAACCCAGTCGAGATCGATGAGTTGGATCTCATCGCCATCGACCCGCTTCCGTCGTACGTGTGGTTTCAGGACATGGCCGACTTCGCCGAGGGCATCAGCGACCGCAAGGTCGGCCAACGCTTGAGTCAGGCTCTGCGAGGACGGGGACCGTTCAGACGATTCAAGAACGAGCTCTATGAGCACCACCCCGAACTGATCTCTGCGTGGCACAACCTGCGTGATGTTCGAGCCCAGCGCCGAGCCGTCGAGTGGCTGTGCGACCACGGGCTCATCGACGACGACGCGGAAGGGCGGTTTTCGACCGACCATCCAGATCCCGCCCTTCCGTGAGGCATCCCGAGAACCGCGCGCGCAGATCGGGTCAACCCGGAGTCGTTTCGCGACCCTGAACCTCGATCTGCCAGAGGCGTAATTGCTCAAGAGGGTGCTGACTGGGAGTGGGGATGGGCGATGGTGTGGTGGAGATCGGATGGAATCATGACGGCTTAGCGAGGTCGTGAGGCCGGCCAGCTGCTGGAGGCGGCAAAGAGGTGGATCAGGCATGGTGACGGAGCGTCCGGACTGGCGATCGGAACGACGGGCCGGGTCGAGGTGACCACGGTCGCTGACGCCGCACTTCCGCTGATCCGCACGCGCTCCGACCTCTACCGCTGGAGCGCCGCCAACGCTCACGCGCAACAGATGCATGAGGCTGTCGACATCCTCGAAGCCGCGATCCCGACGACGCCGCCAAGCGAGACCTAACTCGGTGACCCACAGACTGGGCGAAGCAGGCCACTGACTTCGACCGCGGCCGCCAGTCAGTCAAGGCGGCGGGCTACTGGTGCAGGCTCCTTGAGGAGCACCTGCCGACCGAGGCGCTCAGGCCCGGCTCTCCGTGTTCCACAAGTGGCCCTCCTCGACCTCAACCGCACTGCTGCATAACGCGGGCCGGCACGTCTTGGCCCGGTTTCGCGACGAGGCGGTCGCCACACCCGCGGCAAGCCCGAGCGACGCCGTGCTGTTCTCGTTGCTCACCTTGAAGGAGCCGAGTTCGCGTGGAGCCTCGCGCCAATCTTCCCTGCATCTCGACACTCGCCACGGGCCATCGGGCTCCACAGCTCACCCTCGCCGCGTTTTCATGCAACGTTCCATGCAACGAAGTGCCTGGAATCTCATTGCATCCAGATGTTCCCTGATGTCTTCACGATCGGTCGATCAGCCCGCTGGCCTGCGGTAACGTGAACTTCAACGCTTCTCGATGCCCGTCAATCCGGGGTTTACGCCGTCCATGTCCCAGAGCACTGCTGCCGGTGTCGTCACGATGGGCGAGCCTAGCCGGGGTGCTCTCCCCCGGTCACACCCCGATCAGTCGCCTGCCGGTCACCGACCGTGGCCGGACCCGGACCACCAGGCCGCGCACGCCCGCGGCCCACGGCTGCGGCAGCTCGGCGGACGACGCCGGGTCGGAGTCGTCGTACTGCACCGAACCCTGCACCAGCACGCTCCAGCCGGACTGTGAGAAGTCGTCGAAGTCGTCGACCTCGAAGGCCACCTGCCCGGACGCCATGCTCCGTCCGAGCTCGGTGTGGGGCGAGGTCCGGAAGAGGATGTCGTCCCCGTCCACCGCGTGGTTGACGGGTATGACGCTGGGGGCGCCGTCCACGACGAAGGCGATCCGGCCGACGGATCGCGACGCCAGGAGCTCGTAGCACTCCGCGGCCGAGAGCTCGGCCAAGGCGCTCGGGTACCACTGCTCGCCAGTCATCTCTGCTCCTCCGGTCGGTCCTTGGAGCGAGTCTCGTCGGCAGCCGGTCGTGCAGGCAGGGGCGCCGGTCCCCCGTCCATGGGACCTTGGCCACCCGTCGTCAGGCGCGGGGGACGCACCAGCGCAGGGTCGTGCCGACACCCGCCACGGAGTCAACGGTGAAGGTCCCGCCGCACTGCTCGGCACGATGCCGGATGTTGGCCAAGCCGCTCTCCACCGCGTCACCGCTGATGCCGCGCCCGTTGTCACGCACCAGCAACGCCACCTCGTCGCCGGCCGACACCACCACGTCGACAGCCGTCGCCTCCGCGTGTCGGCTGGCGTTGGAGAGGGCCTCGCCGAGCACGGCGAGGAGGTGGGGGGCGATCTCGGCACTCACCAGGGTCCGCACCGGGCCCTCGAAGCGCAGCGTGGGACGGAACTTGAGCGTCGACCTCGCTCGGTCGATCAGGCCGGTCACCTCGGACTGGAGGTCGCCCGCAGACTCCAGCGCCCCCAGCCCGAAGATGGCTCGTCGGATGTCCTTGATGGTGGCGTCGAGGTCGTCGACCGCCCGTTCGAGGCGTTCGGTCACCTCGGGTCGGTCGGACATCCGCGCAGCCCCCTGCAGTCCCAGCCCCACGGCGAACAACCGCTGGATGACGAGGTCATGGAGGTCACGACCGATGCGGTCCCGGTCCGCGAAGACCGCGAGGCGGCGTTGGTCGTCCCGAGCGTGTGCCACCTGCATGGCCAGAGCCGCCTGCTCGGCGAAGCTGGCGGGGAGGTGGACATCGACCGCGTAGTGGAGCTCGGCGCGTTCACGCGTCCAGGCCAGGGCGAGCACGGCCTTGCTGCTGGGGACGCGGCCCATCGGCACCATGATCACCGGCCCGAGGTCCGGCGACCAGTCCTCCACCGTGCTGACAGCACCGGTGTCCAGCACCGACCGGACCTGCGAGTCGTCGCGCAGCGAGGGGAGCACGTCGACGTCCGAGCCGGACACGGCCTGCACCTGCAGCGTGCCCGAGTCCGAGCTCGTCACGATCCATGCCACGTCGGCGGCGGCGACCTCCCTGGCGCGGTCCGCCACCGACTGCAGCGGATCGTTCGCTTCCGGGTCGGCCAGCACGGCAGTGATGTCGGCGGTGGCATCGAGCCAGGCCGCCCGGTCGGTCGCCTCCTCGTAGAGGCGAGCGTTCTCGATCGCGACCCCCGCCGCGGCGGCCAGGGCCACGACGATCTCCTCGTCCTCGGCGGTGAAGTCGCCGTCTCCGACCTTCTCGGTGAGGTAGAGGTTCCCGAACACCCGGCCGCGGATGCGGACGGGCACCCCCAGGAAGGAGCGCATCGGCGGGTGGTGGGCCGGGAAGCCGTACGACGCTGGGTGCTGTGCGATGTCGTGGAGCCTGAGCGGCTCGGGCCGGTCGATGATGAGGCCCAGGAGCCCGTGCCCCTCGGGGAGGGGCCCGATGATCGCTGCTGCGTCCGGGTCCATGCCGTGGTGGATGAACGTGCGCAACCGCCGGTCCGGGCTGGCGCTCAGCACGCCGAGGGCGGCGTACTCCGCGTCGACGAGGCTGCTCGCGATGGCGACGATCCGGGACAGCACGCTGTCGAGGCTGAGGTCCGCCGACATCGTGACGACCGCGTCCAGCAGGAGCTGGTGTCCGGACTCGTCCATCCGCGCGTCAGACCTCGCCCGGTCGCTCGTGCTTCACCGCGAAGATCGCTGCCTGCGTCCGGCTGGTGAGTCCGAGCTTCGCGAGCATCGAGGAGACGTAGTTCTTCACCGTCTTCTCGGCAAGGTGCATCTCCTGCGCGATCTGCCGGTTGGTGAGACCCCGTCCGATGAGCTCGAGGATGCGTTGTTCCTGGTCGGTGAGGCCTTCGAGGTCCTTGTCCACCGGCGGTCCCGTACGGATGCGCTCCAGTACCTGTGCCGTCACCGACGGGTCGAGCGTGGACTGTCCCGATGCCACCCGGCGCACCATGTCGACCAGGTCGTTGCCACGCACCTGCTTGAGGACGTAGCCGGCGGCGCCGGCCATGATCGCCGAGAACAGGGCCTCGTCGTCGTCGTACGACGTGAGGATGAGCGCCGCGATCCCGGGATCCCTGGACCGGATCTCCCGGCACACGTCGATGCCCGACCCGTCCGGCAGGCGGGCATCGAGGATGGCGACGTCCGGACGCAGGGCCGGGATCCGCGCCGCGGCCTCGGTGGCCAGGCCGGACTCGCCGATGACCTCGATGTCACCGTCGGCCTCGAGGAGCTCGCGGATCCCACGACGGACGACCTCGTGGTCGTCGAGGAGGTACACGCGGATGCCCTTGGGGGCAGCGTCAACTGAGTCGGTCACATGGCCACGCTAGTCCCCCGGGTCCGCGTCGCGGTCGACGGAGCGCCCGAGCCGGTCGGGACCTTGGTCCCTGTGCAGGCGCGACCGCGAGAGGGACGCTGGCTGTCCGGATGCCGCAGGCGCGTCCCGGTCCACGACTCAAGGAGGCAGGTCATGGCAGCCACCACCCGGCTCGACACCCCATCGCCGCGGGTGACCTCACGCATGGTCGAGCTCGCGTGCCTGGCTCCCAGCGTGCACAACACGCAGCCCTGGGCCTGGCGCGTGGCCGGGTCCGAGGCTTGGCTCTACGCCGACCACGACCGGCAGCTCCTGGTCGAGGACCCGCTGGCCCGCAACCTGATGATCAGCTGTGGCGCTGCCCTCCACCACTTCCAGCTGGCCGCGAAGGCGCTCGGGTGGAGTGCCGAGGTGGAGCGCACACCCGAGTCCGATGACCAGGCGCTGCTCGCGCACGTCCGTCTGCATCGCGACCCCCGCCCTGATGCGGTCGGAGTGCTCGACGCGATGCGCGCCCGGTGCACCGACCGGCGCCGTTTCACGTCGTGGCCGGTCCCGCCGGAACGTCTCGAGACGCTGTGCGAGGAGGCTCGTGACTGGGATGCCGCGGCGGTGCCGGTGCTCGATCTCGCGACCAGGTTCCGGATCGAGCAGACCATCCGCCGGGCGCTGGAGCTGCGCGACCACGACCCGCTCGCGGTGGCCGAGCAGGCACGGTGGGCCGGACGGGTGGGTGACGACGGAGTGCCGCTGCAGGTCCTCCCCAGTGAGGATGACGGCCTGGAACAGGCGAGCCGCTTCGGTGCTGGTGTCCTGGACGACACCCGCCCCGAGGTCGAGAGCACGGACGGCTTGATCGTCCTCGGCGGGGAGTCGGACGATCGCCTGTCCCTGCTCCGGACCGGTGAAGGCCTCAGCGCCCTGTGGATCCGCGCCACCCGTACCGGACTCTCCGTCGTCCCCCTCAGTCAGCCCCTCGAGGTCCCTGCCACCCGCGCCGAGCTGCAGGCCCTGCTGCACGGCACCCTCGAGCCGCACCTCCTGGTACGGGTCGGCTGGCAGGCCATCGGTCGCAGCGAGCTGCCGAGCACGCCGCGGCGTCCGGTCGACCAGGTGCTGCGGACCTGACACCGGATGACCGCCCGGCGCCCCCGGGTCCAAGGTCCCCCGGATGACGGGCTGGACGCCCTAGTCCACGGACGGACAGCAGCGCAGGGTCGAGACATGACACTCGACATCGAAGCCGGAAGCATCATCGTTGGCGTCGACGGCTCTGCCGACGGCGACCGCGCCCTTCGCTGGGCTGCGGAGGAGGCCTCTCGCGAGCGCCGTCCGCTCGCCGTCGTCACCGCCGCCGGCATCGACCAGGTCGGCGCCGTCACGTGGGCGGGCGCGAGCAGCTACGTGGTCCCGGTCGCCGACCTCTTCCTGCAGGTGCAGACCGTGGCAGAGGACGCCGCGGCGTCCGTGCACCGGCTCCGGCCGGGCCTGCGAGTGACCGCCCATGCCGCGCACGGCGACCCGCGCGAAGCCCTCGTCGACCTCTCCCACGACGCGCACCTCGTGGTGGTCGGCTCACGCGGTCGTGGAGCCGTCCGCAGCCGCCTGCTCGGATCGGTCAGCACGTCGGTGGCGCGGCACGCACACGCGCCGGTCGTCGTCTGCCGCCCGGACTCCCCGGGCGTCGTCCGCAAGGGCGTCCTGGTCGGCGTCGGCGGCTCGGCCGAGGAGCAGCCGGTGCTGGAGTTCGCCTTCCGGCACGCCTCCATGCGCGGACTGCCGCTGACCGTGCTCCACTCCTTCCACGACGTTCTCGCCGCGGTGAACGGTGCCCACGGGGTCTCGACCACCGACGACGTCCTCAGCGAGGAACGACTGCTGCTGGCGGAGTCAGTGGCGGGCTACTCCGAGAAGTACCCCGAGGTCCCGGTCGACCTCCAGCTTGCCCGGGGCCTGGCCCACGAGAGCCTCGCGGCCGACTCCGAGAGCTGGAACCTCATCGTCGTCGGGCGTCACCCCACCAACTCGGTGGGTCGGATGCTCTCCGCCACCGTGGGCACCGCGGTCGTGGAGCACGCCCGCACCACGGTCGCGGTGGTTCCCCTTCCCGCGCCGGCGTGAGGCCGTAGCGATCTGGTGTCCTCAGCGGAGGGAGTACGTCGCGAGCGAGACAGCCACGTAGTGCGCGACGACGGCGAGGATCGTGCAGGTGTGGAACACCTCGTGGAACCCGAACCACTCGGGCCTGGGATCTGGACGCTTGAGGGCGTAGACCACGCCGCCCAGCGTGTAGAACACCCCACCCAGCACGACCAGGCCCAGGACCGCGAACGCGACGGACGAGCTGAGGTCGCGGGCTCCCTCGACGAAGTCCGGGATGAAGAAGACCGCGAACCAGCCCAGCGCGATGTAGAGCGGGGTGTAGAGCCATCGCGGGGCCGCGGTCCAGAACACACGGAACAGCACACCGAGCACGGCCCCACTCCAGATGCCGACCAGGAGGTAGGTCCGGGCGCTGCCATGCAGGAGCAGCATCGCGAACGCCGTGTAGGTGCCGGCGATCAGGATGAAGATGTTGGAGTGGTCGAGCCGGCGGAGCAGTGCCCAGACTGCCGGCTGCCAGGTCCCCAGGTGGTAGACCGCCGAGACACTGAAGAGCAGCAGTGCAGAGCCGATGAAGACCGCGGATCCGACCTTCGTCCCGGTCGTCGGCGAGAGCAGGACGAGGACCGCGCCAGCCACGACGATGAACGGGATCGAGCCGGCGTGGATCCATCCACGCAGGCGCGGCTTGAGCTCACTCATCTTGTCGGCCATCACCACCACGGCGGCGTCGTGGTCCAGGAACCTCACGGCCTCAGTCCTCGGGGTCGTAGCCCAGGTTGGGTGACAGCCAGCGCTCGGCCTCGGCGATCGTCCAGCCCTTGCGCTCGGCGTAGTCCGCGACCTGGTCGCGGTTGATCCGACCCACGACGAAGTACTGCGACTGCGGGTGCGAGTAGTAGAACCCGCTGACCGAGGCACCGGGCCACATCGCCATCGACTCGGTGAGCTCGATGCCGGTGTTGGCCTGCACGTCGAGCAGCTCCCACAGGGTGGCCTTCTCGGTGTGCTCGGGACAGGCGGGGTAGCCGGGGGCGGGTCGGATCCCGGCGTACTGCTCCTTGATGAGCTCCTTGTTGTCGAGCTGCTCGTCGGGGGCGTAGCCCCACAGCTCCTTGCGGACCCGCTCGTGGAGGTGCTCGGCGAACGCCTCGGCGAGTCGGTCACCGAGCGACTCGAGGAGGATCGCGTTGTAGTCGTCGAGCTCCGCGCGGAACTCCGTCACCCGCTCCGACAGCCCGTCGCCCGCCGTGACGGCGAAGCCTCCGACGTGGTCACGCAGGCCGGTCTCCCGGGGCGCGACGAAGTCGGCCAGCGACCGGTTGGGTACGCCGTCGCGGTGCTCGCCCTGCTGACGCAGGTGGTGGAGCGTGGCGTGGACCTCCGCACGGTCGCCGTCGAGGTAGAGCTCGACGTCGTCACCGACGGAGTTCGCCGGGAAGAAGCCCACGACACCGTGGGCGCGGATCCACTTCTCCTCGATGAGCCGGTCGAGCATCGCCTGGGCGTCGTCGTAGAGCTTGCGCGCGGTCGGCCCCGAGACCGGGTTGTTGAGGATGTCGGGGAAGGCGCCCTTCATCTCCCAGGCGTTGAAGAACGGCTGCCAGTCGATGTACTTGCGCAGCGTGGACAGGTCGTAGTCGTGGAACACCCGGACGTTCTGGGTCGCAGGTGTCCCTCCCACCGCGGTCGAGACGGCGTGGTCCTGCTGGAGGAGCAGGTGTGGCCGAGGCGGGTGGTAGTCACTCCAGCCGATCGGGGTCGCGTTGGCGCGGGCCGCGTCGAAGGTCGCCATCGGCCGGTCGTGCTTGGCTGCGTGGCGGGCGCGGAGCGCCTCGAAGTCCGTCTGGACGTCGGCCAGCAGCTTCGTGCGTCGCTCCGGGTGGAGCAGCGCGGCCGCGGTGGGAACCGACCGGCTGGCGTCCTTGACCCAGACGACGGGACCGTCGTAGCGCTGGTCGATCTTCACCGCGGTGTGGGCGCGAGAGGTCGTCGCCCCGCCGATGAGCAGCGGGATCTCCAGGCCCTGGCGCTGCATCTCCGCAGCGAAGTTGACCATCTCGTCGAGGGAGGGCGTGATCAAGCCGGAGAGGCCGATGATGTCCGCGCCCACCTCGGCTGCGGTGTCGAGGATCTTCTGGGCGGGCACCATCACGCCGAGGTCGATGACCTCGTAGTTGTTGCACTGCAGCACCACGCCCACGATGTTCTTGCCGATGTCGTGGACGTCGCCCTTCACCGTGGCCATCACGATGGTGCCGTTGGTGTCCTTGACCTTGGCGAGCTCGGGGTCGGCGGCCTTCTCCTTCTCGATGAAGGGAATCAGGTAGGCGACGGCCTTCTTCATCACCCGGGCGCTCTTGACCACCTGCGGCAAGAACATCTTGCCGGCACCGAAGAGGTCGCCGACGACGTTCATGCCGTCCATCAGCGGCCCCTCGATGACCTCGATGGGGCGTCCGCCGGCCTCGGCGATCTCGGCGCGCAGGGCCTCGGTGTCCGCCTCCACGTGGGCGTCGATGCCCTTGACGAGCGCATGGGTGATCCGCTCACGCAGCGGCAGCTCGCGCCACTCGTCCTGGGCCTGCTCGAGCACCTCGCCGGCCACGTTGTAGCGCTCGGCGATCTCCAGCAGGCGCTCCGCCGCGTCCGCTCGTCGGTTGAGGACGACGTCCTCGATCCGCTCGCGGAGCTCGGCGTCCACCTCGTCGTAGACCACGAGGGCCCCGGCGTTGACGATGCCCATGTCGAGCCCAGCCTGGATGGCGTGGAAGAGGAAGACCGCGTGGATGGCCTCGCGGACCGGGTTGTTGCCGCGGAAGGAGAAGGACACGTTGGAGATGCCGCCGGAGACGAGCGCATGGGGCAGGTTCTGCTTGATCCAGCGGGTGGCCTCGATGAAGTCCTGGCCGTAGGTCGCATGCTCCTCGATGCCCGTGGCGACCGCGAAGACGTTGGGGTCGAAGATGATGTCCTCGGGCGGGAACCCGACCTCGTCGACGAGGATGCGGTAGGCCCGCTCGCAGATCGCCTGGCGACGCTCGAGGTTGTCGGCCTGGCCGTCCTCGTCGAACGCCATGACGACCACGGCCGCGCCGTACTTGCGACACAGACGGGCGTGCTCGCGGAAGGGTTCCTCCCCCTCCTTCATCGAGATGGAGTTGACGATCGCCTTGCCCTGCACGCACTTGAGCCCGGCCTCGATCACCTCCCACTTGGAGGAGTCCACCATCACCGGCACCCGGCTGATGTCGGGCTCGGAGGCGATCAGCTTGAGGAGACGGTCCATGGCCGCGACCCCGTCGATCATGCCCTCGTCCATGTTGACGTCGATGACCTGCGCCCCGGCCTCGACCTGCTGCGCCGCGACCCGGATGGCGGCGTCGTAGTCGCCGTCCTTGATGAGCTTGCGGAAGCGCGCGGAGCCGGTGATGTTGGTGCGCTCGCCGACGTTGACGAAGAGGCTCTCGTCGGTGATCGTCAGCGGCTCGAGGCCGGACAGGCGCATGACCGGCACGTGCTCGGCCGGCTCCCGCACCGGCTTGCCGTCGACGACGGCGGCGATCGCGGCGATGTGGGCCGGGGTGGTGCCGCAGCATCCACCGACGATGTTGAGGAAGCCGGCGTCGGCGAACTCGGCGAGCACGTTCGCGGTCTGATCAGGCAGCTCGTCGTACTCACCGAACGCGTTGGGGAGTCCCGCGTTGGGATAGACCGAGATGAACGAGTCGGCGAGCCGTGACAGCTCGGCGACGTAGGGCCGCATGTCGAGCGCGCCGAGGGCACAGTTGAGACCGACCGCCAGCGGCCGGGCGTGCCGGATGGAGTCCCAGAACGCCTCGGTCACCTGTCCCGACAGGGTGCGGCCGGACGCGTCGGTGATGGTCCCCGAGATGATCACCGGCCAGCGGCGGCCCTGCTCCTCGAAGAGCGTCTCGACGGCGAAGATCGCCGCCTTGGCGTTGAGGGTGTCGAAGATCGTCTCGATCATCAGCAGGTCGCTGCCACCGTCGACCAGGCCGCGCGCCGCGTCGAGGTAGGCCGTCGCGAGCTGGTCGAAGGACACGTTGCGCGCGCCCGGGTCGTTGACGTCGGGTGAGATCGAGGCCGTGCGCGTCGTCGGGCCCAGGGCACCGGCCACCCAGCGCGGGTGGTCGTCGCTCGCCACGGCATCGGCAGCCTCGCGCGCGAGCCTGGCGGACTCGTAGTTGAGCTCGTAGGCGAACTCCTCGAGCCCGTAGTCGGCGAGGGAGACGGCGTTGGCGTTGAAGGTGTTGGTCTCGATGATGTCCGCGCCGGCCTGCAGGTACTCCTCGTGGATCTCACGGATGATCTGCGGCTGGGTGAGCGTCAACAGGTCGTTGTTGCCGACCAGGTCGCTGGGCCACTCGGCGAAGCGCTCGCCGCGGTAGCCCGCCTCGTCGGGACGGTCGCGCTGGATGGCCGTGCCCATGGCGCCGTCGAGCAGCATGATCCGCTCGCGCATGATCTGCGTCAGGGCGTCGGTGGCGTCGGGGCGGTGCTGGCTCTTCACAGGGCTCGAGGCTCCTCTCGGGGCAGACGACCAGCCTAGGAACGGCGTCCGACCTGCGGACCCCGATTCCACATCGTGGCACCGCGCGGGACGGCGTACGAAATCACCGGGGCTGGCTAGGCTGAGGTGGTGATCGAGTTCGACGACGTACAGGACCTCGTGTCTCCCGTGGTGATCGCTGCCTTCGAGGGCTGGAACGACGCCGCCGATGCCGCCTCCGGCCTGGTCGACCACCTCCTCGAGGAGTGGAAGGCCGAGGTGATCGGCGCCATCGATCCCGAGGAGTTCTACGACTTCCAGGTCAACCGGCCGATCATCGGCACCGACCACAACGGACACCGCCGCCTGACCTGGCCCACGACGCGGATCGCCGTCGCCCGGCCCGCCGAGCTGGACCGCGACGTCATCCTCGTCCGCGGCATCGAGCCCAACATGAGGTGGCGCCAGTTCTGCGCCGAAGTCCTCGCCGCGTGCGACGACCTCGGGGCCGAGCTCGTGGTGACCCTCGGTGCGCTGCTCGCCGACACCCCCCACACCCGGCCGATCCCGGTCACCGGCACCGCCTCCGAGCCCGAGCTGGTCGACCGGTTGCGGATCGAGCAGTCGACCTACGAGGGCCCGACCGGAATCGTGGGCGTCTTCAACGACGCCTGCACGCAGCTCGACATCCCGGCGGTGTCCTACTGGGCAGCGGTCCCCCACTACGTCGCGCAGCCGCCCTGCCCCAAGGCCACGCTCGCCCTCCTCGGCCAGCTCGAGGAGCTGCTGGAGGCGCCGATGCCGCTGGGCGACCTCCCCGAGGAGGCCAAGGCCTGGGAGCGTGGCGTCGACGAGCTCGCCGGCGAGGACGAGGACATCGCCGACTACGTCCGGGCGCTGGAGGAGACCCGCGACACCGCCGACCTCCCGGAGGCGACCGGCGAGGCGATCGCGCGGGAGTTCGAGCGCTACCTCAAGCGCCGCGACGAGGACTGACGCAGGCTCAGAGGGCCAGGCTCACAAGGCCAGGCTCACAAGGCCAGGCCCAGCGCCGAGTCGAGCAGCCGGCGTACGACCGCTGCCGCGTCGTGGTCGGAGGTGTCGGCGAGGCCGGTGGTGCCGAGCGTGGCGTCCACCCACTCCTGGACGATGTTGACCGCGCTGGGCGCGTCGAGGTCCTCGGCCAGGGCCGCCAGCACCCGCTCGACCACCGGCGCCGACGCGGCGCCCGCCCCCAGCGCCAGGGCACGTCGCCAGTCGGTCAGCGTGTCCACGGCGGCCCAGAGCTGGTCGTCGGTCCACTCCCAGTCGCTGCGGTAGTGGTGACGCAGGAGCACCAGGCGGATGGCCATCGGGTCGACCTCGCTGAGCCGCAGCGCGGAGACGAAGACGAGGTTGCCCTTGGACTTCGACATCTTCTCGCCGTCGTAGGCGACCATGCCGGCGTGGGCGTAGGACCGCGCGAAGGGCTCGCCGGGGTGCGCGACCTGGCCGTGACCGGCGGACATCTCGTGGTGCGGGAAGGCGAGGTCGCTGCCGCCGCCCTGGACGTCGAAGGCCGTGCCGAGGTGGTCGAGGGCGATCGCCGTGCACTCGATGTGCCAGCCCGGGCGTCCCGGGCCGAACGGGCTGTCCCACGACGGCTCACCCGGGCGTTCCGAGAGCCAGAGCAGGCAGTCGAGCGGGTCCTTCTTGCCTTCGCGCTCGGGATCTCCTCCGCGCTCGGGGAAGATCTGCAGCATCGCGTCTCGATCGAGGCCCGAGACGGTGCCGAACCGGGCGTCCGCGGCCACGGAGAAGTAGAGGTCGTCCTCGACGCGGTAGACCGCTCCAGCCTCGTCGAGACGCTGGATGAGCTCGATGACCTGCGGGATGGACTCGACCGCGCCGATGTAGTGGTCGGGCGGCAGGACGCGCAGGGCCACCATGTCGTCGCGGAAGAGCTGGGTCTCGCGCTCGGCCAGCTCCACCCAGTCGATCTTGACCTTCTGGGCCCGTTCCAGCAGCGGGTCGTCCACGTCGGTCACGTTCTGGACGTAGGTCACCCGGTGGCCGGCGCTGCGCCACGCCCGGTTGAGCAGGTCGAAGGCGACGTAGGTCGCGGCATGGCCCATGTGGGTCGCGTCGTACGGCGTGATCCCGCAGACGTAGAGCCGCGCCGGCCCCTCGGGTCGGGTCTCGACGAGCTCTCCGCTCGCGGTGTCGTGGACACGCACGGCAGGCCCGGTGACGGGCAGTCGGGGGACCTCGGGGGACGACCAGGAGCGCATGGCGCGCAGCCTATCCGCCGTCCATGGGGCAGCTCAGAAGGGCGGCCAGGGGATGACCGGGTAGGACGACGCCGGGGGCGACGGGAACCGTCCGCGCGCCAGCAGCCGGGCCAGCCGGTGGGACGTCGCGGCGACCTCGTCGTCGCTCACCAGGCCGCGGAGCCGCTCGCTCAGGTCGCCGTCCATCGCCTCCGCCAGCCTGGCCAGCCCGGCGACCTCCGGCTCGGTGAAGGGCTCGCCGACCCAGCCCCACAGCACGGTGCGGAGCTTGTCGTCGACGTGGAAGGTCAGGCCATGGTCAACGCCGTGGCGATGGCCACCCGTCATCGGCAGGACGTGGCCGCCCTTGCGGTCGGCGTTGTTGACCACGACGTCGAAGAGCGCCATCCGGCGCAGCTCCACCGAGTCCTCATGGACCAGGGACACCGGCCGGTCGTGCGCGTCCAGTCCGTCGAAGACGTGCCGGAACCCGGCGGGCACCCGGGCCTGCGCGACGATGTCGACGGGGGCCTGGTCGTCGTCCTCGTCGCGCCACAGCTGGACCATGCCCGGCCCGTGCGGTCCGTCGCCCAGGATGGTGGGAGGCACGATGTCCCAGCCCAGCGCCTCGGAGACGGCGTACGACGCCACCTCGCGTCCCGCGAGCGTGCCGTCGGGGAAGTCCCAGAGGGGGCGCTCGCCGGCGACCGGTTTGTAGACCACCCGGACGCCGTCGATCTCCCCGACGAAGGTGGCGTTGGAGGCAGGCAGGACGCGACCGTGCAGCGTCAGCTCGCCGGTCGGCCACTCATCGACGGACATGGCCCTCAGGGATCACGACGCCGGAAGCCGTTGGCGCGCACGCAGAGGTGACCGTCCGGGTCGACGGGCTCGCCGCAGAAGGGGCAGTCGGGACGTCCTGCCCCCACCACGGTGCGCGCGCGCTCGACGAACGAACGCGCGGCAGCGGCCGGGAGCCGGACGAGGAGGATCTCGTCGGGCTCGGGCTCGAGCAGGTCCTCGAGGTCCTCCTGGAGCTGCTCGGGCGAGACGACGGCGGCCTCGGTGAAGGGGAAGACCTCGATCACGACGCGCTCGTCGGCGCCGTCCCACGACAGGGTCATCGTCCCGGCCCGGAACTCCTCCTCGATCGGCTGCTCGAGCGGTTGGTTGTCCGCCGTCCCGTGCGGGGCGATGGCAGGGATGAGGACGTCGTCGCCGGCGGCGCGCATCAGCTCGTCGAGGAGCTCGTCGATCCGTTCGGCGAGGGCGATGACCTGCTGCTTCTCGAGCGAGATGCTGACCAGTCTCGTGCCTTCGCGGGCCTGGAGGAAGAAGGTGCGGTGTCCGGGTTCGCCGACGGTGCCCGCGACGAAGCGCTCGGGCGGGTCGAAGCTGTGCACAACGGGCATGTCACTCACCCTAGGACCCCTTCCCAGCCGCGGTCGGTCCGGCTCCGCCGCCCACCTGGGCGTCCCCCGCCCGTCGCCGCTTGCTGCGTGCGGGCGGCGTGAGCCAGGCAAGGTCGCCCCCGTGGGTGTTGGTGCCGAGGACGAAGGGCCGGGTCTCGGTGAAGCTGATGATCGACACCGAGGCCGGGTCGACGTGGATGCGCTGGAAGAGGTCGAGGTGCGTCCCGAGCGCGTCCGCGAGGATCGACTTGATGACGTCGCCGTGGCTCACCGCGAGCCAGACGGCTCCGTCACCGTGCTCGCGGGTGATCCGCGCGTCGTGACGCCTGATGGCCGCCACCGCCCTGTCCTGCATGGCCCGCATCGACTCGCCCCCGGGGAACGTCGCTGCCGACGGCTGGGACTGCACCGTCCTCCAGAGCTTCTCCTTGGCCAGGTCCTTCAACGGGCGGCCCTGCCACTCGCCGTAGTCGCACTCGCTCAGCTGCCGGTCCGACGTGGCGCGCAGCGGTGCGCCCTGGCGACGGGTGATCTCGCGGGCGGTCTCGCGGCACCGCTCGAGGGGGCTGGTCACCGCGGCCGCGAGGCGTACTCCGCCCAGTCGTTCACCGACGGCGACCGCCTGGGTCACGCCGGCGTCGTCGAGGTGGACGCCGGGGAGCCGACCGGCGAGCACCCCGGTCGCGTTGGCCGTCGACCGGCCGTGCCGGACGAGGATCACGGTTGCCATGGTCGCGACCCTAGTGGGACTAGCCTGATCGCGTGATCGTGGACAACGCGCTCTACCACCAGGGCATGCGCGTCCCGTTGGGCAGCGACGACGAGAGTCTTGGCCATGCCCGGGTGCCGTGCGGCCCGGGCGACTTCCAGTGGATCGGCATCCACGACCCCACCGAGGCCGAGCTCACCCAGATCGCGCACACGTTCGACCTCCACCCGCTCGCCGTCGAGGATGCCGGCGACTCCCACCAGCGGCCCAAGCTGGAGCACTACGGCGAGACGCTGTTCCTGGTCCTCAAGACGCTCTGGTACGTCGACGCGGAGGATGCGGTCGAGACCGGCGAGATCAACATGTTCGTCGGCCCCGACTTCGTCGTCACGGTTCGCCACGGGCAGGGCATCGACCTCGGGACCGCTCGCCGAGACCTCGAGCAGCGGGCCAAGGTCCTCGAGCACGGTCCGATGGCCGTGATGTATGCCGTGTGCGACCGCGTGGTGGACGAGTACGAGAAGGTCGGGGCCTCCCTCGAGGAGGACGTCGACGAGGTCGAGGCGTCGGTCTTCTCCCCCGCCCGCACCAACGACTCGGTGCGCATCTACACCCTCAAGCGGGAGATCGCCGAGGTCCGCCGTGCCGTCATGCCCCTGCGCGAGCCCATGCGCCGGTTCGCCGCCGGGCAGTCGGCCGGGATCGACGATGACACCGCGACCTACTTCCGCGACGTCGCCGACCACCTCCAGCGCGTCTCGGAGGTCATCGACAACCTCGATGTCCTGCTGTCGTCCGCCTTCGACGCCCACCTCGCGAGAGTGTCCGTGCAGCAGAACGAGGACATGCGGAAGATCTCCGCCGGGGCCGCGCTGGTCGTCGTGCCGACCCTGATCGCCGGTGTCTACGGCATGAACTTCGACCACATGCCCGAGCTGCACTGGACCTACGGCTACCCGTTCGCACTGATGGTGATGTTCGGCGCTGCCGCCGGCCTCTTCTTCTGGTTCAAGAAGTCCGGCTGGTTGTGAGCCCCGAGCACGACGCCCGGCCGAGTGCCTGGCGCGTGGTGTGGTGGTTCGGCTTCGTCAGCCTGGCCGCCGACATGGTCTACGAGGGTGCCCGGTCGGTCTATGGCCCGATCCTGGCTGCGCTCGGCGCCTCCGCCGTGGTGGTCGGCGCCGTCACCGGAGCCGGTGAGGCGATGTCCCTGGTGCTGCGCCTGGTCTTCGGTCCGCTGGCGGACCGCACCGGTCGCTACTGGTCGTTGACGATCGTCGGCTACGGACTGACCGCTGTGTGCGTGCCGCTGCTCGCCGTGGCGCCGCGCCTGGGAGGTGCCGGGCTGGCCTTCGCCGCGACGATGATGCTCCTCGAGCGGCTCGGCAAGGCCGTCCGTTCGCCTTCCAAGTCCGCGCTGCTGGCGCACGTGGCCGGGGCGGTCGGTCGGGGCCGCGGATTCGGGGTGCACAAGGCCCTCGACCAGGTGGGTGCGTTCAGCGGGCCGCTGCTGGTCGCGGCGCTGGTGGCGGCAGGCTCGCTCTGGTGGGGCATGGCGGCGCTGGCCGTCCCGGGTGCGATCGCGATGCTGCTCCTTCTCACGCTGCGGCGCCGGGTGCCCGACCCGAGCGTCTACGACGACTCGTCCCCCGTCACCCGGCCGGCGCAGTCGCGGGGCTGGTGGGCCGATGCGGTCGGAGCCGGCCTCTCCGGCGACTTCTTCCGCTACGCCGTCGCTGCCTCGCTGACCACCGGCGCCCTCGTCACCTTCGGCATCATCGGCTACCACCTCACGGTGGAGGGGATCGTGCCGGTGGCCGCGATCCCGCTGCTCTACGCCGCTGCGATGGCGGTCGAGGCGGTGGCGGCGCTCCTCGTGGGGTGGGTCTACGACCGCACCGGCACCAGGATCCTGCTGGTCGTGCCGCTGCTGGTCGCCCTCGTGCCCGCCCTGGCGCTCGCCTCGTCGTTCGCCTACGTGCTGGTCGGCGTGCTGGCGTGGGGCGTCGCGCAGGGTGTCCAGGACTCCACCATCAAGGCGGTCGTGGCGGACCTCGTCGAGGCACCACGACGCGCCACGGCGTACGGCGTGTTCGCGGGCATCCAGGGCGCGCTCGCGGTGGTCGGCGGGGTGGGCGCGGGCTGGCTCTACGAGCGCTCGCTCGTCGCGCTGGTCGTCGCCGTGGCCCTCACCCAGCTGGTGGCGCTCGTGCTCCTGGTTCTGACGTTCAGGCGCTCAGCACGCCTGCACCCAGCAGGATGAGCGTCCCCGCGCCGAGCACGATGCGGTAGATCACGAACGGCGTGTAGGAGTTAGTGCTGACGTAGCGCAGCAACCAGGCGATCGCGGCGTACCCGACGACGAACGAGACCACCGTGGCCGTGAGCGTCGGGCCCCAGCCGAAGTCGTTGTGGCCGTGCGGGATCTCCTTCAGCTCGAAGAGGCCGGCGCCGACCACGGCCGGGATCGCCAGCAGGAAGGCGAAGCGGGTGGCGGCCTCGCGCTCGAAGCCGAGCAGTCGGCCCATCGAGATCGTGGCGCCGGAGCGGGAGACGCCCGGGATCAGGGCCATCGCCTGAGCGGCGCCCATCAGCACCGCGTCGCGCAGGGTGAGCCTGCCGATGCTGCGGTCGGCCCGGCCGACGCGGTCGGCGATGCCGAGCACGACGCCCAGCACGATCAGGGTGGTGCCGATGATCCAGAGGTTGCGGAAGTCGCGCTCGATGACGTCCTTGAGCAGCACGCCCAGCACCACGATCGGCAGCGAGCCGACGATGATGTACCACCCCATCCGGGCGTCCACCCCGCCGCGCCACTCCGGCCGGAACAGCGAGCGCACCCACGCGTTGCCGATGCGCCAGATGTCCTTGCGGAAGTAGATCAGGACGGCCAGCTCGGTGCCGATCTGGATGACAGCGGTGAAGGCAGCACCCGGGTCCCCCCAGCCGAACAGCTCGGGAAAGATCCGGAGGTGCGCGCTGCTGGAGATCGGCAGGAACTCGGTGAGCCCCTGGATGAGTCCGAGGACCACGGCCTTGAGGAGGTCGATCACGAGTCGGCAGCCTACGGGCGAGTCACGGCGACGCGTGCAGCGCCCGTGGCTACTCTCACCTCCATGCAGCAGCGCTCGCTCGGGGCCACCGGCCTCAAGGTCTCCCGGCTCGGTCTCGGCACCATGACGTGGGGACGGGACACCGACGAGCACGAGGCGCGGGACCAGCTCGTCTCCTTCGCCGAGGCGGGTGGCACCCTGCTCGACACCGCAGCGGGCTACGGCGACGGCGCGAGCGAGAAGCTGATCGGCACCCTGCTCGGCGACGTGGTGGGCCGTGACGAGGTCGTGCTCGCGACCAAGGCCGGCATCTCGCGACGCACCGGCGAGCGCGTCACCAACACCTCACGAGGACACCTGCTCACCTCCCTCGACGCGTCCCTCCGGCGCCTCGGGGTGGACCACGTCGACCTCTGGCAGGTGCACGTGTGGACCGACGAGACGCCGGTCGAGGAGACGTTGACGGCGCTCGACCTGGCCGTGTCCTCGGGACGCGCCTCCTATGTCGGGGTCTCCAACTACACCGGCTGGCAGACCGCGCAGGCCGCCACCTGGCAGCGCGCGGTCCCGGGTCGTACGACCCTGGCGTCCACCCAGGTCGAGTACTCCCTGCTCAATCGCCACATCGAGCACGAGGTGGTCCCGGCCGCCCGTGCCCTCGGGCTGGGCATCCTGCCCTGGTCACCACTGGGACGCGGTGTCCTCACCGGCAAGTACCGCGCCGGGACGCCCTCGGACTCGCGGGCCGCGACCGAGCACTTCGCAGGGTTCGTCAACACCTATCTCGACGAGCGGGGCCGCGGCATCGTCGAGGCGGTCGCCCGGGCCGCCGACGGGCTGGGGTGGACACCCCTGGAGGTCGCGCTGGTGTGGGTCCGGGACCGACCCGGCGTCACGTCACCCATCGTCGGGGCCCGGACCGCCGCCCAGCTGCGGGGCGCCCTGGGCGTCGAGGAGCTGACCCTTCCGTCCGAGATCGTCGAGGCCCTCGACGACGTGTCGGGAGACTGAGCGGTGTCGCGCATCCACCGTCGTCCGCCGGGACGTGGGGTCGAGTGGGAGTACGAGACGCTGGTCCTGCCCAGCGACTTCTCCCGCAACGTGGTGACGCGCCTGCTGGTCGAGCGCGCCGAGCACGAGGGATGGGAGCTCGATCGGCTCCGCATCGGCCACGACGGCAAGCGTCGCGTCGTGCTGCGCCGCCGGATCATCCGCCAGCGGTTGACGCTCTTCGCGGGCTGACCCGCGTGCCTCAGATGCCGTCGAGGAAGCGGTCGAAGACCCGGGCGCCGAACTCCAGCGCGTCCACCGGCACCCGCTCGTCGACTCCGTGGAACAGCGACGTGAAGTCCAGGTCGGCGGGAAGCCGCAGCGGCGCGAAGCCGTAGGAGCGCATCCCGAGCTTGCGGAAGTGCTTGGCGTCGGTGCCCCCGCTCATCAGGTAGGGAGCGACCAGCGCGTCGGGGTCCTCCGCGAGGAGGCTCCGGGTCATCGCCGCCACCAGGTCACCGTCGTACGGCGTCTCCCACGGGTCCTGCTTGGACTCGAAGTCGATCTCGATGCCGGGTCCGGCGAGCTCGGCGAGGGTGTCGAAGAACTCGTCCTCGAAGCCCGGCAGGAAGCGCCCGTCCACCGTTGCCCAGGCCTCGGTCGGGATGACGTTGGTCTTGTAGCCGGCCTGGAGCATCGTCGGGTTGGCGGTGTTGCGGATGACCGCGCCCAGCATCCGGGCGGCGTCGCCGAACTCCTCGACGAGCGCCTCGGCGTTGTCCGGCGTGGCCTCCGTGCCGGCCAGCTCGCCGATGGTCGCCAGCAGCACCTCCATCGTCGGCGTGAGCCGCACCGGCCACTGGTGGGTGCCGATGCGGGCGACGGCGCCGGCGAGACGGGTGACGGCGTTGTCGTCGTTGAGCATCGATCCGTGACCGGCACGGCCGCGTGAGGTGAGCCGCATCCAGGCCATGCCCTTCTCGGCGGCCTCGATGAGGTAGACCCGGCGTCCGCGCACGGTCGCGGAGAAGCCGCCGACCTCGCCCACGGCCTCGGTGCAGTCGGCGAGCAGGTCGGCGTGCTGGTTGATCAGGATCTCTGCACCGTGATGGCCGCCGGCCTCCTCGTCGGCGGTGAAGCACACCACCACCTCGCGGTCGGGCGCCGCACCCGCCGCGGCCCGGGCACGTACGACGCTGAGCAGCATCGCGTCGAAGTCCTTCATGTCCACCGCACCCCGGCCCCACACCTGGCCGTCCCTGATCTCACCGGCGAAGGGGTCGACCTGCCAGTCCGCAGCCTCGGCGGGGACCACGTCGAGGTGGCCGTGGAGCAACAGCGGCGCCCGTCCGTCCCCGCCTCCCCAGCGGGCCACGACGTTGGCGCGACCCGGCGCTCCCTCGATGATCGTGGTCTCGATGCCGACCTCGTCGAGCAGCCCGGCGACGTACTCGGCCGCCTTCCGCTCCCCCGGCCCGTCACCGTTCCCGTAGTTGGAGGTGTCGATCCGGATGAGCTCCTGGCACAGCTCCACGACCTCCGCGGCGGGGTCGTACGACGTGCGATCGGGTGGGTGGTCCATGCCGTCCATCCTGCCCCACGAGTGGACCTGTTCCCCGATTGAATGTCGACGGGATTGCTTTGCTACTGTTCTGCAGCACTCGTCCGGGTGGCGGAATTGGCAGACGCGCTAGCTTGAGGTGCTAGTGCCCGTATTAGGGCGTGGGGGTTCAAGTCCCCCCTCGGACACTGGAAGGGCCCCGGCTCCACGGGGCCCTTTCTTCATGCCTGCCTCAGTCGTCGAACGCCTTGACGACGGCCTCGTCGATGGTGTTCTTCGGCCCGGTGAACCACTTCTTGGCCGAGAGGTTCCACCAGATCGCCAGGACCAGCAGCGTGCCGATCGTCAGCACCGGCGCGTAGTTGACGCTGCTCCAGGCGAACTCGTCGCTGAACGGCACACCAGCGGGTGTGAACGGCAGGATGAAGTAGACCGAGATGATCGCGATCTCGATCACCGCCACGAGGTTCATCCACTTGTACTTCGCGCCGTTGGTCCAGGTCCCCTCCTCGAAGTCGTCGCCGATGCGCCAGCGCAGGAAGATCGGGATGAGGAAGGACAGGTAGAGGCCGATGACCGCCACCGAGACGACGGCGAAGAAGGCGATCGGCACCCCGCCGATGCTCTTCAACGCGGGCAGGGTGATGAGCATCCCCACCGTGGCGACGAACATGACCGCGTTGGCCGGGATCTTGGTCCGGGGGTTGACCTTGGAGAGCCAGGCCGACCCGGGGATCGCGCCGTCGCGGCTGAACGCGAAGGTCATCCGCGACGCGCTGGTCAGGCACGCCGTGGTGCAGAAGAGCTGACCCGCGGTCGAGATGAGCAGGATCAGGAAGTGCCAGCCGTCCGGCAGTGCCTGTCCGAAGATCACGTCCACCGACCCGAAGCCGTCGCTGACTCCCTGGGGGTCCTGCACGGCGAACAGGAATGCGAGCAGCAGGACGTACCCACCGATGGCGGAGTAGAAGATGGAGCGCCAGATGCCCTTGGCCGCGCCCTCGGCGGCGCCCTGGGTCTCCTCCGACAGGTGGGCCGAGGCGTCGAAGCCGGTGATCGTGTACTGCGTGAGCAGGAAGCCGAGCGGCAGCACGAGGAACCAGTAGGCGCCGCTGCTGAAGCCTGAGTTGTTGATCCGCTCGGTGAAGACGAAGCCGACGCTCTGGTGCGTCGGCGGGACGATGATCAGCACCAGGATCACGATCGCGGCCCCGGCGACGTGCCACCACACCGAGATGTTGTTGATGACGGCCAGCAGGTGGCCGCTGAAGATGTTGGCCAGCGAGGCGAGCACGAGGATCGCGACGAAGATCAGGAAGACGCGGGTGAGCGAGTAGCCGTCCGCATAGCCGGTGCTGATCGTGCTGATCGTCAGGTCGAGGAACGTCGCGGCGCCGTAGGCCACGCTCGCGGTCACCGCGAGCAGGCCGATCAGGTTGAGCCAGCCGGTGAAGAAGCCGGCCGCCGGTCCGCCCATCTTGGCGGCCCACCAGTAGATGCCGCCCGACGTCGGGTAGGCAGAGACGAGCTCGCTGAGGGTGAAGCCGATGATCAGGATCAGGCCCGAGATGATCGGCCAGCCCCACGAGATCGCGATCGGCCCGCCGTTGTTCCACGCCTGCCCGAAGGTGGTGAAGCAGCCGGCCAGGATCGAGATGATGGAGAAGGAGATGGCGAAGTTGGAGAAGCTCGACCAGCTCCGGCTCAGCTCCTGGGAGTAGCCGAGTCGTGCCAGGTGCTTCTCGTCGTCGGTCAGATCTGGCTTCGGTGCAGACTCTGCAGCGGGCATGGCACACCTCTCGAGGGCGTCAGTGGTTGGTCGGCACCGTAGGGCCGAGCCGCACCGGCCGTAAAGGGTCCGGCACAGAACTGACGAAAATTGGTATGAACTCGGACCATTGACGTTCGGGGCGAACGTGCACAGACTGGCCCGCATGACCGCCCAGCCGCATGAGCACCTCACCGCTGCGGTGCTCCGGCCGGTGCGCGGTCACCACGCCTTCGAGAGCTGCGTCGAGCAGCTCGCGACGGCGATCCGGCTCGGGGTCTACCCGGTGGGCAGCGTGCTGCCACCCGAGCGGCAGCTCGCCGAGCTGCTGGCCGTCAGCCGGGCAACACTGCGTGAGGCCATCGCCGCACTGCGGCAGGCGGGACTGATCGAGACCACGCGCGGCCGCGGCGGCGGCTCCACCGTGACCTCACAGGCCCGCGGTCGCTTCACCGGCGGGCTCTCCCGCACCTCGGCCACGACGAAGTCCGAGTGGCTCGACGCCCTGACGTTCCGTCGGGTCGTCGAGCCCGGTGCCGCCCACCTGGCGGCCGGCCACGACCTGTCGGATGCGGACCGGGACCGACTCATCGCGGCCGAGGCGGCCGTGCAGGACGCCTCCGGAAAGCGCGCGCACCGCCAGGCCGACTCCCGCCTGCACCTCACGATCGCCTCGCTGAGCGGCTCGGACAGCCTTCAGGAGGCCGTGACGTCGGTGCAGTCGACCCTCGACTCGATGCTCGGCGCGATCCCCGCGCTCGAGCCCAACATGGGGCACTCGCACCGCCAGCACCGGCTCATCTGCGCAGCCATCCTCAACGGGCGCCCCGACCGGGCCCGCGAGGTGATGGAGGACCACTGCGACGACACGGCGGCGCTGCTGCGCGGCCTGCTCGTCTGACCGACCCAACGACGTACACGCACCGACCCGGGCATGAAGGAGATCACGTGAGCACACGCAACGACCGCCACCTGAGCATGGAGGGTCTGCGGCAGCGCATCGACGCCGGGGAGGTGGACACGGTGGTCCTCGCCTTCACCGACATGCAGGGCCGCCTTCAGGGCAAGCGGCTGCACGCGCAGTACTTCCTCGAGCACGTGGTCGGGCACGGCACCGAGGGCTGCAACTACCTCCTGGCCGTCGACGTCGACATGAACACCGTGTCCGGCTATGCGATGACCTCCTGGGACCAGGGGTACGGCGACATGGAGTTCGTCATGGACGAGAAGACCATCCGCCTGCTGCCGTGGCTGCCGGCGACGGCGATGGTCCAGTGCGACCTCGAGTGGGCCGACCACGGGCCCGTCGTGGCCTCTCCGCGCTCGATCCTCAAGGCCCAGCTGGACCGGCTGGCGGAGCGAGGTCTGGTCGCGCTGGCCGGCACCGAGCTGGAGCTCGTGATCTACGACGACACCTACGAGGAGGCCTGGCGCAAGGGCTACCGCGACCTCGTCCCGGCCAACCAGTACAACGTCGACTACTCCATCCTCGGGACGACCCGCGTCGAGCCGCTGCTCCGCGACATCCGCAACCACATGTACGCCGCCGGGCTGGACGTCGAGGGCGCCAAGGGTGAGTGCAACTTCGGCCAGCACGAGATCGGGTTCCTGTTCAACGACGCACTGACCACCGCCGACAACCACGTCGTCTACAAGAACGCGGCGAAGGAGATCGCTGCCCAGCACGGCCGGTCCCTGACGTTCATGGCGAAGCCCAACGAGCGCGAGGGCTCCTCGTGCCACATCCACATGTCGTTGCGGGGCGCCGACGGCGAGCTCGTGTTCTGGGACGAGGAGGCGGGCTCACGCACAGAGCTCTACGACCGGTTCATCGCGGGCGTGCTGGCGACGGCGGCCGACTTCACCCTGTTCTTCGCGCCCAACATCAACTCCTACAAGCGCTTCGCCGACGGCTCGTTCGCACCCACCACCCTCGGTTGGGGCCTGGACAACCGCACCTGTGCGGTGCGCCTGGTGGGGCGGGGCGCCGGTGCCCGGATGGAGAACCGCATCCCCGGTGCCGACGCCAATCCCTACCTCGCCCTGGCAGCCATGATCGCCGGCGGCCTGCACGGCATCGACGAGGAGCTCGAGCTGGAGCCCGAGCTGACCGGCAACGCCTACACGTCCGACAGTCCGCGCGTGCCCAGCACCATGGGGGCCGCCCGGGACCGGTTCCACGGCTCGGCGGTCGCCAGGGCTGCCCTGGGCGACGAGGTCGTGGACCACTACGCCAACATGGCCGACATCGAGCTGGCTGCCTACAACGCCGCCGTCACCGACTGGGAGCTCGTCCGCGGCTTCGAGAGGCTCTGACAGATGAGCACCCTGATCAACCCGACCACCGGTGTGGAGCTGGACGCCTCCCCCGCCTCGGCGTCCCTCGAGGACGCCGACGCCGCCATCGCGAGGGCGTACGACGCCTTCCCCGCGTGGCGCGACGTCGCTCCCGGTGAGCGCGCCCGCCTCCTGCGTGCCTTCGCCGCCGTCGTCGACGCGCACCTCGAGGAGCTCGCCCAGCTGGAGGTCCTCAACGCCGGTCACACGATCGGCAACGCCCGCTGGGAGGCCGGCAATGTCCGCGACTGCCTGAACTACTACTCCGCAGCGCCGGAGCGGCTCTTCGGCCGGCAGATCCCGGTCGCCGGCGGCACGGACGTGACGTTCCACGAGCCGCTGGGTGTCGTGGGCATCATCGTTCCCTGGAACTTCCCGATGCCGATCGCAGCCTGGGGCTTCGCACCTGCCCTCGCCGCCGGCAACACGGTGGTCCTGAAGCCGGCGGAGCTGACCCCGCTGACCGCGATCCGCATCGGCGAGCTCGCGCTCGAGGCCGGTCTGCCCGAGGGCGTCCTCAACGTCATCCCCGGCAAGGGCTCGGTCGTGGGCGAACGGTTCGTCACCCACCCGCTCGTGCGCAAGGTGTGCTTCACCGGCTCCACCGCTGTCGGCAAGAAGATCATGG
The DNA here is from genome assembly GCA_963721925.1 of uncultured Actinomycetota bacterium. Lineage (GTDB taxonomy): Bacteria > Actinomycetota > Actinomycetes > Propionibacteriales > Nocardioidaceae > Nocardioides. Next base: position 242,767 of record CAVRLH010000002.1, on the reverse strand, counting down.
CCGGCTGCGCGGACCAGGTGAAGCGGGTGACGCTCGAGCTCGGCGGGAAGAGTGCCAACATCATCTTCGCGGACACCGATGTCGCGGCGGCGGCGGCCAGTGCGCCGTACGCCGTCTTCGACAACGCCGGCCAGGACTGCTGCGCGCGCTCCCGGATCCTGGTGCAGCGTTCGGTGTACGACGAGTTCGTCGGTCGGCTCGAGAGCTCCGTCAAGGCCCTGCGGGTGATCGACCCGGCCGACGAGCAGAGCGAGATGGGCCCGCTCGTCTCGGCGGTGCAGCGCGACTCGGTGCAGGCCCACCTCGACCGCGCCACCGTCGCCTTCACGGGCAGCGCGCCCGACGGGCCGGGTTGGTGGCTCCCCCCGACGGTCGTGGAGTCCACCGACACCAGCGAGCCGGTGTGGCGCGAGGAGGTCTTCGGCCCGGTCGTGGCCGTGATGGGCTTCGACGACGAGGAGGAGGCCGTCGCACTCGCCAACGACACCGAGTACGGCCTGTCCGGGTCCATCTTCACCGCCGACCTCGGCCGCGCCCTGCGGGTCGCGCGCCGTGTCGAGTCCGGCAACCTCAGCGTCAACAGCCACGCGGCGGTGCGCTACTGGACCCCCTTCGGCGGCTACAAGCAGTCCGGCCTCGGCCGCGAGCTCGGTCCGGATGCGCCCCAGGCGTTCACCGAGGAGAAGAACGTCTTCATCGCCCACTGATCCCCCGGGATCCACCACCTCCAACGAGCTCCACGGAAGGCACTGACATGGCAGGACGCATCGAGGGCAGGACCGCAGTCGTCACCGGCGGCTGCAGCGGCATCGGGCTGGCGACCGTGCGCCGCTTCGTGGAGGAGGGCGCCCGGGTCGTGATCGGCGACATCGACGACGCCACCGGCGAGGCGCTGGCTGCCGAGCTGGGCGGACCCGACGTGGTGACCTACGTGCGCGTCGACGTGACCTCCAAGGAGGAGGTCGACGCACTGTTCAGGACGGCCAAGGACACCTACGGCTCGGTCGACATCGCCTTCAACAACGCCGGCATCTCGCCGCCCGAGGACGACTCGATCCTCGACACCGACCTCGACGCCTGGCGCCGCGTGCAGGAGGTCAACCTGACCAGCGTGTACCTCTGCTGCAAGGCGGCGCTCCCCTACATGCTGGAGCAGAAGCGGGGGTCGATCATCAACACGGCCTCGTTCGTCGCCGTGATGGGCGCGGCGACGTCGCAGATCTCCTACTCCGCGTCCAAGGGCGGGGTGTTGTCGATGTCGCGCGAGCTCGGCGTGCAGTTCGCCCGCGAAGGCGTGCGCGTCAACGCGTTGTGCCCCGGACCGGTCAACACGCCGCTGCTCAAGGAGCTGTTCGCCGCCGATGCCGAACGCGCCGCCCGCCGCCTCGTCCACGTCCCGATGGGCCGCTTCGCGGAGCCCGAGGAGATGGCCAACGCCGTGCTGTTCCTGGCCTCCGACGAGTCGAGCTTCATGACCGCCAACACGTTCCTCGTCGACGGCGGCATCTCCGGCGCCTACGTCACGCCGCTCTGACCGAGGTCCTGGGCCAGATGGATGCTCCGCTCATCGGACTGACGACCTACCGCCAGCAGGCTGCGTGGGGGGTGTGGGACGCCCGCGCCGACGTGCTGCCCACGGAGTACGCCGTAGCCGTGGAGAGAGCCGGTGGCGTACCCCTCCTCCTGCCGCCGGTGGCGCTGCCGTCCGCGGCCGCTCGCGTGGTGTCCCGCATCGACGCCCTGGTCGTCTGCGGCGGCGCTGACGTCGATCCAGGGAGGTACGGCGCGCAGCCGCACCCGCGCACGGCCGGCTGGCAGCCCGACCGCGACCAGTGGGAGCTCGCGCTCCTGGCCGCCGCCGAGGCGGCGCAGCTACCGGTCCTGGGGATCTGCCGGGGCATGCAGCTGATGGCCGTGCACGCCGGCGGGACGCTCGACCAGCACACGCCCGACCTGGTCGGACACGAGACCCACTCCCCCGGCGGCGACGCCTACGGCACGGTCACCGTGGCGGTCGAGGCCGGGTCGAGGCTCGCCGACCTCGTCGGCCCCCAGGTGGAGGTCAGCTGTCACCACCACCAGTCGGTGGCCAGCCACCCGGGATTCGCGGCCGTCGCCCGCGCCACGGACGGGACCCTGGAGGCGATGGAGGCTCCCGGCGAGCGCTACTGCCTCGCCGTGCAGTGGCACCCGGAGGCGCGCCTCGAGATCGGACTGATGGCCGGCCTCGTCGAGGCAGCCCGGGGGCGTGACGGACGACCCGCGCCGGGTCAGGCTGGCATCAGCCCGACGTCGCCGCCCTGAGCTCGTCCCGGAGGCGGTCGGGATGCTCCACGGTGAGCGTGGCAGAAGGATGGCGGATCCGCCCGATCCAGTCGATGGCCGCGACCGGCTCACGGAATGACACGCACAACCCGGGGCCGCCGCAGGTCGTGAACGAGACACCCCGGTCCACGAACGAGAGGTGCGGCGGGCCCGCCGTCTTGATCCAGGAGTAGTCGTCGCTGACCTCGCAGTCGGAGATGTTGTCCAGCGGGGTCCGCAGCCGCCACGGCCCGTAGCGCACCCGCAGCTCACCACCCGCGACCTCGACCCCGGACGTCACGGGTGTGACCCCGAAGAGCAGTCCCGGTAGCCGGTACTCCGGGGCGAACGCGAACTTGTGGATGGTCATGGGATCAAACGTAGCCCGACCGCCCGGGGACCAAGGTCCCGTCACCCGATGACCGCCTGCCCTGCCGGGCCATGGCCGCTGGCACGACAGTGGAGGTATCCCAACCAGACAACCCACCGAAGGAGAGGTTGACGATGAGCGTCATCCATCCCCACCGCAGCAACGCGGACACCGCATTCGACGACGCCACCGCGCAGCCGCGTGAGAGCGCCCACCAGAACCACTGGTTCGACCGGGCCCTGGCGACCCTGCGGATCGCCTTCGGGATCACCTTCCTGTGGGCCTTCCTCGACAAGACCTTCGCGCTCGGCTTCCACACCGGCTACGACCAGGAGGGCGTGCTCGACCGGTTCGGACCCGCTGCGTGGATCAACGGCGGCAGCCCCACCGAGGGCTTCCTCAGCTTCGGTGTCCCGGCCGACAACCCCTTCAACGGGTTCTTCACCTCCCTCGCCGGTCAGGCCTGGGTGGACTGGCTGTTCATGGCCGGCCTCCTCGGCATCGGCGTCACCCTCCTGCTGGGGGTTGCCATGCGGATCGGTACCGCCGCGGGCGCCGCGATGTACGCCTTCATGTACGCCGCAGTGCTCCCGCTCGAGAACAACCCCATCGTCGACGACCACCTCATCGGGGTCATCGTGATGGCCGTGCTCGCCCTCGGCGCAGCCGGCACCACGTGGGGACTCGGACACAGGTGGAACCGCCTCGACGTGGTCAAGAAGCAGCCCCTCCTGCGCTGACGCGACACCGACGAAGGACCCGGCCCCACGCCGGGTCCTTCGTGCGTGGTTATTGCGGCACGACATGACGCCGAGGGTCGGTGACGCTTGCGAGGTGTGAGCCTCCTCTCGCCCTGAGCGTGATGTCGTACTGCCGGTTTGCCACGGCCACGTCGTCCTGATCTGGTCGCGTGATGGCCACCGGACTCGAACACCCCCATGACCTGCCCACACCCGACGATCTCCACCCTGCGCTGGACGCGGCCATCGACCCCACTTCGCACCGCGAGAGCGGCCTGGACAAGCTCGTCTTCGGAGTGACCGCGGCGGTGAGCCTGGCCTTCCTGGTGTGGGGATTCGTCTCCACTTCGACCCTCGCCTCTGCCTCGTCGACCGGACTGGGCTGGGTGATGGGCAACACCGGCTGGCTGTTCGTCCTGACCTCGAGCTCCTTCGTGGTGTTCGTGATCTGGCTGGCCATGGGCAAGTACGGCAACATCCCGCTCGGTCGCGACGACGAGGAGCCGGAGTTCAACACGGTGTCCTGGGTCGCGATGATGTTCAGCGCGGGGATGGGCATCGGCCTGATGTTCTACGGCGTCAGCGAGCCGATCACCCACTTCGTCACTCCCCCGCCCGGCACCGGTGAGGCCGGCAACGCCGAGGCCGCGCAGAACGCCATGGCGACGACGATGTTCCACTGGACGCTGCACCCGTGGGCGATCTACGCAGTGGTCGGCCTGGCCATCGCCTACGGCGTCTACCGCAAGGGCCGGCTCCAGCTCGTGAGCTCGGCGTTCGAGCCGCTCCTGGGCCGCCACGCCCACGGACTCGGTGGCAAGGCCATCGACATGTTCGCCATCTTCGCGACCCTCTTCGGCTCCGCGACCTCCCTCGGTCTCGGTGCCCTGCAGATCCAGTCCGGCCTCTCGATCGTGGCGGGCTTCAGCTCGACCGGGAACGCCGTGCTCATCGGCATCATCGCCGTCCTCACCGCTGCCTTCGTGCTGTCCGCGGTCTCCGGGGTCGCCAGGGGCATCCAGTGGCTCTCCAACATCAACATGGTGCTCGCCATCGGCCTGGCGCTCTTCGTCTTCGTGGTCGGGCCCACCGTCTTCATCCTCAACCTGGTGCCGACCTCGATCGGCAGCTACATCGCCGACCTGCCGATGATGGGCGCCCGGACGGCTGCCGAGGGCGCCGAGACTCGCGACTGGCTCTCGAGCTGGACCATCTTCTACTGGGCGTGGTGGCTGTCCTGGACGCCGTTCGTGGGCATGTTCATCGCCCGCATCTCGCGCGGCCGCACCATTCGCCAGTTCGTCACGGGCGTCCTGCTGGTGCCCAGCATGATCAGTGTCGTCTGGTTCTGCATCTTCGGCGGCGCCGCGATCGACCAGCAGAAGAACGGCACCGACATCGCCGGCGCCGGCGGGCTCGAGGCGCAGCTCTTCACCACCCTCGAGGCCTACCCGTTCGCCACGATCACCAGCATCGTCGTGATGGTGCTCGTCGGCATCTTCTTCGTCTCCGGAGCCGACGCCGCCTCGATCGTCATGGGCTCGCTCTCTGAGCGCGGCACCATCCACCCGAGCCGTCCGACCGTCATCTTCTGGGGCGTGGCGACCGGCGCGGCCGCCGCGGTCATGCTGCTCGCCGGTGGGGCCGATGCGTTGAGCGGGCTGCAGACCATCACGGTCATCGCGGCACTACCGTTCGTGATCATCATGATCGGTCTTGCCGTGGCCCTGGTGAAGGATCTCAACCAGGACCCGCTGGTCGTCCGTCGCCAGTACGCCGTCGACGCCGTGCACGCGGCCGTCATCGCCGGGGTCACCGAGCACGGGGACGACTTCGTGCTCACGGTCGAGAAGTCGCCCGAGACCAACGAGTAGCCGCCGGCCCGGTGCGCCTAGGGTCGTCCTCATGTCTGCCCGACCCGACCCGCTGCGCATCGGTTTCGTGACCGGCTCGACCCCCGACAAGTGGGCTCGTCACTGGCGCGATCGTCGGCGCGAGCCGCTCGAGCTGGTGCCGGTCACCGAGGAGGAGCAGGAGTCCCTGGTGCGTGACGGCACCCTGGACATGGCCCTGGTCCGGCTGCCGGTGAACCGCGAGGGACTCCACTGCGTCCGGCTGTACGACGAGCTGCCGGTCGCCGTGGCCTCGGTCGAGCACGTCCTCGCGGCCGCCGACGAGGAGGTGACGACCAGCGACCTCGTCGACGAACAGCTCGTGAGTCCCCATGTCAGCGGGTGGACCCCCGACGCGGAGCAGCTCGACTGGCCACCGATGTCGGAGCAGGACGCCATCGAGACGGTCGCCTCCGGCACCGGGATCGTCATCCTCCCGATGTCGATCGCGCGTCTGCACCAGCGCAAGGACGTGGTCCACCGCGTCGTCAGCGATCTCGAACCCACGACGATCGCCCTGATCTGGCGGCTCGACCGCGACGACGAGGTGACCCAGACCTTCGTCGGGGTCACCAAGGGCCGCACGGCCAACACGTCACGCTAGGGACCCCCGCGAGTCGACCCCGGACAGGCCTGTGGCCCCGCCGGGTGTGGTGTGGCGGGGTGTGGGGCGGGGTCATCTTCGTCCGGGCGGGTGGGGCGGGTCGGGTGGTTCGATCGCGGTGGTGCCGGTGGGGTCGCGGTGGAAGCGGTGCCCGTGGGGGCTGGTCCACTCGAACACACCGGGCGCGGTCACGGTGTAGGCCCACGCACCGTGGGTCTTGAGCCGGTGGTGGTGTCGACACAACGCGGCCAGGTTCGCTGTCGTCGTGGGGCCGGGTTGTGGTCGGCCCTCGTCGGCGGCGTGGTGGTCGAAGGGCACGACGTGGTCCACGTCGCAGCCCCGTGCGGGTCGGCTGCACCACGGGAACACACACGTGGCGTCGCGGAGAACGACTTGCTCACGGAGCCGGTCCGGGACCTGATACCCCGGTGCGGAGAGGGTGGTGTTGAGGTCGATGACGGGTCTGATGGTGACCCGGGTCCGCGACTGCGCGCACCAGGCCGTGACCTGCTCGAGCAGCACCAGCCGCTGGCCCTCCTCGAGGCGCCCGGTCGCCCCGAACACCGTGGCCTGACCGTCGGTGGTGGCGGCGAAGTGTGCGTGCAGCACCACCTCCCGCGCAGCCGGCAGTGTCCGTCGTCGGCGGCTGAGCCCGATGCGCCGGAGGCAGCGGCGAGGTCGAGGGCGGTCTGGGTACGGGCGAGGTCGCCGAGGGCCATCGCCCGCCGCGCACCGAGGGACGCGGTGGACCCGAGGGCCTTCCTGGTCGCCGCGCCCTGGGCCAACGCGCGGTCGAGGTCGAGGGCGTCGGCGATGTCGATCTCGGCCTCGAGGTGCAGGGTCCCGGCGAAGTGCACGTGGTCGCGGTCGATCCTGACGTGGCGGGGGTCGACCTTCTGCCACCCGTCGGGGTCGAACGGCTCCTCCTCGGCCAGCCCGAAGCGTTTGATCGCCTCCGCGACCAGCCGGTCGAGCTGCGCGGGGCCGATCTTCCCGGCCACCGCGGCGACCTGGGTGTCGACCCACCCGGCCGCGTGAGGGGTCAGGGCCGGGGTGGCGTGGATGGTGGCCTCGGCGACCAGCCTCGCGCGCCAGGCCGGGACCCGGCCGGCGTGGACCTGCGCCCACAGGCGCGGGAGGCGGTGGCGCAGCTCGAGGGAATGACCGATCAGCCGCTTCGCCGCGGTGGTGGAGACACCGAGCACCGCACCGAGCTCGGCCACACAGAACTCCGCCACCGTCGGGCACCCCACCCCCGCAATGGGCACCTCGACCTCGAGCCCGAACCCGGCACCACTCGTGAAGGAGGCCGCGGAGTGGATCGACTCCGGCGGGTGCAGGTCGGCCCACCGGGCAGCGAGGTCCAGCTGCCGGGCGGCCGCAGCGTCCTCGGCCGAACGGGCACCTCGGATCGAGGCCAGCAGGTCCGCGGGGCCGAGGTCGTCATCGACCTCTGCTCCCGGGCCTCCTGCTGTCAGTGTCTCGATCATGTGTTCGATCGTACGGGAGCCCACCGACACCGCCACCGGGTCGAGCCAGCGGCACTCTCATGCCGAAGGCGTCAGTGCCTCAGGTGCGCCAGGAGCGCGTCCACGAGCTGTTCGGGAGCCTCTTCAGCCATGTGGTGACCCGAGTCGATGACGGCCGACGCGACCGGCAGGCGGCACCAGTGCTCCCACACCCCTGCGGGATCGCCGTAGAGCTCTGCCATGTCGTCGTGCCGCGACCATGCCACGAGCGTTGGGCACTCGATCTGCCTGCCCTCTGCGCGGTCTTGCTCGTCGTGGCGGCGGTCGACATGAAGGCCTGCTCTGTAGTCCTCGATCATGGCTCGGACGGTGGCCGGGTTGGTCACGGCGTCCACCATGTCCGCATGGTTCCCCGCCCCCATGGCGTGGGCGTCAGGCCGGTACCAGGCAAGAGGATCCGCGTTGACGACCCGTTCCGCATGTGGGGATGCAGCGTAGAAGAACCAGTGCCACCACGACTCGGCGAAGGCGGGTCCGGCTCGCTGCAACGCCTCGAGGATGGGCACGCTGTCGAGCACGGCCAGGCTGGTGACGCGCTGCGGGTGGTCGAGTGCCGTGCGATAGGCGACGTAGCTGCCCCTGTCGTGGCCGACGACGGCAAAGCGGTCGTGTCCGAGGCGGGTCGCCAACGTCGCGATATCGGCCGCCATCGCGCGATCGCAGTAGGTCAGGTGCTCCAGGTCAGGCTCTGGCTTCGAGGACTGGCCATAGCCCCGCAGGTCCGGGCAGATCACCGTGTACCCAGCCGCTGCAAGCCGTGGCGCGACCGCGTGCCACGTCGTGTGAGTGCGGGGATGCCCGTGCAGCAGCATGATCGCCGGACCGTCTCCGCCGACACGGATTCGGAGCTCGATCCCTTCATCAACGCTCACACGCCGGAGCTCGAAGCCTGGAAACACCTCGTCATGCTTTCACTACGTTGCGTCCCGATGCGCGCTCCAGCGATCCCCCGGCTCGGACTAGGGGGCCCAAGGGTCGTCAGGCGGCGCCTGGAAGTACGTGCTCGCGTGACGGTCGGTGTCGTGCTTCTCGAGCTCATGCAGCTGCTGGATCAACGTCGCAGCCCAGTTCAGGGAGGCGACGGGCAGGGGCTGAGCGCTGCTACGTGAGGTGCTCATTGGGTCCTCCGAATGGCAGATGTGCCGTCGGGGACCAGGACGATCAGGTACTGACCGGAGTGTAGCCCTATCTGCCCCGCTCCTTCCGGAGCGCCGCCGAGGCCGGCCGGTCATCCTTCTGGACGGATGAGAACCTCGAAGCTGCTTCCGTCGGTCGCGGCGTTGAACCGACCGACCCGCTGGAAGCCGAGGCCTTCGACGGTGCGGAGGGCACGAGCGTTGAAGGTGGCCACCGTGACGCGGAACGCCTGAGGCCCGAACTCTGCTCGCCCGAAGGCCAACCCAGCGGAGACGGCAGACGACCCGAGCCCCTGTCCGACGAGCTGGGGCCGTAGTCCTCCGCCCGTGTCGAGCGCCTGGGCGTCGTAGTCCCAACCAGGAACCTGCCCGTCGGGGCCGAACGAGCGGAAGCCGACCAGTCGGTCGCCCGCGAGCACGGCATGGAATCCGGCTTCTGGTTGCAGCAACCAGTCCGGGTCCGCTCCGGTCATGTCGTAGCACTCATAGGGCGGGACGTAGCGCCACGTGCAGATGTCGAGCGCGTGCTCTCGAGTCAGGGGCGCGACATGCAGGGACGCGGGCGAGCGAGCCAGTGCGTCGTGCCCTGGACGGGGGTTCAGGCTCATGGTCCCCAACCTATTGCTCGGACCGTGAGGTTCAGGGCTTCGTCGCGATGAGCTGATACATGCCGCCGACGCGTACGTACGGCTCCTGATCGCACAACGCGAGCTCGAGCTGGAGGAGCTCGTCGAAGTAGTCGTCTTCGTTCTTCAGGTCGTTGTCCGTCAGCAGGTCATTGGCAATTCGACCGCCATAGCGGCGAACCACCTCCAGCCCGACCAGCCCGAGCGCGTCCTCCAGCTCGCCCATCTCGACCTTGCGGACCGTGTGGTCGAACAGGACCGCACGCTTCGACGCGGCTCGCAGTTCCGAGAGCGCCGAGGTGGGTCCACCAGTGACCAACTGCCGGAGCACCATGCCTGCCGGGTTGGGAAGAACCAGTGAGAGGGTGCCGCCCGGTCGGACCAAGTCGGCCAGGGTCTTGAGGTCGCTGGTGCCGGCAGGTAGGTACTGGAGCACGAAGTGGCACAGCACGAGGTCGAACTCCTCCAGCGCCGGGGGCGAGGAGAGGTCTCCTTCGATCACTCGGACCTGCACCCCCGCGGACGCGCCGCGGCGTTCGGCCTCGTCGAGCCAGCGACGTGACTGGTCGAGGATCGTCACCTGGTGACCGGCCGCGGCCAGTGGCAGGGCGTCCATGCCATCACCACCACCGACGTCGAGGATCCGGAGTCCTGTCCCGAGTCGGGACGCCTCCCGACGCAGCGTCTCCTCGATCACGGCGTAGCGAATTCGGCCCCACGGACTTGCGGTGTAGTCGCTCCAGGAAGAGAGCCGTTCAGAGAAGACATCGTCCACACGGGCAGTCAACATGACGCCGCGACCTCTCATGCCCACCACCCCTTGACCCACGCACATGCCGCGGTCAGTGCGGTAGATCGGGGTCACCTGGTGGCAGCGATCCACCGCACAAGTGCAGGGTCGCGCCGATGTGCGCGCCAACTTGCGTGCCCACCGGCGCGTTCGCCCTTCGACTGAATGACCAGGAAGGCGCACCCGCGATTCGACAGGACGACTCGGTCTCGTGACAGGCGCCAGGGCGCCTTCCTCGACCAGCGAGGGCCAGGACCTTCCTCGACCAGCGAGGGCCAGCGCCTTCCTCGACCAGCGAGGGCCAGCGCCTTCCTCGACCAGCGAGGGCCAGCGCCTCCCCCTATCAGCGAGGGCCAGCGCGACCGCTATCCGCTCGTGCGGTGCTTGCCCGGTCGCGAGTGCGGGGTGGCGAGCACGTCGTGGACCCGGTTCTGGTCGTAGACCTCACCGAGCCAGGAGAAGAGTCCACGCAGCACCTCGGGGTCGGCGACGTAGTCGTCGTAGTGCACCCGGTAGACCGCATCGCCCAGGCCCTCCGCAGCCGCCAGCATGCCCTCCTCGATCCGCTGGACCTGACCGAGCGGGTCGTCCTTGTGGGTCCAGTAGTTGCTGGCCGCCACGTCGGCGAGGTTGCGGGTGTTGAGCACGAACCGGCAGCCCGGGAAGACCTGCTGCAGGAACGCGAGGTAGTCGGGGAGGTCGTCGTCGTACCAGCGGATCTCCTTGTAGCCGCTCACCCGGGTGTCGGGTTCGGGTCGTAGGAGCGTCGCCTCGGCCAGGGCTCGGATGTGCTGCAGGGAGGCGATCTCGGGGAACCCGTCGATCCCGAACCACGGGTGGGTGGGCTGGCTGGCCCGCACGGGGTCCACCCGCGCCTTCTCCGCCAGTCCGCTGCGGTGGAACTCGTAGAGGTGGCGCATCGCGTGGCGGTTCTCGCCGCGCAGCAGCCAGCCGGGGATGGAGTTGAGGATGCCCATCAGCAGCGTCGAGCCTGAGCGGCCGTAGGTCATCACGAAGACGTGGTCGAGGTCCCTCACGTCCCTCACCACGACCGATCGAGGGGCCGGCCCTCGTGGAAGCCGGCCGCCGACTGGATCCCGACCACGGCCCGCTCGTGGAACTCGGCGAGGTCGGCCGCACCGGCATAGGTGAACGCCGAGCGCACGCCCGAGCAGATCTGGTCGATCAGGTCCTCCACGCCGGGGCGCTGGGGGTCGAGATACATCCGCGAGGAGGAGATGCCCTCCTCGTACAAGCCCTTGCGTGCCCGGTCGTACGACGACTCGGCTGCGGTCCGGTTCGCCACCGCCCGCGCCGAGGCCATCCCGAAGGAGACCTTGAAGGGGCGACCCTCCGCGTCGTGGACGAGGTCGCCCGGGGACTCGTGGGTCCCGGCGAACCAGGAGCCGATCATCACCGAGGACGCACCGGCGGCGAGAGCGAGCGCCACGTCGCGCGGGTGGCGTACTCCCCCGTCGGCCCAGACGTGCTTGCCGAGCTCGCGGGCCGCGGTCGCGCACTCGAGGACCGCCGAGAACTGCGGCCGACCCATGCCGGTCATCATCCGGGTCGTGCACATCGCACCCGGCCCGACGCCGACCTTCACGATGTCTGCGCCGGCCTCGATCAGTGCCCGCGTGCCCTCCGCCGACACCACGTTGCCGGCCGCGACGGGGACAGCCGGCGAGAGCGCGCGAACGGCCCCCAGTGCCTGGAGCATCCGGTCCTGGTGCCCGTGCGCGGTGTCCACGACGAGGCAGTCGACCCCGGCTGCGAGCAGCTCGGCGGCACGGTCGGCGACGTCACCGTTCACCCCGACGGCGGCCGCGATCCGCAGGCCGCCGCGCGCATCCAGCGCCGGGGTGTAGAGCGTGGCCCGCAGCGCGCCCAGCCGGGTCAGGACCCCGACCAGGGCACCCGTGTCGGAGACGGCCACGGCCAGCGGTGCCTTCGCGCGGTCGATGGCGTCGTAGACCTCGCGCGGATCGGCATCCGCAGCCACCGTGACGAGAGCGCGGCTCATCACCGACCCGACCTGGGCGAAGCGGTCGACCTCGACGCAGTCGCTCTCCGACACGACCCCCACCGGTCGCCCGGCGTCGACGACGACGGCCGCCCGGTGCGCGCGCTTGGGCATCAGGCTCAGGGCCTCGGCGACGGTCTGGTCGGGTCGCAGCTCGATCGGGGTGTCGAAGACGTGGTGACGCTTCTTGACCCACGACACGACGTCGGCGACCACGGGCAGCGGGATGTCCTGCGGGATGACGGTGAGGCCGCCTCGTCGTCCGACCGTCTCGGCCATCCGCCTGCCGGCGATGGCCGTCATGTTGGCGACGACGAGCGGGAGCGTGGTGCCGGTGCCGTCGGAGGTGGACAGGTCGACGTCGTACCGGCTGGCCACGGCCGAGCGGCGAGGCACCATGAAGACGTCGTCGTAGGTGAGGTCGTGCGAGGGCACGTCGTGGAGGAACTGCACGGGGCCGGACTCTACGCGGCGGGGAGCGTCGGTGGGCGCAGCCCGACGTCGGCCAGCTCCAGAGCGGCCAGCTGCCGCACCACGTCGGGGTCGCGGGCGCGCCACGCTCCCGCGGGATCGTCGCTCACCCTGGCCAGCACCCGCATCGGCTGGTTGGCGAGGGCGCGCAGGGCGAAGAGGTCGAGGTCCTCCTGCGCGTCGATGAACTTCGCGCCCGCCGTGGCCTCCCTGATGAATCGCCAGCGCAGCGGCAGGTGGATGGCGGAGACGATCAGGATCGGGATGAGCGCCACCGACAGACCGAGCAGGAGGGCCAGCCGCTCGACCGCGCGGACGGTGTCGCGACCGGCGGCGGCTATGCCGTCCGAGGCCTCCGCAGCCTTGTCGAAGGGCACCGCGAGCTCGTCACCCACCAGGGGCGCCTCGCCGAGACGACCGCCGGCATCGCGGAGCTGCTCGGCCATCGCCGACGCCGACGCATCCGTCTGTCGACCCGGGCCGGCGAGCTCGAGGGTGCCGTCGTGGACGGCCAGCCCGATCCACACCCAGAGCACCAGCCAGACGACGAACGTCAGGTCGGCGACGACCTGGAGGGTACGGCGTACGGGCGTGTCGGCGAAGAGCTTCATGCCCCCACGATGGCAGCGTCCTGAAGTGCTCGCCACGTGCGCTCGATGTCCGACCGGGTCGTCCGCCAGCTCCCGACCGCCAGCCGGATCGCAGCGCGACCGTTGACGGTCGTGTGGCTCAGGTAGGCCTCCCCCGACGCGTTGACCGCCTCCATGGCCGTCATCGTCGGCTCGTCCCCGGCCCGCAGCCGGAACACGACGAGCGAGAGCACCGGATCGGTGACGAGCTCGAACCTGTCGTCTGCGCGCACCAGCTCGGCGGCGTACGACGCCAGCTCGACGCCGCTGCGGACGTGGTCGCGCAGACCGGTGAGGCCATAGGTGCGCAGGACCGCCCACAGCTTGATCGCGCGGAACCGACGTCCCAGCTGGGGGTGCCAGTCGCGGTAGTCGACGACCTCGCCCGACTCGGTCGCGGCGTTGCGGAGGTACTCGGGAAGGATCGACAGCGCCCCGGTGAGGGCGGTGCGGTCACGGACCCAGAACGTGCTGCAGTCGAAGGTCGTCAACAACCACTTGTGCGGGTTGGTGACGAAGGAGTCGGCCGCCTCGACCCCGTGGAGGTGCTCGCGGAGCTCGGGGCACACAGCGGCCACGCCCGCCCAGGCCGCGTCGACGTGGACCCAGACTCCCCACTCGCGTGCGATCTCGGCGGCCCTCGCGATGTCGTCCATCGCGCCCGTCGAGGTCGTCCCCGCGGCGAGGTGCACCATGACCGGGCGACGTCCCGCTTCCACGTCGTCGGAGACGGCCAGCCGGAATGCGTCCATGTCCATGGACTGGGTCTCGGGGTCCACGTCGATCGCGCGCACCGAGTCCTCGCCCAGCCCCGCCATCATCGCGGCCTTCACCAGGGACGAGTGCGCCTGCGACGAGCCGTAGACCGTCCACCGCTGCTCCCCCAGCCCGCTCTGGCGCACCTGTCCCCCACTGGCGCGGTGGAGGGCGGCGAGCAGCGCGGTGAACGTCGCGGTCGACGCGGTGTCCTGGATGACGCCACCACCCGGACCGTCGCTGCGGAACGCCGCCGGCAGGTCCAGCGCCCCGGCGAACCAGTCGAGGACGACCTGCTCGACCTCCGTGACCGCCGGGCTGGTCGCCCAGATCATCCCCTGCGCGCCGATGCCGCTGGAGATCAGGTCGCCGAGGATGGCCGCGGGTGAGGAGTTCGCCGGGAAGTAGGCGAAGAAGCGCGGGTGCTGCCAGTGCGTCAGCCCGGGCACCACGATCTCGTCGAGGTCGGCGAGCACGGCGTCGAAGGGCTCCCCGTCCTCGGGCGCCGCGGCGGGAAGCGCACGTCGTACGTCACCCGGCCGCGACTGCGAGCGCACCGGCAGGTCGTCGAGCGAGTCCCAGTAGTCGGCGATCCAGTCGATGGCGGCGTGACCCTGGCGACGGAACTCCTCGGGCGTCATGTGGCCGGTCATGCGCAGAACGTACTCGGCTCGGTTGAGCCGACGTACTCAGCCCGGATCAGGTACGACGCCGGATTCCACCACTGCCGGACCGGGACAGGCTTCGGGGCATGACCTCGACACTCGCCTCCACCGCCAAGAACACCACCGCCTTCGCCGCCCAGGCCGCCATCTCGTTCGGTGCCGCGCTCTTCGCCATGCTCGTCGCGATCTACTTCATGGACGCCGACCCGTGGATCAAGGGCTTCCTCGCCCTCGGCACCCTCTACCTGACGACCTCGACCTTCACCCTCGCCAAGGTCGTGCGCGACATGCAGGAGGACAGCACCACCGTCCACCGCCTCGACCAGGCCCGCCTCGACAAGCTCCTGGCCCAGCACGACCCCTACAAGACCGCCTGACCGGCACGACGAAGCCCCTCCCGATGACCGTCGGGAGGGGCTTCGTCGCGTGTCAGGAGCGGGTCACTTGAGCTCGGCGCTCGTCAGCCCCAGGACCCGACGGGCCACGATCAGCTGCTGGATCTGCTGGGTGCCCTCGAAGATGTCGAGGATCTTGGAGTCGCGGGCCCACTTCTCCAGCAGCTCGGCCTCGCTGTAGCCGAGCGTGCCGCACAGCTGGACGCACGACAGCGTCACGTCGGAACCGACCCGGCCGGCCTTCGCCTTCGCCATCGAGGCCTCGAGGGAGTTGGGTCGGCGGTTGTCGGCCATCCACGCCGCCTGCATCATCAGCAGCTGGGCGCCCTCCCAGTCGGCCTCGAGCTGGATGAACCTGGCGGCGGCTGCGCTCTGCACCTGCGCGGGCCGGTCGTAGTCGATTGCGATGCCCGCCTGGTCGAGCAGGTCGCGGGTCAGGTCGAGGGACGCACGGGCACAGCCCACCGCCATCGCCGCGACGAGCGGTCGGGTGCTGTCGAAGGTCGCCATCGCTCCGGCGAAGCCGGACGTGGTGTCGATCTCGGGTGATCCGAGGAGGTCCTGGGCCGGGACCCGGCAGTCGGTGAAGGAGATCGCGGCCGTGTCGGACGCGCGGATGCCGAGCTTGTGCTCGAGTCGCTCGACCTTCAGGCCGGGATTGTCCTTGCGGACCAGGAACGACTTGATCGCCGCGCGACCCAGCTCCTTGTCGAGGGTCGCCCACACCACCACGCTGTCGGCACGGTCACCCGCGGTGACGTAGATCTTCTCGCCGTTGATGACGTAGTCGTCACCGTCCTTCACGGCTGTCGTCGTGATGCCGGCCGAGTCCGAGCCGACGCCGGGCTCGGTGATGGCCATCGCCGCCCACGTGCCGGCGAAGCGCTCGAGCTGCTCCTCGTTGGCGACCGAGGCGATGGCGGAGTTGCCCAGGCCCTGGCGCGGCATCGAGAGGAGCAGGGCGGTGTCGCCCCAGCACATCTCGGCCACGGAGAGCACCGACGCCAGGTTGGCCCCGTTCCGCACCCGGTCCGAGCTCTCGGTGCCGTCCCGTCGTACGCCCCCCGCGCCGGCACCGCCCGTCGCACCAGTCTCGGACACGCCGTCGATGAGCGCGGCGAGCATGTCGAGCTCGGTGGGGTACTCGTGCTCGGCCCGGTCGTAGGTGCGGGAGATCGGTCGCAGCATGTTCATCGCCAGCTGGTGCGCCTGGTCGACGAGACCGGCGTGCTTGCGGGGAGTCTCGAGGTTGATCATCAGACCAGCACCGCACCTTCCATGATGCCGACGGCCCGCAGGTCGCGGTACCACCGCTCGACGGGATGTTCCTTGACGAAGCCGTGGCCCCCGAGCAGCTGTACGCCGTCGAGACCGATCCGCATGCCCCTCTCGGTGCACAGCTGGCGCGCGAGCCCGACCTCGCGGGCGAAGCCCTCCCCGCGGGTGGCGCGGGAGGCTGCCTTCCAGGTGACGAGTCGCATCGCCTGCAGCTCGATGGCGATGTCGGCGACCATGAACGCGACCGACTGGCGGTGGCTGATCGGCTCGCCGAACGCCTGGCGCTCGTTGACGTAGTCCGTGACGTGGTCGAGCACCGCCTGTCCGGTCCCGACAGCGAGGGCGCACCAGGCCAGCCGGGACAGCCGGACGCACTCGGCGTACGCCGTGCCGTCGGTGTCGCCGAGCAGGGCGTCGTGCCCCACCCGCACGCCCGAGAGGTGCAGGCGGGTGAGGGCGGCGGCGCGCAGACCCATGGACGGGTCGGCCTCGACCTCGAGACCCTCCGTGCCGGACTCGACGAGGAACAGCGCGGGCTTGCCGTCGAGCAGTGCGCCGATCACGAAGAGCTCAGCCTCCGCGCCGCGGACGACGGCGGACTTGACGCCCTCGAGCACGAAGCCGTCACCGCTGCGCGTCGCTGTGGTGGTGGGGGTGAGCGGGTCGAACAGCACGTTCGGCTCGGCCAGCGTCAGTGCGGCGGCAGGGACGTCGGTGCCGGTGAACGCCGGGAGGTAGGTCTGCTGCTGCGCCTCGGTGCCCCACAGGCCGATGGCCGTGGCGACCGCACCGGGCGCGAGCGCGGCGACGGCGATGCCCATGTCACCACGGGCGAGGGCTTCGGCGACGAGGGTGCCGGCCATCGCCGAGCGCTCCTCCAGGATCCCGCCGAGCGTGTCGGGGACACCGAGCCCGGGCAGTCCGATCTCCTGCGCTGCCCGGAGGAGCTCGGTCGGCGTGGCACAGGCGTCATCGGCCCCGGCGGCGGCCGGACGCACCAGCTCGGTGGCCAGCTCGGTGACCACGTCGACGAGCATCTGCTCGTCCTCGGTGGGCGTCAGGTCGAAGACCCCCGCCGAGCTGGCGCTGGGCGGACGGTGGCCGGCGGAGCGGCCACCGCTGCGGGCGAAGGTGCGACCGGCCGCGGTGGCGACACGGAAACCGTTGCGAGTCGTGGAGAACACGGCCCGCTCGGCCTGCTTGCGCATGCCCAGGCGGTCGATGAGCTCGCTCCGGGCCAACCGGCTCACGGCGGCGACAGCGAGCCCGATCGCGTCGCGGGTCTCGCGAGACGACAGCCCGTGGCGACCGCCTGGTCGGAAGGTCTTCATGAGGTACATGCCTCCACTGTAACTACGAGTTACATTACCTGACCACCACCCGGTCGGTGGTGCTCGTCACGGTGGTCCCCACCCGTCCGCGGAGCTGGGCCGCTGGCTAGGATTCCGGGCATGCCCGACGCCGACTCGACCGACGTACACGCACCCTATGGGCCGCTGCCGGACGGCGGCTCGCCCCGCGCGATCACCCGCTGGGGAACACCCGTCATGCACCGCCCGCAGCAGCCGGTGACGACGTACGACGACGCGCTGCGCTCCCTCGCGGCCGACATGGTCGCCACGATGTACGCCGCCGACGGGGTCGGGCTCGCCGCGTGCCAGGTCGGTGAGGACGTCGCGATGTTCGTCTTCGACTGCCCCGACGAGGACGGCCGTCGCACCGTCGGGGTGGTCTGCAACCCGGTGGTGACACTGCCCGAGGGCCGCGACCGACACCTCGACGACGACGACGAGGGGTGCCTGTCTTTCCCGGGCTCCTTCCAGCCCTGCCCGCGCCCGGACTGGGCTCGCGTCGACGGCACCGGCCTGGACGGCGAGCCGGTGACCTTCGAGGGGGACGGGCTGCTCGCCCGGTGCCTGCAGCACGAGACCGACCACACCGTCGGCACCGTCTTCGGAGACCGCCTCCCCGCGAAGGCACGCAAGAGACTGACCAAGGAGCACGACGACGCAGCCGAGGACTACCCCCTCACCTGGCCGGCCGACTCGAGCACGTCGGGATGAACGAGCTCCGGATCACCCGCGAGAACGCCCGCTTCCAGCAGTGGGAGGCGCTGCTGACCAACCGCAGCAAGCGGCACCGCAACCGTGAGTTCCTCGTGCAGGGGGTCCGGCCGATCACCCGCGCGGTGGAGGAGGGGTGGACGGTCCGGGCGATGCTGCGCGCCGAGGACTCGTCGTCGGCCTGGCTCGACCAGCTCTGGGCCTCGGTCGACGCCGAGAAGGTGGCCCTCTCCCCCGACCTGCATGCCCGGCTCAGCGGCAAGGAGGAGGGCGCCGAGCTCGTCGCTGTCGTGGAGATGCCCGACGACGGGGTCGAGCGACTGGCCGACTCCGCGCGCCCCCACGGGCCGATCGTCGTCTTCGACCGACCCACGAGCCCGGGCAACATCGGCACGCTCGCGCGCTCGGCCGACGCCTTCGGTGCCGGCGCGCTGGTCGTGACCGGCCACGCGGCCGACCCCTACGACCCTCGAGCGGTCCGCGCCAGCACCGGCTCGCTCTTCGCCCTCACCGTGATGCGGCTGCCCGGACCCGGTCCGGTCGTGGAGTTCGCCCACGCCCACGGCTACCGGATCGTCGGCACCGACGAGCAGGGCGGCGACCTCGCCGACGTGGACCTCTCGGGCCGCGTGGTGCTCGTCGTCGGCAACGAGACGCACGGCCTCGCCGCGGGCTGGCGCACGTCGTGCGACGAGGTCGTCAGCATCCCGATGGTCGGGTCGGCCAGCTCGCTCAACGCTGCCGTGGCCGGCTCGATCGTCCTGCACGCCGCCCTGCGTCAGCGCGGCTGACGAGCTAACGACTCGCCGCGACGTAGCACGCGACGGCGCTGGCGGCAGCGACGTTGAGCGAGTCGATCCCCTCGCGCATCGGAATCACTGCTCGACGGTCGGCCGACTGCTCCCAGCGGGCGGAGAGGCCGTGTCCCTCCGAGCCGAGCACCAGCGCGAGCCGATCGACACCGGCGACGGCGTGCTCGATCGGCACGGCATCCTCGGCCAGGGTGAGCGCGATGGTCGTGAACCCCTGGGCGGACAACGTCGGGAGGGCGTCGTACCAGTCCGGGAGGCGGGTCCAGGGCGTGGTGAACACCGCGCCCATGCCGACCTTGATGGAGCGGCGGTAGAGGGGGTCGGCGCACCGCGGGGCCAGCAGGACGGCGTCGAAGCCGAGCGCTGCGCCCGACCGGAAGACCGCTCCGACGTTGGTGTGGTCGACGAGGTCCTCGAGCACCAGCACCGAGCGCGCGGCAGCCAGTACGTCGTTCACCGGCCGAAGCGGCCGACGGCGGAGCGAGGCCAGCGCCCCGCGGTGCACGTGGAAGCCGGTGACCTGCTCCATCAGTGCCTCGGACACCACGAAGCACGGGCCGGCGCTCCGGTCGAGGACATCCTCGAGCCCGTCCACCCACCGGGGGGCCATGAGGAAGGAGCGCGCGACGTAGCCGGCCTCCACCGCGCGGCGCACCACCTTCTCGCCCTCGGCGAGGAACAGGCCGTGCTCCGCCTCGAGCGACTTGCGCAGCTCCACGTCGCGCAGGTCGCGGTAGTCCGCCAGCCGGGGATCGTCGGGGTCGGATATCTCGACGAGGTCAGTCACGTCCGTAGTGTGCCGGACGGGCCACCGCCACCACGTCACCGATGACGATGATCGCCGGGGGGCGTACCTCGTGCGACGCGAGGTCCGCCGACAGGGACTCCAGGGTGCTGAGCACGACCCGCTCGGTCGGCATGGTGCCGTCGACGACCACCGCGACCGGGGTCGCGGGCGGCCGGCCGCCGGTCACCAGCGCGTCGGCGATGGCCGGACCGTTGTCCACTCCCATCAGGACGACCACCGTGCCCCGCAGCCGGGCCAGGGCATCCCAGGCGACCAGGGACTCGGGGTGCCCGGGCGGCAGGTGGCCGGAGACGACGGTGAACTCGTGGGCCACGCCCCGGTGGGTGACGGGGATGCCGACGCGCGCGGGGACGGCGATGGCCGAGGTCAGTCCGGGCACGACGGTCACCGGGACGTCGGCTGCCTCACACGCCAGCAGCTCCTCGAAGCCGCGCCCGAAGACGAAGTTGTCGCCCCCCTTGAACCGCACCACCCGCTTGCCTGCGCGCGCCCGCTCGACGATGACCTCGTTGATGTAGTCCTGCGACGCCGAGCGTCCCCGGGGCAGCTTGGCCACGTCGATCAGCTCGACGTCCGGGCCGAGCTCGTCGAGGAGCTCGCGCGGGGCGAGCCGGTCGGCGACCACCACGTCCGCCGACGCCAGGGCGTGCCGCGCGGCGACCGTCACGAACTCCGGCTCCCCGGGTCCGCCACCGACGAGGACGACGCCGGGGGTGCGGTCGTGCGCACCCTGCGCCGACAGGTGCCCGTCCCGCAGGGCGGTGACGATGTCGTCGCGCAGGGCGGCGGACTTGCGGGGCTCACGGTTGCCCAGCACGCCGACGGTGACGCTGCCGTGGTGGCCGACCGCCGGTGTCCAGGCGGTGCCGCCCAGGGCGTTGTCGGCGCGTACGCAGAAGGTGTGGCGCCGCTCGGCGGCTGCGACCACCCGGGCGTTGACGTCCGCGTCGTCGGTCGCGGCGACGACGTACCACGCACCCTCGACGTCGGTCTCCTCGAAGTCCCGCAGCACGATGGTGACCTCGCCGGCGAGGCCTTCCAACGCCGGGGTGACCTCGGGGCTGACCACGGTGACGTCGGCGTGCACTGCCAGGAAGGCCGGAACGCGCCGTTGTGCCACGTGACCTCCCCCCACCACGACCACCTTGCGACCCGCGAGGACGAGCCCGGCGAGGTAGGGAGACGTCTGGGACGCCGGGCGATCGGTCATGCCCGACATTCTCTCCGGCTGCGGGTCCGGCCCACTCGTGAGGTTCGAGGGCTGAGCATCGAATGGTCCAGACCACTGGCGCGGACTTGGCGGTTTCGGTCATGGAGAAACGGTCAAGCCGTTTTGATCTGACCAGAGGTTTCTCCTCAGTCTCTACGAGAAGCCTTGACCGATATCCCGGTTCAGCGGCGTGCCAGTTGTCGGAAATTGCTCGCGGATCACGTCGGTCGGCTAATCTCAAGGAAGCATTCACAAGGTTTGGTCAAGATTTGGCTCATCCTGAGTCGCGATCTGACCTCTGGAGGTCCCCCATCATGCGCACCCAGCTCGCATCGCTGCTCGTCTCCGCAGCCGTGCTCCTGACCGTGCCCTCGGCAGCGCAGGCGGCGACCTGGCCGGTGCCCACCCGGGACCAGCCCGCCCCCAGCGCCACGTCGCAGACGCTCACCCTCGACGAGTTCGAGACGTCCCTGATGGTGACGATCAACGAGGCACGCATCGCCAACGGTCGACGGCCCATCGCGCTCTTCGACTCCTGCACCGACCGCCTGGCCGAGCGCTGGGGCCGGCGCATCGTCCGCAGCGGGATCTTCGCGCACCGCGACCAGAGGCGCGTCCTCCGACGCTGCGGCACGACGTGGGCCGGGGAAGCCCTCGTCCGGGGCGCGCAGCTCACCCCGAGGTCCATGGTCGATCTGTGGATGGACTCGCCGCCCCACCGCGAGATCCTCCTCAGCCCGCGTGCCCGGTACGCCGGTGTCGCGGTCGTCCCCGACGCCCAGGGGCGCCTCGTCGGCGTCCTGAACCTGACCCGCCCCTGATCGGCGTGCGTCCCGCCCCCCTGATGTGAGACGATCCCCGGCCGCCTTCGTGGGTGGGCCGGGGGTCGAGCTCCTTCGAAGGGACGGTCGGATGCTTCATGTCGCCATCGCGACCCGGGCGTTCCGTCGCTACTCCACCTACCGCGCGGCCACCCTCGCCGGGATCTTCACCAACTCGGTCTTCGGGACCATCTACTCCTTCGCCTATCTGGCGCTCTGGACGGCCAGTCCCGGAGCGGGTGGCTACGACTCGCAGGATGCGGTGACCTACGTCTGGCTCGGACAGGCGCTCCTGATGACCATCGCGCTGTGGGGTGGCGGCACGACCGACGACCTCGCCGAGCGCATCCGGACCGGTGACATCGCCATCGACCTCTACCGTCCGGTGGGCCTCGTGGGGTGGTATCTCGCCAGCGACCTGGGTCGCGCCGCCTACCACCTGCTCACCCGCGGTCTCGCGCCCACGCTGGTCGGCGTGGTGGTCTTCGACATCTCCCTCCCCGCCTCGCCGCTCAACGCGCTCGCGTTCGCGGTCTCGTTGGTGCTGGCCGTGATGGTCAGCTTCGCCATCAGGTTCCTCGTGGCGAGCACGGCCTTCTGGCTGCTCGACCAGTCGGGGGTCAAGGTGATGAGCGGCGCGTTCGCCATCTTCTTCAGCGGGATGATGCTGCCCCTCGTCCTCTTCCCGGGCTGGCTGGGCACCGTCGCGCAGGCGCTGCCGTGGGCGTCGTACGTCCAGGTCCCCGCCGACATCTGGCTCGGCAAGCACACCGGTTCCGGCCTCCTTGGAGCCCTGGGGTTCCAGGTGTTCTGGACCGTCGTCCTGCTGGTGGCCTGCCAGGGCGTCCTCGCCCTCGCGACGCGCAAGGTGGTGGTGCAGGGTGGTTGACCACCTGCGCACCTACGGCCAGATCGCCTGGCTCTGGATCCGGGCCGCCTGGCAGTACCCCGCCTCCTTCGTGCTGCTCGCCGTCGGCAACGGCCTCATCACCGGGCTCGACTTCGTGGGCCTGTGGATCATGTTCACCCACCTGGAGGACCTCGCGGGGTTCTCGCTCCACGAGGTCGCGCTGCTCTACGGGAGTGCGTCGCTCGCCCTGGCCCTCGCGGACACCGCCATCGGGAGCGTGGAACGCATCGGCACCTACATCCGGACCGGGCGCCTGGACCAGATGATGACCAAGCCGGTGCCGCTGCTGGTCCAGGTCTGCGCCGACCAGTTCACGCTCAGGAGGATGGGACGGCTGACCCAGGCCGGCGTGGTCTTCGGCTGGGCATGCACCTCAGTCGACTGGACTCCCCTGCGCCTCCTGGTGGCTGTGTCGATGATCGCCAGTGGCGCCGTGGTCTACTTCGGCCTCTTCCTCGGCTTCTCCTGCATCCAGTTCTGGACCACCGACGCGAGCGAGTTCGCCAACGCCTTCACCTACGGTGGCGCCACCGTCACGCAGTACCCCCTCAGCATCTTTCCGCGCGAGGTGCTGGTCGGGCTGACCTTCGTCATCCCGGTCGCCTTCGTCAACTGGTACCCCTGCCTCTTCCTGCTGGGCCGCACCGACCCCTTCGGGATGCCCGACGCCTTCCAGTTCGCCTCA
This sequence comes from uncultured Actinomycetota bacterium, assembly GCA_963721925.1. Taxonomy (GTDB): domain Bacteria; phylum Actinomycetota; class Actinomycetes; order Propionibacteriales; family Nocardioidaceae; genus Nocardioides. The sequence goes on along the minus strand of CAVRLH010000002.1, from coordinate 219,250 downwards.
CCGCTCGCCGGTGCCGCGACGGTCGCGGCCGCCCTGGTCGTGTGGCGCTCCGGCGTCCGCCACTACACCTCCACCGGGAGCTGACATGTCCGCGTCGCAGACCAGGCCACTGATCGAGGTGCACGACCTCGAGCGCACCTTCGACGTACGACGACGGGTGGAGGGCAGGCGTCGCCGCGTGCGCGAGCAGGTGGTGGCGGTCCACGACCTCTCCTTCTCCGTCGAGGCGGGCGAGATGGTCGGCTACATCGGCCCCAACGGAGCCGGCAAGTCCACGACCGTGAAGATGCTGACCGGCATCCTGGTGCCGACCGGCGGACAGGTTCGTGTGGACGGGCTCGACCCCAGCCGGGACCGGGTCGAGCTGGCCCGTCGGATCGGTGTCGTCTTCGGGCAGCGCTCGACCCTGTGGTGGGACCTGCCGCTGCGCGACTCGTTCGAGCTGCTGCAGAAGATGTACCGCATCCCTCGCGCCCGCTACCGCGAGAACCTCGAGCGCTTCGTCGAGCTGCTCGACCTCGGCACCCAGCTCGACACCCCGGTACGCCAGCTCAGCCTGGGCCAGAGGATGCGTGGTGACATCACCGCCGCCCTCCTGCACGACCCGGAGGTGCTCTACCTCGACGAGCCCACCATCGGCCTCGACGTGGTCAGCAAGGGCCGCCTGCGCGAGTTCCTCCGCTCGCTCAACGCCGAGCGCAACACGACGTTGATGCTCACCACGCACGACCTCCAGGACATCGAGGCGCTGTGCGAGCGGGTCATCGTGATCGACCACGGCACCTCGGTCTACGACGGGACGCTCAGCGGGCTCCACGTCCTGGGCGGCTCCACCCGCACCCTGGTCGTCGACCTGGTGGACGAGGCACCGGCGATGGTGGTTCCCGGTGCGGAGGTGCGCAGGGTCGAGGGGCCGCGGCAGTGGCTGTCCTTCCCCTCCGAGGCGAGCGCGGCGCCCATCGTGGCCGCGGTCGCCGCGTCGTACGACGTCGCCGACCTCTCCATCCAGGAGCCGGACATCGAAGAGGTCATCCGGGAGCTCTACGTGCGCGGGTCTCGCTAGTGGGACAGGCCGCGGAACGTCTCCGACGCCCGCTCCGGCGAGGTCAGCGGCTGACGCTCGAGCAGCAGGATGGCGCGGTCGTCGTTGCCGCGGGGCACCTTCTTGAGGACGCGACGCGGAAGCCCGGTGAAGCCCCGCATGTCGACCACGTTGAGCGCCTGGTGGCGTAGCCACTCGATGCCGTCGTCGATGTCGCGGTGGCCGCTCTCGATCACGCCGTCGGTGTAGAACATGAGGGCCTCGCCCGGGCGCAGGCGGCCGTGGCTGGGGGCGAACTCGACGTCGGAGATGACGCCGAGGGCCATGCCCCGTGCGTTGTCGATGGTCCAGCCCCTGGTGCCCAGGTGCCAGTGCAGCGCGGGCGGGTGACCGGCGCTGGTGATGGTGTAGTCGCCCGTGAGCAGGTCGACCTTGAGGTGGACTGCGGTCGCCAGCGACTCGTCGGACTCCTGGCGGAGCAGGAAGCCGTTGGCTGCCGACATCATCTCGCCAGGCGGCATCGCTCCGATCAGGCCGCCGAGGGCACCGGCGAACTGCAACGCCTGCGGGCCCACGGACACGCCTTTGCCGCAGACGTCGACCAGCGCCATCTCGAGCCAGCGGCCATCACGCAGGTCCGCCACCAGGAAGTCCCCGGCATAGCTGGGTCCGTGGGCGGTGAGGACGGCCGACTGCGACCGCCACCCGTTGGGCAGTGCCGGGACCACGCCTTGTCGTTGCAGCCGGTCGCGCAGCTGGGAGAGCACGGCCTCGCTCAGCGCCACCGGCAAGCCGGAGCGCTGGCGACTGGACTGGAGCACCGCCAAGATGGCGGCCAGCGCGAGGATCACGAGGCTCGACACCAGGCGCGGCTGGTCGAGTCCCGCCTCCGCGGCCGCCCAGAACGCTGCAGCCAGCACCGCGACCGTGACCAGGACCAGCGGCACGAAGCGCAGCAGCATCACACCCAGCATCAGGTAGACCACCCACAGGGCCATCGGCACCACGTCGCCGAACGCCAAGATGACGCCCACCGCGATGCCGATCAAGCCCAGCAGGATCGACGTCACGAAGACCTGGCTGCCTCGGGTCCCGGTGCGCCAGCCATCGACCTGCTGCTGGAGGTAGGAAGTGAGCCCTCGCTGCAGGGACGCGACGGCGTTCGACACTCGCACAGGCTAGGTCTGAACGCGGTCGCTGGAGGACGTAATCGGAATACTGGTCGATGTGGACGAGCCGCCCGCGATGCGGGTCGTCTCGATATCCTCGACGCATGTCCCACGAGCCGCAGTCCGACGTCCTCGGACCGGCCTATCGGGTCGAGACCATGTCCCTCCCGCCGGACGACGAGGGTGCGGTGGTCGCCACGCTCGTGACCCTCCCCGCCAGCCGTCCCACCGGCCGCGCGGTGCTGCACGTGCACGGCTTCGCCGACTACTTCTTCCACACCGAGTACGCCGAGTGGTGGGCGGACCGCGGCTACACCTTCTACGCCATCGACCTGCGCAAGTACGGCCGGTCGCTGCGCGACCACCAGACCCCCAACTACGTCGGTGACCTGCGCGAGTACTTCGCCGAGCTGGACCTCGCGTGGTGGCGGATCACCGAGCGTGATCGTCACACCGAGGTGATCACGTCCGGACACTCCACCGGCGGCCTGACCCTCCCGCTCTGGGCCAACGAGCGACGTCCCGCGCAGATGTCAGGGATGGTGCTCAACTCGCCGTGGTTCGACATGCACGGGTCTGCGTGGCTGCGCAACCCCGCGACCCGGGTCGCGCTCGAGCGGCTGGGCACGACCCGGCCCAAGCAGGAGATCCCGCGACGGGTCAACACCTTCTACGCCCAGTCGATCCACGCCTCCCACGGCGGCGAGTGGGACTACGACCTGACCTGGAAGCCGATGGGCTCGCGCCCGGTCTACGCCGGCTGGTTGCGGGCGGTGCGGCGTGGGCACTCCGAGCTGCACGCCGGCCTGGACCTCACGTGCCCCGCCCTGGTGCTGTCGTCGGCACGGAGCGTGTTCCCCGCCGAGATGAACGACGACGTCCACGCCAACGACATCGTGCTCGACGTCGAGCAGATCCGCAGGTGGGCCTCGTCGCTCGGCCGACACGTCACCTCGGTCGCCGTCGACGGTGCCCTCCACGACGTCGTGCTGTCACGGCCGGCGGTGCGGGCGCAGGTCTATGCCGACATCGACACCTGGCTGCGGGCCTGGGTGGAGAAGCAGTCGGGCTCAGACGAGGAGGGCCACGAGGGCCGCCACGCCCACCACGGCGATCACGACACGCAGCAGCGTGGGCGGCAGTCGGCGCCCGACGGTCGCGCCGATCTGGCCACCGACCACTGAACCGAGGGCGATCAGTCCGGCGACGGCCCAGTCCACGTCGGCGACAGCGACGAAGACGAGAGCGGCCACGGCGTTGACGACCAGGGCCAGGACGTTCTTGGTCGCGTTGTGCCGCTGCATCGAGTCAGCGACCCCGATGCCGAGGATCGCCATCAGCAGCACACCCTGGGCTGCGCCGAAGTAGCCGCCGTAGGCGCCGGCGGCTGCCACCGCCGGCCACACCCACCACACGCCGTGGTCGGGGATGCCGCCTCGGCCCTCCGCACGCGCAGCCACCGCCCGCTGGATCCGCGGCCCCGCCACGACGAGCACCACGCCGAGCCCGATCAGCAGGGGGACGATCGTGTCGAAGGCGCTCGAGGGGAGCCACAGCAGCAGGGCCGCACCGATCACGCCGCCCAACAGGGAGGCGGACCCGAGTCGCACCAGGCGACCGCGCTGCCCGACGAGCTCGCGGCGGTAGCCGACCACCGCTGACACCGAGCCGGGGACCAGACCCACGGTGTTGCTGACGTTGGCGGTGACCGGAGGGACGCCGAACGCCAGGAGGGTCGGGAACGTGATCAGCGTTCCCGACCCCACCACGGTGTTGATGGTGCCGGCGGCCACCCCGGCAAGGGCGACCAGCACGGCCTCGAGCGGACTCACGCCGAGGGGGACTCCCCTGCTGCGGGAGGCTCGTCGGCCGGTGCGGCCGGTGCGGCCGATGTCGGAGGCGGCGTGGAGCCGGTCGGCGTCTGCGCGGCGGACTCGGCCTCCGCGATGGCCTCCTCGACGGCCTTGCTGGTGGTGGCGGCCCCCGACGGCCGCGGCAGCTGGGGCTCGCTCGGCCCCATGTCGACGCGCGTACGCGGCGAGGCGTCCTTCGGGATCCCGGCGATCTCGTGGATCGAGGAGCCGAGGCCCTCCATGGCCTTGGTGATCTCCGAGGGGATCACCCACACCTTGTTGGCACTGCCCTCGGCGATCTTGGGCATCATCTGGAGGTACTGGTAGGCGAGCAGCGACTGGTCGGGCTGGCCGTCGTGGATCGCCTGGAAGACGGTCTGGATGGCCTGGCCCTCACCCTGGGCACGCAGGATCGATGCCTCGCGATCGGCCTGGGCGCGCAGGATCTGCGACTCGCGGTCACCTTCGGCGTTGAGGATCTGCGACTGCTTCGACCCCTCGGCGGTGAGGATCGCGGCCTGGCGCTGGCCCTCGGCGGTGAGGATCACGGCGCGCTTCTCACGGTCTGCACGCATCTGCTTCTCCATCGAGTCCTTGATGGAGGGCGGCGGGTCGATGCCCTTGAGCTCGACCCGGTTGACGCGGATGCCCCACTTGCCGGTGGCCTCGTCGAGGACCCCGCGCAGGCCCGAGTTGATGGAGTCGCGGCTGGTGAGGGTCTCCTCGAGGTCCATGCCACCGACGATGTTGCGCAGCGTGGTCATGGTGAGCTGCTCGATCGCCTGGATGTAGTTGGCGATCTCGTAGGTCGCGGCGACCGGGTCGGTCACCTGGAAGTAGATGACGGTGTCGATGGAGACGACCAGGTTGTCCTCGGTGATCACCGGCTGCGGCGGGAACGAGACGACCTGCTCGCGCAGGTCGATGAGGTAGCGCAGGCGGTCGACGAACGGAACGACGATGTTGAGCCCGGCGGGCAGGGTGCCCTTGTACTTGCCGAAGCGCTCGACGATGCCGGCCCGGGCCTGGGGCACGATCCGCACCGTCTTGGTGAGCATGACGATGACGAACAGGACTAGTAGCGCCAGCAGGATCAGGGCGATCTCCATGGACGGCTCCTTCGTGGGTCGGACGTGTGGATCAGGACTCGAGCCGGGCGACCGGGTACACGACGGCGGTGGCACCGCGGATCTCCAGCACCTCGACGGTCTCACCCGCCGCGATGGTGGTGGTGTCGTCATACGGTTCGGCGGTCCACTCCTCGCCGGCGAGCTTGATCCTGCCTGCGGCCAGGCCCGAGACCTCGGTGGTCACGATGCCCTGCTTGCCGACCAGCTTGCCGTGGCCCTGCGCGAGCTCGGGCCCTCCGTGGAAACGCTTGACCATCGACGGCCGCACCACCGCGAGCGCTGCCACGGAGGCACCGGCCGCGGCGAGGATCTGGATGGCGATGTGAAGGTCGAGACCGGCGGCGATCATGCCGACGACGGCACCGGCCGCGAGCATGATCAGGACCAGGTCGAGGCTGAACATCTCAGCCACGCCCAGCAGGATCGCCAGGCCGAGCCAGGTCTCCCACGCGTGCTCCCTCAACCACTCCATGGCTCGACCCTATCGGGTTGCTGGTCGTCGCCGCGCGGCAAAACGGCCGTCCTGGTGCGTCAGCAGCAGCGGCATGGCAAAGGTCTCGGAGAGCGTCTCCTCGGTGACGACCTGATCCACCGGTCCGGCGTCGACGACCCGCCCCTCACGCAGCAGGAGCGCGTGGGTGAAGCCCGGCGGGATCTCCTCGACGTGGTGGGAGACGAGGATGGTGGCCGGCGAGTCGGGGTCCAGGGCCAGCTCCGAGAGGGTCGCGACGAGGTCCTCACGTCCGCCGAGATCCAGACCGGCGGCCGGCTCGTCGAGCAGCAGGAGCTCGGGGTCGGTCATCAGGGCACGGGCGATCTGCACGCGCTTGCGCTCCCCCTCGCTGAGGGTGCCGAAGGTGCGCTCCGCCAGATGGACGGCACCCACCTCGACGAGCAGCTGGAGGGCCCGGTCGTGGTCGAGCTCGGCGTAGTGCTCGCGCCAACGGCCCACGACACCGTAGGAGGCGGAGACGACGATGTCCCTCACCAGCTCGGACCTCGGGATCCGGTCGGCGAGCGCAGCACTGGTCAGGCCGATGCGAGGGCGCAGGTCGAACACGTCGGTCGTGCCGAGCACCTCGTCGAGGATGCCGGCCACGCCCGACGTCGGGTGCATCTGGGCGCCGGCGACCTGCAGGAGAGTGGTCTTGCCGGCGCCGTTGGGGCCGAGGACGACCCAGCGCTCGTCCTCCTCGACCTCCCAGGAGACATCGTCGAGCAGCACGGACTCGCCCCGGCGCACCGTGACCCCGGCGAACTCGATCACAGCGGACATGGCGGCAACCCTAGTAGCCTCCCCGGCGATGTCGACGCACGTCGGGTCCACCCCGCCCCACGCCCTGCCCCACTCCGCCGTGATGGCGTGGTGGCTGACGGCATGGCTGCGCGGCCACGAGCAGATCGACACGCTGCTGGACGTCCTGGGCGACGGGCCGCACGTCGCGGCGAGCGGATCCATGGTGGACCTGCTCGGTGACCTGCGTCGGTCGGGCGCGTCGTACGCCGGCCTGGCCCTGCCGGTCGAGGGCGACCCGCTCGGGCTGGGCGGTCCGATCACCTTCAACGCCGCGGCCTTGGAGGCCGGGCAGGCCGTCGTCGTCGGTGAGGTGGGCCTGGTGCCCGAGGAGGTCGGCGAGACCGTGCAGTGGCACGTCCACCCCGCGGGGCGTCGCCAGCTGCCCGACGTGGGCGAGGCGGACCGGGGGCTGCGGGCGACCCTGGTCGCCACGGCCGCCGACCTGGCCGACCTCGACGTGGCGCGGTGGCGACCCGAGGCGGCCGATGCCCTGATGAACCTCCACCACCGCCCCACGCTCGACGCGCCGCTGGGGACCCCGGCTCCCTGCATCACCCTCGCCGCCCGGGGGATGCAGGCCTGGGCCATCGCGGACCTGGCCCTGGAGGACGACGGCGGTGCGCTGACGTCGTACGACGCCGGGCTCCGCCGCGGCCTCCTCCAGCCTCTCGAGCGGGCGGCCAGGCGAGCCGTGGCCGCCGCCTGCTCACCCGAGGTGTGGCCCGATCCCCGGACTCCGGGGCCCGGCGACCCTGCTGCCGGATAACCTCGACCCACCATGGACGACGCGCCGAAGACCCTGCTTGTCACGCTGACCGGCAAGGACCGGCCCGGGGTCACGTCCGCGATCTTCGCTGCCCTCTCGGGTGCCGGGGTCTCGGTGCTCGACATCGAGCAGATCGTGCTTCGCCGGCGCCTGGTGCTCGGCATCCTCGTCACCGCGCCGCGCGACTGGAAGAAGCTTCGCGACGTCATCGAGCGCACTGCGGCCGACCTGGACATGGCCGTCGAGGTCGACCGGGGTGCCGGTGACAATCGATCGCGCGAGGGCGACAGGTCGCACATCACGCTCATCGGCAGCCCGCTCAAGGCGTCGGCCATGTCGGCCATCGCCGGGCGCATCGCCGATTCCGGAGCCAACATCGACCGCATCGAGCGGATGGCCCGCTATCCGGTGACCGCCATCGAGATGCACGTCTCCGGGGCACGTGCCGAGACGCTGCGGCCGCTGCTCGCCGCGGAGGCGGTCAGGCAGGGCATCGACCTCGCCGTGCAGCGCGAGTCGCTGCACCGGCGCGGCGTCCGGCTGATCGTGATGGACGTCGACTCCACCCTCATCCAGGGCGAGGTGATCGAGATGATCGCCGCCCACGCCGGGTGCGAGGTTGAGGTCGCGGGCATCACCGAGGCCGCCATGCGCGGGGAGATGGACTTCGAGGCGTCGCTGCGTCAGCGGGTCGCCCTGCTCAAGGGGGTGCCCGCGGCGGCCCTCGACGAGGTCTACGACACGATCGAGCTCGCGCCCGGGGCCCGCACCATGGTGCGGACCCTGCGTCGGTTGGGCTACCGGTTCGCGATCGTCTCGGGCGGCTTCAGCCAGATCACCGACCGACTGGCCGCGGAGCTCGGCATCCACTTCGCCCGGGCCAACGAGCTCGAGATCATCGACGGCGTGCTGACCGGCGAGATCGTCGGCCCGGTCGTCGACCGGGCGGGCAAGGCCGCCGCGCTGCGGGAGTTCGCCGACGAGGTGGGGGTCCCGCTGGACGCCGTGATCGCCGTCGGCGACGGCGCCAACGACCTCGACATGCTCAACGCGGCCGGTCTCGGCATCGCCTACAACGCCAAGCCGCTGGTCCGCGACGCCGCCCACACCGCCGTCAACGTCCCCTACCTCGACACGATCCTCTACCTGCTCGGCATCTCGCGCGAGGAGATCGAGCAGGCCGACGCCGAGGTCGGCATCATCACGCCCGCTCCCCCGCTCGAGGAGCAGATCGACCAGCGGCGCTGACCCCCACCGCGACGCAGCCGTCGACCTCGTCGTCGGTGACCGCGCTGGTGGCCAGCCCTGCCCCGGCCAGGGCACCGAGGGTGAGCGGCAGCTGGTCGCGGCTCGTCTCGATGAGCACGACTCCCCCCGCCGCGAGCCAGGGAGTCGCATCCGCGGCCAGCCGCCGGTGCACGTCGACACCGTCGCCACCGCCGTCGAGGGCGACGCGTGGCTCGTGGTCGCGCGCCTCGGTGGGCATCGCGGAGATCCGGGCGGTGGGGACGTAGGGCGCGTTCGCGACGAGCACGTCGACCCGTCCCGACAGCTCGGCGGGAAGGGCCGCGAACAGGTCACCGTGGTGCAGCCGGGCGCCCGGGGCGTTCACCGCGGCGCAGGCGAGGGCGGGCAGGCTCAGGTCGGCTGCGTGGACCTCTGCCGCCACCCCGTCCAGCACCGCGGCCACCGGAGCGACGCCGCAACACATCTCGACGACGACGTGGTGCGGCGCGACGCGCGCGAGCGTCGTACGGGCCAGCAGCTCGGTGCGGCGGCGGGGCACGAAGACGCCGGGCGCCACGGTGAGGCGCCGGTCGAGGAACGCGACCCAGCCCACGACGGTCTCCAGGGGTTCGCCGGCGACGCGGCGCGCGAGCCAGGCCTCGAGCTCGTGCCCGCTGCGTGCCTCCTCCACCAGGAGCGCCGCCTCGTCGTCGGCCCAGACGCTTCCGGCGGCCCGCAACGTGGTCGCGACCCGGGAGCGATCGTTCACGAGCCGCCGACGTGGAACAGCCGGACGGTCCCGGTCCCTGCCGCGAGCTCCGCCCAGCTCGCACGGACGTCGAAGACCACCACCGCTGACGTCGGGAACCCGCGGCTGACCAGGCTGGTGATGGCGTCGTCGTCCCCCTCGCCGTCGTCGATGAGCTCGGCGAGGAAGGCCATCGCCGGGTTGTGGCCGAGCACCACGAGCGTGCGCGCCCCCTCGGGTGCCTCACGGATGAGGTCGAACGCGGAGTCCGGGCCGGCGGCGTAGAGGGCGTCGGAGAAGTCCGGCTCGATGTCCCACTCGGCGCCGGTCGCCAGCTCGACCCAGGTCTCCTGGGTGCGGACGGCATCGGAGACCAGCGCTGCATCGGCGACGATGCCCTGCCGCTGGAGCCACCTGCCGGCCTCGGCGGCGTCGGCGCGACCACGGTCGGCGAGAGCCCGCTCGTGGTCGGACGGACCACTCGGTTCGGCCTTCGCGTGACGCATCACCACGAGGCGCCTGGTCTCGCCGCTTGTCGACTGCTGCATCCGCCCACCTTTCCAGCCGCTAGCCTGCCTGTCATGCCCAACGGACCGCTCATGATCATCGGTGGCGCCGAGGACAAGGTACGCAAGCCGACGATCCTCAAGCACTTCGTCGCCCTCAGCGGCGGTGCGGACGCGCGGATCGCCGTCATCCCGACTGCCTCGTCCCTCGGCCAGGAGGTGGTGGAGGTCTACGACGCCCTGTTCACCAAGTACGGCGCGGCCCGCGTCGACGCCGTACGCCCCGAGACGCGCGAACAGGCGCACGACCCGGCCCTGGTCAAGGCCCTCGACGAGGCCACCGGCATCTTCATGACCGGCGGCAACCAGCTCAAGCTCTCGGGTGCCATCTGCGGGACGCCGGTCGGGGACGCGATCCTGCGTGCCCACGCGCGCGGGGCGGTCATCGCCGGCACGTCGGCCGGAGCGAGCATCCAGTCCTCCCACATGGTGGCCTTCGGCGTCGGGGGCGCGACCCCCAAGCAGCGGATGACGCAGGTCGCGGCGGGGCTCGGCCTGGTCGACACCACCGTCATCGACCAGCACTTCGACCAGCGCAACCGTTATGGACGGTTGCTGATGATCGTCGCCCAGAGTCCGCAGCTGCTCGGTATCGGCATCGACGAGGACACCTGCGGCCTGGTCGAGGACATCGACGGTGAGGCTGTCATGAGCGTGATGGGCCGCGGTGCCGTGACCATCTTCGATGGCTCCCGGATGGTCTCGAACGCGCACGAGGCCCAGCGCTCGGCACCGATACTGGCCAGCGGCGTGGTCTTCCACGTGCTCCCCGAGGGGGCGTCGTTCAACCTCGACACCCGCACGCTCACCCCACCGGCACCCGCCATCGATCCGGAGGAGGCCGACGAGCTCGCCGCGGCCAGCCGCGACCTGCGCCAGCTGGCCCGCGACATCGCGGCCGCGGACGCGACACCTGCGGCGATCCGGCGTCGCCTGGCGGCGAAGAAGAAGTCCAGGAGCCGACCCGGCACCCCCACGACCACCCCGACCGACGGAGGACCCGCATGACCGAGCGCCCCACCCCCGACCTGCAGATCGTCGAGACGCGGGTCTATCGCGGCGCCAACGTGTGGTCCTACGACACGTCGATCCACCTGGTCGTCGACCTCGGCTCGCTCGAGCAGTTCCCGACCAACACCCTGCCCGGCTTCTCCGAGGACCTCGTCGCCATGCTGCCCGGCCTGCGCGAGCACTCCTGCTCGCGCGGACGCCGAGGCGGCTTCCTCGAGCGCCTCAACGAAGGCACCTGGCTCGGTCACGTGGCCGAGCACGTCGCGCTGGCGCTCCAGCAGGTCGTCGGTCACGACATCCGGCGCGGCAAGACCCGGCAGGTCAAGGGACAGCCCGGCCTCTACAACATCATCTACGGCTACGTCGACGAGAACGTCGGCCTGACGGCGGGCAGGCTCGCCGTACGCCTCGTCAACCACCTCGTCGAGGGCGACCCCGACTTCGACTGGGAGGCCGAGCGCGACGACTTCATCCGTCGCGCCGAGCGCACCGCGTTCGGGCCCTCCACGCAGGCCATCGTCGACGAGGCCGTCTCCCGCGACATCCCGTGGATCCGTCTCAACCAGCACTCGCTCGTCCAGCTCGGCCAGGGAGTCCACGCCAAGCGGATCCGCGCCACGATGACGTCCGAGACCTCCTCGATCGCGGTCGACATCGCCTCCGACAAGGACCTCACGACCAAGCTGCTGGGAGCCGCCGGCCTCCCGGTGCCCAAGCAGGAATCGGTCCGTACGGTCGACCAGGCGGTCTCGGCAGCCAACCGGATCGGCTACCCCGTCGTCATCAAGCCCCTCGACGGCAACCACGGCCGCGGGGTGTGCCTGAACCTGGAGAACGAGCAGGACGTCCGCGACGCCTTCCAGATCGCCTACGACCAGTCCCGGCGCGGCAACGTCATCGTCGAGTCGTTCGTCACCGGAAAGGACTACCGCTGCCTCATCATCGACGGCCGGATGGTCGCGATCGCCGAGCGCGTACCGGCCTCGGTGACCGGCGACGGCAACGCGACCGTCCAGGAGCTGGTCGACCTCACCAACGCCGACCCGCGCCGCGGCGTGGGCCACGAGAAGGTGTTGACCCGGATCAAGGCCGACGAGGCTGCTGTCGAGGTGCTCGCCGACCAGGGGCACACGCTGGACTCGGTGCCCGTCGAGGGCGAGATGGTCAAGCTCGCCCTGACCGGCAACATGTCGACCGGCGGCATCTCGATCGACCGGACCTTCGAGGCGCACCCCGAGAACATCGAGATCGCCGAGGAGGCCGCCCGGATGGTCGGCCTCGACATCGCCGGCATCGACTTCATCTGTCCCGACATCACCGAGCCGGTGCGCGAGACGGGCGGCGCCATCTGCGAGGTCAATGCAGCCCCCGGCTTCCGGATGCACACCCACCCGACCATCGGTGAGCCACAGTTCATCGCCAAGCCGGTCGTGGACATGCTGTTCCCGCCGGGCGCGACCTCACGGATCCCGATCGTGGCTGTCACCGGCACCAACGGCAAGACGACGACCGGGCGGATGATCGCCCACATCTTCAAGGGCCTGGGTCGCAAGGTCGGCATGACGTCGACCGACGGCGTCGTCATCGACGAGCGCCTGGTGATCCGCGCCGACGCATCCGGCCCGCGGTCGGCACGCATGGTGCTGCAGAACCCCCGCGTCGACTTCGCCGTCTTCGAGGTGGCCCGCGGCGGCATCCTGCGCGAGGGCCTGGGCTATGAACGCAACGACGTCGCCGTCGTGCTCAACGTGCAGCCCGACCACCTCGGCCTCCGCGGCATCGACACCGTCGAGCAGCTGGCCGACGTGAAGGCCGTCATCGTCGAGGCGGTGCCCCGCGACGGGCACGCCGTGCTCAACGCCGACGACCCGCTGGTGCGCGAGATGCGGCGCAAGTGCTCGGGGCAGGTCGTGTGGTTCTCCATGGAGGAGCCGGGCAGCGAGGTGCGCGACATGATCGACGCCCACTGCCGCCGCGGTGGCAAGGCGATCGTCCTCAACCCGACCGAGCGCGGCGAGATGATGGTCGTCCAGCACGGTCGCCGCGAGATGCAGCTGGCGTGGACCCACCTCCTGCCCGCCACCTTCAACGGTCGGGCGCGGATGAACGTCCAGAACGCGCTCGCCGCTGCGGCCGCTGCGTTCGCGGCCGGTGCTCCCCTGCACGACATCCGGCAGGGCCTGCGCACCTTCTCGACCAACTACTACCTGTCCCCCGGACGCCTCAACGAGGTCGACGTCGACGGCGTGAACGTGATCGTGGACTACTGCCACAACGCGCCCGGGATGAAGATGCTCGGCGACTTCGTCGACCGGCTCGGCGACTCGCTGGAGTCCTCCCACGACCTCGCGCGCCCCTCCCGCATCGGCATCATCGCCACCGCCGGCGACCGCCGCGACCAGGACATGCGCGAGCTCGGTCAGATCGCTGCCCAGCACTTCGACGTCTGCATCATCCGCGAGGACGTGGCGCTGCGCGGTCGCAAGCGCGGCGACACCGCCTCGCTCGTGCTCGAGGGCGTACGCGAGGCCATGGACCAGGGAGCGCGGTGCAAGCAGGCCGAGCTGAGCCTCGACGAGATCGAGGCGGTCCGCCACGCGATGACCCGCGCCAACCGGGGCGACCTGGTCGTCGTCTGCGTCGACAAGCACGCCGAGGTGATGGCCGAGCTGGAGCAGTGGTCGGACGTCGCCCAGGCGGGATCGGGAGCCAACCCCGACGCGCCGTCGGCGGACCCCGACTACACCCCGCCTGCGGAGGCCTGAGCGCCGCTTTGAGCGGTGTGTGAGGCGGGTTCTGCCGGCCGCGAAAGCCCCTCACACACCGACGCAACGCGGACCCGGCTCGAGCGGTGTGTGAGGCGGGTTCTGCGCGCAGCGAAAGCCCCTCACACACCGACGCAACGCGGACCCGGCTCGAGCGGTGTGTGAGGCGGGTTCTGCCCGCAGCGAAAGCCCCTCACACACCGACGCAACGCGGACCCGGCTCGAGCGGTGTATGAGGCGGGTTCTGCCCGCCGCGAAAGCCCCTCACACACCGACGCAACGCGGACCCGGCTCGAGCGGTGTATGAGGCGGGTTCTCGCCCGCAGCGAAAGCCCCTCACACACCGACGCAACGCGGACCCGGCTCCGAGACCAGCTCCCGAGCGGTGTGTGAGGCGGGTCCGAGACGAAGAAAGGACCCCTCACTCACCGCTCACACCGGGGCGGTCGCCGCGCGGACCTTCTCGGTCAACGTCTCGGGGGTGTCGGCGGTGCCGCCACGCTGGGCGATCCAGTCGTACGCCTCCATCCGCTCGGCGTGGCACATCAGGCCGACGACGTCGCCGGGCTCGGCGCGTTCGACCAGGGCGGCGAGGCACTCCACCTCGGTCGAGTAGGTGTCGATGTCGGTGACGCCCACCCGCTCGGCCCCGGCGCGCAGCAGGACGTCGATCTCGTCCATGGTGCGCCCGCGCAGATAGTGCTCCTTGTGCCCGATGGCCACGACGTCGCTGCCCTTGGCCCCGATCTCGCCGAGGAGGTCGATGAGGTCGTCGGTGCGGTCCCCGACCGCGCCGAGGCCGAGCAGCGCGCGCGCACCGGGGCGTCGTACGCCGTCCATGATCTCGAGCAGCGCCTCGAGTCCCGCCTCGTTGTGGGCCAGGTCCATGACGACCGAGACCTCGCCGGGGAGGGAGAAGAAGTTCATCCGGCCCGGGTTGTGCTCGGCGTCGGGGCGGAACGACGTCAGCCCGGAGACGACGGCCTCGCGGGGCAGGCCGATCGCCAGCGCGGCCGATGCGGCGGCGAGCGCGTTCTCGATGTTGAAGCGTGACAGTCCGGCCAGGGTCATCGGCACGTCGACGAGCTCCATGAGCGGATCGGGGTCGGCACCGGGCGCGAGCACCGTGATCCACCCGTCGATGACGGTGGTGGCCCGACCCCCGGAGTTGAGCACGTCGCGCACGGCGGGAGCGTCGGCGTCACGGCTGAAGACCCACGGCCGCGCGGTGATGATGCCGCGCATCGCCAGCACGCGCGGGTCGTCCCCGTTGAGCACCGCCCACCCCGACCGGCGGGTGATCCTCGGTACGACCGACTTGACCTCGGCCAGCTGGTCGACCGTGTCGATGCCCTGCTGGCCCAGGTGGTCGGCGGTGACGTTGGTGACGACGGAGACGTCGTTGCGGGTGATGCCGATGCCCTTGAGCAGGATGCCGCCGCGGGCGGTCTCGGTCACCGCGAACTGGACGCCCGGCAGGCCGAGGGCCCGGCCGGCTCCGGAGGGCCCGGAGTAGTCCCCGGCCTCCACCAGCACACCGTCGCGGTAGATGCCGTCGGTGTTGGACCACCCCACGACCAACCCGCTGCTGCGCGCGATGTGGGCGATCATCCGACTCGTCGTGGTCTTGCCGTTGGTGCCGGTGACCGCGACCACCGGGATCTTCGGGGTGATGGTGGTCGGCCGCTCCCCCGGGTCGGCTGCGCGCACTTCCTCCGCTGCGGCGCTGACCGCTGCCTCGAGGTCTGGCGTGGGGAGGGCGTCGAGGGCGTGCGCGACCGCCTCACCCAGCGCCTGGGCGCGGCCCCGGTTGCGCCACGGGAAGGCCACGACGAGCACGTGCGGGTCGGAGGTGGGCCGGACCCGGACGGCGAGCCTGGACGTGCCCGCCTCGGTGGCGATGGCGCGCACCAGCCGTTCGACTGCGCGCAGCGCGAAGCGCTGCCGGAAGCCCGAGTCGGCGGCGCCGGGCCGGGTCGTACGCAACCCGATCCGACGCGCGAGGCGCAGCACGGTCTCGTCACCGGCCTCCACGATCGAGCTCACATCGAGGGTGAGCTTCACCGCAGCCCGGGGGAAGTAGAGGTTGGGTCCTTCGAGGATGCGCAGCTCGACGAGTGAGGTCACCCGAGGAAACTACCGAAGGGCGTCCCCGCCGCTAGAGGCCCATCGCGTGGAAGCCACCGTCGACGTGCACGATCTCGCCCGTGGTGGCCGGGAAGAAGTCGCTCAGCAGGGCACAGACGGCCTGCGCGGTCGGTGTGTGGTCGTTCTCGTCCCAGCCCAGCGGGGCGCGGTCCTTCCACGCCGACTCGAGCTCCCCGAAGCCCGGGATCGCCTTGGCTGCCAACGTCTTCAGCGGACCGGCCGACACCAGGTTGCACCGGATGCCGTCGGCGCCGAGGTCGCGGGCGACGTAGCGCGAGGTGTTCTCCAGCGCTGCCTTCGCCACGCCCATCCAGTCGTACGCCGGCCACGCCGTCGTCGCGTCGAAGGTCAGCCCGACGATCGAGCCACCGCGCGACATGAGCGGGCGGGTGGCGACGGCCAGCGACTTGAGCGAGAACGCCGAGACCTGGACGGCCTGGGCGACGTCGTCCCACGGGCCGTCCATGAACTTGCCGCCGAGCAACGTCTCGGGGTTGCCGTACGCGATCGAGTGGACGACACCGTCGAGTCCGTCGACGTGCTCCCGGACCTGGTCGGCGAGGCCCGCGAGATGGTCCTCGTCAGTGACGTCGAGCTCGAGCACCGGCGGCTCGGTGGGGAGTCGCTTGGCGATGCGCCGGGTGATGCCGAGGGCCCGGCCGAAGTTGGAGATGAGCACCGTGGCGCCCTGCTCCTGGGCGACCTTTGCCGTCGCGAAGCCGATGGACGAGTCCATCGTCACGCCTGCGACGAGGATGCGCTTGCCGTCGAGGATTCCCATGTCTGTTTCCTGTCGTCGTCGTGCGTGGTCGTGGGTGAACCTGGTCGCTCAGTGGCCCATGCCGAGGCCGCCGTCGACCGGGATGACCGCCCCGGTGACGTAGCCGGCCCCGTCGGAGGCCAACCAGGTGACCGCCGAGGCGATCTCGGCGGGCGAGGCGTAGCGACCGAGCGGCACCTGGGTCTTGATGATCGCCTTCTGGTCATCGGTCAGGACGTCGGTCATGTCGGTCTCGACGAAGCCGGGGGCCACCACGTTGGTCGTGATGGAGCGGCTGCCGAGCTCGCGCGCCAGCGATCGGGCGAGGCCGACGAGGCCGGACTTGGACGCCGCGTAGTTGACCTGGCCGGCCGAGCCGAGCAGCCCCACGACCGAGGAGATGAGGATGATCCGACCGCGCTTGAGCCGCAGCATGCCCTTGGCCGCCCGCTTGGTGAGCCGGAAGGAGCCGGTGAGGTTGGTGTCGATGACCGAGGACCAGTCGTCCTCGCTCATCCGCAGGATGAGGGTGTCGTGGGTGATCCCGGCGTTGGCCACGAGCACTTCCACCGGGCCGTGCGCCTCCTCGACCTGGGCGAAGGCGGCGTCGACGGCGGCGGCGTCGGTGATGTCGCAGCGCACGTCGAGGGCACCCTCGGGGGCTCCCCCGTTGCGCGTGGTGACGGCGACCTTGTCGCCGAGCTCGAGGAACGCCTCGGCGATCGCGCGGCCGATGCCGCGGTTGCCGCCGGTGACGAGGACTGATCGAGGAGTGTGGCTCACGACATCGACGCTAGTGATTACCGCGCGGTAGGCCGAAACATCACTCATCCTCGAGCCGGAATCCCACCTTCATTCCGACCTGGAAGTGCTCCACGGCGCCGTCCTTCGCGTGGCCGCGGATCTGGGTCACCTCGAACCAGTCGATGTGGCGCAACGTCTTGCCGGCTCGCTCGATGCCGTTGCGGACGGCCTGGTCGATCCCGTCGGTGGACGTCCCGACGATCTCGGTGACGCGGTAGGTGCGGTCGGACATGATGCCTCCTGGCTGGGCTGACGGACGGCTTCGCACGGACCTGTCGGGCCCGTGGGTAATCGAGCCTAGCGACGTAGACTTTCGGACATGCCCGAGCCCGACGCCGTACGCATCACCACGGCACAGATGAGCAGCAGCGAGGACATGGCGGCGCGCCAGCGTCGCTACCTGATCTCGATGAGCCTGCGCACGGTGTGCTTCATCGCTGCGGTGGCGGTCGGACCGGGGTGGCTGCGCTGGGTCCTGGTCGCCGGCGCGGTCTTCCTGCCGTTCATCGCCGTCGTGATGGCCAATGCCGGAAACCAGAAGAGCGACGGGTTCATCCTTCCGGAGGCCCCCGGCACCCATGAGTTGAATGCGCCGGGCCGCGAAAACTGAGGAAAAGTTGCCGATCTGCAGTCAGCGGCGAAGTTTGGAATCGCGGTGCAGTCGTGGAAGACTCAACTTCGCGAGTACAGCATCCCCCGTCTGTACTCGTACTGAGGTGCCGGACAGCTTCCCCCCGTGGCTGTCCGGCACTTCACTCAGTTTGGGGAGGCGATGAGCATCGAGACGGACCCGGATCGGGCGACCTGCTCGGCCAAGGGGTGTCAGCACGACGCCCAGTGGGAGCTGTTGTGGAACAACCCGAAGATCCACACGCCTGAACGACGCAAGACCTGGCTGGCGTGCGACCAGCACCGGGAGTCGCTGTCGGACTTCCTCGGCGCGCGCAGCTTCCTCAAGGACGTCGTGCCCCACGCGCCCCTCGGCTGACCCGCGACGGCTCGAGCGGCGTCGGTCAGCCGCCGATGGCCGACATCGGCCGGTCGGGCTGCAGGAACGACTCGTCGTCGATCCCGTGCCCTGGACGCTTGCCGAGCATGGCCACGACCCAGCGCTCCGCGATGTCCTCGTCGGAGGCACCTGCGCGCAGGGCCGTACGGAGGTCGGACTCCTCGCGAGCGAAGAGGCAGTTGCGGACCTGACCGTCGGCAGTCAGCCGGACCCGGTCGCAGTCGCCGCAGAACGGGCGGGTGACCGAGGCGATGACACCGACCGTCGCCGGGCCACCGTCGACGTCGAACAGCTCGGCGGGGTCACTGCCACGCGCCTCGCCGTGCGGGGTCAGCACGAACTCCTCCGACAGCGAGGCGAAGATCTCGTCGGCGGTGACCATCTCTGCCCGACTCCAGCCGTGCTGGGCGTCGAGGGGCATCTGCTCGATGAAGCGGAGGTCGTAGTGGTGCTCGATCGCCCACCGCAGCAGCTCGCACGCCTGGTCGTCGTTGGTGCCGCGCAGCAGCACGGCGTTGAGCTTGAGCGGGCCGAGGCCGGCGGCGCGGGCCGCCTCGAGGCCGGCGACGACGTCGGCAAGGCGGTCGCGGCGAGTGATCGCGGCGAAGGTCTCGGGCCGGATCGAGTCGATGCTGGCGTTGATGCGGTCGAGCCCCGCGTCGGCCAGCGCCTGGGCGGTGCGGGTCAGGCCGAGCGCGTTTGTCGTCAGCGAGGTCTCCACCCCGAGCGCGTGGGTGCGGCCGACGATGTCGACGAGCCCCCGGCGCAGCAGGGGCTCTCCCCCGGTGAACCGCACCTCGGTCACCCCGAGGCGCTGGACGGCGATGGTGATGAGCCGGACGACCTCGTCGTCGGTCAGGGTCTGGTCGGTGGGCAGCCAGTCGAGGCCCTCGGCCGGCATGCAGTAGTTGCAGCGCAGGTTGCACCGATCGGTGAGCGAGACACGCAGGTCCGTGGCTACGCGGCCGTAGCGGTCTGCCAGAGGTGTCATCACCCGACGAGTCTACCGAGGTGGCCATCAGCAGCTCAGGACGTCCCGGATAACCTCACCGCGTGCACAAGCTGCGTTTCCTCGCCTCACGCCGCTGGATCGCCTTCGCACTCGTCGTCGTCGCCCTCGGCTGGGTTGCGTGGCGGTTGGGCGAGTGGCAGTTCGACCGGCTCGAGGACCGCAAGGATCGCAACGCCACCATCGAGCGCAACGAGCGTGAGGGCGCAGGCCCCGTCGAGGCCGTCATGGTCCCCGGCCGCCCGGTCTCGCTCGAGGACGAGTGGCGCATCGTGGAGGCCACCGGCACCTATGCCGTCGAGGACACCGTGATCGTGCGCTACCGCACCCGGGAGGGTTCCCCCGGCGTGGACGTGGTCGTGCCGCTCGAGCTGGCCGACGGCACCAGCCTGCTGGTCGACCGCGGCTGGTTCGCCACCGACAACCGGGGCGCCACCACCGAGGACGTCCCGGAGCCGCCTCCCGGCGAGGTCACCGTCACCGGCTGGGTGCGCCGCGACGCGACCGGCGACAGCACGTCGGTCTCGGACAAGTCCACGCGATCGGTGAACAGCTCACGCATCGGCGAGGCCCTCGACCGCGAGGTGCTGGGCGGCTTCATCGACCTCCGCTCGGAGTCCCCGGAGCCGGCCGAGGCGCTGGCGCCGGTGGAGCTGCCCGAGATGAACAACGGGCCGCACTTCTTCTACGGCCTCCAGTGGTGGTTCTTCGGAGTGCTCGCGATCTTCGGCTTCGTCTACCTCATCTACGACGAGTATCGCGGCGGCCGCGGGCCGTGGGGCCGGCAGTCACAGGCTGCGAAGCAGCCCGCCGTCGACGGGAAGCATGACGCCGGTCAGGAATGACGCGGCCGGCGAGAGCAGGAACGCGGCGACCGCCCCGAACTCCTCCGGCTCGCCGTAGCGGCCCAGCGGGATCGTGGCCTCGGCCGCGGCGCGTGCGGCGTCGGCATCACCGCTGAGGGCGTCGAGCTCGGCCACCCGATCGGTGGCGATGCGTCCCGGGAGCAGGCCGTTGACCCGTACGCCGCGTGGCCCGAGCTCGTCGGACAACGTCTTGGCGACCATGGCGAGGCCAGGTCGGAGTCCGTTGGAGATGGCCATGTCGGCCAGCGGTGCACGCACGCTGGAGGAGAGCACCAGCCCGAGGGCGCCCCCGGCCGGCAGGGCGGTCCCGATCTCGCGAGCCAGGCGTACGGCGCCGAGGAAGACCGACTCGAAGGCCGAGGTCCACTGGTCGTCGCTCATCTCGGTCACCGGGCCCTTGGGCGGGCCGCCGACGCTGATCAGTGCGCCGTCGATGCGTCCCCACGTGTCCTCGGCGGCGGCCAGCAGTCGCGCAGGGGTCTCGCGATCGGCGTTGTCAGCCACGACGGCAACGGCGGCGGCCCGGCCGGCCAGGTCGTCGAGATCGGCCACCGCGGCGTCCAGGGACTCCTGCGATCGGCCGGAGAGCACGACCCGCGCCCCCTCGGCGACCAGGGCGTCGGCGCTCGCGCGGCCGAGGCCCCGCGCTCCACCGGTGACCACGAAGACGCGATCGGCGAGGTCGAGGTCCATCACCCGACCCTAGCCGGGCCCGCCTCCCGGAACTGGGTCGCGTGGAGCGTCGCGTAGAGCCCGCCCGCCGCGAGGAGGTCGGCGTGGGTGCCGGACTGGGCGACCCTGCCGTCCTGGAGGACGAGGATCAGGTCGGCGTTGCGCACGGTGGAGAGTCGGTGCGCGATCACCAGGGACGTACGACCAGCCAGCGCCGCGTCGAGCGCCCGCTGGACGGCGACCTCCGACTCGCTGTCGAGGTGGGCGGTGGCCTCGTCGAGCACCACGATCGAGGGCGCCTTCAGCAGCAGCCGGGCGATGGCCAGGCGCTGCCGCTCGCCGCCGCTGAGTCGGTAGCCACGGTCCCCCACAACGGTGTCGAGCCCGTCCGGCAGCGACCGGACGAGGCCGACGATCTGGGCGGCCTCGAGGGCTGCCCAGATCTCGGTCTCGGTGGCCTCCGGGCGGGCGTAGAGCAGGTTCGCCCGCATGGTGTCGTGGAACATGTGCGCGTCCTGGGTGACGTAGCCGACCACGTCCTCCAGCGACTGCAGCGTCACGTCGCGGACGTCGTGACCGCCGACCCGCACGGCACCGGCCCCGACGTCGTACAGCCGGGCGACGAGGTGGGTCACCGTGGTCTTGCCGGCGCCGGACGGCCCGACCAGCGCGATCATCTGGCCGGGCTCGGCGGTGAAGGTGACGTCGTGGAGCACCTGCCCGGAGTCGCGGGACTCGGTGCGCGCCACGGTCTCGAGCGAGGCGAGCGAGATCTCGTCGGCCCGGGGGTAGGTGAACGCCACGTGGTCGAACTCGAGCCTGGAGGCGTCGGCCGGCAGCACGACCGCGCCGGGCTTCTCCTGGATCAGCGATGGCAGGTCGAGGACCTCGAAGACCCGGTCGAAGCTCACCAGCGCGGTCATCACGTCGATGCGCACGTTGGAGAGCCCCTGGAGCGGTCCCAGGAGCCGGGTGAGGAGCACGCCGAGCGCCACGATCGTGCCGACCGACAGGTCGCCGCGGATGGCCAGCCAGCCGCCGATGCCGTAGACGAGGGCCAGCGCCAGCGACGGGACGAGCGTCATCGCCGCGAAGAAGATCCGCGTCAGCAGGGAGATCTTGATGCCCAGGTCGCGCACGACAGCGGCCTTCTGGGCGTAGACCGTGTCCTCCTGGTCGCGTCGGCCGAAGAGCTTGAGCAGCATCGCTCCGCCCACGTTGAAGCGCTCGGTCATCGCGTTGCCGAGGTCGGCGTTGCCGTCCATCTGCGCCCGCGAGAGGTCGGCCAGGCGAGCGCCGACGAGCTTCGAGGCCAGCAGCAGGATCGGGAACAGGGCCAGGCAGAGCAGGGTGACCGGCCAGCTCAGGAAGAGCATGGTCACGCCGACCACGATGACCGAGATGATGTTGGAGACGGTGCCCTGCAAGGTCGAGGTGAAGGCCCGTTGGGCGCCGATCACGTCATTGTTGAGCCGACTCACCAAGGCACCGGTCTGGGTGCGGGTGAAGAAGGCGAGGGACTGCCGCTGCACGTGGGCGAACACCTGGGTGCGCAGGTCGTAGATCAGGCCCTCGCCGATCCGGCTGGACAACCAGCCGGTCACCAGGCCGAAGGCGGCGTCGAGCACGGCCACCAGGGCCACCAGGGCGGCGAGCCAGACCACCAGCGAGACATCGCCGGTGCGGACCCCGTCGTCGATGATGAGCTTGAGCAGGAGCGGCGGCGCCACGACGAGCGCGGCGTCCACCACCGTGACGGCGAGGAACCCCTCGATCAGGCGCCGGTGCGGGCGCGCGAAGCCCAGCACCCGGCGGACGGTCTGGCGCTCGATCTTGTTCTCGACGACGCTGCGATCACTGCGCAGGTGACGCCAGGGCGGGCCGCCCGACCCGGGTCCCATCGACATGCGTGCTCCTTTTTCGTGTGCTGGCCACAACGGCGTCCGGACCGTCATTGTTCCTCGCCGGTGCCAGCATGGGGTGTGCCCCTGACTCAGCCGTCCAGGGCGGCCGCGACGGCACGGAAGCGGCGTACCTGCGCCTCCCGCTCGAGACGGCGCTGCTCGTCGAGACCGCGGTCTCCCGCGCCCTGCAGCAGGGCCTTGGTCTCGGGGACCACCCCCGGCATCGGAGCGGTCAGTGCCGCGACGAGTGCACCGACGGTCGTGTCGAGGTCCTCGGCCGGGACCGACGAGGTGGCCAGGCCGATGGCCACGGCCTCCTCGGCCTCCACGATCCGGGCGGTGGCGCAGATCTCGAGCGCTCGGGCGTAGCCGACGTGCTCGACCAGCGGCTTGGTGCCGGTGAGGTCGGGGACCAGGCCGAGGGCCGACTCCTTCATCGAGAACTTCGCGTCGTCGGCGACCACCCGCAGGTCGCACGCCAGCGCGAGCTGGAAACCGGCGCCGATGGCGTGGCCCCGCACCTTGGCGATCGAGACGAAGCGCGGGTCGCGCAGCCAGGTGAAGCCCGCCTGGAACTCCTCGATCCGGGCGGCGGCGTCCGCGTCGCTGAGCGCGAGCAGTCCCACGACGCTCTCGTCGCTCGGCGTGCTCGGGTCGAGCATCGCCCTGTCGAGACCGGCGGAGAAGGTCTCACCCGCGCCGGTGACCACGACGATCCGTACGTCGTCGGGCAGGGTGCGGCCGATCTCGGCCAGCGCCAGCCACATGGCGGGCGTCTGGGCGTTGCGGACGTCGGGACGATCCAGGACGACCGTGGCCACCGGGCCCTCCACGTCGAGGCGGAGGCCGACTGCGGCGAGCTCTTCGGGACTCATGGCGACACGGTACTACTCGTGAGTAACCTCAGGCGAGGGACACCAGGTCGGCGTAGTCCTCGTTCCAGAGGTCCTCGTCGCCGTCCGGCAGCAGGAGGACCCGGTCGGGCTCGAGCGCGCGCACCGCGCCCTCGTCGTGGGTGACCAGGATGATGGCGCCCTCGTAGGTGCGGATCGCGGCGAGCACCTCCTCGCGGGAGGCCGGGTCGAGGTTGTTGGTGGGCTCGTCGAGGAGCAGCACGTTGGCCGAGGAGACGACGAGGCTGGCCAGCGCCAGCCGCGTCTTCTCACCGCCCGACAGCACGGCGGCGCTCTTGTGGGCGTCGTCGCCGGAGAAGAGGAAGGACCCGAGGACGCTGCGGGCCTCGGAGTCGGACAGCTGGGGGGCCGCCGACTGCATGTTCTCGAGCACCGTTCGGGAGGTGTCGAGCGTCTCGTGCTCCTGGGCGTAGTAGCCGACCTTCAGGCCGTGACCCGCGATGACCTCGCCGGTGTCGGAGGCGTCGACTCCCGCCAGGATGCGCAGCATGGTGGTCTTGCCGGCCCCGTTGAACCCCAGGATGACGACCCGGCTCCCCCGGTCGATGGCGAGGTCGACGTCGGTGAAGACCTCGAGCGAGCCGTAGGACTTGGAGAGCTCGCGGGCCATGATCGGCGTCTTGCCGCACGGTGCCGGGGCGGGGAACTTGATGCGGGCGACCTTGTCGGCGGCGCGCTCCCCCTCGAGCCCGGCCATCATCTTCTCGGCGCGTTTGAGCATCGACTGCGCGGCGCTGGCCTTGCTGGCCTTGGCCCGCATCCGGTTCGCCTGGTCGGTGAGGGTCTTGGCCTTGGTCTCGGCGCTGGCCCGCTCGCGCTTGCGGCGGCGCTCGTCGGACTCCCGCTGGGCGAGGTAGTCCTTCCAGCCCATGTTGTAGGTGTCGATCTCCGCGCGGTTGGCGTCGAGGTGGAAGACCTTGTTGACGGTCTGCTCCAGCAGCGCGTTGTCGTGGCTGATGACCACGAAGCCACCGCTGTGGGCCTTGAGGTAGTCGCGCAGCCAGACGATCGAGTCGACGTCGAGGTGGTTGGTCGGCTCGTCGAGGAGCAGGATCTCGGCGCCGGAGAAGAGGATGCGGGCGAGCTCGACTCGACGACGCTGACCACCCGAGAGCGTGCCGAGCTTCTGGTCGAGGATGCGTGACTCGATGCCGAGCGAGTCGGCCATCTGGGCGGCCTCGGACTCGGCCGCGTAGCCACCAGCGGCGTGGAGGTCGGCGTCGGCGCGTGCCCAGCGCTTCATGCCGCGCTCGTGGACCTTGGGGTCCTCGTGGGTCATCTCGACCTCGGCCGCACGTAGTCGGCGTACGACGTCGTCGAGGCCCCGCGCCGACAGGATGCGGTCGCGGACGAGCACCTCGGGGTCCCCGGTGCGGGGATCCTGCGGAAGGTAGCCCACCTCGCCGGAGGTGAGGACCGTCCCGGACGCCGGTTGGGCCTGGCCGGCGAGGATGCGGGTGAGGGTCGTCTTGCCGGCGCCGTTGCGCCCCACGAGGCCCACCTTGTCGCCTGCGGCGATGCGGAAGGAGAGATCCTCCATGAGGAGCCGCGCGCCGGCTCGGACCTCGAGCTTCTGGGCGGTGATCATCAGGCTTGCCATCCTAGGAGCGGTGGCCCCCTCACCCGAATCGCGGGAACCGGACGCACGTCACACCCCGTCGCAGGGTTGCCCGGGCGCCGCGACCGGATAACCTGCCCGAACGCTTCACTCCACCGGTGACGTCGCACCAGCTGAAAGGCACAACTCCCATGCGCTTCAACCCCAAGGCCGACATCAGCAAGGGACGCGTCGGAGACGCCGGCGGTGGCGGCGGCGGTGGCGGCGGAGGTGGGATGCGGATCCCGCTCCCCGGTGGCACGCGTGCCGGCGGTGGCATCGGCGGCGTGATCATCATCATCCTGTTCATCGTGCTCCAGCAGTGCGCGGGTGGAGGCAGCGGCGGCAGCAGCACCGGCGTGGACCCCCAGGGCCAGGCCCAGGGCAACCCGCAGGGTCTCGACGAGGACAGCGATCGCTACTCCAACTGCAAGACCGGCGCGGACGCCAACACCGACGTCGACTGCGCCCGCAAGGCCGTCGCCTTCTCGCTGGAGAACTTCTGGGCGACCACCCTGCCCGAGCAGGGAGACACCGAGTTCACGCCCAGCCAGATCATCACCTTCAGCGGTGCCGTCCAGACCGGCTGCGGACAGGCGAGCTCGCAGGTCGGCCCCTTCTACTGCCCCGCCGACCAGAAGATCTTCCTCGACACCACGTTCTTCGCCGACGTCCTCGAGAAGCAGCTCGGCGGCCAGGGTGGCGACTTCGTCGAGCCCTATGTCCTCGGCCACGAGTACGGCCACCACATCCAGAACCTGATGGGCACGATGGGAAGGGTCCGTACGCAGAAGGGTCCGGACTCCGACGCCGTACGCCTCGAGCTGCAGGCCGACTGCTACGCCGGCATGTGGACCCGCGACGCCAGCGACGGCGACGGCATCCTCCTCGAGCTCGACGACGGCGACATCGCCGAGGCGGTGGACTCCGCCAAGACCGTCGGCGACGACCGCATCCAGCAGAAGTCGGGCCAGGGCGTCGACCCCGAGGGCTGGACGCACGGCTCCTCGGAGCAGCGGATGGCGTGGTTCATGACCGGCTACGAGCAGGGCTCGCTGGCAGCCTGCGACACGTTCGCGGCGACCGAGCTCTAGGCGAGCAGGGCCTCGATCTGGTCCACCTGTCGCTGCATCGCGAAGATGTACGGCGCCACGCTGGGGTGGCGGAACTTCCCCGCGAGGGCACCGTCTCCCTCGGCCACGCGCGCGAGCGCCCAGTCGAGTCGGGTCAGCGCGGTGTAGACCGCCATCACCCGTGCGCCGGTGAGCACGTCCTCGTGCTCGGCGAGCCCGTCCGGGAGGGCGTCGGTGTAGGCCGCCACCAGGGGTTCGAGGTCCTCGCGCGCGGCCAGGGACAGGTAGCCCAGGTCCGCGCCGACCGGCCCCAGGCCCAGGTGTGCCCAGTCGATGCCGATGGCACCGTCGGCCCAGCGGCCGGGGAGGTTCGCGACGGACGGATCACCGTGCTGCGCCACCTGGGGCAGCGCGTCGCAACGGTCGAGCCACCGTTCGCGGTGCGTCCAGAGGTGGTGGGCCACGTCGGCCACCGGCGTCCTGGCCAGGGTGCGCCACCCTCCTCGACGCTCGACCAGCGCGAGCCGTGAGCGCAGCTGGTCACGAGCCAGCCACGGGTGGGCGCCGAGGTCGACGGCGGCGAAGCGGCCGAGGCACGCCGCGAGCCACAACCCGGGCGCATCGCGTCGCTGGACCAGCTCGTGCACCAGGGTCACGCCGTCGGCGTCCTCGTCGACCCGCACGACAGGTGCCTCGCGCACGCCCGGTGCATCCGCGACGACGCCGCTGAGCGCCACGTCGGCGGCACGCCGCCAGTAGTTGACGTCCGACGGAGCGAGCAGCCCGGAGGTCTCGTGCGGGTCGGGGCACTGCAGGCGCTTGACGACGACCTCACGGCCCGCCATCGTCGCCGACCAGACACCGACCGTCGCCGGACCTGCCCCGGGGAGGCGCTGCCACCCCGGCTCGGGTTGCCACATGGCCGGGAACCTAGCGCACCTCGACGTCCCGACGACGGAAGAGCGCCTGTCCCAGCGTGCTGGTCGCGGCCGCGATGAGCGTCAGGGCGAGGAAGGGCATCCACCGGAAGCTCTCGGCCGGCACCAGTGCGAGGTGGTGGAAGGGCGAGACGTCCTGGAGCCACTCGGGGAGCCTGAGGAGGGCGCCGAAGAGCATGACGACCGCGGCGAACACCAGTCCCACCCAGGCCAGGCCGGCCAGTCGTGGCGCCAGTCCGTGCAGGAGCCGGGCGAGCGCACTCATGACCAGCACCGGCGCTGCATAGGGGACGGTGGCGACGACGTAGGAGGCACCTGTCGCCACGTCCTGGGCGGCGAGGGCGTATCCGACGCCCAGACCGATGCCGGCTGCGAGGACGACCGTCAGCGTGCCCAGGACCGTGAACGCGACCTGGACGCCCAGCCAGCGAGCCCGCGAGAGCCCGGTGGCCAGCAGGACCTCGACCAGGCCCGAGGCTTCGTCGTGACGCGGACGCAGGGCAGTCGAGATGGCGTACCCGCAGCACATCAGCGCCAGCATCAGGATCGCGGTGGCGTAGAAACCCTCGACGAGGTCCGCCCCGCCCCGGATGAACATCTCCTCGGTCGTGGCGCTGTCGCCGAGCAGGGCGCCCACCTCACTGCCGAGCGAGCCGTAGGACAGGCCCGTGAGGAAGAGACCGATCGTCCAGCCGATGAGGGCGCCCCGCTGCTGTCGCCAGGCGAGGCCGAAGGGCGTCGACAGGGAGTGGCTCGCCCGCGCCGGGCCCGGGCGTGCCGCGAGCACGCCCGAGCCGTGGTCGCGTCGACCGAAGGTCCACAGGGCAGCGGCGCCCACCCCGGCCGTGGCCACGAGCAGGAGTCCGAGCGGCCACCACCGGAGCCCGGAGAACGCGTGCATCCCCTGGAACCACCCGATGGGCGAGAGCCAGGTCAGCACCGGGGAGCCGACGTCACCGATCGCCCGCAGGACGTACGCCGTGCCGATCACCGCACCGGTGAGGCCGTACGCCGCGCGCGGGCTGCTGGTCAGCTGCGCCGCGAGCAGTGCCACGGCCGCGAAGAGCAGGCCGACACCCGCCTGACCCGCTCCGAGGCTGATCGAGTCGGCGGCGGCGAGGGGGACCGACACCAGGCTGAGGGCCACCATGGCCCCCGTCAGCACGTTCGCCGCGATCACCAGCAGCACCGTGGCACCGGTCGTCGCGCGCCGCCCCACGGCGGCCGCGCGCAGCATCTCGTCGCGGCCGGACTCCTCCTCGGCGCGGGTGTGGCGGACGACGAGGAACATCGACATCAGCCCGCCGACGATGGCCCCGAAGGCAGTCGCCTGCCACGTGACCTGGCCGCCGACGGTGTTGAGCGCGCGAGCCGGACCGGTCATGGCGATGAAGGCGGCGTTGGACTCCATCGCCACCGCCGCGGCGTCGAACTCGGCCTGGGTGGCGTAGAGGCCCTTCACGCTGATCGCCTGCGACCAGTAGAGGACCATGATCGCCACCGACCAGGCCAGCAGCATCCACCGGTCGCGGCGCAGGAAGTGCGTCAGCAGCGCCCAGGTGCCGGTCATCGGCGCGACTCCCCCGACTCGTCCAGGTCGTCTCCGTAGTGGCGCAGGAACAGCTCTTCGAGGGTGGGGGGTGTCGCGGTCAGGGAGTCGATGCCCGAGCGCTGGAGCGCCTCCAGTGCCGCACCCAGCTCCGTGGTGTCGACCTCGAAGGCGACCCGGCGGCCCTCGACCAGCAGGTCGTGCACGCCCGCCAGGCCGCCGAGGTCCTCCGGCGGACGCACCGTCTCGGCGCGGACGGTGGTCCGGGTGAGGTGGCGCAGCTCGCTGAGCGTCCCCGACTCCACCGTGCGGCCGGCCCGGATGATGCTGACGCGGTCGCACAGCCTCTCCACCTCGGCCAGGATGTGGCTGGACAGCAGCACGGTGCGACCCTGGGCGCGGAAGTCCTCGACGCACTGCTGGAAGACCGACTCCATGAGTGGGTCCAGCCCGCTGGTCGGCTCGTCCAGCAGGAGCAGCTCGACGTCGCTGGCCAGCGCGGCGATGAGGGCGACCTTCTGCCGGTTGCCCTTGGAGTAGGTCCGGCCCTTCTTGGTCGGGTCGAGCTCGAAGCGCTCGATCAGGTCGGCCCGGCGCTTCTCGTCCAGCCCGCCGCGCAGGCGCCCGAGCAGGTCGATCACCTCGCCCCCGGTCAGGTTCGGCCAGAGCGTCACGTCGCCCGGCACGTACGCCAGCCGGCGGTGCAGTGCTGCCGCATCGGCCCACGGGTCGCCCCCGAGGAGCCGGACGGTTCCCTCGCTGGCGCGCAGCAGGCCGAGCAGCACGCGGATCGTGGTCGACTTGCCGGACCCGTTCGGACCCAGGAAGCCGTGCACCTCGCCCTCGTCCACCACCAGGTCGAGCCCGTCAAGGGCCCGTAGGGAACCGAAGCGCTTGACCAGGCCGGAGATCTCGATCGGAGTGCTCACCCCCTCGACGATAGGGCCTCGTCCGCTAGGCGTTCGTCACCTCGACGCGGATGGCCTGGGCATCCAGGACCGCCTGGTCCAGCACGGCACGACGCGGATCGGGGACCGGGAGCCACGGGAGGACCACGGTGAGCCCGCGCAGGCGGTCGTCCCCCAGCACCTCCTCGACCGCAGGTCGGTCTCCCCCGGTCACCACCGGCCCCGGTCGCAGGATCCGCGCGGCGTGGTCCGCCGCCGCCTCGTAGGCCTGCCGCGCCTGGTTGTCGCGCCGGCGCGCGAAGCGCTGCTGGCTCTGGCCGCCGGCCTTGGTACGGCCCTGCACGTGCCGCTGGCCGATCTTGTGCTCGGCCAGCGTCGCACCTTCGAGGCGAGCGACCGCGAACCCGCCCTTGCGCACCAGCAGGACACCCCAGGTCCGGGGCACGACGACCGCCTCGGCGAGGGCACCCGCCTCCGGCGGACCGTCGTACGCCGTCTCGAAGGGCAGTCGGGCCGTGAAGTCCGAGCCGTCAGCAGCCACCGCAACCAGGGCGCCCTCGCGAACGACGAGGTCGGTGTGTCCGTGCCGCGACCTGAAGTTGTCGACCCAGCGCTGCCACCGGGCGGCGGGAACGAGGACGAGCGGCATGACAAGGAACCTAACCGAGCCCGCGTTCGCCCGGGTTACAGTCGAGGTCCCCATCTGCCTCGGAGGTTCACCGTGCGCCGTCTCCTCATCCCCTGCCTCGCGGCCGTCCTCGGCCTCACCGCGCTGACCGCGGCGTCACCGGCCTCCAGCAGCGTCCCCGACCGCGACCGGCCGTTCCCGTCCCGCATCGAGCTGCCTGACGGCTTCCAGCCGGAGGGTATTGCGATCGGTCCCGGACCGACTGCGTGGTTCGGCTCCCGCGCGGACGGCGACATCTACGCCGTGTCGCTCCGCACGGGCAAGGGCGAGACGATCAGTGAGGGTCCGGGCACCGCCTCCGTCGGCCTCAAGTCAGACCGTCGCGGCCGCCTGTTCGTCGCTGGTGGCCCCAGCGGCACGGCGCGGGTCGTGGACTCCGACTCCGGCGCCGTCGTCGCCGACTACCAGCTGACGGCCGGCACCAGCTTCGTCAACGACGTGGTGCTGACGAAGCGGGCCGCCTGGTTCACCGATTCCTCGCAGCCACAGCTCTACCGCGTCGACCTCGGCAGGGGTGGCGTCCCCGGAGCGGCCACCACCGTGCCGTTGACCGGCGACTGGGTGCAGGGCACCGGCTTCGGCGCCAACGGGATCAGCACGACTCCGACGGGCAAGGCGCTGCTGGTGGTCAACTCGACCACCGGCCTGCTCTACCGCGTCGAACCGGCGACGGGTGTGGCGACCGAGGTCGATCTCGGCGGCGCGTCGCTCACCATGGGTGACGGCATGCTGCGCCACGGCCGGATCCTCTACGTCGTGCGCAACCTCATCAGCGAAGTGGCCGTGATCCGACTCGACCGGCGCGGCGCGAGCGGCAAGGTCGTGCGCACGATCACCTCATCCGACCTCGACGCGTCGACCAGCTTCGACGTGCCCACCACGGTCGCGAGGTTCGGCCGCAACCTCTACCTCCCCAACGCCCGCTTCACGACGGCGCCGACCCCGACGACCGACTACTGGGTCACCAAGGTGCGTGCGAAGCCGTAGCCGCTGGGACTGGTCCGATCTCAGAGGAAGTCGAGCGGGTCGAACTCGTCGATCGGGATGACCCGCACGCGCGGCAGCGGCGTGTTGAAGGCCCCGATGTCGTACTCGAGGTCGATGATCCGTACGCCGGGCAGCGCGCGGAACTGCGCGTTCATGAACTCGCCGAAGCCCACCACGCCGACCTGTCGGCTGCCGTCGGCCAGGCGGGCGATCTGGTCGACGAAGTCGCCGTCGTGGCTGACCAGCACGACGTCCGCCTCGCGCTCCATCAGCGCTTCGGCAGTGCGCTGGATGGCGATGTCGACGATCTTGCCCTCACCGCTCAGCGGGATCGGCTTGAAGCCGATCGCGAGCAGGGCCTGCACGAAGCTCGTCGGCAGCTCCGTGCTGGCGGCGAGGAAGAAGAGCCCGGAGACGTCCTGGTCGAAGGCCCGCTCGGCCCACTCCAGCAGCCGGTCCCACCGCGGCCGCTCCTCGGGCCGTGGCCGTCGACCGAGGATCGACGTCCCGAGGGTGGCGTCGATGTTCTCGCCATCGACCAGCAGGTAGGTCATCCTCTCGGGCATGCGAGGACTCTCCCACAACGGCCGGGAACGCGGCCTGCCGCTCGGGCGTCCCAGTGACATGAGGATCGTCGCGATCGCGCTGCTGCTGTCGCTGACCGCGTGCGGCAGCGAGATCAGGGGCGCCGCCGAGGATCGTCCTGACCCGCCGCCGGCCACGACGGACTCCGGTCTCGTGCTGCCGCCCCAGAAGGATCGCGATGCCTATTCGACCTCCTCCCCACCCATGTTCCACGTCCTCACCGACGACGGCCAGATCTCCCTGCGGCCGTGGACCATCTGCTACATCGGGGGCTGCGCCGACGGCGGACCGTCCGACACGCCTCCGCGCATCGGCGGTCCGGAGGCGCTGGTGTTCGGCTTCGACGTCCCGGGGTGGACGTTCGACCACGTCACCTTCCGCGAGCACGGCACCCGCGGCGGGTGCGGCCGCTCGCTCACGGTGCCGGCGGAGACCACGGGCGAGCGGACCTTCCGCGTGCCGCCCGCCGGTCCGGCGGGTGACTGGGACGTGGACATCTTCGGTCGCGGTCCCGACGGAGACGCGGTGACCACGGTCCGCTGGGAGACGCCGGCGGACGGCACGCTGCCTGAGGCAGCGAGCGGGAGCGCGGCGGTGCTCGCCGACCACGACGGGGTGCTTGACTCCTACGGCGTCGAGCTCTTCCTGTCCGACCTCGACCGACGCTACGCCGACGCGTCCGCGACGATCGCGGTCACGTCAGCGACCTCCGGGTCGGTGACGCTGCCACTGGGCAGGCCGGACGAGTGCACCGACGAAGGTGGTCTCTCCTTCCGAGCCGGCGACGACCTCGGCAGGAGGGCGACCGGGATCGGGGAGGGACCGTTCACCTACGAGGTCGCACTCGTCCTCGGCGGCACGACGTACGTCGGGACCGGGACCTGGCCCGACGGCACGTCGCCCGAGATCGAGCCGGCCGTCCCGCTGGCCTGGACGCCGGCGCTCCCGGTCTACGCCGGCTGAGGGATCAGGCCCGGTAGACGACCCGGAACGCCTCGACGACCTGGTCGTGCGTGATGGTCACCTCGGTGATCTCGACCAGGGCCCGCGGCTTGCCCGAGCCGTCACACAGGATCGAGAGCACGCCGGTCTCGGGGATGGCGCCGTCGTAGTCGGCCACCGGGGCGGTCGTCTCCCCGCCCTCCGCGGCCAGCGCCTCGGCCACGAAGGCGTCGGACTGGCCGGCCGACTCCCCGAAGGACCACGCCGGCGGCGGCACCGACTCGAGGGTGGTGGGGCCGAAGTAGGACGGCGCTGCGTTGAGCTTGGCGTGGAACCTCGCAAGGTCCCAGAACACCCGGAGCTCATCGTGGTCGAACTCGATCTCGGACAGGTCTGCTACCGGTTCGTCCATACCGAGAGCCTAGCCGTCAGGCGGTCGCCGCGACGTACGCCGCGAACGCGCGCGCTGCGTCCACCGAGCCCGGTCGCGGTGGGTCCCGGCGGTCCAGGCCGAGGTCGCGATCGGCCAGCACCTGCTGCAGCAGCGGCCGCCAGCGCGGATCGGCGTGCATCATCGCCCAGCGCAGGGCGTCGCGCTTGCTGGCCACCCCGCCGGTGCGCACGGTGTAGAGGCTGCGACAGGCCTGGACCACGAGGTAGCGCTGGCACCACGCGACGTCCGGTGGACACCAGTCCAGGATGTCGTCGGTGCACGAGGCGAGTCCGGCCCGGGCCGAGGCGCGCAGCACGTCCACCGGCACCGGGTCCACCAGGTCCGCCGGACAGGGACCGACGAGGGTGATGCCCTCCTCACGCAGGATCCAGCGGGTCCACGGCTGGTTGCAGTGGTCGGACCACGACATCTCGTCACGGCCGTGGTCGACGTAGAGCCACTCGGCGCCCAGCCCGGCCACCGTGCGCAGGTCGTCGGCCACGGCATAGGAACCCTCCAGGTGGCCACTCCAGTGCCCCGGAGCGCGCGGGATCTCGCGATGGAGGGCGCGCAGCGCCGCTTCGCGGGCGGCATCCGGACGCTCGCTCACGACGACCAGGAAGTCGCAGTCGCTGTGCAGGTCACCGGCGCCCAGCGCGAACGACCCCTGCAGGTAGGCGCCCACGAACGTCTCGCCCAGCGCCTCCTGGGCACCGGTGACGAGGTCGTGGAGCACGCCGTTGAGCTCGGCGTAGCGCGTGGGATGGGGGTTCAGCACCGCACGAGCATCCTCCCGCAGCGCCTCCCGCGCCACGGAATATCGGGCGTCAGCCCGGTAGGAGCCGCTCGGCCAGGAAGGCCAGCGTCCGCTGCCAGGCAACCTTGGCCAGGTCGGCGTCGTAGAACATGAAGTCGTCGTTGTCGAAGGCATGCCCACCACCCGCGTAGGTCTCGACGATCACGTGCGGCTGGGCCCCGAGCAGGGCACAGACCTGGTCGACCACCGGCGGCGAGATGAAGCTGTCGGCGAGCCCCCAGTGGTGCAGCGACGGCGCCGTCACCCGGGCAGGATCGATCACGCTGAGCGTCACGTCAGCGGCGTCGAACGGCTCGATCCCCAGCAGCTCGGGCAGGGCCGAGCCGTAGTAGCTGACCAGCGCGTCGGCCGGACGGAGCGCCGCCACGTTGAAGGCGAGCCCTCCCCCGAAGCAGAAGCCGACGATCCCGACCCCGCCCGTCACGGACCCGTGGCGACGCAGGGCATCCAGCGCGAGGACGCCGTCGGCCACGGCAGCCGGCCAGTCGGTGCGGGCCAGCAGCCCGAGGGCCTCCTCGAGCGCGTCGGGGCCCTCGTCGACCCGGGAGACGCCGAGGCGCCAGAAGATCTCGGGCGCGAGCACGACGTAGCCCTCGTCGGCGAGGGCCTGGGCCCGACGCTCGATGTAGCTGCTGATGCCGAAGATCTCCTGCAGCAGCAGCACGGCCGGCCCCGAGCCACCCTGCGGCAGCCACAGGTGGGCCGGCATGGCGCCGTCAGGGGTCTCGATGGTGAGCGTCAGCCGACCAGGGGTCATGGCGAGAACCTAGACCCTGCGTGCGTGTCCGACCTCAGACGTTGAAGCCCAGCGCCCTGAGCTGCTCGCGGCCGTCCTCGGTGATCTTGTCCGGACCCCACGGCGGCATCCACACCCAGTTGATCGCGACGTCGTTGACCAGGCCCTCGAGGGCGGAGTTGGTCTGGTCCATGATCACGTCGGTCAACGGACAGGCCGCAGACGTCAGGGTCATGTCGAGCACGAGGTTGGAGCCCGCGTCGAGGTGGACGTCGTAGACCAGGCCGAGGTCGACGACATTGATGCCGAGCTCGGGGTCGACGACGTCCTTCATCGCCTCGGTCACGTCCTCGACGGTGACGGTGGACGTCGCTCCGGCGCCGGTCGCCTCGGGGACGTCGGGCAGGTCGCCATGGTCGATCGTGTCGGTCATCGGGCTTCTCCTTCGATCTGGGTCGGGGTCTGGGCCTGGGCGGTTGCGTCCTTCCAGGCCATCCATGACAGCAGGGCACACTTGACGCGGGCCGGGAACCTGGCGACGCCGGCGAAGGCGATGCCGTCCTCCAGCACGTCCTCGTCGGGCTCGACCTGCCCCTTGCCCTGCATGAGCTCGAGGAAGGTCTGGTGGATGGTCAGCGCCTCGTCGACGGTCTTGCCGATCACGAGGTCGGCCATCACCGAGGTGGAGGCCTGCGAGATCGAGCAGCCGAGGGAGTCGTAGGAGACGTCCTCGACCACGCCGTCAGCGAGGTGCACGCGCAGGGTCACCTCGTCGCCGCAGGTCGGGTTCACGTGGTGCACCTCGGCCTCGAACGGGTCGCGCAGGCCCTTGTGGTGCGGGTGCTTGTAGTGGTCCAGGATGATCTCCTGGTAGAGGCTGTCGAGTTCGGTGCTCATCGGGTCAGCCCACCTTGAAGTAGCTGCGAGTGTGATGGAGTCCCTCGACGAGGGCGTCGATCTCGGCCGGGGTGGTGTAGAGGTAGGACGACATCCGCGTCGAGCTCTGCACGCCGTAGCGCGCGTGTGCGGGCTTCGCGCAGTGGTGCCCGGCACGGACCGCGACCCCGCGGGAGTCGAGCACCTGGGCGATGTCGTGGGGGTGCACCCCGGCGAGCTCGAAGGAGATCGCTCCTCCACGCATGCCGGCGTCCAGCGGCCCCATGACGGTGAGTCCGGGGATGCTCTGCAGGCCGTCGAGGGCGTACGCCGTGATCGCCTGCTCGTGGGTGTGGATGGCGTCCAGCCCGATGTGGGCGAGGTAGTCGACCGCAGCCCCGAGGCCGATGGCCTCCACGATCGGGGGCGTCCCGGCCTCGAAGCGGTGCGGCACCTTGGCGTACGTCGAGCGCGCCATGCTGACGGTCTCGATCATCTCGCCGCCACCGTGGAAGGGGGGCAGCTCGTTGAGCAGGTCCTCGCGACCCCACAGCACTCCGATGCCGGTCGGTCCGCAGACCTTGTGGCCGGTGAAGACCAGGAAGTCGCAGTCCACGGCCTGTACGTCGACCGGCAGCTGCGGCGCGGCCTGCGAGGCGTCGATGACCGACAGCGCCCCGACTGCGCGGGCACGGGCGGTGAGCTCGGCGACCGGGTTGATCGTGCCCAGCATGTTGGACACCCAGGTGAAGGCGACGACCTTCGTGTGCTCGTCGACCAGCTGGTCGGCGTTGGACAGGTCGAGCTGGCCCTCGTCGGTCAGACCGAACCAGCGCAGCTCGGCGCCCGTGCGCTCGCACGCCAGCTGCCACGACACGATGTTGGAGTGGTGCTCCATCTCGGTGATCACGACGTTGTCGCCGGGTCCGAGCGCGATGGTGCGGGCGAGCAGGTTCAGCGCCTCGGTGGCGTTCTTGGTGAAGATCACCTCGTTGCGCGAGGGCGCGTTGATGAAGCTGGCCACCTTGTCGCGCGCGCCCTCGTAGGCCTCGGTCGACTCTGCGCCGAGCTGGTGCATCGCCCGGGAGATGTTGGCGTTGTGGCGCTCGAGGTGGTCGACCATCGTGTCGATGACGACCTGCGGCTTCTGCGAGGTGTTGGCGCTGTCGAGGTAGACCAGCGGCTGCCCGCCCGCGAGCGTGCGGTCGAGGATCGGGAAGTCCTTGCGGATGACGTCCAGATCGGGGAGCAGTCCGGCGAGGGTCATGGTCAGACCGTGCTCTTGAGGTACTTGTCGTAGCCTTCGGCCTCGAGCGCGTCGGCGAGCTCCTTGCCGCCGGACTCGGCGACCTTGCCGTCGACGAACACGTGGACGAAGTCGGGCTCGATGTAGCGCAGGATGCGCGTGTAGTGGGTGATCAGCAGGACGCCCCTGCCCTCGCGGGCACGGAAGCGGTTGACGCCGTCGGCGACCACCTTGAGCGCGTCGATGTCGAGGCCCGAGTCGGTCTCGTCGAGGACGGCGAACTTGGGGTCGAGCAGCTCGAGCTGGGCGATCTCGTGGCGCTTCTTCTCGCCGCCGGAGAAGCCTTCGTTGACGTTGCGGGTGCCGAACGTCGGGTCGAGGTTGAGCTGCTGGAGTGCGGCGTTGACGTCCTTGACCCACGTACGGAGCTTGGGGGCCTCGCCGTCGATGGCCGTCTTGGCGGTCCGCAGGAAGTTGGACACCGAGACGCCCGGGATCTCCACGGGGTACTGCATGGCCAGGAACAGGCCGGCCCGGGCCCGCTCGTCGACGGACATCGCGAGGACGTCGTCGCCGTCGAGGGTCACGGTGCCGCTGGTGACGGTGTACTTGGGGTGTCCGGCGATGGAGTAGGCCAGCGTCGACTTGCCCGAGCCGTTGGGGCCCATGATCGCGTGGGTCTCACCGGCGTTGATGGTGAGCGTGACGCCCTTGAGGATCTCTTTGGCACCGTCCTCGGTGTCGACCGAGACGTGCAGATCAGTGATGACGAGGGTGTTCATGCGGGGGTCACTCCGTTCAGGGTGGTGTCGACGTCGATCCAGATTTCTGCTCTGCCGTCGACGTCGCGGATCTCGATGGGGAAGGTGGCCACCGGCTCGGTTGCCGGCAGGTTGGTGGGCTTGCCCGTGCGGAGGTCGAACATCGACCCGTGCAGCCAGCACTCGATCTGGCACTCGGCCACTTCGCCCTCGCTGAGGGCGACCTCGGCGTGGCTGCAGAGGTCCTGCAGCGCGAAGACCTCGTCGCCGTTGCGGGCAACGGCCACGTCGTAGGCTCCGAGCGTCACCGAGAGGGCCTGGTCGGCCGGGACGTCGGTCAGCGCACAGGCGGGTGCGAAGGTCATGCGCCCAGCTCCCGGTAGACGTTCTTGGACAGCTCCGCCTCCACCGTGGTCAGCAGGCGGTCCTCGATCGAGGGCACGCCGACCTTGCGGATCAGGTCGTTGAAGAAGCCGTGCACGACCAGGCGCTGCGCCTCCTTCTCGGAGATGCCGCGGGCCTGGAGGTAGAAGAGCTGCTCGTCGTCGAAGCGCGCCGTGGCCGAGGCGTGACCGGCACCGGCGATCTCGCCGGTCTCGATCTCCAGGTTGGGGACCGAGTCGGCGCGACAGCCGTCGGTGAGCACGAGGTTGCGGTTCTCCTCGAAGGTCTCGATGCCCTCGGCGATCTTGCGGATGAGCACGTTGCCGATCCAGACCGTATGGGCACCCTTGCCCTGGAGCGCACCCTTGTAGACGACGTTGCTGCGGGTGTTGGGCGCATTGTGGTCGGCGAAGAGGCGGTGCTCGATGTGCTGGCCGGCGTCGGCGAAGTAGAGGCCGAGCAGCTCGGCGCTACCGCCGGGGCCGTCGTAGCTGACGTTGGCGTCCATGCGTACGACGTCGCCACCGAAGGAGATCGCGGCGTGCTTGTAGGTCGCGTCGCGACCCACGAGTGCCTGGTGGTGGGACACGTGCACGGCGTCGTCGGCCCAGTCCTGGATCGAGACGACGGTGACGTCGGCGCCGTCCCCCACCGAGATCTCCACGACTGCCGCCATCGCGGCCGAGCCTTCGTGGTTGATCACGACGACGGCCTTGCTGTGCGCACCGAAGCGCATGGCGACGTGGCCGGCCTCGGTGTTGTCAGCGTCGTCGCCGGTGATCTGGATGACGACCGGCTCGCTGAGCTCGAGACCGGCGGGGACGTCGACCAGCAGCGACGACGGGACCTCGGCCATGACCCGGGCGGCGAATCGGGTGTTGGGCACCAGGCCGCTGAGACCACGCATCCAGGGCTCGTCGGCGACGTTCACGCCCTCGATGCGCACTCCGTCAGGGGTGTTCCACGTGCATGAGCTCGTGCTCCGGTTGAACGGCGCGTCGCCGTGCAGGCCCTTGAGCCGCTTGAGCGGGGTGAAGCGCCAGATCTCCTCGCGCCCGGTGGGCACGGGGTGATCGGCGACGTCGAAGGAACCGACCGGGTTGAGGTGGCTCTCGACCTTGTCCTGCTCCAGCGCGGAGCGTACGGAATCAATGACTGTCACTACGTCTCTTTCTTCAGAACGTGTTCGGGCGGGGCTGCGGGGCGGCGATCAGCCGACCGCGCCCTCCATCTGCAGCTCGATCAGGCGGTTGAGCTCGAGGGCGTACTCCATCGGCAGCTCCTTGGCGATCGGCTCGACGAAGCCGCGCACGATCATCGCCATCGCCTCGTCCTGCTCCATGCCGCGCGACATGAGGTAGAAGAGCTGGTCGTCGGAGACCTTCGAGACGCTCGCCTCGTGACCCATGGACACGTCGTCCTCGCGGATGTCGACGTAGGGGTAGGTGTCGCTGCGGCTGATCTGGTCGACCAGGAGGGCGTCGCACAGCACGTTGGACTTCGAGCCGTGGGCACCCTCGTTGATCTGGATCAGGCCGCGGTAGGACGTCCGGCCCCCACCACGCGCCACCGACTTGCTCAGGATCGAGCTGGAGGTGTGCGGGGCGGCGTGCACCATCTTGGCGCCGGCGTCCTGGTGCTGGCCCTCGCCCGCGAAGGCGATCGAGAGCGTCTCGCCCTTGGCGTGCTCGCCCATGAGGTAGATGGCGGGGTACTTCATCGTCACCTTGGAGCCGATGTTGCCGTCGACCCACTCCATCGTGGCCCCGGCCTCACAGACGGCGCGCTTGGTGACGAGGTTGTAGACGTTGTTCGACCAGTTCTGGATGGTCGTGTAGCGGCAGCGGCCGCCCTTCTTGACGATGATCTCCACGACCGCGGAGTGCAGCGAGTCGGAGGAGTAGATCGGCGCCGTGCAGCCCTCGACGTAGTGCACGTAGGCGCCCTCGTCGACGATGATCAGCGTGCGCTCGAACTGGCCCATGTTCTCGGTGTTGATGCGGAAGTAGGCCTGCAGCGGGATGTCGACCTCGACACCCTTGGGCACGTAGATGAACGAGCCGCCCGACCACACCGAGGTGTTGAGCGCGGAGAACTTGTTGTCACCGACCGGGATGATGGTGCCGAAGTACTCCCGGAAGAGCTCCTCGTGCTCCCGCAGCGCGGTGTCGGTGTCGACGAAGATGACGCCCTTCTCCTCGAGGTCCTCGCGGATCGAGTGGTAGACGACCTCGGACTCGTACTGCGCGGCCACGCCGGCGACGAGGCGCTGCTTCTCGGCCTCCGGGATGCCCAGGCGGTCGTAGGTGTTCTTGATGTCCTCGGGGAGCTCCTCCCACGAGGTCGCCTGCTTCTCGCTGGAGCGCACGAAGTACTTGATGTTGTCGAAGTCGATCGTGCTGAGGTCGGAGCCCCAGGTCGGCATCGGCTTGCGGCCGAAGAGCTTGAGGCCCTTGAGGCGCAGGTCGAGCATCCACTGCGGCTCGGACTTCTTCGAGGAGATGTCGCGTACGACGGCCTCGTTCAGGCCACGCGT
The DNA here is from genome assembly GCA_963721925.1 of uncultured Actinomycetota bacterium. Lineage (GTDB taxonomy): Bacteria > Actinomycetota > Actinomycetes > Propionibacteriales > Nocardioidaceae > Nocardioides. Next base: position 178,534 of record CAVRLH010000002.1, on the reverse strand, counting down.
GGCGCCCGTGCCGGCGTCGTCGGAGTCGGACCAGCCGAACTCGTAACGACCGATTCCCTGGAGCTCCGGGTTCATTTCTTCGATGCTCAGGTTCTGGGTCATGACTGCTCCTTGATGAGGTCCGTCTTGAGGGTCTGGGGAATGCACGTGGTGCACACGCCGTCGCCGTGGGCGATGGTCGCGAGCCGTTGGACATGGGTGCCGAGGACGCGACCGATGGCCTCGGTCTCGGCCTCGCAGAGCTGCGGGAACTGGTGGGCGACGTGGGACACCGGGCAGTGCTGCTGGCACAGCTGCGCTCCCACGACCGGGAGCTCGCGCACCGAGGCGGCGTAGCCCTGCTGGCTGAACACCCGGGCCAGGGCCTCGGCCGGGCTCAGGCCCGGCTCGGCGCTGACCACGCTGGCGTAGTCACGCTCGACGAACGCGACCCGGCGGCGGGCGAACTCCATCACGGCGTCGTCGCCCTGGGTCTCGGCCAGGAAGCGCAGGGCCTGCACGGCGAGGTCGTCGTACTGCTGGTCGAAGCTGTCGCGACCGGCCTCGGTGAGCACGAAGACCTTGGCGGGCCGCCCGCGCCCGCGACTGCCGTAGACCTTCTGCTCGCGCGCCTCCGCGACACCGTCCTCGACCAGGTGGTCGAGATGGCGACGTACGGCCGCGGGCGTGAGGTCGACCCGGCGGGCCAGGTCGGCCGCCGTGGACGGTCCGTTCTCCAGGATCGCCCGCGCCACGCGGTCGCGCGTGGGAGCGTCCCCCTCCGGGGGTGCCGCCGTCCTGGTGAATTCCACAACGACAGTGTGACGTTAATGCGCCCGTCTGTTCAAGCAAGGGTTGCCTAAGTGGACGACGCCGCCCGCTCAGTCGGCCGTACGGGCCCGAAACGTGCGGATCGCCAGGGGTGCGATCACGGCCGTGATCAGGATGATCCAGCCGATCGTGAACGGGATCGGGTGGTGCATCGGGAAGGCGGACCCGGGCGCGAGCGGCTGGTCGTTGCCCCAGAGCTCGCGGACGGCCTGCGTCAGCGAGGAGATCGGGTTCCACTCGGCGACGAAGCGCAGCGCGGTCGGCATCCGGTCGGTCGGTGCGAACGTGTTGGCCAGGAACGTGATCGGGAACATCGTCGCGAACATGACACCGTTGACGGCCTCGACCGACCGCATCGCCGAGCCGACCAGGATGCCCACCCAGATCATCGCGAAGCCCCACCCGAGGAGGAGCAGGTAGCCCAGGGCAGCCTCGAAGACGTTGGTGTGGATCCGCCAGCCGATGATGAGACCGGTCAGCGACATCACCACCAGGCCGATCGAGGAGTGGCACAGGCTGGAGATGCTGCGCCCGACCAGGACCGCGGCAGGATTGATCGGGAGTGACCGCATCCGGTCGACGATCCCCTTCTCGAGGTCGGCGGTGAGGCCGACCGCGACGATGAAGGAGGCGAAGGCCACCGTCTGCGCCATGATCCCGGCGAGCAGGAACGCGCGGTAGCCGGCTGGTGTGGCGACGTCGATGGACGAGCCGAAGACGTAGGCGAAGAGCAGCACGAACATGACCGGCTGGATGGTGACGTCCATCAGCATCTCCGGCATGCGCCTGATGTGGAGGAAGTTGCGGCGGGCGATCGACAGCGACTGATGCAGGAGCGTCGTCTGCCGGATCTGGGGGCGCTCGAGGGTCGTCATCGCGAGATCTCCTCCGCCTGGTCGTCGACAGTGCTCTGGTCGGGTCCGACCTCGGCGCGGTGGCCGGTGAGGTGCAGGAACACGTCGTCGAGGCTGGGGCGCTTGAGCCCGATGTCGTCCAGCACGATGCCGCTCTCGTCGAAGAGCCCGGCCACCCGTGTCATGTGCCCGAGCCCCTCGGCGGGAGCCGTGAGCTGACGGGCACCCCCGTCGACGTGCAGCTCGCGCACGTGGGGACGCAGCAGGGTCTCGGCGGCGTCGACGTCACGCGCGTGCGAGACCGTCACCACCAGCGCCGCTGCACCCGACTGGTCCTTGAGATCGAGCGGTGTGCCCTCGGCGATCACCGTGCCCCGGTCGATGACCACGATGTTGTCGGCCAGCTGATCGGCCTCCTCGAGGTATTGCGTGGTGAGCAGCAGGGTGGTCCCGTCCTTGACGAGCTCTCGCAGCACCTGCCAGAGCTCCACCCGCGAACGCGGGTCGAGGCCCGTGGTGGGCTCGTCGAGGAACAGGACGGGTGGTGTCGCGATCAGGCTCACCGCGAGATCGAGACGTCGACGCATGCCGCCGGAATACGTCTTGGCGATGCGGTCGGCCGCATCGCTGAGTGCGAACCGCTCGAGCAGGTCGCCGCTGGCGCGCCTGATGTAGGCCGCATCGAGACCATAGAGCTGGCCGATCAGGCGGAGGTTCTCGCGACCGGTGAGGAGCTCGTCGACGGTCGCGGCCTGTCCGGTCAACCCCATGCTCCGGCGCACCGCGGCCGGGTCGGTGGCGATGTCGTGACCGGCCACGCGTCCCGTGCCGGCGGTCGGGCGGGTCAGCGTCGTCATCATCCGGACCGTCGTGGTCTTGCCCGCGCCGTTGGGACCGAGCAGCCCCAGGACCGAACCCTCGGGGACCACGAACGAGACTCCGTCGACGGCCACGGTGTCGCCGAAGCGTTTGACGAGGCCCTCGGCCTCGATGGCAGGTGCGCGTGACATGAACCTCACGCTAGCCGCGGGGTCCGACACGGTCACCCTCATGACGCGCACCTAGACTTCGCCTCGTGCCGTCCGACTCCCCCGCCGTCGAGATCGACGGCCTGGTGATGGCCTACGGCGACAAGGTCGCGGTCGACGGGTTGTCGCTCGAGGTGGCCCGCGGATCGGTCACCGCGGTGCTGGGCCCCAACGGGGCCGGCAAGACCACCACCCTGGAGACCTGCGAAGGCTATCGCCGGCCGCACGGGGGCACCGTGCGCGTGCTCGGGCTCGACCCTCAGCGTCAGCGGGCGGCCCTGCTCCCGCGCATCGGGGTCATGCTGCAGTCGGGCGGGGCATGGAGCGGCGTCCGGGCCATGGAGATGCTCGACCACATGGCCTCGCTGCACGCCCACCCGATCGACACCACGATGCTCAGCGACCGGCTCGGCCTGGGCGACTGCGGGCGTACGCCCTACCGCCGGCTGTCCGGCGGCCAGCAGCAGCGCCTCGGGCTGGCGATCGCCCTCGTCGGGCGTCCCGAGCTGGTCTTCGTCGACGAGCCCACCGCGGGCATGGACCCCCAGGCCCGGCGTACGACGTGGGAGCTGCTCGAGGAGATCCGCGGCGACGGCGTGACGGTCGTGCTCACCACCCACCACATGGACGAGGCCGAACGGCTCGCGGACCAGATCCACATCATCGACCGCGGCCGGCTCGTCGCCTCCGGGACTCCGGGCGAGCTCACCCGGAACGGGCGGGTCGCCACCATCCGCCTGGTCGTCAACCGCCCGTTCCCCGAGGGCGCTCCCGAGTCCCTGCGTGCCGACCTGGGTCCGGAGGCCGAGGTCCGCCAGCTCGACGAGGTCAGCATGTTGATCCACGGCCCTGCCGACTCGACCACGCTGGGTCGCGTGTCGCGCTGGTGCGAGACGCACGACGTCCTCCCCCAGAGCCTCAACCTGGGCCAGCGCAACCTCGAGGACGTCTTCCTCGAGCTGACCGGGCGCGAGCTGGCACCGTGAGCGGCTTCGCACCCGCGCCGGGCGGCGCCCCCCTGTCCCGCATGGTCCGGGCCCAGTCGCGCATGGAAGCCCGGCTGATGCTGCGCAACGGCGAGCAGCTGCTGCTCGCGATCGTGATCCCGGTGATCCTGCTCGTCGGTGGGGTCGCGGGCGCCGACCGCATCGGCATCGACCTCGGCGGACGCCGTCCCGTCGACGTGCTCACCCCCGGGGTGCTGGCGCTGGCCGTCATGTCCACGGCGTTCACGTCGGTCGCGATCTCCACGGGCTTCGAGCGCAGGTACGGCGTGATCAAGCTGCTCGGATCCTCACCGCTCCCCCGCCACGGTCTGCTGCTCGGGAAGGTCCTGGCCCTCCTCAACGTCGTCGCGCTCCAGCTCGTCGTTCTCGTCGTCGTCGGACTCGTCCTCGGCTGGGAGCCGTCCGTCGACCACCCCGTGCGGACCGTCGTGGCGCTCGCGCTCGCCGTCGGTCTGGGCACCGCCGCCTTCGCCGCGCTCGGGCTCTTCGTCGCCGGCGTGCTCCGGGCGGAGGCGACCCTCGCGCTTGCCAACCTGGTCTACCTCCTCCTGATGGCCGGCGGCGCCGTGGTGCTGCCGACGTCGTCGTACGGCGCGATGTCGGCAGTCGTGCAGTGGTTGCCGTCGGCCGCCCTCGGCGATGCGATGCGCGCGGCATTCCTCGACGCCGAGGTCGACGCGAGGGCAGTGGTGGTGCTGTTGGCGTGGGCCGGTCTCGGCACCCTTCTCACGGCCCGGACCTTCAAGTGGGAGTGATGGGCTCAGTTCTCGAGACCCTGGCGCGCAGGCTGTGGCCGCTCGCGGTGGCGAACCTGCTCGCCAACATCGCCATCGTGGTGACGGGTGCGGCCGTGCGCCTGACCGGCTCCGGACTCGGCTGCCCGACATGGCCGCGCTGCACCGACGCGTCGTACGTCGCCCACGGCGAGCTCGGCATCCACGGGGTCATCGAGTTCGGCAACCGGATGCTGACCTTCGCGCTGGCCGCCGTGGCCATCCTGTGCTTCCTGGCTGCGCTCGGCGCACGACACCGTCGTGCTACCCGGCTCGCGCTCGTGGTCGGGCTCGGCATCCCGCTGCAGGCGGTCCTGGGCGGCATCACGGTGCTGACCGACCTCAACCCGTGGATCGTCGCCGGGCACTTCCTGCTGTCGATGGCGATCATCATGGTCTGCGTCGCGCTGCTCGACGAGCTCCGCAGCCCGCAGCGCGATGCCGCGCCGCCGGTGCCGCGTGCGCTGGCCTGGGCGACGCTCGCGTCAGGATGGGTCGTGCTCTACCTCGGCACCGTGGTCACCGGCGCCGGCCCGCACGCAGGTGACACCGAGTCGCCGCGCAACGGACTCGCCCCCGCGACCGTGTCGCAGCTCCACGCGGCGTCGGTGTACGTCCTGGTCGCCCTCACCGTCGCGCTGCTCGTCGTCGCGCTGCGCGGTGGTCACCGCTGGCTGGCGACCGTCACGACGCTGGTGCTGCTCATCGAGGTGCTGCAGGGCGTCCTCGGGTGGGTGCAGTACTGGCTCGACCTGCCGGTCGGGCTGGTTGCCCTGCACATGCTCGGGGCCGCACTCCTCGCAGCAGGCCTGGCCAGGATCGCACTGGCGGTCCTCCCGCACAGCGCGAGCCTCGAGGCCCGTGCCGACAGCCGTGGGCAGCCCGAGTCCGCGACCCGGGCGCCGTAGACAGCGCTGGAACGACTAGCGGCCGAGCTTGCGCGCGAAGACCACGGTGCGCTTGGAGTAGTCGTCGGCCTTGCACGCGACCAGCGCGATCCGGGCCGGGCCCGAGACGGAGTAGAGGGGACCCATCCGACGGCGGGCCGGCCAGTACTCGCGGCGGGTCACCTTGAACCGGCAGCCGGCGACCCTGATGACGTCGCCGCGACGCAGCTGGCCCCACCTGTCGGCCACACCGTTTCCGGCGCGCCAGGCGTGGCCGGCGTAGACGGTGCTGCCGGTCGGGTCGCAGGGCGGATCGCCCTTCGACCAGGTGTAGACGGCGCCGCGGAGCTGCGAGCCCACCGCCAGCGTGTTCCGGCGCGCGGGCACCTTGATGACGACCGCGTCGGTGCTCGTCCGGGCGATCCGCAGCCGGTCAGGGGCGGCGTGAGCCGCACCCTGACCGACCAGCACCGACGCGCACAGCATCACGAGCGTGAGCGCAGTGCTGCGAATCACGAGCCGGTGTTCGGCGAGATCTGCGGTGCCCGCGCGCATGCCTTGCGGGTGAACGTCATCTTCCAGACGCGCTTGCCCTGCAGCTGCACGGTTGCGTCGGTGGCGTGGGCGCGGACGGTGACCGCGCGCTTCTTGGCCTTGATCCAGACGCCCTGTCGGACCACCTTGCCCTTGACCTTGTAGACGACACCGGAGCGCTTGACGACCTTGAAGAGGTCACTGGCGCGGCCGCACTTGTCGATGCGCTTGGCCTTGGCCTTGACGAGGCGCACCTGGGCCGGCAGCACCTCCGGCGGCGGGACCACGACGGGCGGGGTCACGACCGGCGGCGTCACCACGGGGCACGGCTGGTTGGTGTCAGTGGGAGCCGGGTAGGTGATCGACGCCTGACCGTTGCCGAACGAGTAGCCCCGGTTGGGAGTGATCGTGAGGCTCCCGCCAGGGTTGAGCACCGAGGTCCACGGACCGGTCGGGACCGCGCCGAAGTGGGCGTTGCCCGGGCCGCACTCGTCCACCACGGGCACCGTCGGCGGCCTGACGGTCGTGACCTTGCAGCCGTCCGAGAACGAGGCGACCGGGATGCTGCCGGAGTTGGTCCGGGTGACGTTGCCGTCCTGCCAGTAGCCCGTGAGCTCCAGCTTGACGTCCGACGACGGCTTCGTGGTGATGGTCTCGGTGAAGGTCTTGGTCTCCGAGCGCCCCAACTCCGTGCCGACCGGGACGACCGAACGGTTGGAAGCCGTGATCTTCTCCGATTTCTGACTCTCGCTGTTCGTCACCTTCCAGGTCACCGCCCAGCCGCCGCCCGTCGCGCAGGTGACGGAGCCGGAGATGGTGTTGTGGTGGGCGCTCGCGGCGCCGGCGACGCCGACGACCGCGAAGCCGACGGCGAGGACCAGGGTCACGACCCTGGTCACTGCCCGGTAGCCGCGCCCCACGCGCCGGTCTACCTCGTTGGTGTTGCTCGATCCGTCGAACTGTTGCTCGCGTGGCACTTTATTCATGGCGCACTAGCTCCCCAAATTGCAGCGAAAGGCCCTGTGCCTTCCCCCCGCCTTCGATTCAACGCCACTTCAACTGCATGCACGCGGCACGGAGACGGCAGGTTGCCTCAAGAAGTCGTCTGGAATGTCTGGGTCTCGTGACAGGCGCACGGCACCTGCACTAGAGCGCTCACCGGGCTCGCTCCGGTCCCGCTCGACAGACGGGGGTCAGCGACCGAGCAGCGGGTCGAGCGCGACGGCGACGAAGAGGAGGGAGAGATAGAGGTTCGAGGCGTGGAAGAGGCGCATCGGGTTGATCTCGCCCAGCACGTCGGACGCCTTGGCCCGTGCCCACATCCGGTGGGCCTCGACGAGGAAGACCGCGCCGAGCACCGCGGCTGCCACCGGGTAGACCCAGCTGGTCCCGGCGACCGGCCAGAGAAGCAGCGACACCGCGACCATGACCCAGCTGTAGAGCACGATCTGACGGCCCACCTCGCCGGCCGGCTTCACCACCGGGAGCATCGGCACGTCCACGCCGGCGTAGTCCTCGCGGTAGCGCAGTGCCAACGCCCAGGTGTGCGGCGGCGTCCAGAAGAAGACGACCAGGAACAGGACCACCGGGGTCCAGGCCAGCTCGCCGGTGACCGCCGTCCAGCCGATCAGCGCCGGGAAGCACCCCGCGAGACCGCCCCACACGATGTTCTGGGTGGTGCGGCGCTTGAGCAGCATCGTGTAGACGAGGACGTAGAACGCGTTGGCCAGCACGGACAACCCGGCCGAGAGCCAGTTGACCCACACCGCGAGGATCACCGTGGAGAGCACGGCGAGGACGGTGGCGAACACCAGCGCAGAGGTGGCCGTCACCATGTGCCGGGGCAGTGCGCGCCGACGCGTACGACGCATCTGCTCGTCGATGTCGCGGTCGTAGACGCAGTTGTAGGCCGAGGCCGAGCCGGCCGAGAGCGTGCCGCCGATGACCGTCGCCACGACCAGTCCCAGCGGGGGGACGCCGCGCTGGGCGAAGAACATGACCGGCACGGTCGTCAGCAGCAACAGCTCGATGACGCGCGGTTTCGTCAGCCCGACGTAGGCCCCGACCACGTCCTTCCAGCTCTTCGCGCCGTCCGGCCCCGCGGCCACGTCGACGGTCTCCGGCGGCTCGGACGCAGAGGCCTGCGGGCCGGCATGGGACACGGTGGAAACCTCATGAGACAGGGAGGAGTGGCAAGGATGCGATGCCCGATCGGGCGGGGTCGAGTCTATCCCCCGCCATGAGTAGGCTCGGCGGTGCGTCCTGCCTTCGCTCCACCCGAGAGGAAACCCGTGACTGCCACCACCCCCGAGCTGCCCGCGAAGCTCGACTGGACCGACCTCGACCGACGCGCCGTCGACACCGTCCGGGTGCTGGCCATGGACGCGGTGCAGAAGGTCGGCAACGGCCACCCCGGCACGGCCATGAGCCTGGCGCCCGCGGCGTACCTGCTGTTCCAGAAGGTCATGCGCCACAACCCCGCTGACCCGCACTGGCCCGGTCGCGACCGCTTCGTGCTCTCCTGCGGCCACTCCAGCCTGACCCTCTACCTCCAGCTCTTCCTCGGCGGCTGGGGCCTCGAGCTCGACGACATCAAGGCGCTGCGCACGTGGGGTTCGAAGACCCCCGGCCACCCGGAGTACGGCCACACGTCCGGCGTCGAGACGACCACCGGTCCCCTGGGCCAGGGTGTCGGCAACGCGGTGGGCATGGCCATGGCCGCCCGTCGCGAGCACGGGCTGCTCGACCCCAACGTGGCCGAGGGCGAGTCGCTCTTCGACCACCACATCTACGCCCTGTGCAGCGACGGTGACATCGAGGAGGGCGTGAGCGCCGAGGCCTCGGCCCTCGCCGGCGTCCAGCGCCTGGGCAACCTCACCATGATCTACGACGCCAACCGGATCTCGATCGAGGACGACACCGACATCGCCCTCGCCGAGGACGTCGCCGCGCGCTACGAGGCCTACGGCTGGCACGTCCAGACCGTCGACTGGACCAACGACGACACGACCTACAGCGAGGACGTCCCGGCGCTCTACGCCGCGATCCGCAAGGCCCGCACGGTCACCGACCGCCCCAGCTTCATCGTGCTGCGCACGATCATCGCCTGGCCGGCTCCGACGCTGCAGGACACCGGCAAGAGCCACGGCTCGGCGCTCGGTGCGGACGAGGTCGCGGCCACCAAGGAGATCCTCGGCTTCGACCCCGAGCAGACCTTCGAGGTGCCGGCCGACGTCCTCGAGCACACCCGGGACGCCGTGGCCCGCGGCAAGGTGGCGCAGGCTGCGTGGAGCGAGGAGTTCGACCGGTGGGCGAAGAAGCCCTCCGCCGACCTGGCCCTCTTCGACCGCATGCAGACCCGCACCCTTCCCGAGGGCTGGGCCGACTCCCTGCCGACCTTCGAGCCCGACGAGAAGGGTGTCGCCACGCGCGTCGCCTCGGGCAAGGCGATCAACGCCGTGGCACCCGTCATCCCCGAGCTGTGGGGCGGTTCCGCCGACCTGGCCGGGTCCAACAACACCACCATCGAGGGTGTCCCGTCGTTCCTGCCCAAGGACCGTTCGACCAAGATGTTCTCCGGCGACCCGCTCGCGGGTCGGGTGCTCCACTTCGGCATCCGCGAGCACGGCATGGGCGCCATCATGAACGGCATCGCCGTCCACGGCGGCACGCGCGTCTTCGGTGGCACCTTCCTCACCTTCTCCGACTACATGCGCCCCTCGGTGCGTCTGGCCGCACTCATGCAGCTGCCGGTGACCTACGTCTGGACGCACGACTCCATCGGTCTCGGCGAGGACGGCCCGACCCACCAGCCGATCGAGCACATCGCTGCCTTGCGCGCCATCCCCGGCCTCGACGTCGTACGCCCTGCCGACGCCAACGAGACGGTCGCGGCCTGGAAGGCCGTGCTCGACAACAACGACCGTCCGGCCGGTCTGTGCCTGAGCCGGCAGAACGTCCCGGTCTACCCGCGCGGCGCCGAGGGGTTCTCCGACACCTCCAACGTCCACCGCGGCGGCTACGTCCTGCTCGACAGCCCCTCCGACCTGGCCGCGATCCCCGACGTCATCCTCGTCGGCACCGGCTCTGAGGTGCAGCTGGCGGTGCAGGCACGTGAGCTGCTGGCCGCCGACGGCATCGCCGCCCGCGTCGTGTCGATGCCGTGTCGCGAGTGGTACGACGCCCAGGAGACGTCGTACCGCGAGACGGTCATCTCGCCGCTCGTCAAGGCCCGCGTCTCCGTCGAGGCCGGCATCGCCCTGGGCTGGCGCGAGATCGTCGGCGACCACGGCCGCATCGTGTCCATCGAGCACTACGGCGCCTCGGCCGACTACGAACGCATCTACAGCGAGTTCGGCGTCACGGCGGAGGCTGTGGCCCAGGCCGCGCGTGACAGCCTCGCCGAGGTGCGGGCCTGACCCACCTCTCCTCACCGTCCGTACGGCCCCCTCCTGGAAGGACTCACCATGACCGACCGACTCAAGGCTCTGGCGGATGCCGGGGTGTCCATCTGGCTCGACGACCTGTCCCGCGACCGGCTCGAGACCGGCAACCTCGCCGAGCTGATCGCCGACAAGCACGTCGTCGGCGTCACCACGAACCCCTCGATCTTCGCCGCTGCGCTGGCCGACGGCGAGCGTTACGACGCCCAGCTGCGCGAGCTCGCTGCCGGGCGCGGCGACGTCACCGACAGCCTCGTCGAGGAGACCGTCTTCGCGCTCACCACGACCGACGTGCGGGATGCCTGCGACCTGTTCACCGAGGAGTTCGGTCGCTCGGGTGGCTACGACGGCCGGGTCTCGATCGAGGTCTCCCCCGACCTCGCGCACGACAGCGGCGCCACCCTGCACATGGCGAAGGAGCTGTGGCACACGGTGGACCGGCCGAACTGCTTGATCAAGATCCCCGCCACCACCGAGGGCATGTCGGCGATCACCGCGTCGCTCGCCGAGGGGATCAGCGTCAACGTCACCCTGATCTTCGGGCTCGCTCGCTACCGCGAGGTGATGGAGGCCTACGTCTCCGGGCTGGAGCAGGCGGCTGCCAACGGCCACGACCTCGCCTCGATCCACTCGGTCGCGTCCTTCTTCGTGTCCCGCGTGGACACCGAGGTGGACAAGCGGCTCGACGACATCGACGAGGACGTCACGTCCGTACGCGGTCGGGTGGGCGTCGCCAACGCCCGCCTGGCCTTCCAGGCCTTCGAGTCGTTCTTCAGCGGCGACCGCTGGGACCGACTGGTCGAGAAGGGCGCCCACCTGCAGCGTCCGCTGTGGGCGTCCACCGGCGTGAAGAACCCCGACTACCGCGACACGATGTACGTCGACGACCTGGTGGTCGAGGGCACGGTCAACACGATGCCCGAGAAGACCATGGACGCGGCTGCCGACCACGGCGACATCGACGGCGACCAGGTGCACGGCCACTACTCCGACGCCGCCGACGTGATGAAGGCCATGGCGGACCTCGGCATCTCCTACGACGACGTGATCGCGACGTTGGAGAAGGAAGGGGTCCAGAAGTTCGTCGACTCGTGGCACGAGCTGCTCGACACCGTCCGCGGTCAGCTGGAGGGCGCGCTGGTCGACATCAAGGAGCAACGCGCCACCGAGCGTGCAGAGGGCCTGGCCTGATGGCCGCCGCGGCCGCACCCGTGGACCCCACGACGACGGCCGCTTGGGGCCGGTTGTCATCGATCGCCGCGGGATACACCCCCGACCTCCGGACGCTCCTGGCCGACGACCCCGCCTGGGTGCAGCACGTGACCATCGGCGCCGGCGACCTCCGCGTCGACCTGTCCAAGAACCTCTGGGACGACGGGGTCCTCACCACGCTGCTGACGCTCGCGGACGAGGTGGGCCTCGCCGCCCGCCGCGACGCGATGTTCGACGGGACGCACATCAACGTCACCGAGGACCGAGCAGTGCTGCACACCGCGCTGCGGCTGCCTGCCGACGCGTCGTTGACGGTCGACGGCCAGGACGTCGTGGCCGACGTGCACGAGGTGCTGGACCGGGTGTACGCCTTCGCCGAGCGAGTCCGGTCCGGCGAGTGGACCGGCGTGACCGGCCGTCGGATCGAGACGGTCGTGAACATCGGGATCGGTGGGTCCGACCTCGGGCCGGTCATGGCCTACGAGGCGCTCGCCCCCTACCGTCAGGACGGGCTGAGCTGTCGCTTCATCAGCAACATCGACCCGACGGACGCGGCGCAGAAGCTGTCCGGACTCGACCCGGAGACGACCCTCTTCATCGTGTCGAGCAAGACGTTCGGCACCTTGGAGACGCTCACCAACGCCAGGCTGTGCAAGGCGTGGCTGCTCGGCCGGCTGCCGGACGGCACCGACGCAGCCGACGCGGTCGCCCAGCACTTCGTCGCCGTCTCGACCGCACTCGACAAGGTCGCCGAGTTCGGCATCGACCCGGCGAACGCCTTCGGGTTCTGGGACTGGGTGGGCGGTCGCTACTCGATGGACTCCGCCATCGGCACCTCGCTGGTCATCGCCGTCGGGCGGGAGCACTTCGAGGGGCTCCTGGCCGGCTTCCACGCGATGGACGAGCACTTCCGCACCGCCGAACCCCACGCCAACGTGCCGCTCCTGATGGGGCTGCTCAACGTCTGGTACACCAACTTCCTCGGGGCCCACACCCACGCCGTACTCCCCTATGCGCAGCTGCTCCACCGCTTCCCGGCCTACCTCCAGCAGCTCACGATGGAGTCCAACGGCAAGGGCGTGCGCTCGGACGGGACCGCGGTCTCCTACGACACCGGCGAGGTGTTCTGGGGCGAGCCCGGCACCAACGGCCAGCACGCGTTCTACCAGCTGATCCACCAGGGCACCCGGCTCGTCCCGGCGGACTTCATCGCCTTCGCCAACCCGGCGTACGCGTTGCAGGACCACGTCGACGGGCAGGACGTCGACGTCCACGAGCTCCTCCTGGCCAACTTCTTCGCCCAGACCCAGGCACTGGCCTTCGGCAGGACGGCCGACGAGGTCCGGGCCGAGGGCGTCCCCGAGGAGCTCGTCGCCGCCCGGACGTTCCCCGGCAACCGGCCCACGACCTCGATCATGGCGGCGGACCTCACGCCGGGCGTGCTCGGCCAGCTGATCGCCCTCTACGAGCACATCACCTTCGTCCAGGGTGCGGTGTGGGGCGTCGACAGCTTCGACCAGTGGGGCGTCGAGCTCGGCAAGCAGCTCGCACAGCAGCTGCGCCCGGCGGTCTCCGGTGACGCGGAAGTCGCCGCCCAGCAGGATCCCTCGACCCAGTCCCTGATCGGCTACTACCAGGAGCTCCGACGCTGATGGTGCACACCAACCCGCTGCGCGACCCCCAGGATCGCCGCCTCCCGCGCATCGCCGGCCCCTGCGGGATGGTGCTGTTCGGCGTCACCGGCGACCTGTCGCGCAAGAAGATCATGCCGGCGATCTACGACCTCGCCAACCGCGGCCTGCTGCCCCCGGGCTTCAGCCTGGTCGGCTTCGCGCGTCGTGACTGGGCCGACCAGGACTTCGCCCAGATCGTCCACGACGCCGTCAAGGAGCACGCCCGTACGCCGTTCCGCGAGGAGGTGTGGAAGCAGCTGTCCGAGGGCTTCCGCTTCGTGCCCGGCAACTTCGACGACGACGACTCGTTCGAGAACCTCCGTCGCACCGTCGAGGAGCTCGACCAGCTGCGCGGCACCGGCGGCAACATGGCGTTCTACCTCGCCATCCCGCCCTCCTTCTTCGGCACCGTGGTCGACCAGCTCCAGAAGCACGGCCTCGCCGACGGTCGTGAGGACCAGTGGCGCCGGGTGGTGGTCGAGAAGCCGTTCGGCCACGACCTCGAGTCCGCGCGAGAGCTGAACGACGTGCTGGACGGGGTCTTCGACGCGGAGTCGATCTTCCGCATCGACCACTACCTCGGCAAGGAGACGGTCCAGAACATCCTGGCCATGCGCTTCGCCAACAACATGTTCGAGCCGATCTGGAACGCCAACTACGTCGACCACGTGCAGATCACCATGGCCGAGGACATCGGCATCGGCGGACGCGCGGGCTACTACGACGGCATCGGTGCGGCCCGCGACGTGATCCAGAACCACCTGCTCCAGCTGATGGCGCTGGTCGCCATGGAGGAGCCGATCGCCTTCGACGCCGAGAGCCTGCGGCTCGAGAAGCAGAAGGTCCTCGCCTCAGCGCAGCTCCCGAACCGGCTCGACCTGACCACTGCCCGCGGGCAGTACTCCGCCGGCTGGGCCGGTGGCGAGGAGGTGATCGGCTTCCTCGAGGAGGAGGGGATCAAGAAGACCTCCAGCACCGAGACGTTCGCCGCCATCACCGTGCTCGTGGAGACGCGGAGGTGGGCGGGGGTGCCGTTCTACCTCCGCACCGGCAAGCGGCTCGGGCGCCGGGTCACGGAGGTGGCGATCGTCTTCAAGCGGGCGCCGCACCTGCCGTTCAACGAGCACTCGACGGAGGACCTCAGCCAGAACGCGCTGGTCATCCGGGTGCAGCCCGACGAAGGCATGACGTTGAGGTTCGGGTCGAAGGTGCCGGGCACCGCGATGGAGATCCGCGACGTCAACATGGACTTCGCCTACGGCGGTTCGTTCACCGAGGCCAGCGCCGAGGCCTACGAACGCCTCATCCTCGACGTGCTGCTCGGCGACCCGCCGCTGTTCCCGCAGCACGAGGAGGTCGAGCTGTCCTGGATGCTCCTCGACCCGGTGATCGAGCGCTGGGCCAAGAAGGGCACGCCGGAGGCGTACGACTCCGGCACCTGGGGTCCTGCGTCCGCGGACACGATGCTGGCCCGAGACGGCCGCGTCTGGAGGAGGCCCTGATGATAGAACTCACTGACACCACGTCGTCCGAGATCGCCGCGGAGTTCATCCGCTCGCGCACCCGCGCCGGCAGCCCCGCCATGGGGATGGTCATGACCCTGATCATCGTGGCGCCCGAGGACGACGCCCCCGAGGCCATGCTCGCGGCCAAGCGCGCCTCGCGGGAGCACCCCTCGCGCGTGCTCGGGGTGATCCTGGGAGATGCGCGGGGCTCCGCGCACGTCAACGCCCAGGTCGGCAGCGGCGACGGATGGGGCGGCGAGACCGCGCTCATCCGGCTCAAGGGCGAGGTGGTCAAGCACGCCGAGTCGGTCGTACTGCCGCTCCTCCTCCCTGATTCGCCCGTCGCGATCTGGTGGCCGACGGCGGCACCGGCCGACCCCGCGTCCGACCCGCTCGGCAAGCTGGCCCAGCGGCGCATCACCGACGCGGCCGGGGTCTCGCGCGGCAAGTCGACCGCCATGCTCACCCAGTGCCGGGTCTACTCCCCCGGCAACACCGACCTGAGCTGGACGCGCCTGACGCCGTGGCGCGCACTGCTCGCCGCCGCCCTCGACCAGCACCCGCTGAAGGTCACCGGCGCCAAGGTCACCGCCGAGCGGATCAGCCCCAGCGCCGACCTGCTCGTTGCGTGGCTCAGCGACCGGCTCAAGGTCACCGTCGAGCGCGCCAACTCGTCCGGGCCGGGGATCACCGAGGTCACCATGGACACCAAGGAGGGACCGATCCGGATCTCGCGTGCCGACGGTCGTCTGGCCACCTTCACCTCACCTCACCGGCCCGACCGGCCGGTGGCCCTGAAGCGACGTGAGGTCCCGGCCCTGCTGGCCGAGGAGCTCCGCAGGCTCGACGAGGACGACGTCTACGCCGCCACCACGGCCAAGCTGGTCTCGCTCCACGAGAAGGACTCGAAGTGACGTCCCCGACGATCCGGGTGTCGTCGAGTCGCGAGGAGCTCGCCACGGCCGTCGCCTCCGCGCTGCTCGCCCGCCTCGCCCGTGCCCAGGAGCGGGGCGAGATCCCCCAGATCGGCCTGACCGGCGGCAGTGTCGCCGACGAGGTGCACCGCGAGATCGCCCGTCTCTCCCACACCTCGGCCGTCGACTGGTCGCGTGTGGTGCTGTGGTGGGGCGACGAGCGCTGGGTGCCCGCCGGATCACCGGACCGCAACGAGGTCCAGGCCCGCGACGCCTTCATCAGCGAGGTGGGGGTCGAGGAGTCCAACGTCCACCCGATGCCGGCGAGCGATGCAGGGCTCTCCCTGGCCGAGGCGGCGCAGGCCCACAGCGAGACGGTGCGCGAGCTCGGCGCCGGATCGTTCGAGGTGCTGATGCTCGGGATCGGCCCCGACGGCCATGTGGCCTCCCTCTTCCCGGGACACCCGGCGGCCGACGTCGCCGACGCGATCGTCGTACCCGTCGAGGACTCGCCCAAGCCGCCGCCCGAGCGGCTCTCCCTGACCTTCGAGGCCATGGGACGCAGCGATGCGGTGTGGTTCATCGCGGCCGGCGCCGACAAGGCGGCCGCGGTGGCCGCCGCCACGTCCGGGGGCGCGGCCCCCGGCTCCCCCGAGGCTCGTGAGTGTCCCGCGCGCGTGCCCCGTGGCACCGGGGAGACGATCTTCTGGCTGGACGAGGCCGTGGCCCCCACCCAGGCAGGCTGAGCGGGCGCGAATATCCGCCCCAGGCAGCCGACCGGGCACGAATATCCGCCCCGGGCAGCCGACCGGGCACGAATGTCCCTCACCGACCCAGGTCGATGTGGCTGGTCGTGCCCACCCCGAGCATGGCCCGAGCGCGTTCGAACCCCGCCCGCAAGGTCTCGTCAGGAGGCGGCTGCATGCCGTAGACCTGCGCCTTGCCGAAGACGTCCATGTGCCAGCCGCGTCCGCCGAGCCACCCGAGCCGAGCCTCGTCCGCCTCCTTCGCCGCGTCGCCGTGGAACGCCTCCCCGAAGTACTCGACGCCGTAACGGACCTCGCGGTGACCGAGGTCGATGCGGAACACCGGGCGGCCGTCGTCATCGTGCACCCAGATCTGGCACTCGGGCCATGGCAGGTCCGCTTCGTGCCAGTGGAGCCGGAGCGCGCCCTCCGGCATGGACTCGGCCAGCGGATCGATGATCGGCACCAGCCGACGGAGCTGCAGCACGCCGCGTTGGCCCTTGAAGCGCTCGACCGCGCCGAGCAGCTCGTCCTTCGACAGACCTGCCCGGACCAGCCCGTCGAGCGCACCGATCGCGTCGTACCTCCACACGAGGCGCCCGACATCGCAGGCAGTCCTGAGCTTCGTCGTCACCCGGAGACCATCGATGACCTCGATGTCGGTGGGCCTGAGCTCGCGGATGCCAGAGGACACACCGTCGCGCCGTGTCCGGCTCCCGGCCGTCGAATAGATCTCGAGGGGAGGCATCTCGTACGCCGCCTTGCGCGGCAGCGCGTCCACGCAGTGCAACCAGCAGGCCGTCCGGTCCACGACCACACCGTGGCCAGGGACCACCAGCTTGAGCGCTTGGGCACGCATCCCCAGGGAGTCAGGCACCTGCGTGGCGACGTACACGCCGTGGACAACGTGTCGCAGGTGCCCGCTGGTCACCAGCCGCGACAGCAGCTTCGATCCCACACCTTCGGCCAACGCCTCGGCGTAGGTGAAGGGTCGATCGATCGGCAGGGGTGATTCGGGTCCGAGCAACGGAGCGTGCGACCAGGCTGGCGAGGGCATGGCACCAACGGTGCCGCGAACGCCGTCCAGCGTGCGGCCGTTGTCCACAGGCCTGCACGGACATTCGCGCCCGCTCAGCGCGCTCGGGCGGACATTCGCGCCCGCTCAACGTGCCTGAGCGACCATTTGTGCCCGCTCAGCGCGCTCGGGCGGACATTCGCGCCCGCTCAGCGCGCTCGGGCGGACATTCGTGCCCGCTCAGCGGATCAGAAGATGAGGTCGCCGGACTTGCGACGTCGGCGCAGCAGGGCGACCGCCTCGTCGAGGATGTCGGCGGCCTCGGCGTCGCTGCGACGCTCCTTCACGTAGGCCAGGTGCGTCTTGTAGGGCTCGATCTTCGGTGCCGGCGGCGGGTTCTCGCTGTCGCGACTGGCCGGCAGACCGCACTTGGGGCAGTCCCAGGAATCGGGGGCGTTGGCCTCGATGGCGAACGTCACCACCGAGCGGTGGTCGTGACTGCAGAAGTAGGTGACCATCTGGCGGGGCGCGGCCTCGCCGCGCTCGGCCTCACCCATGGGCCCTGCCCCGACCCGGCTACCTCGGATCGCGTTTCCAGCACCAGCCACGACGACTCCTATTCGGGGGGACTCAGTTGCCCTGGTAGGCCATGAGCAGGCCCAGGGCGATGATGCACGCAAACCAGATGACGCCGACCCCGACCGTGAAGCGGTCGAGGTTGCGCTCCGCCACCGACGATCCCCCCAGGCTGCTGGACATCCCACCCCCGAACATGTCGGAGAGGCCGCCACCGCGGCCCTTGTGGAGGAGCACCAGCAGGATCATGATCGAGCTCGCAAGAACGAGCAGGATGGTGAAGAGCAGAATCACGAGCGGAAGCCTACGTCACATCCCGCGAGAAGCGCGGAGCGCCCTCACAGCACGGGCATGTCGTAGAACCGGCAGATGCCGCCGAACTCGTCGACCTGCAGGCTGGCGCCCCCGACGAGGCACCCGTCCACGTCCGGCTTCTCCATGATCCCGCCGACGTTGCCCGCCTTCACGGAGCCGCCGTAGAGGATCCGCAGGCCGTCCGCAGCCGCGTCGTCGTGCACCTCGCGCACGCGTTCGCGGATCGCCCCGCAGACCTCCTGGGCGTCGTCCGGGGTCGCGACCTCACCCGTGCCGATCGCCCAGACGGGCTCGTAGGCCACGACCAGCCCGGCGACCTGCTCGGCGGTGAAGCCGTCGAGCGAGCCGTCCACCTGCGACAGGGTGAAGGGCACGTGCTCGCCGGCCTGCCGGACGTCGAGGCCCTCCCCGACACACACGATCGGTGTCATGCCGGCGTTGCGCGAGGCGTGCGCCTTGGCGTTGACCAGCTCGTCGCTCTCGTTGTGGTGCATCCGGCGCTCGGAGTGACCCACCACGACATAGCTGCAGCCGAGCTTGGCCAGCATCGCGGCCGAGATCTCACCGGTGTAGGCGCCGGCCTCGTACGCCGACACGTCCTGGGCGCCGTAGCGGATCGCCAGCCGGTCACCGTCGACCATCGTCTGCACCGAGCGGATGTCGGTGAACGGCGGCACGACGACCACCTCCACCTTGCCGTAGTCGTGACGCTTGTCCGACAGCGTCCAGGCGAGCTTCTGGACGAGCACGACGGCTTCCTGGTGGTTGAGGTTCATCTTCCAGTTGCCGGCCATCAGCGGAGTGCGAGCCATGTCATTCCCTCTCGAGTACAGCGATGCCCGGGAGCTCCTTGCCCTCCAGGAACTCCAGCGACGCGCCACCGCCGGTGGAGATGTGTCCGAACGCGGCCTCGTCGAAGCCGAGCTGGCGTACGGCGGCAGCCGAGTCGCCGCCCCCGACGACCGAGAGGCCGTCGATCTTCGTCAGCGCCTCCGCGACCGTGCGGGTGCCGCCGGCAAAGGCGTCCACCTCGAAGACGCCCATCGGACCGTTCCAGAAGACGGTCCGGGCGTCGGCGAGAGCGGCCGCGAAGGCCGTCGCCGACTCGGGTCCGATGTCGAGCCCGAGGGCGTCGGCCGGGATCTCCGTCGCCGGTACGACGCGTGGCTGGGGCTCGGTGTCGCCCGACGGGAACGCCGTGTCGACGACCACGTCGGTCGGGAGCACGATGTCCACGCCACGGTCGGCCGCCTCGGTGAGGTAGCGACGACAGGTGTCGAGCTGGTCGGCCTCGAGCAGGCTCTTGCCCACCTCGTGGCCCTGGGCCTTGAGGAAGGTGAAGACCATGCCGCCACCGATGAGCAGCTTGTCGGCCTTGTCGATGAGGTTGTCGATGACGCCGAGCTTGTCGGAGACCTTCGAGCCGCCGAGCACGACGACGTAGGGGCGCTCGGGGTGGTCGGTGAGCCGACGCAGGACGTCGACCTCAGCGGCAACGAGGCCACCCATCGCCGACGGCAGCCGCAGCGCGACGTCGTACACGCTGGCCTGCTTGCGGTGGACCACACCGAAGCCGTCGGACACGAAGACATCGGCCAGCTGGGCGAGCTGCCCGGCGAACGACGCCCGGACCTCGTCGTCCTTGCTGGTCTCGCCGTCGTTGAAGCGGACGTTCTCGAGCACGGCGACGTCGCCGTCCTCGAGCGCGGCCACCGTCTCGGTCGCACTCGCACCGACGGTGTCGGTCGCGAAGGCCACCGGACGCCCCAGCAGCTCGGCCAGCCGGGCGGCGACCGGTCGGAGGGTGTACGCCGGGTCGGGCGCCCCCTTGGGGCGGCCCAGGTGGGCGGTGACGACCACCCGGGCACCCGCGTCGGAGAGCTGCTTGATGGTCGGCACGCTCGCGCGGATCCGGCCGTCGTCGGTGATGCGCTGGTGTGGGGGTGCGCCGTCGAGGGGCACGTTGAGGTCGGAGCGGACCAGGACGCGCTTGCCCGTCAGGTCACCCAGGGATGAGATGTCGGACATCGACGTCAGAGCGTCTCGCCGATGTAGGTGATGAGGTCAGCGAGGCGGTTGGAGTAGCCCCACTCGTTGTCGTACCAGCCGACGACCTTGACCTGGTTGCCGATGACCTTGGTCAGCGGGGCGTCGAAGATGCACGACGCCGGGTCGGTGACGATGTCGGAGGAGACGATCGGGTCGGTGGAGTACTTGAGGTACTTGCCGTCGGCAGCCTTCTCGACCGCCGCGTTGACCTCCTCGACCGACGTCTCGCGGCCGGCCTCGAAGGTGAGGTCGGTCGCCGAGCCGGTCGGGACCGGGACGCGCAGGGCGTAGCCGTCGAGCTTGCCCTTGAGCTCGGGCATCACGAGACCGATGGCCTTGGCGGCACCCGTGGACGTGGGGACGACGTTGAGCGCCGCGGCGCGGGCGCGGCGCGGGTCCTTGTGGATGTTGTCGAGCAGGTTCTGGTCGGCGGTGTAGGCGTGCACGGTCGTCATCAGGCCCTTGACGATCGTGAACTCCTCGTGGAGCGCCTTGGCCATCGGCGCGAGGCAGTTGGTCGTGCACGAGGCGTTGGAGATCACCGTGTGCTTCGCCGGGTCGTAGAGCTCGTGGTTGACGCCCATCACGACCGTGATGTCCTCGTGGGAGGCGGGCGCGGAGATGATGACCTTCTTGGCGCCGGCGTCGACGTGGGCCCGGGCCTTGGTCGCGTCGGTGAAGAAGCCGGTGGACTCGACGACGACGTCGACGCCCAGGTCGCCCCACTTGAGGTTGGCGGGGTCGCGCTCGGCGAACGCCGTGATGGTCTGGTCGCCGACCCGGATCGAGGTGTCGTCGCTCGACACGTCGGCGTCGAGGCGGCCCAGGATCGAGTCGTACTTGAGCAGGTGGGCCAGCGACGCGTTGTCGGTGAGGTCGTTGACGCCGACGATCTCGATGTCGGCGCCCGAGGCGCGGACGGCGCGGAAGAAGTTGCGGCCGATGCGGCCGAAGCCGTTGATGCCTACGCGGACAGTCATGGGTTACGTGTCTCCTTGGATGGGGGCCTTCGGTGACCCCGTTGACAGCTGGCCTTCGGTGACCGGTCCCGACCCTATCGCTAGTCGCGCCCCGGTCCGAGCGCGGTCGTTCGCGGTACGGACAGGTAACTTGGAACGATCCAAGGGTGGAGGCTCAGCCGTCCTCGGCGAGCATCTCGGGAGTCAGCGACGCCTCGGTGTCGGGAATGCCGAGCTCTTCGGCACGCTTGTCGGCCATGGCGAGGAGGCGCCGGATGCGCCCGGCGATGGCGTCCTTGGTGAGGACGGGCTCGTGCAGCTGACCGAGCTCCTCCAGCGAGGCCTGCTTGTGCTCGAGGCGCAGGTGCCCGGCCTGGCGCAGGTGGTCGGGGACCTCCTCGCCCAGGATCTCCAGGGCTCGGTCGACGCGCGCGCCCGCTGCCACCGCGGCGCGGGCGGAGCGGCGCAGGTTGGCGTCGTCGAAGTTGGCGAGGCGGTTGGCCGTCGCGCGCACCTCGCGGCGCATCCGACGCTCCTCCCATGCCATCAGCGACTCGTGGGCGCCGAGGCGGGTGAGCAGGGCACCGATGGCGTCGCCGTCGCGGATCACGACCCGGTCGACACCGCGGACCTCACGCGCCTTGGCGGAGATGCCGAGCCGCCGAGCGACGCCGACGATG
This sequence comes from uncultured Actinomycetota bacterium, assembly GCA_963721925.1. Taxonomy (GTDB): domain Bacteria; phylum Actinomycetota; class Actinomycetes; order Propionibacteriales; family Nocardioidaceae; genus Nocardioides. Next base: position 156,555 of record CAVRLH010000002.1, on the reverse strand, counting down.
GCGAGCGCGGCCTCGGGCCCCGGACAGGTGATCTCGAGCGAGGAGGAGCGGCCGGGCTCGGTGAGCGAGCCGTGCGCCAGGAACGCTCCGCGCCAGGCGGCCACGGCATCGCAGCCCCCGCCGCTGACGACCGCGGGCGGCAGGCCGCGCACGGGGCGGCCGCGCTGGTCGAGCAGGCCGGTCTGGCGGGCCAGCGCCTCACCGTCCTTGGTGACGCGGACGAGGTAGCGACTGCCCTTGCGGATGCCGTTGCCCTGCACCATGACCACGTCGGAGGGGTGGCCGTAGACCTCGGCGATGTCGGTGCGGAGCCGCCTCGCTGCGGCGCCCGTGTCGAGCTCGGCCTCGACGACGATCCGGCCGCTGACGATGTGCAGTCCCCCGGCGAACCTCAGCATCGACGCGACCTCGGCCTTGCGGCAGCAGGTCTTGGTGATCTGGGTCGAGGCGAGCTCTGCCTTCACCTGTGCCGTCATCGCCATGAGCGGCATCCTGCCATGCTGGTCAACGACCCTGGTCGGCGTCATCGATGATGCGCGCGAAAGCAGCCGCCAGCAGGCCCGGATCGTGCCGTGGCTCCCCCGCGACGGCGAGGTCGTCGACCATCAGGCGAGCCCCCCGCCTGGTCACGAGCTCCTCCAGCCGGTCGCGGTCGCCACCCACGGACGAGGTGTCCGCCAGCACCGTGTGCACGGTCAGCTCGGGCGCGTGCTCGAAGAGCGCGGCGAGGTGGTCGTCGGGCCCGTAGCCGCTCGTCTCCCCCGCCTGTGCCTCGAGGTTGAGCACGACCACCAGCCGCCCCGTGGTGTCGGCCAGAGCCCGACGGAGGCCCGGGACCATCAGGTGCGGGATGACGGAGGTGAACCACGACCCCGGCCCCAGCACGACCCACTCGGCCGCGAGGATCGCGTCCACCGACTCCCGGCATGCCTCCGGATCGGCCGGCACCAGCGCCACCGACTGGATGTCACCCTCGGTGGTCGCCACCTCCACCTGACCTCGTACGACGGCGACCGCCGTCGGGTCTGCAGGGTCGAGCCCCCGCACCCGCGCCGTGATGTCCATCGGGGTGGTCGCCATCGGCAGCACGCGTCCGTGGGCACCGAGCAGGCGGCCGACCCAGTCGAGGGCGCGGACGTGGTCGCCCATCAGCTCCCACAGCGAGACGATCAGCAGGTTGCCGACGACGTGGCCCTGCATCTCTCCCTGACCCGCGAAGCGGTGCTGGACCACGTCGGCCCAGGTCCGGCCCCACTCGTCGTCGCCGCAGAGAGCGGCCAGCGCCATGCGCAGGTCGCCGGGTGGCAGCACGCCGAACTCGCTGCGCAGCCGGCCCGAGGACCCTCCGTCGTCGGCGACGGTCACGATCGCCGTGAGCTCGTCGATCGTGAGGTCGTCGTGGAGGCGGCGCAGTGCCGTCAGCGTCGCCGCGAGCCCGTGACCTCCGCCGAGAGCGACCGCCGCTTGGGCGCTCTGGCGCACGTCACTCCCTGCCGAGGTCGCGGTGAGCGGTGCTGACGTCGTAGCCGGCCTCGCGCAGCAGCTCGGAGAGGGCCTCGGACGTGGCCACGCTGCGGTGCTTGCCCCCGGTGCAGCCGATGGCCACCTGCATGAAGCGCTTCCCCTCCTCGAGGTAGCCCTGGGCCGCGGTCTCCAGCACCGGGAGGTACTGCGCCAGGAACCGCTCGGCAGCCGGCTGGGACAGGACGTACGCGGCCACGTCGGGGTCGCGGCCGTTCTGGGGGCGCAGCTCGGGGACCCAGTGCGGATTGGGCAGGAACCGCATGTCGGCCACCCAGTCGGCGTCGACCGGGATGCCGTACTTGAAGCCGAAGCTGATCACGGTGACCTTGAGCCGGGTGGACTCCTCGTTGCCGAACAGCTCGCTGATGCGGTCCTTCAGCTCGTTCACGTTGAAGTTGGAGGTGTCGAGGAGCAGGTCGGCGTCGCCGCGCAGGTCGCCGAGGACGGCGCGTTCGCGCTGGAGGCCCTGGAGGAGGCGGCCGTCCCCCTGGAGCGGGTGCGGTCGTCGGGCTGCCTCCTGGCGGCGGACGAGGACCTCGTCGGTGGCCTCGAGGAACAACAGGGTGGTGGGTCGGCCGGTGACCTGCTGGTGGCGATTGGCCTGGAGCGAGCCGAAGAAGGCACCCGAGCGGACGTCGACGACCACCGCGATCGGTTCGTGGATCCCCCGGCTGTCGTCGACGAGGCGCACCACGTCGCGGACGAGGGTCGGGGGCAGGTTGTCGACCACGAAGTAGCCGAGGTCCTCCAGCTCCTTGGCCGCGGTGCTGCGACCGGCGCCGGTCATGCCGGTGACGATCACGAGCTCGCCGGGGGTCGGGTCGACCATCAGTCCTCCTCCAGGATCTCGCCGGTGGCGGTGTTCACCCGCGGCTGGGCTGCAGTCTTGCGGGTGGTGTCGTTCTTCGCGACCGCTTCCTTGATCGCGGAGGCCGTCCGCGGCCCGATCCCGGGCACGAGCGCGATCGCGTCCGGCTCGGCCTCGCGGAGCTTCTTGAGCGAGCCGAAGTGCTTGAGAAGGGTCTTGCGTCGCACCTCGCCCAGCCCCGGAACGTCGTCGAGCATGCTCTCGACCATCGACTTCGAGCGCCGGCTGCGGTGGTGGTTGATCGCGAACCGGTGGGCCTCGTCGCGGATCCGCTGGAGGAGGTAGAGGCCCTCGCTGGTGCGGGCCATGATGACCGGATCCTCCTCCGCGGGCAGCCACACCTCCTCGAGACGCTTGGCCAGGCCGCACACCGGGATGTCGGTGATGCCGAGGTCGGCCAGGGCTCCCTGCGCTGCTGCGACCTGCGGCGGTCCGCCGTCGACGACGACCAGGCCGGGGGCGTAGGCGAACTTGCGGGGTCGTCCGGTCTCCGGGTCGACGAGGAGGGGCTTCTGGGCGTCGTCGGGCCGAGCTTGCGAAGCGTCCGGACCTGCTGGCGCCGCCCGAGGAGCATCTTGGAGATCGACCCGGGCCTGCTCGTCGAGCAGTCGCTTGAACCGCCGCGTGATGACCTCGTGCATCGACGCGACGTCGTTCTGCCCGTCGACCCCGCGGATCACGAAGCGGCGGTACTCGCTCTTGCGCGCCAGCCCGTCCTCGAAGACCACCATCGAGGCGACCACCTCGGTGCCCTGGAGGTTGGAGACGTCGTAGCACTCGATGCGCAGCGGCACCTCGTCGAGCCCGAGGGACTTCTGGATCTCCTCCAGCGCCCGGTTGCGCGTGGTCAGGTCGCTGGCGCGCTTGGTCTTGTGGAGCGCGAGGGACTGCCTGGCATTGGAGGCGACGGTCTCCTGCAGGTCTCGCTTGTCGCCGCGCTGGGGCACCCGGATCGAGACCTTGCTCCCGCGCCGCTCGCTCAGCAGCTCCTCGAGCACGCCGGCGTCCGGCGGCAGCGCGGGCACGAGGACCTCGCGCGGGATGGTGTCGGACTCGCCGCCGTAGAGCTGGAGGACGAAGTCCTGGACCAGCTCCGGGGTGGCACCGTCGTCGCTGCGGTCGGCCACCCAGCCGCGCTGGCCGCGGATCCGTCCGCCCCGGACGTAGAAGATCTGGACGGCCACCTCGAGGGGGTCCTCGGCGAGGGCGATCACGTCGGCGTCGGTGCCGTCGCCGAGCACCACGGCCTGCTTCTCCAGCGCCTTGGTGAGGGCGCCCAGGTCGTCGCGCAGGCGGGCCGCCTTCTCGAAGTCGAGCGCCGCCGAGGCGGCGTACATCTCCCGCTCGACGCGCCGGGTGAAGGCCGTGGTGTTGCCGCCCATGAAGTCGCAGAAGTCGTCGACGATGGCGCGGTGCTCGTCGGCGCTGACGTTGCCGACGCAGGGGGCGGCGCACTTGTCGATGTAGCCCAGCAGGCACGGGCGGCCGATCTGGGCGGAGCGCTTGAAGACGCCGTTGCTGCACGAGCGCATCGGGAAGACGCGCAGGAGCAGGTCGACGGTCTCCCGGATCGCCCAGGCGTGGCTGTAGGGCCCGAAGTAGCGGGTGCCCTTGCGCTTGGCGCCGCGACCGACCATGACCCGGGGGAACTCGTCGCCGACGGTGACCGCGAGCCAGGGATAGGACTTGTCGTCGCGATACTTCACGTTGAAGCGCGGATCGAACTCCTTGATCCAGGAGTACTCCAGCTGGAGCGCCTCGACCTCGGTGTCGACGACGGTCCACTCCACGCTGGCGCCGGTGGTGACCATGGAGGCGGTGCGGGCGTGCAGGTTGCCGATGTCCTGGAAGTACGACGACAGGCGCGCGCGGAGGTTCTTGGCCTTGCCGACGTAGATCACGCGGCCCTTGGAATCGCGGAATCGATAGACCCCCGGCCCGGTCGGGATCGACCCCGGTGCAGGTCGATAGGAGCTCGGCGTGGCCACTCGTCAAGCCTACGGGCGCCTCCCGACAGCGGAGGCACGTGGTGGACGTCAGGCGAGGGTGATGGAGTCCCCGTCCACGGTGATCTCGACGGCCGACAGCGGGCTGGAGGCAGGCCCGGACACGGGTGCGCCGTCCTCCAACGAGAACCTGCTCCCGTGGCACGGGCAGGGGATCTCGCCGTCGGTGCTGGACTCGACGGCACATCCCTGGTGGGTGCACACGGCCGAGAACGCCTTGAAGTCGCCCTCGGTCGGCTGGGTCACCACCACCTTGGCGGCCGCGACGACGAAGCACCCGCCGACGGGGACGTCCGAGGTGCTGGCCAGCGCTTCTCCCCCGCCGCCCGGCTGCGGGTCCTCCGACGGGGACGTCTCGCCGTCCGACCCGGCCGGATCGGTGGCCGTCGAGTCCTCGCCGCCGCAGGCAGCAAGGACGGGTACGCCGACCGCGACGGCGGCCGTTCCGGTCAGGGCTCGGCGACGGTTGATGGCTGTCATGGCCCCGAGGATAGCCAGCGGCCCCTAGGAGGAGGGCGCGGACTTCTTGGTGGTGGTCCTCTTCGCCGCCGCCTTCTTGGCGGGAGCCTTCGCGGCTGCCCTCTTCGCCGCCCGCTCCGCGGCAGCCGCCTTCTTGGCGGCAGCCTTGGTGACCGGCCGGACCTCCTCGACGGGCTTGACCCTGCCCCTGGGTTGCTTGGCGCCGCGGCCGTCGAGCAGCGGTGCGAGGAAGTGTCCGGTGTAGCTGTCGGGGTGCGCCGCGACCGCCTCCGGGTGTGCCCTCGGCGACGACCATGCCACCGCGCGAGCCGCCCTCGGGACCCATGTCGATGAGCCAGTCGGCAGTCTTGATGACGTCGAGGTTGTGCTCGATGACCAGGACGGTGTTGCCCTTGTCGACCAGGCTCGACAGCACGCCGAGCAGCTTGCGGATGTCCTCGAAGTGGAGCCCGGTGGTGGGCTCGTCGAGCACGTAGACCGTGCGACCGGTCGAGCGCTTCTGCAGCTCGCTGGCGAGCTTGACGCGCTGCGCCTCGCCGCCGGAGAGCGTGGTGGCGGGCTGTCCCAGACGGACGTAGCCGAGCCCGACCTCGCCGAGCGTGGTCATGTGGCGTGCGATCGCCGGGACGGCCGCGAAGAACTCGGCGGCCTCCTCGATCGGCATGTCCAGGACCTCGGCGATGGTCTTGCCCTTGTAGTGGACCTCGAGCGTCTCCCGGTTGTAGCGGGCGCCGTGGCAGACCTCGCACGGGACGTAGACGTCGGGCAGGAAGTTCATCTCGATCTTGATCGTGCCGTCACCCGAGCACGCCTCGCAGCGTCCGCCCTTGACGTTGAAGGAGAACCGGCCCTGGAGGTAGCCGCGCATCTTGGCCTCGGGGGTCGAGGCGAAGAGCTTGCGGACGTGGTCGAAGACGCCGGTGTAGGTCGCCGGGTTGGACCGCGGCGTCCGGCCGATCGGCGACTGGTCGACGTGGATCACCTTGTCGACGTGCTCGGTGCCGGTGATCTTGGTGTGGCGACCGGGGACGGCGCGGGCGTTGTAGATCTGCTTGGCCAGCGAGGTGTAGAGGATGTCGTTGACCAGCGTCGACTTGCCGGAGCCGGAGACACCGGTCACCGCGCAGAAGACGCCCAGCGGGAAGCTGACGTCGACGTCGTCGAGGTTGTGCTCGTGCGCCCCGTGGACGGTCAGCTCGCGACCGACCGTGCGCGGACGACGTACGGCGGGGATCGGGATCTCGCGACGACCGCTCAGGTAGAGCCCCGTCAGGGAGTCGTCGTGGTCGAGGAGGCCCTGGACGCTGCCGGAGTGGACGACCTGGCCGCCGTGCTCGCCGGCGCCGGGACCGATGTCGACGACCCAGTCGGCGGCGCGGATGGTGTCCTCGTCGTGCTCGACGACGATGAGGGTGTTGCCGAGGTCCTTGAGGCGGACCAGGGTCTCGATCAGGCGCTGGTTGTCGCGCTGGTGCAGGCCGATCGAGGGCTCGTCGAGGACGTAGAGGACACCGACGAGACCGGCGCCGATCTGGGTGGCCAGCCGGATCCGCTGGGCCTCGCCACCCGACAGCGAGCCGCTGGGACGGTCGAGGGAGAGGTAGTCGAGGCCCACGTCGAGCAGGAACTGCAGCCGCTCGTGGATCTCCTTGAGCACGCGCTCGCCGATCTGGCGCTCGCGCTCCGACAGGTCCACGCTGCGGAGGTAGTCGGCCGCCTCGTTGATGGGCAGCGCACAGACCTCGGCGATGTTCTTGCCGCCGGCGTCACGGGCGCCGAGGGTGACCGACACCGAGACCGGCTTGAGCCGGGAGCCGCCGCAGGTGGGACACGGCACCTCGCGCATGAAGCCCTCGAAGCGGTCCCGGCTGGTGTCGGTCTCGGCCTCCTTGTGGCGGCGCTCGATGTAGGGGCGGACGCCCTCGAACGCGGCGTAGTAGGCGCGCTGGCGGCCGTAGCGGTTCTTGGTGACGACGTGGACCTTGGTCCGGTGGCCCTCGAGCACCGACGACTGGGCCTTGGCCGAGAGCTTGTTCCACGGGGTGTTGAGGTCGAAGCCGAGCTCTTCGCCGAGCGCGTTCATCAGGCGCAGGAAGTAGTCGGCGACGTGCGCGCCGCTCCACGGTGCGATGGCTCCCTCACCGAGGGTGGCGCCCGGGTCGGGGACGACCAGCTCCGGGTCGACCTCCATCCGGGTGCCGAGGCCGTGGCAGGAGGTGCAGGCGCCGAACGGCGAGTTGAAGGAGAACGATCGGGGCTCGAGGTCGTCGGTGTCGATGGTGTGGTCGTTGGGGCACGCCATCTTCTCCGAGAACTTCATCTCGCGCCCGGCGTCCTTGGCGTCGAGGTCGACGAAGTCGAAGACCACGAGCCCCCCGGCCAGGCCGAGCGCGGTCTCGACGGAGTCGGTCAGCCGTCGCTTGGACGACTCCTTCACCGCGAGGCGGTCGACGACGACCTCGATCGAGTGCTTGAGCTTCTTGTCGAGCGTCGGCGGCTCGTCGAGCGAGTGCGTCTCGCCGTCCACCCGCGCCCGGCTGAAGCCCTGCTGCTGGAGCTGGCGGAACAGCTCGACGTACTCGCCCTTGCGACCCCGGATGACGGGCGCGAGCACCTGGAACCGGCGGCCCTCCTCCAGCGCGAGGATCCGGTCGACGATCTGTTGCGGCGTCTGCCGCTCGATCGGCGCTCCGCACGTGGGGCAGTGCGCCCGACCGGCGCGGGCGTAGAGCAGGCGGAGGTAGTCGTAGACCTCGGTGATGGTGCCGACGGTCGAGCGCGGGTTCTTCGAGGTGGACTTCTGGTCGATGCTGACCGCGGGGCTCAGCCCCTCGATGAAGTCGACGTCTGGCTTGTCCATCTGGCCCAGGAACTGGCGGGCGTAGGCGCTCAGCGACTCGACGTAGCGTCGCTGGCCCTCGGCGAAGATCGTGTCGAAGGCCAGGCTCGACTTGCCCGAGCCCGAGAGCCCGGTGAAGACGATCAGGGCATCGCGAGGGAGATCGAGCGAGACGTCCTTGAGATTGTGCTCCCGGGCGCCCCGGATGATGAGCTGGTCGGCCACTGTGGTCCTCGTATCGACTGTCTGTGCGTTCGAACAAGTGTTCGTCACCGGCGCTCGGTCGCGCAACCCGCCACGCCGCCGAGGATCAGACTCTCACGCACCGCCAACGCGCGAGAAAACGTTCACCCCAGAGGGCGGTCGCAGGCAGCAGGCGGGTGTTGACTGGTCCCATGAGCGATCACGACCACCCCCTCCTCGAACTCATCCGGCGTGCGGACCATTCCCTGGTGCGCACCGTCGACAGCCTCCCGGAGGCCGCGTGCACCGAGCCGTCGCTGCTGCCCGGGTGGACCCGGGGTCACGTGATGGCTCACCTCGCGCTCAACGCCGAGGCACTCGCCCGCGTGCTGACCGGGGCACACACGGGCCGGGCTGCCGCGATGTACGACTCGGCCGAGGCGCGCGACGTCGACATAGACGAGCTCGCGACGGCGCCGGCGACGGAGATCCGCAGCCGGCTCATGGCAGCCACGACGTCCTTCGAGCGGGCGGTCGGGGCCATGCACGAGGCTGACTGGAAGGCCCGCTTCGAGCGTACGCCGGGCGGTCCCGACTTCGCCGTGGCCAACATCCCGTTGATGCGGGTGCGCGAGGTCGAGATCCACCACGCCGATCTGGGCGCCGACTATGCCGCCTCCGACTGGTCCGCGGAGTTCGTGGTCGTCCTGCTCGACTCGATGACCAAGCGTCCCTACCCGACTCCGTTCAGTGCCACGGCCACCGACCTGGGCCGGACCTGGTCGTACGGCGACGGTGACGACGGTCCGGTGGTGAGCGGCAGGTCCACCGACCTCGCCTGGTGGCTGACCGGCCGCGGCTCGGGTGACGGACTGACCTGCGACGCGGGCGTGCTGCCTAGGATCGACGCATGGTGACCGACTCCTACTCCGGCGATGTCTCCCCCGGGGGCGCGCCGGCCGTGCGTCCGCTCGACGGGCTCACGCTGACCAAGGTCGCTGTCGACCCGGAGATGTCCAACAACTGCTACCTGCTCGAGTGCGCCGACACCGGCGAGGTCGTCCTCATCGACGCCGCCGCCGAGTCCGAGCGCCTCCTCGAGCTGATCGGCGAGCGGACGCTCACGTCGATCGTGACGACACACCAGCACTGGGACCACCACCGCGCGCTCGCCGACGTGTGCGCCGCGCACCCGTCCGCCGTCGTCGTGGCGGGCGCCCCTGATGCGGATGCCATCACCGAGCAGACGGGCGTCGCGGTCGACCGTCGCGTCGGCGAGGGTGACACGGTCGCCGTCGGCACCTGCCAGCTCGAGGTCATCCCGGTCGCCGGTCACACCCCGGGGTCGATCTGTCTGCATCGCGACGGCCACCTCTTCACCGGCGACTCGCTCTTCCCCGGAGGGGTCGGAGCGACCTTCGGCGACGCCCAGGCCTTCGTCCAGCTGGTCGACGAGGTGGAGGCCAAGATCTTCGGACGGCTGACTGACGAGACCTGGTTCTATCCCGGCCACGGCGGCGACGGCGTGCTGGGCAACGAGCGGCCGCACCTGGCGGAGTGGCGCCAGCGCGGCTGGTAGCGGCCGGGCTCTGCGAGTTGCGCTCCCCTTCGGGTCGCGTGGCAGGCTTGTCCCATGAGCACTCGAGAGCTGACCCTGGCCGACTTCGAGCAGACCGTGACGGGCGAGGGCATCGTCCTCGTCGACTTCTGGGCCGAGTGGTGCGGACCGTGCCGCCAGTTCGCCCCGGTCTACGAGAAGGCGTCGGAGGAGCACTCCGACATCGTCTTCGGCAAGGTCGACACCGAGGCCGAGCAGCAGCTCAGCCAGATGGCGGCCATCTCCTCGATCCCCACGCTGATGCTGTTCCGCGACGGGGTCCTGCTCTTCAACCAGGCCGGCGCACTGCCCGCCGCAGCCCTTGCCGGCGTGATCAGCCAGGCCCGCGAGCTCGACATGGACGTCGTACGACAGGAGGCCGCGGCTGCGCAGGAAGCAGCCGACAGCCAGCCCCAGGACGAGGTCGACCTCGACGACTTCGCCGCCGCGCACAGTCAGGGCGCCTTCGTCCTCGACGTCCGCGAGCCCGACGAGTGGGCGACCGGGCGCGTGCCCGGCGCGGTCCACATCCCGATGAACGACGTGCCCGCACGCGTGGAAGAGCTGCCGAGCGACACCCCCGTCTTCGTGATCTGCGCCGCGGGTGGTCGTAGCCGCAAGGTGGTCGACCACCTGCGTGCGCAGGGCGTCAGCGCCTACAACGTGGCCGGTGGCACCGGCGGCTGGGCGCAGCGCGGCTGGCCGCTCGAGGGCTGATCGGACCTCAGCGCACTCTGGTCCGTCGCACAGCCGCCGACGAACGCGCCGCTGAGCTCATCACCGTCAGGGGCACACGTTGGTGATGTTCGTGTAGGACGTCGACGGGAACGAGCGCGTGGTGGCCGACCCCACACCGAGGTCCTGGCGGTAGACGGTGTAGCTGATCTGCAGGGTCAGCTGGCTCGGGCTGGAGCCTGTGCAGAACCACAACGGCATGGTCTTGTTGGCCGCGTTGATGAGGTAGGGCTGGGTGGCCAGACCACCGGGCACCGGGGTGGGTGTCTTGATCTCTACTACCGTGCCGTTGCTGCTGTTGATCTGGGCCACGGAGACGGTGACCATCCAGTCGTAGGCGCCGGGAACGGTGAAGTTGAGGTTCACCTTGTAGCCCTGGCAGTTGTTTCCACCCTGGCCTGTGGTGCGACAGACGACGTCCATCGTTCCGGCCCCGGGCGGGTCGGTCGAGGCCGCGAACGCAGGAGCATGAGCTGCCACGGCGACGACCGGGATGCTCCACGCCGCTCCGCGCACGATCGTCCGGCGGTTGTACTCAGGCATGCTGACCTCGGTTCGATGACGACGCCATCCCCACGATGACCCTGACCGAAACCCTAGGGAGGTCCGCGACCAACCCACGCCAAACACGGGGAACTTGTCTAATTCTTGGAGAATGTTTTACTTCCCGTGACTTTACACACGCGATCACCGCACCGTCAGCAAACCCGCAGAGATCTCCCACCGTTGGTCGAGCTGGATGTTCGCCAGGAGACGCCGGTCGTGCGACACCAGCAGGAGCGTGCCGTCGTAGGACGCCAGGGCCTGTTCGAGCTGCTCGATCGCGGGCAGGTCGAGGTGGTTGGTGGGCTCGTCGAGGACGAGCAGGTTCACCCCCCGGGCCTGGAGCAGAGCCATGGCTGCACGGGTGCGCTCGCCCGGCGAGAGCCGCTCCACGACGCTGGCCACCTGGTCCGCCCGTAGGCCGAACTTGGCGAGCAGCGTGCGCACCTCAGCACCTGTCATGGCAGGCACAGCGAGCTCGAACGCGTCACCGAGCGGCAGGTGCTCGGTCAGCGAGGTACGGGCCTGGTCGATCTCGCCGATGGCGACGCTCGTCCCGAGTGACGCCCGTCCCTCGTCCGGTGCCGCGTGCCCCAGCAGCACCTTCAGCAGCGTGGTCTTGCCGGCTCCGTTGGGACCCGTGATCGCGATGCGGTCCCCTGCCGAGACCTGAACCGAGACCGGACCGAGCACGAAGTCCCCGCGTCGCGCGACTGCCGCATCGAGGGTTGCCACGACGCTCGACGACCGCGGGGCGGACGCGATGTCGAACTGCAGCACCCACTCCTTGCGCGGCTCCTCCACCTCGTCGAGGCGCGCGATCCGCGACTCCATCTGGCGCACCTTCTGAGCCTGCTTCTCCGACGACTCGCTCTGCGCGCGCCGCCGGATCTTGTCGTTGTCGGGCGACTTCTTCATCGCGTTGCGCACACCCTGCGAGCTCCACTCCCGCTGCGTACGCGCCCGCGACTGGAGGTCGGCCTTCTTGTCCGCGAACTCGTCGTAGGCCTCGCGGGCGTGCCGCCGCGCGACGGCCCGCTCCTCGAGGAAGGCGTCGTAGCCGCCGTCGTACACACTCACCTGCTGCTGGGCCAGGTCGAGCTCGACGATGCGGGTGACGCAGCGCGCCAGGAACTCGCGGTCGTGCGAGACGAGCACGACTCCCGCCCGCAGGCCGCGCACGAACGACTCCAGCCGCTCGAGTCCGTCGAGATCGAGGTCGTTGGTGGGCTCGTCGAGCAGCACCACGTCGAAGCGGCTCAGCAGCAGTGCCGCGAGCGCCACGCGTGCCGCCTGGCCACCCGAGAGGGACGTCATCAACGCGTCCGTGCCCACCGTCAGGCCGAGCTCGGCGAGGGTGGCCGGAGCGCGGTCCTCGAGGTCCGCGGCACCCGTGGCCAGCCAGTGGTCGAGAGCCTCCGCATAGACGTCACCGGCGTCCGGGGCGTCGGACTCGAGAGCAGCAGCTGAGGCCTCCATCGCCTCCGTCGCCGCGGTCGCGCCCGTACGTCGCCCGAGGTAGCCGGCGACCGTCTCCCCCGCGATGCGCTCGTGCTCCTGCGGAAGATGCCCGACGAAGGCGTCAGCGGGAGCAGTCGACACGGTGCCCGCCAGGGGGACCGACTCCCCCGCCAGCAACCGCAGCAGGGTGGACTTGCCGGCACCGTTCGCCCCCACCACACCCACCACGTCGCCGGGAGCGACCGTCAGGTCGAGGGACTCGAAGAGCGTGCGGTGACCATGGCCGCCGGCCAGGTCCTTTGCTACCAGGGTGCCGGTCACCGGGTCAGCCTAGGTTCAGGCTGCTCGGATCAGGCGGGCGAGGTGGTGCTCTGCGGGACTCAGCTCGGCTGCCCTCACCAGAGGTTGCCATCCCGGAACCGGTGGAGCCAGCGACGAGTAGGCATGGCCGGTGGGCGTGACCACCTCGACCGTGTGTCGGGGTCCGGGCCGCGGCCATGCCTGCCAGCCGACCGCTTCCTTGGCGTAGTTGCAGGCCTCGCACAGCCCTTGCCCATTGGCCGCACTGGTCGGGCCGCCATGGCCCACCTTCACCACATGGTCTCGGTGTCGCACGGGCGCGTCGCACCAGGGGGTGCGGCACTGCTGGTCTCGAAGCTCGATGAGATCGGCCAGGGCGCCGTCGAACGCGCGGCGCGATGACTCCATCGCCACCAGTGCGCCGGTCCGGGGCTCGACGAAGAGCCGCCTCAACGTGACCTCGACGCCTGCGGCCATCCCGTCGCGGATCCACTCGCGCACCAGGTCGGCGGAGATCGGCCCATAGCCCGGGATGTCGGCCGGCTCGTCGCTCGCGCCCAGGAGCGCGTCCACGCCGATGACCACGTTGACCGCGAGCGGTGGCACCACTCGGTCGCTGCTGGCTCCGCCCAGCACCCGAGCGACCAGGGTGTCGGCCATGATCTGTCCGCGGCTGCGGGGGTCACCGGCAGCGACCAAGCGGGCTGCTTCGAGCTTCAGCGCCGCAAACACGGCAACGCCGTCGCGGACCGGCAGGGACGACGTCAGCCAGGTCATCGTGTCCGGAGCGGGACGCACGGTGACACAGCGCTCGCTCTCCGCTCGCCGCCTGCGCTCGGCCACCGACGCCGGATCGAGGGCACAGGCAAGCTTCCTCGCCGCCTTCTCGGTCTCCCGGTCACCCATCCCCGCCAACGCGACTGCGTCTCCGGCGAGGACCTCGTCGATCCTGCGACGGTCCTCGACGGCGAGGCACGCAGTCTCCCGGGCCAGGATCGTGGCCCGCCACTCCGTGATGTGCCCGGAGCGCAGCGCTGCCAGCGTGTGCGGCATCTCCGTGCTCAACACCTGGGCCAGACCCAGATGGCGGCGCCCCAGATGGGGTGACTCGCGTCGGGCCAGGGCGATCTGCGCGGCGATCCCCACGCCCTGCTTCTCGGGGCGCGCGCCCTGCTCAGCCGCGCGTGCGCGCTGGGACGCGTCGAAGGCCACCGAGATCACGGCCTGCGCCCCCTCGGCGGCGCACTTGAGCTGCTGCAGTCCACGAAGGACGTCGATGCGCGCGCCATCGTCGTCCGGCAGCTCGCTCGACGTGACCTGAGCGAGCATCGCCTCGACCGCGGCAGCGTCGAGCACCGGCGGCGGAACTACGCCTCCGGTGTCCTGCTCCTGGGTCGGTTCGATCATGCGTTCGACTGTAGAGGAAGGGTCCGACACCGATGGTGGGGCGACGCATCTCACAGAGTCGTGCCGCTCGACTTGCGTGAGTCGGGCTACCACCTGGAGTCAAGTCCAGCGCCGAGAGCCTCGGCCCGCGCGCCCGATCGCACTGGGCCCCGCACGCAGTCGAGACATCTCCCCCACACCGTCGACGCAGATCACGGGCGCGTCTGCTCGTGCGTCCGGCCAGACGAGCTGGATGCGATCGGGTCCACGGCGGAGCGATCCACGCAGATCCGACGCCGCGAACCCGCACCTGTGCAGCTCGGCCTTGCTGCGCGTCCGCTCCGCGGCTCGCTCTCGTCGTAGGTCGCGTACCCGGGACTTCTCCTCATAGCCGGCCGCCCGATAGGTCGCCACGGCACCTACGTTGCTGCTCGGTGTGCTGACGAACGCGTGCGAGGACCCCATCTCCTTGAGGGCCGTGGCTGCCGCGAGACAGATGGCCCGACCGTGGCCGCGGCCTTGGTGTTCGCGGTGCACACCCATGGGCTCGAGCTCACCGGGTCCGCCCGATCGGCCGGCCCACACAGTGACCATGGCGACCGCGCGATCCTCGTCGTCGTACCCCACCAGCGACCGGGCATGGGAGTACGCGGGCCCTTGCGTCAGGGCACACCACCGCTCCGCTGTGAACGTGCTGCGGTCGAATGCCGAGTGGTGCACGGCGAGGCGGTCATCGAGCCGGTCGGGGTCGACGTCCTCGATGCGCAGGTGAGTCTGAGGCACCTCACCCGACAGGTCACGGACCAGGGGGCTCCACGGCTCGTCGTACTCCCAGCCTTGAGTCCGCAGCAGGTCGTGCAGCGGCCCCTCGAAGCGGGCCTCGAGCGCAACCTCGCCGGAGGGCAGCACACGTCCGTCGTCCGCAACGAGATCGGCCACCAGGTCGCGCATGAAGTCCTCGTCACCACGGCACTCCGGTGCCACCGTGAGACGCAGGAGATCGGGCTCGTCGAGGAGCCCTACCGCAGCCAGGCGGTCGTTGACCTGCCACACCCGCAAGGCGGCGGCCAATGCAGGCGCACCGAACTGCTGGTTCCAACCGAGGTCGCCCACGTGCAGCGGAGCCAAGTCCGGGTCGTAGGCCCAGGCGCGCATCTCCACAGTCCCAGCCCCTAGCGTCGAGACGCACAGCCCAGACCGGCAGTCGAGACAGGGAGACGTCATGAAGGACACCACCATGCGCACGTGCGGCCGCAGTGCCCTGCTCCTGGCCGTCGCCAGCCTGGTCCTGGCCCCGCTGAACGCCCTCGCACGGATGCGGACCTAGAGCGGTCGCAGCGACCTGGAGAACGCGAACGCCGCGTGGTGGGCCGAAACCGGCCCTGCGGCTGCTGCACGACCCGATGCTCGACTTCTTCTCCCCGGACGTCGTCTACCTCACCTACGGCAAGTTCTACGCCGTCGCCGTCGTGGCCGTCCTCGCATGTGTCCTTGCGGCACGGAGCAGACGACCCTCGTCGATGCGCTGGTCGGAACGCTGGGGCTGGCGGCCCACCATCACCGGTTTCGTGCTGACCCTGATCGGCCACGAGTGGCGTCCTACTGGCTGCTCGGGACCTGGTGGGCGTTCACCGGTCAGGGCGAGTCCTGGGGCGACCGGTCGCAGCGACTCAGCCCCACGCGCTGCGCACCCGGTGACGGGCCAGGCTGGCCCCCGCGCGCAGCGTGCGCGGTGCCCGGAGCGCGTCGAGGATCGGGGCCCGCTGACGCGTCCAGTCGGGGTCGCTGGGCAGCGCTGCCTCGGGCCAGTCGCCCTGCGGCGCGTGCGTACGACGTACGGCCTCCGCCATCGACAGCAGCGGCTCCCCGTCGGCCGGGACCCAGGTGTGTCCGGGACGGCAGACCATGTCCTCGCGCAATGACTGGACGAGGGCGAAGACGGTGAGGAAGGGCGCCTGCACGAGTGCGGCGACGGCAACGGCGACGAGCGGGATCGGGGACGCGACCACAGGGACGGGGACGCGCAGGCGCAGCAGTCCCTCGGCACGTGAGGCCAGACCCAGCAGCCGCGGGTAGGGCAGCACCTCGGGCCCGCCGACGTCGACGGACCCCTCCAGGTCAGGGGAGCTGACCGCCTCGACCAGGGCGCGTACGGCGTCGCTGGCGGCGACCGGCTGGACGGAGCTCCGCAACCACGTCGGGACCGGCTGCACCACCAGCAGCGAGGCGAGCTGGCGGATGACCTCCCACGAGGTGGACCCGGCGCCGACGAGCACACCGGCCCGCAGCGCGACCGTCGAGCACCGGGCGCGCAGGAGCTCCTCCTCGACCTCCAGCCGGGAGTCGATGTGGGGTGAGAGCTCGTCGCGGGAGACGTCGGGGACCAGCCCGGACAGGTAGACCACCCGCTCGACACCGGAGGCGTCCACGGCGTCGCGCACGACCTCGGCCCCCAACAGGTCACGACCGGCGAAGCCGCGGCCGGACAAGGAGTGCACGAGGTAGACGACGACGTCGACGTCGACCAACGCGTCGCTGACCGCGTCAGCGGACGTCACGTCGCACTGGGCCCACTCCACGTCGCCACCCCAGGTGAAGCGACCGGGATCGGGCGCGGACGACGAGGCGGCACGCACCTCGAGACCCGCGTCGAGCAGGGCCGGGACCAGCCGGGAGCCGACGTAGCCGGTCGCGCCGAGGACCAGGACGCGCACGTCTCAGCCCTTCGGCTCGGGGCTGGTCTGGCGCAGGTGGCGGCGCACCTGCTGGCCGAACCGGTAGCCCATGCCGGCCACGATGGTGCTCATGACCCGCTCGACGGCGGGGCGCGTGAGGCGGGGCAGCGGCAGGTCGGCCCAGATCCCGATGTCGATGGACACCTCGGTGCCCCCCGACACCGGCCGGATGACGTACTCGCCCTCGACGCCGGCCCGCTCGTCGGTGCGCGTCTTGTCGTGGCTGAAGACGATCCGGTGCGGCTTGTCGAACTCCATCACCTCGGTGAACGACGGCTCGATCGCCGCGCTCAGCACCGGGAGACGGGTCAGGTGCCAGGTCCACCGGTCGCCGTCGACGTCGATCCGCTTGAGGTTCGGCGTGAAGCGGACCAGCAGGTCGGGATCGACGAGGATGTCCCAGACCTGGTCCTGGCTGGCCGCAAGCGTGGCTTCGGACCGGTTGCGCGCGTGGAATCGGTTCACCAGAGGAGCCTAGGCGAGCCACTCAACCGCCGGCAGACACGGGTTCGGACCTCGCACGCGGTGGGATAGCCTCGGCGCGTGCTCATCTCCGACTCGCGACAGGTGCTCTTCGTCCACGTCCCCAAGACCGGTGGCGTGTCCGTCGAGGAGACCGTGAAGGCCGCCTGCAGCGACGCGCGCAAGGCGCGACCGGCCCTGGGCCGGCACGCCTCGCTCCGCAAGATCCTCAAGCACGAGCCCCAGGTCATCGACTACTGGTCCTTCGCCTTCGTGCGGAACCCGTGGGCGCGGATGGTCTCGTGGTACTCCATGATCTCTGCCTGGGACCGGCGCCACGGACCGGCGAGCGGCAAGCCCCAGGACGTCAAGCACGGCTCGATGCGCGACGGCAACGCCATGTGGCGGGCCGCGGCCGACTACTCCGGCTTCGACGAGTTCGTCCTGCGCGGCACCGAGGAGCTGCCGCGCGTCGGCACCCCCCAGATCTCCTACCTCCGCGCGCCCAAGCTCGGCCGCGAGGTCGACTTCATCGGTCGCACCGAGAACTTCGCCGAAGATCTCAAGAAGGTGCAGATCCAGCTCGGCCTCGAGCCGTCGGTGCCGCCGCACAAGAACAAGTCGCGGCACGGCACCTATCACGACTACTTCACCGAGGAGACCCGCAAGCGGGTGGCCGAGGTCTACGCCGAGGACATCGAGGTCTTCGGCTACACCTACTGACCCGGTCCCTGACCCCTAGCCGGCCTTCGCGAGCAAGGTGCCGCGCGCGCCGCTCCACGCGCCGGTGTCCGCGAGCCGGTGCCACACGTCGTACTCCGGCGTGAAGTGTCGGCGCAGCGCCGCGGTCGTCTCCTCGCCCAGCTCACCGCGTACGTCGCCGGCCGAGGCGTTGCGCCGCTCGAACTCCAGCGGCCTGCCGACCCGCTCGCTGAACCACGCCGACCACACGTCGGGCCGCTCGACGCTGAAGATCCGGTCGACCGCGACCACGCCCCGTGCGTTGATGAAGCGGGCCGGGCGGCCGTTGGGAGTCGGGGCCGCGTCGTCGTGAGCCAGGTAGCTGCGCGCGAAGTCGTCGAAGGTCATCTCGGCCGTCGAGTGCCGGCTGTCATCACGGGCGCGGTAGCGCCACCACGACTCCAGCCACGCGATCGGCTCACGGAACATGGTGACCAGCTCGTACGACTCGCGCGGGTGTCCCTGCTCGGCCAGCCCGGGTGCCATGGTGAGCAGGAAGCCGCGGGCGGGCATGTGCTTGCGGGCCGGGGGGCTGCCGATCACCTCGGTGGCGTACGGCGACAGCGTCCGCTCGAGCGACGTGCTCGCCGTCTTGGGCAGCGCGAGCAGCACGAAGCCCTGTTCGAGGAACGTCATCACCGGAGCATCATCGCGTAACCTCCCCCGCGTGCTGATCTCCGACTCCCGGCGGGCGCTCTTCGTCCACGTCCCGAAGACCGGCGGGGTGTCGGTCGGGGTGACGTTCGCGCGGTGCTGCCCGGACGCGCGCACCAAGGCACCGGACGTCTCTCCCCCGCTGGGTCGGCACGCGCCGTACGAGCGGATCCTGCGCGCGGAGCCGCAGACGCTCGACTACTGGTCGTTCGCGTTCGTGCGCAACCCGTGGGCCCGGATGGTCTCGTGGTGGTCGATGATCCAGGACTGGGACCGGGAGTGGGGCCCGTCCAGCGGGAAGCCGCAGGGCGACGCGGCCGAGAAGATGCGCGGCAACGACATGTGGCGCGCGGCCGCGGCGTACGACGGCTTCGAGGAGTTCGTGCTGCGCGGCACCGACGACCTCCCCCGCGTCGGGCGACCGCAGGTCGACTACCTCAGGGCGCCGGCGTTCGACCGCGAGGTCGACTTCGTCGGGCGCACCGAGACGTTCGCCGAGGACCTCGAGGAGGTCGAGCGCCGCCTCGGCGGCACCCCGACGACCACACCGCACCGCAACAAGTCACCGCACGGCAGCTACCGCGAGTACTACTCCGATGCCGCGCGCGACAAGGTCGCCGAGGTGTACGCCGCCGACCTCGAGGCCTTCGGCTACACGTATTGACCGATCAGCCCGCGCGGTACTGGTTCCAGGCGTCGCTCATGCGAGCGACCTGGCCGGGGGTGAACTGGTACATGCAGGAGTCCTGCGTGTAGTCCATGTAGTTGTGGATCGGGTCCGTACCGTCCGACTTGGGGCACGAGTCCGTCGAGTCCGCCGGGCAGTCGAACTGCGGGCCGGCCTCGGCGGGGGTGTCATCGACCCGGTCACCCTGGCCGTGGCAGCCGCCCTGGAACGTGTGGTAGAGCGCCAGCCAGTGACCGACCTCGTGGGTCAGCGTGTCGCCGAGGGCGTACTTGCCGGCAGTGCCGCCGGGCATCGACTCGTCGAGGATCACCACGCCGTCGTTGGTGTTGAGCTTCTTGGCCGGGAACCTCGCCCACCCCAGCAGACCCTCGCCGATGTCGGCGGTCCAGACGTTGAGCGACTCCTTGCCCCCCATGCGTGTGGCGGCCTTCATCTGCTTCTCGACCCGACCGGGCGTGACGTTCGCCCATTCGTCGTTGACGGGGTAGGTGAACCCCGCGAGCGTGAACTCGAAGGGCGTCGCTGCGGACGACTCGGCACCCGTGCGACCGTCGTACGCCTCATTGAGCACGGCCAGCTGGTCGGTCGCGAGCTGCGTCAGACGGTCCCGGTCGGCCTGGGTGGCCGTGGTCGGGGTGACGATGTGGAACCACGTCGGGACGCTCACGGAGCCTGCGCCGAGGGTGGCGGCGTCGTCGAGCTTGAGGTACTCGTCGCCGGCGCCCTGGAACATCTTGGGCTCGGCCTGCTTGGCACCCTTCCGCACGCGGGCGTTGGCAGCTGCGCCGGACTGGCCGTCGATGCACGCCGCGGCCTTCGGCGAGGGTGCGAGGGCAGTCGCGGGAATGGCGGCGGTGGCGGACAGCGTCGTGGCGGCGAGCGCCATCGAGCCGGCCACCACGAGGAAGCGCAGGGGACGTGAGCGTCGCATCCGGAGTTCACCTGTCTGGGGGCAATGAGGTCGTTGAGCAACCTAATCGAGCGGTCAGGAATTCGGTAGACCCCTGATGTCCGCCCGCGTGCGTCAGACTGCCCGCATGACGTTCCCTGAGGGATGGACCCGCACCTCCCACACCTTCGACGGCGTCAGCCACCCGACGTACCGCCGGGGAGCAGGCCCCGGAGTCATCGTCATCCACGAGATCCCCGGGATCACGCCCGAGGTCGCGGCGTTCGGCCAGGAGGTGGTCGATGCCGGCTACACGGTCGTCATGCCCAGCCTGTTCGGCACCGACGGGGCTGGGATGACCGGCCTGTCGACCGCCAAGGCACTCGGCCGGGTGTGCGTGAGCAAGGAGTTCACCAAGCTGCGGACCGGCGAGACGACCCCGGTCGCCGGCTGGCTGCGCTCCCTCGCCCGCGACCTGCACGCCGAGCTCGGCGGACCCGGGCGTGGGTGCGCTCGGCATGTGCTTCACGGGTGGCTTCGCCCTCGCGATGATGGTGGACACGGCCGTGGTCGCGCCGGTGCTGTGCCAGCCCAGCGCGCCCTTCGCGATCGGGTCCACCCGCTCGCGCGACCTCAACCTCTCCCCCGGCGACCTCGACATCGTCAAGGGCCGATGTGCGGCCGGCCAGCAGGTGCTCGGCCTGCGCTATCGCCAGGACCCGGCCGTCGGGAAGCGCTTCGAGACGCTGACCAGCGAGCTCGGCGACGCGTTCATCCGGGTGGAGCTCGAGGGCAGGGGCCACTCGACCGTCACCGTGCACCGGCAGCAGGCCGGGGTGGACGCCGTGCTCGACTTCCTCGCCGCCAACCTGCGCGCCTGATCGACCCGTGCGGGGCATCGGGGGCTATGTGACCGGCGAGTAGCATTCGGTTGGTGAGCTTCCTGAGTCGCCAGACCGTCATCGCCGCCCTCACCGCCAACGCGCTGCGACCACCGCGCCGGGGCCGGGCCGGAGTCCCCGCCTTCGCCGCCGGCTGGCTCTTCGGGGAGAACGCCCCCCAGCTGCTGGGGCTCACCGTCCTCGACGCCGTCACCCACCTGACCAGGGCTCGGCGCAGCGGCGTGGCGGCCAAGGCCGGTCTGGTCCTCGCCGGTGCGAGCACCCTCGGCCTCGCGCACGTGGTCCGACAGAGCCAGCGGTCCAGGGAAGCCCTGGAGGACGCCCTGGTGGAGGGACTCGGCGTCGACTACGTCGAGCAGCTCGACGCCCCGCCGAGCCCGGCCGACCTCGCCACCCCGTGGCGACGCCTGGCCCGCCCCTTCAACTTCACCGACGACGGCGTGCGCGTCATCAAGGACCTGCCCTACTCCGAGGCCGGCAAGCGCGGCCACCTCGACATCTACCTCCCGGCCGGCGAGGACGTGATCGAGGACGCACCCGTCCTCCTCCAGGTCCACGGCGGCGCCTGGTCCGTGGGCGAGAAGCACCACCAGGGACGTCCGCTGATGAACCAGATGGCCGCCCAGGGCTGGGTGTGCGTCGCGATCAACTACCGCCTGTCACCTCGCGACGGCTGGCCGGCCCACATCGTCGACGTGAAGCGCGCGATCGCGTGGGTGAAGGAGCACATCGCGGACCACGGCGGCAATCCCGACTACGTGGTCATCACCGGCGGGTCGGCCGGCGGCCACCTGGCTGCCCTGGCCGCCCTGACGCCCGGCGACCACGACTTCCAGCCCGGTTTCGAGGATGCCGACACCTCCGTACAGGCAGCGGTGCCGTTCTACGGCGTCTACGACTTCGCCGGGTCGACCGGCCTGCGCAACGCCACCGACATGCGGGACACCTTCCTGAGCACGCGCGTGATGCAGTCGACGTGGCAGGACGCGCCCGACCTCTACGAGGCTGCCTCCCCCATCCTGCGGGTCACCCCCGAGGCCCCGGACTTCTTCGTCATCCACGGAGACCTTGACTCCCTCGTCTCGGTCGACCAGGCGCGACTCTTCGTCGCCGAGCTGCGTCGGACGTCGAAGAAGTCGGTGGTGTACGCCGAGCTGCCCGGCGCCCAGCACGCCTTCGACGTCTTCCACTCCATCCGCAGCGCCCACGCGGTGCGCGCGGTCGACCGCTACCTCACCTGGCACTGGGCCACCTGGCGCCACGGGCTCGAGGCCGACAGCGGGGCCGACCCCGAAGACCTCGACGAGACCGCGTGACGGCCTCGCTGCCGCCGGACCTGCTCGCGCACGCCAGGGCCGCCGCGGGTTTCATGCCCGAGGACGAGGGCGACCTGCTGCACCGCTGGGCCCGCGAGCGGCTGCCGCTCGGCCCGGCGCTCGAGGTCGGCACCTACTGCGGCAAGTCCGCGATCTGGCTCGGCGGAGCCGCGCGCGAGGTCGGCGGCACCGTCTTCACCGTCGACCACCACCGCGGCTCGGAGGAGAACCAGGCGGGGTGGGAGCACCACGACCCGTCCCTGGTCGACTCCACCCTCGGTCTGATGGACACCCTCCCGGTCTTTCGGCGCACGATCGCCGCAGCCGGGCTCGAGGACCAGGTCGTCGCGATCGTGGGACAGTCGACGACGGTCAGCCGGTGGTGGCGTACTCCCCTGTCCCTGCTCTTCATCGACGGCGGTCACGGCGTGGAGCCGGCGCGTGCCGACTTCGGCGGCTGGGCCCACCGGGTGATGGCCGACGGCGTGCTGGTGATCCACGACGTGTTCCCCGACCCCGCCGACGGCGGCCGACCACCGTACGAGGACATCTATCTCCCCGCGCTGGCCAGCGGCTCCTTCAGCGAGGTCGACGCGCTGGGCTCGATGCGGGTCCTACGACGTACGTCCGGCGACGCCGGCGACCCGCTCGGCTGACGGGCAGCCGCACTCCAGGCCGATCTCCGCGAAGTCGGGCGCCAGCGAGGTGCCCCGCATGATGCCGGCGCCGCCGCTGTGGTCGGACAGGGCGTCGACGGCCAGGATCACGGCTGCCGCGGTGTAGGTCGTGTGCTCGGCCGGCCAGTTGACCGCCTCCGGCCAGACGTAGCCGGTGAAGTACTTCCCGTCCTCGGTGCGCAGGTGCTGCATGTCGGTGAGCAGCTGGAGCGCGCGGCCCCGGTCACCGATGGCGTCGAGGGCGAGCGCCAGCTCGCAGGTCTCCGCGCCGGTGGCCCACGGGTTGGTGGAGACGCAGCGGATGCCGATCCCGGGCTCGACGAAGGTGTCCCAACGCAGGTCGATGAGCTCGCGGGCCGCCTCGCCACGGACGGCCCCACCGAGGACCGGGTAGTACCAGTCCATCGAGAACTCGGACTTGTCGAGGAACAGGTCGCGGTGCTCGCGCAGTGCGTGTCCCAGACGTCCGCCTGCGAGCTCCCAGTCGGGCTGCTGCTCCCCCACCAGGTCAGCGATCGCCAGGCCGGCGCGCAGGCTCTGGTAGATGCTGGACGAGCCGGCCAGCAGCGCGTCGTCGTTCACCCTCGACGGGGCGCCGTCGTGCCATTCCTGGGACCAGGCGATGCCGCCCCAGGGAAGCTGCCTGGACACCACGAAGTCCAGCGCCCGGCGCACGGTCGGCCACATCCGGCGGACGAACCCGCGGTCGCCCGCGACGAGCCAGTGGTGCCACACGCCGACAGCGACGTAGGCCGACATGTTGGTCTCACCCGAGTGGTCCTCGATCTCACCGGCGACGATCTTCAGCGGCCAGGAGCCGTCCGGGCGCTGGGTCGTGCGGACCCACTCGTACGCCCGTGAGGCGGCCCGGCGCTGGCCGCCGACCATCAGCGCCATCGCGGACTCGATGTGGTTCCAGACGTCGGTGTGCTCACCGACGGTCCACGGGATCGCACCCGAGGGCTCCTGCATGGCGGCGATGGAGGCAGCCGTCTGCTCGACCTGGGCCTGCGTCAGGATCACGACGAGGGCTCGGGCTTCGTGAAGTAGAGCACCATGCTCTTCCCGATCATCGGGTCGAGCACCTTGCCGGCCAGCCGGAGCGCCCTGGGGTTCTTCACGATCTCCCAGACCAGGAGCTTGTGGTACGCCTTGGCGAGGGGGTGGTCGTCGTTGGTGACGCCGACGGCGCACTTGATCCACCAGTAGGGGGTGTGCAGCCCGTGGGCGTAGTCCTTGCCCACGAAGACCATCGCGTCGCCGGGCGTGCCGTCGTTGGACCGGCCCGCCTTGGTGACCTTGTCGACCAGCTCCTCGGCGGTGTAGATGCGGATGTGGCCGCCCTCGGCGTTGTGGTAGTCGTCGGACAGCTTCCAGTTGATGATCTCGGGCAGCCAGCGAGGCACGGAGATCGCCAGGGTGCCGCCGGGTCGCAGCACCCGGACCAGCTCCCGGATCGCGTCGACGTCGGCGTGGATGTGCTCGAGCACCTCGGCCGCCACGATCCGGTCGAACTCGCCGTCGGCGAAGGGAAGCGCGAGCGCGTCACCCTCCTTCACGTCGGCCTCCGCGCCCGCGGGCACCTCGCCCGCGTCGCGCATCGCAGCGAACCACTCGCGCACGGTCGAGAGCTCGTCGGGGTCCTGGTCGAAGGCGATGACGTCAGCACCGCGCTTGTACATCTCGAAGGCGTGCCGGCCGGCGCCGCAGCCCAGGTCGAGGACGCGCTCACCCGGGCGCAGGCCGAGTCGGTCGAAGTCAACGGTCAGCACGGTGGGTCTCCTCCTGCTCGCGCCGGCCCTGTTCATGCTCGAAGGCGGCAATGGTCTCTTCGTAGGCCGCGGCAGTGGCCGCGGCCACCGCACGCCAGCTGAACAGCTCCTGGACGCGGGCCCGACCGGCCCGGCCCATCGCCGTACGCCGCTCGGGGTCGTCGAGCAGCGCGGCCAGCGCGGCCTCCAGCTCGCCGACGTCGCCGGGCGTCACCAGATCGGCGCACTCGCCGTCCGGTCCGACGACCTCGGGGATCGCGCCGGCGCGGGAGACGACCAGCGGCGTCGCGCAGGCCATCAGCTCGGCGGTGGGCAGCGAGAAGCCTTCGTAGAGCGACGGCACGCAGGCCACCTCGGCCGATCCCATGACAGCGACGAGCTCCTCGTCGCTGACTCCGCTCACGAAGGTCACCCGGTCGGCGATGCCGAGGCTGTCGATGAGCTGCTCGGTGCGCCCGCCGGGCTCCGGGCGCGTCACGAGCACGAGGGACAGATCACGCTCGACGCCCAGCTTGGCGAAGGCCTCCAGCAGGGTCGCGATCCCCTTCATGGGGGCGTCGGCGCTGGCCATGGCGAGGATCCGGCCGGGCACTCGGGGCGCCGTCGGCGGCACGAAGACGTCGTCGACGCCCAGCAGGATCGTCTGCATGCGCGCCGGGTCGACGCCGAAGTCGCGGGCGATGTCGCGGCGCGAGGACTCCGACGGGACGAGCACCTTGCGCAGGCGCCGGGCCACCTTGGTCTGCATCCGCAGGAAGCCGTACCACCGCCGCAGCGTCAGCCGCTTCCGCCAGGTGGGGGCGGTCTGCAGGTCGATCTTGCGATCCATGGTGATCGGGTGGTGGATGGTGGCGATCACGGGCAGGCCGTAGGACTCGAGCTCCATGATCCCGGTGCCGAGCACCTGGTTGTCGTGGGCGATGTCGAAGTCACCCGCGCGGTCCTTCATCAGTCGTGCGATGCGGGAGCTGAAGGTCTTCGGCTCGGGGAACCCGGCCGTGCACATGGTGAGGAACTCCTCGACATCGATCCGGTCGCGGAACTCGCTCACGTGCGGCACCCGGAAGGGGTCGGGCTCGCGGTAGAGGTCGAGACTGGGCACCTTGGTCAGGAGGACGCCCTCGTCGAGCTCGGGGTAGGGCTGACCCGAGAAGACCTCGACCTCGTGCCCGAGACGGACGAGCTCACGGCTGAGGTGCCGGATGTAGACGCCCTGGCCGCCACAGTGGGGCTTGCTGCGATACGACAGCATGGCAATGCGCACTGGCGAGGCCCTTTCGACAGAAGTGCACCGATCTCTCATCGACGTGTCACTCGTGGTTACCGTATCGATCTCGTTGAACGCCCAGCACACCCGGCGGTGTTCCACGGGGCTCACGTTCCGTGGGTCACACCTCGCGGGCGTTCGCCTCGTCCACGAGCTGCTGCGCCACGGCGCGCAGCTTGATGTTGGCGTGGGACGACGCGCGGACGAGGAATGCGAAGGCGCGGTCCTCGTTCATCTCGTAGCGCTCCATGAGCAGGCCGATGGCCTGGCCGATGGCCTTGCGGTTCTGCAGGCCTTCGTTGAGGTGCTCCCGCTCCTGTGCGTGCCCCAGGGCGATGGCCGCGTGGGTCGCGAACAGGCGAGCGAGCGCCTGGGCGTCGGTGCCCACCTCCTCGGAATGCGTGGAGTAGAAGTTGATGCCGCCGAGGGTGCCCCGGTCGAGATACAGCTTGACCGCCATCTGCGACCGGACTCCCGAGGCGAGTGCGTGCGGGACGTAGCCGGGCCACCGCTGCTCCTCCCTCAGGCTCGACACGGAGATCTCCCCGGGGCCCTGCAGGGCTGCCGCGCTCGGGCCCTCGCCCAGGTCGTACTGGATGGCGTCGAGGCGGAGGACCAGCCCACCGGTGGAGGCCCTCGTCTCGATCTTCCCGTCGTGCTCGAGCGTCGCGATGCCGACCTGGTCGAAGCCCTCGACCGAGTTGCAGGCGACCTCGACGATGGTCTGCAGGGTGTCGTCCAGGCTGCGTGGCCGGTTGAGTGTGCGAACTGCTTCGGCGATGGACTGGCTGAACTCGGTGGGAGCGAGCATGGCGGCTTTCAGGTGCGTCGGAGGAAGGCACACAGAGAGGCGCTCTCACGAGACGCTGCAGACCACAGCCACCGGTCAGGTTGATCCGGGCAGCTGCTGCGAGCCTACCCCGCTACGCCTCGCTGGAGTGGCCGGGGAAGACGTGTGCGGAGGGGTCGATGGCGACCGCGGCGTTGTTGACGGCGGTCGCCGCCTCACCGAAGCCGACCGCGATCAGCCGGACCTTCCCGGGATAGTCGGTGATGTCGCCGGCCGCGAAGACGCGCGGCAGGTTGGTGCGCATCGCGGAGTCGACGACCACGTGCCGCTTCTGCGTCACCAGGCCCCACTCCTGGATGGTGCCGAGGTCCGCGATGAATCCGAGCGCGGCCACGAGCGCCTGGGCCGGGCGGGTCTGCGGTTCCTCGCCGTCGACGGTGATCTCGACCTCCTCGAGGACGGTGGTGCCGCGCAGCGCCGTGACCTGCGCACGGGTGATGATCTCGACGCTGGAGCCGGTCACCTCGTCGACAGTGCGCCGGTGCGCGCGGAAGGCGTCGCGGCGGTGCACGAGCGTCACCGAGCCGGCGATGGGCTCGAGGTGCTGGGCCCAGTCGAAGGCGCTGTCCCCGCCGCCGACGATGACCACGTCCTTGCCGGCGTAAGGCGCGAAGCTGGGCACGAAGAACTCCATGCCGCGACCCACCCAGCCGTCGCCCGCGGGCAACGGACGGGGGCTGAACTTGCCGATGCCGGCAGTGATCAGGACCGCGCCGGCGACCACCCGGGTGCCGTCGTCGAGGGTGACGACCACGTCGTCGTCGCGGTGCTCGAGGGTGCGGGCCGTGCGCTCGAGGAGGTAGGTCGGGCGCGCCGTGGCGGCCTGCGCGACCAGGCCCTCGACGAGCTCGCGACCCTTCACCGAGGGGAACCCGGCGACGTCGAGGATCGCCTTCTCGGGGTACATCGCGGTGATCTGGCCGCCCAGCTCCGGCAGCGAGTCGACCAGCGCGACGCTCAGCCCGCGGAAGCCCGCGTAGTAGGCCGAATAGAGCCCCGTGGGGCCCGCTCCGATGATCAGCAGGTCAATCGTCACGTCGTCCACGCCTGTGATCCTCGCGGCTGGGCGCCCGCGCATCAATGGGCCCAGGCCGTCAATGCGTTCACAGGGCGTCGAGCTCGCTGACCTTCCACTCCCCCGACCCGCCGGTGAGGGTCACGACCACCCGGTCGAGATCCAGCAACGGCCGGTCCAGGTCGGTCCCTCTCGTGCGCTGGTTCACGAAGACGAGCACCTTGGCGTCATCGCCCCTCACCGAGATCAGGGCCGAGCCGAGGACGGTGGCCTTCACCACGGTCTTGTTGGCCTGGCTGGTGCCGACCACCCCCGCCATGGTGTTGTCGTACTGCCGGAGCATCTCGCCGGTCAGCAGCTCACGCGCCGCCGCCTTGTCGGCGCTCAGCGACTTGTGGGAGTAGCTGAAGACCTTGGTGGCAGCGTCCTCAGCCACAGCGCGGACCTCGGCCTTGAGCGCTGCCGAGCCCACCGCGGCGCCCACGGCCTCGGCTGTGTTGCCCTGGACCGGGCGGTCCTCGTCTCCGCCTCCGCGCACCATCCAGCCCAGAGCGATGGCGCTCACGACCACCGCGACGGCCAGCGCGGCCGCGAGGGTCTTGCGCGTCCTGTCGGTCATCGGCTCACCTCACGAACTGCACGTTGCTGGTGAGCCACTTGTCGCCCTCGCGCACCAGGTCGAGGCGCAGGCGGAAGTAGCGCGTCTGGGTCTCTTGGCCCGTCTCGGCGTTGGAGACGTCGCTGTTCGCGGCGACCAGGACGGTGGCGGCGTCGGCGCTCATGTCGCCCACGCCGAGCGCGACGATCTCGCCGGTGGAGATCGCCTCGGTGCGCTTCGCCTCCCTGACCAGCCGTGCGCGCTGGGCGGCGTACTGCTCCTTGAAGTCCCCGGTCGCACCGGCGAGCACGGCGTCGATGAGGGGATCCATGTCGCGGTGGTCGACGGTCAGGAAGGCCAGGGCCTCCGTACGCGCTGCCGCCGCGACCTCCCGCTGGGCCGCGGTGAGATCGTCGTCCACCGCAGGGCCTGAGCTGACCTGGACCACGATCATGGCGACGAGCGCGAGCAGCACGAGACCGAGTCCCCCCGTCACGAATCCCAGGCCGCGTCCGCTCACGCGGCGAACCTAGCCCAGCGGAAGGCGTCTCGACCCCACGCTCCACGATTCCAGACGAACGTGTTCCTAGACTGGGTCCTCGTGAGCCGACGACTCGAGATGCTGCAGACCCATCCGTCGGCGTGGCTGCTGGCAGCGCAGCTGCTGCACGTCATCGCCTGGCCCTACCTCGAGCCCTCCACCGTGGGCAGGGCCACCATCGGCGTCATCGGGATGGCCGCGGTCGCCGCGGCGGTCTACGCCGTACGACGGACCCCCAACGTCAGCCGCGTCGTGCTGTTCCTCGGCGCACCCGCGATGGTCTTCACGTTGCTCGAGGCGGTGGCGCCGCAGACCGACTGGATCGTGCTGACCTCCGGCCTGCTGCACGCGCCGTTCTACCTCTACGTCTCCTACGCCATGCTCCGCTACCTCTTCCACGACGACAACGTGACCCGCGACGAGTACTTCGCCACCGCGGCCGCCTTCACGGTCGTGGCCTGGTCCTTCGCCTACGCCTACTCCGCGGTGCAGGTCGTGTGGCCGGACTCCTTCGCCAGTCCCACCGGCGGCGACCAGAGGTGGTTCGAGCTGCTCTACCTGTCCTTCTCCACGCTCACGAGCGTCGGCCTGTCCGACATCGTCGCGGTGGGGCTGCACGCGCGATCGCTGGTGATGCTCGAGATGATGGCGGGCGTCTTCTACATCGCCCTCGTGGTGTCTCGCATGGTCGGACTCACGATCATTCGGCGGCGCTGAGGCCGCTCGGGCGTCGACTCCGACGCCTACGATGGGCGGGTGCCAGGTATCGAGGTGTGGAACCAGTTCGACCATGACCCACGCATCGCGGCGAACGCCCCGATGCGGGCCTCGGACCGCGACCGCGGGGTGATCGAATCGGTGCTGGCCGACGCGTTCGCGGAAGGTCGGCTCAGCCACGCCGAGTACGACGAGCGCTCGGACACAGCGATGTCGAGCAGGACCCTCGGCGAGCTGATGCCGCTGATCTCCGACCTCCCGGTCGCCCGGGCTCCGCAGTCCAACATCGCCGAGATGGCTGCCCGGGCCTACGTCGGGGCCCGGCGCCAGGCGATCTGGGGCTTCCTCTCGGTGTCCCTGATCTGCTGGACGATCTGGTTCGCCACCGGCTTCGGCGCCAACGGCTGGAGCGGGAACTTCCCGTGGCCGCTCTTCGTGATGCTCGGCACCGGTCTGAACGCTGCTCGCGTCATGTGGCAGAAGGACGAGATCATCGAGGGCGAGGCCCGCCGGCTGGAGAAGAAGGAGCGCAAGGCCATCGAGAGGCGCTCACAGCTCGGGGAGTGATCAGTCCAGGCAGAACTCGTTGCCCTCCGGGTCGGCCATCACGATGTGGCCCGCGCCCATCGGCGGCGACGGCTCGTGGCGCTGGAGCCGGGTCGCACCGAGTGCCACCAGTCGCTCGCACTCGGCCTCGAGGGCGGCCATCCGCTCGTCGCCCTCGGTGCCGGGGGCCGCTCGGACGTCGAGGTGCACCCGGTTCTTGGCCACCTTGCCCTCGGGCACCCGCTGGAAGAACAGGCGGGGGCCCGCGCCTGTCGGGTCCTCGCTGGCCGACGCGGAGTTGCGCAGGTCCGGGGGCAGGGTCTCGGAGAACGCGTCCCACGAGGCGAAGCCCGGAGGCGGCGGCGGGAGCTCGTAGCCCAGGACCTCGTTCCAGAAGAGCGACTGCGCCCGGGGGTCCAGCGCAGTCGATGGTGACCTGCACCTGCTTGATCACTTCGTCGCCTGCGCTCGCTGCGCTCCCGCTGCTCCTCGCTCGTCGGGAGGCGCTTCGAGCTCGTTCCTCGCTCGGCACCCCCTCCTCACTTCGTCGCCTCCATCATCTGGCGCAGCTCCTTCTTGAGGTCGTTGACCTCGTCGCGGAGGCGAGCGGCGACCTCGAACTGCAGCTCGGCCGCGGCCGACCTCATCTGGTCGGTGAGCTCCTGGATGAGCACGGCCAGGTCGCTGGACGGGATGCCGGCCGTGTCGGGGGCCTCGGCGTGGATCCGGGACAGGGCGGGGGTGGGTGACGCGCCGGCCTTCACGCCGCCGGCGCGACCCTTCTGCCCGACGTCGGCCCACGTCCTGAGCAGCTCCTGGGTCGTCTCGTCCTCGCGCGCCAGCATCTCGGTGATGTCGGCGATCTTCTTGCGCAGGGGCTGCGGGTCGAGCCCACGCTCCTTGTTGTAGGCCACCTGGATGGCACGGCGGCGGTTGGTCTCGCCGATCGCCGCCTCCATGGACGGGGTGATCTTGTCGGCATACATGTGGACCTCGCCGGACACGTTGCGCGCGGCGCGACCGATCGTCTGGATCAGCGACTTGTCGGAGCGCAGGAAGCCCTCCTTGTCGGCATCCAGGATCGCCACGAGCGAGACCTCGGGCAGGTCGAGCCCCTCGCGGAGCAGGTTGATGCCGACGAGGACGTCGTACTCGCCCAGGCGCAGGTCGCGCAGCAGCTCGATCCGCTTGAGGGTGTCGATCTCGGAGTGGAGGTATCGGGTGCGGATGCCGGCGTCGAGGAGGTAGTCGGTGAGGTCCTCCGACATCTTCTTGGTCAGCGTGGTCACCAGGACCCGCTCGCTCTTGTCGGTGCGCCCACGGATCTCGTGGATCAGGTCGTCGATCTGGCCCTTGGTGGGCTTGACCACCACCTCGGGGTCGACCAGGCCCGTCGGGCGGATGATCTGCTGGACCGCGTTGTCGACGCCGCCGACCTTGTCGAGCTCGTAGTTGCCGGGGGTGGCGGAGAGGTAGATCGTCTGCCCGATGCGGTCGAGGAACTCCTCGAACTTGAGGGGTCGGTTGTCCATCGCGCTCGGCAGCCGGAAACCGTGGTCGACGAGGTTGCGCTTGCGCGACATGTCGCCTTCATACATCCCGCCGATCTGCGGCACGGCGACGTGGGACTCGTCGACGACGAGGACGAAGTCCTCGGGGAAGTAGTCGAGGAGCGTGTTGGGCGCACTCCCGCGCGTGCGACCGTCCATGTGCATCGAGTAGTTCTCGATGCCCGAGCACGATCCGACCTGCCGCATCATCTCGACGTCGTAGGTCGTGCGCATCCGCAGTCGCTGCGCCTCCAGCAGCTTGCCCTGCTTCTCGAACGTCGCGAGCTGGTCGTCGAGCTCGAGCTCGATGCCCTTGATCGCCCGCTCCATCCGCTCGGGGCCGGCGACGTAGTGGGTCGCGGGGAAGACATGGAGCTCGGTGTCCTCCGACATCACCTCGCCAGTGATCGGGTGCAGCGTCATCAGCCGCTCGATCTCGTCACCGAAGAACTCGATGCGCACCGCCAGCTCCTCGTAGACCGGGAAGATCTCGAGGGTGTCGCCGCGAACGCGGAACGTGCCGCGGGTGAAGGACATGTCGTTGCGGGTGTACTGGATCTCCACCAGCCGACGGAGCACCGAGTCACGGTCGTGCTCCTCGCCGACCTTGAGCCGCAGCATCCGGTCGACGTACTCCTGGGGGGTGCCGAGGCCGTAGATGCAGGACACGGTCGAGACCACGATCGTGTCGCGGCGGGTGAGCAGGCTGTTGGTCGCGCTGTGTCGCAGCCGCTCGACCTCCTCGTTGATCGAGGAGTCCTTCTCGATGTAGGTGTCGGTCTGGGGGACGTAGGCCTCGGGTTGGTAGTAGTCGTAGTAGGAGACGAAGTACTCGACGGCGTTGTCGGGGAAGAGCCCGCGCAGCTCGTTGGCGAACTGGGCGGCCAGCGTCTTGTTGGGCTGCAGCACCAGCACCGGGCGCTGCAGCTGCTCGGCGACCCACGCGACGCTCGCGGTCTTGCCGGTGCCGGTGGCGCCGAGCAGGACGATGTCCTGCTCCCCCGCCGTCATCCGCTCGACGATCTCCTTGATCGCCGCCGGCTGGTCACCGGAGGGCTGGTAGTCGGAGACGACCTTGAAGGGCGCCACGCGGCGCTCGAGATCGGTGACTGGACGCATGCGTCGAGCCTAGACGGGCCCACCGACAGCGACCGCCGGGCTGCCCCGTGAGCCGTAGTCCCAGCGTCGTCCGGGGGATGACAGAGCTACCGCGGGCTGGAGGACACCTGGCGCCACGTGCTCGACCACGAGGACCACGGGATGATGTCCCGCTTCGACGTCGTCGGCTGAGGTCCGCCCTCCCGCCCCCTCCCCGTCTGTTCACCATGGGATGTCGGTCAATGGGCACTTCCCTGCGTCAATTGACATGGGGAAGTGCCTGTTCGCCTACATCCCATGGTGAATCGTCAGCGGCGGAGGCCCGTGTTCGCGGGCCACCCACCGTGCACAGGTCCACCGCAGGGTGGGCTCTCCACAGCTCGGACGTACGCCGGATGCGACAAGGCTCCCCTCTCCCGCAGGAAGTGAGCCTCCCTCCTCAACGGCGAGCGGATCGCACCGGGTTGGCGCTTGCTGGCTAGATTGTGCGCGTGACCGCCGGCCGCCTGTTGAGAGTCCTACGACGCGGGGTCCTCGCGTTCTTCGGCGTCCCGTTCGTCATCGCCGTCGCCATGTCGGTCGTCGACTCCTACCGACGGCGCGGGAAGAAGCCCCGGCCCTTCCCCGTCAGCTCGCCGGAGTCGGTCCCGGTGGGCGAGGGCCACATCACGACGTACACGTTCGGCCAGGACCTCTACGACGCCATGCTGGTGGCCATCGACGGGGCCCGCAAGCAGATCCTCCTCGAGACCTACATCTGGAAGGGCGACGAGATCGGCGAGCAGTTCAAGTCCGCGCTGATCGCGGCCGCCGACCGCGGGGTGGAGGTCTACTGCGTCTACGACGGCTTCGCCAACCTGGTCGTCTCCCCCCGCTTCAAGAGCTTCCCCTCCTCGATGAAGGTGCTGCGCTACCCCATCGGCCCCGCCGGATTCCGGTTCTGGGACCTGCGTCGCTACGGCCGCAACCACCGCAAGCTGATGGTCGTCGACGAGGAGGTCGCCTTCCTCGGCGGCTACAACATCGGCTCCGCCTACGCCACCGAGTGGCGCGACACGCACGTGCGGATCACCGGTCCCGGCGTGTGGGACCTCAAGCGCGCCTTCGCCGACTTCTGGAACCTCAACCGCCGACGCATCTTCGGCCGCAGCGAACGCCCGCTGCTGCTCGAGACGGCCTCCAACTGGGAGCCGCAGCTGCGCCTCCACCGCAACGTGCCCCGCCAGTGGACCTTTCCGATCCGCAGCATGTACCTCGAGGCGATCAGCCGCGCCACCGACAACATCTGGCTCACCACGGCGTACTTCCTGCCCGACCAGGACTTCGCCGATGCACTGGCAGACGCGGCGCGGCGCGGGGTCGACGTACGGATCCTGCTGCCGTTGAAGTCCAACCACATCGTGACCGACTGGATCTCACGCGGCTACTACGGCCAGCTGCTCGCGGCCGGGGTCCGGGTCCTGCGCTACAAGGACGCGATGGTCCACGCCAAGACCGCGACCATCGACGGCAGCTGGGCCACGGTCGGCACCGCCAACATCGACAGGCTGAGCCTCCAGGGCAACTACGAGATCAACCTCGAGGTGATCGAGCCGCAGTTCGCCGCCGTGATGGAGCAGATCTTCCTCACCGACCAGAGCAACTGTCTCGAGCTGACGCTCGGCGAGTGGGAGGCGCGCGACCTGCACCGCAAGTTCACCGAGCTGGTGCTGGCCCCGCTGCGTCCCTTGCTCTGAGGATCCCGACCGCGACCAGCCCGATCCAGCCCAGCAGGACGACGTAGGCGACCGCGCGCCAGCTCGACCAGGTCAGCGCGTCCCCGAACCGCGCCAGGGCGACCACCTGCAGCACGACGAACGCCACCCCGGTCAGCCCGAGCGGCTGGACGCTGCGCACGTCGTCGATCACGCACGCATGTGCCGCCGCCCAGCCCAGCCCGACCAGCCAGGCGCCGATCGCCCGGGCCGTCAGGTCGGTCAGCGGCCACGCCCAGGCGCCTGCCGCCCAAGCCGGTGCGACCAACAGCGCCGCGCCGCCCCCGAGCAGGACCAACGCCAGTGCGGCCGCCAGCAGGCGTAGCTGCGGCGCCAGGGGACGTACGTCCGGGGCGACGGTCGTCCGCACGCTGCGGGCCCGCTGCTGCTGGGCGAGCCCGACGAGCATCGCCACCGGGACGCCGGTGTAGATGGCCAGCCACCCCCACGTCACCACGCGCGCGCTTGCCGGCTGCTCCGACCCGAGGTGGAAGGCGTCGATGTGCACCAGGGTCACCACCAGGGTCAATGTCGTGAAGACGAGGACCGCCCACACCGTCAGCCTGGCGCGGCCCCAGCTCCGCGACCCTGCCCCGGCCAGCTCGAGCACGACGCTCGAGAAGTAGGCGGCGCCCAGGAAGACGGCCGTCATCGGGGCCTTGACGGTCCAGGCGAACCACTCGTCCGTGCGCAGGGGGAAGACGAACAGCTGCACTCCCGCCAGGAACACCAGCACCGCCGCCCCCAGCAGGATCAGCCGCAGAGATCCGACGACACGCTCGCTCATGAGGCCGGATGTGCCGCGAGGTAGCCGTGCAGCAGGGCGATCACGGTCGCTCCGTCGCCGACGGCGGTGGCCACCCGCTTGATCGATCCCGCGCGTACGTCCCCGACCGCGAACACGCCTTCCATGCTGGTCTCCAACGGCAGCCGAGGATCGATGGTCGAGCCCCGGGTGGTGTCCGGGCCGGTGCGGACGAACCCGGCCTCGTCACGCATCACCTCGTCGGGGAGCCACGACGTGCGCGGCACCGAGCCGATGAGCACGAACAGACCGCCGGCGGGCACCCCCTGCGGATCGCCGCCGTGCGGGTCACCGAGGGTGAGTCCGGCGAGGCAGCCGTCCTCCTCGCGACCGCCGAGCACGGCGGTGCGGTAGCGGATCTCGACGTTGCGCGTCGCCTCGAGCTGCGCGATCAGGTAGTCGGACATGCTCGCCGCCAGGGAGGGGCCGCGCACCAGGAGGCTGACCCGCCGTGCGTAGCGGGCGAGGTGGAGCGCAGCCTGCCCCGCCGAGTTGCCGCCACCCACGACGTAGACGTCCTGGCCGGCCATGGACGGCGCCTCGGAGACGGCTGCGCCGTAGAACACCCCGCGACCCACGAGCGCCTCGAGCTCGGGGACCTCGAGGCGGCGGTAGTCCACCCCGGTGGCGATGACGACGCTCCTGGCGCGAACGGTGGTGCCGTCGGACATGGAGACGGTGCGCAGGGCGCCGTCCGAGCCGAGCGCCTCGACCTGGCGCAGGAACGAGTACTCGGTCCCGAACGACCACGCCTGCTGGAACGAGCGGAAGGCCAGGTGGGCACCGCTGACGCCCCGCGAGAAGCCCGGGTAGTTGCGGATCAGGGAGGACGTACCGGCCTGCCCGCCGACCGCCTGCTGCTCCACGACCATGGTCGAGAGCCCCTCGGAGGAGGCGTAGACCGCGGCCGCCAGGCCGCTGGGACCGGCGCCCACCACCACGACGTCGTAGACGTGGTCGGCGGGTGGTGGCCGCATCAGGCCGAAGGCGTCGGCGATCTCGGGATCGGTGGGCGCCACCAGCGTCGTCGGCGGCGTGGTGAAGGCGAGCTGCACGACCGGCAGCTCGGGGTCGGTCAGTCCCAGCCCGGCCAGCAGACGGGTCGCCGACTCCGTGCCGACCTGGTGGAAGCCCACCGGGATGTGGTTGCGACCGAAGGAGTCGCGCAGGAAGTGGGTGCGCTCGTCACGCTGCTCGCCGATGATGCGGACGGCCTCGAATCCGATGCCCTGGGCCAGGTGCCAGTCGTCCAGGGCGTCGGTGATGGCACCGTGGAACTCCTCGTCCCGGCGTCGCTCGGGTCTCAGGAGCAGCAGCTCCGCGTGACCGTGACCGATGGCGGCGAACACGTCGGCCGTGCTCGCGAAGTCCCCCCAGATCGCGGCGATGGTCCGCTTGGCGGAGGGGTGCAGCGCGTAGGAGCGGCGCAGGAAGTCGAGACCGTCGCGGTCCTGGGGTCCGAAGCAGGCGATGACCAGCGCGACCTGCCTCCCCCAGCGCTTCAGGCCCTCCAGGACGGCCCGTGCGTGGGCGTAGTCGGCACAGACGACGACCTCGTAGTCGCCTCCGTAACGCCGACGCAGCTCCGCGCCGATGACGTCGCGTGACATCTTGTCGGTCGTGGCCAGCAGCAGGACGGGATCGTCGTCGCCCATGGCGCCCTCCCTCGAGCCTCAGCACCGACGACGCTACTCCCGGACCACCGGGCTGGCGACCTCATTTTCGGGGGTCTGGACCGCGTCCGGGCGTGACGCCGTCACCGCGTCGGCAGGTGCGTGGGGATGCTCATCCGCGGGCCTCGTCGCGGACGCCCCGGACCGCCTGCCATCGCCATGGCTGCGGCGCGCCCGCGCTGGGGCCGGTAGGGCTCCAGCGCCTCCGCCATCTCCTCGTCGGTGATGTCGCGCCCGAAGAGCGCCCAGCCCACCCAGTTGGCGAGGTGGTAGTCGCCGAAGCTCACCGCGTCGGGGTCGCCCAGGGCCCGTTGACGCACCTCCGCGCTCGTCCACACGCCGATCCCGCGGATCGAGCGGAGGCGTCGGTCCGCCTCGTCCGGCTCGACACCCGCAACCCGCTCGAGGGAGTCCGCGACGCGACAGGCGGTCACGAGGGTGCGTGACCTGGCCGGGTCCACGCCGAGCTTGAGCCACTCCCACGACGGGATGGCGGCGATCGTGGCCGGGGTCGGCTGCAGGCGCAACCGCAGGACGGCGACCGGGCCGGGGGCGGGGTCACCATGACGCACGACCATCTCGCGGAAGGAGCCGAACGCCTGCTTGCCGGTCACCTTCTGCTCGAGGATCGACGGGACGAGGGCCTCCATCACCCGACCGGTCCGTCCGATGCGCCACCCCCGGTGGCGCCGCCACCCCTCGGCGACGGCGTGGTGGTGGTCGGGCACGAAGTCGGACGGGTCGTCGAGTGCCCCGAGCAGTCCCGGCATCGCGTCGAGGACCCACTCGGCACCCGGACCCCAGGCGCGGCCGA
Source organism: uncultured Actinomycetota bacterium (assembly GCA_963721925.1). Taxonomy (GTDB): domain Bacteria; phylum Actinomycetota; class Actinomycetes; order Propionibacteriales; family Nocardioidaceae; genus Nocardioides. The sequence goes on along the minus strand of CAVRLH010000002.1, from coordinate 118,569 downwards.
GGACGTCGCCCTCCCGCGGCCGCGGCTGCACGCACAGCGTCGCCGCGCCCAGCGGCGTACGGGTGGCACGCCAGTGCCGTCCGGCGTCGTCCACGCGGTGCGTCGGGTCACCCCCGCCGCGGCGCTGCGGGCCGAGCACCTGCCCCACGGCGCACGGCCACCCGGGCTGCCAGGCGCGCGTCAGCTCGCCAGCGGTGGGTGGGGCCATGCCCCGACGGTAGACGAGGCCACCGACCACACGAGCGGCTAGGTTTCAGCCATGTCCGAGACACCGAACCAGCGCGACCTCGAGAGCGGCATCCAGCGCGACTTCTCCCGCTCGATGTCCTACGGCGACTACCTCCGCCTCGACGTGCTCCTGTCCGCGCAGCAGCCGCGCTCCGAACCGCAGCAGCACGACGAGCTGCTCTTCATCATCCAGCACCAGACGAGCGAGCTGTGGCTCAAGCTGATGATCCACGAGCTGCGCTCCGCCCGCGCCCTGCTCCGCGCCGACGACCTCTCCCCCGCGCTCAAGCGGATGGCGAGGATCAAGCACATCCAGCACACCCTGACCGACCAGTGGTCCGTCCTCGCCACGCTGACGCCGAGCGAGTACGCCGAGATCCGGCCGTTCCTCGCGACCAGCTCCGGTTTCCAGTCCGCGCAGTACCGCGAGGTCGAGTTCCTGCTCGGCAACAAGAACGCCGAGATGGTCAAGGTCTTCGCCCACGACGAGGCCGCCCGGACCACGCTCGACGCCCTGCTGCACGAGCCGTCCCTCTACGACGAGTTCCTGGCCCACCTCGCCCGCCAGGGGTACGACGTACCGCAGCGGCTCCTGGACCGCGACTGGTCACAGCCGCACACGGTCGACCAGGACCTCGTGGAGGTGTTCGCGAGCGTCTACGCGTCGCCGGCTGAGCACTGGGGTGTCTACGAGACGTGCGAGGAGCTCGTCGACATGGAGGACTCCTTCCAGCAGTGGCGCTTCCGCCACCTCCAGGTCGTGCAGCGCGTGATCGGGCACAAGCTCGGCACCGGCGGTTCGTCGGGCGTCGACTTCCTGCGGCGCGCGCTCGACCTCACGTTCTTCCCGGAGCTCTACGAGGTGCGGACGCGCATCGGTCAGTAGGCCGTCCGCCCGGCTCAGGCCAGCCCGACCAGACCTGCTGACCTCTCCCACAGGTCGTCGATGATGGATCGGTCGCGGGCCTGCCTGTTCTCACGGCCGTCGGGGTTGAAGCGACTGAAGTAACGGCCGTTGATCTGGGGGTCGGGCCCGCGCTCGGCGAGGGCGATGAGGGGCGCTGCACCATCGGTGACGCTGATCGTGGCGAACTTCTTCAGCGGCGTGCGGTAGAGGAGGCCGACGAGCCACGAGTCGCGACCGAACGAGCTGCCGACCGGGCCGGGGTGGACGGCGACCGAGACGACGCCGTCGCCGGACCACCGTTCGGCGATGCCGCGCGTGAAGAGGATGTTCATCAGCTTGCCGGTCCCGTACGCCGGGAACTCGATCGCCCGGCGACGCTCGTAGTCGAGGTCGTCGAGCACGACCTTGCCCAACAGGTTCGCGATGCTGGACGTGTTCACGACCAGGGACGAGCCGCCGGCAGCCAGTGCCGGGTGGAGCAGGTTGGTCAGCAGGAAAGGCGCGAGGTGGTTGACCTGGAAGTTGGGCTCGTGGCCGTCATGGGTCCGTTTCGAGGGGGCGATGGTGCCGCCGGCGTTGTTCATGAGGACGTCGAGCGTGTCGACGCGCTCGGCGACCTGGTCGGCGAGGCGACGGACGTCATCGAGCCTGGAGAAGTCAGCGACGAGAGGCTCGGTGCCGACCGCTTCGGCGACGGGTCGGAGCTTGTCGAGGGACCGTCCGGTCACATGGACGGTCGCGCCCCGGGCCGCGAGCACCCGGGCGGTCTCGGCCCCGATTCCATCGCTCGCTCCGGTCACCAGGACCGTACGGCCCGCCATCGTCTGATCAGTCATGCGGCGAGCCTAGGTCGGGGCACCACCCGAGCTCGAGCGTGAGCACGCGCCGGCCGATCCACCTTGTCCCGTCCCGGCGACCGGAAAGCACGAGAAAGATCATCCCATCGGCCAGGTGATTCCGGCCTCCGGGCCGGTGTGCTCGCCGCCGGGCCCAGCGATCGTGGACCTACCGATCCTCACCACGACAACGGAGCCCACGATGACCACACGTCAGCCCACCGCCACACTGGAAGTCCAGCCGATCCCGGTGGGAGCCAAGCTCGCCGCAGCGTGGACAGGCATCATGTTCCTGTACGCCTACGTGGACATCATCGCCTTCTTCAAGCCCGGCGTCGTCGAAGACATCCTCGCCGGCAAGGTCTGGGAGTTCGACGTCAACCAGACGCTGTTGACCACCTTCCTCGCGCTCATGGCGATCCCGATCTTCATGATCGTGCTGTCGATGACGCTGCCCGCCCGGGCGAACCGCATCACGAACCTCATCGTGGCCTCGGCACAGATCCCGTACGCGGCATTCAACGTGGTGGGTGAGTCCTGGACGTACTTCTACGGCCTCGGCGTCGTCCTGGAAGTGATCCTTCTCGCCCTCGTCCTGCGGTACGCCTGGACCTGGCCCCGCACCGCACCGACGGCGACCCTGGCGACCAGCACGGCCGGTTGACCGCCTGCGCAGCACGTTCAAAGAGGAGAGGCCCGGATCGCTAGGCGCAATCGGCACACAGGTCGACGGCCGGTGAGGCTCGTCGAGATTCGTGCTGTACGAGGAAGCAGGATGTGCACATGAACTCGTCGGTCTGTTTCGGTGTGACCTCAACGGAGAGAACCTCGTCCGAGAGATCGGCGCCGGGCAGCTCATATGACTCGGCCAGCTCGGTTTCGTCCTCGTCGATCTTGCCCGAGGTCTTGTCCTGCTCCCCCGACGTGAGGCGGCGGGCCTCTCGGCTCTCTTCCTTCTGTTCGTCTTCGGTCTTGCGGGATGCGTCGTAGTCCGTGGCCATGTGGAGGTCCTCTCGGGGCGGAGCGCGAATGGTAGCCCCGGGCGCCCGTGCTGGCTGCAGCGCCGGGTCGACGACCCGGTTCCGGTTCGCTGGAGCCGTGCGGCTGCGCTGGCTCTGCATCGCCAGCCTGCAGTGGTCAGGCGGGCACCGTGGGGCGGATGTTCTGGTTGCCGGCGAAGACGTTGGCGGGGTCGTACTCGGACTTGATCTGCACTAGTCGTTCATACTTCTCCGCACCGAAGGCCGCCTTGATGCGTTCGTCTCCCTCGTTGCCGATGAAGTTGAGGTAGACGCCGCCGGTCGTGAAGGGGGCGTTCGCCTTGCGGTAGTCACGCACCCAGGCGATGTTGGCGGCGTCGTCGGCTGGGTCCTCCCACATCGCGAAGGGATGACTGACCCACCGTGCCGAGCGCTGGCTCATGGGTGTGGCGTCAGCATCGATGCGCGCCAGCGCGCCGCCCCACGGGAGCAGCAGCTGCTGGGTCATCGGGGAGGCACGGCGCTCGCCGGCGTCGAGGAACACGTCGAGGGCGTCGTCGGGGAAGCTGTCGTGGTAGTCGGCGCTCCAGTACTGCCGGAACCCCGGCGGGTCGTCGATCATCGACTGCAGTTGCGCGTAGGGCATCGCCCCGACCAGGTCGACCTCCGGAGAGAGGTCGCGCAGGACTTGCACAACGTCCGCTCCGGTAGCCTCGTCACCGGTCCAGCAGACCGCGATCGCGATCAGGGGCTGGCCCTGCAGGTGCTGCGGGATGAACTCCTCCGGGGGGCCGCTGAGCATCACCAGGGCGGTGCCGAGTTCCTCCGGAGCGTCGTCCGCCCAGTCACGGAAGGCCCGACAGACCTCGGGTCCGCGGTCGGCAGGCCACGCCATGAGCCCACCGGTGATCATCGGACCGACCGGGTGCAGCTCGAACTCGAGCGTGGTGACGACACCGAAGTTGCCGCCCCCGCCCTTGCTTGCCCAGAGCAGGTCCTGATTCTGGGTGTCGTCGGCGCGCACCTCTCGGCCGTCGGCGGTCACCAGCTCGATCGCCACGAGGTTGTCGCAGCTGAGTCCGTGCTGACGTTCCAGCCAACCCGAGCCGCCGCCGAGGGTGAGCCCAGAGACGCCGGTCGTGGACACCCGACCACCGGTGGTGGCCAGACCGAACTCCTGCGCAGCTGCGTCGAACTCAGCCCAGGTGCACCCGCCTCCGACCCTGGCCCGTCGGGCCGTGGCGTCGATGTCGATGGCCTTCATGGGCCGGACGTCGATGACCAGCCCATCGTCGTTGGTGGACTGCCCGGCCACGGAGTGCCCCCCTGAGCGCACGGCCACCGGGAGACGATCGTGCGCGGCACGCTCCAGAGCCTCCCTGACGTCCGCGGGGCCATCGCACGCCGCGATGATCCGCGGCGACTTGTTGATCATCGCGTTGAACAGTGCGCGCCGCTCGTCGTACGCGGCCTCGCCTGGTCGGACCCAGTTCGTCATGCGCATGCCTCCTGGTCTTCCCCGCATCATCACCATCCTCCGGGGCCGAGAACATTGACAAGAGGTCTCGCTCACTGGTCTAAACGTGCCCCAAGAAGTGGGGACAGGAAGGCGCTCCGGGCCCGATCAGAGGCCAGCCGCTTCGCGGCGAAGTGACGCATCGCATCGGGCGCGCACCGTCAGGAGCAGGCTGGGTCAGCGCTCTGAAAGCGACTGGCGAGTCACCCCTGGCATGACAGGCTCGCCGTATGTCCGATGAGTCGCTCGCGCGGGTTGCGCACTACTACGACCGGTTCTCCCGGGTGTACGACGTGTTGTCGTCACCGCGCTACTACCGCAAGCCTCGTGAGGCGGCGGTCGAGGCCCTCCGGCTCGAGCCTGGACAGGTGGTGCTCAATGTCCCGTGCGGCACTGGGCAGAGCCTCCAGCTGCTACAGGATCGTCTGCGCGGGACCGGGACGGTCGTCGGCGTCGACGTGTCGCCGGGGATGCTCGCCAGGGCCGACGCCAAGGTGCGCGCCAACGGTTGGAACAACGTCATCCTGATCCGCGACGACGTGACCGTGCTCGACGTCGAGTGGGCGACCTCCCGGGGGGTGACGGGGGGATATGACGCCGTTCTGTGCGATCTCGGTCTCTCCGGCTTCCCGTCCTGGCAACGGGTCACCGACCAGTTGGTGACCACCCTCAAGCCCGGCGGACGCCTGGTGGTCATGGACTGGTTCATCCCGCACAGGAGCCTGCGCGGAGCAATCATCCGCTGGATCGGCAAAGGCGAGGTCGACCGCGACCTCCCCAGCTATCTGCGCGACCGGCTGGATGACGTCGAGGTGGACCGATCGTTCAAAGGCAGCGACATGTTCGTGGCCGCAGGCGTCCGGCCCGGCGGGTAGCTGTCTAGCCCGCACATGACTCCGGCGTGTCACTTGGGTGATCCGGGCGCCGCATCGACGAAGGTGCCTCGGTGTCACCTCTCGGCTTGCGAGTCCGGATCGACACCGTCGCCGGAGCAGTCGAGGACGCCGTTCTGTCGGCCGGTCCCCTGACAACTACGCGATCGACCCGCCGACGAAGCCTGAAGGTGCTGGGGCTCTGTCCCTCCTACAGTCGGCGCATCCGGGCGACGAAGAAGTGCCGGCCGGCCGGCTGTCCACGAGACTTGACCAGTAGCTCCACGGTGGTCTCGGTGCCGTCGGCACGCAGCACCGGCACGACGACGGTACGTCCCAGTAGAGGACTGCGGCCGTTGCTGAGGTGGAGCGTGAACCCTGCCAGGTGCGCCTGGTGAAAGCGGGCAGGGATGATCGCGACCAGCCGCCGCCCCAGCAACTGGCCAGGCGCCTCATATCCCAGCAGCTCGCAGGCATCCTGGCTGACGCCGACGATCCGGTCGGTGTCGTCCGCCGCGATGAGGGCCTGCCCGTCCGAGTTCGCCACTTCGTCCTTCCACGAGATCGGCGGGAGAACAGCAGTCGGGTCGGCGTCCGGGTCGCTCGACCACGCGGTCGGCCGTCGGCCGTCAACCTGTCGCGACACTTCGCGGCACAGCCAGCGTCGCAGTTCACGCAGCTCGGGCTGGATCGGTGGAGTCAGGAGCGCCCCGGAATCTGCCAAGGCGAGAGCAGAGTCCATCGCACGATCGAGGACCTGGAAGTGACGAACAGCGGTCCGCGGCACCGGGAGCACCTCTCTCTTCGACGACACGCCCGGTTCGACCGCGTGGGCCATCAACTCCTCGGGGTCGTTGCCGAGGTGCGGCGCAGGAATGTGCTCGTGCAACAGAGAAAGGGCGTCACTGGCAAACGCGTGCGCCTGCAGGGCCTCCGTGGGGTCGTCGGCGTCGAGGCTGACGAGCAGGTACTCCCGGAGGAGCCCCTCCGCGTGCTCGTGCCACGCGGAGTGGAGCAGGAGTGGAACGTCGAGGAGCACGACGTCGATCCGGTCCTCGACGCGTGCTCCCGGCGTGACACCGACATCGCGGTCATCTGGCGTGGGCGACCAGCTGATCTCATCGAGACGATTGCCTGAGTTCAGCTCGAACCAGACTGTCTTTCCGTCCGGGTGGGCGAGGGCTCCCCACTGGTCGACAAGTTGCTGGAGGAGCCGCAGTCCTCGACCGGTGCCGGCCATGGCTCCATAGCTGCGTAGGGCTGGTGCCTGCGTGCTGCCGTCGGTCACCTCGACGCGGAGACCGTCGTCTCCGGCGAAGGCACGAATGCCGATGGGTGTACCGGCGTGGACGAGTGCATTCGTGACCACCTCGCTGACCAGGAGCTGCGCGGTCTCGACCAGGTCATCGCGCCGTGCCGCGGTCAGGACATCGCGGACCACCCTGCGGGCTGCGGCGACGCTGGAAGGGTGTGCCCGCAGCAGACGGGTAGTGGAGTCGTCGCCCCGGCGACCAGTGCCACAAATGTCACTACCGCCCATCATTGGGCCCCCCGCCAACCACATCGAAGCCAGTGCCCCTGCGGTACGACCATGCTCGTACAACGACCCCAGTGACTGGAGGCTACCCTCGAAGACAGCGAGCACATGGGTCGATCAGTGCTGGTTCAGCGCCGATCTGGCGCGCCTAAGGGACTGCTTGGTGCCCGGGCGCGTAGTCGGCGAAGGGGCTGGCCCTGAACCAGTGGGCGAAGCGGCGCTGCAGCGCCGGGGCTCCTTCGAATCGCAAGCGGCCCGCCCGGACTGCTTGCGGGTAGCTGATGCGGTGCAGGTGCAGGTCGACCAGCGTTGAGGAGTCGGTATCGCAGAGCAAGTCTTCCACCAGGCCGACGCTCCGGGTGCACAGCTCTGGCTGAGGTCGGCGAAGCAACATCCAGTAGCTCTGGGCTGGATGGTCGCTCAGCCGCACTCGAACTGTTGTGGTGCCGGTCGGGAGAGCTTCTACGTCGACGAGCTTGACCGTCGCCCACAGGATGAAGGCCGGGTCGAGGTGACGCGGCTCCATTTCCAGCCATCGGGCACCCCACTGTCCGAGCGCGTCGCACACCGGGCCCAGGGCGTGCCCCATCTCGGTGAGATCGTAGGTCGCGCCGCGACCACTCTCCTTGGAGTTGCGGACCAGGACGCCATAGCGCTCGAGCAGCTGCAGCCGTTGGGTCAGCAGCGCGGGCGGGATCCCCGGGGCGCCCTGCCGGATCTCGCTGAAGGTACGGCATCCGTTGAGCAGGTTGCGCACGATGACCGGGGTCCAGCGTTCCGCGAGCAGCTCCGAGCTGCGGGCGATCGGGCAGAACTGGCCGTAGTCCCTCATCCAACCACTGTCGCGTGCCAACACCCGAGCAGCAACTTCATTTTTTGATGTTGCCCGTCTGCGGGTGGTGGCGCAGGGTGGGAGGACGACGGCGAAGGGAGTGGTGGTCATGTTGCTGTCAGGTGAAGGGCACGTCGTTCGGCCAGGTGAAGGACGCTCGGTCGACCTCGGCGTGGTGTCCATGCGAGTGCTCGCTGACAGCGAGGCGGTCACGGGCGGGTCTTTCACGCTGGCGGAGTTCAGCGGTGTCGGAGCGGGCCCATGGACGGTGCCCCACGTGCATCGCGGATTCGAGGAGTCGTTCTTCATTCTCGACGGCGCCTTCTCCTTCACCATCGGAGAAGAGATCCACGAAGCTACCGTGGGCATGTACCTACTCGTGCCTCGTGACACGAAGCACACCATCACCGCGGCAGACGGCGGCGGACGCTTTCTGACCCTGATGGTGCCCGGTGGGCTGGAGAAGATGTTCTTCGAGCTCGGCACCCTGCCGCTGAACGCCATCCGCGACCCGGTCGCACGAGCGGCCATCTCTGCTCGCTACGACTCCGTCCCTGTCTGAGGGCCCATGCGGCCTGTTCGTCACGCAGGCGAGCATGTCCTGGACCGCCCGTCAGCCGCCAACGCCAGCCGCCTACGCCAGCCGCTCGATCGTCGTCACCACACTCGTGACCGACGGCCGCTTCGGCGTCGAGGAGAAGCCGAACCGACAGGGCGGATCGACGTCGGCGAGCGCACCCAGGTCGGTGCCGCGCCAGGTGCCGGAGACGGCTGTCACGGCACGCACCGACGTGGCGCCGTACCACTCGCGGCGGCCGTGTCCGGCTGTCCCCCGCGTGCGGACACCGCGCAGGGTGATGCGGGCGATCGGGTCGGTGAGGGTGCACCAGACGGGCGCGGTCGCGAGCCGGGCGGGCACCACGGAGAGGATTCGGCCGAGGGCAGTGGGACGACCGATCGTGATGTCGAGGGTGAGCGAGTCGCTGCGCACCCGCCATCCGCCCGGAGCGTCGATGACCTCGACCGGCTCGATCACCTGCTCGTCGAAGGAGTAGGTCGCGGTCACGAACCCGCGAGTCTGCTCGTCGGGGGCCACCAGCACCCGATGGCCGACGCCGTCCTCGACCATCAGGTCGGCGAACGAGCCCCATGGTCCGTCCTCCCATCGACCGACGACGACGCGGATGCCGCTCGTGCTGCCGATGCCTGCGATGTGGCCGCTGAAGCGTTCGCGGACCAGGCCCGTCCCAGTCACGGCGCGACGAGTCCGGTGGGGTCCTGCCCGTCCGCCGTCAGCCCTGCCGCGACGCCGGTGCGGTCCTCGTCGGAGCGGTTCTGGCTGAGCTTGGCCTTGGCCTCGACCTGCTCGACGACGAGCTCGACGCCGACGATGGGTCGCAGGTTCTTGGTGACGTAGTGCTCCGGTGCGTCGGTGACGTGCCACGGCTCGTCGCGGGGCTGCTCGTGGCGGTCGGTCAGCCGGGTCACCAGGTCGCGCACCCACCCGGGGTCGTCGTGGAGCACGAGTCGGCCGCGCAGGTGGACCACGGAGTAGTTCCAGGTCGGCACGACCTTGCCGTGCTCGGCCTTGGTGGCATACCAGGAGGGGCTGACGTAGGTGTCCGGCCCGGTCACGATCGCCAGCGCTGGCGAGCCCTCGACCATCCGTCGCCAGTGGGCGTTGGCGCGAGCGACGTGGCCCACGAGGCGGTCGCCCTCCCACAGGACAGGCAGGAAGGTCGCGTCCGGGACGCCGTCGGCGCCGACGGTGACCAGCTGGGCGGTCGCGACCGCGGCGACGAAGGGACGTACGTCGTCGGGCGGCATCGCGTTGAAGCGCGGGACGTAGAGCTCTGGATCTGCCACGTGATCATCCTGCCCCTTGGGGTGATCCGGTGTCGGTGGAGGGCGGCAGGATGGGGGCATGCTGCTCGCCGAGCTCGTCGCCACCTCCACCTCCGTGGCCGCCACCCGGTCCCGCAAGGCCAAGGTGGCGGCCCTGGCCGAGACGCTCGCACGCGTGGAGCCGGACGAGCTCGAGGTCGTCGTGTCCTACCTCGGCGGCGCGCTGCGCCAGCGGCGTACGGGCCTGGGCTGGCGCGGCGTGAGCGACCTCCCCTCCCCCGCCGACGAGCCGTCGCTGACCGTGCTGGAGGTGCACGAGGCCTTCGAAGTGATGTCCCGGATCGCCGGGGCGGGGTCGCAGCAGGCACGGCGCGGCGCCGTGGACGCTCTCTTCGGCAGGGCGACGGAGGCGGAGCAGGCGTGGCTGCGGGCCGTCGTCACCGGGAACCTCCGCCAGGGTGCGCTCGACGCCGTCACCCAGGAGGCGGTGGCCCAGGTCGCCGACGTCCCGCTCCCCGCCGTACGCCGTGCCGCAATGCTCACCGGCAGCACGGTCGCCGCCGCCGGGGCCGCCTTCGAGGGCGAGCAGGCGCTCGCTGCGATCGGGCTGGAGGTGGGCAGGCCGATATTGCCGATGTTGGCCTCCAGTGCGCCCGACGTGGCCGCAGCGATGGCGGCGTTCAACGCCGGCGGGAGCATCGAGGTGGCGATCGACGCCAAGCTCGACGGCATCCGGATCCAGGTGCACCGTGACGGCGAGGACGTGCTGGTCGTGACGCGCAGTCTCGACGACATCACCGGTCGCCTGCCCGAGGTCGTGGAGGTCGCCCGGTCCCTCCCGGCGTCCCGATTCGTCCTCGACGGCGAGGCACTCGCGCTCGCCGACGACGGTCGGCCGATGGCCTTCCAGGACACTGCAAGCCGCACCGCTCAGGACGGCGGAGTGGTCGTCACTCCCCACTTCTTCGACCTGCTCCACGTCGACGGTCGCGACCTCCTCGACTCCCCCGCCCACGAGCGACTCGCTGCCCTCGATGCGCTCGTCCCCGAGCAGCACCGGGTGCGGCGGCTGGTCACCTCCGACGCCACGGCCGCCGACGCGTTCGCCACCGAGACCGTCGCCGCCGGACACGAGGGCGTCGTGCTCAAGGACCTGTCCGCTCCCTACGCCGCCGGTCGTCGCGGCTCTGCGTGGGTCAAGGTCAAGCCCGTCCTCACCCTCGACCTCGTCGTCCTCGCGGTCGAGTGGGGCTCGGGTCGCCGCGAGGGCTGGCTCTCCAACATCCACCTCGGCGCACGCGACGACTCCTCGCCGACCGGCTACGTGATGCTCGGGAAGACCTTCAAGGGCATGACCGACGAGATGCTCGCGTGGCAGACCGAGCGCTTCACCGAGCTGGCGACGTCGTCGACCGACCGCAGCAACTACGTCGTCCACGTCCGCCCCGAGCAGGTCGTCGAGATCGCCTTCGACGGCCTCCAGCGCTCGACCCGCTACCCGGGCGGGGTGGCGCTGCGGTTCGCCCGGGTCGTCCGCTACCGCGACGACAAGTCGGCCGCGGAGGCCGACACGATCGACATGGTCCGGGGCCTCGGCTAGCACCCGCACCCCCTCCCTAGACTGGCTGCCATGAGCTCCGAGGCCTCGACCCCGCCGAGCGCCGGCCGCGGCAGCACCACCGCCGTACGTCGTCGGCGTCGTGAGGCCGAGATCATCGCCGCGACCCGCAGCCTCTTCGACGAGCGCGGCGTGCGCGACGCCCAGATCGAGGACATCGCGAAGGCCGTGGGCATCAACCGGGCCATCGTCTACCGACACTTCACCGGCAAGGAGGAGCTCTTCAGCCTCACCCTGGTGCAGTACCTCGACGAGCTGCGGATGGTCCTGCAGGAGGCTGCGGACTCGGTGTCCGAGCCGCGCGCACGACTGGCGGCCCTCACCGGGGCGTTCGTCGACTACGGCCTGGAGCATCCCGCGTTCGTCGACTGCGCGCAGGCCATCATGCGCCGACCGGGTGGCGACCTCCTCGAAGAGGTCAGCGAGGCCGCCATGCTCCGTCTCGGCCAGGCCATCACCGGTTGCCTCTCGGTGGTGACCGCGGTGCTCGAGGCGGGCGTCGAGGTGGGTGACTTCCGGGTCGCGGATCCGCAGCTGCTCTCCAACATGCTCTACGCCAGCGCGCTGGGCACCCTGCAGCTGGGCCGGGTGGCCATGCTGGTCGCCGAGGAGGCCCCGGGCGTGCCCCGCATCAGCCGGGTCACTGCCGACCAGGTGCGCGAGCACGTCGTCGCCACGGCCCTCGCCCACGCGACGGGCGCGAGCCCGTCTGTCTGAGCGGTCCGCTCAGCGGCTCAGGTGCCGAGCACGGGCGAAGCAGAACAGTCCGTATGCCGCGATGCCCAGCCCGATCGCGACCAGCATCGCCTGCCCGAAGGGGTAGCCGAGCACGGTCTGGAGGGCCTGGTCGAGGCCACCGGACTTCTTGGCCTTGTGGGTGACGGCCGCGTAGCAGAAGAGGCCGCCGACCAGGGCGATCGCGATGCCCTTGGCGATGTAGCCCACCTTGCCCAGCAGGACGTACGCCGAGCCGTCCTTGCCGGTCTGCCCCTGGGCGTCCAGGTGCTCGGTGAACTTCTCCATCCAGCCACGCACCACGAGTGAGACGCCGTAGGCGATGATCGCCAGACCGATCGCCCCCACGATGACCTGGCCCCCGGGCAGGTTCATCACCTTGGCCGTCGTCGAGTCAGTGCCGCCACTGGATCCGTCGCCGAGCGCGGTCTTGACCGCGCTGACCCCGAGCGCGCCGTACACGATCGCCTTGCCGAGCGACGTGGCGCGCTTGCGCCAACGCTTGGCGTCGTCGTGCTCCTCGCGGTGGCCGAACCCGAACTCGAGCAGGCGCCACAGCACCAGCAGTGCCATCCCGACCGCGATCAGCCAGATGAGCACCTCCCCGAAGGGCTTCTCGGCCAGCGCGTGCAGCGCACCGGAGTTGGACGCGCTCTCCTCCTTGTCGCCCAGTGCGAGCTGGAGGGCGAGCCACCCGACCATCAGGTGCACGATCCCGTAGGCCACCAGTCCCACCCGGACGGCGTGGTCGAGCCAGTCGCTCTGATGGGCTGACCGGGCAGTGTCGGAGGGAGCGTTCATGCGCCCAACCTAGGCGATGCTCCGGGCGTCAATGCCCACCCGGAGGGACGGACCTAGACCAAGTGCGCACGGTCGCGCATGACCGAGCCGAGGAGGCCGTTGACGAAGGCCGGGGACTCATCGGTGGACAGCTCCTGGACGAGATGCATCGCTTCGCTGACGGCGACCCCCTCGGGTACGTCGTCGGCACACCACAGCAGCTCGTAGACGCCGATGCGCAGGACGTTGCGGTCCACCGCGGGCATCCGCCCGAGGGTCCAGTCCTTGCTGTAGGTCGTCAGCACCTCGTCGATCCGGTCGAGGTGCTCGACAACACCCCGGACCAGCACGGCGGTGTAGTCGTTGGTCGGCCCCTCACCGGCCTCGATCGCGCGGTCGAGAGCGACGACGGGGTCCTCGGAGCGGAGCTCGGAGGCGAAGAGGATGTCCAGCGCGCGCTTGCGGGCCTTGGAACGGGCAGCCACGTGGTCCGACTCAGCCCTTGACGCGACCGAGGTAGGACGAGTCGCGGGTGTCGACCTTGACCTTCTCGCCGGAGGTGATGAAGAGCGGCACCGCGATGGTGTGGCCGGTCTCGAGCGTGGCGGGCTTGGTGCCGCCGGTCGAGCGGTCGCCCTGCAGGCCGGGCTCGGTCTCGGCGATGAGCAGCTCGACGGAAGCGGGCAGCTCGACGAAGAGCACCCTGCCCTCGTTGGTCGCCACGATGGCGTCCTGGTTCTCCAGCATGAAGTTCTTGGCGTCGCCCACCACCTCGGGCGACACCTCGAGCTGCTCATAGGTGCTGGTGTCCATGAAGACGTACGACGTGCCGTCGTTGTAGAGGTACTGCATGGTGCGCTTGTCGACGTTGGCCGTCTCGACCTTGGTGCCGGCGTTGAAGGTCTTGTCGACGTTCTTGCCGGACTCGACGTTCCTGAGCTTGGTGCGCACGAAGGCCGGGCCCTTGCCGGGCTTGACGTGCTGGAACTCGACGACGGCCCAGAGCTGGCCCTCGATCTTGAGGACCATGCCGTTCTTCAGGTCGTTGGTAGATGCCATGCGCGGAGTCTAGAGGTCGCCACGGCAGCCGCCCCAATTGCCCGTACGCCGACCGGTGCGGCATCGCCGGAGGACCGCGTTCGCGACCGGTGCGGCGTCGCCGGAGGACGCGTTGCTAGCGTGGCGAGCATGCGCATCACCATCTTCGGCGGCCACGGCAAGATCGCCCTCCTCCTCGCTCCCCTGCTCGTCGACGCCGGTCACGAGGTGCGATCGGTGATCCGCAACCCCGACCACACCGCCGACGTCGAGGCCACGGGCGCGACCGCGGTGCTCTCCTCGGTGGAGGAGGCCGACACCACGACCCTGACCTCCCTGCTGTCGGGCACCGACGCCGTCGTCTGGTCCGCCGGTGCCGGCGGCGGCGATGCGGCACGGACCGTCGCGGTCGACCAGGACGCCGCGATCCGTTCCATGGAGGCGGCCGGGACCGTCGGCGTCAGTCGCTACCTCATGGTCTCGTTCTCGGGCTCCTTCCCCGAGCACCACGTGCCCGAGGACAACCCGTTCCGCGGCTACCAGGACGCCAAGATCGCTGCCGACGAGCACCTGCGCGGCACGGACCTCAACTGGACCATCCTGGCTCCGGGCACCCTCACCGACGACCCCGGCCGCGGCACGGTGAACCCCGCGGCGACGTTCAGGTCCGGCGACGAGTCGCCCCGTGAGCTGGTCGCGCAGGTCGCCCTGGCGGTGCTCGACGACGCGCGGGCCTCGCGCCGCACGCTGGTCTTCGGCAGCGGCGACGTACCGCTCGACGTGTGGCTCGACTCGGTGCAGGACTGACATGATCCAGATCCTCAACGCCAACGAGGTCGCGCGGGCGCGCGAGACCGGCGCCCTCGTGGCCGAGACCCTGCAGTCGCTGAAGGGTCGCTGCGCCGTCGGCACCAACCTCCTCGACATCGACGAGTGGGCGCGCACCATGATCGTCGAGGCCGGCGCCCAGTCCTGCTACGTCGACTACGCGCCGTCCTTCGGCAGCGGACCGTTCGGCCACTACATCTGCACGTCGGTCAACGACGCGGTGCTCCACGGGCTGCCCCACGACTACGCCCTGGCCGACGGCGACCTGGTGTCCCTCGACTTCGCCGTCTCCCTGGACGGGGTCGTCGCGGACTCGGCCCTGAGCTTCGTCGTGGGGGACACGCAGCCGGCGGAGAGCCTGGCGCTCATCGACGCCACCGAGCGGGCCCTGGACGCGGCGATCGCGATCGCCGGCCCGCAGACGCGCGTCGGCGACCTGTCCCACGCCATCGGCACGGTCCTGGAGGGGGCCGGCTACGGGGTCAACACCCAGTTCGGCGGCCACGGTGTCGGCTCGACGATGCACCAGGATCCCCACATCGCCAACACCGGCCGACCCGGTCGCGGCTACCGCCTGCGTCCCGGGCTGCTGCTGGCCATCGAGCCGTGGGTCATGGCCGACACGGCCGAGCTGGTCACCGACGAGGACGGATGGACGCTGCGGAGCGCGACCGGCTGCACCACGGCGCACAGCGAGCACACGGTCGCCATCACCGAGGACGGCGCCGAGGTCCTGACCCTGCGCTCCTCCTGACCTGACCTGACCACCCACGCGACAGTCCGTATCAGGTGACTCGTGCCTCCGACCTTCCGACGAGCCGATGGACACGGACTACCCCTCGAAGCAGGCGAGTGAGGCAGACGGGTCATGACCTCTGAGGTCATGGCCGTGCCTCCCGTCCACACCGACGCTTGGTCCATGACGACAACCCAGCAGACCCAGACCACCACCTCCGCCATTGCCCTCCCCGTCGCCGGCGCGTTCCTCCTCGTCGATGCGGTCATCACCGGCGCCAACGGCCTTGCCTACCTGCTCGCCGGCGGCTGGATCGCCGACTGGCTCGGGGCCGGCGAGTCGCTCGTCCGCACGCTCGGGCTCTTCCTGGTCGCCGTGGGCGCCGGCGTCGCCGTCCTGGGCAGCCGCCGGTCGATCTCGCGGCGCTGGGTGATGGCGCTGGCCGACCTCAACATCGTGTGGGTGCTCGCCAGCATCGCCTACGCCGTCCTGGGCGGCCTGACCACGCTCGGCATCGTCTGGACGCTCCTCCAGGCCGGGGTGGTCGGCGTGTTCGCCGTCGGACAGGTGTGGCTGGCGCGGAAGGGCTGACACAGTGACCTCCATGACCTTCGAGGCCACTGCGCCCGCGGACGTCGGCGCGCTCGTCCGCCACTGGCGTCAGCGCCGCCGACTCTCCCAGCAGGCCCTCTCCGACCAGTGCGGCGTGTCGACCAGACATCTCTCCTACATCGAGACCGGCAAGGCGCAGCCGAGTCCGACCATGATCGGCCAGCTGAGTGCTGCCCTGGCTGTCCCGCTCCGCGAGCAACGCCGCCTGTTCACCGCGGCGGGCTTCGTTCCCCATGCCTCCGAGCTGTCCCTGGACTCCCCCGCCCTTGCCCAGGTCAACGAGGCGCTCGAGCTGATCCTGGCCGGCCACGAGCCCTACCCTGCGCTGGTCATCGACGGCGGCTGGGACCTGGTCGCGGCCAACGAGGCGGCCTACCGTCTCCTGGCCGACCTGCCGGCCGACCTGCTGGAGCCACCGGTCAACGTCGTACGACTCAGCCTGGACCCGCGCGGACTGGCCGCCCGCATCGTCAACCGCGAGGAGTGGCAGGCCGCGATCATGGCCCGCATCCGTCACGAGCACGACACGTCGGGCGATCCACGACTGGCCGCCCTGATGGCGGACTTCCCGGTCGTGACACCCCCCGGTGCTCCCGACATCGTGCTGACCCTTCAGCTGTGGGCCGGCGAGCAGGTGCTGTCGTTCCTGACGACGACGACCGTCTTCGGTACGCCCGGCGACGTCACCGTGGCCGAGCTGGCCATCGAGGCGCTCTATCCCGCAGATGCGGCCACGCGCGATCAGCTGGCGGCTCTGGCCAGGAACGACAGCGCCCGGCGGTAGCCGTCGATCCCCTCCCCGGCGATGGTGAGCGCCGCGTGGGGCTCGACGACGGACGTGTGCCGGAACTCCTCGGGCCGTTGCTTGGGGTCGGAGATGTGCACCTCGACCAGGGGCGCCGACAGCTGGGCGCAGGCGTCCCACAGTGCGAGCGAGTAGTGCGTCCACGCACCGGCGTTGAGCACGACCGGCATCGCGTCGTCGGCGGCGGTGTTGAGCCAGTCGAGCAGCGCGCCCTCGTGGTTGGTCTGTCGCACCTCCACGTCGAGGCCGAAGTCGCGGCCCCACTCCACGCACTGGTGGGCGAGCTCGGCGTGGGTCGTCGCGCCGTAGATCTCCGGCTGCCGGCGGCCGAGCCGGCCGAGGTTGGGGCCGTTGAGCACGAGGACCTTCATCGGGGTCCCCCGATCGCGGCGTAGGCATCCCGCAGGTCAGCCTCCGACGGGTCGGCCAGGATCCGCGGACGACCGATGTCGTCGAGGACGACGAAACGCAGCTGCGAGCCGCGGGCCTTCTTGTCGACCTTCATCGCTGCGTGGAGGTCCTCGAACGAGGCCGCGTCGTACGTCGTCGGCAGCCCGACGCGGGCCAGCGCTGCGCGGTGGCGGTCCACGACCGCCGGGTCGAGGGAGCCGGCGCGGGCGGCGAGCTCGGCGACGTACACGCAGCCGATGGCGACGGCCTCACCGTGTCGTACGGCGTAGTCGCTGGTGCGCTCGATGGCGTGGGCGAGGGTGTGGCCGTAGTTGAGCACCTCGCGACCGACCCCGCCAGAGGCTCCCGTCTCCTTCAGGTCACCGACCACGACGTCGATCTTGACCCGGATCGCGCGCTCGACGAGCTCGCGCAGCTCGGGCGAGTCAGCGGTGAGGGACGCCGGGTCGGTGCCCTCGACGAGGCCGAGGATGGCGGGGTCGGCGATGAACCCGCACTTGACGACCTCGCCCAGGCCCGCGACCAGCTCGTCGCGCGGGAGCGAGTCAAGCAGCGAGAGGTCGCACAGCACGCCGGCCGGCTCGTGGAAGGAGCCGACGAGGTTCTTGCCGGCGCTGGTGTTGATGCCGGTCTTGCCGCCGACCGCGGCGTCGACCATCGCGAGCAGGGTGGTCGGCACGTGCACCACGCGTACGCCGCGCAGCCAGGTGGCGGCCACGAAGCCGCCCAGGTCGGTGGTGGCTCCCCCGCCGAGCGTGACGATCGCGTCGGACCGGGTGAAGCCGGCCTCACCCAGCGCCTCCCAGCAGTCGGCGGCCACCGGGGCAGCCTTGGCACGTTCGCCGTCGGGGAGACCGAGCGCCAGGACGTCGTAGTGCTCGACCAGGGCGTCGACGACCGGGTCGGCGAGCTCGCCGATCGATCCGGCGTAGAGCACCGCCACCCGCTCGACGTCCGCGCCGAGGATGCCGGGAAGGCGGTCGGTCAGGCCGTGGCCGACCACGACGTCGTAGGGCGAGGCACCGCCTACGTGGAGCACCGAGTCAGGAGTGGGGCCGCTCATCCGAGGAGTCCTTCGATCTCGGTCGCGACGTCCTGGGGCGACCGGCCGTCGGTGTCGACGGTGTGGACGGCCACCGACTCATAGACCGGGGTGCGCTCGTCGAGCATCGCCTTGACCCGGGAGCGGATGTTGCCGAGCAGCATCGGCCGGCCGACGCCGAGCCCGACGCGCTTGACCGCGTCGGACAGGCCGACACGGAGGAAGACGACCGGGTGGTCGGCGAGCAGCTCTCGGGTGTGCGCGTCGAGCACGGCGCCGCCGCCGAGTGCGAGCACCCCGTCGTGCTCGGCGAGCGCCCGCTGCACGGCAGCCACCTCGAGGGTGCGGAAGTGCTGCTCGCCCGACTCGACGAAGATGTCGGAGATCTCGCGACCCTCGGTCGCGACGATGTCGGCGTCGGAGTCGCGCACGGGCAGGCCCCACGCCTCCCCCAGCAGCCCCGCCACGGTGGTCTTGCCGGCGCCCATCGGACCGACGAGCACCACACGAGGCGGCATCAGCGGAACCTCAGGGTGTCGAGGTAGGACTCGACGTTTCGGCGGGTCTCCGCGACCGAGTCGCCGCCGAACTTCTCGATCACCGCGTCGGCGAGGACGAGGGCGACCATCGCCTCGGCCACGATGCCCGCCGCCGGGACCGCGCAGACGTCGGAACGCTGGTGGTGGGCCACGGTGGCCTCACCCGTCGCGACGTCGACGGTGCGCAGCGCCTTGGGGATCGTGGCGATCGGCTTCATCGCGGCGCGGACACGCAGGATCTCGCCCGTCGACATGCCCCCCTCGGTGCCTCCCGAGCGGCCCGACGTCCGGCGCAGCCCGTCGTCGGTGGACACGATCTCGTCGTGGGCGAGCGACCCCGGGGTGTCGGCGAGCTCGAAGCCGTCACCGACCTCGACGCCCTTGATCGCCTGGATGCCCATCAGGGCCCCGGCGAGCTTGGCGTCGAGGCGCCGGTCCCAGTGGACGTGGGAGCCGAGGCCCGGGGGCAGCCCGTGGACGACGACCTCGACGACGCCGCCGAGCGTGTCGCCGTCCTTGTGGGCCTGGTCGATGCGCGCCACCATCGCGGCGCTGGTCTCGGGATCGAGGCAGCGCACCTGATCGGCGTCGAGCCGATCGACGTCGTCGGGACCCGGTACGACGCCGGCGGGCGCCTTCACGCCGCCGAGCGCGACCACGTGGGACACGACGCGCGCCCCGACGGCCTGCTCGAGGAAGTTGGAGGCGACCCGGCCCAGGGCCACGCGGGCGGCCGTCTCACGGGCCGAGGCGCGCTCGAGGATGGGCCGGGCCTCGTCGAAGGCGTACTTCTGCATCCCGACCAGGTCGGCGTGCCCGGGGCGGGGTCGGGTGAGGGGGGCGTTGCGGGCCAGTGCGTCGAGCTCGACCGGGTCGACCGGGTCGGCCGACATGACCTTCTCCCACTTGGGCCACTCGGTGTTGGCGACCTCGATGGCGACCGGTCCACCCTGGGTCTCCCCGTGCCGGACTCCGCCGAGCACGCGGATGGCGTCCTGCTCGAACTTCATCCGGGCGCCGCGGCCGTAGCCGAGCCGACGACGTGCCAAGGAGTCGGCGAGGTCGTCAGTGGTGACGCGGACGTGGGCGGGCAGTCCCTCGAGGATCGCGACCAACGAGGGACCGTGGGACTCGCCTGCTGTGAGCCATCTGAGCATGGCGTGAGTCTCTCAGCCCCAGATGCGCCCAGCCAGCGCGGTCCCCCAGACGAGACCGATGAGGGCACCCGCGACCATGAACGGGCCGTAGGGGAACGGCTTCCGCATCAGCGATCGGTCACGTCGCACGATCGCGAGCAGGAGGCCCGGAAGGGCGAAGCAGATGAAGCCGATCCACACCCCGATCGCCAGCGCACCCCAGCCCTCCCAGCCCAGCACGAGACCGACGATCGCGGCGAGACGTACGTCGCCGAACCCCATGCCGGCCGACCGGATGAACCACAGCAGCCAGAAGAACGAGCGGACCGCGACCAGGCCGACCAGTGCGCGCACCAGGGCGTCCCGCTCCCCCGTCGCCAGCCCGACCGCCGTCACGACGACGATCGCGAGCGCGGTCGCGGGGAGGACGAGGATGCGCGGCAGCAGGCGGGTGTGCCAGTCGATCACCGAGAGCGCCACCGCGACCGGCGTGAGCGGCACCAGCCACAGCAGCGGCCAGTCCAGCCCGGTGGCCGCGCCCAGCAACCCGCCGCAGAGGGCCGACACGAGTGCGCTGCGCCACGCCAGACCGGGCCGGGTGCCGATGTCGGCATAGAGCACCTTGGGGTCCGCGGGCTCTGCGGGCTCTGCGGGCTCCTTCGGGGCCGGCTCCGGCACCCGGGCGATCAGGGCGGGCACGAGGAGGCCGCCCAGACCGGCGAGGATGGCCGCAACGGCGACAGCGAGTGCGGTGGCGTTCACACCTGTGTCCGTCCTGCGAGGGCGTCGCGGCCGGCGGCACGCATCGCGTCGAGAGGTGGGGCGTGAGCGGTGAACAGCTCGAACTGCAGGACGGCCTGGTGGACGAGCAGGTCGAGTCCGCTCACCAGGACCCGGTCGTGGGCGGCTCGCGCCAACGGGGTCGGCCAGGGCTCGTAGAGCGCCTCGAAGACCACCGGCACCTCGGTGAACCGCGCGACGAGGTCGGCTTCCTGTGCCTCGGCGGGGATGGTCGAGACCACGATGTCGCTGCTGCTCAGGTCGTCGGTCCCGTCGAGGGGATCGACGACCACGTCGGGGGCGGCCGGATGGTGACGCAGGGTGTCGAGCGTCTCCGCAGCCCGCGCCGCGTCCCGCACGAGCAGGCGTAGGGACGTGACCCCGAGCTCGAGCAGCGCCAGGCCCACCGAGGTCGCCGTGGCACCGCCGCCCAGGATCACGGCGGAGCGCAGGACGGCGTCCGTACGCTCGCGGATCGCGGCGACCGCACCGGGCAGGTCGGTGTTGTCCCCGACCCGCTCGCCGTCGCCCAGCAGGACCGTGTTCACCGCGCCGGCGAGCCGCGCCCGGTCGGTGAGCCGGTCCACGAGGCCCACTGCTTCACGCTTGAGCGGCATGGTCAGCGACAGCCCGCGCCAGGAGGCGTCCAGGCCGTCGAGGAAGTCCGGGAGGCCACCGGACGGCACCCGGTGCGCGTCGTAGGTCCACTCGAGGCCGAGCGCCGCATAGCCCGCCCGATGGAGCACGGGCGACAGCGAGTGGGCGATCGGATCGCCCAGCACGCCGCAGCGCCGACCCGAGGAGTCCGGCCCGACCATCAGCAGGCGTCGGACGTGGTGCAGTACTCGGTGTACTCGTCCTTGTAGGTCAGGAACTCGTCGTAGGTCTCCGCGAACTTGGTCTCGCCCGTCGCCAGGTTGACCGTCACGTAGTAGTACCAGTCACCCTCCGCGGGGTTGGCCGCGGCGGCGATCGCCGCGTCGCCGGGCGCCTCGATGGGCGTCGGCGGGAGACCGGGACGCGTGTAGGTGTTGTAGGGCGTGTCCTGCTGGAGCTGCTCGGTGGTCAGCGCGACCCCCAGCTCCTGGTCGAGGCCGTAGTTGACGCTCGCGTCGATCTGCAGCAGGCCGTTGGTGCCGCCCTTGTCGCCCGGACCGTCGAGACGGTTGAAGATCACCCGGGAGATCTTGGGCATGTCGTCACCCCGGCCCTCGGCCTCGATGAGCGAGGCGATGATCATCAGCTCGGCCGGCGTCTTGCCCAGCTCCGCGGCCTTCTCCTCCAGGCCGGCTGCGTCGGCAGCCTCGCGCCAGCGTGCCACCATCGCCGCCAGCACGTCGACCGGCTTCATCCGCGGCCTGATCTCGTACGTCGCCGGGAAGAGGTAGCCCTCGGCGTTGCCCTCGGCATAGTCGGGCAGGCCCAGCTTGTCGGGCTTGTCGAGCGCGGCGTTCCACTGCTTCTCGCTGAAGTCGGTCTTGTCGGCCAGCGTCGACACGACCTCGACCAGGCGAAGTCCCTCGGGGATGGTCACGGTGGGGAAGCCGATGATGTTGGCGGGGTCGACGAGCACCTCGACCACGTCGGCGGCCTTCATCTCCTCCTGGAGCTCGTACTCGCCGACCTGGATCCCGCTGCACTCGTCCTGGCAGGCGTCGATGAACGCCTGCACCGACTTGGTGACGCCCTCGGCCTTGAGGTTGCGGCCGATCTCTGCGACGACGTCACCCTCCTCGACGGTGAACGCCACCTGTCCGGTGCCGGGTCCGGCGTAGTCGTCGGGGCCCTGGAACTGGTCGGAGACCCACTCCACGCCGTGTGTCAGCACGATCCAGAATCCGCCCAGGAGCACAGCGAGGGCGACGAGGACGGCGACGCAGCCCTTGAGGCCACGGCCCTTGCGGCGTCTGCCCCCGGGGACGTAGTCGTAGTCCACGACGTCCTCTTGTGCCTCGTCCGGATGGGGTTCGTGCTCACTCATCTGTCACCTCGACGATCTCTCCAGGGGCCTGCCCGCTCGTGCGCTCGGTGTCGAGCGCAGTCTGCAGGATCAGCACCGCGGCTGCCTGATCCACCACGGCGCGTCGCTTGGCACCCCGTCGACCCTGCTCGCGCAGCATCGACTCGGCCGAGACCGTGGTCAGTCTTTCGTCACACAGTCTGACGGGTAGGGGGGCGACCCGCCGCGCCAGCCGCGCCGCGAACTGCCGCACCTTGGCCGCGGACGGGCCCTCCCGGCCGCTCAGTGAGCGCGGAAGGCCGACCACGACCTCGATCGCCTCGCTCTCCGCGACGATCGCGGCGATCCGGCGTACGTCGCCGGAGCCGCGGCGGACGGTCTCGACCGGGGTCGCCAGGAAGCCCGAGGGGTCGCTGGACGCGACTCCGATGCGGGCATCACCGGGATCGATGCCGACGCGGACGCCGAAGCGCATGCTCAGCCCTGCCCGGCCTGCGCGGCGACCTCGCTGGCCACCAGGGCCAGCGCCTCGTCGATCCGCGAGGTGTCGCTGCCGCCGCCCTGCGCCACGTCGTCCTTGCCGCCGCCCTTGCCGCCGAGCAGCGGGCCGACCGTGCGGACCAGCTCGCCCGCCGACAACCCGCGGGCACGGGCCTCGTCGTTGGTGGCTGCCACGACGGCGACCTTGCCGTCCACACTGCCGATGACGACCACGACGCCGGGCTCCCCCTGCGGCATCCGGCCGCGGACGTCGAGGGCGAGCTGTCGCACGTCGCCTCCGCCGGCACCGTCGGCCCGGTGGGCGACCAGCCTGACCGGTCCCACCCGGGTGGCCGCGGCCGCCAGCTCGGCGCTGGCACCCAGCAGCTGGGCCACGCGGGCGCGCTCCAGCTCCTTCTCGGCCGCCTTGAGCCGCTCGGTGAGGGCCTGGACCCGGCCGACCAGGTCGTCGGGCTGGGTCTTGAGCAGGCCGGTGAGCTGGGCGACGACGTCACGCTCGCGGGCGAGGTAACCGAAGCCTTCGACGCCGGTGAGCGCCTCGATGCGCCGGTTGCCCGAGCCGACACTGGTCTCGCCGGTCACGACGACGGTGCCGATCTGCGAGGAGTGGGCGACGTGGGTGCCGCCGCACAGCTCGCGCGACCACGGGCCGCCGATCTCGACCACGCGCACCTGCGTGTTGTCGTAGGTCTCACCGAACAGCGCGATCGCGCCCCACTCCTTGGCCTGCTCGAGCGTCATGTACTGCCAGGCGACGGGCAGGTCGGCACGCAGCGCCTGCTGGGAGACCAGCTCGATGTCACGCACCTGCTCGGGGCTGAGCGCGCTCGTCCAGCCGAAGTCGAGACGCAGGTAGCCGGGACGGTTGTAGGAGCCGGACTGGAGCGCGGTGGGACCGAGCACCTCGCGCAGCGCGGCGTGCACGACGTGGGTGCCGGAGTGGGCCTGGCGCGCGCCCGTACGCCACTCGGGGTCGACCCGGGCGTGGAGCGGCCCCCGTCCACCGGTCGGGGCCAGCTCCCCGTCGACGACCCGCACCTGGTGGACGACCAGGCCCTTGATCGGGCGCTGGACGTCGAGCACCTCGAGCTGGCCGCCCTCGAAGTCGATGGTGCCCGCGTCGGCGACCTGGCCGCCCGACTCGGCGTAGAACGGGGTGCGGTCGAGCACCAGCTCGCCGATCTCGCCCTGGGCGAGGGTCGGCACGGAGACGCCCTCGCGCAGCAGCGCCAGCGACGTCGACTCGGTCTCGAGGGTCTCGTAGGCCAGCCACTCGGTGGGTCCGAACTCGTCGAGGATCCCGCGGTAGACGCCGGTGTCGCTGTGCGAGCCCTTCTTGGCGCGCGCGTCGGCCTTGGCGCGCTCGCGCTGCTCGGCCATCAGGCCGCGGAACCCCTGCTCGTCGACCTGGAGGCCCTGCTCGGCCGCCATCTCGAGGGTCAGGTCGATCGGGAAGCCGTAGGTGTCGTGCAGGGCGAACGCCCGCTCGCTGGACAGCGTCGTGCCGCCGGCGGACTTCACGTCGGTGGCCGCCAGGTCGAAGATCTGGGTGCCGGCCTGGAGCGTCTTGCGGAAGGCGTCCTCCTCGGCATAGGCGACCTGCGAGATCCGCGGCCAGTCCGAGATGAGGTTGTCGTAGGTCTCCCCCATCTTGTCGCGGGAGAGCGGCATCAGCTCGGGCAGGACCCGGTCCTCGCAGCCGAGCAGTCGCATGGACCGGACCGCTCGACGCAGCAGGCGGCGCAGGACGTAGCCGCGACCGTCGTTGCCGGGCGTCACGCCGTCGCCGATCAGCATCATGGAGGAGCGGACGTGGTCGGCCACCACGCGGAACAGCACGTCGTCGCCGGCGGCTGACGGGGTGTCGTCGCCGTAGCGCTTGCCGGTGAGCTCCTCGGCCTTCGCGATGACGGGGTAGACGACGTCGATCTCGTACATGTTCTGCTTGCCCTGGAGGAGCAGCGCGACGCGGTCCAGGCCCATGCCGGTGTCGATGTTCTTCTTCGGCAGCGAGCCGGAGATGTCGAAGTCCTCCTTCGAACGCACCGCGGAGAGCTCGTCCTGCATGAAGACCAGGTTCCAGATCTCGAGCAGGCGGTCCTCGAGATCCACCGGCATGTCCGGACCGAGCGTGGCGACGTCGAAGTCCGGCCCCCACTCGGGACCGCGGTCGTAGAGGATCTCCGAGCAGGGTCCCCCGGGTCCGGGGACACCCATCGACCAGTAGTTCTCCTTGTTGCCGAGCTGCACGATGCGCTCGCGGGGCAGGCCGGTGACCTCCATCCAGTGGCCGATGGCCTCGTCGTCGCCGACCAGGACCGACGGGTAGAGCCGGTCCTTGTCGAGCCCGTAGCCGCCGTCGGCCACCGGCTTGGTGAGCAGGTCCCACGCCAGCTCGATGGCGCCCTGCTTGAAGTAGTCGCCGAAGGAGAAGTTGCCGCACATCTCGAAGAAGGTGCCGTGCCGGGTGGTCTTGCCCACGTCCTCGATGTCGGGGGTGCGGACGCACTTCTGGATGCTCGTGGCGCGGTCGTAGGGGGCCGTCTCCTGGCCCAGGAAGAACGGCTTGAAGGGCACCATGCCGGCCGGTACGAACAGCAGGTTGGGGTCGTCGGCAAGAAGCGAGGCGGAGGGCACCACGGTGTGTCCGGCGGCCTCGAAGTGCGCGAGGAAGCGACGGCGGATCTCGGCGGTGTCCATCAGTGGGCGTCCTTCGGATCATCGGTTGGGCGAATGGGGGCGGAGGTGAGCTCGGGGACCCCGTGGGGCACCAGTCCGAGCCTCTCGCGCAGCTCGGTCTCGGCCTCGGCACGGCCCTGGTGGACCTCGTCAGCGAAGAGCCGGGCACCGACCTGCCAGCCGCGTACGCGGTCGCGGACGCCGTCGGCGGTGAGCGACTCGGCGACACGGCGGGCGCGGGCAGCGGCGTAGACACCGACCCCCGCCCCGGCGACGAACCAGAGTGGGCGACCCATCAGGCGACGTCCTCCCGGATGTCTGCACGGACGTCCGCTCCGGCGGCGCGGCTGCGCGCGCGGTGCTCCCGCAGCGCCTCCTTCATCTCCGCCTTGCGCTCGCGCCCGGCGCGCTTGGTCTCCTGGCGCATCTGGAACCGGATCCGGTTGCGGGTCTCCGGCGCCAGCGCGCGGCGTACGCCGTGGGTCCAGGACGCGGCCTTCACGACAGTCTCGCGGGCCACGACATCGGCGAACAGCCGACCCTCGAGGCGGTGCGACGTCGGGCGGGGCGCTGCCCGGTCCTCGTCGAACCGGGTGATCACGTAGGACGTCGCGCCCGGATCCGCCACCGCGGTGGGCGGAGCGGACACGACCGGCGATTCGAGCAGCGCGAGTCGCTCGGCGTACGTCCCGGCCCGGGCATCGCTCCGCGCCGCGCGGCGCCACGCCAGGACGGACAGCAGCAGCGCCACGAGCGCGATCGCACTCGTGAGCGCCAGCCAGATCTGCTCAATCGTCACGGCGTTGAGCCTACAAGCCTCAGGGGATGGCGAGGCCACCCGTCGGGCGCACGCGCAACCAGCGGTAGCCGTAGCCCTCGAGCGTGATGCGAGTGCTCGCCTCCCCGGTGATGACCTCGTTCGACATCAGGTCGACCGCCTCGAGGCCCTCGTCACCAGGATCGACGGGTACGTCGACGGTGGCCGGTTCGGCGCTGAGGTTGTGGACGGTGACCACGGCGGAGCCGTCGACGGCGCACCGCTGCACCAGGACCTGGTCGAGCGGCTGCTCCACGACGCTCCACGTCCCCCAGCCGAGCTCGGGACAGGTCCGGCGGATGCTGATGAGCTTGCGCATGAAGCTCCACAGCGACTCCGGGTCGTGGAGCTGGGTGGCGACGTTGACGTGCTCGGGACCGTACGCCCCGCGGACCACCCGCTGGATCAGGCGCCCGGGCCTCGCGGAGGAGAAGCCGCCGTTGCGTCCCGGGCTCCACTGCATGGGCGTGCGGACCGCCATCCTGCCGTCGGCCTCGAGGTCCTCCCCCATGCCGATCTCCTCGCCGTAGTAGAGGGTCGGGGTCCCCGGGAGGGAGAACATCAGGCTGTAGGCCATCCGGATCCGCCGCGGGTCGCCGCCGAGCATGGTGGGCAGCCGCCTCTTGAGCCCGCGGTCGTAGAGCTGCATCTCCGGCTCGGGACCGAAGGCGGCGAACACCTCCTTGCGCTGGGCGTCGGTCAGCTTGTCGAGGGTGAGCTCGTCGTGGTTGCGCAGGAACGTCGCCCACTGGCAGGTGTCTGCGATCGACGGCCGCTGCGCGAGTGCCCTGACGAGCGGACGGGCGTCCTCGCGGGCCAGGGCGAGGTAGGTGGCCTGCATCCCGATGAAGTCGAACTGCATCTGCAGCTCGTTGCCCGCGCCGCCACCGAAGAACGCCCGCTGCTGCGCGTGGGGCAGGTTGACCTCGCCCAGCATCATCGACGAGCCGGACCGTCGGTTGAGGAAGGCCCGGATCGTGCGCATCAGCTCGTGGGGGTCGACCGCGATGGCCGGGTCGTCGGCGTTCTTCGCGTTCTGCTCCAGGAACGGGATGCCGTCGACACGGAATCCGTCGAACCCGAGCTCGAGCCAGAACCCGACGACGCGCAGGATCTCGTCGACCACCTCGGGGTTCGCCAGGTTGAGGTCCGGCTGGTGGGTGTAGAAGTTGTGGAGGTACCACTCGCCCGTGCGCTCGTCGAGCTCCCAGATCGAGTCCTCCTTGTCGGGGAAGACGACCAGCTCCGACGTGTCCGGCGGCTCGGTGTCGCGCCACACGTAGTGGTTGCGATAACGGTTGGTCGTGCTGCGGCGGGAGGCCTGGAACCACGGGTGCCGGTCGGAGGTGTGGTTGACGACGAGGTCGGCGATGACGTTGATCCCGCGGTCGTGCGCGGTGCGGATGACCTCGACCAGCTGCCCGTGGGTGCCGAGCCGGGGGTCCACCCCGTAGAAGTCCGTGACGTCGTAGCCGTCGTCCCGGTCCGGGCTCGGGTAGAAGGGCATCAGCCACAGGCAGGTGATGCCGAGCTCGGCGAGGTAGTCGATGCGCTCCGCCAGCCCGCCCAGGTCTCCGACCCCGTCGGCGTCGGAGTCGTGGAAGGTCTCGACGTCCAGGCAGTAGATGACGGCGCTCTTCCACCACAGGTCGCTCGTGTCCGTGACTCGCATCGATCCAGCCAAGCAGACGGCGGGCGCGGGCGTCAGCCCCTCAGGGCGGGAAGCACCTCGGCACCGAACGTGTCGAGGAACCCCTCCTGTTGCTGTCCGACGAAGTGCAGGTAGATGTCGTCGAAGCCGACGGCCGCCAGCTCGGCGATCCGGTCGCGGTGCCAGGACAGGTCGTGGGAGACCTCCACCGAGCGACGTACGCCCTCGATGTCGACGTGCTCGGCCATGATGTCGAAGGCCTCCGGGGTCTCGGTGTCCCAGCACACCGGCTCGGGGAAGACGTTGGTGCGCCACTGGTCGAGGGCGATCGCCTCAGCCTCGTCCGAGGTGGGTGCCCACGAGAGGTGGACCTGGAGCGCAAGGGGGCCACGGCCACCCGCATCGCGATAGGCCCGAACGACGTCGCGCAGCGCGTCGACCGACTGGTTGACGGTCACCAGGCCGTCGGCCCAGGCGGCCACCCGGGCGGCCGAGGCGACGGACACCGCGGGACCGATCAGGCGCGGCCGGACGGCCGGCCGGTCCCACAGGCGCGCGCGGTCGACGGTGACCAGGCCGTCGTGGGTGACCTCCTCGCCGTCGAGGAGGCGCCTGATCACGTCGACGCACTCCTCGAGGCGTCGGGTCCGCTCCTCCTTGGGTGGCCAGCGGTCGCCGGTGATGTGCTCGTTGCTGGCCTCGCCGCTGCCGAGCGCCGTCCAGAACCGGCCCGGGAACATCTCGGCCAGGGTGGCGATCTTCTGCGCCACCACCGCAGGGTGGTAGCGCTGGCCCGGCGCGCAGACGCAGCCGAGCTCGAGCCGGGTCCGGGCCAGTGCAGCGCCCAGCCACGCCCAGGTGTAGCCGGAGTGGCCCTGGCGGGTGCCCCACGGCGAGAAGTGGTCCGAGCACATCGCCATCTCGAACCCGGCCCGCTCGGCGTGCTCGACGTCGGCCAGCAGCTGCGAGGGTGCGATCTGCTCGTGGGAGGCGTGGAATCCGAGGCGCATCACCTCACCGTAGTCGGCTCACCGACCCCGCACGATCCGCCTGACCCGCTCCCAGCGCTCTTTCACGGTGGCCTCCGCACCCAGTGCGGTGGGTCGGTAGTAGGCCGCGTCGAGCACCTCGTCGGGGGCGTACTGCTGCTCGGCGATGCCGAACGGCTCGTCGTGGCTGTAGACGTAGGGCTTCGGGGCGCCCGAGTTGTGCCCCAGCTTCGCCGCGCCGGCGTAGTGCCCGTCTCGCAGGTGCGGCGGGACCGACCCGATCTTCCCGGCGCGTACGTCGGCCTGCGCGGCGTCGATGGCCATGATCACGGCATTCGACTTGGGCGCGGCCGCGAGGGCGATGGTGGCCTGCGCCAGGTTGAGGCGGGCCTCGGGCATGCCGATCAGCTGCACCGCCTGCGCCGCCGCCACGGCCGTGGTCAGCGCGGTGGGGTCGGCCAGGCCGACGTCCTCGCTGGCGCTGATGACCAGCCGCCGGGCGATGAAGCGCGGGTCCTCCCCTGCCTCGATCATCCGGGCGAGGTAGTGCAGGGCGGCGTCGACGTCCGAGCCGCGGATCGACTTGATGAAGGCGCTGATGACGTCGTAGTGCTGGTCGCCCTGCCGGTCGTAGCGCACCGCGGCCTGGTCGACCGCGGTCTCGGCCGTGGCGAGGTCGATCTCGTCCAGCCCGTTGCTCGCGGCGGCGCCGGCCGCCGCCTCGAGGTAGGTCAGCCCGCGACGGGCGTCGCCTCCGGCCAGGCGTACGAGGTGGTCGCGCGCCTCGTCCGCGAGGGCCACGGCTCCGGCCAGGCCGCGCTCGTCGACGAGCGCCTGGTCGATGACCGCGGCGACGTCGTCGTCGGTGAGCGACTGGAGGCGCAGCAGCAGGCTGCGCGAGAGGAGGGGGCTGATGACGGAGAAGAAGGGGTTCTCGGTCGTCGCGGCGATCAGCGTGACCCAGCGGTTCTCCACGCCGGGCAGCAGTGCATCCTGCTGGGCCTTGGTGAAGCGGTGGACCTCGTCGACGAAGAGCACCGTCTCCTGGCCCCCGCGGGCCAGCTCGGCGCGGGCGCCGTCGATCGCCGCGCGTACGTCCTTGACGCCGGCCGCGACCGCGGACACCTCCACGAAGCGGCGCGAGGTCTGCTGGCTGACGATGGCGGCGATGGTGGTCTTGCCGGTCCCCGGCGGTCCCCACAGCAGCAGCGACATCGACTGGTCGCCCTCGATCAGCCGTCGCAGGGGCGAGCCCGACGCACGCAGCTGCTCCTGCCCGACCAGCTCGTCGATGGTGCGCGGCCGCATCCGCACCGCCAGCGGGGCGGACGCGTGGGTGTTCGCGCCCAACGACCCGGACCCGGGAACGGAACCGGGCGCGGGTGGCCCCGCGCCCGGTATCTCGAACAAGCCGTCCACGACGGTGAGTATCCCCTGACCTCCGGGCTCAGGCGCCGGTGGTCTGCTGGGTCTTGAGGTCGTACCACGTCTTCTCGAAGCCCGGGGTGGAGATCTGCGCGCCCGCGTGGGCGGAACCGGCGACCGGGCTCCCCTGGTCGTCGACGCCGAGGACACCGGTGGTGACCGGGGTGGCCGGGTGGGCACCCAGCTCGCCGGCGAAGTGGCAGGCGACCTTGTGGCGCGGACCGATCTGCAGCAGGGGCGGCTCGACCTTCGCGCAGATCTCCTGCGCGAACTGGCATCGGGTGCGGAACCGGCACCCCGACGGCGGGTTGATCGGACTGGGCACGTCGCCCTCGAGACGGATCCGCTCGCGGCGACCGCCGATCGCGGCCTGCTTGACGTCCGGCACCGCAGACAGCAACGCCTGCGTGTAGGGGTGGTGCGGGCGGCTGTAGATGATCTCGCGGCCGCCGAGCTCCACGATCTTGCCGAGATACATCACCGCGATCTCCGGGCAGAAGTGACGCACGATCGCGAGGTCGTGGGCGATGAAGAGGAACGCCACGTCGAACTCGGTCTGGATGTCCTGCAGCAGGTTGATCACCTGCGCCTGGATCGACACGTCGAGCGCGGAGACCGGCTCGTCGGCGACGAGGACCTTGGGGTTGAGCGTCAAGGCCCGGGCGATGCCGATGCGCTGACGCTGGCCACCGGAGAACTCGTTGGGATAGCGGTTGTAGTGCTCGGGGTTGAGACCGACCACCTCCAGGATCTCCTGGACCCGACCCAGCACCTTGTTCTTGGGCACGATCTTGTGCACCTCGAGGGGTGCACCGACGATCGAGCCGACGGTGTGGCGGGGGTTCAGCGAGGTGTAGGGGTCCTGGAAGATCATCTGCACGTCGCGGCGCAGCGGCTTCATCTGCCTGTTGCTCAGCTTGGCGAGGTCCTGGCCCTCGAACAGCATCGAGCCGCCGGTCGGCTTGTAGAGCCGGGTGATCAACCGGCCGGTCGTCGACTTGCCGCAGCCGGACTCCCCGACCAGCCCCAGCGAGCCGCCCTTGGGCACCTCGAAGGAGATGCCGTCGACAGCCTGGACATGACCCACCGTGCGCCGCAGGAGCCCGGACGACTTCACCGGGAAGTACATCTTGAGGTTGTCGACCGTCAGCACCGCGGGGGCGTCGGGGTTGAACCGGGACGGGGTGTGACCCTGCTTCGCCAGTGCGGCGAAGTCGAGTGCGGCCACGGGCTTCTCGTGATCGACGAGGACGTCGTGCGCCTCGCCGGGCTGGTCGATGTCGCGCTCACCGGCCTCGGCGGCGTTGGCGCCGACCTCCGTGGGCTCGATCTGCGTCCGGGCGTTCGGGTCCTGGGTCATCGGGTCTCCTCGAGGAGTTCAGGGGCGATCACCGGCAGGACCTCGCGCTCGTAGACGCCGGCCGCATCGGGCAGGTGGCACCGCTTGAGGTGGCCGGTGCCCGTGCTGGCGGGGACCAACGGCGGGAGCTCGGTGACGCACAGATCGCCCGGCACCTTGTCCTGGTGCACGCAGCGCGGGTGGAACGAGCACCCCGTGGGCGGGCTGAGCAGGCTCGGCGGGTTGCCCGGGATCGGGATCAGCCGGCTCTCGGTGGAGGCCGTCACGTCGGGGATGCTGGAGAGCAGTCCCCACGTGTAGGGCATCTCCGGCTTGGTGAGGATCTCCTTGGTGGTGCCGAACTCCACGCAGCGACCGGCGTACATCACGAGGACGTCGTCGGCCATCTCGGCGATCACGCCGAGGTCGTGGGTGATGATGATGACCGCGGAGTTGAACTCGCGCTGGAGGTCCTGGAGCAGGTCGAGGATCTGGGCCTGGACCGTCACGTCGAGCGCCGTGGTGGGCTCGTCGGCGATGAGCAGGGACGGGTCGTTGATCAGGCCCATCGCGATCATCGCGCGCTGGCGCATGCCCCCGGAGAACTGGTGGGGGTAGTCGTCCACCCGGCGGTCGGGCTGGGGGATGCCGACCCGGTCGAGCATCTCGATCGCCTTGCGGCGGGCGTCGCGCTTCGACGCGCTCGAGTGGTGGACGAGGTAGGCCTCCTCGAGCTGGCCGCCGATCTTGTAGAACGGGTGCAGCGCGGCCAGGGCGTCCTGGAAGATCATCGACATCGAGTTGCCGCGCAGCGAGCGCATGCGTGACTCGGAGAGCCCGACGACCTCGGTGCCGTCGACGCGGATCGAGCCGGTGATGGTGCTCGACTTCGCGTCGTGCAGGCCCATGACGGCCATGCTCGAGACGGACTTGCCCGAGCCGGACTCCCCGACGATGCCGAGGGTCTTGCCGCGGTCGACGGTGTAGCTCAGTCCCTTCACCGCGGTGACGGGACCGTCCTGGGTGGGGAAGGTGACCGACAGGTCCTCGACACGGAGGTAGGGACCGTCCGTCAGGTCGGAGTCCTGGGATGCGCTGGACTGGGTCACGGGAACGCTGGTCACGAAAGCCTCACCCTCGGGTCGAGGAAACTGTAGATCACGTCGACGATCAGGTTGGCGGTGATCAGCACGACCGCACTGAACAGGGCGGTCGCCATCACCACCGGCAGGTCCTTCTCACGCACCGCGGTCAGGCTCCACCATCCGATCCCCTGGATCTCGAAGATGCGCTCGGTGAAGATCGTGCCGGCGAGCAGGCTGCCGAAGTCGATACCGAAGATGGTCACGACGGGCACGAGGGCGGCGCGCAGGCCGTGCTTGTAGACGATCGTGCGTGACGGCAGGCCCTTGGCCTTGGCCGTACGGATGTAGTCCTCGCTGAGCGCCTCGACCATCGCTCCACGGGTGAATCGTGTGTATTGCGTGCACCCGAAGATCCCCAGGGCCACCCAGGCCAGGAACATGCCGCTGAACCACGTCCACGGTCCCTCGCTCACCGGAGAGAAGTAGCCGGTGTTGCTGAAGAGCGGGATCTCGAACGTCACCGTGAGATAGAGCCAGGTCAGCAGGGCGAAGAGGTAGTAGGGGATGGAGCTGATGAAGAGGAAGCTGGACACCAGCGCCTTGTCCGCGATGGTGCCTCGCCGTCGGGCGGCAGCGACCCCGATCGGGATGCCGAAGAGGAGGTAGAGGAAGGCGCCGCCGATGGCCACGGAGAAGGTCGCGGGAAGACGCGAGACCAGCTCCTCCTTGACCGGCTGCTTGGTGTTGAAGGAGATGCCGAGGCAGGGCGCGTCGCACTGGTACTCGTTGGAGCTCGCCACGATGGTGCGGCCCACGAAGACGCCCTTGACGAACTTGCCGTACTCCTCGTAGACGGGGTTCTGGTAACCGAGCGTGCGCTCATAGGTGTCCAGCCGTGTGGGGGTGCAGCGGTTGCCGGTCTCGTTGTCACAGATCGTCCTGGCCGGGCTCGTCGGTCCGAACCAGAACAACAGGAAGATCGCCATCGAGACCAGGGTCACGACGAGAACTCCCGAGATCACTCGCTTCACGAGATACGCAAACATCTCAGGTCTCTCTCCGGGGGTGGTGGATGAGTCGGACCAGGGCGTTGATCGAATCGAGCCCTGCACATCGCGGTGGTCCGGGCTGGCGAGTGGGGGCTCCCGGTCCGGGAGCCCCCACCCGTCAGTGGTTGCTGCTTGTCACTACACGGTGCTCAGCTGCGAGCACCAGGATCACTGGACTACGTACAGGTCCTTGTAGTTCGGCGCACCGATCGATCCGTCGCCGGTCGGGTTGCCGATGCTCTCGCCGAAGACGAAGAGGTCGTTGCGGAACGCGGTCGGGAGGATCGGGAAGTACTCCGTCATGATCTTCTCGTCCAGCGCGCCCCAGGCGTCAGCCTGCTCCTCGAGCGGGATGGTCGCAATGGCGTCCATCTCGTCGTTGATCTCAGCCTCGTCGAAGAAGGCGGTGTTGTAGACAGCGCCACCCTTCAGCAGCGGCGGCAGCATGGTGGAACCAGCCGGCCAGTCGGAGCACCAGTTGACGCCACGAAGGTTCAGCTTCTTGTTGGTCTTGTTGTCCGGGTCCAGCCACACGTTGTACGGCGAGTCCTGGACCGGGATGGCCTTGACCGAGAAGCCGGAGGCCTCGAAGCCCTTGGTGACCTGGTCCTGGCTGGCCTTGGCCAGCGGGTCGACCTCGTAGTAGACCATCGTGATCGGGTACGGCTTGTTCTCGTCGTAACCCGCCTCGGCCAGGAGCTCCTTGGCCTTCTCCGGGTCGTAGGTGATCTGCGCACCGTCGACCTGGAAGTCCTTCTTGCCCGCCATGCCGGGGGGCATGATCGAGTTGGCGGGGATGCGGGTCACGCCCGGAACCTCGCCGCCGGCGATCCAGACGTCCTCGTACGGGTAGGCGTACGCGAGTGCCTTGCGGACGTTGATGTCGGTGATCTTGGTGTAGTCAGGCGTCAGCGTGGAGACACACTGCGACGTCTGCTGCACCAGGCGGTCACCGAGCTGGCCGTTGGCGTCGGTGTACTTGTCCGAGCCGAGCGAGGTGGCGACGGCGGTCTTGCTGTCGGAGTTGCCCGACAGCATGATCTCGTCGACCTTGGCCTGGTCCTGGTTGAACTTGAAGACCCACTCGTCGGCGTACTGGTGACGACCCGGGTCGGAGTCGGCAGACCACTGGTCGTTCTTGACCAGGCGCAGCGACTCGTTGGGGGTGTACTCCTCAACGCGGTAGGGGCCGTTCGACAGCGGCTGGTTGCCGTAGTTCGGCGGCTTGGAGGCGTTGCCGAGCGGGGCCGGGCCCATCGCCATGAAGGCGCCCCAGTAGTCCATGTCCGGGAACGGGGTGGACATCTTGATGGTGACGTCCTGGCCGCTCGTCGAGACTCCGGACCACTTCTCGCACTTGGGGTCCTTCGAGGTGTAGGGACCGGTGTAGTCCTCAGCGCCTTCGAAGTAGGTCTTGGAGTACTCCGTGCCGGGACCCGACGGGAAGGCGTCGGAGTCGAGCGAGCGGCAGATGCCGAAGGCGACTTCCTCGGCGGTGACGGGCTTGCCGTCCTCCCACGTGGCGTCCTCACGGATCGTGAAGGTCCACTCGGTGAAGTCCTCGTTCGGGGTGCCGAGGTCGGTCGCGAGGTCGGGAACCAGGACGGGCTGGCCCGCCTCGTCGCGGGTGTACTGGGTCAGCGAGCGGCTCGTGAGGGCCTGCTGGATCGAGTTGCCGGTGACGGACCAGCCGCCGGTGGGGTCGAGCGTGTCGGGACCGGGGTCACCGGGGAGGTAGACGGTGATGGTGCCGCCCTGGGCAGCACCTTCGACCTCGGCGGCGGGACCCTGACGCTCGGCGTCCTTGCTCCCACCTTCCTGGTCACCGAATTCTCGTTCCGATCCCGAGCCTGAGCTACCACCGTCGTCCGACGACCCGCCACCACAAGCAGCGAGGGTCAGAAGGGCAGCGCCAGCAACGAGTGCGAGCGGCTTGTTCCGCTTCATGCTGTCCAGCCTTTCTTATCTGTTTCCCACCGGAGACGGCGTCTCCGGCGACGTACTGAGCGCCGGCGAGCTAGCGCCGGGTCTTGGGGTCCAGGGCGTCGCGGATGGCGTCGCCCAGGAGGTTGAGGGACAGCACGAGGGCGATGATGCCGACCATCGGCTGCCACAGGTACTGCGGGTAGATCTTGAAGAAGTCCTGGGCCTTGAGGATCGTCTGGCCCCACGAGATGCCGTCGGTGACGCCGATGCCGAGGAAGGCAAGGCCCGCCTCGAGGGTCACGAACGCGGGCAGCATGAGGGAGATGCTGATGATGATCGGCGCCGCCAGGTTGGGCAGCAGCTCCTTGAAGAGGATGCGGCTCGTCGGCATGCCCATCACCCGGGCCGCCTGGACGAACTCACGCTCTCGCAGGGAGAGGACCTCACCGCGGATCAGTCGAGCGGTTCCCATCCAGCCGAAGATCGAGAGGACGGCCACCAGGCTGACCTTCTGGATCATCGAGTAGTTCTCGGCGGAGTTGAAGCGCTCGTTGAGGATCGGGGCCAGGGTCAGCGCCGCGAGCAGGAACGGGATGGTCAGGAACATGTCGATGAAGAACGACAGGACCTTGTCGACGGCACCACCGAGGAAGCCGGCCAGCAGGCCGATGACGATGCCCACGGTCGAGGCGATGAGGGTGGCAACGGTGGCGATCAGGAGCGACACGCGGCAGCCGTAGAGCCAGTAGGCCAGGTTGTCCTCACCCGTGCGGGGAGCGACGCCCATCGGGTGGTCCCACGTGAAGGGACCCGTGGGCGGGCCCATCTCGGGCTTCGGCAGACCGTTGTTGAGGCCGTCGA
Organism: uncultured Actinomycetota bacterium; assembly: GCA_963721925.1. Taxonomy (GTDB): domain Bacteria; phylum Actinomycetota; class Actinomycetes; order Propionibacteriales; family Nocardioidaceae; genus Nocardioides. The sequence goes on along the minus strand of CAVRLH010000002.1, from coordinate 81,674 downwards.
CGTACTGGGACGCCAGGCCGGTCTCGAGGGAGACGCCGAAGAACTTGGAGATCGTCCCGGCGAACACCGCACAGATGATGAAGAACAGCACGATCACCGCACAGACGACGGCGACCTTGTCCTTGGCCAGTCGACGGAGCGCGATCTGCATCGGGGACTTGCCCGAGATCTCCTTGACCTTCTGGCTGTTGGGATCCTGGGTCTCCGGTTCGTCACTCAACGAGCCAAGCGTCTCAGGCCCTGCAGTCCCTGCCGACATTCGCTCCCCATCTGGTTCGGGAAATGGAAGGCACGTTGTGGGGTTCTCCCTCGTCCGTGCCGAGACGGGACTCTATGTGACCCGTGCCGCATCGACGATCACTGACGCGTAACGATCTGGACACGACGAGTCCGCGGGGCGGGGCCGACAAACCTTCTGGACATCAGACCGGCGGCGGGAGGTCCTTCGTCGTCGGCGCGTCGACACCGGCTTCCTTTCGCTGCTCCGGGGTGATGGGCGCCGGAGCGGCCGTGAGCGGGTCGTAGCCGCCGCCGGACTTGGGAAAGGCGATCACGTCGCGGATGGAGTCCGTGCCGGCGAGGAGCGCGACGATGCGGTCCATGCCCACCGCGATGCCGCCGTGCGGGGGGGCGCCGTACGCGAAGGCGTCCAGCAGGAAGCCGAACTTCTCCTGCGCCTCCTCCGCGCCGAGGCCCATGACCGAGAAGACCCGGGTCTGGATGTCGCCCCGGTGGATACGGATGGACCCGCCGCCGAGCTCGTTGCCGTTGCAGACGATGTCGTAGGCGTAGGCCAGCGCGCTGCCGGGGTCGGTGTCGAAGGTGTCGATGAACTCGGGCTTGGGGCTGGTGAACGCGTGGTGCACGGCCGTCCAGGCGCCAGCACCCACCGCGACGTCGCCACTGGCGACCGCGTCGGAGCTGGGCTCGAAGAGGGGCGCGTCCACGACCCAGGTGAACGCGAAGACCGAGTCGTCGAGGAGGTCGCCGCGGCGACCGATCTCGAGGCGCGCGGCGCCGAGCAGCGCACGGCTGCTCTTCACGGCGCCTGCCGCGAAGAAGATGCAGTCCCCCGGGGCTGCGCCGACGTGGGCAGCCAGACCGTCACGCTCGCTGTCGGTGAGGTTCTTGGCGACCGGCCCGCCCAGCTCGCCGTCCTCCGCAACGGTGACGTACGCCAGGCCCTTGGCTCCGCGCTGCTTGGCCCAGTCCTGCCACGCGTCGAACTGGCGACGCGGCTGGCTGCCGCCACCGGGCATCACGACAGCACCGACGTAGTCGGCCTGGAACACACGGAAGGTGGTCCCGGCGAAGTAGTCGGTGCAGTCGACCAGCTCGAGGCCCATCCGGAGGTCGGGCTTGTCGGAGCCGAACCGCGCCATCGCGTCGGCGTACGTCATGCGCGGGATCGGGCGCTGGATCTCGTGGCCGGCCTGGGCCCACATCGCCTCGAGCACGTCCTCCATGAGGGTCAGCACGTCCTCCTGGTCGACGAAGCTCATCTCGATGTCGAGCTGGGTGAACTCGGGCTGGCGGTCGGCGCGGAAGTCCTCGTCGCGGTAGCAGCGCGCGATCTGGTAGTAGCGCTCCATGCCGCCGACCATCAGCAGCTGCTTGAACAGCTGCGGGCTCTGCGGCAGGGCGTACCAGCTGCCGGGCGACAGTCGTGCCGGCACCAGGAAGTCGCGGGCGCCCTCGGGCGTGGAGCGGGTCAGTGTCGGTGTCTCGATCTCGACGAAGTCGCGGGCGTCGAGGACGTCGCGCGCGGCCTTGTTGACCTTGCTGCGCAGGCGGAGGGCGGCGTTGGGCCCCGAGCGGCGCAGGTCGAGGTAGCGGTGCTTGAGGCGCGCCTCCTCCCCCACCTCGCCACCCTTGTGGCCCGAGGCGTCGTCGATCGGGAACGGCAGCGGCGCCGAGGCCGACAGGACCTCCACCTCGGTGGCGACGACCTCGATGGTGCCGGTGGCGAGGTTGGGGTTCTCGTTGCCCGCCTTGCGCTCGACGACCTCACCGACGATCTTCAGGCAGTACTCGCTGCGCAGGCTGTGGGCGACCTCCTCGTCGCGCACCACCACCTGGACGATGCCGCTCGACTCGCGCAGGTCGAGGAACGCGACACCACCGTGATCGCGTCGACGCGCCACCCATCCGGCGAGGGTGACGGTCTGGCCGACGTGCTCGGCGCGCAGGGCGCCGGCGTCATGGGTGCGGATCACTGGTGTTGCTCCTTCGAGATGACCTGCTGGTGCAGGTCGTTGCTGGGCGGGGTCCAGGTCGACGGATCAGCGTCGACCTGCTCCCCCGTGCGGATGTCCTTGACCTGGTGGCTGCCGTCGGCCTGGACGAACCAGACGTAGGGGATGCTGCGGCGTTCGGCGAAGCGGATCTGCTTGCCGAACTTGGCTGCCGAGGGTGCCACCTCGCACGCGATGTCGCGGGCGCGCAGGGAACGCGCGACGTCGGTGCTGGTCGCGCGCTGCTCCTCGGCGTTCACCGCGACGAGCACGGCGCTGGGCACCGGCCGGCTCCCGTCGAGCACGCCGTCGGCGATCAGCGGGATGAGGGTGCGCGAGACCCCGAACGAGACGCCGACGCCGGGATAGGTCGTCCGGCCGTCGCTGGCCAGCGCGTCGTAGCGACCACCGCCGCCGACGGACTTGAGCCGCTCGTAGCCACTCATGAAGATCTCCACGACGGTTCCGGTGTAGTAGTCGAGGCCTCGCGCGATGCGCAGGTTGGCCTCGACCCCCACCCGCTCGCCGGCGACTGCGGCGCAGCCCTCGACGACCGCGGCCAGCTCCTCGAGCCCCTCGTCGAGCAGCTCGTCGCTGACGCCGAGGGCGCGCACGCGTTCCACGAAGGAGGTGTCCGCCACCCGGATGGTGGCGAGGTCGAGGCAGCGTCGAGCCTGCTCGGGCGTCGCCCCGACGCGCTCGACGAGCTGCGCGGCCACCTCGTCGGCGGGGAGCTTGTCGAGCTTGTCGATGACCCGGATCGCCTCGGGCACGTCGGCGATCCCCAGTCCCCGGTAGAAGCCCTGGATGAGCTTGCGGTTGTTGAACTGGAAGGACACGGGCGGGATCGGCAGGCGACCCAACGCGTCGACCATCACCGACATCACCTCGACGTCGTGGTGGAACGGGAGCTCGTCGCGGCCGACGATGTCGACGTCGGCCTGGGTGAACTGGCGGTAGCGGCCCTCCTGCGGGCGCTCGCCGCGCCACGCCGGCTGGACCTGGAAGCGCCGGAACGGGAACTCCAGGTGCCCCGCGTGCTCCAGGACGTAGCGGGCGAAGGGCACCGTGAGATCGAAGTGGAGGCCCAGCTCGGCCTTGGCGTCCGGCTCGGCGGCCAACCGCTGGAGGACGTAGATCTCCTTGTCGATCTCGCCGCCCTTGGCGAGTCGGTCCAGCGGCTCGACCACGCGGGTCTCGATGTTGGCGAAGCCGTGCAGCTCGAAGGTGCGCGAGAGGGACGCGACGACCTCACGCTCGACGACGCGCTGCGCAGGCAGCAGCTCGGGGAACCCGCTCAGCGGGCTGATCTTGCTCATGTTCACAGTCCTCGGGTGACTCGACCGGCGACGCCCTGGTCGAGCAGGTCGAGCAGGTAGGGGTTGGTGGCGCGCTCGTGACCGATCGACGTCTGCTCGCCGTGGCCGGGCAGGACGACGATGTCGTCGGCCAGCGGCAGCACCTTGTCGGTGAGGCTGCGCAGCATCGTGGGGTGATCGCCACCGGGCAGGTCGGTGCGGCCGATGGAGCCGGCGAACAGCAGGTCCCCGGAGAACATCAGCTCGGACCACTCGCGGCCCGGGGTGCGGTCCGAGTCGGGGCCCGGCGTACGGAACGTCACCGAGCCCTCGGTGTGGCCCGGGGTGTGGTCGACGACGAACCGCAGGCCGGCGAGCTCGAGCTCGTCGAGGTCGGCGAGCTCTCGTACGTCGTCGGGCTCGGCCCAGGTGTAGTTGCCGCCGAGCAGCATCTGGGTGGTGTCACGGCTCATCCCGGCCATCGGGTCGGAGAGCAGGTGGCGGTCGCTGGGGTGGATCCACGCGGTGGCGTCGTAGGTGCCGGCGACCGGTGCCACGCACCACATGTGGTCGACGTGCCCGTGGGTCACCAGCACGCTGACCGGCTTGAGCCGGTGCTCGCGGACGACCTCGTCGACTCCGGCCGCGGCGTCCTTGCCGGGGTCGATGACCACGCACTCCGAGCCGGGACCGGTGGCCACGACGTAGCAGTTGGTCCCCCAGGGGCCAGCGGGGAAGCCAGCGATGAGCACAGGGCGTCAGTCCTCGAATGGAATCGGTGGGAGCGGGAGCTCGTTGTCGGAGGGAAGCCTACCGAGGGTCCTGCGTGCCATGACTACGATGGGCGACCATGAGCTCCGACAAGCAGTCCCGCGACGATTCGGCCTCCTGGGGTCGGGTGGCCGAGGACGGCACCGTCTATGTCCGCACCGCCGAGGGAGAGCGCTCGGTCGGCTCCTACGAGGCCGGCACTCCCGAGGAGGCCCTGGAGTTCTTCACCAAGCGTTTCGAAGAGCTCGCAGGCAAGGTCCACCTCCTCGAGCAGCGCGTCTCCTCCGGTCTGCTCGGCCCCGAGGAGGCAGGCTCGGCGGTCAAGGCCCTGCGCGAACAGGTCGTGGACGCCAACGCGGTCGGTGACCTGACGTCGCTGGCCGGACGACTCGACGCGCTGGCGCCGGTGATCGCCGTACAGCGCTCGGCTCGCAAGGAGGAGCGCGCCCAGAAGGCCGCCGAGTCGAAGGCGGAGAAGGAGAAGATCGTCGCGGAGGCCGAACGGCTCGCCGAGAGCTCCGACTGGCGCAACGGCGCCAACCGGCTGCGCGAGCTGCTCGCCACGTGGAAGGAGCTCCCCCGTCTCGACCGCGCCACCGATGACGCCCTGTGGCGCCGGTTCTCCACCGCCCGTACGACCTACACCCGCCACCGCAAGGCCCACTTCGCCGAGGAGCACGAGCGCCGCGACGGTGCCCGCGTGATCAAGGAGCGGCTTGCCACGGAGGCCGAGTCGATCTCCGGCTCCACCGAGTGGGGTCCGACCGCAGGCAGGTACCGCGACCTGATGCGTGACTGGAAGGCCGCCGGTCCCGCCCCGCGCGACATCGACGACCAGCTGTGGCAGCGCTTCCGTGGCGCCCAGGACGCCTTCTTCGGTGCCCGCGACGCGGCCAACGCCGAGCTGGACCAGGAGTTCGCCGCCAACGCGGAGGTCAAGGAGCAGATCCTCGTCGACGCCGAGAAGCTGCTGCCCGTCACGGACCTCGATGCCGCCAAGAAGGCCTTCCGCGGCCTGGCCGACCGCTGGGATGCCGCGGGCAAGGTGCCCCGCGAGCGGATGAAGGACCTCGAGGGCCGCATGCGCGCCGTCGAGCAGGCCATCCGAGGCGTCGAGGACGACCAGTGGAGCCGCAGCGACCCCGAGAAGTCCGCGCGCGCCGACGACATGATCGGCAAGCTGGAGGCGGGCATCGCGGAGACCCAGGCCAAGCTGGACAAGGCGACCGCAGCCGGGGACGACCGCAAGGTCAAGGACCTCGCAGCAGAGCTGGCCAACAAGCAGGCGTTCCTCGACATGGCGCGCAAGGCCGCCGAGGAGTTCGGCGGCTGAACCACCCGCCGACCGGGCACGTATGTCCGGCCACACGCACCGACCGGGCACGTATGTCCGACCACACGCACCGACCGGGCACGTATGTCCGGCCACCCGCACTGACCGGGCACGTATTTCCGACGCACATTCGCGCCCGCTCGGCGCGATCTCGAGCACATTCGCGCCCGGTCGGCGCGATCTGGAGCACATTCGCGCCCGCTCGGCGCGATCCGAGCACATTCGCGCCCGGTCGGCGCGATCTCGAGCACATTCGCGCCCGCTCGGCGCGATCCGAGCACATTCGCGCCCGGTCGGCGGGGGTGAGCAGGTCAGGCCGTGACGCGGTAGGCGTCGAAGACGCCGGGCACGGCGCGGACGGCGCGCAGGACGCCGTCGAGGTGGGCGGCGTCGGCCATCTCGAAGGTGAAGCGGCTCTTGGCGACCCGGTCGCGTGTCGTGGAGAGCGTGGCACTGAGGATGTTCACGTGGGCGTCCGAGAGCGCCATCGTGATGTCGGACAGGAGCCGGGAGCGGTCGAGCGCCTCGACCTGGATGTTGACCAGGAACGTCGACTGGGCGGTGGGCGCCCACTCCACGTCCAGCACCCGCTCGGGCTGGCCCAGCAGGCTCTCGGCGTTGGTGCAGTCGCGGCGGTGGACGGAGACTCCCCCACCCTTGGTGACGAAGCCGAGGATCGGGTCAGGCGGGACCGGGGTGCAGCACTTGGCGAGCTTCACCCACAGGTCGTCGACTCCCCTGACGATGACGCCGGAGTCGGTCGGACCAGGCTTTCGGGTGCGTCCGCGACCGGTGATCGTGACGCCCTCGGACAGGTCCTCCGCCGCGCCGTCGTCGCCGCCGTGCAGGTCGATGACCCGGCGTACGACGGCCTGCGCGCTGAGGTTGCCCTCGCCGACCGCGGCGTAGAGGGCGGAGACGTCGGCGTGGTGGAAGTGCTCGGCCACCAGGGCCAGCACGTCGTGGGTCATCAGCCGGTTGAGCGGCAGACCCTCCTTGCGCATGAGCTTGGCGATCTGGTCCTTGCCGCGGTCGATGGCCTCCTCGCGGCGCTCCTTGGTGAACCACTGCCGGATCTTCGAGCGAGCGCGCGGCGACTGGACGAAGTTCAGCCAGTCACGCGAGGGGCCGGCGGTGGGCGCCTTGGAGGTGAAGACCTCGACGACGTCACCGTTCTCCAGCGACGACTCGAGCGGCACGAGGCGGCCGTTGACGCGGGAGCCGATGGTGTGGTGGCCCACCTCGGTGTGCACGGCGTAGGCGAAGTCGACCGGGGTGGCGCCGACGGGCAGCGGGATCACGTCGCCGCGCGGGGTGAAGACGTAGACCTGGGCCTGGTTCATCTCGAAGCGCAGCGACTCCAGGAACTCACCCGGATCCTCCACCTCGCTCTGCCAGTCGAGCAGCTGCCGCAGCCAGGTGAGGTCGTCGCGGTCGCCGAGACGGTCGGTGTCGGCTCCGGCCTTGGTGTTCTCCTTGTACTTCCAGTGCGCGGCCACGCCGTACTCGGCCCGCCGGTGCTGGTCGAACGTCCGGATCTGCACCTCGACCGGCTTGCCCTGCGGCCCGATCACCGTGGTGTGGAGCGACTGATACATGTTGAACTTCGGCATCGCGACGTAGTCCTTGAAGCGGCCGAGCACCGGGTTCCAGCGCGAGTGGATGACACCGAGCGCGCTGTAGCAGTAGCGGTCCTCGTCCACGAGGATGCGGATGCCCACCAGGTCGTAGATGTCGGAGAACTCGCGGCCGCCCACGATCATCTTCTGGTAGATCGAGTAGTAGTGCTTGGGCCGACCGGTGACCTTGGCGTTGATGCGCGAGGCCTTCAGGTCGGCGTCGACCTCGGCGACGACCTCGGCGAGGAACTGGTCGCGCGACGGCGCGCGCTCGGCGACCATCCGGACGATCTCGTCGTAGATCTTGGGGTGCAGGGTCGCGAACGCGAGGTCCTCCAGCTCCCACTTCAGGGTGTTCATGCCCAGGCGGTGGGCCAGCGGTGCATAGATGTCGAGCGTCTCGCGCGACGTACGTTCCTGGCTGGCCTGTGGCACGTAGCGCAGGGTGCGCATGTTGTGCAGCCGGTCGGCGAGCTTGATCACCAGCACCCGGATGTCGCGCGACATCGCGACGATCATCTTGCGGATGGTCTCGGCCTGGGCGGAGTCGCCGTACTGGACCTTGTCGAGCTTGGTCACGCCGTCGACCAGCACGGCCACCTCGTCGCCGAAGTCCGCCCGCAGCTCGTCGAGGGTGTAGGCCGTGTCCTCGACCGTGTCGTGCAGCAGCGCGGCGACCAGGGTGGGCTCGGTCATGCCGATGTCGGCCAGGATCGTGGTCACGGCCAGCGGGTGGGTGATGTAGGGGTCGCCGCTCTTGCGCATCTGGGTGCCGTGCATCCGCTCGGCCACCATGTAGGCGCGCTCCAGCAGGGCGAGATCGGCCTTGGGGTGGTTGGCGCGCACCGCGCGGAACAGCGGCTCGAGCACGGGCGTCGACGTGGGCGGCCGGGTGCCGACCCGGGCGAGGCGGGCGCGCATGCCGCGCGCGGTCTGGGACACCGCCTTCGGCTCCTGCGCCGGCGCCTGCTCCTCTGCCATTCAGCCAGTCTAGTGAGCAGGGCGAGGCCGCTGCGGCCGGACTGCCGACAGGCTCCGGAGGGGGCGGCCGATCAGAGGGTGAGGAGGGTCGAGATCGGCAGGTCGCCGGTGATCGAGCGCGGCTCGAGGAAGCTCAGCTCCATGAGCACAGCGACCCCGGTGCACACGCCGCCGCACTGCTCGACGAGCTGCCGGGTAGCGGCGGCCGTGCCGCCCGTGGCGAGCACGTCGTCGATCAGCAGGACCCGTTCGCCGGGGGCGATCGCGTCGCGATGCACCTCGAGCGTCGCCTCGCCGTACTCCAGCGAGTAGGACACCGCATGCGTCTCGCGCGGCAGCTTGCCGGCCTTGCGGACCGGCACGAAACCCGCGCCCAGGGCCAGCGCGACCGGAGCGGCCAGGATGAAGCCGCGCGCCTCCATGCCGACGACCTTGTCGACCAGCACGTTGCCGTGGTCGTCGCGACCGGCCGCAGCGAGGGCCGACACGATCGCGGTGAAGGCGAGGTGGTCGGCCAGGACGGGGGTGATGTCCTTGAACGTCACGCCCTGCTCGGGCCAGTCAGGCACGTCGACGATCATGCGCCGCAATGCCTCCTGCGCGGTACGCCGGTCAGGCACCGTCGATCTCCGCGACGTGGTTGTCATCCACCTTCGCGACTGCGGCACGTGCGACCTCGACCTGCAGGCCGGGCGCCAGCTCGAGGTGGACCCGGTCGTCGGTCAGTGCCGTGATGGTGCCGAAGAAGCCCGAGGTCAGCATCACCCGCTGGCCGACCTGCAGGCTCTCCTGGAGAGCCACCACGGCCTTCTGACGGCGCGAGGCCGGGCGGATCACCATCAGCCAGAAGAGGACGAGGATCGCGAGCAGGGGAAGCAGCGGAGCAAACTCCGACACGGTGGACTCCAGGGGTTTCGGCGGGGTCATGGATACGTCAGCGCGGGAGTCTACGCGGGCGCCCGAACCCGATCGTCAGGCGTCGTCGAACAGCGTCGAGTCACTGGTCGCAGGAGTCGGCGGCGGGGTCAGGCCGAGGTGGTGCCACGCCGCTGGGGTCGCGACCCGCCCGCGCGGGGTGCGCGCGAGCATGCCCAGCCGGACGAGGAACGGCTCGGCGACCTCCTCGACGGTCTCGCGCTCCTCCCCGACGGCCACGGCGAGCGTCGAGACGCCGACCGGACCACCACCGAAGCGGCGACACAGGACGTCGAGCACGGCCCGGTCGAGTCGGTCGAGACCGGACTCGTCGACCTCGAAGAGCTCCAGGGCAGCGCGCGCGACCGGCAGGCTCAGCACCCCGTCGGCGCGCACCTGCGCGTAGTCGCGCACGCGGCGCAGCAGGCGGTTGGCGATGCGGGGCGTGCCTCGCGAACGCGACGCGATCTCGCTGGAGCCGTCCCCGGTCAGCTCCACCCCGAGCAGGCCCGCGGAGCGGTGGACGATCTGGTCGAGCTCGTGGGGTTCGTAGAACTCGAGGTGCGCGGTGAAGCCGAAGCGGTCGCGCAGCGGTCCGGGCAGGAGTCCCGCCCGGGTGGTGGCACCGACGAGCGTGAAGGCCGGGATCTCGAGCGGGATGGCGGTGGCGCCGGGGCCCTTGCCGATGATGACGTCGACGCGGTAGTCCTCCATCGCCATGTAGAGCATCTCCTCGGCCGGTCGCGACATCCGGTGGATCTCGTCGACGAAGAGGACGTCACCCTCGTTGAGGCCGGACAGGATGGCCGCCAGGTCACCGGCATGGGTGATCGCGGGTCCGCTGGTGAGGCGCAGCGGGGTGCTCATCTCCGCGGCGATGATCATGGCGAGCGTGGTCTTGCCCAGCCCGGGTGGGCCGGACAGCAGGACGTGGTCGGGCGCCTTCCCCCGTCGGCGGGCGGCTTCGAGGACCAGGCCCAGCTGGTCGCGTACGCGTGTCTGCCCCACCACCTCGTCGAGGGTGCGTGGCCGCAGCGCCGACTCCACCGCGCGCTCGTCGCCGTCGGCCTCGGCGTCGGTGAGGCGCTGGAGGTGGGTCGCCTCCAGGTTGGCCAGGTCGCTCAGCTCGTCGGCGAGCTCGTCGGTGTCGTCCCAGTCCATCGGGCGCCCCGCCTCAGGCCTTGCTCAGCGTGCGCAGAGCCGCGCGCAGCAACGCGCCGACGTCGGGAACCACACCTGCATCGGGAGCGACCGACTCGACGGCCCGTTCGGCCTCCTTCGTCGTCCAACCCAGCCCGACCAGGCCCTGGTGGACCTGGTCGCGCCACGGTGCGGACGCGGCCGGGCCGCTCGTCGTCGCGGTCACGCCGACGGGGGGACCGATGCGGTCCTTGAGCTCGAGGATGATCCGTTGGGCACCCTTCTGCCCGATGCCCGGCACCCGGGTCAGTGCCTTGACGTCCTCGGTGGTGATGGCGCGGCGGACGTCGTCGGGCGTCATCACCGCCACGATCGCCTGCGCCACCTTGGGGCCGACCCCGGACGCGGTCTGCATGATCTCGAACGTCTGCTTCTCGTCGTCGTCGAGGAAGCCGAAGATCGTCAGGCTGTCCTCGCGCACGACCATGCTGGTGGGCAGGGTGGCCGAGCGGCCCACCCGCAGCGTGGCCAGCGTCCCGGGCGTGCACATCAGCTCGAGCCCGACACCCCCCACCTCGAGCACGGCGCTGGACAGCGTGACGGCGGCGACCTCGCCGCGGACGAAGGCGATCATCGGGTCCTCATCGGTCTCGGGGCTCGGGTCGGGCGGGCCGCGGCGACCGCGGCGTCGATGCGGGACTGGGCGCCACCGCGCCACATGTGGGTGATCGCGAGGGCCAGGGCGTCGGCGGCGTCGGCAGGCTTGGGCGGCTCGGACAGGCGCAGGATCCGGGTGACCATGGCGCCGACCTGGGCCTTGTCGGCGCGACCGTTGCCGGAGACGGCGGCCTTGACCTCGCTCGGGGTGTGCATCGCGATCGGCAGTCCGCGACGCGCGGCCACCACCAGGGCGATCCCGCTCGCCTGGGCGGTGCCCATGATCGTGCTCGAGTCGGAGCGCGCGAAGACCCGCTCGACGGCCACGGCGTCGGGCTGGTGCTCATCGATCCAGGCGTCCAGGCCGCGCTCGATGGTGACCAGGCGCTCGGCGATCGGCAGGTGGGAGCTGGTGCGGATGACGCCCACGTCGATCAGGGTCAACGGCCGACCGACGCTGCCGTCGATCACGCCGACGCCGCACCGGGTCAGGCCGGGGTCGATGCCGAGCACGCGCACGCCTCACACCTTTCGCCAGCGATCCGTCCGAACACCTGTTCGTAGGGACACGCTAACCCGCGACCTCGGCTGGTCGTCGTACGACACGCGAGCGGAGCGAGGTCGCTCAGGCGTCCGCAGGCTCGGCGGCCTCGAGCTCGGCGAGCACGTCCTCGGGGACGTCGACGTTGGTGAAGACGTCCTGCACGTCGTCGAGCTCCTCGAGCGCGTCGACCAGATGGATCACCTTGCCGGCACCGTCGGCGTCGACCGGGATCTCCATGCTGGCGACGAACTCGACGTCGGCGGAGTCGTAGTCGATGCCGGCGTCCTGGAGGGCGGTGCGCACCGCGACGAGGTCGGTGGCCTCGGACTGCACCTGGAACGACTCGTCGAGGTCGTTGACCTCATCGGCTCCCGCGTCGAGGGTGGCCTCGAGCACGTCGTCCTCGGTGACCTCGCGGGCCTCCTGCGACTTGGGCACCATCACGATGCCCTTGCGGGTGAAGAGCCGCGAGACCGAGCCGGGGTCGGCCATGGTGCCGCCGTTGCGCGTGACTGCGGTGCGGACCTCCATGGCGGCGCGGTTCTTGTTGTCGGTGAGGCACTCCACGAGGATCGCGACGCCCTGCGGTCCGTAGACCTCGTAGGAGATCGTCTCGTAGTCGACGCCGCCCGACTCGGCGCCGGAGCCGCGCTTGAGCGCGGAGTCGATGTTCTTGTTGGGGACCGAGCTCTTCTTCGCCTTCTGGATCGCGTCGAAGAGGGTCGGGTTGCCCGCGATGTCGCCGCCGCCCTGCTTCGCCGCGACCTCGATGTTCTTGATCAGCTTGGCGAACAGCTTGCCGCGCTTGGCGTCGATCGCGGCCTTCTTGTGCTTGGTCGTTGCCCACTTGGAGTGGCCAGACATAGGTCCCTCTTCAGTCTCGGGGTTCAGTCTCGTTGCGTACGGCGGCGCCCTGGCGTGCGCGGACCAGGTCCACGAACATGGCGTGGACCCGGACGTCGCTGCCGACCTCGGGATGGAACGAGGTCGCCATCAGCACGCCCTGGCGGACCGCCACGATCCTACCTGCGGCGGGTCCGGCCTCCACGCGTGCCAACACCTCGACATCGTCGTCGACGCGCTCGACCCACGGTGCCCGGATGAAGACGGCGCGCACCGGCTCGTCGAGACCGTCGAGGTGGAGGTCCTCCTCGAAGGAGTCGACCTGGCGCCCGAACGCGTTGCGGCGCACCGTGATGTGCAGGCCGCCGATCGTCTCCTGCCCGACGGCCCCGTCCTCGATCCGGTCGGCCAGCATGATCATGCCGGCGCACGTCCCGAAGGCCGGGAGGCCACCGGCAACCGCTGCCCGCAGCGGTGCCAGCAGGTCGAAGATCCCGGCCAGCTTGATCATCGTCGTGGACTCGCCGCCCGGGATCACCAGCCCGTCGCAGGCGGCGAGCTCGGCAGGACGGCGCACGGTGATCGCCTCGGCACCCAGCGAGGTCAACGCGTCGAGGTGCTCGCGCACGTCTCCCTGGAGGGCGAGCACGCCGATGGTCGGATTCACGAACGTCGATCCTAGGTCCGGGTTGCAGCGCCTGGGCTCGGCGCCCACGTGGTTACGAGGCCCGAAGGCAGGCGCTGGCTACCAGCCGCGCTCGGAGAGACGGTGCGGCTGCGGGATCTCGTCGACGTTGATGCCGACCATCGCCTCGCCCAGGCCGCGGGAGACCTTGGCGACGACGTCGGGGTCGTCGTAGAACGTGGTGGCCTTGACGATCGCCTCGGCGCGCTGGGCCGGGTTGCCGGACTTGAAGATGCCCGACCCGACGAAGACGCCCTCGGCGCCGAGCTGCATCATCATCGCCGCGTCGGCGGGGGTCGCGATGCCACCGGCGGTGAAGAGGACGACCGGCAGCTTGCCGGCCGCGGCGACCTCCTTGACGAGGTCGTAGGGGGCCTGCAGCTCCTTGGCCGCGACGTAGAGCTCGTCCTCGGAGAGGCTGTGGAGACGGCGCAGCTCGCCGAGGATGGTGCGCATGTGGGTGACGGCGTTGGAGACGTCGCCGGTGCCGGCCTCACCCTTGGAGCGGATCATCGCCGCACCTTCGGTGATGCGGCGCAGTGCCTCACCCAGGTTGGTCGCACCGCACACGAACGGGATGGTGAACTGCCACTTGTCGATGTGGTTGGCGTAGTCGGCCGGGGTCAGCACCTCGGACTCGTCGATGTAGTCGACACCCAGGCTCTGCAGGACCTGTGCCTCGGCGAAGTGGCCGATGCGGGCCTTCGCCATGACCGGGATCGAGACGGCCTCGATGATGCTGTCGATCATGTCGGGGTCGCTCATCCGGGAGACGCCGCCCTGGGCGCGGATGTCGGCCGGGACCCGCTCGAGCGCCATCACCGCGACGGCACCGGCGTCCTCGGCGATCTTGGCCTGGTCTGCGGTGACGACGTCCATGATGACGCCGCCCTTCAGCATCTCGGCCATGCCGCGCTTGACGCGGCTCGTGCCGTGCTCGATGGGGGTCTCGGGGGTGTGCTCAGCCATGCCCCGATCCTACGTCTCGGGAGTCGCGGATCCGACGCCGGGATCAGGCTTGCGACGCGGCCCGGGCGAGAGCCTGACGGCGTACGACCCAGATGCGCTGGGCGACCGTCACGGTCGCCGCGATCGCCAGCGCCCACAGGGCGACATGGAGCAGGATCGGCAGGTCGAGGACATCGGCGAAGAACGCCGGGACGAGCATGCCGACCAGGCGGTCGGGGCGCTCGGCGATGCCGACCTTGGCGTCGTAGCCGAGGCAGTCGGCCTTCGCCCGGGCGTACGACGTCACCGCCCCCATGACCAGGATGACCAGGCACAGGACGAGGTAGAGGCGGCTCTCGGCGTGCCAGGCGAAGTAGAGGGCCAGGCCGCCGAACAGGGCACCGTCGGCGACCCGGTCGAGGGTCGAGTCGAGGAAGGCACCGAAGTCGTCCTTGCGGCCCATCTTGCGGGCCATCGCGCCGTCGATGAGGTCGCTGAAGACGAACGCGGTGATGACCACGACGCCCTGCCACACCATGCCCATGGGGAAGAACACCAGCGCGCCGGCGCTCACCCCGAGCGTGCCGACGAGCGTCACCATGTCGGGACTGATGCCGAGCCTGATGAAGAGGTTGATGAAGGGCGCAAGCATGACGCCCTGCCAGAACTGCTTGAACCTGTCGAGCACGGGCGCAGGCTACCCGTCGAGCAGGGCGGACCGGACGTCCGCCACGGCAGCGGGCGCGCCGGTGACCGTCCAGTCCACGTCCGCGGCGCGTACGACGACCGACTCGCCACCGGCACCGCGGATGATCGCCGCACCGGGCAGCCGGTCCCAGTCGGCCACGGAGTGCTGGAAGAGCACGTCCCACTGGCCCGAGGCGATGGCCATGACGTCCATGGTCCCCGAGCCCATCATCCGCAGCGTGCCGACCTGGCCGAGGGCCCGGGAGAAGGCCGCGCCGACCTCGCCGCCGTAGAACGGCGGGTGGAGGTAGGTGGCGGCGCAGCGTGCCTCGCGAGGGGTGTCGGGCAGCGGGTGCAGCGGCTCGCCGTCGCAGGTGCTCGGCAGGTGCGGGCCCCCGACCCAGGTGCGGAGCGAGGCGGCGTGGTGGACGGCGCCGAGGAGCACGTCGTCCTCGTCGTACAGCGCGATCGCGCTGCACCACCAGTCGCTGCCGCGCGAGAAGTTGTACGTGCCGTCGACCGGGTCGATCACCCAGGTGCGGCCGGAGGTGCCGGGCCGCGACGTGCCCTCCTCCCCCACGATCGCGTCGTCGGGCCGCTCCGCGGTGAGCTCCTGCACGATCAGCCGCTCGGCTGCCATGTCGGCCTGCGTCACGATGTCGGAGCCACTGGTCTTGCGCGACACGTCGAGCCCCTCCACCCGGATCCGGGCGGCCAGCAGCGCCGCTTCCCGGACCAGGTCCGCGGCGAGGGCAGCATCGGCAGCCAGGTGTGCGTGATCCACGGAGGCCACGCTAGCGCTGCGGCGTACTGTGGTGGCACGGAGCCATCCAGGCTTCCGACCAGGGAGTCCCGATGGCCGACAAGTCGCCACGGCAAGGCATGTCCAAGAAGTCCGGCAAGTCCATCAAGGAGAAGCGTGCCGACAAGCACGCGAAGGCGTCCGGCAAGGGCGACACCGCCGAGCCCCTGATGCCCAAGAAGAGATGAGTCGGCTCCTCAGTCTCGGGATCATCGGGACGTCCGCCAAGGAGAACGAGCACCGGCTGCCGATCCACCCGGACCACCTGGCCCGGCTGGACCAGCGCCATGCCGAGCGGATCACGCTCGAGCACGGCTACGGCGAGCGCTTCGGGCGCAGCGACGCAGACCTGGCCACCTATGTGGCCGGCTTCGCGTCCCGCGACGAGATCATCGCCGCATCGGACGTGGTGGTGCTGCCCAAGCCCCAGCACGAGGACGTGGCCGCCATGCACCCGGGCCAGGTGCTGTGGGGATGGCCGCACTGCGTGCAGGACCGCGAGATCACCCAGCTCGCCATCGACCGCAAGCTCACCCTCATCGCGTTCGAGGCGATGAACCACTGGACCTCCGACGGCTACGTCGGGCTGCACGTGTTCCACAAGAACAACGAGCTGGCCGGCTACTGCTCGGTGCTCCAGGCGATGGAGCTGGTCGGGATCACCGGCGACTACGGCCGTCGGCTGAGCGCCGTGGTCATCGGCTTCGGGGCGACTGCTCGAGGAGCGGTGACCGCGCTGAAGGCCCACGGCGTCAGTGAGGTCGCGGTGCTCACCACCCGGGGCGTCGCCGCGGTCGGATCGCCGATCCACTCCGTACGGATCCGCCAGTTCGACCACAACCCCGACGACCCCGGCGCCAGCCAGGTGATCACCGACCGCGGCCGGGTGCCGCTGGCGCCGTACCTCGCGGAGAACGACATCATCGTCAACTGCACGCTGCAGGACACCGCAGCTCCGCTGACCTACCTGCAGACGGCAGACGTCGCGGCGTTCCGGCAGGGCAGCCTCATCGTCGACGTGTCGTGCGACGAGGCGATGGGTTTCGAGTGGGCGCGGCCGACGACCTTCGACGAGCCGATGTTCACCGTCGGTGACCGCGTGCACTACTACGCGGTCGACCACAGCCCGTCCTACCTGTGGAACTCCGCGACCTGGGAGAACAGCGAGGCGCTGATGCCGTTCCTCGACACGGTGATGTCGGGCCCCAGTGCCTGGGCCGACAACGAGACCATCAGCCGGGCGATCGAGATCCGCGACGGCATCATCCAGAACCCGGCGATCACCGCGTTCCAGGGTCGCTGACGGCTCAGGTCCGCGCCCACGCCCCGGCCAGCAGGTCGCGGGTGTCGGCGAGCAGCTGAGGGAGGATCTTGGTGCCGCCGACGACGGTGATGAAGTTGGCGTCGCCGGTCCAGCGGGGTACGACGTGCTGGTGGAGGTGGTCGGCCAGCGAGCCGCCGGCCGAGCGGCCCAGGTTGAGCCCGATGTTGAAGGCGTGCGGGCTGCTGACCGCGCGGACCACCCGGATGGCCTGCTGCGTCATCGACATCAGCTCGGCGGACTCGTCGGCGGTGAGCTCCTCGAGGTCGGCCACGTGGCGGTAGGGCACGACCATCAGGTGGCCGGGGTTGTAGGGGTGCAGGTTGAGCACGACGTAGGTGGTCTCCCCCCGCGCCAGGACCAGCGACTCGCCGTCGGGATGTCCCGGGATGGTGCAGAAGGGACAGCCCGGGTCGTCGACGGCAGACCGGACGTAGGCCATCCGGTGGGGGGTCCACAGCCTTTCCAGGCCCGCCGGGCTCTCCTCGTCCATGCCCGCGATCCTAGGGTGCAGCCATGACGACGATCCGATCGGCCACGGCAGCCGACATGCCCGCCGTCGCCGACCTGTGGCACGAGGGCTGGCACCACGCCCATGCCGGTCACGTGCCCGAGGGGCTCACTGCGCGCCGCACGCTCGAGGCCTTCCACGCGCGGACGCCGACCCGGGTGGGCGACACGACGGTGGCGCTGAGCGACCGTGGTGTCCTGCTGGGCTTCCTGATGGTTGCGGTGGACGAGGTGGAGCAGCTGTTCGTCGGACCGACCGCGCGAGGCACCGGTCTGGCCGCCGAGCTGCTCACCGAGGCCGAGCGTCAGGTCGCTGCAGCGGGCCACGACGAGGCGTGGCTCGCCGTCGTCGCGGGCAACGCGCGCGCTCGCCGGTTCTACGAGAGGTCCGGCTGGCGCGACGAGGGCGACCTGCCGTACGAGGTCACTGCGGGCGGGCAGGTCTTCGTCTCCCCGTGCCGGAGGTATGTGAAGCGGGTCTGAGCTGCTGTCGTCCGGTTGGCAGGGTCCCCGGATATCCGGGGACTCTCCCGGTTCGGACCCGATGCATCACCACCGAACCGGGAGTCTCGGGTGCAAACCTCCGGTTGGCGGGACATCACCACCACGAGGTCCTCGGTGGCGCGCCATCGACTGGACGCCCGAGCAGGCGCTGGGAAACGGAGTCCTCAGACCTGCTCACGGGTCGCGACAGCGGCCGCCACCCGCTCGATGGCCTCGTCGAGCGGTACGCCGTTGTCCTGGCGGCCGTCGCGGTAGCGGAAGCTCACCGCCCCCTTCTCGACGTCGTCGTCACCGGCGATCAGCATGAACGGCACCTTCTGCAGCTGCGCGTTGCGGATCTTCTTCTGCATCCGGTCGTCGGACTCGTCGACCTCCACCCGCAGCCCCTGCGCCTTCATCTGCCTGGCGATGTCGAAGAGGTAGTCGTTGTGACGCTCCGCGATCGGGATGCCCTGGACCTGCACGGGCGCGAGCCAGGGCGGGAAGGCCCCGGCGTAGTGCTCGACGAGGACGCCGATGAACCGCTCGATCGAGCCGAACTTGGCGGAGTGGATCATCACCGGCTGCTGGCGGGTGCCGTCGGCGGCGACGTACTCGAGGCCGAAGCGCTCGGCGGACGGCTGGTTGAAGTCGTACTGGATCGTCGACATCTGCCAGGTGCGCCCGATCGCGTCGCGCGCCTGTACCGAGACCTTGGGGCCGTAGTAGGCGGCGCCACCGGGATCGGGCACGAGCTCCAGCCCGGACTCCTCGCACACCTTGCGGAGCACCTGGGTCGCCAGGTCCCAGTCCTCGTCGGAGCCGATGAACTTGTCCGGCTTGGAGTCGTCGCGGGTGGAGAGCTCGAGGTAGAAGTCGTTGAGCCCGAAGTCGCGGAAGAGGCCGAGGCAGAAGTCGAGCAGGTGCTTGATCTCTCCCGGGGCCTGCTCGGGGGTGACGTAGGAGTGGGAGTCGTCCTGGGCGAAGCCGCGCACGCGGGTCAGGCCGTGGACCACGCCCGACTTCTCGTGCCGGTAGACCGAGCCGAACTCGAAGAGCCGCAGCGGCAGCTCGCGGTAGGAGCGCTGCCGGGAGCGGTAGATCAGGTTGTGCATGGGGCAGTTCATCGCCTTGAGGCGGTAGTCCATGCCGTCCACGTCGAGCGCGGGGAACATCGCCTCGCCGTAGTAGGGCAGGTGACCGGAGGTGTAGAAGAGCCCCTCCTTGGCGATGTGCGGAGTGCCGACGTAGTCGAAGCCCTCCTCGATGTGACGCTGGCGGACGTAGTCCTCCATCTCGCGCTTGATCACGCCACCCTTGGGGTGGAAGACCGGCAGCCCGGACCCGATCTCGTCCGGGAACGAGAAGAGGTCGAGCTCGCGGCCGAGCTTGCGGTGGTCGCGCCGCTCGGCCTCCTCGATCCGGTGGAGGTGCTCCTCGAGCGCCTCCTTGGTCTCCCACGCGGTGCCGTAGATGCGCTGGAGCTGCTTGTTCTTCTCGTCTCCGCGCCAGTACGCCGCAGCGCTCCGCATCAGCTTGAAGGCGGGGATCCGCTTGGTGGTCGGCAGGTGCGGGCCACGGCACAGGTCGGACCACTTGGCCTCGCCGTTGCGGCCGATGTTGTCGTAGATGGTGAGCTCGCCGGCCCCGACCTCGACGCTCGCACCCTCGGTGTCAGCTGCTCCAGCGCCGCCCTTGAGCCCGATCAGCTCGAGCTTGTAGGGCTCGTCCTGGAGCTCGTCGAGCGCATCGGCATCGGTGGTGACCCGGCGCTCGAAGCGCTGGTTCTCCTTGATGATCTTGCGCATCGCGGACTCGATCTTGACCAGGTCCTCGGGGACGAACGGGGTCTCGACGTCGAAGTCGTAGTAGAAGCCGTTGTCGATCGGCGGGCCGATGCCGAGCTTGGCGTCGGGGAACAGCTGCTGCACGGCCTGCGCCATGACGTGCGCGGTCGAGTGGCGCAGGATGTCGCGGCCGTCGGCGCTGTCGATGGCCACGCCCTCGACCTCGTCGCCGTCGACTAGCTCGTACGCCAGGTCCTTGAGGTGTCCGGCAACGCGAGCCGCGACGACGTCGGAGTCATCGCGGAAGAGCTCCCAGGCCTTGGGGCCCGCCCCGTCCGACGTCGTCAGGGTCTGCTCCTCACGCTGACCAGCGTGGATGCGGACGACCTTGATGTCGGGCACGTGATGCTCCTTCGGGGTGGGACGGGTGAAGGCCCGATGCTATCGGCCGGTCCTGCGCGACCTCACCCCAGTTTGTCGCTCCCTCATTTCAGCGATGACGCCGCGGTTGCGCCGGCCTACGTTCGAAGGGCAGGGAACCAACGACTGGGAGAGTTCGACGTGAACCAGCGCATGGCCGTCATCGCCAGCACTGTCCCGTTCCTCGTCGCGGTGTCGCTGAGTCCGGCACCCGCGGCCGAGGCGGCCGGACCACCGGGTCCTGTGGCTCAGGAGGTCGTCATGGCCTTCTCCATGGCGGCGATCGACGTCGGGGTCGAGATGTGAAGCACGGCGTGCCAGCCGGCGTCACGGGCAGCCGCGACGTTGATCTCGACGTCGTCGAGGAACACGATCTCGTCCGGCTGCACGCCGAGGCGCTCGGCGGTCAGGGCGTAGGCACGTGGATCGGGCTTGGCCAGCCCGACCTCGTGGCTGTAGACGATCACGTCGGTGACGTCCTCGAAGCCGTGATGGCGTTCGGCCTCGCGTGCCCCGGGCCCTGAGTTGGACAGGATCGCCGTCAGCCGCTCGGCTCGCTGCGCCGTGAACCAGTCGAACAGCTGAGGGTCGAGGGTGCCGCAGTACCACCGCCAGAAGTCGGCCATCAGCTCGTCGGCCTGCTCGTCGTCGAGGCCGAGGCTGCGCTGCCATGCGGACCGGACCTGGGCCTCGGTCACCTCGCCGAGCAGTGCATCCCCCGGGAGCCCGGCGAGCCCACCCTCGATGGATCCCGGCGCCAGGCCGAGTCGCTGCTCGGCCGGTCCCGGGAAGACCGAGTCGTCGACGATCTCGAGCACTCCGCCGATGTCGAGGACCACAGCCTTGATCGTCATGACACCACCTGGGTCCCGGTCTGCACCCTCCAGAGGGCGGCGTACGCGCCGTCGAGGGCGAGCAGCTCGTCGTGGGTGCCGCCCTCGATGATCCGCCCGGCGTCGAGGACCCAGATCCGGTGGGCATGACGAACCGTCGAGAGGCGATGAGCGACGACGAGTGCCGTGCACTGTGCCGTGGCACGCCGCAGTGACCGCTGGATCGCCGCCTCGGTCTCGTTGTCCACCGCGCTCGTCGCCTCGTCGAGGACGAGCACGGCCGGCTCGCGCAGCAGTGCCCGCGCCAGTGCGAGTCGTTGACGCTGGCCCCCGGAGAGGGTGACTCCACGCTC
Organism: uncultured Actinomycetota bacterium; assembly: GCA_963721925.1. GTDB lineage: Bacteria > Actinomycetota > Actinomycetes > Propionibacteriales > Nocardioidaceae > Nocardioides. The sequence continues at coordinate 60,510 of CAVRLH010000002.1, read as the reverse complement.
ACCGACCCACGCGTCGAGTCCCCGGGGCAGCTCGTCGATGAAGTCGATGGCCGCGGCCGCGACGGCGGCCTCCCGGATCTGCTCGCGGCTGGCGTCCGGCCTGCCGTACGCGATGTTGTCGGCGATGGAGCCGGCGAACATGAAGACGTCCTGGGCGACGTAGCCCATGGACCCGCGCAGCGAGTCCCAGTCGAGCTCGCGGACGTCCTGGTCGTCGAAGAGCACCTGGCCCGAGCGCGGGTCGTCGAAGCGCAGCACGAGTCGCAGGAGCGACGACTTCCCCGATCCGGTGGCGCCGACGACCGCGTGCGTCTCGCCGGCCGGGACGACCAGGTCGATGCCGTGCAGCACGTCCGGCCCGTCGCCGTAGCCGGCCCGTACGCCCCTGAGCTCGATGCGCCCTGAGACCGGCCGCGCCAGTGCGGTGTCCCCGGCCTTGACCTCGACCGGTTCTTCCAGGAGGCCGAGGATGCGACTCGCCGACGCGCGGCCGCGCTGGTAGAGGTCGAGCACCTCGGCCACGTCGGTCAGCGGCCACAGCAGGCGCTGGGTCATGAAGACCAGCACGGAGTAGAGGCCGACCTCGAGGTCGCCGCGCAGGGTCGCCCACCCGCCGAGCAGCAGCGTGCAGGTGAAGCCGGCGAGGATGGCCATCCGGACCAGGGGGACGAATGCCGCTGACGACCGGATGGCGTCGGTGTTGGCGTCCCGGTAGGCCTGGGACACCGCCCGGACCCGGTCGCGCTCGCGGTTCTCGGCGGTGAACGCCTTGATGGTCGCGATGCCGGCGAGGTTGGCGCTGAGGGTCCCGGACAGGTCGGCGACCGCGCTGCGGACCCGGACGTAGAGGGGCTCGAGCCGACGCTGGAAGACCAGGGACCCGACGACGATCAGCGGGATCGGGAGGAACGCCAGGACCAGCAGCTGGCCCGACGCCGCGGCGAACACCCCACCGACGAGCAGCACGTTGAGCGTGGTCTGGAGGATCGCGGGAGCCCCGATGTCGAGGAAGCGCTCGAGCTGGTTGACGTCGTCGTTGAGCGTGGCCAGCGTGACGCCCGCCGGGCGGGTCTCGTGCCAGCCGAGGTCGAGGTGCTGCACGTGGTCGTAGGCCTCGACCCGGAGGTCGTGCTCCACGCCCTGGGCGAGCCCGCGCCACAGCACGCTGGCGACGTACTCGGAAGCGGACTCGATGATCCACACGACCACGTTGACGACCGCGATCCACACGAGCTGCTCGTAGCGGGACTCCACGCCCAGCACCTCGCCCACGAACGACGCCTCACCCCGGACGACGACGTCGACCGCCGCACCGATCAGCAGCTCCGGCGCGACGTCGGCGACCTTGTTGACGGTCGAGGCGACCACCGCTCCGACGAAGCGGGCGCGGTAGGCGCGGTAGCGCTGCCACAGGGCTCGCAGGGGCTGGTCGGCGCTGGGGTCCACGGGTGGAACCTACGTCTCGCCCAGCGGGCGACGCCATCCGAGGTCTGCTCAGCGCAGACGGCCCGGGACGATCCGCCGCACCCGGTCGTGAGCCATCGCCGCGCGTGCCGCGTTGTCGCCGCACGCACCGTGCACGCCGCCTCCGGGATGGGCCGAGGCCGACCCGAGGTAGAGACCCCGGACCGGGGTCTCGGCACGCCCCAGCCCCGGCACCGGCCGGAACACCAGCTGCTGGTGGAGCTGCGCGCTGCCGCCGCCGAGCGCACCGCCGACCAGGTTGGCGTTGCGTTGCTCCAGCTCCCGCGGCCCGAGGACCCGACGTGCCACCACCCGCTCCCCGAAACCGGGGGCCAGCCGCTCGATCCGGGCCTGCATCCGGTCGGCGAAGCGTTGGCAGTCGTCGTGGTCCCAGACCCCTCGGACGCCGCCGTCCCCCGCGTCGGTGCGGACGTGCTGCGGCACGTGCGCGTACGCCCAGAACGACTCCGTCCCGGCGGGCGAACGACCGGGGTCGGCCGAGGTCATCTGCCCGGACAGCATGAAGGGGTTGGCCGGGACGGCTCCGGACTGCACCTGCGACATCGCCGTCGCCATGTCCGCCACCGAGTCTGCGACGTGGACCGTGCCGCACGCCTTCTCCGGCGCGCCCGTCCACGGGACCGGACCGTCCAGTGCCCAGTCCACCTTCACCGTCCCGGGATCCAGCTCGAAGGTCTCCAGGGAGCGGAGGATCCGGTCGGGCACAGCCGAGCGCTCGAGCAGACGCGTGTAGAGCGCCGGAGCCAGTACGTCGGCCACGACGGCCTTCCCGGCGGCGTACCGCTCCCCGCCCGCGGAGCGGACCGCGACGGCTCGCCCACCAGCCACCTCGATGCGGACGACCTCGACACCGGTGCGGATCTCTCCCCCGCCCGCCTCGAACCGTCGGGCGAGAGCCTGGGTGAGCTCACCCGCGCCTCCTGCGGGGACAGGGAACCCGACCGTCTGACCGAGCATGGCGAGGAGCAGTCCCATCAGGCCCGACCCCGGCGCGTCCAGCGGGATGTCTGCGTGCGCCGAGTTGCCCGCGACGAGCAGGCGTGCGCCCTCACCGCCGAAGCGATGGCGCACCAGCTCGGCCGCCGGGGTCAGCAGCGTCTTGACGAAGTCGAGACCGCCGACGTGTCGCAGAGCTGCGAGGGTCCCGATGCCGTGGCGGACCGGCGGGAACGGCGTCAGCAGGGCCCCGACCAGGTGGTGACCGACGCGGTCCCACTGGGCACACAGGTCGAGCCAGGCCTCCCCGTCTCCTGGGTGCAGGTCATCCAGACCGCTGGCGGTGTCGACCCGGTCACGGTGGAGGACTGCCCAGCTGCCGTCGGGCAGCGGATGTCCCAGCACCGCCGGCGCGTGGCGCCACGACAGGCCGTGGTCCGCGAGGTCGAAGGAAGCGATGGTGGACGACGCGGCAGCGAGCGGGTAGAAGGCGCTGAAGGTGTCGTGCACGAAGTCCGGATGCACGTCCCGGGCGCTGCGCACGGCGCCACCCACCTCCGGCTGGGCCTCCAGGACGAGCACCGACCACCCCGCGTCGAGGAGTCGATTGGCTGCGACCAGCCCGTTGGGGCCGGCGCCCACGACCACGGCGTCCCAGGTCATCGCCCGCCGCCCGGTTGCCGGCGTCCGGGGATCACGTCAACGGCGCTCGGCGATGAGGGCGAGTCGGCGCAGGGTCTCGGTGTTGCGCCACGTGAGGCCGGGATCGCTCACCGGGCGCGGCACGAGTGCGCCCGGGCCAGACACGGGCTCCTCCTCGATCGTCACGTTGGTCTCGGCCCCGACCGCGTCGAGCCTGATGTGCACGCGCGCCCGGCCCAGGGGCCAGGCCCGGGCGTCCAGCGTCAGGGCGTGGTGCGGGGTGGCTTCCATCGCCTCGGTGGTGTCGTCGATCAGCAACGGCCAGACCCCGACCGAGTGGTGCAGCTTGCTGCCCGCGGCCGGCCACGTGTCGTCGACCTCCCGCATGCGGGAGGCTCCCACCACCCAGAGCGGATAGAGCCACCCGTCGGCCAGGACGTTCCAGACCTTCTCGGGGGTGGCGTGGACCTGCCGTGTGTTCTGAGCCATGTGGCATCTGTACCCGACGCCGTCCGATCGATGCGTGCAGACCCGCCGCTCCCGGAGACTCCGTCGAGACGTTCGGGGGAAGCCGTGGCACGATTCCCGGCTGCAGAGCGTCGCACTGGGTACCCCGGTGAGGTGGACCAGGGGCGTAGCGTCGCGCAGGCGGGCCCGCCCAGGGCCGGACAGGGAGGATCCGTGACAGCCGGTCTGGCGCATGACCACGCCACCCTCCGACACACGCGCGCGATCGTCGGGTCGGCGCACATCGGCCCGGCACTTGCCGTCACCCTCCTCGCCGGTCTGCTGGCGACGGCGCAGGGGCTCGGACCGGGACCTGTCGGCCTGGTCGTGGCGGCCGTGCTGGCCGGCCAGCTCTCCATCGGCTGGAGCAACGACCTCATCGACATCGGCCGCGATCGTCAGGCCGGGCGCGACGACAAGCCGCTGGCCACCGGCGCGGCCTCGATCGGCGCCGTACGCCTGGCGTGCACCGCCGCCGTCGTGGCGTGCGTCGTCCTCTCCCTCACCCTCGGCGTCGCGGCCGGCCTGGTCCACCTCGGGTGCGTCGCGGCGGGCTGGGCCTACAACCTCGGGCTCAAGGCGACCGTGTGGTCGTGGGTGCCGTACGCCGTGTCGTTCGGCGGCCTGACTGCTGTCGTCACGCTGGCCGACGGTGCGGCGCCCCCGTGGTGGTGGCCGGTGGGCGCGGCCCTGCTGGGCGTCGGTGCACACCTCCTCAACGTCCTGCCCGACCTCGACGACGACGCGGCCACCGGGGTCCGCGGACTTCCCCACCGGCTGGGCCCTCGACGCATCGCCACCGTGGCGGCAGCGGTTCTCGTGGCTGCGTCGACAGTCGTGCTCGTCGGTGCCGCTCCCCCCGTCGCCGTGACGGTCGCCGCCGCGGCGGTCGTGCTCGGCCTCACCGTCCTGGTGGTGCGCGGCTCGGGGCGGCTGCCGTTCGTCGCCGCCGTGGCCATCGCACTGGTCGACACGACGCTCCTGGTCGTGGCCCGATGAGCGCGCCGGAGCGGGAGGACTGGGACATCGTGGTCGTGGGAGCCGGCCCGGCCGGCGCGTGCGCCGCCCTGGGTGCGCTCGCCGAGGACCCCTCCCTGCGGGTGCTGCTCCTCGACCGGAGCGACTTCCCCCGGGACAAGTCGTGCGGCGACGGGATCGCACCCCACGTGCTCGACGCGCTGGCATCCGTCGGCGCCGACGACGTGGTCGAGGGATGGGCCCCTTTGCGGGACCTCGAGCTGTCCCACGGCGACGTACGGGTCGCCGGCCAGATGCGCCGAGACGTCCATGTCGTCCCCCGGGCCGTCTTCGACGCCCGTCTGGTCGAGCGGGCGGTTGCTGCCGGCGCCGTCCTGCGCCGGCACCGCGTCACCTCGATCGACACCGACCCGGCGACCGGGGCACCGACCCTGTCCGGCTCGCTGGGGGCGGGCATCGTCGTCGGCGCCGACGGCGCCAACTCGGTGGTGCGCGAGGCACTGCTGGGTCGCCGCCGTGAGCCCCGGGCGATCGCGATCCGCGGCTACGCACCCACCACACGCGAGCTCGCGGGCCGTCAGGTCATCCGCTACGGCAACCGGCGGCAGCCGTCGTACGCCTGGGCCTTCGACCGTGGGGACGGGTTGGCCAACGTCGGCTACGGCGAGCTCCTCCCCGGCGACCGCGGCACCCGACGGCCGCCCAGTCGCCGGCTCCTGCTCGACCAGCTCGAGGAGCTCATCCCCGGGGTCGCCGCCGCCGGCGAGGACTGGCGCGGGCACCACCTGCCGCTGAGCGGCTGGCGGTGGGACCAGCCCGACGGTCGGGTCCTGCTGGTCGGCGACGCCGCCGGCCTGGTCAATCCGATGACCGGTGAGGGCATCTACTACGCCGTCGCCACGGGCATCGCGGCCGGCCGGACGGCTGCCCGGTGCCTGGCCGACGGCCGCTCCGCCGAGGCCGGCGCGACCCACCGCCGCGACGTACGCCGCCTGCTCGGCACCCACCTGCGACACACGTGGGTCTCCTCCCGCCTCGCCCAGTCCCCCGCCGTCGTCGACGCCGGCATCCGTGCCGCGTCCCGCGATCGACACGTCTTCGACACGCTCGTCGAGATCGGTCTCGGGGACGGTCGCATCGACGCCCGCCTGGCGACCGGCCTGGTCCGCAGCCTCGTCCGCCCCACCCGCCCACTCCCCGATCCGATCCACCACCCGTGAGGACGCAGACATGAGAATCCTGGCCGCCCGCAGCGCGCTGCCGCCCCACTCCCACCCGCAGTCGGAGATCACCGAGGCGTTCGTCGACGTCATCGCGCAGGGCAGGCTCGACCGCGCCCTGCTCCGGCGCTTCCACGCCAACGCCGGCGTCGAGCGCCGGCACACCGTGCTGCCGCTGGAGGACTACGCGGGGCTCGGCGACTTCGGGCACGCCAACGACCTCTTCATCGAGAACGCCGTCGAGCTGGGGTCACAGGCGCTGGTCGACGCCCTCAAGGCCGCCGACCTGACACCCTCCGACGTGGACCTCATCGTCACGGCCACGGTGACCGGTCTCGCGGTCCCGTCGCTCGATGCGCGGATCGCCGGTGTGGTCGGGCTGCGCGAGGACGTCCGCCGGATGCCGCTGGTCGGCCTCGGGTGCGTCGCGGGCGCCGCCGGGATCGCCCGGGTCCACGACTACCTGCTCGGGCACCCCGGGCACACAGCAGTCCTGGTGGCGGTCGAGCTGTGCTCCCTCACCATCCAGCGTGACGACGTGTCGGTGCCCAACCTGGTCGCGAGCGGGCTCTTCGGGGACGGCGCCTCGGCGGTCGTCGCCGTCGGCGACGAGCGCCTGGGTGGCACCGTGCGGGTGCTCGACTCACGCAGCCGGCTCTATCCCGACAGCGAGCGGACGATGGGCTTCGACGTCGCCAGCTCCGGCCTGCGCATCGTCCTGGACGCTGCAGTGCCGGATCTCGTCGGGCGCTACCTGCGCGGGGACGTCGACACCTTCCTGGCGGAGCACGACCTGACGAGGGCGGACATCGGGTGGTGGGTGTGCCACCCGGGCGGACCGAAGGTGATCGAGGCGCTCCAGGAGGCGCTCGAGGTGCCGCGCGAGGCCGTCCGGCTCACCTGGGAGTCGCTGGCCCGGGTCGGCAACCTGTCGTCGGTCTCGGTCCTCCACGTCCTCGAGGACACCCTGGAGCAGCGACCGCCCGCCCCGGGCAGCTACGGCATGATGCTCGCGATGGGCCCCGGCTTCTGCTCCGAGCTCGTGCTGCTGAAGGCCGACTCGTGACGACCCTGATCGCCTTCACCGTCCTGGTCGGGCTGGTCGGGCTCGAACGCGTCGCCGAGCTGGTCGTCTCCACCCGCAACGCCGCCTGGAGCCGCGAGCGCGGCGGCGTCGAGACGGGCCTGGGGCACTTCCCGTTCATGGTCGTGCTGCACACGGCACTTCTCGTCGGTGCCCTCGTCGAGGCATGGGTACGCCGACCCGACGTCCCGTCGCTGCTGGCCTGGTCGATGCTCGCCCTCGTCGTGGCCTCGCAGGCGCTGCGCTGGTGGTGCATCACCACGCTCGGGAGCCGGTGGAACACCCGGGTGATCGTGGTCCCGGGCCTGGCTCCGGTCACGTCGGGGCCCTACCGGCTGTTCCGCCACCCCAACTACGTCGCCGTCGTGGTCGAAGGGTTCGCCCTGCCGCTGGTGCACGCGGCGTGGGTCACGGCGGTGGTCTTCACCGTCCTCAACGCCGGCCTGCTCATGGTGCGCATCCGCGCCGAGGACGCCGCGCTCGCCACCTTGCCCCGTGCACCCGAGCACGCCGATGCATGACCTCGTGATCGCGGGCGGTGGACCTGTGGGCATGGCCGCCGCCCTGCACGCACGTGCGGCGGGACTCTCCGTCGTGGTCCGGGAGCCACGCGACGGACCGATCGACAAGGCCTGCGGTGAGGGCCTGATGCCCGGCGCCGTGGCCGAGCTCGCGCAGCTCGGCGTGCACCCGCGCGGCCGGGAGCTCGCCGGCATCCACTACCTCGACGGCACGGTCGACGGACCGGGGGTGACTGCCCGTTTCGCCGTCGGCCCCGGCCGTGGCGTGCGCCGGACCGTGCTCCACGACGCGCTCGCCGAGCGCATCGGCGAGGCGGGGATCGAGGTCGACGCCCGACCGGTGGCGGACGTGCGCGACGCCGGCGACCACCTCCTCGTCGACGGCGAGCCGACGCGCTACCTCATCGCCGCCGACGGGCTCCACTCACCGGTGCGTCGGCTGCTGGGCCTCGACGCCGCATCGCCCGGGCGCCGTCGCTTCGGACTGCGCTGCCACGTGCAGCAGGCGCCGTGGACGTCGTACGTCGAGGTGCACTGGTCACGCCGGGCGGAGGCGTACGTCACGCCGGTCGACGACGACCTGGTCGGGGTCGCCGTGCTCAGCGACGCCGGGACGAGGTTCGATGACCTGCTCGACGACTTCCCCGTGCTCCGCGAGCGCCTCACCGGTGACCGGACCCGGGTCATGGGAGCCGGTCCGCTGCGCCAGCGCGCGACCTCCCGCTCGGCCGGCCGGGTGCTGCTCGTGGGCGACGCCGGAGGCTACGTCGATGCCCTCACCGGCGAGGGGATCGCCCTCGGCCTCGCCCAGGCCCGCGTGGCCGTGGCCTGCGTGCTGGCCGACCATCCCGATCGCTATGACCAGCAGGCGCGACGGCTCGGGATGCGGCACGAGCTGCTCACCCACGCGCTGCTGCGTGCCACCTCGCACCAGGCCGTACGCCGTCGGCTGGTGCCGGCTGCCGAACGGTTGCCCTGGCTCTTCGCGGCCGCCGTCAACCAGCTCGCCCGACCAGTGGGGACACCCGCATGACCGAGCACGTGGTCCTCCTCGACGAGACCGGGCACGCCGTGGGCACGGCCGACAAGGCCGGCGTGCACCACGCCGACACCCCCCTGCACCTGGCCTTCTCGTGCTATCTCTTCGACGATTCCGGCAACGTGCTCGTCACCCGTCGCGCGTCGACGAAGCGGACCTTCCCGGGGGTCTGGACGAACAGCTGCTGCGGCCACCCCGCCCCGGGCGAGACGCTCGAGGACGCCGTACGCCGCCGGGTCGCGCAGGAGCTCGGCACCGCGGTCGCCGACCTGAGGCTCCTCCTCCCCCGCTTCCGCTACCGCGCCGAGCACGACGGGGTCGTCGAGAACGAGATGTGCCCGGTCTTCGTGGCGACCGTCTCCGGCCCGCTCGAGCCCGACGCGGACGAGGTCGGTGAGGTCAGCTGGGAGCCGTGGCCGTCCTTCCGCGCAGGCGTCCTCGACGGCAGCTACGAGGTGTCCGCGTGGTGCCGGGACCAGGTCGGCCAGCTGCCCGAGGACCCGGTCTCTGCACCGATGGCGTCCGTCGATGACCTGCCGCCCGCCGCTCTGGGGGAACGCCCGTGACGAACGGGTCACGTCCGTTGCCGAGCGTCGCCACAGCACGCGATCACTCCCGAGACATCAGGAATGCCATCAGGTAGGTGCGGCTGACGGCGTCGTCGATCCCCTCGCCGGGTCGGGTCCGGGCCTCCGTCAGCGCGGCGTCCGCCTCGGCGGCGCCCGCGAGCGCGGAGTACATCAGGACGTAGTCGGCAAGCGGTCCGTCGAAGCCGTCGACCTCCGCCAGCGACGCCCGGATCCGTGCTGCATCGCCGGCGAGGTAGTCGGCTGACGGACTCATCGGGATCAGCTGGATGCCCAGGATCGCCGACGCCTCGGGAGAGAACCAGGTCGCGTAGTCGCGCTTGCCGCCCCAGTTGATGCCGAAGACCTGGTGCTCGAAGCCGGCCGGGAGATCGGGCTGGGTCCAGTAGGCCCGAGCGCTTGCCGCCTCCGACGAGAGCAACCAGGCCGCCTCCGTGGCGAGGTCGGGATTGTCGGTCGCGGCCGCCCAGAGGGCGAGCCCGGCCCACGCCGTGACGGCCTCGGAGCTCGACTCCTGGTTGTTGCCGTCGGCGAAGGGGGCGGTGCCGGACGCCCATGAATGCCCGGCGTACACGTCGTACACGCGCAGTCGCGGGGTCAGCCCGGTGTCCGACCCGCCGGCGATGTCGGCGGCCAGCAGGTCCATCACGGGCCGCAGCCGATCTACCACCGACGGGTCGTGGGCAGCCAGCACGCCCGCGGCATAGAGGAAGTAGCCGTAGTGGAAGTGGTGGTCGTTGAACTCCTCGGACCCGAAGGCGGGCGACTGGCCCACGACACCGCGCCACTCCGGGTCGTAGACGAAGCACTGGGTGGACCGCTCCTTGCAGGCAGTCGGGTCGGTCCACCGCTCGAGGGCAGTGGTGAGCACCCCGCGCACCGACTCCTCGACCTCGGTCGCGCCGACCTGGGCGGCGATGTCGAGCAGCTGCGCCTGCCGGTAGAGCCACTTCCCGCCGAAGTAGGTGTCATCCGGAGACACCGGCGAGCCGGCGACGTCGGTGGCCACCTGGGCGCTCAGCTCGGAGACCGCTGCCGGGCCCAGCCCGGACAGGTCCAGTCCCACGCGCGCCCGGTGTCGAGGCACCGACCAGCTCAGCGACGGCCCGCGACACACCGGGAGTTCGCCGTACACGCTGGCGAACGACCCGAGGTCACACGTCACCTCCTCGGACAGGCCCGCGGACTGGGCCGGCATGACGACGAAGGCAGCCTCACCCTCGCCGTACGACAGGGCCGTCGTCACCTCGGTGTCGCCCACGTCGTAGGCCGTCGTGGTGTGTGAGATCGGTGAGGCAAACGCAGCCAGCTCCGCCGCCGCATGGCCCTCCGGGACGGGAAAGACCGTCACGCTCCCGCCGGCATCGAGCTCGATGGTGTCACCGTCGACGGCGCCGTTGCTTACGGTCAGGCCGTACGTCCCCGTGGTCGTGGTCGCGGTCCACACGTCGTCGGTGCCGGACCAGCTCACCGACGTCGTCAACCGCCCGCTGCGCCGGGCGACGTGGCTGACGAAGGGCGCGCCCCTGGCGACCACCGTGCGACCGATCTCATCGTCGCCGTCGTCGCGACTGCTCACCGTGAACGACGCGTCGTCGTACGCCGCCACGACCTGCTCGGCGACCCCGTCGATCGTCACCGTGACGTCGGCCTGGTGGCTGCCCACGACGCTGGCAGCGGACGTGACCACCTGCGGAAGCCCGATCCCGAAGCCCGTCTCGTCGAGCGTGAAGGCGAGCGGGAGCGGGAAGACCGGCTGCGGCTCGTCGCCGAAGGCGAGGCCGGAGAACCAGCGGTTGGTGGGAGGCGTGAGCCCGTCCGCAAGCCGGGTGGTGGGCATCGGGGTGAGGGTGCGTCGGGGCAGTGCCTCGACGAGCGGGCGCACCACCCGGGACGGGAGCGCTGCACCGGTATCACCCGTCTGCTGTCCGGCGACCGCGCTCGAGGACGCGGGTGCTGGATCGCCGTCGCGACATGCACTCGCCGTGAGCAGGAGAGTGAGGGCCACGACCACGCGGGAAACGCCCCGGCCGCTCATCGCACACCTACCCGATGGAGGAAGTCCATGAGGCTGTCGGTCGGGCCGGCCAGGACACCCGAGTCGGCGAGGGTCAGGGTGACCGACACCGGGCTGCCCGGCTGGTTCAGCGCCGTCAGGCTCTCCGACTCGAGACGCGGAACGGACAGCTCGACCGTGGTCACCGCGACTCCCTCGGAGGTCTGCACCGAGACGTCCGAGACCGTCGCCGACATCCGCGTGCGGGTCGGCAGCTCGATGCGTGCCTCGCCACCGACGCGGATCCGGCCGTACTCGTCGGGCGTGAGGAGGAACTGCCCGGTGACGTACTGGGTGCCGCTGGCGGTGACGGTCGCCATGTCGCCCGCGGCCAGGAACGTGCCTTGCTCGGCCTTGAGCTCGGTCAGCGTCCCGGCCACCTGCGCCAGGAAGGTGACCCGGCCCCGGGCGCCGTCGATCCGGTAGGAGGCGGTGTCGACCGGCGCGAGTCCGTTGGAGAGGTCCCGCTGCAGGTCGAGCGAGGAGATCGTGAAGAGCTCCTGGCCCAGCTCGACCTCGTCGCCCTTCTCGACGTACTGGTGCACCACGACCCCGCCGTACTCCGAGCCGACCGTCGACAGGTCGGCCGCGACCTGCGCGTTGTTGCTGAAGGCCTGCCGTGATCGCTGGTTGACGACCAGGGTGAGCGCGGCGACCACGACCACCACGAGGGCCAGGCCGCTCCAGAGTCGGATCCGGTTGTGCCACGTCATGTCGGGCCTCCGTCCAGGGCCCGGTGCGGGGCCGGGTCGAGCGTCACTCCCAGCGCGTGCCGCGCAACTCGGTCGGGCTGGGCCCGCCGCGGCGCCGGGACTGCGACCGGCAGCGGCCGGGAGGTCGCGAGGGACGCGGGCCGGCTGTGCCGGGCCGAGCTGGCGGGCCGGCGACTGCGGCGGGCCTCGCCGAGCCCGACGACGAGGAAGGCGCCCAGCACCACGGCGTTGGTGACGCACCAGGCGGTGCCGAGGGTGAAGTGCTGCGTCACCACGTTCTGCCAGACGCCGACCGCGCCGGTCAGGGCCAGGAAGGCGAACGTCAGCACCTGCGGCACCATGAAGTTGAACGGCGACGCGGCGCGGGTCGTGCTGCCGGTCACGTGCCACTTCTGCTCCCGTCCGATCAGCGCGTTGATCAGCGCCTTGACATAGATCGGGTAGGAGACAGCAGCCAGCATCAGCACCTCCCAGCGGAAGCTGCCCACGCTGAAGAAGGCGAGCAGCACCTGCAGGACGTAGAAGCCGGCGTACATCAACAGCCACTGGCCGACCCCGACGGTGAGGTTGACCGGGTGGAGGTCGAAGAAGATCTCCATGGGCGGGACGAACAGGAGTGCCCCGGGCGCTATGCCCGTCAGGTAGTGGGTCGCCGTGATGCCGTACATGATGCGCTGGTCGGGCGTGAGCCGGCGTCGCGGCGAGAAGGGGTTGGCGCGGAACCAGATCTCGAAGCCGCCAGTGGCCCAGCGCAGCTGCTGCTTGCTGTACGCCTCGATGGTCTCGGGGGCGTCACCGACGGCGAGCGACTTGGCGAGGTAGACACTGCGCCACCCCCGCTCGTGCAGCAGCAGGGAGGTCCAGACGTCCTCGGACTTGGAGTCGACGCAGATGCCGCCGATCTCGTGCACGGCGCTGCGCCGGAACATGACGTTGGTGCCGACACAGAAGGCTGCGTTGAAGTGGTTCCGGCCGGGCTGCACGAAGCGGTAGAACATGGTCTGCATGTAGCCCGCGCCGCGGGAGATGAGGTTGACCAGGTTGCCGTAGGTCTGCGGCGTCTGCACGAAGGCCACGGTCTCGTCGGTGAAGAAGGGCAGCGTGTGCTCGATGAAGTCCGGGTGCGGCACGAAGTCGGCGTCGAAGATGCAGAAGAAGTCGCCCTTGGCGATCGACAGCGCGTGGTTGACGTTGCCGGCCTTGGCGCCCGTGTTGCTGAGCCGACGCAGGTAGTGGCAGCCGAGCTCGTCGGCGAGGGCCCTGACCTCGTCGGAGCGGCCGTCGTCCAGGATCCAGGTGCGGTGCTCACCGCGGATGGCCATCGCCGCCGCAGCTGTTCGGCGTACGGTCTCGACCGGTTCGCCGTACACCGTCACGAAGACCTCGACCCGTGGACGGCGATCATCGAGCCTCAGCTCCCACCGGGCCGCAGGCTCCGCGTCCTGCCGGACGAACAGGGAGTCCTTGGCCGCCCAGTAGGAGTAGGTGCGCGGGTCCTTGGTGCCCGAGAGCACGGTCCACATCGCCAGCAGCGTGTGGACGACGAGCACACCCTCGGCCAGCACCACGACCAGCCACGGCACCAGGTCGCCCCGGTTGCTCGGGTTGAGCAGGAATGTTGCGTAGAGCAGCACCCCCGCCGTGGCGAGCAGGGTGAGGACGATCAGGAGCGGTGAGTAGTGCTGGGCCGAGGCCGCGCGGCGCGTGCTCGGCACGTGTCGGTCCAGTCGCACGATGTCGTTGTGGTCCATGTGTTCCGTCCCCCCGGACAGACAGTGGTGTCGGGTCGCACCGTGACGGTAGGTGGCTCGTGAGACGTGGGTCTTTCGCCCGGATGTCCGGAATGTAACGATCCAATTTTGGGTATCACGAGCCATTCCCTGTCCCACGCCACCGCCTACACTTCACTCTTCACCGTGGCCGAAGGGCGTCGTCGGCTCGGCCGAGGGGGGACAAGAGATGGCACGGATCTGCTTCCAGGGCGTGACCCGGCACTTCGCGGGAGCCGCCGAGCCGGCCATCGCCGGGGTCGACCTGGACGTCGCTGACGGCGAGGCCGTGGCGCTGGTCGGCCCACCCCGCGCCGGGAAGACCACCTTGCTCCGACTGGCCGGCGGGCTCGAGGTGCCCGACCAGGGGCGCATCCTGCTCGGGGACCCGGCCGGCGGTCCCGGCGAGATCGAGGTCGTGCTGCTGTTCCAGAACTACGCGATCTACCCGAACCTCAGCGTCCGGGACAACATCGCCACCTCGCTCCAGGGTCGGCTCTCGCCGAGCGATGTCGAGGTGACCGTCGACCAGGTGGTCGACCTGCTGGGCCTGGGTGCGCTGACCAAGCGCCCGGCGTCCTCGCTTTCCACCAGTGAGCGGATGCGGGTGGCCCTGGCGCGTGCGTTGGTACGACGTCCCGGGGTGCTGCTGATGGACGAGCCGCTGGCCAACCTGGAGCCGGGTGTCCGGACCGACCTGCGCGACCGTCTGGTCGCCGCGCAGCGCGCCTTCGGCATCACCTCCCTCCTCGCGACCGAGGACCTGGGCGAGGCGACGGCCGTGGCCGATCGTGTCGTCCACCTCGAGGCAGGGCGACTGCAACCGCAGTGACGTCGTGACGAGCGGGTGCGCACCCTGCCTGACTCACCGTCCCCGACTCCCCCAGCCGCCCGTCCGGGCGGCCGCGGCGACCTCGTCGGCAACTGCGTCGATGTCCTTGCCCACGAGCCCGACGGTCACCCGGACGTGGCCCTGCTCGCTCGGCAGCACGGTGAACGGTGTGCCGGGGGCGACGCCGATCCCCTGCGAGGCCAGCCGCACCAGCGCGGCGGCCTCGTCGCGGACCGGCACCCAGAGGTTGAGCCCGTCCTCGCCGCCGACCACCACGTCGCGCGCCGCCAGGGCAGCCACGAAGTCCGCGCGCCTCCGCGCGTACTCCGTGCGAGCCCTCGCCACCTCCGCCTGGCTCTTCTCGTCGATGAGCAGGTTGAGGAGAACCCGCTGCAGCAGCCTGCTGCTCCACCCCTGTCCGAGCTGGCGCAGACGGCGGATCTCCCCGATCACGGTGTCCGGCCCGCTCATCGCCGCAAGACGCAGGTCGGGGCCGTGCGACTTCGAATAGCTGCGTACGTGCACGGTCCGGTCGGGCAGCGCCGAGCCCAGGCTCACGTCGGGCGACGTGGAGATGGCGCTCGCCGAGTCGTCCTCGACCACGATGGCGTCCGTTCCCGCGAGCAGCTTCGCCAGCGTGCGCGCGCGGGCCGGTGACATCGACACCCCCGTCGGATTCTGGCCGCGTGGCTGGATGAACACGGCCCGGGTCGGTACGGCGATCGCCTCCGCGAGCCTGTCCGGGAGCAGCCCCTCGGCGTCCATCGGCACGCCCACCACCTCGGCCCCCGCCGCCTCCAGGAGGTCGAGGAGGGGTGGGAACGACGGGTGCTCGACGACCACGCGGTCGCCGTACCTCACCACGGTGCGGATCACGAGCTCCAGCCCGTCCATCGCGCCGTCGACGACCGTGAGGGCCTGGGGGCGGTAGGGCCAGCTCGCGAGGAGGACCTCGGCGAGCTCGGGAAGGACCGGGTCGTCGAGATAGCTGCGCGGGGTGCCGGCGGTGGTCACCGCCGCGAGGGCGCGACCGAGGCCCGGCAACAGCGTCTCGTCCGGCACGCCGGTGGAGAGGTCCAGCCTGAAACCGGTCTGCTCGAGCGCCTGCCGGTAGCGGCCCTCGCGGGGGGCCGAGACGTCGGCGACCACCGTGCCTCGCCGACCCTCCGTCCGCAGCGTGCCGGCCCGGACGAGCAGGCCCCACGCGGCACTCACCGTGGTCGGCGAGATGGCCAGCTCGTGCGCCAGGTCCCGGATCGGTGGCAGCTTGTCACCCGGAGCCAGGGCGCCGTCTCGGATCGTGCGACTGACTGCCGTCGCCAGACCCTTCGCCGAGGACTCGTCCATCCGCTGCTCGACCGCGGAGATCAGCTCCCGTTGCGCGTTCACGCTTTGTAACATAGCAACTCACGTATTGTCGTGAGCACATCTGTTACCTACATTTGGGACATGACCAAGCACATCCCCCACTGGATCGACGGCCGCCCCACCGACGGCACGTCCGGCCGCACCTCCCCCGTGTTCAACCCCGCCACCGGCGTCGAGTCCGCGCAGGTTGTCCTCGCGTCCGACGGACGAGGTCGACGCCGCGGTGGCCAAGGCCCTGGTCGCCGCGAAGGAGTGGCGGCACGCGTCGCTCTCGATGCGCTCGGGAGTGCTCTTCGCCTTCCGCCAGCTGATCCACGACCGTGCCGACGAGCTGGCCCGGATCGTCACCGCGGAGCACGGCAAGGTGCACGCCGACGCGCTCGGCGAGATCGCCCGCGGCCTCGAGAACGTCGAGTTCGCCGCCGGCGCCCCCCAGCTGTTGAAGGGCGGCTTCTCCGAGCAGGCCGGCACCGATGTCGACGTGCACAGCATCCGGCAGCCGCTGGGCGTGGTCGCGGGTGTCACCCCGTTCAACTTCCCGGTGATGGTCCCGCTGTGGATGTGCGCCAACGCCATCGCCTGCGGCAATGCCTTCATCCTCAAGCCGAGCGAGAAGGACCCGTCCGCCTCCCTGTTCCTGGCCGGGCTGTGGAAGGAGGCCGGGCTGCCCGACGGCGTCTTCACCGTGCTCCAGGGCGACAAGGAGTCCGTCGACGCGTTGCTCCACCACCCCGACGTCTCGGCCATCAGCTTCGTGGGCTCGACCCCCATCGCGCGCTCGATCTACGAGACCGGCACCGCCAACGGCAAGCGCGTCCAGGCCCTCGGCGGCGCGAAGAACCACGCCCTGGTGCTGCCCGACGCCGACCTCGACGTCGCGGCCGACGCGATCGTGTCGGCTGCCTACGGCGCGGCCGGCGAGCGGTGCATGGCGCTGTCCGTCGCGGTGGCCGTCGGCGACGTCGCCGACGCGCTGGTCGAGGCCATCGCCGTACGTCTCCCCAAGCTCGTCGTCGGCGACGGCAGCCAGCCCGACACCGACATGGGTCCGCTCATCACCCGCGAGCACCGCGACAAGGTCGCGTCCTACGTCGGGGCCGGCGAGGACGCCGGTGCCACCGTGGTCGTCGACGGACGCGAGGCCGACGTCCCGGCCGACGGCTTCTTCCTCGGCGCCACCCTGCTCGACCACGTCACCCGGGACATGACGGTCTACCGCGACGAGATCTTCGGCCCCGTGCTCGGCGTCGTCCGCGTGGAGACCTACGACGAGGGCCTGGCGTTGATCAACAGCAACGAGTTCGCCAACGGCACCGCCATCTTCACCCGCGACGGCGGCGCCGCGCGCCGCTTCCAGTACGACGTCGAGGTCGGCATGGTCGGGATCAACGTGCCGATCCCGGTGCCCGTGGCCTACTACTCCTTCGGCGGCTGGAAGGCGTCCCTCTTCGGGGACACGCACATGTACGGCCCCGAGGGGATGAACTTCTACACCCGCGGCAAGGTCGTCACCTCACGCTGGCCCGACCCGGCCTCCTCGAGCGTCGACCTCGGCTTCCCGAGAACCCGCTGATGACAGCGCTCGAGACGAGCCTGCTGCCGACACCCGACGAGGAGACGACTCGTCGGCTCGACCGGGCGCACGTCTTCCACTCGTGGTCGGCGCAGGCGCTGATCGATCCGATGCCGATCGTCCGCGCCGAGGGCAGCTGCTTCTGGGACAGCCAGGGCAAGCGCTACCTCGACTTCTCCTCCCAGCTCGTCAACGTCAACATCGGCTACCAGCACCCCGCGATCATCGCGGCCATCAAGGAGCAGGCCGACCGGCTCGTCACCGTCGGGCCGGGCTTCGCCAACGACACGCGGTCGGAGGCGGCACGGCTCATCGTGGACGTCGCCCCCGAAGGCCTGTCGAAGGTGTTCTTCACCAACGGCGGTGCCGAGGCCAACGAGAACGCCGTACGGATGGCGCGGCTGCACACCGGCCGCAGCAAGGTGCTCGCGACCTACCGCAGCTATCACGGCGCCACCTCGGGCGCGATCACCCTGACCGGAGACCCACGCCGCTGGGCCTCGGAGCCGGCGATGTCCGGCGTCGTCCACTTCTGGGGTCCCTACACCTACCGCTCCGCCTTCCACGCGGCCGACGACGCCGAGGAGTGCGCCCGGGCGCTGCACCACCTCAGCGAGACGATCATGGTCGAGGGTCCCGCCACGATCGCCGCGATCGTGCTCGAGACCGTCGTCGGCACCAACGGGATCCTGGTGCCGCCCGACGGCTACCTCGCCGGCGTCCGAGCGCTGTGCGACGAGCACGGGATCATGCTCATCGCCGACGAGGTGATGGCTGGCTTCGCGCGCTGCGGCGAGTGGTTCGCCGTCGACCGGTGGGGCGTGACGCCCGACCTCATCACCTTCGCCAAGGGCGTCAACTCGGGCTACGTGCCGCTGGGCGGGGTGATCATCTCCGACGAGATCGCGCAGACCTTCGACCAGCGGCCCTACCCCGGCGGCCTCACCTACTCCGGCCACCCCCTCGCCTGCGCCTCGGCCGTCGCCTCGATCAACGTGATGCACGACGAAAAGGTCGTCGAGCGCGCACGCGCCCTCGGTGCGGACGTGATCGGGCCCGGGCTCCGTGCCCTCGCCGAGCGGCACCCGTCGGTCGGCGAGGTCCGCGGACTGGGCGTCTTCTGGGCGCTCGAGCTGGTGCGCGACCGCGCCACCCGCGAGCCCCTGGTTCCCTTCAACGCCGCTGGGCCCGGTGCCGCGCCGATGACCGAGTTCGCCGCGGCCTGCAAGCAACGCGGGCTCTGGCCGTTCGTGCACTTCAACCGGACCCACGTCGTGCCTCCCTGCACGACGTCCCCTGACGAGATCCGCGAGGGGATTGCGATCCTCGACGAGGCCCTGACCCTGGCTGACCGGCACTACACGGGGACCGCATAGTCGGGCACCGCATAGACGGGCACCTGAGCCGGTGCGGAGGGGCTCGATACACGGCCTACTGCGCCCGGTACTGCCAGCCGTTCACGCCGAGGCGGGCATCGGCGGCAGCCCTCGTGAGCTCAGCCACCCCGTCGTCGTCGAGACGCCAGACCTGGAGTCGCTCCATCATCACCAGCGCGCCCGGCGAGGCGTCGACCGTGTCTCGGACGGCAACACCCAGCTGGATGTCGCGCACGGCCAACAACCGGCTCTCCAGGGACAGCACGACACCGAGCTCGATCGCGACGTCGTCGAATCGCGTCAGGTCGACGCCCACCCGGTCGATTCCTCGGGGTATGCGGCGGTGTGCTCGACGCAGCTGACCGAGCAGGAGCCTGAGGTTGACCGGCGGGGACAACGGCCCCGCCACGTCCAGCCAAGCCGCTCTACTGTCTCGGTGGATGTAGGTCCGCACCCCCGAGTGAAGGAGAGTGCGGTCCTGGCTGGGAATCGGATGGGGGGCAGCGCCAGGCTTCATGGCGAGGACTCCTTGGTGCCGGGAGCCACGTGCCGCGGCCGGCCTCTGACCAGGCTGGGAATCCTGGTCGCCCCTGGCCGGGGCAGGATCACGAGGGCGATCGCCATGAGCGCCGCCGCGATGATCCCGTCGAGCCACCAGTGATTGGCAGTGATCACGACGACAAGGACCGTCGCCACCGCGTGCAGGATGCCCAGCACGACGAGCGGACGTGGCCCGGTGCGCACCAGGACGAACGCAACGAGCAGCGCCCAACCGATGTGCAGGCTGGGCATGGCCGCGTACTGGTTGGCAACCGCAGCGCTGGCTCCGTCATAGGCGGAGGGGCCCCACACAGCCATGGTGTCGACGAATCCCCACTCGGGGAACATCCTCGGCGGCGCGAGGGGGAAGAGCAGATGGATGGCCAGGCCGAGGAACGTCATGATGACCAGGAGGTTGCGTGCCCAGACGTACTCGACTCGGGGGCGACGAACGAATCCCCAGAGGAGGAAGATGATCATCACGGGGAAGTGCAGGGTGACGTAGTACTGATCGGCAAGCTCGAAGACGTGGGGAACTGCGCTGATCGTGCGCTGGATGGCGGCCTCCGAAGGAAGGTGCACCATCGCTTCGATGCGGCGGACCAGCTCGGCGTTGGCGCGGGCCGTGGGCTCCTGACCCTCGATGGCCAGCCGACCCATGTTGTAGAGCAGGAAGAGGGCGCCGACGATCGCGACCTCGACGATCGTCCGGCCCATGATCTTCCCGGGGATCTTCGAGCTGGGTGGCGTTCGGGTGATGCTCACCTGCTCCTCCTCTGTCGATCGCCGAGTGGGCTGCCGTGGGGTGCGGACGGGAAGGTGCCCGGCCACCCCGAAGACTGGGGTGACCGGACACCGTGCAGCGGTCAGCCGACGGGCTGGCGGACCGGCTCGTTGTCACCGTCAGGCAGCTCGGCCTGCTCGGTGGTGGGGGTGAACGGGTGGTCCCGCTCGAGCTTGGCGCCCTCGATGTCGACGTCCGGCATGATGCGGTCCATCCACTTGGGCAGGTACCACGCCTTGTCGCCGAGCAGTGCCATCACGGCCGGGACGATGGTCATCCGGACCACGAAGGCGTCGATGAGGACGCCGAAGGCCAGCGCGAAACCGATGGACTTGATGGTGGCGTCATCGCCGAGGATGAAGCCGGCGAAGACCGACGCCATGATCAGCGCTGCTGCGGTGACCACCCGGGCTCCGTGGCGGAAGCCCCCGATGATCGACTCTCGCGGTGAGGCACCGTGGACGTAGTCCTCGCGCATCCGGCTGACCAGGAAGACCTCGTAGTCCATCGCGAGTCCGAACAGCAGGCCCACCAGCAGGATCGGCAGGAAGCTGATGATCGGTCCCGTGGACTGAAGACCGATCAGGTCTGCGAACCAGCCCCACTGGAAGACGGCCACCAGCGCGCCGAAGGTGGCAGCCAGGCTCAGCAGGAACCCTGCTGTTGCCTTGAGCGGCACCAGGATCGAGCGGAAGGCAAGCGTCAGCAGGAGGAGCGAGAGCCCGACAACCACGATGAGGAACAGCGGCAGTGCGCCGGTGAGCTTCTCGGAGATGTCGATGCCGAGCGCGGTGTTGCCGGTGACGAAGAGCTCGGCACCCGTGCTGTCGGTGATGCCCGACTGGAGCTCACGGATCGAGCCGACCAGGTCCTTGGTCGCCGTGTCGGCCGGACCACTCTCGGGGAACGCCGTGATGATGGCGGTGTCGCCCTCGGGGTTCAGCACCGCCGGTGAGACCGCGACCACGTCGTCGAGACCGGCGATGGCGGTGGCGGTGCCGTCGGCTGCTGCCTGGACGTCGCCGGAGCCCTGTCCGTCGACCACGATCGTCAGGGGTCCGTTGAAGCCGGGCCCGAAGCCGTCGGCCAGCAGGTCGTAGGCCTTGCGCTGGGTGGTGTCGGAGGTGAGGTTGCCCTCGTCGGGCAGGCCGAGCTCGAGGCTGAGAGCCGGGATGGCCAGAACGCCGGTGCCGATGACGGCGGCGAGCAGGAAGGCGGCCGGGCGCTTGGTGACGAGCTTGGCCCACTTGGTACCGGTCGACTCGTTCGTCTTCAGACGTGCCTGGCGGCCACGGAAGCCGGGGATCGGCCAACGGTTGAACCGGTTGCCGGCGATGCCGAGCAGGGCCGGGACGAGGGTCAGCCGCCAGGACGCCGACGCCGACCTCGCCGGCGGCGACCAGCCCCATGGTGGTCAGGAAGGGGATCCCGACGACGGCGAGCCCGGCGAGCGCGATCATCACGGTGGCGCCGGCGAACACGACGGCACTACCAGCGGTTCCCACGGACATGCCGGCGGACTCGTGGGGATCCATGCCCTCCGCCAGGTGCTGCTTGTGGCGGATCGAGATGAACAGCGCGTAGTCGATACCGACCGCGAGCCCGACCATCAACCCCAGGATGGGGGCGGTGCTGGTGAGCTCGACTACCGACGACAGGGCCAGTGTGCCGGCCATGCCGACCCCGACCCCGATCAGGGCGGTGAGCAGCGGCAGTCCGGCCGCGACCACGGAGCCGAACGCGACGGCGAGCACGAGCATCGCGACCAGGACGCCGATGGCCTCCGCTGCGCTCTGTTCGGACACGGCCTGGGTCGCCTCGCCACCGAACTCGACCTGGAGTCCGGCCGCCTCGGCCGGCTCGGCCGTCGCGACGAGGTCCTCCTGCACCGACGAGGTGAGCTCGTCGAACTCCGCGTCATAGCTGACCGTGGCGTAGGCGACGGTCCCGTCCGCGGACACTGCCTGCGCCTCGAAGGGATCACTGACCACGCCGACCATCTCGGCCGAGGCGGCACCTGCCAGCGTCTGCTCGATGGCCGCCTTCAGCTGCGGGTCCGTCACCTGGGCACCATCCGGGGCCGCGAAGACGATGCGAGCAGTGGGGCCGCCCGCAGCGGCCTGGGGGAACCGCTCCTGCAACAGCTCCGTAGCAGTCACCGACTCGACGCCGGGGATCGACAACTGGGCATCAGCGTTCTTGCTGAACGCGCCAGCCAGGCCGGCGACGGCGACGAGCACGAGCACCCACGCCGCCAACACCAGCCTGCGGCGCTCGAACGCGAAGCGTCCGATGCGATAGAGGAAGGAAGCCATTTGAGTCGTCTCCTGAAAAGTCGAGTGAGCCGATCTGACCGACCGGCAAGTAGAGACTGCCAGGTTCACTTGCCGCTCGTCAAGTTGGGGACTGGTCGTCCGGCCAGTGCGATGCTGGCCGTGTGGAAAGTGATTGCCTTCACGCTCGTAAAGGGGATTGGCTTGCTCTCAGACTGCAAGAGCCTCTAACATGCGCTCATGCAGACTCTCCCCGGCCAGGCCGAACACTCCCCGCGAGTCACCGAGCCGAGCCAGCGCTTCGTCGAAGCAGCGTTGGACCTGTTCACCGAGCACGGTTACAACGGGACGTCGTTGCAGATGATCGGTGACCGCCTGGGCGTCAGCAAGGCAGCCGTCACCTATCACTTCCACTCGAAGGAGGAGCTCCTCGCCGCCGTGGTCGCCCCGGCTTTCGAGGATCTCGGCCAGCTGCTCGACGGCGTGGAGGCCCTCCGTCGGGAGAGCGCGCGACGCCGGGAAGCGCTGCACGCCTACATCGACTACCTGATCCGTCAGCGACGAGTCGCCGCGTGGCTCAGCCGGGATGTGGCAGCGCTGACCCATCCAGCCGTGATCGAGCCGGCACAGGCCCTGACCGGGCGCATCGATGCACTCCTTGAGCGCACCTCGCCGGATCGCCGGGCCAGGCCCTCTACGCCCGGCTATCAGGTCGCCGAGTAGAGGCAGAGTGCGTCCAGCAGCCAGTTGACGATGCGAGGCCGCGGTGACTGTGAGGTCACCAGGTCCGATCCGGACGCGGTCACGTCGTCGATGAGCCCGTGAACCCGACGGACTCCCCGATGGGGCTCAGTCGCAGCAGCCGGTTCGTGACTCCGACGACGCGCGTGGCGAGTCGGTGACCACGCCGGGCGCCGGTTGAGCGCGCGGACCTCCAGCACCAGGATGCTGGCGAACGCGAGGTATCCCGTCAGGCGACCGGATCGGTGCTGCCCGTGGCCAGCAGCCCGGCTCCAGCCCGATGACCACCAACGCCCCGGCTGAGACCGCACCACTGAAGGCGATCACCCACGAGGCGACGCCTGCGGATGCCCCGTGATGGCGCATCCTGCGAAAGCTGAAGACGGCTGAGAAGGCCGGTCCTCCGGGCAGGTGTCGCTGAGTGAGTGCGAGGCGTAGGCGAGTGCAGCGGCGCTCGGCAGCGAGACGGCTACCACAGGTGGGTACCGGAGTTCCGCCAGCCAGTCGCCGGTACTGCTGGGCGAGCTCGTCCGGTCCTCACGGTCGTGGAGTGTCGGCACGACACCGTGCAGGCCGACGTCCTCCGCAAGCCCGCCGGCAGCGACAGCGAGCTGGTCGGCCGGTTCGTCGAGACCGCAGCGCTGGACACGGAGTCGGGCCGTGGCCAGGTCCTCGTACGCACGGCTGATCAGGTCGCCGAGTGCGGAGCCGTCGTCTCCCTTGACGCGTCTCCTGGCCGACCGGACGAGCGCCGTTCGAGCGGACATCCAGTGATCTTGTGCTCCAGGCTGGCCAGAAGTCCATGCGACCGTCCTGATCTGTACCTCGACGCGACTGTCTCACGCGGTCAGACATGTACACCGGGGTCTCGATGACCAGGTTGAGGCTCTTGTACCCGTTGGGCTTGGGTGAGGCGATGTAGTCGCGCACCCGGATGACCTCGATGTCGGGCTGGCGGGTCAGCATGTCCATGACGGTGTAGGCGTCGGAGATGAAGGAGCACACGATCCGGATGCCCGCGACGTCGAAGATCTGGTCCCGCACGGCCTCCAGGGTCGGTGGGCAGTCGATCCGCCGTGCCTTCTCGACGATGCTGTCCAGCGACTTCAGCCGCGAGTTGACGTGCTCGATCGGGCAGTAGTCCCCGGCGAACGTGAGCTCCTCCTTGAGGATGTTGACCTTCGTCATGACCTCGTCGAGCCCGAACTTGTAGGCCATCAGGAAGCGAGTGAGCTCGGCAGTGAGTGGCCCCTGAAGGGGTCGTCGGGCTGCGTCGCGGCATCGTGGGGAAACTCGGAGACACTCATCGCACGCTCACGCTCGGTTGCCTGGCGGTGTCGTCCATGGTGCTCGTGTAGCGGGCAAAGGGGTCCCCGTAGAGGCCGGGCCCGCTCACTGTCAGGGAGTCGAGGAATCCCTCACCGGTCTGCCTGGCGTCCGCCATCAGCTGTGCAGTCTGGCTGAAGTCGAATGGAGAGACCTTGCGTGCCGGTGGTGCCGGCATGCACAGGATGGGGACCTCGTGCTCGGCATCGCGCAGTGCGGCGCGAAGCTGTGCCCGATACTGAGCTTCGAGGTCACCGCGACCACGTCGGCCAGCTTCTCCGGGGGCGCCGGTGGGGGCGGAACCACGCAGTCCAGGACGACGAGGGTGCCGGCCGGGTGGAAGTCCCTGGCCTGGGTCACAGCGATGTCGGCGAGCATGGCCCCGTCGACGAACAGGTGTCGTCCTCGCCGGGCGGGAACGACGTCGCGCTCCCAGCCGGGCCCGACGAGCACCACGGGCCGGCCTCGACCCGCGGTCTCCCCCTCGTGAGGTCGACGGTGACAACACCGAGCGGGATCTGGAGGTCGGCGAAGGTGTCGACCCGCAGTGCGCGGGCGGCGATCCGCTCGAGCCCCCCGGTGCCGACGGCGTGGGTCCGGGTGCGTCCGAGCCGCCAGATCGAGCTGAGCAGGGCCGGGGAACACGTCGCCACTTCGGAGCTCGGGCCGGGCCGCCGTGGAAGGCGATCGCACCGACGTCGGTGACACGGGATCGCGGCGTTGAGCGCGCCGACGGACGTGCCGACGATGAAGTCGGGGTGCACGCCTGCCGAGGCCAGGGCCTGGAGCATGCCGACCTGCACTGAGCCGAGGCTGGCGCCACCGCTCATCACGAAGCCGATGGGTCCGGGCAGTTCCAGCACGCCGGCGGTGTTCTTCGGTGGGGCGATCGTGGTCATCGGGTCAGCCCCTCAGGTCCCGGCGGCGGAACGCGGACAGACCCAGCGCCAGCGCCAGGGCGGCGAGGGCGATCAGCACCACGAGATGGAGCGGGTCGGCACCGTTGGTCAACGGGTCCGAGGAGTTGTAGTAATACCAGGGGCTCACCTTGGCGCCGTCGGCGAGCGTGTCCGATAGCGGCAGGAAGCTGGCCAGTGCGAACGACAACCCGCCCAGCGCGGCTGCCACCGTCGTGGTGAGCTTGGAGTTGCCACTCCACCCACCCACCGCGATCGCGACAGCGCCGAACAGCAGTCCCAGGGCACCGGCGTGCAGGCCGGCTCCGACGATGTTCCCAGCGTCCAACCCCATGTCTCCGACCAGGCTGCCGAGCGCCTGCCGACGCTGACCGAGACGGCGACGATCGCGACATGGATCGCCATCGCCGCTGACTTGGCGAGCAGGAACGTGGAGCGAGCGACGGGCGCGCCCAGCAGCACGCCCATGGTCTTGGTCTCCTCCTCGTTGGCCGTGGCCTTCATGGCCGAGATGACCGCCATCGGCGATCACTCCGGCCGGGCCACCATGGACATCATCTCGGCATTCCCCCAGCCACTCGGCGTGGACATGTCCGCGCCAGCCAGATGGTGGTGAAGGCGTCCGGCAGCGAGTCCTGGATGTCGGCGAACGTGTCCTTCAGCGATGGCCACAAGGCGCCCACTATCAGGCCCATCCCCACCATCAGCGCGGAGACGGCGCTGACCAGGACGAATCGCTCCCGGACGGCCTGGACGGTGATGGTCGCCAGCGGGCTGCGCCGGGGACCGGTCAGCTCGTCGACGCGCGTGTCAGTGTTGGTGGTGGTCGTCGTCATGGTCGTTCAGCCCTTCAGGTCACGACGGTTGAAGGTGAGCAGTGCCGCTCCGAACGCCACTGCGGCGAGGACGAGAAGCACCAGGAAGTGGGCGAGGTCGAACCCGTTGGTCAGGGGCTCGCTGCCCGCGTAGTAGAACCACGGGCTCAGCTCGGCCCAACGGTCGAGGTCGGCAAGCGGCAGCATGCTCTTGGCCAGGTAGGAGACGACCGCGAGTCCCCCGGCCGCCCCTGCCGCCAAGCCCGGCTTTCCAGTGGCGGCGCCGACCGCCATGGCCACCGCCCCGAACATCAGGGCGAGGCTTCCCAGGTGCAGCACGGTGGCGGCCACGTTTCCCGTCTGCAGGCCGACGTCGAACCAGGTCGATGCGCCCACTGCCGCGAGAAGGAACAGGCCGGTAGCCACGACGAGCGACAGCACCAAGCCTCCCGCCTTCGAGATCAACATGCCGGTGCGGCTGACGGGGGTTCCCATCACCATGCCCATGGTCTTGCGCTCCTCCTCACCGGCGGTGGCAGACGCACCCGTCATCACTGCATAGGCGACCAGAGCCAGAGGTGCAATCAGGTTGAAGACCTCCCCGACGACGTATCCACCAGGAGCATCGCCGCCCATGAACGCCATCAGCTCATCGGGAAAATCCTTGGTCAGGTCGTCGAGGGTGTCCGACATCCCGGAATACACTCCCAGAGCACCGATGGTCAGCAACCCGACGCCGATGCTCAGCGCCGCCACTGGCACGGCGCGTTCGCGCAGGTCCTTGGTGAGTACCTCAGTGGACATCAGCGGACTCCTTCGCGTGCTGCGGGGTCGTCGGCTGGGCGTCGCGGTAGTAGGCCAGGAAGATCTCCTCGAGGTCCGACTCCTTGGTGTGCAGGTTGAGCACCTCGTGCGTCATCGCTGCGTGGAGGAGTCCGTTGACCGACCCCTCGAAGGACACATAGGCCATCCGTCCCTCGACCGTCGCGGACCGGACGCCCGGTGTCCCCTCGAACAGGTCGCTCGGGACGGCTTCGGCGAACTCGAAGTCCATCCGCCGGATCGCCTTACGCTTGAGCTCATCCACCCGCTCCACGACGACCAGGTGGCCGTTGCGGATGATGCCCACCCGGTCGGCCACACGCTCCACCTCCGAGAGGGTGTGCGAGGAGAGGAACACGGTGCGGCCCTCCGCGCGCACCTCCTCCATGAGCGCGTGGAACTCCTGCTGGATCAGCGGGTCGAGACCTGCGTTGGGCTCGTCGAGGATCAACAGCTCGGGTCTGTGCATGAACGCCTGGATCAGGCCGATCTTCTGCCGGTTGCCGGTGGAGTACTCCCCCACCTTCTTCGTCAGGTCGGCCTTGAACCGTTCGGCGAGCTCGTCGATGTAGGACTGGTCCACCCCGCCGCGCAGCTTGGCGAAGTACTGGAGGGTCTGGTGCCCGGTCAGCTTCGGGTAGAGGGCCAGGTCTCCGGGCAGGTAACCGAGGTGGCGCCGGATCTCCACGGAGTCCTCGCGAATGTCCATGCCCAGGATCCGCGCCGAACCACGCGTGGCGCGAATCTGGTCGAGCAGGGTGCGAATCGTCGTCGACTTCCCCGCCCCGTTGGGCCCCAGGAACCCGAAGATCTCACCACGACGCACCTCGAGGTGCAGGTCCGCCAGTGCAACGAAGTCTCCGTAGTGCTTGGTGAGTCCTTGGGACTCGATCACCTGCTCGCTCATCACTCGTCTCCCTCTCGCCACGTCTCGGTCCCCTCCAACTTAACTGCAGTGCATGCATTCACGCAACTCGCGCAGTTAGTTATGCAACGCACTCTTGCGTGAACACTAGTAGTGCGTGCACACTTCACCCATGAGCGACGTGACCACCACCCTCGGCAGGCGAGAGCGCAAGAAGCTGGAGACCCGGCGTTCCCTGCGGGACAACGCCCTCCGGCTCTTCGCCGACCAGGGCTTCGACCGCACCACCATCGAGGACATCACCGAGGCCGCCGACGTGGCGCAGCGCACCTTCTTCCTCCACTTCGGCTCCAAGGAGGACGTCCTGCTCTCGGATGCGCGCGAGCGAGGGGTCGCCTTCGAGGCCGCCCTGGCCGCCCAGCCGGCGGATGCATCGCCGCTGGATGCGGTGCGAGGTGCCCTGCACGCGTTGATGGGGGGCGAGGAGATCGACCGCGAGGAGCTGATGCTGCGGGCCCGGTTGATGGAGGAGGCACCGTCGGTGCTGGCGAGGAACCTCGAGCAGTACACCGCCTTCGAGGACCTCATCAGCCGTGATGCCGCAGGCCGGTTGGGACAGGACCACTACCAGGACCTCTATCCGGTGCTGCTCGGCGCGGCGACCATGACGGCACTCCGGGTAGCCATCGCCGTCTGGCACCGCCAGGGCGGCAACGGGGACCTCACGCAGATCCTCGACAGCGCCCTCATCCAGCTCGAGGAAGGTCTTGCCGTCCCCGGCCCGGCTCAGCCCACAGCAACGACACGAGAAGGAACCGCCCGATGACCTCGACCCCCGCCACTGGGAGCACCCACTCGCAGCCGAGGGCGCTGATCACAGGCAGCGCCGCACCGTTCGCCCAGCGCCTCGTCGGTCAGCTCGAGGCCCTCGGCTGGGAGGTGGGCACGATCGTCCACCACGATCCGAGCCTGCTGCCACCCTCCCACTCCCTCCACGTGCTCGCACCGTCGTCGGACGCCCTGGCCACGGGTGTACGCGACGCGGACGCGGTCATCCTGCTCAGCGGCATCGACAGCCTCACCTCGATGGTCGACGATTCTCGCGACCTGGACACTGTTCTCGGACACCTGAAGCCGGGGTCGGCATTGGTCGAGGTCACCACCATGGCCGTGTACGGCGATGCCGCCGGCGACCACCCCGTCTCCGAGCACGACACCCCCGTGGTGCCGGCCGACCTGGACCCTGTGGCAGCCTGCGAGATCCGGGTCATGGCCTCCGCCGACTGGCTGCGTGGCATCGTCGTTCGACCCGGCCTCGTCTACGGCGACGGAGGTGGGCTGGCGCTCGGCCCGGCTGTCGAGTTCGCACGCGCCCGGGGAGCGAGTCGCTACTTCGGGGACGGCGACGAGATCTTGCCGACCGTCCATGAGGACGAGCTGCTCGACCTGCTCACGCGGGTCGTGACCGACCCGTCGGCCCGTGGGATCTACCACGCCACGTCGGGATCGGTGACGTCTCGGGAGCTGGCGGACGTCGTGGCAGCCGCTGCCGGCATCGACACCGTCGAGCCCTGGACCGCTGACACCCTGCAGGACGAGTTCGGCGCCACCAGCCAGCCGCCACGCGTGAGCGTACGCACCGATGGAGGCCGCGGACGTGCCGTCGACGAACTGGGGTGGCGGCCCGCCGCGCAGTCCTTGGCACAGACCCTGCGCGGCTAGTTCGGCCCCAAGCGACCACCGCGCCCCCGCCCGCGAAGGATTCCTCTTGTCCACTCCTGCCGACGTTCCGCACGGCTTCATCGACCCGACTCACCAGCAAGGCGTCGCCCTCTTCACGCGAGACGTTCAAGGACCGGTCGTGATGCTGAATCTCTTGCGATTCCGCGACCGAGCCGACTATGAGGCGCATCCCGAGCTTGCGCCGGACACCACGATCTCGGGTCGCCAGGCCTATGAGCGCTATGTCCGGCATACCCAGCCTCACCTGGAAGCAGTCGGAGGGTCCGTGATCTTCGTCGGCGACGCACTACCGTTCCTGGTCGGACCGACCGATGAGACCTGGGATGCCGCGATGCTCGTTCGACACGCCAGTCTGGACACGTTCCTCGGCATGGCAAACCACCCCGGCTGCATGGAGGGCGCGGGCCATCGCCTGGCAGCGCTCGAGGATTCGCGGCTGCTCCCCATCCTGGCGCACGACTCCACAGAGCTTCCGTGGTCCCTGTCGAACAGCCCCGGGAGTACCCCACGCGGTTCGAACATGGTGTCCGAGTCGTGACGGACCGGCAGACCTCGACCGTGCCCACGGATCGCGACCGCGGGCAGGTGATCGGCGACGGTGTGGCCTGGCTGTCGAGATGGACCCTGCGATGGATCGTGGTGCTGACCGGTGCCGTGGCCGTCGGATGGGGGGTCGCTCAGCTGTGGAGCATCCTGTTGCCGCTCGTGCTCGCACTGATCCTGACGACAGTTCTCCAGCCGCAGTCGCGGTGGCTCGAGCGACGGCTCCGGTTGGCACCAGCCCTGGCCGCACTGAGTGTGATTCTTGCGGCCCTGACCGTCGTCGTCCTGTTGGTCCTGTTCATCGCTCCCTCTGTCGGCTCGCAGGTGGTCGAAATCGCCGACAGCGCCTCCGACGGTCTCAGCACGATCGAACAGCGCATCCAGGACAGCCGGCTCGATGTCACCCAGAACCAGGTGGACACGGTGGTTGACGCCGCCCAGGACAAGCTCCGGGACAGCGCCGCGAGCATCACCTCAGGGGTGCTGGTCGGGGTCAGTGCGATCACCAGCGCGCTGATCAACCTCGTGCTCACCCTCGTGCTGACGTTCTTCTTCCTCAAGGACGGCCACCGGTTCCTTCCCTGGCTGCGTGGGATGACGGGTGAACGGGTCGGCAGCCACCTCGTCGAGGTCAGCACCCGCGCCTGGTCGACCCTCGGAGGTTTCGTACGCACCCAGGCCCTCGTCGGACTGATCGACGCGGTGCTCATCGGCCTGGGACTGGTGATCGTGGGGGTACCACTGGCGCTCCCGCTCGCGATGCTCACCTTCGTGGCAGCCTTCGCCCCCATCGTCGGGGCTGTTGCCATCGGCGCCGTGGCGGTGCTCGTGGCGCTCGTAGCCAACGGTTGGGTGGCGGCACTGATCGTCTTCGCCATCGTGCTCCTGGTCCAGCAGCTCGAGGGCAACCTGTTCCTGCCCTGGCTGCAGGGCAAGACCTTGAATCTGCACGCCGGTGTCGTGCTCCTCACCGTGGTGCTGGGATCAACGGCATTCGGGGTCGCCGGCGCCTTCCTCGGCGTACCTGCCGTGGCGATCGCCGCGGTGGTGCTGCGCTACCTCGGCGAGGTGGTCGCCTCCAGGTCCTCATCGCCGCCGACGAGCAGCCCCACGAATCACGACGACCCCGACGACGAAGCCAGTGACGCTTCGGGCCAGGGCCTGCTTCCCTGACCGGCCTCGCACCACCTCGCGGCATCTATCCCGCGTCCGCGGCTCCGTCGGGGCCGGCCATGTTTCCCACGAGCTGGTCGCAGAGGGCGACCAGCTCGGACACGGCCCCGAGGAAACGAGACGTGCTGTCCCCCACGTGGAGGTCGTCGAAGTAGTGGTGCCGCATCGCCATCCGGGCGAGCTCGTGCTCGTCACGCTCGAGCCGGTCGCCGAGCAGCGTCGTCAGCTCCGCCACGTCGTCGGCGTCGACCACGTCGGCGCAGCGACTGACCGGAATCTGCTGCCGGAGCTGCTCGACGTCCCCGTGCCGGTCGGTGAGGAAGATCGGCTTGTCGGTGTGCAGGTAGAGCCAGTCGAGCCCGACGGAGGAGACATCGGTGACGATGGCGTCGCACCCGGGCATGACCGCCAGGATGTCGCCGGCCAGCACCGGCACGTGACCGGCGGCGGGGTCGCGCCGCGCGGAGTCGGCGATCACCCGAAGGATGTCCAGGTGCGCTCCTGACACGTCAGGCGTGCTGCTGGTCGTGATCTTGGGGTGTGGCTTGTAGACGAGCCGGACGTCCGGCACGGCGAGGATCGCACGGACGATCGACTCCCCCATGACGGCCACCGACGTGTAGTCGTTGTAGTCCGCGTCACCCTCCCAGGTGGGGGCATAGAGAACCGTTCGCCGCGTGCTCGGGGCGACCAGCGGGGTCCGGCGCAGGTCGAGCTGGGGCCGACCGATGCGCACCAGTCGACTCGCGTCGAACTCCAGCAAGCCGGCGACGTAGCGCTGGACGGCGGCCTCCCCCGCCACGAACACCCGGTCGTAGGCCTTGGCGTTGTTGCTCGCCATGGACTGCTTGTCGCTCTCACCGTGGTTGATGTGGACGTGCAGTCTGCGGCCGTCGAGCAGGGAGTCGAAGTTCTGCGCCGAGTTGTTGCAGTAGAGCACCACCCTGGCGTCCAGCTCGGCGTACAGCTCAGTGAGCTCGGGAAGGGTCTCCGCGGTGAACACCGGCAGGTCCGTCCGCGCAGCGATCACCGGTTGCGACGCAGGGTCGCGCAGCACGATGCAGACCGGGTGGACGTCGTTCAGGACGTCGAGGACCTCGAGCCACTGGATCAGCTGGTAGGTCCTGCTGGGATCACCGGCGAAGTAGGCGGTGACGGGAACCGTGTTCACCTACAGAGTCTAGAGGCCGGTCCACACGTCTCGGGCCAGATCGACACTCTTGCCAGGGCGCTTCTTCTTCAACCGCCGGACGGGCTGCGATCTTCCCGATTCGGACTGTGCCCAAGGTCATGGAGCCGTTGGCTTGGAACGTTCCAAGTAGTGCGCGAGGATCGTTACACACCCGATACCTGAAGGAAGGCACCATGTCACCCGCAGTAGTGGACGAGAAGCTCTCGTCCCTGGAGAACCGCTACACCGAGTCCATCCAGCGAGCCCTGGTGAACAAGGACCACGCCACCGCCACCCGCCTGGGAGCGTCGTACGACATCAAGGCACGCCGGCTGCGTGCGCTGCGCGATCCGCACCTCAACCCGCTGCGTCGCGTGGCGCTGAGGGCCCTGACGAAGATCAGCTGACCGCGGCCGCCTGGGTCCGTCGCGAGCGCGGACGAAACACCCGCCCCGAAGGACGATGGGGGCCACGACGGAGACCCAGGACCGGGAGCCGGCGAGATCTTCGTCTGCATCAGCCCCGAGACCGGCGGCACCGTCTCGGTGACGTCCCGGACGGCGTGCAGGTGACCCCGGCCGAGCAGCGGGTCGACCCCGCCGGCAGCGGCGTGCTGCGGTTCGAGGTCCGTGTCGAGCCGGTCGGCCCCGTCGTGGAGTCCGACGACGATGGCTGGACCTTCCGAGAGGGCGACTGAACCGCTTCTTGAGTCAGACATACACTCCCGAATTCAGCATGCGCTGGAGGACGAGACCCGGTCTGCATGACAGCAGCACAGCCCGACAGGAGACAGCGATGGAACTGCCCGTCCTCGATAGAGACGATGCGATCGCGAGCGACGCGGTGGGGGAAGCCGTCATCGCGGGCGACCTACTGGTCCTCACCGCGTGAGGCCGGTTGCTCTGCTGCTCGACCTCGACGGGACCCTGATCGACTCCGAGCCCCTGCACCGGCGCGGCTACCGCGCCTTCCTCGACGCCCGCAGCTGGGACGTCCCCGACCTCTCGGTCTTCACAGGAAGGCGGGCCGAGGACGTCTTCGCCACCGAGCCCGGGCCGTGGCAGGGCCACGATCCCGCAGCGCTGCTGGCCGAGGTGCTACCGCACATCCCCGATGAACCGGCCGACGCGGTGCCGGGGGCGCGCGACCTGGTGGTCGCCGCACGTGCGGCCGGTGTCCGGTTGGCCATCGTCACCTCGGCCGGTCCTGCCTGGGTGGAGCGGTCGCTGGTGGAGTCGCTCGGGCTGTCCCTCGAGGCCGTCGACACGGTCGTCACGGCGCGGGACGTCCTCGCCGGCAAGCCGGACCCCGCCGGCTACGCCCTGGCGGTCGTACGTCTCGACGTCGACCCCGCCCTGTCCTTGGCCGTCGAGGACTCGCCTGCAGGCGTGGTCGCGGCGCTGAAGGCGGACGTGGGAAGGGTGCATGGCATCAGTACGTCGCACGCCGCCGGCTCGCTCGTCGATGCCGGTGTCGTGGCGGTGCACGACGACCTGCGGCCGCTCGTCCGGCTGATCACCGGCTGACATCACGCTCCGGGCTGCCGGGGCCTCAGGACGACGTCGGGTGATGCGCCCAGGCTCCCTGCCGCATCACGCCTTGGACCTGAAGATCACCGGCGAGTACGACGAGATCGGCCGTGGCCCCCGGCGCAAGACCGGGCGCCGGCAGCCCCAACGCCCGCAAGGGGTTGAGGCACACCTGCCGGATCACGGTGAGCAACGCCTCGTCGGGGTCGCCGACCCCGTGGGTGACCGCCGTTCTCACCATGCTCGCCATGGTCGCTGTGCTCCCGGCGATCGTGTCGGTGCCCGCAACCTGCGCCACGCCGTCGGTGACGTCGACGGCCAGCGAGCCGAGTCGATAGGCGCCGTCCATCATCCCTGCCGCCGCCATCGCGTCAGTGACGAGCGCGACCCGATCGACGCCGACGTCAGCGGTCACGAGGCGGTGCAGGGCCGGGTGCAGGTGCACACCGTCATTGACGAGCTCGACGGTGACCCGGGGGTCCTCGAGCGCGGCCACGACAGGTCCGGGTTCGCGGTGGTGAACCGGGCGCATCGCATTGAACAGGTGGGTGGCGACGGTCGCTCCAGCATCGATGGCGGCTCGCGCCTGCTCGTAGGTCGCATCCGTGTGCCCGATCGCCGCTACCGCTCCCGCGTCGACGATCAGTCGGATGGCCTCGATAGCGCCCGGCAGCTCAGGGGCGAGCGTCACCATGCGCACTGCGCCCCGGCCAGCCTCGAGCAGCGTCTGGAGCTCAGCCGGATCGGGATCGCGCAGGGCGGTCGGCTCGTGGGCGCCGCACCGCCGCGCCGCCAGCCACGGTCCTTCGAGGTGGATCCCCAGGAGTTCGCCGCCCTCGACGTGGTCGGCGAGGGCACTCACCTGTCGGACCAGCGCCTCCGGATGGTCGGAGACCAGCGAGGCCATCATGGCGGTGGTGCCATGGCGACGGTGCAGTGCCAGCGTTGCGGCAACGGCCTCGTCGGTCGCTTCGAAGAACGCGCCCCCGCCGCCGCCGTGCACATGCATGTCGACGAAGCCTGGAGCCAGGATGGCCTCACCCAGGTCGAGGTCCGGTGGCCGGGCTGGGGTGCCGGAACCGACGCCCACCACCCGGCCGGACTCGATCTCCACCCATCCTTGTCCCAGCGAGGACGCGCCGGTCAGGACTGTCCCTGCCATCAGGAGCATGGTCAGATCCCTTGCCAGCTCGGCTTGCCCGCATAGGTCTCGCGGTAGTAGCCGGCCAGCTGCAAGCGACTGCCCGCCGACGCGTCGAGGAGCACCGTGACGTGCGGGTGGTGCTGCAGGATCGTTCCTGGCCACAGGGCACTGACGGCACCCTCGACGAGCTGGTGGACCGCCTCCGCCTTTCCGTGGCCGGTCGCCAGGAGGACGATGTGGCGAGCCTGCATGATCGTCCCGAGGCCCTGGGTCAGACAGTGCGTCGGCACCGCGTCGACATCACCCCCGAAGAAGCGGGCGTTGTCGACGCGCGTCTGTCGGGTCAAGGTCTTGATCCGAGTTCGCGAAGCGAACGACGACCCCGGCTCGTTGAAGGCGATGTGCCCGTCGGTGCCGATCCCCAGGATCTGCAGGTCGACTCCCCCGGCATCGGCGATCGACTGCTCGTAGGCCGCGCAGGACGCGGGGATGTCGCTCGCCAGGCCATCGGGTCCGACGACCGCACCCGGAGCGAAGTCCACCCGCGAGACGAAGTCACGGTCGATGACCGTCCGATAGCGCTCCGGGTGGTCGGCGGGCAGCCCGACGTACTCGTCAAGGGTGAAACCTCGAGCCGACGCGAAGCTGAGCTCCCCCCGCGAGCACCGAGCGGCCAACTCGTCGTACACAGCCAGGGGCGACGATCCGGTCGCAAGGCCGAGCGTGGCGCTCCGCCTGCTCGCCAGCACGCCAGCGACC
This sequence comes from uncultured Actinomycetota bacterium, assembly GCA_963721925.1. Lineage (GTDB taxonomy): Bacteria > Actinomycetota > Actinomycetes > Propionibacteriales > Nocardioidaceae > Nocardioides. The sequence goes on along the minus strand of CAVRLH010000002.1, from coordinate 24,679 downwards.
GCATCGGCGGCGACGTGTGCCAACCGTTCCGGCTCGTCGAGGATGACGACCTCCATGTCAGCTCACGACCGTGGACTTCGCAGCGACCGTGAGGAGCAGCTCGAGGGGCTTCACATCGCCACCGGCAGCCAGGTCTCGCAGGACGACGGTGTCGGCCTTGCGGTCGAGGATGATCACCGGCACGACGGGATTGCGTCCGGCGGCCTCGACAGCGGGCACGTCGTAACGCAGGATCGGCTGACCGATCTCGACCTCGTCACCCTCGGCAGCATAAGCGCTGAATCCTTCACCCTTGAGCTGCACCGTGTCGATGCCAAGGTGCACCAGGACACCCACTCCGTCCGTGGTCTGGAGAGCGAAGGCGTGGGGCCACAGCTTGAGGATCTTGCCCGTAGCCGGCGCCACCACGTCAACGACCTCCCGCGGCGGATCGATGGCCAGACCGTGCCCGACGATCCCCTTCGCGAACGTCGCGTCCGGGACCTCGCTCAGCGGCACCAGGGTGCCGCCGAGGGGCGACAGCACTGTCAGGCGACCGGTCGCCGTGGGGGTGGCCGGGACTGCTGCCGCGGGCGTCGGCACATCCTCGGGTGCGGACGCAGCAGCCGGCGCCGATCCCTGCGCGAGCGCCGCTCGGATCTCGTCCTTGAGCCCGTCTGCCTGGGTGCCGAAGACGGCCTGCACGTTGTTGCCGACCTCGATCACACCGGCGGCGCCCAGCGCTCGCAGTGCCGCGGCGTCCACCCCGGCCTTGTCAGCCACCTCGATCCGAAGCCTGGTGATGCAGGCATCAACGGCCTGGAGGTTGTCCGCGCCGCCGAAAGCGGCGATCAGTTGGTAGGCCCGCGCAGTCGCTCCACCCGCGCCGGCGGGGTGATCGGTGCCGTCCGTCGCATCATCCGCGCCGTCCGCCTCGGGGTCGCGGCCCGGGGTGAGCAGGTTCCAGCGGGTGATCGCAAAGCGGAACAGCACGTAGTACAGGACGAAGAACACCACACCCATCAGGACCAGCAGTGGGATGTTCTTCGCGGCCGGAGCCGTGCCATAGAGAAGCAGGTCGATCAGGCCGGCCGAGAACGAGAAGCCGAGGTGGATGTCGAGCGAGTACGCGATCGCCAAGGACAGTCCGGTCAGCACCGCGTGGATCACATAGAGGGGGAAGGCGACGAACATGAACGCAAACTCGAGCGGCTCGGTGACGCCGGTCAGGAAGGCAGTCAGACCGGCGGCGGAGAGGATGCCGATGGCCAGCTTCTTCTGGTTCGCGCGGGCTGAATGAATCATCGCGAGGGCAGCGGCGGGCAGGCCGAACATCAGGATCGGGTAGAAGCCGGCAGTCAAGCGACCGGCCTCGGGGTCGCCATTGGCGAAACGGGTCAGCTCACCGGTGTAGGACGTGCCGTTGACGGTGAAGTCGCCATAGAGGAACCAGATGTAGGTGTTGACGATGTGGTGCAGACCGAGCGGGATGAGCATCCGGTTGACGAAGCCATAGACGAACGCGCCGATCGCACCTGATCCGCCGATGAACTGGGCGATCCCCGTGAGACCCATGTCGAAGAGCGGGTAGAGGTAGCTCATGCCGAAACCGATGAACAGTGCCGCCAGCGAGACCACGATGGGCACGAACCTGCGGCCACCGAAGAAGCCGAGGTAGGGCGGCAGCTGGATGGTGTGATAGCGGTCGAACAGCCACGCGGTCACGACGCCGATGATGATGCCCGCGAAGACGCTGTAGTTGATCATCGCCTGGTCGCCGGCCGGGGTGGTCTCGCCGGCGAGGACGATGGGCGACATCGCCTTGAACACCTCGGCGATGACCAGGTATCCGGCCACTGCCGAGAGGGCCGTCGAGCCGTCAGCCTTGCGGGCGAACCCGATGGCCACGCCGACAGCGAACAGCAGCGGCAGGTTCGCGAAGATCGCGCCGCCGGCTGCACTCATCGCGTCGAAGAAGGGACCGATGACAGGCGGGTTGTACTGGCCGAGCATGTCGTCCTGTCCGAGACGGAGCAGGATGCCGGCCGCGGGCAGCAGGGCAATGGGGAGCATCAGGCTCTTGCCGAGGCGTTGGAGCTGAGCGAATCCGGGGATCCTCAAGCCACGTGGCTTCGTCTCGGCGTCCGCGGGGGCGGTGGTTGTCATCGGGTCCTCCGGCTGGTGATAGATTGGTGTAGACCAATTGCAGATTGGCATAGACCAATCTGTCGTGTCAAGCCATTCAGGGAACAGGCAGCGGAGGATTCATGAAGATCCCGAAGTACTACCTCGTCAAGAGGGAGATCCTGCGGCTCATCGACGACCTGCCGACAGGTGCCGCGCTGCCCACCGAGCGGGAGCTGGCGGAGCTGCTCGAGACCTCTCGCACGACGGTGCGCCAGGCGATCGCAGAGCTTGTCGTCAACGGCCGCCTCGAGCGCACCCAGGGTCGCGGCACTTTCGTCGCTCAGCCCAAGTTGATGCAGGTCAGACCATTGACGTCGTTCTCCCAGGACCTGGCCGCGGACGGGTGGCGACCCGGCAGCAAGGTGCTTGGCGTCGACGTGATGGAGGCCGACGAGGAGGTGGCCCACCACCTCCACCTCGCTCCCGGTGCCACCGTGCATCGAGTTGCTCGGCTGCGGACCCAGGCAGAAGAGCCCATCGCTGTCGAGATCGCCCACCTCCCGGGCCCGCTGCACCGCCTGGCTGAGGAGCTCGACAGCCGCGGCTCGCTCTACCGGACGCTGGCCGAGGCCTTCGGCATCGAGCTCGACACCGTCGAAGACATCGTCGAGACGACCCCGGCCGACCCCGTCAACGCCAACCTGCTGGGCATCGAGGTGGGACTACCCCTGTTGCTGATCCAGCGCACTGCGTGGGATGCGAGCGGTCGGCCCGTGGAGTGGACGCGCTCCCTGTTCCGCGGCGACAGATTCAGGTTCGTTGCGAGAAAGCAGCTCGGCGACACCGATCACCCGGCCTCGACCGCCGAGCGAGGCAGGAGCTGAGTGCACCGACAGCGGGCGGGTCCGCCGCACGGATCTGGAAACTCACCAATCAACACCCCAGCGCTCCAGCTACGTGCTGGTCAGGCAGTGGACGCGACGCGCGCGCTGGGACTGGCGAAGATCGTGTAGGCGAGCCAGGTCGGATCACCCACCTCCTTGACGGCCAGGCGCGCCGCCAGGGCAGCGCGACCGACGGGTTCGCCGTTCAAAAGGTTCTGGTAGAGCGCGGTCGCGAACCGGTGGGCCGTGTCGTCCACGACATTCCAGTGCGCGCCGATGAAGACAGCCGAGCCGGCGTCGAGCATCACGCGCGCGAAGCCCGAGGGACCGACGAGGCCGGCCGACGCAGAGCCCAGCCGACAGGCGTTCAGGAACACGAGGGGGTTGGTCAGGCCGAAGTTCGCCGAGGCACCGCCGATCCACTCCGCTGTCAGGTAGGAGGCACCCGCCAGGACCAGCCGCGCCGACGACGCGCGAGTGGGGTCGGGCAGCTCCCCGTGCCCGAGGAAGTGCAGCACGTCGTAGGACCCGTCCTTCAACGCCATCATCACCTGGTCGGTGGTGGCGGGCACGGTCGTGACGGTGCGATCGGGCGTCGTCAGGCCGGTCAGCATCGCCACCTCGGCTTCCCGGGACGTGAGCCCGCTGTCGCCCGGGGCGATGACGCCGATCGAGCGCATGGTGATCACTTCCAGGGCCGGCAGGCGAGGCCGCCACCGGGTGAGCTCGAAGAGCTCGCAGAAGAAGCCGACCTCCTCGGTACGCCCGTCGTCGCCGGTGTGGGTCAGCAGGCACAGCTCCCACGGGATGAGCGACTCGTCGCTGTGGACGACGATGCTGCGGATCTTGTCGCGGTTGTCCCACAGGAACTCCCTGAACCCCGCTGGTAGCAGCTGCGAGCTCAGGGTCAGACCGATGCCCCGGACGACCTCGTCGGCCGCCGCGGTCGGTCCCGGCAGACCCGCAGCCGGTGCGTCCAGCGCGGCGTTGATGCTCTCGAAGAGCGGGGCCAGATAGGCCTGGGCGTCTCCATTGACGGACTGGAACGGGAAGGCCACGGGCTTGTGGCCAGGCTCGATCGCGACGAAGCGCAGACCCCGTCCGTCACCGGTGGGGCTCTTGCCCTCGACGACGTGGACGGCGAGGTCGGACCGCGGGGCCCGGCCACGATCGAGCGGAAGGACTGCGGCGCGCTGTGTCGCGGCGGGCTGACCTCCGCCCAGGACCACCCGCAGCTCGACGAGCACGCTGCCGAGTGACGTCTGGTCCCGGAAGCCCTCGACGATCAGGGACGCCCTGGTCGGGCTCGTGATCTTGAGCTCGATCCTCGCCGTCTCGTCGTCGCCGGCCCCCGACACCTCGATCGTCGCGGTCTCGGAGCCGACGACCTCCACTCCCTCCTGGGGCCACACCACCACGGAGATGACGTCACCGACCTCGGCGGCGAAGCGGATGTCCGGCTCGTCGCCGCCGGGCCGCGTCAGGAGCACGAGCAGCGGCACGACGGCGTCGTACGCCACCTCGGCGGGCACGAGCACCTGGAGGCCGTTCACAACAGCCTCGTCGTTGTCTCCGTCCGCGGCTGCCTCCGGCAAGGGCGGAGGTGGCGACCCGGACCGCTCCTCGACGGGGAACTGGCTGCCCCGGCTGACGGCCTGCACCTCGACCCGGTCGAGCTGCGGTCTGGCGGCGTGGATGAGCAGCTCGTCGATGGGCAGCGACGGCACTTCTCCGAGGTGCACTGCGAAGATGACGCCGCGGACGGCATCGTCGACGGTCACGACCAGGCGCCGCCGGAGCGCGTCCTCCAGCTCGTTGCCCGGGACGGTCGCGTCCACCGTCTGGCCGGTCAGCAGGTTGACGACCAGCGACGGCTCGACGCGCAGCTCACGGACGAGATCGGCACCGGTCCAACCGATGACGGCGACCTCGTCCGCCAGCTCGTCGAGGAGGCTGCGGACTGCCTCGACGTCGAAGACGAAGACGCCGTCGGTGGAGGAGCGGTCGGTGACGACGAGGTACGTCGGCTCGAGGCTGTCGAGGACCGGGCGCACGTCGACCAGGGCGTCGCCGCTGTCGACGCTCACGAACGCGTCGCTGACGAACAACGTGCCCTGGTCCGGTGTCATGCGTCCTCCCTCGTCAGATCAGCCATGGGGCACCTACGGCGAGCAGGACGAGCCCGGCCGCCGACCAGGTGCGGCGCCAGTGCGCGTCGGGGCTGAGCTGTTGCACCACCGCGCCGACCGCGAGGACGAGGAGAGGCACGAGTGCGTGGTGACCGATCATCAGTGCCAGCATCGCCGGCCCGCAGGACACGAGACACCAGCCACCACGTCGGAGCCCGAACGACCAGCAGGTGCGTCTCCGTGCGGGCTGCTGCGCGCGGACGACGTGATGCCGGTGGCCCCGCAGCAGGGCTGCTCGCTTGATGGGGGTCAGCTCCCAGCCGGCCGCGAGCAGGAAGACTGCTGCCACGACGGGCCAGTCGGGCGGCGTGCCCGGGTGGACGCCGCCGGCGAGCACCGCCGCGGGCAGCCAGGCGACGACGTACGCGGAAGCGAAGGTGCTCGTGGCGGCCAGCCGACCGCGGCGTGGCACCATCCGCGCGACGTACCGCAGGCCGGGGACGGCGAGCGGGAGCATCATGGCCACCGTCATCACCACCCAGAGCAGGGCGCCACGGCCGGCCCCCGACAGCCATTCGTCCCCCGGCTGGCCGGTGGTGGTGAGGTGCGACGTGCCATGGTCGTGACCCGACGACGACGTCGGCGTGCCCCGCAGCACGAGCAGCAGCACCACCCAGGCGGCCGCGGAGATGCCGAGGACCGGCAGCTCCGGTCGCCGTTCCACCCGTGCGCGCCACGCCCAGCGGGGTGATCCGACGGGTAGTGCTGACGACACGGCCATCGCGGCTGCTACTGGTAGGAGAGGGCGACGTTGCCGAACGTGACCGGCACGACCTCGCCGGCACCCGCATAGGCCTCGTGGTTGCTCGGCTTGATCGTGATGCTCGCGCGGTCCCACGTCCACGCGTCCTGGTTGCGCAGCAGGTTGACCGCCGAGGTGGCGTCGAAGGAGTACGCCAGCTCGTGGTGGCCGTCCTCCGCGAGCGACTCTCGCAGGCCGAACAGTGGGAGGTTGCCCACGTAGGCCTCGACACCGTCCCGGCTGCCCAGCAGGTACACGGCGTACGTCCCGATGACCGCCTGGCGGTCCCGGACTCGTTCGAGGTCGTCGGCGGAGATCGCGATGTTGTCGACCCTCAGGATGACCCGGGCCGGTCCCGGGCGACCGGAGCGGGTGCGCACCTCCTCGTCGGGCGTCAGGTCGAACTCCACCGTCGCCGCCTCCGACCGGACGACGAGCGGCTCGCCCGTCGACCCGAGGGCACGAGGCGGGAGCTCCCGCCGCCAGGTCTCTGCGTCCGGTCCCTCGACCTCCACGGTGCGGCTCCTCGTCGGGGACGCCGGCGCGACCGGCGCCGACGTGTCCTCATAGGTGTAGCCCAGCGCGGTCGTGTCTTCAACCTCTCGCGACGTTCGCGTCCAGGTGGCCCCGTGCGCGTCGCGAAAGTCGAACGTCTCGGACGCCCATCCGCCTGCGCCGGGATTGGGTCGTCGTACGCCGCCGCCGACGCACCACACCTCCCACAGCCGGTCCAGGTTGCAGTGGTGCAGCCAGAAGACGGGGTCCAGGCCGGCAGTGTGGAAGGCCTGCATGTCCCAGCCGACGTACATGTGGACCGACCCGTGCGGGGTGATCTCCAGCGCACCTGCGTCGGCGAACCGCACGGGCCGGTGTCGCTTGCCACGCGTGTCGCTCCCGCCGAACGACGGCGTGCCGGGCAGCGTGAACACCGTCTCCCCCCACCATCCGGCGAACTCGACCTCGTCATCGCTGAGGGGTTGGAGCCCCGCCTGCACCGCGGGGAAGCGCGCTGCCGCCGCCAGTGGGTTGGCCTGGCCGTCGGGCAGGTCTGCCTGCCGGAAGGCACTCGGCAGGATCCGATGCTCGGGGGGCTGGTAGTTCCAGTACGGCAAGGCCCAGGTCTCGCGGGTCTCGTCCGTGATCCGGTCGTCGTCGAGCTCGGCGATGATGCCCCGGACGACCGCCTCGAAGTGGAGCAGGTACATCCGGTGCCATGGCAGGAAGTACCACGTGTCGTGCTGGCAGGTGGCACGGAAGCCGTCCGGTGGGGGCAGCGGGTGCATGTCGTGGACCGCAGCCTGGTACTCCAGCGTCCACGACTCGGGCTTGAGCGGATCGGGTGGACCCGCGAGCACACCGAACGCCAGGGCATATGCCAGCACCACCTGGTTCCACGGCCCGCCGACCTCCTCGGCCCGCCAGATGTCCTTCCGCTGCAACAGCATCGTCGCCTCCTGCGTGGACCGGAGCCGCTCACCCGTCAGGCTCTGCCTCACGCTACGGCGGTCGACGAGCACTCCGGAAGGCCCGGGTTCCGATGGTCTAGGCCGCCAGCCGGGTCAGCGCCTGCGAAGGAACTGGACCTGCGTCACGTCGGTCAGCTGCGGGGCGGACCCCTCCAGCTGCACGAACGGATCGAGCTCGGTGAGCGGTCCGAAGGAGAGCCCCGCACGCCCCTCGATCGAGTCGATCGTCACCTGCGCGGTCCGGTGTGCTCCGAAGACGAACTCCTCCTCGCTGAGGAAGTCTCGCTGCGACATCGTGTAGCCGGTCGCGCACAACGCGCCGGTCTCGTCGTGGACGAACGCGATGACCTTCCAGAACTCGACGGGGATCTTCACCCCGAACATCGTCGGATCGTCGTCATCGAGGAAGGGCCCGGTGAACACCGAGATCCTCATGTCGTCCCGCCGTGCGTTCTGGAGCGCGTAGTCCTCGAGGTCGAGCCAGATGCCGGCATTGAAGGGTTGCATCTGCGGTACGGCGTTGGTGACGTGCATCGAGTCGGCGTTGCCGTGAGCGGCCGCCTCGTCGGAGCCCCAGATCGGGTCCTCCCGACGGGTCATGTGTCCTCGCGAGAACTGCGGCGGATTGCCGTAGGGCTCGTCCCGGATCTGGGCGCTCGGCGGGATCCGGGGATCGCTCCGCCAGCCCACGCGTGCAAAGCTCTTGGACAGGTTGCCGTCGATGTTGACGGCGCTGTAGCGGCACAGCCGTCGGCTGGCGCTCATGAGCACCGAGAAGTGCTCGTACTTCAACACCTGCTCGTCGCGACCGTCGAGCTCGAAGGTCATCACATCGTCGACTCCCTGCGTGACCTCGGGCAGCGGTGCCTCGGGGCCCTCGCCGAGGAACGACGCGTCGTACCCCTCGCGGTCCAGGTAGTCCTCCGCGACCGCCTCGACGAAGACCTCGCCGTCACCGCTCCCCGCCCGGAAGGGGTCCGGCACGCCGAGAGCTTGCTGCCGGGAAGCCCTTCTGCTCTGCACAGCGTCCAGACGCTGCGCGACCACCTGGCTCGAGACAGCGTAGTTGGCCTCGAGGAACCTCCCCGCGAAGTGGAGCCCCACTGCGTCACCGGTGGCAAGGGAGAGCACCACCGATCCCGAGTTCCCACCGAGGGTGGAGCAGTCGTGGGTGAGCGTGCCGCTACGCGGCTCGATCACCTGACCGGGAGCGAGTCGCTTCTTGTCGTAGACGTTCCCGAAGATCCGATCCATCAGGTCGACGTCGGGAATCCGGCTGTCGCGAGCGGGGTAGCCGATCACGGCCACGAAGTCGTCCGGCTGCGGCGCCTCTGCGAGAGCGATCGGCGACACCGATGACGAACCGTCGATCTGCTCCACGCGCAAGAAGGCGATGTCCGGACCGTCCGCGTCCTCGATGTGGAGGATCTGCCCCAGCTCCAAGGTCAGGCTGTCCTCGCGGTCCACCTCTTCGAGGAGGTCGATCGAGGCACGCATGAGGTCGCCACCCGGGGACTGCCGAAAGACGAAGGTGGTGCCGCTGCGGCGGCCGAACTCGGCAGCCACGTGCCGGTTGGTCACGATCGTGTCGGGAGCCACGAGCCACCCAGTGCCGAGCCACGCCAGGCTGTGGCCCTCGGCCTCGATCCTCCCGACCGCTCTGGTGGCACGCACGAGGTACGACCGTGCCTCCTGGAGCCGGGAGTTCCACACGGCGCTGTCGGCGTCGTCGAAGACGAGCTGGGCCTCGTCCTGCTTGATCGCCAGGACGGGACGACCTGTGCGCAGGACGATCGTCTCGAGCTGGATCTCGCCGCCCGGCCCCTCGGGCGTGGGTCCGTCCGTGAGCTCGGTCAGCTCGTCGGCCAACGGCCGGTCGCGATCTCGGATCGCGGCGTTCGCGGCCCGGAGCCGGGTCAAGGCGTCCATCGGTCTCCTCCTGTCTGATGCCGTTCAGTGGATGCTCGGAAGCTCTGCACGCGGTCTGGCGAAGGGGAACAGGAGCCCCTCGATCTGCCTGATCCCCGAGACCAGCTGGAGCGAGAGCCGCGTCGTCGTCCTCGCCGAGACCGCGTCGATCAGGTCCACGATCAACCCGCAGCGGTCGGCCGTCTCGATCAGCGCGGTGCAGTCGGCGGGGGTGATCGTCGAGCGCAGGGTCGAGTCGAGCGCGGACGCGGTCACGTCCTGCGGCCAGAACACGGACCGCCGCTCGAGATCGCTGACCAGCTCGAGGAGCGAGGTCCGGTCGAGCAGCGTGACGATCGTCCTGATCGCGCCGTACAGGAAGGACAGGGTGGTCGGAGCCGCCCGCAGATCCTCAGCCCGGCCGAGGCTGAGGTCGGCGCGCGCGAGCGTCGACCGCAGCTGGTTGATCTCCAGCGTGTCCGGCCTCCTGGTCGCGAACTCGTCCGTGGCACGACTGATGCGATCGACGACCCCGCGGTCGCCGGCCGCCTCGGCAAGGGCCGCGACGTGTGAGAGCCGGAAGTGGTCGTAGGAGTAGGTCTGGTACGTCGTCGGCAGGTCGTCGAGATCACCGCGGGACGCGGCCGCCTGGCAGACGACGATGTCGTCGGGACGGCTCAGGTCGAGCCTCGACGGGAGCTCGGTCCGGACCTGTCCGAGGATCCTGCTGTGAGCCCGCCGGTCTCCGGCGAGTGCTGCGAGGGCGGCACCATAGAGTCGCGGCTCGTGCCAGGTGGACGCGATGGACGCCAGCGCGGCCTCGGAGAACACCGGTTGCTCGCCGCGCTCCACGAACAGGATCGCCAGGGCGATGTACCACGGGTACTGGTGGGTCGGGCTGCTCGACGACGTCTGCGACGGGCCGGTCGCGAAGTAGCGGTCGTACGCCGTCAGCACGCGCGACGACTCCGTCATGAACTCGAAGTCCCCTCGGTCGAACAGCAGCTCCCAACGCGAGTCCGGGATCGCAGCCGTCGTGTCGTCCTCCCTCAGGAGGTCGAGCTGGGCCTCCTCGAAGGTCGCCGATCCGATGTCCGACGACGCGACATGCTTCTCGAGCCGGTACCCGCGGGTCGTCCGCTGCCGGGCGTCCGCGAGCGTCGCCACCTCCTCCTCGGTGAGCTGGACGTGAAGTCCCGCGAGCGACTTGACCGTCGCGCGCGAACGGACTGGCCAGTACTCGATGTCGGCCGCCAGCTGACGGACGACCTCCTCCGCCCGGCGTTCGGTCAGGTCCTCGGGAATGTCGTTCAGCAACCCCAGGTGATAGATCTCCTCGATCCTGGCGACTTCCTCGGGCACCGAGGCCGGGCGCGCGGCGTAGTACCTCGCGGCCGACTGGTGGATCGCCCTGGTGTCGACGTCACTGCTGTGCTCGAGCCCCGGCACGAGCAGCCGGCGCACGTCCGCGCGATGCACGACGGTGTCGGGCGCGACGCGAGTCACGAGCCAGACGTGCTCCGCGAGCTCGCCGAACGCCTGCTCTGCGTCGGCCAGCGTGGTGATGTCGAGAGGCACCGAACACGTGGGCGCGAGCACCTCCAGGATCAGCTCGGGCGTGACTCGGCGGAGCACGACTCCCGGGTAGGCGAGGGCCCTGACCCTGGGCTTTCGGATGCGGTTGAGGATGCGCTCGTAGACGAACCGGAGCCCGACCTCGCCGGAGGGCGCGACCTGGCGGGCACTGGTCCCGTCAGCGAGGAGCTGGTCGACCTCGTCGGAGCTGTTCGTCGACACGAAGCGATGGAGCAGCTTGAGGACGAGCGGGTTCCCCCCGAACACCGGCGGGAGGCGTTGGGCCAGCACCGGCTCGACGCCGAGCACGATCAGCAGCTCGCTCGCCTCGGCACTGGTGAGGTCCTCGAGCTCCAGCTGCGTGTGGACGTTGAACATCGCGGCGACGTCGGCATCCCGGAGGTGCGGCGCGTCCGGCATGACGGCACGCCCGGACACGATGAGGTGGAGCTGCTGCAGCTGGACCACGTTGCGTAGGTCGGCGACCCACTGGAGCACGTCTCGCACGGCGGTCACTCCCCGGATCGCGACCTCCTCGAAGGTGTCGAGGACGATCGTGACCGCGGCCGAGCGATGCTGCCACGACGACAGGAGGGACCCCAGGTCACGCTGCGCGGCGGACGACGCGCCTCCGCGGAGGTCGATGCTCACGTTCTCCTGTCCGCCGAGCAGGGAGCGCGTTCGTGCGCGGAACTCGTCCAGGGGCCGCTCCAGAGTGAGGTCTGCCAGCCCGAGCTGCTTCGTGAGCTCGAACGTCAGGTCCAGCGGGGTCGCGCCGATCAACGCGGCACGGTCGAAGTCGAGGTAGATCAAGGGAGCCGCGGCGGGATCCCGACGCTGGTCGGACACGTACGTCGACACCAACGCCGACTTGCCCACTCCCCCGGGCCCGACGAGCACGAAGCTGGGCACCCATGCACCGTCCGCCGCCAGCACGGTCGAGCGATACGCGAGCAGTGCCTGGTACTCCTCCTCACGGCCGACGAGGCGCGGAGGCACCACGGCAAGGAGAGCCCTGGTCTCCTCGTTCCGCGCGATCTCGCGACGTACCTTGCGCTCCAGGTCACCGGTGTCGGTCCGGACGGTGGGCAGACCCTGCAGGAAGCGAGCCGCCCGGAGCATGCAGTCGAGGTCGACCTCGCTACCCGGCGCGTAGGGCACGCCGTCGGGCGGGATCAACAGGCTCAGGTCCGCGCCGCGGAGCCCCTCGCGCAGGTAGCTCGCGAAGGAGTCGTCGGGTGCGGCTTCGACCGAGTCGAGGAGGCTCGCGAAGTCGGGGCGAGCGGCCATGGTCCGGAGAACAAGTCGCCGTGCCTCGGGCCGCATGGCCCAGTGCCGGTAGTCGCTGCCAGCCACCTCGACCTCGTCGCAGACCGCGGCGAGCCCGTCGATCACGTCCGCCCGCTCGTCGTCGAGGAGCGAGTCCGCGCCGAGCAGGGCGAAGGGGTCGAAGTGGGTCGCCAGCGCGGCGGTGAGCTGGACCCGATCGTCGAGCACGTCGAGCGCCCGCGCCACGGCCGCCCTCACGGCACGCCCTCGATCGCGGACTCAAGCACGCGGTCGACCTTGTCCGCGACGTAGTCGCTGAGCGAGGTGATGTCGCTGCCGCACGTGAGCTCGACGAGCCTGGCGAAGCGCTCCACCTCTGCCGCGGAGTGGTCGATGCCGCCGGCAGTCAGCCGGAGCCGGACGTACGACACGATGTCGGCGATCTGTGGTGGGGAGATGTCCTCGGCGTCGGCGATCCCTGTCGGGAACCCGCTGGGGACGTCGGCCATGCCGAGCAAGACGATGCGCAGGTTCTCGAACGTCGCTGACTGGTTGTACAGCTCGGAGAGGAAGTCCCGAACGCTGCCGTCAGGAATCGGGTGCTCCTTCTTCTCCAGGTCGTCGATGACCAGCCAGACCAGGTGGCCGCGGTGGGCGTCCTGTACCCGCGCACCGAACGCGGCGACGAGCTGACCGAGCCAGGCGCCACGGCTGGTGTTGGCGTCCGCCTCGGTAGGCAGGCCCGCGGCGTCCACGCCGAGCCGGTCCAGGAGCGTGGTGGCTGCCCTCATGGCGTCGGAGTCGAGCTCGAGCACCCGCACGGACCGGATCACGTTCTCGCTCTCGGGCAGGCACGCCCGCATGATCTCGAGCGTGAACGTGACGCCCTTTCCTCCGGCCAGGGGCCGCACGCGGATCAGGTGCTTGGCGGTGCGGCGGACCATTTCCTGACACGTGAGACGTCCGAGGATGGGCCGGCTGTCGTCCAGGACCCTGGAGGCCTGCACGTATGTCGAGTCCAGCACGTTCGCGCCCTTGGCGAGGACGTCGTCGCGGATCGCGACGGCCGAGATGGCGGTGTTGACCACGGGTTGGCCGTGAGCTCCCTGGTGCAGTGCAAGCAGCGCGTGGTCGCTGTCGAGGAGCAGCCCGCCCGATGACCCGATCACCGCGTTCGCGGTGTGGTCGACGCGTTCTCTCGAGGCCGGGTCGCGGAAGCCCGTGAGGGTGCCGGTGGTCTGCCGCTGCTGGACGCCCAGGGGATGCTGGAAGAGGTGGATCGTGCCTCCGGCTCGGGGCTCGACGGCGTTCTGGAGGTCGTAGTAGCCGCGCTCCGACCCCGGTGAGCCCGCGACTGCGATGACCGCGTAGTCGAGCGCCCCGCGGAGGTCGACACCTCCTGCTGGGGCGACCAGCTCCGTGAGCTCCTGCGCGGTCGTGATCTCGGCGGGGTGCGGACGGCTCGAGGCGACCAGCCATGCCTCGGGCACCCGGTACTCGACGGTGTCCCTCCTGCCCGTCGCATGGTCGAACCGCACCCGGAGCTGCCGCTCCGATCCCGGCTTCGGCGCGTCGGGACCCTCACCCACGAGGCTGGCGACCACGTGGAAGGAGGTCAGGACGGCGCTCGGCCCGACGAGGAAACCGGTGCCCGTCACTGCTGCGGGATTGCCGTCCTGCGTCACCTCGACCTTGCACAGCCGCGCCCGCGCGCGCAGACCTCCCCTCTCGACCACGGTTGCGTCGGTGAACCCCAGTGCGACGCTGAGGAGGGCCTGCAGGTCGGTGACGGGTGCGGACTTCTCGGGGAAGAAGCCGTCGTGGAGGAGCCGCTCGCCGAGCTGGTTGAACCAGCCTTCCTCGTGGGCCTGGCGCAGAGCACGCTCGAACGCGACCTGGTCACTGGGGGTTCCGGCCGTGACGGTGATGAACGCCCGCGAGGTCGGCACCCCCACCCGGACCTCGTCGTACACCCGCCCGAAGTCGCTACGCGTCCGGGAGATCCGGGACGCCAGGTCGGGAAAGCTCGGAGGCAGCGTCGGGGGGTCGGGTGGGCTCATGGCACGAACTCCGAGATCGTCGGTGCGACCCGGTCCATCGCGTGCGCGTAGTTCGCCCGAAGCCAGTCGCCCGCGAAGTGCAGCCCGGCGACGTCGAGGTGGTTGTCGAAGGACAGCACGCACGACCCGCTGTTGCCGCCCAGCGACGTCGCGTCGTGGGTGAACACCCAGCCCCGGGGACTGTCGGGAACCGCGTCGGAGGACGTCATCACGAGGCCAGGACTGAGGTACTTCACGCCGTACTTCATGTCGTAGATCTCCTGGAGTCGGCGAACGACGTCCATTCGGCGCCTGCCGTCCTCGTCGCTGGGGAGCAGCGTGGGCATGGCGGGGTACCCGACCACGAACAGCTTGGCAGCGGCGACAGCGCTCGGCTGGCCGGACAGCGCGAGGGCGGGTGGGAGCTCCACGCCCTCGGCGTTCGCCCGCTCGACCCGCAGGATGGCCAGGTCGAGATGGCTGAGGTCGACCCGGCCCTCGACCGGGTCCGGGCCGCTGAAGACGACGTCGAGGATCCGGAACGTCTGGGTGGTGTCTGCCCCCGACGGGGAGAAGTTGACGACGGGTGTGCCGTTCAGGACCCACCCGGACGGGTTCGAGCGACTGGGCGTCGGGAAGGCGAGCACCTCGAGCACGTGTCGGTTCGTCATCACGAGCCCGTCGCCGACGACGAAGCCGGTGCCCGCGTGCGTCCCGGGCATCGAGTCGATGCGACAGACCGAGCGCTGCTTCACGGCAAAGGTCGGGTGCAGGACGACGGCACCCTGCCACTCGCCGAGCTCCGGGTCGTCGGGGTCTACGCCGTCGTCACCCAGCCGCAACGCCGGCCGTCCGTCGAGCTGCACGAGGGCCTCGAGCGCCGTCTGCGAGCCGGGGTCGTCCGGGACCTGCTCGCCCTCGCGCAGCCGGGCGAGCACCGCCTCGCTGTCTCGGAGGAGCTGGTCGTGGAGGGGCGTCAGGGTCTGGCGGTCGGTCCCCTCCGCGGCCGCCCGGACGCGCGCGACCCTGGCCTCGAGCGCCCCCAGCCGCGACTCGGAGTCGGCACGCAGCGACTCGCGAGCAGCCTCGGGACTGATGTCGGCGGCCGACTCGAGCCCGCTGGGGTGACCGGCGACCAGCACGACCGGGTCGAGGGTCGGGATGCGGTCGGCTCGGAGCGACGGCTGCGCCGAGGTGAGCGTACGGCGGTCGCCCGGCGCGGCCACCTCCATGCCGATGGCCGCCTCGAGCTGCGGACTGATCGGCTGCCGGGCGAGTCGGGTCTCGACGTCGGCGCCGTCCGTCGGGGCGACACCGACCCGGGCGTCCTCGAAGACCAGGGAGCTGAGCTCGAGCTGGAGCTGCGGCTGCGAGGCGGCGTCCGCCAACCTGCCCGCATCGACGGGCCCGAGCGCGTCGACGAGCAGATGCATCGTGTCGGAGGTGGTGCCACCGTGCGCTGCCTCGGGCGCTACCGCGACCGGGCCGTCGAGCGTGAGCCCCAGCACCGCTTCGGCGTCGACGACGCCGGCGCCGTACTCGTCGGTCTCCCACTGCGTGGGCACCCGGGCGGACCTGGTCAGCACGTCGCGGAAGAGCTCCTGGACCGACAGGTGTCGCTGGGACGCCGTGTCCAGCACCTTCTGCCGACCGTGGTGAGACAACCACAGCGCGGCCACACCGGCTGTGATGGCCACCGCGAAGGACGTGCCCTGGCCACCCCCGACAGCCGTGCCGCCAGGTCCGGCGATGGCCTTCCACACCTTCTCGGCAGGAGCGCTGACGTCGACCGCGCTTCCGTGGCACGACCCGCGCCACGTGCCGTCTGCGACGTTGCTCCCGGCGACGGCGATCACCTCGTCGTAGCGAGCGGGATAGACGACGAGCTCGACACAGTTCCCCGCAGCGGCGAGCACGATGATGCCGGAGTCGACAGCCCGCTTGACGGCCTGCTTCATCGCGCGGCTCGGGGTCCCACCCAGGCTCATCGTCACGATGTGGCAGCCGCTCGTGCGGGCATGGTCGATGGCCCTGGCGACGACCCCGCCGTTGAACGCGAGGACCACCGATTCCACGCAGCGGATCGGCACGAGGGTCGCCGCGGGTGCGGGACCGAGCACCTCGCCGCTGGGCCCGCTCGTCATGACACTCGCAGTCCCGGTGCCGTGGCCGGGGTTCGCGCCGCCGGTGAGCGGGTCGGTGGGGTCGCTCGTGCCAGTGAGCACGTTGAAGCCGTCGCGGATCGTGACGTCGGACAGCTCGACATGCTGGACCACTCCCGTGTCAGGCTGCGCGATCCGAATGCCTGCACCCCTCGCACGACTCACGTTCCAGGCGCGCAGCACGCCCGCGCGGTCGAGTGCCCAGCTGCGGTCCGCGGGCGGGTCACCCGCGACGAAGCACCTGCCGTGGAACTGGTCCTTCACCACCGACTCGTCCACGGCACCCGGAGGCACCGGCTCCTGGAAGATCTCGCTGCCGACGTCGGGCTCCACGGTGACTGCTCCGAGCAGTGTCCGCAGCTCGTGCGCGACCGAGAACAGCGAGCCGTTGTCCATGGTGCGTTCGAGCCCCGGGAACTGCAGGACGTAGAACACCCCGAGCTCGTCGTCGGGGCTCGGGTCCTCGAACAACGTGAAGAAGTCGACGTCGTCGATGCCGATCACCTGCCGGATCTCGGCGCGGGTGGTCTCGACGTCGACCTCGGCGGCGTACTCGATCACGAACCGCAGCAACCGCGCACCGAGTCCACCCACCTCGGCGTCCCGATCGAGATGAGCCGCGAGCGCTCTCAACAGCTCGATGCCAACCACTGGTGTTTCTCCCCCTCCTTGCAGTACCGCTCCTCATGTGCGATCCGACTGATGTGACCTGCTCGTCCTCGTCGTGGAGGGCGCCGCCCCCGCTACGCCCCGACTGCGGCACGCCTGCCCGAGAGCGGAACGACTCCGTTGCGCCGGCGACGGCGAGCCCGCTGCCTGCACCTCCTCGTCCAGCTGGTGCAACAGCTGCGCCAGGGCCGCCGAGATCGGCTGGCCTGTCGCGAGCTCGATGAACAACCACTGCCCTGCCGGGTTGATCTCGAGGAAGACGTAGTCGCCGTCAGGGCCCCTGCGTAGGTCGACCGCGCCGTACCTCAGTCCCAGCAGCCGCATCATCTTCCTGAGCCGGTCCTCCACGTGGAGTGGCAGCTCGTGGACGGCGATGGGTGCGTGCTCGGTGTCGACCCGGAAGTCAAGGTCGTACGCCGATTCGCCGGCCCGGATCTCGGCGGGGAACAGCCGGTCCCCCACGATCGTCACCCGGATGTCGAAGCCTCCCGGGATGCACTCCTGGAAGATCACCGGCGCCAGCCGGACCCGCTCGAACAGCGCACGGTCCTGGTCGCGGACCAGCCGGGTCTCGCGCCAGGTCACCTCCGTCGCGCTGAAGGACTTGAACACCACCGGGCCGGGCTCCGAGTCGACGAAGCCGATGGCCCGCTCCGGGTCGTTGGTCATGCAGGTCCGCGGCACCCGCAGGCCCAGATCCGACGCGAGCCGGAGCTGCCACATCTTGCGGGAGGCAGCCTCGTCGCGGTCGGGGTCGTTGACCCACTCGGCGTCGAGGCACTGCCACAGCCCCGCGACCATGGCGGCACACTCCCCGCGAGCGAAGCCGCGGTCGTGGGCGTTGGTGATGGCACCATCCAGCACGAACGGCTGTGGCCGACGCCACCACATGGCGCGCACGTCCCGCAGGTCGTGGTCGACCGTGCCCGACTCCCACCAGCCGTGCCAACCCGCTTCCGGCCCCTCGGTCGTCGTCAACGACACCCGGGTCGGCAGCGCCGAGGTGTCGATGACGACGTGCTCGACTCCCGCACCGTCCAGGTGGCGTCGTACGTGGACGGCGTGAAGGTCCTCCAGGTTGGACACGATGCCGATCACACGCCACCCTCCCCGCTCAGCAGGTCGTGGAGAGCCGCCAGCGACTCCAGCAGCGCCGAGCTCGCCTGGATGGCCGCCTCCAGCTCGGCGAGGACGGTGGCGCCAGCCGATCCCTGCATCGCCTCGCGGCCGATCCCGAGGTGGGGTGCAGCCTGCACGAACGGCCGCAACCCGCCGAGGGCAGCGCTGATCGCCGGGTCGAGCCACAGGTCGTCGAGATCGACGATCGCCTCCCTCCGGGTCAGGTTCGGGTCGTCGTTGCTTCCCAGGGTGCCGATGACGTCACCCGCCAAGGACGTGCCGCCGACGTCGAGCGCCAGCGGAGTGCCCTTCACGTCGAACGTCAGCCGCGTCCCGATCACGTCTCGCGAGAACAACGTGTCGCGGAGGTCCGCCGCCAGGATGGTCCCGATCTTGTCGCGGATGCCGGTGTCAGCGGCGTGCACGGTCCCGGCGACGTCGTCGGCGAGCTGAGTGGCGAAGCTGTCCGCCGCACGTGCTGTCTGCGAGCTCGGCGTGGTCGCCCGCAGCGTGGGCGACGCGGCGATGATCGCGGCGATGGCCACGCCGGAGTTGCTGCCGGTGCCCGCGCTGTTGCACCCACCGTTCGTGTGCACCCCGACCACCCGTCCCGACGGGCTGTGCAGGATGCCCGAGCCCGAGTTGCCTCCCAGGGTGTCGATGTCGTTGTAGCGAATCGCCGAACCGGACAGGGTGGTGGCCGGCCCTGCCTCGATCCGCTTGGGCTGGCCGAGCGGGTGGCCGATGATGGCCAGCATGTCGCCGACAGCAGCGTTCGTGGTCGCGAACTCACTCCACCCGTAGCGTGAGCCGGGGCTGCCGCCGATCCGGCACACCGCCATGTCCAGGCCACCGAGGCGGTACTCGATCAGCTGCGTGATCGGGTAGGACTGCTCGGCGCGGAGCACGCCGCTCCCGTCGACCTGGTACTCGAAGTTGAGGTGCATGCTGGTGGCCGCCTGCTGCGGGGAGATCGCGTTGGAGGTCCCGTTCTGGCGTGGGACCGTCCACCCGTTGATGTCGGTGTCGAAGAGGTGCCCGCAGGTGAGGAACAGGTCGGGCCCGATCATCGTCCCGCTGCCCCAGCGCACGCCGCTGACGTTTCCGGGGTTGGTGAAGACGGCGCCGAGGTTGGCGTTCCACTGCACCTGGGCGACCGGCAGCTGGTGGTCGTTCACGAAGGCGGCCGTCACCCCCAGCGTGCCGTCGTACAGCTCGACCTGCTGGGAGTCGTCGGCGACTCCGCAGATCGACTCGAACATGTCGCTGTAGTCGGGTCCGGTGCCTTCGAGCGTCGACTCCGGCAGCGTCAGCTCGTCGAGGTGGGGCACGTACAGCGGGTCGTCCAGCTCCGCATTGACCGGCGTCTTGCTCGACCGCTTGGCCGTGGTCTTCTTCGTGGGCTTCGTCGTGGCCATGTCATCTCTCCTTGGTGCGGTGACTCCACCACCGCGGGTAGTCAGGAAGCGGTCATGCGCGGGTGAGCGGGTCTGACGACCCGGCCCCCACCTGGCACCCGTGACAGGAACGGGCGTGTCGACTCACCGGCTCGGACCTCGAGGCGTGCGCCTCGGCGGCCGGTGCAGTGCGGGTCGATCGACAAGAGACGCCTCCGAGGTTCGCGTCCGTGGCCGCGTTGTCCGGCCAGCACTTCAATGTGCTCCCGACGTCGAGGTCGGCGCCACCTGGACTAGGCCAGCGCGGCCGCGACCGGGGTGGGTCAGCGACGCGACCAGGACGGGACCATCTCGTGCGTGAACCCGTCGATCGCGACCGGGAGGAGCGGCTCCGCCGTGACACCGCGGTCAGCGGTGTTCGCGTCGATGACGAAGATCCGGTGCCCCACGGACGTCTCGCGCTTGAACGCGATGCGCGTGCCGTCCGGGGAGTAGGTGGGGTCCGCGTCGACGGTGGCGCCCTCCACCAGGACCTTCGCCGGTGCGAAGCCCGCGATCGAGCGCGAGTAGAGGTCGTAGTCCGTGCTGGTGATGCGGCGCCGGAAGACCACCGTCCCGTCGACCGGCGAGAAGGTCGCGTCGCTGTCCTCCCACCCGAAGGTGAACTGTTCCGGTTCCGCCCCGGCGTCGGTGAGGTCGAGGCTCCAGAGCGTCCCTCCGGAGGAGTCGCCGTCGTCGCTGGCCCAGTAGACGACGGTCTGACCGTTCTCGGAGATCGTCGGGTCGCCGACGCGCGCCCGGGAGTCCTCGAGGATCCGTGCGTCGCCGGTCGCGAGGTTCAGCTCGACCAGGCTGAAGAGACCCGACGCGCTCTTGCAGGGCGAGACGATGATGTTGGAGTTGCGGGGTGATCGCGCCGGTCGCTCCATGCTCTGCGCGCAGGCAGCGGGGGCGCTCGCGAGCAGCACGCCGTCCTGCTCACCGGTGGCGGGGTCGACGGTCCGCAGCCGGAAGTTGGTGGTGCCCGTGATCCTCTCGGTGAAGATCAGTGTGTCGCGCGCGCTGCCGATCGAGGGCCCCGCCTTGCGCCCCCTGCCGGCCGTCAGCGCTGTCGTGGTGCCGGCCGCAACGTCGACCCGGAAGAGGTTGAGGTTGGCGTCGCTCGACCCCGCCGCGACGATCAGCTGGTCCGGGGTCAACGGAGTCGCAGCCTTCGGCAGCACCGCCGTCGCCTGGCCCTCCGCAGACCCGGGCTCCTGTGTCGCGTCGCCGACCGGGTCGTCGCCGATGTCGAGCGCCACGACGGCCGCGACCACGACCGCGACTGCCGTTGCAGCCCCGGCGGCGATGAGCAACGGCCGGCGAGGGCGAGAGGTGCTCTCGACCGCCGGCGCGGGTGCACGAGACGCGGTGTCGGTGGTCGGTCCCGGCGTCAGGGCCACGGGGTCGGACGGGGTGGCTGCGGTCGTCGTGCTCCCCGCGGAGTGGACCCCCTCGAAGATCGCGCCGTCGGGAGCCCGCAGGAACAGCACCGGGGTCGCCCACTCGTCACGGAACTCGCCCAGCAGCGTCTTGCGGGCGCCGGTCACCGCCTGGTCGACGGGCAGTCCGTCGACGAGCGAGCCGTAGAAGTCACCGGTGAACGCGACCGCGGCCCGATCACTGATCGGGAACTGCATGGCCACCACCGCGGTGGCATCCTGCTGCACGAGCCCCTGCGCGATCCCGCCGAACGGGTCGACGGCGTCGGTGCGGGCAGACCGGCAGGCGTTGAGCACCACCATCCGCAGCGGGTCGTGGTCGCGCACGAACGGACCGAGCACAGTGGAGGTGACCGGCGCCCGGGCGCCGGTCTCGCTCTCGAAGTGGATGACGCCCTCACGCAGCCGCTCGTCGAAGTCGCCGTGGCCGACGAAGTGGATCACGTGGGTCTGGTGGCGTCGGAGCCACGGCCCCAGCTCCGACACCATCGGCCTGGGCAGCCGGTCCAACACCACCGAACCGGCCTCGATGCGGCCCTTCATCGCTTCCTGGAGCCGGGCCCACTCGCCCTCGACGTCGAGGCGCTCGAGGTCCACGGGCGAGGAGATGATCGCTAGGACCCGCAGCGGCCCGTCCACCTTGATCGCCCTCGGCACGGCCGGGATGTCGAGGTAGCGCACCATCGGAGTGCGCTCCGACTGGGCAAGGAAGTTGTTGTTGGGCTTGTCGTACAGCAGCTCCCAGGGCAACCCGGCGATCTCCGCGGCCTCGGTCAGCCGAAGGCGCAGCCGGAGGCCGCCGGCCTCGGCCCGGGCGAGGTCCTGGCTGCGGGACCACGCCAGGAGCACCCCGTCACGGAAGATCGCGTCGTAGAGCGGACCGCCGAAGTCCATCGCCGCCTGCTGCTGCGTGTTTCCCCCGGTCCGCCGGGTGCCGCTCCGGCCCGGGTCCAGCTTGAGCAACAGGTTCTCGAGGGTGGTGGCGTCGAACGGCAGCTGGAACCTCACATTGGACCCCGCACCGACAGGGGCGCCGGTGACCAGGGCCGCGTAGGAGCCGTCGGCCTCCTTCTCGAGCAGGAGGTCGAAGCTGAGATAGGTGCGAGTGGCCATGGTGAGCTCTTTCGCGACGGGACCTCTCTCAGGATAGAACCACTCGCCGCTCGACGACATGCCCGGCCGATGCGCCGCGACTCGTGACCCAGGGTCATCCGACCTTGCGCAGCACGCCCTCGATGTCGGCGTAGCCGGTGGTGTAGCGCAGGGTGCTGTCGTCCACCAGCTCGAAGAAGTCGCCTGCACCCGGAGTGCAGTCGGAGGACGACTCCGGAGTGAAGTCGTCTACACGGAACTCGTAGGTCCTGTCCCGCACCGTCGCCAGGCTGGCCCGTCCCTCGCACGGGAGGGAGCTGACGAAGATGGTCCCGCACGGCTCCCGCAGGCGACAGGGTGACGTGATGTCCAGCTCGACGTCGAAGCGACCACCCCCCGAGACACGTGCGGAACCGGTCCACCGACCGACGAGGGCGTCGCCCTGCCCCGTCGTCTCGCTGGTCGAGGTCTCCGCCGCCTGCGCCTGCGACGGAGTCCGCCCCGAGCCCCGGTTGTCGTCCCGGGTCAGGGCGAGCACGATCGCGGCCACGACCAGCACGACGACGCCACCGGCTGCGGCGAAGGCACCGAGGTGCTGCGCGATCCAAGAGTGGCCCGCCGCGGCGGGCGCCTGCGCGGACCCTCGCGCCGGCGACGGCTCTGCGACGACGTTCTCGAAGATCGCGCCGTCCGGGGACCGCATGAACAGCACGGGAGTGGCCCACTCGTCGCGGAACTCCGCCATCAGTGCCTTGCGGGCGCTCGTCACCGCCTGGTCGACGGGGAACCCGTCGGCGAGCGACCCGTAGAAGTCGCCGGTGAAGGTGGCGGCAGCCCGGTCGCTGATCGGGAACTGCATCGCGACGACCGCCGTGGCGTCCTGTTGCACGAGTCCCTGTGCGATTCCACCGAACGGGTCGACCGCATCAGTACGCGCCGACCGGCAGGCGTTCAGGACCACCATCCGCAATGGGTCGTGGTCGCGCAGGTAGGGGCCGAGCACCGACGACGTGACGGCCGTTCGGGCCCCCAGCTTGTCCTGGAAGTAGAGGACGCCCTCGCGCAGACGGTCGTCGAAGTCCCCGTGGCCGATGAAGTGCACGATGTGTGTCGGCTGACTGCGCAGCCACGGGCCGAGCTCCGACAGCTGGGGACTCGGCAGCCGGTCCAGGACGACGAGGCCGGCCTCGATCCTGGGGGCCAGCGCCTGCTGAAGTCGCCTCCATTCGGCATCGACGTCCAGGATCTCCAGGTCACTCGGCGAGGAGATGATCGACAGCACTCGCAGTGGTCCGTTGACGGTCATGGGTCGCGGCACGTGCGACACATCGAGGTAGCGCACGAGCGGAGTCCGTTCGGACTGGGCCAGGAACGCGTTGGATTTGCGGTCGTAGAGCAGCTCCCAGCAGGGCAGGCCGGCGATCGTCGGCGCCCCGGTGAGCCGCAGCCGCAACCGCAGCCCGGCACCCTGCTGGCGGGCGAAGTCCTGGCTCCGCGACCAAGCCATGCCGACGTCGTCACGGAAGAGGGCGTCGTAGAGAGGCCCGCCGAAGTCCATGGCCGCCTGCTGCTGAGTGTTGGCGCCGACCCGCCGCGTGCCCGAGCGACCGGGATCGAGCTTGAGCATCAGTATCTCGAGGGTCTGGGCGTCGAAGGGCAGCCGGAACCCCTGGTTGGTGACCTCGCCCAAGGGCGATCCGGTCACCAACGCCTGGTATTCGCCGTCGGCCTGCTCTTCCAGCAACAGGTCGAAGTCGAGGTAGCGACGAGGAGGCATGGGTCGCACTTCCGCTGAGTGTGCTGCTTGCAGCAGACTAGAGCCGTCGACCGGCGAACAGCCACCCACGACGACCCGCATCTTCGAGCCGCCGCGTCGGCGCACCAGGGGCCCATCGGGTTCCCGACTTTCGGAGGTGTTGCATGAGCTCGATCGACAGCTGGATCTCCCTGTGTGACTCGGTGACTGCTACGCCGGACCCCGCCCACCGGGCGGCCCTCGTTGATGCACTCGTCGACCTCGGCCTCTCCGATGCCCACCGCACCGCTCTCTCCGACGCGGTACCTGGGAGTGGGCCCTTGGCCCAGGTGCTCCAGCGGCTGACTGCTGACGCGCCGCCGGCCCCGGTCATCCACTACGCCGCCGCGCCGGCCTGGTCCGACAGCGCCCTCGAGAGCGCGCTGGCGGCCGCCCGGGCGATGGGTGCCGGGGAGATCGTGGGACGGCCGGACCTGGCGGCCCTTCCACCCACGAAGCCGCCGCGCTGGTCTCGAGCCTCTTGTCTGCGGGCGACCACGACAGCCTCGACTGGGTGTTGCCGACCGCGCCGCATCGCTTCCCGGTGGCGGAGTGCTCAGGCACGCCAGTGGCCTTCCGAAAGGGCATCGCACCCGTGCCAGCCTGGTCACTGCGGTCGCTGCCGCCCCCGAGGTGCTGTTGCTACGCGGCGTCACCGACGCCCTCGCCGACGAGGCGGTCGACGACGAGGAACTGGCCGTCGTGCTCGCAGAGGTAGCGCGAGCCCGCAGTGACCTCGCTCGCTCCGGGCCGTACCGCTGGTGGCTCCAGCCCCAGCAGGAGGCG
>CAVRLH010000001.1:0-629306 GCA_963721925.1 uncultured Actinomycetota bacterium | reverse complement strand
AACGCGCCGAGGTCCCACTTCTGTGCGAGCGTCAGTTCGGGCAGGAGCTCGGACACGTCGGGGCCGACCAGGTGGCCACCGAGGAGCTCGCCGTGCTTCGCGCCGGCGACCAGCTTGACGAAGCCCGTCGGCTCGCCGAGCCCGTGGGCCTTGCCGTTGGCCGAGAACGGGAACTTCACGACCGTGACCTCGTGACCCTCGGCGACGGCCTCGGCCTCGGTCAGTCCGAAGCTGGCGACTTGCGGCTGGGTGAAGGTCGCCCGCGGCATCATGCGGTAGTCCCCGAGCTCCATGGTCTGCGCGCCGCCGATGGTCTCGGCCGCCACGACACCCTGCGCTTCGGCGACGTGCGCCAGTTGGAGCTTCATCGTCACGTCGCCGATCGCGTGGATGTGCGGGACGTTCGTCCTCATCCGCTCGTCGATCGCGATCGCACCACGGGCGTCGCGCTGGATGCCCGCCGCTTCCAGGCCGATTTCCTCGACGTTGGGCGCGAACCCGACCGACACCATTACGCGGTCGACCTCGACGGTCTCCTGCACCTCGTCCCGGGAGTACACGACGGTGACCCGGTCACCGTGGTCGGTGACGGACTCGACCTTCGTCGAGGTGAGGACGTCGATGCCGAGCTTCTTGTAGGCCCGGGTGATCTCCTTCGAGACCTCGGGGTCCTCGTTCGGCAGCGCTCGGTCGAGGTACTCCACCACGGTGACGTCGACCCCGTACGCCTTGGCGACGTACCCCAGTTCCATGCCGATGGCGCCGGCCCCCACCACCAGCATCGACCCCGGGAGGTCGCGGTCGAGGATCTGCTCCTCGTAGGTCACGACCCGGGCGGATCGCTCGACGCCGGGCAACATCCTGGTGCGCGACCCCGTGGCGATGATGGCGTGCTCGAACTCGATCTGCTCGAGTGTCCCGTCGGAGAGTCGCACGTCCATGCCGTGGGGCCCGGTCAGCGTCCCGCGGCCGGCGAGTTCGGTGATGCCGTTCTTCGTCATCAGGAAGTGGACGCCCTTGACTCGGCCGTCGGCGACCTTGCGGCTGCGGTCGTGCGCCACACCGAAGTCGAACGAGACGTCTCCGACGATGCCGAAGTCGCTCGCGTGGTGGCGGTAGGTGCTTGCGATCTCGGCGTTGCGAAGCAACGCCTTCGAGGGGATGCATCCGACGTTCAGGCAGACGCCTCCCCAGTACTTCTCCTCGACCACGGCGACGCTCTTGCCGAGCTGGGCGGCACGGATCGCGGCGACGTAGCCGCCGGGACCGGCTCCAAGGACGACAACGTCGAACTTCTGGGACATGGTGGTCCTCTCGTGCTGGGTGGGGGTCAGAGCGTCGCGAGGGCGGGGTCGCGCAGGAAGGCGGCCGTGTCCGCCAGCAGCTCCGAGCCCTGCTGACCGTCCATGACGCGGTGGTCGAACGACAGGGCCAGGGTGGTGACCCAGCGCGGCTCGATCCGTTCGTCCGGTCCCTCTCCGACGACCCACGGTTGCCGGGTGATCGTGCCGACGCCGAGGATCGCGGTCTCCCCCGGGTTCAGGATGGGCGTGCCGGTGTCGACGCCGAAGACGCCGAAGTTGCTGATGGTCACTGTGCCGTGGGCCATCGCCTCGGGCGGGGTCTTGCCCGACCGGGCAGTGGCGGCGAGGTCGGCGATGGCCGTGGCGAGCTCGGCCAGTCCGAGGCGCTGGGCGCTGCGGATGTTGGGGACCACGAGGCCGCGGGGCGTGGCCGCCGCGATGCCGAGGTTGATCTCGCGCATCTGGACGATCTCCTGGGCGGCCTCGTCCCACCGGGAGTTCGCCGACGGGGTGCGCTCCATGGCGCGCAGGAAGGCCTTGGCGATGAAGCACAGCGGACTGAGCTTGACGTCCTTGAAGTCGCGCCGGGCGGCGACCCGGGCCCGCAGGTCCATCGTCGCGGTGATGTCGAGCGTCACGAACTCGGTGACGTGGGGCGCGGTGAAGGCTGAGCTGACCATGGCCGCCGCGGTGTGCTTGCGCACGCCCTTGATCGGGATGCGGATCTCGGCCGGTGCGGCATCGGTGGGCGTGGTCGCGACGGCGTCCGGGGCCGCCGGGGACGCGCCGTTGGTGGAGGAGGCGTCGAGCACGTCGGCACGGGTCACGATGCCACCGGGTCCGCTCGGGGTGAGCGACGCGAGGTCGATCTCGAGGACCTTCGCCAGCTTCCGGACCGGTGGCGTGGTCCTGACGGGCCCAGACGTTGCCGCGGCGGGCGAGGGCGTAGCCGCGGGCAGCTCGGCGGGCGAGGGCGGAGCCGCGGGCAGCTCGGCGGGAGCCTGCTGGGCGGCCCGGTGCCGACGCCGGCCGCTCGTCTCCTTCGCGCCGTACCCGACGAGCAGCTTAGGCTCGTCGGCATCGACTGCGCCCTGCCCCGTCTCCGCAGGCCCGGGCGGGCTCGTCGGCGCCGTCTCCGGCGCGGCTCCGGCGGTCGCGATGCTGATGATGGGCCGGCCGACGTCGACCGTCACGCCCTCCGCGGCGTGCAGCTCGATCACCTCGCCGGCGTACGGTGACGGGAGCTCGACGAGGGACTTCGCCGTCTCGATCTCGACGAGGGTCTGGTTGACCTCGACGACGTCACCCGGCGCGACGAGCCAGGTCACGATCTCGGCCTCGGTCAGGCCCTCGCCGACGTCGGGGAGGTTGAACTGCTGGACGTTCGTCATGTGGTCTGAGCCCCTCAGTACGTGAAGCTGCGGTCGACGGCGTCGAGAATGCGGTCGAGGTTCGGGAGCCAGTCGTGCTCGAGCCGGCTGGCCGGGTACGGCGTGTCGTACCCCGTGACCCGGATGATCGGCGCCTCCAGCGAGTAGAAGACCTGGTCCTGGACGCGCGCCACGACCTCCGAGCCGAGTCCCGCGGTCTGCGACGCCTCGTGGGCGACGACCAAGCGACCGGTCCGCTCGACCGACGCGACGATCGTCGCGTCGTCGATCGGCGAGAGCGACCGGAGGTCGATGACCTCGATCGAGCGTCCTTCCTCGGCGGCCACTGCGGCCACCTTGACCGCGGTCGGCACGAGCGCCCCGTAGGTCACCAGCGTCAGGTCGTCGCCCGGACGCACGATGCGCGCCTGGTCCATCGGCAACGGGCCCGCAGTCCTATCGACGTCGCCCTTGGCCCAGTACGAGCGCTTGGGCTCGAGGAAGATCACCGGGTCGTTGCAGGCGATGGCCTGGCCCAGCAGGTCGTAGGCGTCCTGCGCGCTGGAGGGGCACAAGACACGGAGGCCGGGAGTGTGGGCGAAGTAGGCTTCCGGCGACTCGCTGTGGTGCTCGATGGCGCCGATGCCACCGCCGACTGGGATACGGATGACCACGGGGAGAGAGACGGCTCCCTCGGAACGGTGACGATACTTGGCGAGCTGGGTGATGATCTGGTTCATGGCGGGGAAGACGAAGCCGTCGAACTGGATCTCACACACCGGTCGGTAGCCGGCCATGGCCAGCCCGATGGCGCTGCCGACGATGCCGGCCTCGCCGAGCGGCGAGGTGACGACGCGGTCCTCGCCGAAGTCCTGCGCGAGACCGTCGGTGACGCGGAAGACGCCTCCCAGCTCGCCGATGTCCTGGCCGATGAGCAGGACCTTGCCGTCGGACTCCATCGAGTGGCGGAGACCGGTGTTCAGGGCGTGGGCCAGCGCGGTGCTCATGCGTGGTCTCCTTCTCCGGCGGCGACGAACGCCAGGTGCTCGTCGCGCTGTCGGGCCAGCTCGGCAGGCGTCTGCTCGAGGGTGTAGGTGAACGGGTCCTCAGGTGACGGCACGGGCAGGGCGCGGCACCCGGTCCGCAGCCGCTCGGCAAGGGCCTGCTCCTCCTGCGCCAGGTCGGCCAGGAACTCGTCGTCGAGGCGCTCGGGGGCGTCGTCGCCGGTGAGCAGCAGTCGCAGGCGGTCGATCGGGTCGCGGCCCTCCCACTCGTCGTTCTCGGAGCCGGTGCGGTAGCGCAGGTCATCGTCGGAGGTCGTGTGGGGATTGCGCCGGTAGGTGACCGCCTCGATGAGGGTTGGACCGCCGCCGGCGCGAGCCGTCGCGAGAGCCTCCTGGGTGGCGGCGTGGCACGCGATGACGTCGTTGCCGTCGACGCGCACACCGGGGAAGCCGAAGCCTCGGGCGCGCTCGGCGGCGGGGATCCGGCTCTGCACCGAGAACGGCGCCGAGATGGCCCACTGGTTGTTCTGGCAGAAGAAGACCACCGGGAGCTGCTGCGCCGCGGCCCAGACGAAGGCCTCGTTCGTCTCGCCCTCGCTCAGGGCGCCGTCACCGAGGAAGACCAGGACGGCGCGGTCACGCTCAGGGTCACCGGTGCCGACGTCGCCGTCGCGCACGATGCCCATCGCGTACCCGACACCGTGCAGTGTCTGGGCTCCGATGACCAGCGTGTACAAGTTGAAGTTCCGCTCGCGCGGGTCCCAGCCACCCATGGTCGTGCCGCGGAACAGACCCAGCAGCTGGACCGGGTCGACACCGAAGCACCAGGCGACCGCGTGCTCCCGGTAGGTCGGGAAGACCACGTCCTGCGGTCGCAGGGCCGAGCCGGCACCGACCTGGGCGCCCTCCTGGCCGAGCATCGACGGCCAGAGGCCGAGCTCGCCCTGACGCTGCAGGGCGATGGCCTCGGCGTCGACACGTCGCGCGAGCACCATGTCGCGGTAGGCACGTCGCAGGTCCAGCGCCGTGTCGCCGGCCGGCACGCGGTCGTCGTGACGCAGGTGTCCGGACACGTCAAGGACGGACCACGGATCGGTCGTGCGGGTCTCCACGGTCATGACGCTCCTCGGGGTGGTTGGCTCACGCAGCATCGTGGGTGCCGATCACGTGGGCACGCAAGCATCACGCTCAATTCCTGCGCACATGACAGAATCAGCGCGTCACCCGGCGTCATAGCAACTATGATCGTGCGTGCGACGCACGAATCCAGACCATTGAGGAGATGAAGTGGACGCCATCGATCGACAGATCCTCGACCTGCTCCGCCGGAATGCGCGGATGCCGGTCAGCGAGATCGGCCGCCGCGTGGGCCTCTCGAGCGCCCCGGTCGCGCGGCGGATCGAGAAGCTGGAGAACACCGGCGTCATCAAGGGCTACGTCGCCGTGATCGACGACGCGTCCGTCGGCGACATCGACGCCTTCACCGAGATCCGGCTGACCGGGGACACCGCCACCGAGAAGATAGAAGAGATAGCCCGGCAAGTGCCGGAGGTGCAGCAGTACTACACCATCGCCGGCGACCCCGACGCACTCGTGCGCTTCCGGGTCCGCAACGTCGAGCACCTGCAGCAGGTCGTCAACGCCATCCGCCGCACCGGCATCGTCGCTGGCACGAAGACCCTCATGGTCATGTCGGCGTGGGACCGCACCCACCTGGTCGACGACGACCCCGTCCGCCCGCCGCCGCCCGTGGGTGACCCGCTCGCCGCCGACCGTGGCTGACGAGAGCGGGGTGGGACGCCGTGCGTTCAGCTCAGTCTCCCGCCAGCGCGATCAGGAGATCGCCGCCCTCTAGCGAGAATTGTCGATCTGCCTGGCCCGGCGGGGGGGCTACGAAGCTGGCCCTACCGGGTTCGGGCTCTGCCGGCAACTGAGGGCGGCCGGGCTCCCATGCGAGGTAGTGGCTCCCTCAAAGCTGCAACGACCATCCGGCGACCGGGTCAAGACCGATGCCCGCGATGCTCTGCATTTGGCCAAGCTGTTGCGACTGGACGAGATCACCGCCCTGACCGTGCCGAGTCTGGAACAGGAGCAGGCCCGAGACCTGGTCCGTGCCCGCGAGGACTGTCGACGCGATCTCATGGCCGCACGCCACCAGCTCTCCAAGCTGTTGTTGCTGCGCCGCAGCATCATCAACTACGACGGCCGTGCCTGGACGAACCGGCACGACGCATGGCTACGACGCCACCGCTTCAAGTCCAAAGCAACCATGGCGCGACATTCGATGCCTACTAGGAGGCCGTGCTCACCATGACTGCCCGCCGAGCCGGCTTGATGATGCGATTGTCGAGCTGGCGAGTGATTCCGAGTTCACCGTCGTCGTCCACCGGTTGGGCTGCCCGCGAGGCGTCTCAACGCTGACCACGTTCGGGCTCGCCGTCGAGGTCGGCCAACGTGCAGAAGACTGCTGAACAAGGCATCATCTGGACGCCTGTGGTGCGTAGGCGGCGGGCGCACGGGTCAGTACCGTTGTTGCCGGGCGTGGTGCCGGCCCAGGACGCGAGATGCCTGGCGGACCGGTAGCCCCGGCGCTGATTTCGTCAACCGTGGTGTACGAGTGCAAGAACCGCGGCAACCGCCGCTAGGGACGCAGCACTACACACCAGTCCGACGGTCAGACCAGAAGTTAAGGGTCGTGGGGCGCCCCATCCGTGCGAGTGAACGGTCCTTGCGTACCCGACACTGGTGCTAACAAGTGCCAGCGTGGCAACCCCGGCGGCCATACAACTCAGTCCTGCTGACACCAAAGAAGAGCCGCCGCCAAGTAGGACACGCGCCTCAACGCAGGCGCCGAGCAGGACCGCGGCGCCCGTCCGTCGCCAGGCCAGAGCCGTGCGCTCGAGCTGGGCACCGTCGTCATGAGGCATCAGACCTGCCCGATGATGAGCACGACACCGGCAATAGCTAAGACTACGACCAGCAGCAGAAGATCGATTCCTGCCCCAGGCAGCGGACGGCGTTCCCGCAAGGCACGTTCGGTAACGAGCCATCGCCGCCAACCGAGGATCGGTGCGAGGGCTCCCAGGGCGACACAGGTGGTTGCGACTACGGACTGGGTACCCCGATGCATGTCGACGTCGAAAGCGTGCAGTGCGATGCCCAGCGCGGTGAGGCCCAACGATGTGCGGACCCAAGCTAGGACCGTCCGCTCGTTGGCCAGGCTGAACCGAGGATCCGGCTCAGCGCCACTTTCGTACAGTCGTCGAGGGAAGCCGCTCTCAGCCATCGTTCGCAGTCCGGAAGCCGGTGTTGCTAGCCGAGGAATCGGGGTCCGCTGCGGACCGAGCAGCAACGCGGTACCGGTTGCAGTAGGAGTCATGGCACAGGAAGGAACCGCCGCGCAAGATGCGACGATCTCCCTCCTCGGGTCCGCGGGGGCCACACGACGGACTGTCCGCGTAATAGGTCGGGGAGAACCAGTCCTGGCACCACTCCCAGACGTTGCCAGCCATCTGGTAGAGCCCGAAACCGTTCGACTCGAAGGTCTTTACTGGCGCAGTCCCGAGGTGCCCGTCATCCACGTCGTTGCGCGCCGGGAAGTCCCCTTGCCAGATGTTGCAACGCCAGCGGCCACTCGGGCTCAAGAGATCGTCGCCCCACGGATAGCGAGAGCCGTCGAGCCCTCCTCGGGCTGCGAACTCCCATTCCGCTTCTGTCAGCAGCCTTTGACCAGCCCATTGGCAGTAGGCAACGGCGTCGTTCCAGGACACGTGCACCACTGGGTGGTTCGCTACCCAACCCTCGCCGGATCCCGGCGCGACGGGGTGTCGCCAGCTTGCGCCGCGTACCTCCAGCCACCAAGGTGCGCCGTCCGAGACCCCCACTACGTCGGAGGGTTGTCCGGCGAAGAGGAGATGGAACACCGCTGAGCTGCCCGCGACCTCGGCATCGGTGGTGTAGCCCGTTGCCTTGACGAACGTAGAGAATTGGGCGTTGGTGACGGTGGCCTCGCCGCAATAGAATGCCTCGAGGTCTATTGGGTGGACCGGCCGTTCCCCGTCTGCCTCGTACCCCTCTCCCCACGCGTCCCCCATGAGGAACCGCCCACCCGAGAGGCGTCGCTGTCCCCGAATCTGGCGGCGGCCCGGTGGCGTGAGGGGTTGATCAGGACGGTACGTCCTGCGTGCGTCAGTACCTCGTCCCACCCATCGATCGCCTCCGCAGCAGCTGACGGGCGCAGCAGGCTCAGCCGGCAACTCGATTGGATCAGGCAAGGTCGAACACCTTGCCGGGGTTGAAGACGTGATCCGGATCTAGGGCGTCCTTTACCGACCGGTGCAGGGCCAGCACCCGTGGGCCGACTTCCTGACGCATCCCGCCCATCTTGAGCAGACCGACACCGTGCTCACCCGTGACGGTTCCGCCGAGGGCAAGGGCCGCAGCGATGATGTCCTCGAACGCTGCTTGGGCACGCAGGCGTGCGGCCTCGTCGTCGTGCGACGTGATTAGTAGAGGGTGCAGGTTCCCATCACCCGCGTGCGCAATGTTCGCGATGCGCGTGTCGTGACGCTCCGCGATCTGTTCGATGGTCCGGAGCATCTCGCTGACGTGTTTTTTCGGCACGCACACGTCCTCAGTAAGAACCGGTCCCAGACGCTCCATGGCCGGGTAAGCAAGCCGCCTTGCTTCGAAGAGCATCTCGGCCTCCTCCTGGTCGGAGGAACGTGCCGCCCACTTGGCACCGGCTGATTCGAAAGCGAGCCGGATTGCCTCCGCCTCGGCATCCCCCGCCCCGCCAGGCAGGTCAGACCGCGCCAGCAGCACGGCGTTGGCCTCGTCGGCCAACCCCATGTTCTTCCAGGCGTCTACCGCCAGAAGGCACTCACGGTCGATAAGTTCCAAGGCGGACGGCGTGAGACCAGCCTCGGCGACATTGCGGACGGCATCGCCAGCCGCTGCTAGAGAGTCGAAGTAGCCGACTACGGTCTGGGCCGGCGGCGGAAGGGCTCGAACCCGCAAAGTCACCTCGGTGATGATGCCCAAGGTCCCTTCGGACCCCACTAGGAGTGACACGAGGTCGTAGCCGACCACGCCTTTGGCAGTGCGTCGTCCGACCCTCACAGCCTCGCCAGATCCGTCGACGAACTCTAGGGCAAGGACGTAGTCCCCGGTTACGCCGTACTTCACACAGCACAACCCACCAGCGTTGGTCGAAACGTTGCCACCGATGGTGGACCACTCGGCGCTCGCCGGATCGGGCGGGTACCAGAGTCCATGCTCGGCGAGGGCACGTCGAAGGGTTGCGTTGATCACCCCGGGCTGCACGACGACGAGTCCTTCGACAGCGTCTACCTCCAAGATCTCGTCCATCGCCTCGAGCGAGAGAATGACGCACCCGTCGAGGGCGTTCGCACCACCGGACAACCCGGTCCCGGCTCCTCGAGGAACAACGGCCACTCCCTGTTCCAGACAGGCCCGAACGGTCGTTCGCACCTCATCCGTGGACTTCGCACGCACCACCGCAGCAGCGACGCCGACCGTCGCCCACTCGGCCTCGTCATGGCAGTAGCGGGCCGTGATGTCGGGATCGGTGATCACCCGGCCGGGAGGCAGCCTCTCCGCCAGCACCGTGGCGATCGTGGCGTTCATCGTCGCGCCATCCACATCGTTCAACGGACTGCGTCCTGCAGGGCAGCGTCGTCTGCGGGCGGCGGGCTGTACGGCACGCGCAGCCCCTTTGAGATGACCGCCTCGACTCCCCCGGCGCCTTGGATCTTGGACTGGCCGTCAGACTTGGCCTGGCGGTCTCCTTCTTCGGGATCGATGATCCGACGCAGCTCAGCGACTAGGCCTTCCAGTCGCCCGGACTCCTTGGCTATCCCGGCGAGGTCGACCTCTTCGTGAGGGTCGTCAGCAATGTTGAACAACTGCGGCGGTGCGTCCACGTGGTAAATCAGCTTGTGATCGCCCTCCTTGAGCATGTAACTCGCATGACTGGAGTAGTTAGCGTGGTACTCGCTAAAGACGCTTCGGGTTAGGTCGTCTGCATTGGCGAGCGTTAGCAGCGAAGTTCCCGGCAGATCATCGTCTTCGGTCTTGCTGGCCGTCTGAGTGGCGTCGAGGACAGTGGGGAAGATGTCGATCAGGGACACGTTCGTGTTGACGACCTTCCCTTGAGGCACGTCGGGACCAGTCAGAATCATAGGAACCCCCACGGACGGTTCGTACATGGTGTGCTTCGACCAGAGCCCGTGCTGGCCAACCATGTCGCCGTGGTCGGAGGTGTACAGAATTCGTGTGTCGTCCATCAGACCTGCGGACGCCAACGCCTCCAGCACGCGGCCGATCTGAGCGTCCACGAACGTAACCATTCCGCGATAGGCCGCTACCGCACGCCGCACGGACTCCTCGGTAAACGGAGTGTCCAAGTTTTCCAGGCGTCGAAGTGTGTCGTCAGCACGGTGGTGGGGCCAGTCATCTGGGTGCCAGTTGACCGGCATCGGAAGGTCGGGGTTGTCGTACATGTCGAAGTATTCTTGCGGCACCACCAGAGGGAAGTGGGGGCAGACGAAGGACACGTACAGGACCCAGCCCTTGTCGTGGTTTCCGGCCTCTTCGCTTAGCCAGCGGGTGGCGGCGTCAGCGATCGAGCGGTCGTAACGGGTGTACTCCGACTCGCCGGGCCCCGCCCCCTCGACGATGAGCCGGCTTGCCTGCTTTGGCTTGCAGTCGCCTCTTAGCAATGGATAGAGGTCGCCGGTGCCGTCCAAGACGTGCATCACGAGCCGCTGGTCATCAAACCCGGTGGGGTCGCCTACCTTGCGGAAGTGGAGCTTCCCGATGGTGGTTACCTGCCGGCCGGCATCTCGGACACGATGCGCCCAACTGTCGGCTTCGGTGCCGACGTAGGGCGACGCGTTGTCCCAGTTGCGGGTCTGATGCGCGTATCGACCGGTTGCCAGACTTGCGCGACTCGGCACACAGATCGGCGATGGGCAATAGGCATTCTCGAAGCGCGTCCCACGCTCGGCGAGCGAGTCCATGGCGGGGGTGTTGATCTTCGCGTCGCCAGAGGCACCCATGAAGGTCGGGTTGTGCTGGTCGGACTGGATCAGAAGGAAGTTAGTGCGGTCCACGGGAAAGCTCCTTGTTTGGTATGGATGGGCGGCGGTCACGAGCTAGCCGGTGCGTGAGTCCTGAAGCGTCGACGGCTCCTCGGTGACGGGTCCGGACGGTGGGGTCCTACGGGCACGAACTGCGCGAACGCTCACGAAGACGAAGCAAGCGACAAGAACAAGCCAGATGGCCGCCGCAATCGGCCGCGTGAACAGGTACATCACGTCGCCGTCGCCTACCCGCATTGCTGCCGACAGGTTCCCCTCTAGCAGGGGACCGAGAATCAGTCCGAGAATCAGCGGAGCCAGGTGCAGTCCAGCGAAGCGGAAGAGATATCCGAGCAGCCCAGCCGCGAGGAAAATCCATAGGTCGAAGACCCTGTTCGCCTCGGCGAAGGCACCCGCACCAGCGACTAGCACCAAGATCGGCACCAGGATGGACTTGGGGAGCCTCAGGACACTGACCCAAGCGCCCACCAGCGGCAAGTTTAAAATCACCAGTAGGACATTGCCGACGAACATTGAGGCAATGACACCCCAGAACAGGTCGGGAGACTGGGTGGCCACCAAAGGACCGGGGACCACACCCTGGATCTGCATCGCGGCGAGCATGAGCGCCAGCGCTGGGGTGAACGGAATCCCCAGCGCGAGGAGCGGCACCATGCCAGCGGTGGCAGCAGCATTGTTGGCGGCCTCGGGTGCTGCGACTCCTTCGATCGCACCCGTGCCCAGCTCGTCGCGGTGTTTCGATACCGTCTTTTCCACGCGGTACGCCAGAAACGTCGAGATGACGGTCGACGGGCCCGGGATAAGCCCGCAGACAAACCCCAGCACACTTCCCCGCGCCCAAGCGGGCGTTGCGCGCCGGAACTCTGCCCGTGTGGGCATCATTTCGCGGAGCCGGGGACTTTGCTGCACAACCGCTCGACGGCGACGGGCCAGAAGATCCAGCATCTCGACCAGACCGAAGAGACCCACAGCCAGCACTACAACGGAGAATCCGGCCGAGAGCTCAATGGATCCACCCGTCATCCGGGTCGTGCCGGAGACGCCTTCGATTCCGACCGTCGCTATGGCGACACCAGCGAGCATGGGAAGCAGTCCGTCAAGGGGCCGTCCGAACCCGGCGGCGATGATGATCAGGGACACCGTGCAGATGGCTACGAACTCGGCCGGCCCGAACTTAAGACCAAATTTGGCGATATAAGGACTCATGAACACCACCACGGCGGTCGCGGCGGTCCCAGCGAGGAAGCTACCGAAGGTGACGATGAAGATCGCTTTCCCGGCCTTCCCGGCCTGCGTCATCTTGTAGCCGTCAATCGTTGTCATCACGGCCGCAGCGTCGCCTGGGATGTTCATCATGATGGCCGTCAACGACCCACCATATTGAACTCCGTAGTAGATGCCCGCAATCATGATGAGCCCGGAAACGGGATCCATGGTGAAGGTCACGGGCAGCAGCACGGCGATGCCGGCAGTCGGACCCAGGCCGGGCAGAATGCCTACCAGAGTCCCGACGAGGGCCCCGAGCAGGGCGGCAAGCAAGTTTTCTGGCTGTACGACGACTTCGAGCCCATACAGCAGGCCTTCCAAGGGACTCACAATTGTCTGCTTCCTGTGATGAAAGGGCGTGTCAGCCCAGGATTCCGGCGGGCAGCGGAACGGCCAGGACGGAGACGAACAGGAAGCTCGTAGCGAGCGCCGTTCCCATTCCGATTAGTAGGGCCTTCCACCAGGTGGACTGTCCCGCAATCACCGCCAGCGCGGTCGCGCACACGAACGCGGCAAGGGCGAAACCCAGCACGGGCGTCAGTGCGGCTAGGGCTGCGATCGCCACAACCGCTGCGGTCAGCCGAGCGAGCTCGCCACCAGTGATGACGTTGTCTGTCCCTTCCTCAGGGTCGAGAAGCTGGACCGGCTGCTGCCGAGGGCTCCGATGCTGTCTAACCGACGCTAAAGTGCTCAAAGCACCGACGATCAACCCGGCTACTCCAATGATGCGTGGCATCAGTCCGGCCCCGGGGGCGTCAGTCTGACCGAGGTCGAGCTGCCAGGCGGCGGCGGTATAGAGGGCGAACACCCCCGTCACGACAGCGCAGACCACAACTTTGACAGCCTCGGCCCGAAAGGTCACGAGATTGCCCCGCTGTCGATCAGCTTCTGAAAGCTGGGTGTCAGTTCGGCCAGGTAGTCCGCGGAGGTCGCGGGGTCGGCGTAGTCGCCGACCTGTCCCGTCTCTTCGAGGAAGTCAGCGATGTCCTCGCTCACGACGTCGGGCATGGCCTCGTCGAATGCGTCGCGCACCTCCGCGGGGGCGCCCTTGGGCACCACGACGTACATGGAGTACGGAAGGTAGTCCTCCGCCGAGCCCGTTTCGGGCAGGGACGCGTCCGGAAAGAGCGAGTAGGGCTCATCATCAAGGACGCCGATGACCTTGAGATCTCCGGCCTGCACCTGGCCGAGGACCGCTGGGCTGTAGCCGGACCAAACCTCAACCTCACCCGAGAGCAAGGAACGAAGCGCTTCCGCACCACCCCCGGCGAACGGCACGATCGTCGCCTTACCGCCTGTGTTGCTGTTCCACGCCCGGGCAGAGAGGTCGGGCGGCGTGCCCGTCCCTGCCGTACCGATGTGCACGTTCTCGCCTTGGCTCACAGCTTCGCTGAGCCCCTCGAGGGACTCGATGTCCGAGTCTGCATCCGCAACGAAGATGGTGGGAAGGACGCTGACCTTGTAAGCCTCGTAGTTTGAAGCGTCGTAGGCAGGCTCGTCGCTAACCAAGGACTGATAGGCGAGGTCGGTGCTGGGCACGAACCCGATCGTGTAGCCGTCCGGTTTGGCGTTGGCGATGGCAGACATCCCGATCGCTCCTGCGCCGCCTTCCTGGTTCTTGACGACCACCGATGTCCCGAGCTTCTCCTCAAGAGCCTTTGCGACCTGCCGGCCGGTGACGTCGATGGTGCCGCCTGCGGCGTAGGCAATGACCATTTCGATGTTGCCGTCGGGGTACTCGCTCGACCCCGAACCCGAACCACCGATGGCCCCGCACGCCGAGGTAGCGAGTGCGAGGGTGAAGGACGAGGCAACGACGACGAGCCGGCGCCCGCTCAACGGATTGGGAAGTACAGCGTTCATAGAGTTCCTCCTACACGTGGAGCGCGGCCCGCCGTCTGCGGTCTTGTGTCGCCCGTCACTAAGACGAGTGAAGCTGCGACGGGCGTCACATGTCCAAGACTTGTTCTGGATCGAATCATTCGGATCATGGATAGTTGGGTACGCAATCTGACAAGATGGCGTCATCCTGCCCCTAATGTGGGCGCTTGACCGCCCACGGCTCCGACCTGCATTGGGCTAGGCGAATACGCACCTAAGGAGCCGCCCGATGGACGTCCGGCAGCTGCGTAACTTCTTGGCCGTCTCGGAGTTCAGGAACTTCACTCGTGCTGCAGCATCTCTGCATCTGAGCCAACCCGCGCTGTCCCACTCGGTCGCACAGCTCGAACGCGACCTGGGCACGCGCCTGTTCGAGCGGCGCAAGCGGTCGGTAGAGCTGACCACAGCAGGCGAGGCTCTCCTCCCGGCCGCGCGCCGGGCAGTACGAGCACTGACCGACGCACAACAGGCAATCTCGGAGGTTGAGGGCCTTCGAGGAGGCCGCGTCGAGCTGACGGCGCCCCCGGCCTTGCGCACCTTTCCAACGGCGCAGCTCGTGGCTCGATTCCGGGCAGAGCACCCAAAAGTCAAGATCATAGTTGCCGAGGCGCAGGACTCAATCGACGCCGCTCAACGTGTCCAGGACGGTCGCGCTGAGGCTGCGGTGATTGACCTAGGTCAGGCGTCCGGCGCTCTCGACCAGCACTATGTTGCGACATTCCCGATTCGACTGGCGGGCTTCCCAAAAGACCGGATGCTTACGAGTCCGGTGCGTCTGAGTGAGATCGCGGACCTGCCTTTCGCTTGCTCACCACGCGGCACGGGTATTCACGAAATCATGGACAGCGCAGGGCTCGCCGACTCCATCTTCATCGAAGCTCGGTCGGTGGACTCGATCCTTGATCACGTCATTGCGAGTCGGCTCTTCGCCCTCATGATCGAACCGTACGCGCGGCGGGCCGAGAAGGCGGGCGCACACGTGTTCGACGTTGAGCCACCCCTTGAGCGCAGGGTTGGCATCGTCACCCGAGCCGGACTCACATCCGCCGCGGTTCGCGAGCTAATCCGGATTAGCGTCGCTCGGGAGTGAGCCGGAGCTTCAGGATGGAAAGGGTCTGCTGGACGGATAGGTGACAACCTGACCTGCCCCACCAGAAAGGTTCCAGTTCCTGTGGCTAAGTGACTGCCTTCACCGGAAGGCTGAACACCGTGCCCCGTGCCTACCCGCCCGAGTTCCGCGCCCGGCGGCGAAAGGGACTAGCGTCGATGGGCCCAGACGCTCGGTTGCGCTGACGGCGGGCGTGGTCGGGCCGATCAAGGCCGCCGCGAGGTGGCTCCATGTCAGGCACGACCGCACTCATGCCATTCCAACCGACCGAGATGTCCCCGGCTCAACTGGCCGCGGTCTCCTACCTCGCCCGGTACTCCGGGCACACGCACCAGTTGTACGCCTTCCAGCTACGACGCTGGTTCGCTTGGTGCGAGAGCAACGGACTGGACCCGCTGGAAGTGATCCAGCGCGCCCATGTCGAGCTCTATATCCGCCAGCTCGGCGACTCCGGCCTGATGGACTCCTCGGTCGTCACGACGATGCACGCGGTACGAGGCTTCTTCCGGTTCGCCCACATCGACGGCCTCATTGTGTCCGACCCAGCCGTCTACGCGAGACTCCCGAAAGTCCACCGCGACGAGTCTCGAACCCAGGGACTCGATCGGCTCGAACTCATCCGGTTTCTCCAGGTCGCCCAGACCCTCACCGTCTACCACGGCGCCCTGGCCTATCTACTCGGCATCAACGCACTCAGAGCCTCCGAAGCCGCGGCGGTGCGGATCGAGGATTACGCCGAGACCCTACGAGGCCACCGAGTGCTGCACCTGGTCGGCAAGGGAAACAAGCCCGCCACCATGCCGATCACCGTGCCCGTCCTACGCGTTTTGGAGGCCTGCCGCGGCCAGCGCACCACCGGGAGACTCCTTCTTCGACCGATCTCGGGCAATCCGATCGACCGCCGCGACGCCTACCGGATGGTCGCCAGGATCGCGAAGGTCGCGGGCATCCCACGCCACATCAGCCCGCACTCCCTGCGACACGCGGCCATCACCAACGCCCTCGACGCAGGCGTACCACTCCGAGACGCTCAGATCCTGGCCCGACACGCCGACCCACGCACGACCGAGCACTACGACCGCGCCCGCGGCAACCTCGACCGGCACGGGGTCCACTTTCTGACCGCCTACGTCGCCGGTGTCTGAGCATCCGCACGCCTCAGCTCCGGCGAATGACGCTCGGCCAGCGTCAGTCGAAAGAAAGACAGTCATTCTGCAATGCCGGGAGAGAGGACGCGCTTCAAGCGGGGTAGTTCAGGTACGCCTTGCATGACGCTGGCTGCTTACCTCCAACGATCTTGATCATGTCCGCGTCGATGCGGACGCTGCGGCCGGGTGCAGCGTCGGGGTACGTCGTTTCGCCACCGATGATCTTTCCGGCCTTATCGAAACAGACTGCCGCTACACGCATCGATTCCAACATCTCGTCGGACTCGTTGGTGAACCCAAACGAGGCTGTGAACCACGGTCCATCCCCCGTTATCGAGGTCGCCTCTAGGATCGGGAGCGGTTCCTGTGCGTCATCGGTGAAGAGGCTGTCAGCATCGAAGGTGGCGATCGGGTCAAGAGTGGCAACTTTCGCGCCCTTCACCCCGTCTAGGGACGCAAAAATGGGGAATCCAACTTCTTGGCCCTTCCAACTAAACGACTCGACCTGCTCTTCGGTCACGAGGATTTGGCCATCGGCGTCGAGCAAGTTGTACGAGAGCGTCACGAATTGACCCACGGCCGCGTCAGTGTTTGCACGCAGTAAAGCGATTCCACGGACGTACCCGTTTGATTGCGTGAACGAATAGTCAACGATTTCAACGTTCTCAGCGCTCGCGGCAGCATCCTCGCTGGCGTCAGTGCTGTCCCCGTCAACGCCTGAGGGGGTGTCGCCGGAGGCGATCTTGTCGCCGGCGTCAGACACGGACACGGGATCGGCGTCGCTCGAACTGCAACCGGTCAGCACGAGTGCAACGGCTACGGTGACGGCGGTGAGAGTGGAACGCATGAGCGAATCGTACGGGCACCCTCTAGTTATCGGACGCAAATTCCGAGCGACACTTCATCTTCGCCAGCAGACTCACTGAACCTAGGTCACTCCGCCGCGGGTGACCTGACTTGTTCGCCGCGGCGAACAACGGATCACGTGTCCCAGTCGGCGAGCAGACGCCTATTCACAAAGTTGGACGACACCTTCCTCATGAGACCCGTAGGCGCGTAGTCCAT
This sequence comes from uncultured Actinomycetota bacterium, assembly GCA_963721925.1. Classification (GTDB taxonomy): domain Bacteria; phylum Actinomycetota; class Actinomycetes; order Propionibacteriales; family Nocardioidaceae; genus Nocardioides. Next base: position 612,036 of record CAVRLH010000001.1, on the reverse strand, counting down.
GTACGTGACCTGTTTCCACTCCTGGGCGTTCTGGAAGCTCATTCGATTTTGGTACCCGGTCTTGTACGTCCCGAGGTTGAGAATCAGCAGGGCTTCAGCGTCCCGAACCAGGATGCGGTCTGTGATGTCAGACATCTTGGCGCGAGTTTGCGTGAGGGCCCAGCCAGCGTGATGGTCATTTGTGATGACGTCGTCTATGCAGAACCAAGAAAATCGATCCCAGTCCTCACTCTTGTTGGTGTCGTGCTCCCGTAAGCGAGAGAAGAGGCCTTGCGTTCCGCGGGCTAGGCCGACGTAAACGGCCCGGTACTCGTTCCAAAGGACGTAAAATCCGCCCGCACGGCGGAAGTCGCACACGAGCCTCGTCTTGTCCTGGGCGCCGCCGTTGTGGCCGAGGAGTTGCCAGGCGTTGCCGCCGCCTGGATGCCACACCACCTCCTCCCGGTCCCAGAAGAGCCCGTAGGCCGTCACGAGGTACCCGCCTTTGGTCTTTGAAGTCGCCATGCTTGCTCCCCAGATCCCGCATCCAATTGGCTGTCGAGGATGCCACGACTTGGAGGTGTGCGGGATGCAGCAGCACGCAGTGCGTCTCTCGCCGCGAGCCGGCAATCCGCTGGCGGCACGCGATCGCGCCGCGCGACACGACCCGTTGAACGCGGGCCGTGCGAGCGACCAGATGAGGTGTGCGTCTTGTTCGCGATCGGCGTGCTCGGCCCAGCTGCGATCTTCTACAGTCCATGCATGACCGTCGATGATCTCTCGGACCCTGAGGGGGCGCCAGCCAGGCCATCGGTCAGCGTGGACGCTGTCTACGCTGCCTTGGCCGCCCGCCGCACCCAGTTCGACAATCTGCTGTGGCAGGTGCCTGTGTTGAGCCTTACGGCACAGGCATTTCTGTTCACCATTGCGCTAAGCGATGGTGGCACCAAGTACTCGCGCAGCATCGCTTGCCTGTTGTCGATGGTCACCAGTTTCTTGACGGTGCAGATCTTCACCAGGCATAGGCAGGCCGAGATCACGGACGCCCACTGGCTCGCAGAGTTCGAGGCCAGGTCCTCCGACGGTATCGACATCGTGCATGGGCCAACATGGCAGAAGCGCCGCAACCGCGAGTCAGCCCTTGCGGGCGCGTTTGAGCCGCTTCGGTACTTGCCCGGCTTTCGGACGTGGGCGTGGGGTTTAAGTGCCTTCGGTGTGGCTGCGTTCGTGACTCTTGTGGTCACTTGGGTTGCACCACAGTGGCTTGGCAACTAGCGACCCTGCTTCCCTGACCAGAGTCTTGGTTTCCCTTGTTCCGGTCATGGGCGAACCAGTGGAGCGTTGCCCGACGTAGCGCCGCAAACGAGGCTCCGGGGGGTCGTCCAGCGCCCGCGGGAGCGCAGCTGGAAACGCGGCATTCCGCCGCCTGTCGGCGTGTATCCGAGTTACGGGAACTGCCGATCATCGGGCGCCCCGGTCGACGCCGGAGAACTCGATGACTGGTATGCCAACCTCGGGAAGCAAGAGGTCTGACCATGAACGATCTCGTGCACTGCTTCGCCTAGGCGTGCTGACGACATCCCCGTCAGGGTCTGGTTACGGCAGTCGATCGGATTGCCTCGGTGAGTGGGAGGTGTCCGCGTGCGTCGGCGGCGGCTCGCTTCAGCAGTCGGCCGGCCAGCGTGCCCTGCCCGGTCGCCAGTGCCACCTGCGCCCCACGCCAGCGGCAGTACCCCGAGTTGTAGGGACGTGTGAGGCGGTCCCAGGCCGTGGCCGCTGCGACCCAGTCGTCCACGGTCTCCGATCCCTCCAGTCTGGCCAGTTCGGCTGTCCACGTGGCTCCCTCGGCCGCCGGGGTGACGAGCGGGGGGTGTGGCGCGAACGGGTCTGCGGTCAGCCGACGGTGCAGGTCGCGGAGCTGCTCGCCGCGGGCACGATCACCCAGGTCGGCGGCCGCTCGCGCAGCAAGGACGAGCAGCGGGGCGAGCATGACAGGTTCATCTGTCTCCTCCCCGGCCTCCAGCACCGGTAGCGCCCAGTTCAGGGCGGGGGACGGCTGTCCGGTCCAGAGGAGGATGCCCGCGGTTGTGGTGGCGAGATCGAGGCGGTGGGGCATCTGCCTGATTGGCCCCGCGGCGACCGCGGCAAGCTGTCGCTGCGCCTCGTCGGCCCGGCCGGCGTAGAGCTCAAGCACCGAACGTTGCAGGTGGAGAGACCAGCGTTCCTGGACCGGGTCCCCTGTGGTGTGCGGAGCCACGAGCTCCCAGGCGGCGGAGGGGTCGCCCTGATTGATGAATGCCTCGGCGACGTTGTAGCGGACGGCTGCGTCGACCCCTTGGTGGAGTCCCCACGTGTCCGCGGCGGTCAGCGCCGTCCGCGCGGCTTCGGCGACCTCGGCAGCTGGCGCTCCGGCCAACAGCAGCATGTCGGTCACTTTCATGGCGACCACCATTTCGCAGTAGGGGTCTGGTGGATCCAGGACGATGGTGGCCAGTTCCTTGATCGCGGCGTCGGCCCCCGCCGGGTCGCCGCCAACCCACTGACCCCAAGCCCGCTGGGCGAGCGCCTTCTTGAGGACCGAGGGGACGCCCAGGGCGCGGGCCACCGTGACGGCCCTGGCCTCGAACTCGGCAGCCTCGCGGAACCGGCCGACGTGCTCGAGGGCGGACCTTCGGTCGGTCAGGGCCTCGACGTGGTCACGAGAGGGCGGTAGATCCGCGTACACGGCCATCGCTCGCGCGCTCAGCTCGAGGGCCGCGTCGGACTCCCCGAGCCATGAGCGGATATGCCCCACCCGATGCCAGATCGCCGCACCTTGTTCGGGGGCGGCATCCTCCGCTACCTCCAGGGCCTTGCTCGTCAGCGGGACGACGGCGGCGATGTCGAGCCGCCTGCCGGCATCGAGGACCGCGACGTACATCTCGGCGCGGCCCAGCGGCGGGGAGCCGGCCTCGCCGAGGTCGTCCGGCCAGAGGTCGAGGACACGTCGCCACTGGGTCGCTGCTGCCTCGACGGCGAAGCTTGACGACGCGGCTCGGCCGGCTGCGATGCGCCAGCGGAGCTCTTCGGTGGTGCCGCCGGCGGCGGCCCAGTGGTCCGCGATCTCCGCGGCCGGGGGATCCGGCTCGGCGGCCAACACCATGGCGACCCGGCGGTGCACCTCCGGTGCCTCGCCCGGGACCAGCCGCTGGCGGATCGCGTCGGCGATGAGGGGATGCCGCAGCCGCACCAGGGGCCCGTCGGCCGGGGCTAGCAACCGCTGCGCGTCGATCTCCCGCAGCCCGGCGAGGGGCTCGAGTCCGGCGATCTGCGCCACCTGCTCGACCGGGAGCGGCCGGTCACACACGCCCAGCGCCCGACCCACCGCCCACCCGCTCGGGCTGAGCCCACGCAACCGGCGCAGCAGCAGCTCGGCCAGCAGCTCCGGCAGCGGCTGGTCGTCGGGATGGAGCGCAAGCTGCTCGGTGAACAGCGGCTGACCGAGACTGCGCGCCTGGATCCGCGCAACCTCGTCCGGATCCACCTCGCGACCACGCAGCAGCGCCAGCTGCTGGGCCGTCTCAGCCAAGGTCAGCGGGACCAGCGCCAAGGTGGCCGCCCCCGGCAGGCTGCGGGCGCGCGTGAGCCAGTCGCTGAACGCCTCACCCACGTCGGGGTCCTCGGTCCGCACGGTCACGACGAGTGGGCACCTCTGGGTGCTGAGGAGCTCGAGCACGTCGAGAGTAGTGGCGTCGGCCCAGTGCGCGTCCTCGACGAACAGGGCGAGTGGCCGGCGATCCCGCAATGCGGAAAGGAGTACGCCGAGCGCGTGGAGAAGCCGCTGCCTGGCCCACTCATCGCTCACCTGCGGGGCCTCCTCGCCTGCTATTTCCGGCAGGATCTGGGCCACTGCGCCGGCGACGTAGGACGGGGCCGCCCCCAGGGCCTCCTCGAACCACGCCGGGTGCTCGCGGCGCACCTGGCGCAGCATTTCAGCCACCGGAAGCAGCGGGACCTCGCTCGACAGCGGACGACACACGCCACTCGCCACGAACGCCTCGGCCCCAGCAGCCGCGGCGGTGACGAGCGCGGTCTTCCCCAGGCCCGCCTCCCCGGTGACCAGCAGCAGACCGGTGCCGGAGTCGAGGTGGCGGCGCACGGTGACGAGCTCGTCACGGCGTCCCGCGATCCGGGCCGAGGGAGTCCCGGCCGACTCCGACGGGTCGGCCGGCTCGCTGGACGCCAGCCAGAGTTGGTGGAACTCAGCAGTGTCGCCGCCCATGGCCTCGACCAGGAGCTCGAGAACACCCCAGGGCGGCAGGCGGGGAGAGGAGAAGACGTGCGACACCGTGGTGTGTGAGCAGCCTGCGTCACGGGCCAGGTTGCGCAGGCTCGGCCAGCCCGCCCGGTGATGCAGCGCGTGCAGTGCGTCGTTCAACTCACGCTGGGGTCCGGGCGTGAGGTCGGGTCGTGGCAGCGCTCCCACAGGCCTCCCGTCGTCGTCCTTGACTCAGGGTCCTCCGACACGGGGTGCCCTGTCCACGACCCGTGTGTCCACTTCCGTCAACCCCCGTCAACTAGGGGTCTAGCGGGCCAACTCTGAGATCAACACACGCCGGCACCCGCCGCGGACATACCCAGGGAGAGCACCATGAACACCACCGCAATTGGCCGCATCGTCGCCATGGTCGGCGCCGCTGCGGTCGTCACGACCATCGCCACCACACCCGTGGCCGCACAAACGCTCGACGGCAAGCAGGACCGGCCGTGCTTCATGGTCCGGTCGCACTGGAACAACGCCGAGGGCCCGCAACCCACGTGTCCGGACGGGCGCGGGAAGTCCGACACCAAGGGCGAACCGCAGCCCGCCACCCGCGCCCGGATCACGGATTCCATGCCGTGAGACGCCACTTCCCCGACCGGACGATCAGTAGGCACCACACATGGTGCTCGCGATCGCCCGGTTGAGGGGGAGCCAAGCCACTGCGCGCCTCTGCGTCTCAGCCAGAAGCCAACGTACGCAACTGCCGCAGTGAGACGTTGCGCAGGTGCCCCATTCCGCCGCCAATGCCACGGCCGCAAGGAGCGCAATCCCTGGCCCGGCTCCTTGGGACGCGCCGCGCACCTAGCTCCTGAATGCGGTCTCACGCGGAGGCTGCAAGCGAGTCAGGAGTAGAACATGTCCATCCCCACCCAGATGAGCCTGGTCGGCTTCGTCGCCTCGCCGCCGGAGTTTCACTTCACCAAGAAGGGCGACGAGTGCTGCCGGCTTCGCGTCGGTGTCGAGCAATGGCGCCGGGAAGCTAACGGCGACTTCACCAAGCTCGACCCGACCTTCCACGACATGGTCGCGTTCGAGAGCACCGCCCGCGAGACCTACGCCCGATTCCGCAAGGGCGACTCGTTCGTCGCCAGCGGCTACATCCACGAGTTCGAGGTGGAGCGCCGCGAGGGACCAAGTGTCATCAAGGAGGAGTTCGTGGCCAGGAAGATCGGCCACAACGCCAGTAGGACGGACTACGTCGTCCAGCGCGCACGTCACACGGCACCGGAGCGCCCGCTGACGCCGGTGCCTAACCCGCCGGCCATCGCACTCTGACCGGACAGCGTCGTGGACTCCTATGACGAGCTCGAGGACGCCTACAGGGGCGCTACGGACCTCTTCGAGCGTCCACCGGCGCCCATCAACTGGAACCTGCTGGACGCGAACGAGGCTGACATCGAGTGGCACGACCTCGATGCCTGGGTGACTTGGCTCAAGGCCACGTTCGGGCTCCCACCCTCGATCGTTCCGCCGCACTGGCACCGCCACGACGAGCTCGTCTGGGAGCTGTCCGCTCTCCACACCCACTGGCTGAGCTGCCACCACGAAAGCGCCAGCGCCTCAGCGCCAATTGCCTGGCTTCGCGACTTCGCCGATGCTCGCCATCGGCTGCGAGACTGGGTTGCGATCTGCGGCACTCGGGTCGACCGCGACCGCCCGACCCGGCAGACGGTCTGGCCGGGCGAACGGGCCGTCGAGTCGGGTCGCGAGGTCCCGATCAAGGACAGGCGACTGGACTTCGAGGAGTTCGTCCGCGACGACGTCCTCCGCCGCCGGCGCATCGAAGCGATGGCACGCGATGCGCTCGTCGGGTGAGCCGAGTGCGGCCCCCACGCACGTAGCGGGCGCGGCCATCCACAGCGCAGCCCGTCTTCGGCGGCCACGAGCCGACGACCGTTGGACGGTCGAGTCCGGACCCACGAAAGGGAGCCCACGGTGCTTCTCCCCCACGCACTGACCCTCGCGACGGCGCGGTACCACCTCGCGGCCCTCGCCGACCACGCGGACTCGATCGACGCGTCGTCCGCGTACGAGCGCGTCTTGATCGAGCTCGATCGCATCCACGGCGATGAGAGTCCCGCCCTCGACACCGACGGCATCTGTGCGGACTGGTCGAACCTGTTCGCCGCAGCCAGCTCCGCAATCGAGGCGCTCGAGGAGTACGGCGTAGACGCGCTCAATCTCGAACTCGTCCTGGCCAAGCTCGAAGACGCCTACGCCATAGACGGCACCTGATGTACGGCGAGAACGGCGCCGCAATGCGCCGGGAACTCGCGGCCCTCCTGCGGCAGCATCGGATCCAGCACAGGATCGGCGGCCCTGCTCAACCAGATCGAGCAGCGCTCGGCCAGCAGATCCTCCGGTACCGGCAGAACCTGCTGATCTGGTGCACCCAGGCCATGCAGGCAACCAGCCCACTGCTGTTCAGCAACCTTCCCACCAAACAGGCCAACCCCTTCCGCGCCAGCCGACCCGGCATCACCGGTGCGGGCGAACTTGCCCGAGCCCTGGAACACGCGAAAGCGCACTCCTCTGCCCGAGCGGCATCGATCGAGCAGTTGACGACGCCGAGCGACAACCCCGTCGTCGAGCACTGGCGCGAACTCGCGCGGGCCGCCGTCCTCGCCGAGCACGACACTGCTCCCGAGGTCGCGTCTCACCTGAACGCGCCCCAAGCCCAGGCGCTGGTCGGAGACGTTGCCGCCGTCGCCCAGGCCCTGGTCGTGCTGGACCAGCGGTACAAGAACACACCGGGCTGGGAGCAGCTCCCGCAGGCCGCGCGTCTCGGCTGGGCGGCGCTCGCAGCCGCTCTCGACGTCAATCTGGGTCAGCCGGACTACACGGTCGACCGCTTGGGTTGGCGCCCGACGACCAAACCGATCTTGGGGCCGGCCAAGCCCGGCATCCTCGGTGTGCTCCAGGCCGAACACAACCTCGCCGTGCGCTTGAACAGGTCCTTGCCCCGGATGACGAACTTGCGTCTCATCGTCGACTCCCAGCGGATCCTCTCCAGCCGCCTTGCCCCGTTCGCGACGAGGATCGACACCGGGCTCGCCGAGAGTTGGATGAACCGTGCCGCGACCTACACCATGCTGCAGCGTCAACTGCGTGGCATCGGGGGCCGGCTCGGGGACTGCGGGCTGGCAGCTGCGGACGGTGCGAACGCCGTCACCAGACTCTCGATCCTCCCAACGGACACGATTGTCGAGCCTCGCACCCTGGGCGGCTTCCAGACCCTGTTCCACCAGATCGACACGCGTATCGCCGACGTGGTCGAGGAGGGCATCGACCGCGGCTCGTTCGTCAAGCGCGTGACCGTTCCGCGACTCGTCACCGGGACGGGACAGCTCGTCCAGCCGGTCCGCGAGCGATACCTCCCGGTGACTCGGCCCTCCGACCTCGACGTGGTCCAGACCGTGCGCAACGAGCTACGCCCTCGGCCACACATCGAGGCAGTAGGCCCGGGTCCCACCCGCGCGGACCTGCACGAAGCCCTCATCCATCGCCCAGAACCGCGCGACCCCGGCAGCCTGGAGCTCTGACCATCTCGGATCCCAACTTGGGCACGCGTGACCACCTGATTGGTGACCATTCCAACAACGAGGAGGAAGCCACCGTGGCCGCCACCCGACACCCAAAGACCGACGAGAACCCCTACCTCTCGCTGCCCGACGCAGCTGAGGTCATCGGCCAGTCCGTGAAGACGCTCCGCCGACGAATTTCAGCTGGCGCGCTGCCGGCGTACCGCTTCGGTCCGCGCTGCATCCGCGTGCGCCTCAACGATCTGGAGGCCTCCGGACGCCGCATCCCGAGTGCCCGAACCAGCGACTGAAAAGTCCGTACATCCGATGCATATCCGATGCAACCCAGAAACGAGAAGGACCCCCGACTCGCGTTTCCGCTGGTCAGGGGCCCTTTTGCTCGGGTGGGCGATACTGGGTTCGAACCAGTGACCTCTTCGGTGTGAACGAAGCGCGCTACCACTGCGCCAATCGCCCGAGCTCGCAGGAACGATATCCCACGCTCTCGGCGAAGGTGGAATCAGGGGGCAGGAGCCATCTGGTCGTCGCCCTCCATCTCGCGCTTGAGCTGCTCCAACGCCTCCGGCTTCCCGTGGAAGCGGCGGTAGCTGTAGACGATCAGGGCGAGGGCGATCCCCGCGGAGGCGACCTGGGTCACGCCGGTCCAGACCCCGCCTGGCAGCCACCACGACTCGGCCAAGGGCCACCAGCCCGGAGCGGGCGGCTTGATCATCCAGAACACGCCGACCACCGCCAGGACGAGCGCACCGAGGCACGAGGCGATGATCCGGGGCCAGGTCTGCACTCCCTCGGCGGCGCTGCGGAGCGCGCGAACGCGGACCGGATTCACCCTCCGCTCGGCCCAGTCGTACTGCTGGGAGAGCAGCGCGAGACCTGCGAAGATTCCCAGCAGACCGGGCCCTGGCAGGAAGATGGCGGCCACGCCCAGCACCAGGAGCACCCACCCCAGGATCTCCAGACCGATACGCTTCGCTGCCCGCGTCATGGGCACGACCCTAACCACCAGGGCCTAGACAGGCATGGTCAACTGGTCTGGACCGGGGCTGGACACTTTTGGCATTCGGCGTCATGAGGGCTACCCGATGGCGTCTCATGGGCAATCCAGTCGGGATCTGAGGAGGAACTTGATGAACGTGTCGGGAAGCGGACCAGTTCTGTCCGATGTCGCGTTGGACATCAGCGTCGAGTGCGTCGACGACCGTGGCATCCACCACCGCATCGATGCGGTCCTCGACTACCGTCGCTCGGACCCCTTCGCCGTTGCGATGACCTTCCTCACCGGCGAGGGCGAGCTGGTCTGGACGTTCGGCCGAGAGCTCCTCGCCCACGGCATCACCGCGCCGGTGGGTGACGGCGACGTGCACGTCTCCCCCGCGATCGGCCTCAGCGGCAGCGCCATGGTCAGCATCGAGCTCAGCTCCCCCGACGGACACCTGGTGCTCCTGGCCCGATCCGCCGACGTCACCGACTTCATCTCCCGCAGCGTCGCCGTCGTCCCCCTCGGCGAGGAGTCCCACCACTTCGACGTGGACGCCCTCATCAGCCAGGTGCTGGCCGCCTGATCCCGGCCTGATCCCTGCCGGGTCTACTGGTGGGAGTGCTGGGCGATCCAGCTGGCGTGCAGGCCTGAGTAGATGCCACCTGCTTCGGTGAGCAGCTCGGCGTGCGAGCCACGCTGCACCACGCGACCGCGGTCCACCACGATCACCTCGTCGGCGTTCTCCGCGGTGGAGAGCCGGTGGGCGATCGTGACCGACGTCCGAGCCTGCATGAGGCGCTCGAGCGCCCGGCCGATCTGCATCTCCAGCTGGGGGTCCACCGCACTGGTGGCCTCATCGAGCACGAGCAGGTCGGGGTCGGCCAGGTGCGCGCGCAGGAGGGCGACCAGCTGGCGCTCGCCGGCGGAGAGTGACTCGCCACGCTGTCCCACTGTCGTACGCAGTCCCTTGGGGAGTCCCGCCAGCCAGTCCTCGATGCCCAGCTCGACCGCGGACGCGACGATCTCGTCGTCGGTCGCGTCGAGCTTTCCGTAGCGCACGTTGGCAGCGATGGTGTCGTCGAACAGGAAACCCTCCTGGGGCACCAGCACGACACTGCGCCGCAGTGAGCCCGGCTCGATTCGTCGTACGTCGACGTCGTCGAGCAGCACCGCCCCCTCGACAGGATCCATCAGGCGGGTGAGGAGCTTGGCGAGGGTCGACTTGCCCGAACCGGTCTCCCCCACGACCGCGACCCGGGTGCCGGCATCGATGTGGAGGTCCACGTCGATCAGGACTGGAGGCCCGGTGGGGTAGGCGAACGTGACGTGGTCGAACGTCACGTCGATCGGGCCGCGCGGCAGCACCTCGCCGTCAGGACCCGCGTCGATCAGGTCGGCGGGAGTCTCCAGGATGCCGAGGACGCGTCGCCAGCTCGCGATGGCGTTCTGCGCCTCGGTGAGGATCTGGGTGCCCATCTGGACCGGCCCGACGAACAGGCTGACCAGGAAGGCGAAGGCCAGCACCCGACCCGGGGTCATGTCGGAGGTGAAGCCGAGCAGGATGCCGATGACGATGACTCCCGCGTTGGCGAGGCCCGCCGAGAGACCACCGAGGGAGAACGACGTCACGGTGTAGGTCTGCGCGTGGGTGTTGGCCCGCTGCCAGTCCGCGATCGCGTCATCGATGCGGGCCTGGGTGCGCTCCTCGACACCGTAGGAGCGAACGACCGCCGCGCCGACGACCGGCTCGGAGATCGCGCCCAGCAGGACGCCCACCTGGTGCCGGACGACGGTGTAGGCCGCGGAGAGCTTCTTCTGGAACCAGCGGATCGAGAGGAACAGTGGCGCGAACGCCAGCCAGACGACGGCGGCGAGCTCCCAGCTGTAGACCAGCATCAGCACCGTGGCCACCAGCATCTGGCCGATGCTCACGACGAAGATCAGGCCACCGAAGACGAGGAACTGGCTGACCTGGTCGACGTCGGAGGTGACGCGGGAGACCAGTGCGCCGCGACGCTCGGTGTTCTGCGTCAGCAGCGGCAGGTCGTGCACGTGCCGGAACGCCTTGGTGCGCAGCGTCGCCAGGCCGCGCTCGGAGGTGGTGAAGAGCCGCTTGGTCATGGAGTACGACGCCACGCTGGTCAGCCCGACGGCGACGGCCGCGGCGACGCCCATCGCGATGACGAAGCCGAGCCGGGGTCCACCGGGCGCGTTGAGGCCACGGTCGAGCGTCTGCTGCACCGCGATCGGCACCACGATCTGGCCGCTGGAGGCGATGACCGCGAGGACGAGGGTCCAGCCCAGTCCCTCACGGAGCTCGGGTGAGTACTTCACGCCGAGCCGGATCGTCTCCATGGCGGCGATGTCCGCGCCGGTGTCCATCTTGGTGCCCGAGGCCGGGTTGGTCGAGGCGGTGGTGGTCATACGGGGTCCACCTCGTAGGCGTTGACGAGGCGGGCGTACTCGGGGCTGGACGCGATGAGCTCGGCATGGGTGCCGCGGCCCACGATCCGGCCCTCGTCGAGGTGCAGGACCTCGTCGGCCAGCGAGATCGTGGCCTTGCGGTAGGCAACGACCACGAGCGAGGAGTCCGACCCGCCGACGTCGGTGCGCAACGAGGCGAGGATGCGGGCCTCGACCTCCGGGTCCACCGCGGAGGTGGCGTCGTCGAGGATCATCAGGCGCGGCTTGCGGACCAGGGCCCGCGCGAGCGAGAGGCGCTGCCGCTGACCGCCGGACAGCGAGGTGCCCCGCTCCCCCAGTCGCGTGTCGAGGCCGTCGGACAGCGCGGCCACGAACCCGTCGGCCTGCGCCGTGCGGAGGGCGGCCCAGACCTCCTCGTCGGGCACGTCGGCGCCCAGGGTGACGTTGCCGCGCACCGTGTCGTCGAACATGAAGGCGGTCTGGGCGACAAGGGCCACGTTGCGCGGCAGCTCCCCCATGCGCAGGTCACGCAGGTCGAGCCCGTCCACCCGGATCTGCCCGGCGTCGGGGTCGATGAGACGGGTCATCAGGCTGGTGAGCGTGCTCTTGCCGGATGCGGTCGCGCCCACGACGGCCACGGTGCGTCCGGGCTGGACGTCGAAGCTCACGCCGGTCAGCAGCGGCGCGCTCGGGTCGTACGAGTAGTGCAGGTCGTCGACCTCGAGCAGGGCTCCGCGCTCGGTGCGCCGGAGCTCCTGGCTGCCGAACTCCATGGCGCCCTGGGCGTCGATCACGGCCTTGGCGCGCCGGTAGCCCACGACCGAGCGCGGGAACTCGCCGAGCAGCCACCCGATCGCGCGGATCGGGAAGGTGACGATGGTCAGGAGGTAGGCGACCGTGACGACGTCCCCCGCGCTGGCGTCGCCGGCCGTGACGCGGGAGACACCGACCGCCAGCACGACGAGGACACCGAGGCTGGGCAGGCTCGCGAGCACGGGGTCGAAGGCGGCGCGGATCCGGCCGGCGCGGATGTTGACGTCGCGCAGCTCCTCGGCCTTGGCGCGGAAGCGGCTGGTCTCCTCGACCTCGCGACCGAGGGTCTTGACGACCATGGCCCCGTCGAAGGACTCGTGCGCGATCTCGCTGACCTCGGCCCGCAGTCCTTGTGCCCGCGTCATCAGTGGCGAGGAGTAGTGCTGGTAGAACAGGTTGGCCACGACGACGAGCGGGAAGACGAGCAGCCCGACCATCGCCATCACCACGTCGGCGACGAACATCTGGATGACCGCGACCACCATCATCACGAGGGTGCCGAGCGCCATCGGCAGCGGCATGACCGGCGACCAGGCCGCCTCGACGTCGGAGTAGGCGTTGGACAGCAGCTGCCCGGTCGGGTGTCGCTGGTGCCACTCCATCGGCAGCGCAAGGTATTGCCGGGTGACGGCACGGCGCGTGTGCGACTGCATCCGGTAATACATGATGCCGCCGCCGAGTCGGCGGGCCACGATCCCGATCGCCCGCAGGATCGCGACCGCGAGGAACAGTGCGACGACCCACACGAGCAGGCTGGTCTCGATCTCGCCGTTCTCGAACGCCGGGATCAGGACGTTCTCGGTCGACCAGCCGAGCACCCAGGCGTCCGCCACGGTGAGCACACCGAACAGCACCGCACCCAGCGTGGCGACGGTGAAGATCCTGGGCTCACGCCTGATGCCGACTGCGAGTACGGCGATGCCTTCACGGGTGGTCGAACCCTTGATCGCGGTGCTCGTGGAACTCATCCCCGGCAGGCTATGCCCGCCCACCAACAGTGGCCCAATCCGACGGCGACAGCCTCAGGCACGGATGCGGGAGAGGAAGGCCCTCGTCCGGTCCTGCGTCGGCTGGCCGAGCACCTGCTCGGGGGTTCCCGACTCGTGGATGACCCCGTCGTGGAGGAAGCAGACCTGGTCGGCTACCTCGCGGGCGAACCCCATCTCGTGGGTGTTGATGAGCATCGTGACGCCCTCGGCCTTGAGCTCGCCCAGCAGGTCCAGCACCTCACCCACCAGCTCGGGGTCGAGCGCGGAGGTGACCTCGTCGAGCAGCATCAACCGGGGGTTGGCCACCAGGGCGCGAGCGATGGCGACACGCTGCTGCTGGCCGCCCGACAGGTCGTCGGGCCGGGCCAGGGCCTTCTCGGACAGGCCCACCCGGTCCAGCATGGCCAGCCCGCGGGACCGGGCCTCCTCGGCGGAAACGCCGTGCACCAGCCGCAGCGCGAGCGTGACGTTGCCGATCACGTCGAGGTGCGGGAAGAGGTTGTAGGCCTGGAAGACCATCCCCATCCGTGAGCGCACCTCGTCGCCGTCCACCTGCGGGTCGGTGATGTCGCGGCCCTCGAAGGTGATGACACCGTCGTCGACGACCTCGAGCAGGTTCACACAGCGGAGCAGGGTCGACTTGCCCGACCCCGACGCGCCGATCAGGACCACGCACTGGCCGGGCTCGATGGTCAGGTCCACGTCGCCCAGCACGACGTTGTCGCCGAACGACTTGCGCACCCCGGCCAGGCGCAGGAGCTCGCTCACAGGTGACCTCCGGCTCCGTGGTAGCCCTTCTTGCGGGCGTAGCGGTCGGTGAGCCGCGCCATCGGGATCGTGAGGCAGCAGAACAGCGCGCCGGCCACGACGTACGGCGTGTAGTTGAAGTCCAGCGCCGTCTCGATCTGCGCCCGGCGGATCGCGTCGCTCACCCCGAGCACGGCGATCAGGCCGGAGTCCTTCTGGAGCGAGACCAGGTCGTTCATCAGGGGCGGGATCACGCGGCGCCAGGCCTGGGGCAGGACGACGTGTCGCAGGGTCTGACCGTAGGACAGCCCCAGGGAGCGCCCGGCCAGTCGTTGGCTCGGGTGGACCGACTCGATGCCTGCCCGGAAGACCTCGGCGACGTAGGCGGAGTAGGACAGCACGAGCGCCAGGCCACCCCAGAAGAGCGGTGACGTGGGCATGCCGCCCAGCCCCAGCGCGGGACCGCCGAAGCCCAGCAGGAAGATCACCAGGAGCAGCGGCAGGCCGCGGAACACGTCGACGTACGCCGTGCCGAGCAGGCGCAACGGGAAGGCGACCGGTCCGCGGAGGGTGCGGACGATGGCGACCGTCAGGCTCAGGACCAGGATCAGGATCCAGCAGATGATCATCACGCGGATGTTGAGCCAGAGGCCCTCGAGCACCGCCGGGAACGACGAGACCGCCTTGTCCCAGTCGAAGTACGTCTCCTGCACCCGCTGCCAGCCCGGCGAGCTGACCACGGCGCCGCCGATCGCTCCCAGCAGGAGCAGCGTGCTGCCCGCCGCGATCACCGCGCTGCGCAACGTACGGCGTCGCCGCCACTCGTCACGCTCGCGCTGGACCTCGGAGGGTCGCCAGTCGGTGACCGTCCCGGTCCGCATGTCCGACATCGAGGACCCGGTGATCAGGAGAGCTCGGGAGCGCCCTGCTGGGCCAGCCACTCCTGGTTGATCTGGTCGAGGATGCCGTCCTCACGCAGGGTGTCGACAGCCGTGGAGACGCAGTCGGTCAGGGTGCTGCCCTTGCCCAGGACGGCGCCGAACTGCTCGGGCTCGCCCTCGGGCAGCGGCAGCTGGCCGACGATCATGCCGTCGTCGAGCTGCACCGCGGTCATGAAGAAGGCCGTGGGGAGGTCGACGACGATGCCGTCGATCTGGCCGTTCTTCAGCGCCTGGACGGCCTGGTCGTTGGTGTCGAAGACGGCCGGGTCCTCCGACGGCTGGATCTGGTCGGTGATCGCGGTGTAGCTCGTGGTGCCCACCTGGGCGCCGAGCTTGGCGTCGCCCAGGTCGGCGACGCTCGTCGCCCCGTCGATGGCGCTGCCCTTGTTGGTGATGACGGTCTGCACGACGTCGAAGTAGCCGGAGGAGAAGTCCACGGCCTTGCGACGGGCCTCGGTGATCGAGACCTGGTTGATGTCGAAGTCGAAGTCCTTCGGGCCGGGCTGGACGACCTTGTTGAAGGGCACCGTGACCCAGGTGACCTGCTCGGCGGTGTAGCCGAGCTGCTCGGCGATCGCGTACGCCACGGCCGACTCATAGCCCTGACCGTTGGCGGGGTCGTTGTCGACGAACCACGGCTCGTAGGCAGGGGTGTCGGTGGCGATGGTGAGGGTGCCCGCGCTCACCGTCTCCATCGAGTCGGGCGTGCACTCGTCTGCGGTCGCCGACGGCTCGGGGGTCGACGTGTCATCGGCCGGATCGGTCGCGGTCTCGTCGGTGGGCGCGCACCCGGCGAACGAGGCGGCGAGCAGGGCGGCGACGGCAAGGCTGGTCAGGGAGCGCATGCGCAGATCCTAGGACTCGGCGGGCCGGACGGCCCAGCGATCTCAGCGCGGGGGCTGGAGCGCTCCACTGTTCTGCACCCGTGCTCAGCCAGCGAGGATGCTGACCAGGTCGAGCTCGACGGGACCGTGATCGCCGACGTCGACCGTGCCCTGGGGGTGGGTCTCATCAAGCCCGAGTAGCACGTCCCACCCACCTCCGTTGTTGGCGTAGACCGTGAGCGATCCCGCGTCGCGGTCGACGATCCAGTACTGGGCAACCCCCACCGTGGCGTACTCGGTCGACTTTCGCACGGTGTCCTCGGAGCGGGTGCTCGACGAGAGAACCTCCACCACCACGAGCGGCGGGGTTTCGGTGAATCTGCCCTCGGGTCTGACCTCTGCCACTCCGACATCGACAACCCGAAACCGCGATGCGCTGGTGCGGACACCGGATTCGGTGGCCACGGCGAGATGAGGAAGTGCAGCCTTCAGTGCCATCGCGACAACGAGAGCAACGCCCTGGTGCTCCCACGTCCCGGGCGGGGTCATGATCGCCACACCGTCGACGTACTCCGCACGCACCCCGTCGGGCAGCGCAAGGAAGTCGTCCACCGACATACTTCGTCGTTCCGTCGACGTGAGTGACATGACAACCCCTGACGCGTGCGACACATCCGACCTCCTCATCGTCCCACCCACACCGTTGGTTGGGAATGACGACGAGTCTGGCGGGGCCCGCCGACACGAGGCGGCGGTCTTCCACAGGTGCTAGCGGACAGGGTGGCCGGCCGACGACAGACCGGCCTTGACGTCGCTGACGCGCAGGGTTCCGAAGTGGAAGACGGTGGCAGCCAGTACGGCGTCGGCGCCGGCGTCCACGGCAGGCGGGAAGTGCTCGACCGCACCCGCTCCCCCGCTGGCGATCACCGGGATGCTCACCTCACGGCGTACGGCCCGGATCAGCTCGAGGTCGAAGCCGTCCTGGGTGCCGTCGGCGTCCATCGCGTTGAGCAGGATCTCCCCGGCGCCGAGCTCGGCGGCGCGCGCCGCCCACGCGACGGCGTCGAGGCCCGCGCTCGTACGGCCGCCGTGGGTGGTGACCTCGAAGCCGGAGTCGGTGCCCTCGGCCCGGCGGGCGTCGACACTGAGGACGAGCACCTGGTTGCCGAAGCGGTCGGCCACCTCGGCGATCAGCTCGGGGCGACGGATGGCGGCGGTGTTCATCGCGACCTTGTCGGCGCCGGCCCGCAGCAGCCGGTCGACGTCGTCGACGCTGCTGACTCCCCCGCCGACGGTGAGCGGGATGAAGACCTCCTCGGCGCACCGCGACACGATCTCCATCGTCGTCGCGCGGCCCTCGTGGGAGGCGGAGATGTCGAGGAACGTCAGCTCGTCGGCCCCCTCGGCATCGTAGGTACGGGCCAGCTCGACGGGGTCGCCGGCATCGCGCAGCTCGACGAAGTTGATGCCCTTGACCACGCGACCGCCGTCGACGTCGAGGCACGGGATGACTCGGACCGACAGGCTCACCGGTCTCGGCTCCCCTCGACCGTCGGGCGGGTGAGGGCAAGGGCGTCCTCGAGCGTGAAGCGACCCTCGTAGAGCGCCGTGCCGGCGATCGCGCCCTCCACGCCGTCGTCGACCAGCCCCATCAGCGCCTCGATGTCGTCGAGGGTGGTGACGCCGCCGCTGGCCACCACCGGCTTGTCGGTCGCCGCACAGACGTCCGTGAGGAGCTGGAGGTTGGGCCCCTGGAGCATGCCGTCCTTGTTGACGTCGGTGACGACGTAGCGCGCACAGCCCTCGGAGTCGAGGCGGGCCAGCACCTCGTAGAGATCGCCGCCGTCGCGGGTCCAGCCGCGCGCGGCCAGCGTCGTACCCCTCACGTCGAGGCCGATCGCCACCCGGTCGCCGTACGTCGCGATCGCCCGGGCGCACCACTCGGGTTGCTCGAGCGCGGCCGTGCCGATGTTGACGCGACGACATCCCGTGGCCATGGCCGCCTCGAGCGACTCGTCGTCACGGATGCCGCCGCTCATCTCGACCTGGATGTCGAGAGCGCCGACGATCCTCGCCTGGAGCTCGCGGTTGTGCCCGTGCCCGAAGGCTGCGTCGAGGTCGACGAGGTGGATCCACTCCGCGCCCGCCTCCTGCCAGCGCAGCGCGGCCTCGATCGGGTCGCCGAAGCGCTTCTCCGACCCGTCGACGCCCTGGACGAGCTGGACGGCCTGGCCGCCCTTGATGTCGACGGCGGGAAGGAGCTCGAGGTAGCGGTTCTCGGGGGTGCTGGGCATGGGTCGATCCTAGGAGGGGTGGTCGATGGTGCTTCGATCCCCACGGTCAGACGAGACGATGCGTGCGTGCAGGATCACTCCGGGTCAGCGTTGCCCGTCGAAGTACAGGTCGATCTTCGTCAGCGCGGCGGGCACCGACGTGTCGAACTGGCGGGACTTCGAGCCCGGTCCGCTGACCCGGACCCGGACGTTCCACCGACCCTTCTCCCACGCCTGGGCCACCGTGCCCGCGGACGGTTCGACGCTGTACGCGTCGGTGTCCCGTTCCCACCCCTCCGCCTCCAAGAGCGCGGCGTAGTCCTC
The DNA here is from genome assembly GCA_963721925.1 of uncultured Actinomycetota bacterium. Classification (GTDB taxonomy): domain Bacteria; phylum Actinomycetota; class Actinomycetes; order Propionibacteriales; family Nocardioidaceae; genus Nocardioides. The sequence continues at coordinate 593,898 of CAVRLH010000001.1, read as the reverse complement.
GGCTGCCACCTGCACCGAATCGCCGGTGACGTACGTGTAGGTGATCTCCGGCAGGGAGCCCCAGCCCCACGTGTTGCCGGTCCACTCGCCGTCCTCCACCACTGTCCACGCCGCGGGAGCGCCCACCTCGGTGGCCTCGGCCTCGATCCGTTGGTGAGTCGGGGCAGCCGTGTAGTGCATCCAGGACCCCATCACGAGGGCGGATACGACGGCCCAGGCCACTGCGGCCGGCCAGCGACCGATCCCGACCCCGATCGTGAGCAACAGCATGCCCGGGACGAAGCCGATCGCGGTCGGCAGCCAGCCGTGGAAGCCGGACGGCACGTCGAGGAAGACGAGCGCGACGAATGCGACCAACAGGTAGCCGACACCGACCACGCCGCCGAGGACCCGTGCCCACGTGCGGCGGGGCTGCGACCGCAGGCCGAGCCGTCGGCTGATCCGCCGAGCACCGCGACCCACGCGGCGCAGCACAGGAACTGGCTTCGCGTTGCCTCTGCTGATGGTCATGCTCACGTCATCCTTCGCGGGCTGCGGCGGTGCTGTCGGGGCTCCTATCGTGTCTGTTCACCGCCGGGCCGCATCCGGTTTGGTACTCAGATCCACGGCACAGTCCGGCCGCGCTCGGCCCGCGGAGGGCGTACGCGCGGGTTTCCTATCGGCGATGGTCTGCCTGCAGCGTCACTAGGGACACCAGGAACAGACGCAGACATGCCTGTGGCCCCGCCCTCTGTGGAGTGGCGGGGTGTGGGGCGGGGTCATCTTCGTCCGGGCGGGTGGGGCGGGTCGGGTGGTTCGATCGCGGTGGTTCCGGTGGGGTCGCGGTGGAAGCGGTGCCCGTGGGGGCTGGTCCACACGAACACACCGGGCGCGGTCACGGTGTAGGCCCACGCACCGTGGGTCTTGAGCCGGTGGTGGTGTCGACACAACGCGGCCAGGTTCGCAGTCGTCGTGGGGCCGGGTTGTGGTCGGCCCTCGTCGGCGGCGTGATGGTCGAAGGGCACGACGTGGTCGAGGTCGCAGCCCCGTGCGGGTCGGCTGCACCACGGGAACACACACGTGGCGTCGCGGAGAACGACTTGCTCACGGAGCCGGTCCGGGATCGCATACCCCGGTGCGGAGAGGGTGGTGTTGAGGTCGATGACGGGTCTGATGGTGACCCGGGTCCGCGACTGCGCGCACCAGGCCGTGACCTGCTCGAGCAGCACCAGCCGCTGGCCCTCCTCGAGGCGCCCGGTCGCCCCGAACACCGTGGCCTGACCGTCGGTGGTGGCGGCGAAGTGTGCGTGCAGCACCACCTCCCGCGCAGCCGGCAGATGAGTCCTGTCGTCGGCGGCTGAGCCCGATGCGCCGGAGGCATCGGCGAGGTCGAGGGCGGTCTGGGTGCGGGCGAGGTCGCCGAGGGCCATCGCCCGCCGCGCACCGAGGGACGCGGTGGACCCGAGGGCCTTGCGGGTCGCCGCCCCGTGGGCCAACGCGCGGTCGAGGTCGAGGGCGTCGGCGATGTCGATCTCGGCCTCGAGGTGCAGGGTCCCGGCGAAGTGCACGTGGTCGCGGTCGATCCTGACGTGGCGGGGGTCGACCTTCTGCCACCCGTCGGGGTCGAACGGCTCCTCCTCGGCCAGCCCGAAACGCTTGATCGCCTCCGCGACCAGCCGGTCGAGCTGCGCGGGGCCGATCTTCCCGGCCACCGCGGCGACCTGGGTGTCGACCCACCCGGCCGCGTGAGGGGTCAGGGCCGGGGTGGCGTGGATGGTGGCCTCGGCGACCAGCCTCGCGCGCCAGGCCGGGACCCGGCCGGCGTGGACCTGCGCCCACAGGCGCGGCAGGCGGTGGCGCAGCTCGAGGGCATGACCGATCAGCCGCTTCGCCGCGGTGGTGGAGACACCGAGCACCGCACCGAGCTCGGCCACACAGAACTCCGCCACCGTCGGGCACCCCACCCCCGCAATGGGCACCTCGACCTCGAGCCCGAACCCGGCACCGCTCGTGAAGGAGGCTGCGGAGTGGATCGACTCCGGCGGGTGCAGGTCGGCCCACCGGGCAGCGAGGTCCAGCTGCCGGGCGGCCGCAGCGTCCTCGGCCGAACGGGCACCTCGGATCGAGGCCAGCAGGTCCGCGGGGCCGAGGTCGTCATCGACCTCTGCTCCCGGGCCTCCTGCTGTCAGTGTCTCGATCATGTGTTCGATCGTACGGGAGCCCACCGACAGTGCCCCCGGTCGAGCAGCAAGGGGCCTTCCAGTTCCACCGACCCTGAGATCCGGGTCTCGTGACAGGCGCCAGAGCGCCTTCCTCGACCAACGACTCGTACGCCAGAGCGCCTTCCTCGACCAACGACTCGGCGGAGCGCCTTCCTCGACCAACGACTCGGCGGAGCGCCTTCCTCGACCAACGACTCGGCGGAGCGCCTTCCTCGACCAACGACTCGTACGCCAGAGCGCCTTCCTCGACCAACGGGAGGAACGCCACCTCGGTCTCGTGACAGGCGCTAGCGCGCCTTCCTCGACCAACGACTCGGCGGAGCGCCTTCCTCGACCAACGACTCGGCGGAGCGCCTTCCGAGACCAGCGACGGGACTGTCGGGCTAGCGTGGGGAGCATGGTGATGGGCGACCGCTGGGGCGTCAGCGATCAGGAGACACGGCTGCACTACGGGTGCGACGACGTCGTCGAGAGGCCGACGCTCGAGGCCTGGCGCGGGGTCACGATCCGGGCCCGACCCGACACCGTCTGGGCACGCGTACGCCAGGTCCGCATCGCGCCCTACTCCTACGACCTCGTCGACAACCTCGGCCGGCGCTCACCCCGCGAGCTGCGCGACCTCCCCGACCCGGTGGCCGGGGACCCGTTCACCCGCGCCTTCGGCCGCGACCAGGGTCGGGTCGTGTCCGTCGAGCCGGGCCGGCAGCTGACCGCGACGATCATGGGCGCCCACATGTCGTACGTCGTCGTTCCCGCGGGAGCGCAGACGCGGCTGCTGCTCAAGGTGGTGGCCGACGTACGTCCCTGGCTGGCACCTGTGGTGAGCCTCGGCGACCTCCCGATGGCTCGCAAGCAGCTGCTCAACCTGAAGGCCCTGGCCGAGACCGATGAGTCCGACCAGCCGGGCTAGCGCCAGACCGGCGCAACCCGGCGTCGGTAGCGCCGGGCCAGCAGCAGCGTGAGCACGGTGACGACGGGCCCGGGGATGGTGGCGCGCAGCGACGTACGCTCCCGCTCCCCCGCGCCGTCCTCCATCCAGGCCAAGGCGTTGGCCGCGTCGATGATGCTCGCCGGACGCATCTTCGCGGCGGTCTTCCTCCACTCCGGGTCGTCCTCGAGCTCGCCCATGATCGCCTCGACGTCGGCCTCCTCGTGGGCGAGGTGGTGGTCGATGACCTGGCGCGCCGACGCGACCGCGTCCGCCGCAACGCCTGCGAGCGCTGCCGTCGGACTGGTGACGAGGGCGTCGATCGCAGACGAGGAGGCGGCGAGCGCCTGCTTCATCGCGACGTGCTCCTCCTCCATCTCCGCCAGAAGCGACGTGTCGAACCCGCGCGCCGCGAGGAACGGCCACGCGATGGAGTCCTCCGCCTCGTGGTGATGGGTCAGCTCGCGCACCAGGTTGCGCCACGCCACCTGGATCTGGCCGGCGCGTGCCACATCGCCGTCGCGCAAGGCGCGCAGTGCCTGCTCGGTGCGCGTCACGTCGCGACGCACGGCCGCGTGGATGATCCGGTTCATGCTGAGTGGTTCTGACATGCCGTGACGCTAGCTTTCAGCGTGGCAGGGACTCGACCCAGTTATTGAGGAGCTTCGCGCCGGCGTCGCCGGACTTCTCCGGGTGGAACTGCGTCGCCGACAGCGGGCCGTTCTCGACCGCGGCGACGAAGCGGTCGCCGCCGTGCTCGGCCCACGTGACGAGCGGCGCGGCCGTGCGGTCGTTGGTGACGAGGTCCCAGGTGCGAGCGGCGTAGGAGTGCACGAAGTAGAACCGCTCCGCCTCGACCTCGGAGAAGAGTCGCGATCCCTCGGGCACCGACACGGTGTTCCAGCCCATGTGCGGCACCACGTCGGCCTCGAGCCGGGTGACCGTGCCGGGCCACTCGTCGCAGCCCTCGGTGGTGACCCCGTGCTCGACACCTCCGGCAAACAGGATCTGCATGCCGACGCAGATGCCGAGCACCGGCCGACCACCGGCGAGGCGGCGCCCGATGATGCGCTCGCCCTTGATCGCGCGCAGCCCCGCCATGCAGGCGGCGTACGCCCCGACTCCCGGGACCACGAGACCGTCCGCGGCGAGCGCGGTCTCGAAGTCGCCGGTCAGCGTGACCGATCCACCGGCGCGCTCCAGCGCACGGACGACGGACCGCACGTTGCCTGAGCCGTAGTCGAGGACCACGACAGACGACGTCACAGGCTGCCCTTGGTGGACGGCACTCCCTGCTCGCGCGGGTCGAGGGCGATCGCGTCGCGGAAGGCGCGGGCGAACGCCTTGAACTGGGCCTCGACGATGTGGTGCGGGTCGCGCCCGCCCAGCACGCGGACGTGGAGGCCGAGGTGCGCGTGGAAGGCCAGCGACTCGAAGACGTGGCGGGTCAGCGAGCCCGGGTAGGGCGCGCCGGTGCCGCCGATCGCGACGTAGACCTGACCCTCCGGCTCGCCGGAGTGGACGCAGAAGGGACGACCCGAGACGTCGACGACGGCCTGCACCAGCGCCTCGTCGAGCGGCACGGTGGCGTCGCCGAACCGGCGGATGCCCCGCTTGTCCCCGAGCGCCTCGCGCAGCACCTGGCCGAGCACGATCGCGGTGTCCTCCACGGAGTGGTGGGCATCGATGTGGGTGTCGCCGTTGGTGTGGACCACCAGGTCGATGAGGGAGTGGCGCGCGAACGCGTCGAGCATGTGGTCGAAGAACCCCACGCCGGTGCTGATCTGGGCACGCCCGGTCCCGTCGAGGTCGACCTCGACCTTGACCTGCGATTCCTTGGTCGTGCGCTCGATGCTGGCCGTGCGGCTCATGCTTGCTCCTTGATCACTTCCGTGAGTGCCTGCCTGAATGCTCCCATCTCCCCCGCCGTGCCGATGGAGACCCTCAGCCAGCCGTCCGGTCCGGTCTCGCGGATCAGCACGCCCCGGTCGAGGAGGGCCTCCCACACGGCATGCCGGTCGGCGAAGCGACCGAACAGCGCGAAGTTGGCATCGGAGTCGGCCACCTCGAGCCCCTGCTCGCGCAGCCAGGCCACGGTGGCGTCGCGCTCGACCCGGAGGTCGTCGACCTTCCCCAGCAGCTCGGGCGCGTGCCGCAGCGCGACCAGAGCGGTCGCCTGGGTGACCGCGGAGAGGTGGTAGGGCAGGCGCACGACGCGGACGGCGTCGCAGATCGCGGGGTCGGCAGCGAGGTAGCCGAGCCGGGCTCCGGCAAGCGCGAAGGCCTTGCTCATCGTGCGGCTGACCACCAGGTTGCGGTGCTGCGGAAGGAGTGCCAGCGCGCTCGGAGTGCCCTCACGACGGAACTCGCCGTACGCCTCGTCGACGACCACGATGCCACCCGGCTCGTACGACGCCGCCGCCTCGCACAGCATGGAGACCGCCTCGGGAGGCAGCGCGGTCCCGGTCGGGTTGTTGGGGCTCGGCAGCAGGACCACGGACGGTCGGCGCGCGACGATCAGCTCGCGCGCCACGTCGAGGTCGAGGGAGAAGTCCTCGGCGCGGTGCCCGACCACCCACTCGGTCATCGCGTCGCGGGCGTACTCGGGATACATCGAGTACGTCGGGGCGAACGACAGCGCGCAGCGACCCGGTCCGCCGAAGGCCTGCAGCAGCTGGAGCATCACCTCGTTGGACCCGTTGGCGGCCCACACCATCTCCGGGGTGACGGTCTCGACCCCGCCCGACCGACGGGACTCCTCGGTGAGGTAGCCCGCCAGCGCGTCGCGCAGCTCGGTGAACTCGCGGTCGGGGTAGCGGTTGAGGGTCGTCGCCGCCTCTCCCACGGCACGCGCGATGTCGGCCGCCACCTGCGGCGAGGGACCGTAGGGGTTCTCGTTGACGTTGAGCTGGACAGGCGCCCGGTCCAGGGAGAGCTGGGGCGCGCCGTAGGGCTCGATCCCCTGCAGCTCCTCACGCAGCGGCGGGAAGCCCGCGCTCATCGGTCGAACCGGACCGACACGGCCTGACCGTGCCCGGGCAGGTCCTCTGCCTCGGCCAGCGTGACGACGTGCTCGGCGACGTCCGCCAGGGCCTGCCGGGAGTAGTCGACGACGTGCATCGACCGCGTGAAGGCGCGCACCGACAGACCGCTGGAGTGGCAGGCGCAGCCGGCGGTCGGCAGGACGTGGTTGGAGCCGGCGCAGTAGTCGCCCAGCGAGACCGGCGCCCAGGGGCCGACGAAGACCGCTCCGGCGTTGGTGATCCGGGCAGCGTCCTGCGCGGCGTCGCGGGTGTGGATCTCCAGGTGCTCGGCGGCGTAGGCGTTGGCCACGTCGACGCCCTGGTCCATGTCGTCGACCAGCACGATGCCCGACTGCTGCCCACCGAGGGCGGTGCGGATCCGGTCGGTGTGGCGGGTCGCGAAGACCTGCTTGTCGAGCTCGGTCTCGACCGTGTCGGCGAGCTCGAGGGAGTCGGTCACGAGCACCGAGCCGGCCATCGGGTCGTGCTCGGCCTGGCTGATCAGGTCGGCGGCGACGAAGGCGGCGTCGGCCGTGTCGTCGGCGAGCACCATGATCTCGGTCGGACCGGCCTCGGAGTCGATGCCCACCACCCCGCGCAGCAGGCGCTTGGCGGCCGCGACGTAGATGTTGCCCGGACCGGTCACCAGGTCGACGGGGTCACACGGCCCGGCTCCGTAGGCGAACATGGCGATCGCCTGCGCCCCGCCCACGGCGTACACCTCGTCGACGCCGAGCAGCGCACAGGCGGCCATGATCGTCGGCTCGGGCAGCCCGTCGCTGCCCCTCTGTGGCGGGCTGGCGAGGGCGATCGAGCGCACCCCCGCCACCTGGGCCGGTACGACGTTCATCAGGACGCTGCTGACCAGTGGGGCCAGGCCCCCGGGGACGTAGAGACCGACGCGGCCGATCGGCACCTTCCGGTGGGTCACCACCGCCCCGGTGGCCAGCTCGGTCGTGACGTCCTGCTCCAGCTCGGCCTCGCTGGTGGCGCGCAGGCGGCGGATCGACTCCTCGAGGCCTGCCCGGACCGCCGGGTCGAGGTCGGTGAGTGCCTGGTCGAGGGACTCGCGGGAGACCGTGATGTCATCGCGGTGGACTCCGTCGAACTGCGCGGAGAACTCGACGATCGCCTCCACCCCGCGCGCCCGTACGGCGTCGAGGATGGGCTGCACCTGATGCGTCGCTGCCTCGACGTCGAACTCGGCGCGGGGCACGCTCGCGCGGTAGTCGACGGACGCCCGGTCGGCGCCCCTCAGGTCGATGCGACGGATCAGGGACATGGCAAGGATTCTAGGTTCACCGGCGGGTCCGGCCGTCGTCGCGGGGTGGGGGTGGACACCGACGGCTAGTCTCGGGACGTGAGCGACCAGCTGCCGATGTTCCCGCTCAACAGCGTGGTGTTCCCGGGGATGACGCTGCCGCTGCACGTCTTCGAGGACCGCTACCGGATGCTCGTCAACCACCTCCTGAGCGTCGATGACCCGGCCGAGCGCGTGTTCGGCACGGTGGCGATCCGCGAGGGCTACGAGGTCGGTGACCACGGCGCCCAGTCGGTCTACCGGGTGGGTTGCGTCATGCAGCTCACCGAGGCGGAGCGGCAGCCCGACGGCACCTTCGACATCGTGGTGGTGGGTCGGGAGCGGCTGGTCCTCGACCACATGGAGCGAGGCGGCGACTTCCCCGTGGGCATGGCCAGCGTGGTGACCGAGCCCGCGGTCGACGTGCCCGACGCGATCCTCGACCGGGCCCGTGCCACCTTCACCGCCTACCGGGCGGCGATGGTCGAGCTCCAGGGCGATCCCTTCAGCGGGACCCTGCCGCGCGATCCCGACTACCTCGCCTGGACGCTGTCCGCCCTCTCCCCGCTCCCGATGGCCGAGCGGCAGTCGTTGCTCGAGGCCGAGAACGCCACCGAGCGACTCATCCTGGTGACCCGCCTGCTGGGCGACGAGGTCCGCGCGATCAACGTCATCCCCTCCCTGCCGGCGACGCAGGTCGCGCGCACGGCCTGGTCCCCCAACTGACCGAGGCGGCTGCACCTCGATGGCGAAGAAGGCGCGTACGCCGGGCGGGACCCCTGCGACGGTGGCCCTGACGGCCGCGGGGATCGCCTTCGAGATCCGCTCCTACTCCCACGACCCGAGGTCCGCGTCGTACGGGTCGGAGGCCGCAGAGGCCCTCGGCGTGGAGCCGGAGCGGGTCTACAAGACGCTGCTCGCCAGCCTCGACGGCCGCCTGGTCGTCGGGATCGTCCCAGTGTCGGGGCACCTCGACCTCAAGGGACTCGCGCGGGCCCTCGGCGGCAGCAAGGCGGTCATGGCCGCGGTCGCGGACGCCGAGCGGGCGACCGGCTACGTCGCAGGCGGCATCTCGCCCGTGGGACAACGGCGCAGCCACCCGACCGTGCTGGACGGGTCGGCACTCGACTTCGCGACGATCCTGGTCTCGGGCGGTCGCCGTGGGTTCGACATCGAGCTCGCCCCGACCGACCTGGTGGCGATCACCGGAGCAGTGATCGCCACCATCGGTCGGTGAGGTCGGTGAGGCCGGTCGATCAGTCGGTGGTGAGCTTGACGAGGCCGTGGATGACGTCGCCGTCGACCCAACCGCTGATCCCGAAGGCCGACAGCGGCTCGAGGTTCTCGCTGATCGTGGGCGACTCGCCGCTGACGCGCACCAGCCAGTTGTCATCGGCGTCGAAGTCGACGTAGAGGACCGACTGGGCCTCGTCGCTCTCGATGACCCCCTGATAGGCCACGGTGTCGCCGAGTCCGCTCTCGGACTCGAGTGCCGAACGGAACTCCTCCTGCAGGCCGAGCACGGCGTAGCCGTCGCCCTCGGTGACCTCCAGGTAGGCGGCGGCCTCGGGACCGGCCGACTCCTTGAGCTTGTCGAGGACGGCCTGGATCTCGTCGGCGTCACCCTTGATCTTGATGCCGACCGGCACCTCGCCGGGACCGCCGTTGGCGATTGCGTCAGGGTCGATGCCGCTGCCGACCGCGATGGCCATGCCCTCGCCCATGAGCGTCTCGATGTCCTCGGGCAGGGAGAGTCCGGTCTCCTGCTCGAGCTGCGCGATGCCGTCGTCGACGGCGTCGGCCTCGTCGGGCACGGTGGTCTTGAAGTAGTCGACGACCGCGTCGAACCACCCCTCGTTGAACCCCATGCCGAACGCGGCCACGGTGTCCGCGGGAAGGGTGCCCACCAGGTCCGCGCCTGCGTCGGAGGCCAGGAACTCGGTGAGCTCCTCCTGGTAGTTGGACACGGCGTACTCGACCTCGATCGCACCGTTGTCGAAGCGGACCGTGGCGGCCATGCCGTCGAAGTCCGCGATGACCTGCTGGAGCGGGTCGGGGATCTCCTCCTCCGACGACGTGCCCATCGAGTCGTCGTCGGTGTAGGCGTCGGGCATCGCGGCCAGGCCACCCATCCCGCCGAGCATCGGGCCCATGCCACCGAACTGGTTGGCGTACTTGGTCGCTGTCTTGGACACGTAGAAGGACATGAAGCCGTCGTCGCCGGCCTCGCCGGTCCACTTGTCGAAGGATGCGTCGTCGGCGAGCGAGCCCTCCTCGGCGGCCGCGGCCGCGTCGGCGGCGATGTCCTTGGTCTCGGCCAGGATGAGCCAGTCGCCCTCGACGACCCAGCCACCCACCGACTCGTCGTCGGCGGTGCCGCAGGTCTCGATCAGCTTGGCCACGCCGTCCTCGGCTGCACCGGCGTCGGTCACCTGGACCACGCCGACGGCCGCCGGCGTGTCCTCGCCGAGGTCGATGGCCGCGACAGCAGCGCGGGAGCCGAGCCACGGCTTGACGTCCTCGGCGTAGTCGAGGCCGTCGCACTCGCCGGAGGAGATGATCTCCTCGAAGAAGCGCTCGCGCAGGTCGTCGTCGGTCTCGAGATCGAGCTCGTCGGTGAACGCCGGGAACTTGCGCAGCGTCTTGATGGCCTCGATCTTCTGCCCGCCTGCGGGATCGAGGTCCACGCTCATGTAGGCGACGGTCGAGGCCGGTAGCGCCTCCGCGGGCTGTGAGCCGGTGGCGAAGAAGCTGGTGGCCGCCCAGGCGCCGCCGGCGACGACCGCGCCGCCGGCCACGAGCGCGCCGACGATGATCAGGCGCTTGCGGTTGTCGTTGGCGGGCACGGGCTCCATGGGCCCCGTCGTGTCCAGGAAGTCGGGCCCGCCCGGTGTTGTGCTCATGTCGATCTGCTCCCCCGCTGCGATGCGTGGCACTCGGCGCCACGCAGGTAATTGACGCGGGTCAGCCTACCCGCGCGCGGGCTCGCCCATCCGCTTACGCCCGAGGAGGTACACCCCGACCAGACCAGCCATGGCGCCTCCCGGCATGGCGACCAGCGCCGACGACGCGAACGGCGCCTCGCCCGGTGTCGAGCTGCCGAGCACGAGGTCGCCCGGAAGGGGCGTGAAGTCGGGTTGTCCGGCAGCCAGCACCTGCGGGTCGGGCGGCCCGAGGCCGTGGCCGACGGCGTACATCACGACGCCGCCGATCGTGGCGGCGACCAGGACCGCGACGACAGTGGCGACCTCGTGACCGGGACGCAGGCTGCACAGCACGGCGAGCAGCAACCCGAGCGGGAGCGCGACGAGGACGTAGAGGGCGGCGCCTTCGAAGGAGACATCGGGCCCGGCTGGCTCCAGGAACCACTCGCCCCGGTAGGTCAGGCCGTCCGGGGCGTTCCACAGGTGCTCCCAGACGATGCCCGCGACCACGCCGGTGACGACGTACGCCGCGACCGTGGCGGCGACCCGCACCAGCACGGGCCTCGACTCCTCGCTCACCCCGTCAGGCACCCAGGCCCCAACAGCTGCTTGAGGTCGGCGAAGAGCGCCGGGCTGGGGCTGACCCGCAGGGTGTCGTCGAGCTTGAGCACCTTGGTGGAGGTGCGCGTGAGCAGCCGCAGCTGCACCTCGGTCATCCCCGGGTGGGTGCCGAGCACGTCGCGCAGCTGGTCGACCACGGGCGGCGTGCAGCGGGTCGAGGGCAGGCTGATCACGACCGGCCCGCTGGGGCCGTCGGAGAGGTCGGGTGCGGTGACCTCCTGGGCCCGGATCTCGGGCTGGTCCTTGTCGCGGGAGAGCTGCCCCTTGACCCGCACGATCTGGTCCTCGACGAGCATGGTCGAGGCGAGCTGGTAGGCGGAGGGGAACAGCAGCACCTCGATCGCCCCGTCGAGGTCCTCCAAGGTGATGGTGGCCCAGGCGTCGCCGCGCTTGGTGATCTTGCGCTGCACCGAGGTGATCAGCCCGCTCACGGTCAGCGTCGAGCCGTGTGCGCGCTCCTCGTCGAGCATGAGCGCGCCGATGGAGCAGTCGGTGCCCTGGGACAGGACGTGCTCGAGGCCGAGCAGCGGGTGGTCGGAGACGTAGAGCCCCAGCATCTCGCGCTCGTGGGCGAGCAGCGTCATCTTGTCCCAGTCGTCGATGTCGGGGATCGACACGGTGACGCCGAAGCCGGAGTCGAGGTCGTCCGTCCCCCCGAAGAGCGAGTCCTGGCCGATCGCCTCGTTCTTCTTGATGTCGACGTACTGGTCGACCGCCGACTCGTGGATCGTCACGAGCGCGCGGCGCCTGTGCTTCATCTCGTCGAACGCGCCGGCCTTGATGAGCGACTCGACCACGCGCTTGTTGCAGACCAGCGCCGGGACCTTCTCCATGAAGTCGTTGAAGTCGGTGTAGCGGTCCTTCTCCTGCCGTGCCGAGACGATGCCGTCGACGACGTTGCTGCCGACGTTGCGCACGGCGGTCAGGCCGAAGCGGATGTCGTTGCCCACGGGCGTGAAGTTGGCGTGGGACTCGTTGACGTCGGGCGGCAGGACCTGGATCTTCATCCGGCGACACTCGTTGAGGTAGATCGCCATCTTGTCCTTGTCGTCCTTCACCGACGTCAGGAGCGCGGCCATGTATTCGGCGGGGTAGTTGGCCTTGAGGTAGGCGGTCCAGTAGGACACCATCCCGTAGGCCGCGGAGTGGGCCTTGTTGAAGGCGTAGTCGGAGAACGGGAGCAGGGCGTCCCACAGGGCCTTGATGGCACCCTCGGAGAAGCCGTTGGTCTTCATCCCCTCGGCGTAGCGGACGTACTCCGCGTCGAGGATCTCCTTCTTCTTCTTGCCCATCGCCTTGCGCAACAGGTCGGCCTGGCCCAGGGAGTACCCGGCGACCTCCCGCACGATCGCCATGACCTGCTCCTGGTAGACCAGGAGGCCGTAGGTCTCGCCCAGGATCTCGGCCAGCGGCTCCTCGAGCTCGCGGTGGATCGGCTCCACCGGCTCGCGACCGGTCTTGCGGCGGGCGTACTTGTTGTGGGAGTCCATGCCCATCGGACCGGGCCGGTAGAGGGCGCCGACCGCGGAGATGTCGGCGAACTGGTCGGGCCGCATCGAGCGCAGGAGCGCTCGCATCGGGCCGCCGTCGAGCTGGAAGACGCCCAGGGTGTCTCCCCGCTGCAGGAGGGCGTAGGTCGCCTCGTCGTCGAGGGTGAGCTCCTCGAGGACCACCGTCTCGCCCCGGTTGACGGTGATGTTCTGGATGCAGTCGTCGAGGACGGTCAGGTTGCGCAGCCCGAGGAAGTCCATCTTGATCAGGCCGAGCGCCTCGCACGTCGGGTAGTCGAACTGCGTGATCACCGCGCCGTCGGCGGGCCGCTTGAGCAGCGGGATCACATCGATCAGCGGCTCGCTGGACATGATCACGCCGGCGGCGTGCACACCCCACTGGCGCTTGAGGCCCTCGATTCCCATCGCGGTGTCGACCACGCGGCGTACGTCGGCATCGCCGTCGTAGAGGGAGCGGAACTCGCCGCCCTCGCCGAACCGCTTGTGCTCGGGGTTGAAGATCTCCTTGAGCGGGACGTCCTTGCCCATCACCGCCGCAGGCATCGCCTTGGTGATCCGGTCGCCCATCGCGAAGGGGTAGGCCAGGATCCGGCTCGAGTCCTTGACGGCCTGCTTGGCCTTGATCGTCCCGTAGGTGACGATCATCGACACCCGGTCCTCGCCGTACTTCCGGGTGACGTAGTTGATCACCTCGCTGCGCCGGCGCTCGTCGAAGTCGATGTCGAAGTCGGGCATCGACACGCGGTCGGGGTTGAGGAACCGCTCGAAAAGAAGGCCGTGGACGAGCGGGTCGAGGTCGGTGATGCGCAGCGCGTAGGCCACGATCGACCCGGCCCCGGAGCCGCGGCCCGGGCCGACCCGGATGCCGTTGTCCTTGGCCCAGTTGATGAAGTCGGCGACGACGAGGAAGTAGCCGCTGAAGCCCATCTGGGTGATGACGCTGAGCTCGAACTCGGCGCGCTTGCGGACCTCGTCGGAGATCCCGCCGGGATAGCGGAACTGCAGGCCCCGCTCGACCTCCTTGACCATCCAGGAGGTCTCGTCCTCGCCCGGGGGGCAGGGGAAGCGCGGCATGTAGGTGCCGTTGCCCTCGGCGAAGGAGACGTCGCAGCGCTCGGCGATCAGCAGGGTGTTGTCGCAGGCCTCGCGCAGCCCGTGCTTGTCGACCCACAGGGCGCGCATCTCGGCGGGTGACTTGATGTAGTAGCCGTCGCCGCTGAACGCGAAGCGCTGCCCGGGTCCGTCGCCGGCGGGGATGTCCATCGTGGAGCCGGAGTTGATGCACAGCAGGTGCTCCTGGCTCGGCGCGTCCTGCTGGTGGACGTAGTGGGAGTCGTTGGTGGCGAGCAGCGGGATCCGGAGGTCCCCGGCCAGCCTGAGCAGGCCGTCGCGCACCCTGCGCTCGAGCTCCATGTCGTGGTCCATGAGCTCGAGGAAGTAGCTGTCGCGACCCAGGATGTCCTGGTAGTCGGCCGCGGTCTGACGAGCCGCGGCGTAGTTGTCGTGGCGCAGGTGCACCTGGATCTCACCACTGGGACAACCGGTGGTGCCGATGATGCCCCGGCTGTGCTGGGAGAGGAGCTCGCGGTCGACGCGGGGGTGCTGGAAGAAGCCGTCCTGCCAGGCACCCGACGAGATGCGGAACAGGTTGTGCATGCCCTCGGTGGACTCCGAGAGCAGCGTCATGTGGGTGTAGGCGCCGCGACTCGAGACGTCGTCGGGGCCGCCCTTGTAGAAGTTGACGCGCTTGCGCTCGAACCGGCTGATGTTGGGAGTGAAGTAGGCCTCCATGCCGATGATCGGCTTCACCCCGGCGGCGGTGCACTGCTTGTAGAACTCGTAGGCGCCGAAGACGTTGCCGTGGTCGGTCATCGCGATGGCCGGCATGCCCAGCTCGGCAGTGCGCTTGGCCAGGTCGCCCAGACGGGCAGCGCCGTCGAGCATCGAGTATTCGGTGTGCACGTGCAGATGCACGAAGTTGTCGTGGGAACCGGCCGACATGGAGGAGACTTCCGCACCTTTCAGGGGGTCGCTGGGACAGGCGGTGCTGAGGCTTCAGCGCGGGGAGCGAGGCAGAGAAGGGGGAAGAAGAGTCAGCCTACGACAGTGTGCCCGGCCCCACCGACACGACACACGTGCCCGGATCAGAGCCAGTCGATCGCGTGCCCGTGCCCGTGCGTGGCGGCCACCGGCACCCCGTCGAGGCCCAGCACGAACCGTCCCGGTGGGGTGTCGACACCACCCGTCACGCGGGGCAGGACCTCGGGGGCCTCGTTGGAGATCCAGCGGCAGGCACCCTCGGCGACCAACCCGCTCATCACGTCGTGGAAGCGCTCCCGGCCCGCCGGGTCGACGTAGGCCAGCACCGCGCTGTGGAAGACGACGGGCGTCCCGTGGGCTCCCGCTCGCCCGACGAGTCCGGACAGGTGGTCGAACAGGTCGCCCCTCTCGATGTACGCCGGCTCGCTCCGTGCCACGGCGACGGCCGAGCGGAGTCGCTGGCGGCGCTCCTCCTGCTCGGGCCAGACGAGCGCCTCGAGCCACGCCATCGCGTCGTCGTCTGCCGGGTCGAGGGGATTCAGGTCGACTCCCCCGCGCCAGACGACGTGGGGATGGGAGGTGGGCACCGGCATCTCCCCGGTCACCGCCGCGCTCAAGGTCGGCCCGTCGCTGCCCGTCAGCTCCCCGCGCGGCGGCCAGGCGTAGTCGTAGCGGTCGGGATACAGGCACAGGCCGGCGCTGGCACCGACCTCGACGAGCGCGAGCGGGCCCGGGACCTGCGCCAGCACCGGGGTGAGCGTGGCCAGCCGCCCCACCTCGTTGGTCTGGGTCGCCCGGCGGCGCACGGTCGCCTTGACGGCGGCCTCCTCGCTGACCAGGACAGCCTTCAACCCGGCGTACGACCCGGGCGCGGCAGCACCGTGCCAGCGGGCTGCGGCGAAGACCAGGTTGGGTTGCTGCTTGGGCTCGGGGAGGTCGCTCAACCAGGCGTGGACCTCGGGGTCGTCCGCCACGCCGAGCGCCCACGCCTCGAAGGTCGGGCTGTCACCGCGGGCGTACGTCGCGAAGTCGCGGTAGCGGTCGGCGATCTCCCCGTGCATCTGCATGCAGCCATCCTGCCGGGCTCAGCCGCCGCCTCATCGTCACGGCACCCTCAGGAGGGGAAGGCGCCCGGCCCCAGGAGAGCGTTGCGCATCCGGATCGCGGAGAAGTCGTGCCCAGCCACCCGAACCGCCTCGGCGTGCTCCTCGAGGCGATCCAGCACCAGCAGGTCGATGCCGTGGGTTTCGTGGAGCCCCGGCAGGTCCGTGACGGGGAGCGGCGGCGCAAGCGGCTGGACCCGACGAGTCGACACGAATGCATGCGGACGCTCGCCGAACGGTTCGAAGTCGGTGGCCGCGAAGCGGTAGGCAAACACGGTGGTGACCGACATCGTGGCGAGCCAGGCGCTCTCGATGGCGTGAACGCGGCGGCCCGACCCCTCCCAGTGACACACGCGAGGGCATTGGCGCGGAAACCAGTAGCACGGGGAGTTGAGGGCGTCGACCGTCCAGACGTAGGCGTCCGGTTGCCGGGCGGTCACTGCCACGTGGGGCAGGAACTCCTCGATGAAGGGGTCCTCGCTGAAGTGGAGGAGCTCACCTCGGGCCGGCAGCACCGAGCGAGCCTAGGCCACCTAGGGCCGCTGTCGCGCGGCGTCGAGCGCCGCGGTGATGACGGCGTCGACGATGCGGGCGACCCGCTCCTCACCCAGCTCGGGGGCGATCGCGGCCACCCGGCGTACGACCTCCGCCTCCCGGAGCGCGTCGCGCTCGGTTGACGGCTTCACGGCCTGGACGGCGCGGGTCAGTGCCGACCGGCGGGCGAGGACGTCGCCCAGGACGAGGTCGACGTCGTCGATCATCGACCGGAAGTAGGCAAGCGGATCGCGCCCGGGCCAGACCAGCTTGATGTCGGGCGCCTGCTCCTCGTTGGCCGAGCCGTCCGTGTGCTCGAGCTCGACGAATCCGTGCCTGCCGTAGAAGTCGCGCGCGAGGCGGTTGGTCTCGAAGACCCACAACCCGAAGCCGTCCGGCCGTTCGGCCTTCACCAGGTCGAGCAGGGCCCGCCCGATGCCGCGCCCCTGCGCGGCCGGGTGGACGTAGAGGTCGTCCAGCCAGGTGGCGGTGCACCGGGCGTATCCGACGACCCCGTCGGGCGACTCGGCCACCCAGACGTCGTACGTCGAGAGGTCCCAGCCGGCGACCCAGGCCCGCACCTCGGCGTCGCTGTGGACGCTCGGGGGGAACGCGGCGCCGGCACCCCGGCGTGCGGCCAGGTGCACGTCCGCGAGCGCCGGGAGGTCCTGGACCGCGACGGGCCTCAGGATCGCGTCAGTGGGCATCTCGAATGACCTCGAGGGACCGCGCGAGGTCCTCGGGGTAGGTGGACTCATAGGTCACGTAGTCGCCGGACTCGGGGTGCTCGAAGCCGAGCCGCATGGCGTGCAGCCACTGGCGCTCCAGCCCGAAGCGCTTGGCCAGCGTCGGGTCCGCACCATAGGTGAGGTCGCCGAGGCACGGGTGCTTCAGGGCGGCCATGTGGACGCGGATCTGGTGGGTGCGGCCGGTCTCGAGACGGACCTCGAGGAGGCTGGCGAAGCGATGCGCCTCGAGGGTCTCGTAGTGGGTGATGCTGTGTCGCCCGTCCGCCATGACCGCGAACTTGTAGTCGTGGTTGTGATGGCGGCCGATCGGGGCGTCCACCGTGCCGGCCAGCGGATCGGGATGGCCCTGGACGACCGCGTGATAGGTCTTGTCGACCGTGCGGTGCCGGAAGGCGTTCTTGAGCACCGAGTAGGCGCGCTCGGACTTGCAGATCACCATCACCCCGGACGTGCCGACGTCGAGGCGCTGGACGATTCCCTGGCGCTCGCTCGCCCCGCTCGTAGAGATGCGGTATCCCGCGCCGGCGAGGTGGCCCACGACCGTGGGTCCGCTCCAGCCGGGCGAGGGGTGGACCGCGACGCCGACGGGCTTGTCGATCACCACGATGGCGTCGTCGTCGTGGATGATCCGGATGCCCTCGACGATCTCGGGCAGGACCTCCAGCGGGTTGCTCTCGGCCGGGATCGTGACGTCGAGCATCGCGCCACCGTGCACCCGGTCGCTCTTGCCGACGGGACCGCCGTCGACCTGGACGTGCCCCTGGGCGATCAGGTCGGCGGACCGGGTGCGGGAGAAGCCGAACATGCGAGCCATCGCCGTGTCGACCCGCTCACCCGCGAGGCCGTCGGGGACGAAGACCGTACGTTGCTCGCTCACGACGTCGACTCGCGCGATCCGTTGAGAGCGATGCCGCGGAACGTCTGGAGGATGATCAGGCCCGCCGCGACGTTGATGCAGATGTCGGCGATGTTGAAGACGGGGAAGTTGGGCAGCATCAAGAAGTCGACGACGTGGCCGTGCAACGGCTCCGGCGGTCGGACGATCCGGTCGGTGAGGTTGCCGCTGACACCTCCGAGGAGGAAGCCCAGCGCAAGGGCCCAACCGGTGCTGCCGAGGCGGCGACTCAGCCACAGCACGACCACCACCGCCACCACCGCCAGGGCGGTGAAGACGATGGTGAAGTCGGTGCCCGTGCTGAACGCGGCGCCGGGGTTGAACGTGAGGTGCAGGGTGAGGAGGTCACCGATCACGGGGATGTCGCGGTCCTGGAGCGCGCTGAGTGCCCACTGCTTCGAGCCGAGGTCGAGCAGGTAGACGACCAGGGCCACGGCCGCGAAGACGAGTCGAGGTGCACGGGTGCGCCGATCGGCTGGGTCGGGATCGACCTGGTCGCTGGAGTTCAGCGACGCTCCTCGCGCTGCTTGCATGACATGCACAGTGTGGCACGCGGGAAAGCCATCAACCGATTCTTGCCGATGGCGTTGCCGCAGGAGTCGCACACGCCGTACGTGCCTTCGTCGATGTGCGACAGGGCGCGGTCGATCTGGGCGAGCATCTCGCGCTCGTTGGCGAGCACGGTCAGCTCGTGGTCACGCTCGAACGAGGTCGCGCCGAGGTCAGCCTGGTCCTGGCCCGCACCGTCACCGGCGTCGCGCATCAGCCCGGCCAGCTCCCTCTCGGACTCCCCCAGCGCCACGCTGAGGCGCTCGCGGTGCTCGCGGAGCTCCTTGACGACCTCGTTGAGCTCGCCGCGGGTCCACACCGCCTCGCCCTCGAGCACGACGAGCCTGGACGGCGTCGCCTTCTTGGCAGCAGGTGCCTTCTTCACGGGTGCCGCCTTCTTCACGGGCGCCGCCTGGGTCAGGGGCGCTGCCTTCATGGACTGTGCGGTCTTCTTCGCGGGTGCCGCCTTCTTGGCCGGCGTCGCCTTCTTCGCGGCGGGTGTCGCCTTCTTCGCGGGTGCCGCCTTCTTCGCGGCAGGTGCGGTCTTCTTGGCCGGTGCCGCCTTCTTCGCGGCAGGTGCGGTCTTCTTGGCCGGTGCCGCCTTCTTCGCGGCAGGTGCCGTCTTCTTGGCCGGTGCCGCCTTCTTCGCGGCAGGTGCGGTCTTCTTGGCCGGCGCCGCCTTCTTCGCGGCAGGTGCCGTCTTCTTGGCCGGCGCCGCCTTCTTCGCGGCAGGTGCGGTCTTCTTGGCCGGTGCCGCCTTCTTCGCGGGCGCCGCCTTCTTCGCAGCGGCGGCCTGCTTTTCCGGAGCCGACTCGGCCTTGGCTGCGGAGCCTCGGCGACCGATGACCTTCTTCGCGGCAGCCCGTGCGGTGCCTGCGAGAGAGGTGCGCGTACTGCGAGCCATGGGTATGGGCCTCCAAGCGAGCGGCTGTGTGGCCGAAGCCACATGGTGGCTGGGAGGGTAGTCCCTGCCCGGTGACGATCCAACAGCGGCTCGCCGAAATGCATGAACGGCCGGCCATCACGGCCGGCCGTTCGTGCAGATCATCGGTTCAGTTGTCGTCCTCGCCGAGCACTGAGCGCAGTCGCTTCGGTCCCAGGTTGCCCTCGGCTGGTGCTTGTCCCTCCGAGCTGTGGGAGAGCGCCTCCAGCTGCTGGGTGAAGTAGGTCTTCAGACGCGAGCGGTACTCGCGCTCGAAGGCCCGGAGCGTCTCGACGTCGCTGTTGAGCTTGTCGCGCTCCTTCTCCAGCTCACCGAACATCTGCTGACGACGCTCGGCGGTCTCGGAGTCGAGCATCTGCGAACGCTGGCGCGCGTCCGCCTCCATCCGGTCGGCCTTGGTCTTGGCCTCGCTCTCGACCCGCTCGGACTTGGTGCGTGCGGCACCGATGATCCGGTCGGCCTCGTTCTTGGCGTCCTCGACGAGCTCGTCGGCGTTGCGAGTGGCGATCTCGAGGAGTCGCGCGGCGGCGTTGGACGCCTCCGCCACGTTGCGGACTCGAGGTGCTTCGACGGGCGCTGCGGCGGCGACGGGGACCGGCTCGGGCTCCGGCTCGGGCTCCGGCTCGGGCTCGGGCGTCGGCTCGGGCTCCGGCGCGACGGCCGGAGCGAACGACGTCGGCGCAGACGATGACGACGAGCCAGAGGTCTGCGCGGCGGAGAGCTTCGACCGGAGGTCGTCGTTCTCCTTGGTGAGCCGGGCGAGCTCAGCCTCGACCTCGTCGAGGAACTGGTCAACCTCGCCCATGTCATACCCCTCGCGGAGTCTGACAGGTGTAAAGCGCTTGTTGCTCACGTCCTCAGGCGTCAGCGGCATGACCTCACCCAAACTTTCACATCGACATAACCGGTGATTCTGCTGTCAGGAGACAATAGCGCCCGACGCCACTCAGGGCACAGTGACCCGTGTGGCTGGTGTTCACAGACTGAATATGGTGCGTACGACATTGAGCAGCAGCCAGGCTCCGACCATGACCAGCAGGAAGCTCAGGTCGAGGGCGATCGAGCCGATCCGCAACGGCGGGATGACGCGCCGGAGGGCCACGATCGGGGGATCTGTCACGGTGTAGACACCCTCGAGCGCCACCAGCAGCGGGCCGTGCGGCTCCCACTGGCGTGCGAACACCTGGACCCAGTCCACGACGAACCGGATCCACAGGAAACCGATGAAGACCAGCAGGAAGATGACGAGGGTCTGTCCGAGGATGGCCACAGTCAGCTCTGGTTGAAGAACCCGTCCTCAGCCATCCGCTCCTTGTCCTCGGCGGCAACCGTGACGTTGGGCGGTGAGAGGAGGAATACCTTGTTGGTCACGCGCTCAATGGTGCCACGCGTGGCAAAGATGAGGCCAGCGGCGAAGTCGACGAGTCGCTTGGCGTCGTTGTCGTCCATCTCGCTGAGGTTCATGATCACCGGGGTGCCGTCGCGGTAGTTCTCCCCGATCAGGCGCGCCTCGTTGTAGTTGCGCGGGTGCAGGGTGGTGATGCGACTCAACTCGGCAACGACTCCAGGCTGGACCGAGGCCGGACGACGGCGCTCGGCGAGATCGGACACGGGGGCGGGGCGGCGCTCACGCGACACCGGGCGCTGGTCGACAGCGTCGTGGGTCGAGGTCTCGAGGTCGCCGTCGTAGTCGTCGTAGTGGCCGGTGTCCTCGAGCAGGCCGAGGTACTCGCCGATCTTGCGCATCGCGCCGCTCATGAGACTGATCCTCCGCTAGGCCGGGCACCCGGGTTCGGGCACCGCTTGACTGATGTGGACATTACTGGACAGCGGGCCTCGGACCGAGGACCGCGGAGCCGACACGCACGTGTGTCGCACCGTGGGTGATCGCCGCTTCGAGGTCACCGCTCATGCCTGCGGACAGGACCGTGGCCCCCGGGTGGTCCTCGAGGAACTCGCTGCGGATCCCGGCGAGCCGCGCGAAGGCGTCCTCCGGAGACATCCCACCGGTGGACGGCAGCGGCGCAACCGCCATCAGGCCGCACAGCCGGAGGTGCTCGGCCGCCACCACCTGACGAGCCAGGTCGGGGAGGGCAGCGGGGTCGGCTCCGGCCCGGTGGTCGGCACCCGGCGGGTCGAGGCTCACCTGGAGCAGCACGTCCACCACGCCACCCCTGGCCTCCGCTCCCCGTCCGAGCGGTGCGATGAGCTTGGGGCGGTCGAGCGTCTCCACGACGTCGGCGTACGTCGCGACGGCCGCGGCCTTGTTGGACTGGAGTCCGCCGATGAAGTGCCAGCGCAGCCCCAGGTCGGCACACTCGGCGGCCTTGGCCTCGGCCTCCTGGTGGCGGTTCTCGCCCACGTCGGTGACGCCGAGCTCGGCCAGCAGGCGGACGTCGGAGACCGGGAAGAACTTGGTGACGACGACGAGGCCGACCTCGTCGGTGCGCCCCGCCGACTCGATGGCGCCCGCGATGCGGCGGCGTACGACGTCGAGGTTGGTGCGCAGCTCATCGAGGCGGGTCATGACATCCACACCAGGCCTGCGAAGCGCCCGGCATCGCTGCCGTCGCGCCGGTGGGAGTGCAGCGAGGACTCCTCGCGCGTGCAGCCGCCCACGTCGACGACCTGGACGCCGGCACGCTCGAGCTGTGCGCGCACGCCGGCGCCGATGTCGAGGGCGGGGGTGCCCCACGAGGTCTCCGCGAAGGTCTCGGGCACCAGGGCGCTCACCTGCTCGCGCAGCGACTCTGGGACCTCGTAGCAGGAGCCGCACACGTGCGGACCGATCCACGCCACCAGGTCCGAGGCTCCGTGTCGACGCATCGTCTCCACGGTGCGCGTGGCGATGTCGAGGGCGGTGCCGGGACGACCGGAGTGCACCGCGGCGATCACGCCGGTGGAGACGTCGGCCACGATCACCGGCACGCAGTCGGCCACCCGCACCATCAGTCCCAGCCCCCGCGTGGTCGTGACGAGGGCGTCGCCGGTGGGGACCTCGCCGAGGTCCATGGGCGAGTCGACGACGACCACGTCGTCGCCGTGGACCTGGGTCAGGCGCGCGAAGGGCACCCCGAGCTCGGACTCGAGCCTGCCGAGAAGATCCGGGAACTCGGGACGCAGCCCCTGGAGGTCGACGGAGGAGTCGGTGAAGGCGACGTCCACCCGGACGCCGCCCTCACGCGAATCTCTGAAACCGATCACTGCTTACTTCAGGAAGTCCGGCACGTCGAGGTCGTCGTCGTCGAACTGGACCTGCTTGGTCTGGCGGAACTCGACGGGCGCCGCAGGCTGGGCCTGGGGAGCCGCCGACGTCGCACCGGCAGGGGTCGACGGGGCGACCGACTGGGAGGCCGACGGAGCCGTCGAGCCGGCCAGCTTCTGGGCCGCCGCCCGGGTCTGGTCCTGGGTCTGGACCGGGACGTTGGGCCGCAGCACGTTGCCCTCGCTGCGTCGCTTCGGCATGCCGCCGTCGAAGCCCGCGGCGATGACGGTCACCCGCACCTCGTCACCCAGGGCGTCGTCGATGGTCGCACCGAAGATGATGTTGGCCTCGGCGTGCGCCGACTGGGAGACCAGGGCGGCCGCCTCGTTGATCTCGAACAGACCGAGGTCGGAGCCACCGGCGATGGAGAGCAGCACTCCGTGCGCGCCCTCGATGCTGGCCTCGAGCAGCGGCGAGGAGACAGCCATCTCGGCAGCCTGCACCGCCCGGTCCTCGCCCCGGGCGGACCCGATGCCCATCAGCGCCGAGCCGGCGTTGGCCATCACGGACTTCACGTCGGCGAAGTCGAGGTTGATCAGGCCGGGGGTGGTGATCAGGTCGGTGATGCCCGAGACGCCCTGCAGCAGCACCTGGTCGGCCTGCTTGAAGGCGTCGAGGATCGAGACGCTGCGGTCGGTGATCGAGAGCAGTCGGTCGTTGGGGATGACGATGAGGGTGTCGACCTCCTCACGGAGCTGGCTGATGCCCTCCTCCGCGGAGTTGGCACGACGCCGGCCCTCGAACGCGAAGGGCCGGGTCACCACGCCGATGGTGAGCGCGCCCAGCGACCGGGCGATGCGGGCCACGACGGGTGCACCGCCGGTGCCGGTGCCGCCACCCTCGCCGGCGGTCACGAAGACCATGTCGGCGCCCTTGATGACCTCTTCGATCTCGTCCGAGTGGTCCTCGGCCGCCTTGGCACCCACGTCGGGGTTGGCGCCGGCTCCGAGGCCGCGGGTGAGCTCGCGGCCGATGTCGAGCTTGACGTCGGCGTCGCTCATGAGGAGTGCCTGGGCGTCGGTGTTGATCGCGATGAACTCGACGCCCTTGAGGCCGACCTCGATCATCCGATTGACGGCGTTGACGCCACCTCCACCAATGCCCACGACCTTGATGATCGCCAGGTAGTTCTGCGCTGCTGCCACGGCTCCGGGGCCTTTCTTGAAAGGGGCTGATGAGTTGTCTGCGGTGATCGAGAAACATCGGGGAAGTGCGCGGGTCTTCGATCCCTGTGCCCTCCGGATCGCGGAACTCTAACCGTGAACCTGAGGGTTATAGTTATGTCAACCTCGCGTTTCGAAAGACCATAGGCAGGGGTCGTCCTCGGTCGGTGGCGACACGCCACACCACGACGGGGTTTCGAGAGTTTTCCGCCGCCGCGCTCAGCGGACCGTCGGGCTCCCGGGCACGCTGACGTCGTAGACGGTGCCCTCCTCGGCCAGCAGCCGGTCGATCACCTGGGCCTTGAGGGCGGACTCGTCCGCACTCCCCCACACGACCTCTCGTCCGTCGCGCAGGACCAGGGTGATCAGGTCGATGGTCTCCACCTCGACGTGGTCGACCCGCGTCGCGAGGTCGTCCGGCAGCGCCGCGACGACGGTCGCGGCCTCGCGCAGCGCGTCGGTGCCGGCTCCGGTGGTCGGGCGCACGCGCGGCATGCCCTTGGGCACGGCCTTGTAGTCACGGAACACCACGCCGTCGGCGTCGAGGCCGCGCAGGCGACCCGCCAGCTCGACCACGGCGACGGCCGTGCGCTCCTCGACCTCGATGCGTACGACGTCGGGCCAGGCGCGCGTGACGTCCACCGCGCTGATCTCCGCGAGCGACGAGACCCGCGAGGTGGCCCGGTCGAGATCGACCAGGGCCAGCTGCTCCCCCACCGGCACGTCGGCGAGGGCGCGGACCTGCGCATCCGAGAGGAGGTCGTTGCCGACCACCTCGACCTTCTTCACCTGCAGCGTCGCGGAGAAGAGCACCAGCCAGACCGAGGCCGCGACGAGGGTGACCAGGGCGACCGCGACCAGGACGTAGCGCCACGACAGCCAGCGTCGGGCCCACTGGCGGCGCAGGAAGCGGCGACGGGTGCGCCGGGCGGCGCGCTCCTCCTTGTCGACCACTCAGTGCTCCACGGAGGGTCGACGACCGAGCAGGTCGAGGACCTGCGGGCCGACTCCGGTGACGTCACCGGCGCCCAGGGTGATGACCAGGTCGCCGGGGCGCGCGCGTGCCGCGAGGGCCGCGGCGGCGTCCTCGAGGCTCTCGACGAAGAGGACGCGGTCCGACGGCAGAGGGACGGCGTCGGAGACCAGACGTCCGGTGACGGCGGGGTCGGGGTCCTCGCGGGCGACGTAGACGTCGAGGACGACGACCTCGTCTGCCGCGCCGAGCTCGCGCCCCATCTGCTCGCCGAAGATCCGGGTCCTCGAGACGAGGTGCGGCTGGAAGGCCGCGACGACCCGGCCGCTGCCCGCCACCGCGCGCGCTGCCTCCAGGTCTCCGCGGATCTCCACGGGGTGGTGGGCGTAGGAGTCGAAGACCCGGACGCCGGCCACCTCGCCCTTGAGCTCCATGCGCCGCCCGGTGCCGGTGAACGCGCCGAGCCCGTCGACCAGGTCGTCGAAGGCGAAGCCGAGCTGGAGTCCCATCGCGAGCGCAGCCACCGCGTCGAGGACGTAGTGGCGACCGGGGATCCGCAGCCGCAGCTCGCCGAGCTGGGTCCCGTCGCGCCACACCCGGCAGGTCGAGGCCGAGCCGTCGAGGGCGAGGTCGGAGATCCGCAGGTCGGCGCCGTCGGACTCCCCCACGGTGACGACGGCGAGGCCCTGCGACCGGGCGGTGCGGGCCAGGTCGGCGGCGCCGGGGTCGTCGAGCACGCACACCAGGAAGCCGCTGCGGTCGATCGTCGCGGCGAACTCGTCGAAGGCCTGGTGGTAGGCCTCCTCGGTCCCCCAGTTGTCGAGGTGGTCGGCTTCGACGTTGGTCACGATGGCAGCGTGGGGGCGATAGACCAGGAAGGCGCCGTCGCTCTCGTCGGCCTCGGCCACGAAGAGGTCGTCGGTGCCGGCGTCGGCGTTGCGGCCGGTGGCGCTCAGCACCCCGCCCACGGCGTACGACGGATCGGCTCCGGCAGCCAGGAGCGCCGAGGTGAGCAGCCCGGTGGTCGTGGTCTTGCCGTGGGTGCCGGCCACCGCCAGCACGCGCGAGTCGGCCATCACCGCGGCGAGGCCGGCCGAGCGCGGCAGGATCCGCAGGCCGCGCCGGCGGCCTTCGAGGACCTCGGGGTTGTCCTCACGGGCAGCCGTGGTGACGACGAGGGTGTCGGCGTCACCGACGTGGTCGGCGTCGTAGCCGAGGTGGCAGGTGACCCCGAGATCGCGCAACGCCGGCAGGAACGGGGTGTCGTTGTCGTCGCTGCCGGTCACCGCGATCCCCCGCGCGGCCATGATGCGGGCGATCGCGGAGATGCCGGCTCCCCCGATGCCGACGCAGTGGACGCGTCCCAGGTCGGCGGCAGGGAGGATCGTGTCGGGGACGGGGATCCTCACCGCGACGTCCTCGGTCCGGCGGCGTCGATGATGATGCGGGCGAGCTTGTCGTCGGCGTCGAGCGGGATGACGCCTCTGGCGGCAGCACCCATGGTCTCGAGCCGGCCGCGATCGGTCAGGAGGTCGGGCACGGACGCGGCCACCCACTCGGACGTGAGGGCGCCGTCGGCCACGAGCAGTCCGCCACCGGCATCGACGACGGGCCGGGCGTTCTGTGCCTGCTCGCCGTTGCCGATCGGCAGCGGGACGTAGATCGCGGGAAGTCCCACCCCGGAGACCTCGGTGACGGTGTTGCTCCCTGCGCGGCACAGCACGGCGTCGGCCGCGGCGTAGGCGAGGTCCATCCGGTCGACATAGGTGCGCACGACGTAGGGGACGTCGCCGTCGGGCACGACCAGCTCGTGCTTCGGACCGACCACGTGCAGCACCTGGACCCCGGCGCTCGCGAGGTCGGTGGCGGCACCGGCGACCGCGGAGTTGATGCGGGCCGCACCCTGCGAGCCGCCGGTCACCAGCAGCGTGGGGAGGTCGGGCCGCAGACCGAACTCGGTGAGCGCCTCGGCGCGCAGTGCGGCCCGGTCCATCGTGGAGATCATCCGTCGGATCGGCAGGCCCGTGCACACGGCGTGGGCCAGGCGCGAGTCGGGGAAGCTGGTGGCGACGTGGGTGGTCATCCGGGCACCCAGCCTGTTGGCGATGCCGGGCACCGCGTTGCCCTCGTGGACCACGATCGGCACCCCGCGCCTGCGGGCCGCGAGGTAGGCCGGGACCGAGACGTAGCCCCCGAAGCCGACGACGACATCGGGGCGGATCCGGTCCACGACGGCGAGCGCGGCGGCGCGCGCGGCGCGCAAGCGGGTCGGCGTACGGAGCAGCTCGGCGCTCGGGCGGCGCGGCAACGGCACCCGCGGCACGAACTCGAGCGGCAGCCCGGCCTCGGGGACCAGGCGCGCCTCCAGGCCCTCGCGGGTGCCGAGGCAGGTGATCTCGACCGCCGGGTCGAGCCGCTGCAGGGCGTCGGCAGTGGCGAGCAGGGGTGAGGTGTGGCCGGCGGAGCCGCCACCGGCAAGGAGTACGCGCATCAGAGCAAATCTAGCGGCGGGGCGAGGCGGCCAGGCCGGCGGAGCGGTCGCGACGGCGCGCCGCGAGGGCGGCGGCCGCCTCCGGCTCGCGCCGGGCGAAGCCGATCACCAGGCCCAGGGCCACCAGCGAGGGCAGCAGGGCGGACCCGCCGTAGGACACGATCGGCAGCGGAATGCCGATGACGGGGAGGACCGCGAGCACCATGCCGACGTTGATCATCATCTGGCCGAGCAGCCAGACCACGATGCCGAAGGTGGCGTAGCGGACGAACGGGTCCTGGGTGTGCAGCGCGACCCGGATGGAGGCGAAGGCGATGGTGAAGAAGAGCCCGACGACCAGCAGGGTGCCGACCAGCCCGAGCTCCTCGCCGAGCACGGCGAAGATGTAGTCGGTGTGGGCCTCGGGCAGGTCGCCCCACTTCTGGGTGGAGGCGCCGATGCCCTGGCCGAACCACCCTCCGCTGGAGAGGGCGTAGAGGCCGTGGGCGGGCTGCCAGCCGGCGTTGAGGTAGTCCTTGAACGGGTCGCTGAAGTTGGTGATGCGCTCGAGCCGCTCGGGGTCGGTCGCGGCCAGGGCCACTGCTGCGACACCGAGCACCGAGATGCTCAGGCCGAAGAGCCGCATGGGCGCGCCGACCACCCAGAGCATGCCCAGCAGGATCGCCGCCAGCACCAGGGCGGTGCCGAGGTCACGACCGATCAGGACCAGCCCGATGACGGCGAACAGTCCGGGCACCACCGGGACGAGCAGGTGGTGCAGCTCGCGCAGCCGACGCTCCTTGTGGGCGTAGATGTTGGCGGCCCACAGCACGATCGCGAGCTTGGCGATCTCGGCGGGCTGGATCGTGAAGGGGCCCAGCGCCAGCCAGTTCTTGTTGCCGTTGACCTCCACGCCGAACTTCACGACCAGGCCCAGCAGCACCAGCGCGAGCAGGAACCCGGGGTAGGCCAGGCGGCGGATGTGCCGGATCGGCAGGCGGGAGGCGACCCAGGCGCACGGCACCCCGATCACGACCCAGAGCAGCTGTCGCTTCACGACGGCGTAGGAGTCGTCGTAGATGAGGAAGGACCGCACGCTCGACGCGCTCAGCACCATGAGCAGGCCGATGGTGAGCAGCAGCGCCGAGGACCCCAGGAGCATGTAGTAGGACGCGAGCGGCTTGTCGAGGGCCTCGCGCAGCGCGCGCCAGCCGGCGAGGATCCCCGAGCCGAGCGGCGGCCGCGCTGGGGTCTCGACGACCACATCCGTCTGCGGGGCGGTGTGGGCGGGGGTGGGGCGCGGGGGTGGCGCTGGGGGTGACGGTCGTCATCCGGCGCTCCCCTCGGGTCTGGTCAGTCGGTGCGGGCGATCCTGCGGCGTACGGCGGCGGCGAACGCGTCGCCGCGGGCGCCGTAGTCGGTGAACATGTCCATGGAGGCACACCCCGGAGCCAGCAGGACGGTGTCCCCGGACCTGGCGAGCCCGGCGGCCGCGTCGACGACGCGCTCCATGGGGTCATCAGTCTCGCCGTCGCCGAGTTCGATGATCGGAACATCGGGCGCGTGTCGCGAAAGAGCGTCCGCGATGACCCGACGATCACGACCGAGCAGCACGACGCCTCGCAGCCGTTCGCGGACCGCGAGCACGAGGTCGTCGAAGCGGGCCCCCTTGGCCAGTCCCCCGGCGACCCACACGACGTGGTCGAAGGCCTGCAACGAGGACCGTGCGGCGTGGGGGTTGGTGGCCTTGGAGTCGTCGACCCAGGCGATGCCGTCGACCTCGGCGACGTGGGCGATGCGGTGGCCGTCGGGGCGGAAGGCGCGGAGCCCGTCGCGCACCGCCTGCTGGCTCACGCCGTGCGCGCGGGCGAGCGCGGCGGCCGCAAGGGCGTTGGCCACGAAGTGCGGCGCGGGCGAGGCGAGATCGCCCAGCGTGCACAGCTCGGCGGCACTGGTGGCGCGTTCGTCGATGAAGGCCCGGTCGACCAGCAGGTCCTCCACCACGCCGAGGTTGCCGACGGCCGGCATGCCGACGGTGAAGCCGACCGCCCGGGCGCCCTCGACCACGTCGGCCTCGCGGACCATCTCCTCGGTCGCGGAGTCCTCCAGGTTGTAGACGCACGCCCGCTGGACCCGCTCGAAGATCCGGGCCTTGTCCGCGGCATAGCGCGCCATGCCTGTCGGACCGCCCGGTTCGTCGGCGTACCAGTCGAGGTGGTCCTCGGCGACGTTGAGCACCGCGGCCGACTCCGCCGACATCGAGTGCGTGTAGTGGAGCTGGAAGCTCGAGAGCTCGACGGCCAGCACGTCGTAGGGCTCGGGCTCCATCACCGCCTCGACGATCGGGCGACCGACGTTGCCGACCGCGGCGGCCCGGAGGCCGGCGGCGAGCAGGATCGACTCGAGCATCTGCACGGTCGTGGTCTTGCCGTTGGTGCCGGTCACCGCGAGCCACGGAGCGGGGTGCTCCGGGTCGCGCAGACGCCAGGCGAGCTCCACCTCGCCCCAGATCGGGATGCCCCGCTCGGCGGCCTGAGCGAGGAGCGGTGCGGTGGGGGTCCACCCGGGCGAGGTGACCACGATGTCGACGTCGTCTGGCAGCACGGCCGTGGCGCCGGGCTCCAGCCGGACGGTGGCGCCGAGGGTCTCGAGCAGGGTGGCCTTCTCGGCGCGCTCGGGGTTGCTGACCTCGTCGAGTGCGGTGACCCGGGCGCCGAGGAAGAGGAGGTTGTCGGCGGCCGCGAAGCCGGACACGCCGAACCCCGCCACCACCGCCCGGACACCCGACCAGTCGCTGGTGCGGCCGAGCCCCTCGAGGTCGGGCCGGCGGTCGTCTGGCGCTGTCATCCGATGCCCGCGACCCACTCGGCGTAGAAGATGCCGAGGCCGGTCGCGACGGCGAGTCCGGTGATGATCCAGAACCGGATCACGATGGTGACCTGCTCCCACCCGAGCATCTCGAAGTGGTGGTGCAGCGGCGTCATCCGGAACACCCGATGGCCCGCCTGGACCTTGAAGACGCTGCGGAAGGTGCTGCTGGCGCGGCTGACCTTGAAGACCGAGACCTGGATCATCACCGACAGGGTGATCACCACGAAGAGCCCGCCGATGACCAGCAGCAGCAGCTCGGTGCGGGTCATGATCGCGAAGCCGGCCATCGCGCCGCCCAGGGCGAGGGAGCCGGTGTCGCCCAGGATGATCTGGGCCGGCGAGGCGTTCCACCACAGGAAGCCGAAGCAGGCCCCGGTGAGCGCCGCTGCGACGACGGCGAGGTCCAACGGGTCGCGGACCTCGTAGCACTTGGCTCCGGCCTCCAGCGCGCAGGACTGGCTGTTCTGCCAGATGTTCACGAGCGTGTAGGCGGCGAAGATCAGGATCGACGAGCCCGTCGCGAGTCCGTCCAGGCCGTCGGCGAGGTTCACCGCGTTGCTGAAGCCGGTGACGACGAACCAGAGCAGCAGCAGGGCCAGCACCGCGGGCAGCGCGAACCGGTCGTAGTCACGGATGAAGGAGATGTGGTCCGAAGCAGGTCGCCAGCCGCGCTCGTCCTCCAGCGCCGGCGAGAGCGCCAGGATGCCGAAGGTGATCGCGACGACGGTCTGGCCGATCATCTTGGCGCGGCTGCGCAGGCCGGTGCTGTGCTGGCGGCTCACCTTGAGGAAGTCGTCGAGGAAGCCGACCGCGCCGAGCCCCACCAGCAGGAAGAGGAGGAGCAGCGCCGAGGCGGTGGGAGCCTGGCCGGTGATCAGCTTGGCCGCGAAGTAGCCGACCACGGTCGCCAGCACGACGACGGCACCGCCCATGGTCGGCGTGCCGCGCTTGGTGTGGTGGGTGGTGGGGCCGTCGTCACGGATCGGCTGGCCGAATCCCTGGCGCGTGAAGAACCGGATGGCGTAGCGGGTGCCGAGGAGGGAGATCAGCAGGGAGAGTCCTCCTCCGAACAGGATGGCTCTCATGTGGTGCTGCTCCCTTCCTCGAGGAGATCGTCGGCGATCAGTTCCAGCGCCGCCCCCCGTGATGCCTTCACCAGGACGACATCAGCAGCCGAGACATTGTGTCGCAGCCAGTCGGCCGCTGCGTCACGCCCCGCCGTGGCGATGACCACACCACCCCCTCCGGCTGCCTCGAATCCGTGCCGGATGGCGTCTGCGGCGGGCCCGACGGTGACCAGCAGGTCGACCCCCACCTCGGCGGCGTACGCCCCCACGGCGGTGTGCGCTGCGTCCGCTGCCTCGCCGAGCTCGAGCATCTCCCCGAGCACCGCGACCGTACGTCGACCACTGCGGGTCCCGATGCCCGCGAGGGTCTCCAGTGCGGCCGCCATCGACTCGGGGTTGGCGTTGTAGGCGTCGTTGACGACCACCAGCCCGTCGGGGCGCTCGGTCAGCTCCATCCGCCAGCGACTGGCCGAGGCAGCATCGCCGAGGGAGTCGGCCACCGCATCGAGGTCGAGGCCGGCGGCCAGGGCCATCGCCGCGGCAGCGGCGGCGTTGCGCCACTGGTAGGCACCGATCTGGGCGAGGTGCACCGTGGCGCCCGAGCCGCGGTGGACGATCTCGAAGGACTGGCGGCCGATCTCGTCGGTGGTCAGCTCACCCACGGCGACGACGGCCGGGGCCGTGCCGAAGGTCATCACCGTCGCGGTGGTGCGCGACGCCATCGCGGCCACGAGGGTGTCGTCGGCGCTGAGCACGGCGGTGCCCTCGGCGGACAGCGCCTCGACGATCTCGCCCTTGGCGAGCGCGATCGCGTCGCGGCTGCCGAACTCGCCGATGTGGGCGGTGCCGACGTTGAGGACCGCGGCGATCGTGGGCGGAGCGATCGTGCAGAGGTGCGCGACGTGGCCGACCCCGCGGGCTCCCATCTCGACCACGAGGTAGCGGGTGTCGGGGGTGGCGCGCAGCACGGTCAGCGGGACGCCGATCTCGTTGTTGAAGTTGCCCCGGGTCGCGACGGTCTCGCCCGCGTCGCCGAGCACGTGGGCGAGGTAGTCCTTGGTGCCGGTCTTGCCCTGCGACCCGGTCATGGCCAGGACGAGGGTGTCGGGGAGCCGGTCGACCACGTGGCGTGCGAGCAGGCCCAGCGCGTGCACGACGTCGTCGACCACGACGGTCGGGACCTCGGTCGGGCGGCTGCCGAGCACGGCGGCCGCACCGGCCTCGTGGGCCGCCCGGGCGAAGTCGTGGCCGTCGGCGTGCTCCCCGGCGACGGCGACGAAGAGTCCGCCGGGCTCGGGCGTACGCGTGTCGATGAAGGCTCCACCGGTGACGGTCGCCTCCCCGTGGGCGGCGCCGCCCACCACGTCGGCGATCTCCGCCAGCGTCATCTCGATCACGGGGCCAGCCCCCGGCCGCGGATCTCCTCGGCGGCCACGACCCGGTCGTCGAAGGCGTGCACCTCGCCGTCGACCTCCTGGCCGCTCTCGTGACCCTTGCCGGCGATCAGGACGACGTCACCGGGCTCGGCGCGGAGCACTGCCTCACGGATCGCGAGGCGCCGGTCGCCGATCTCCAGCAGCTCGGCCGCGCCACCACGCGCGCCGGCCAGCACGGCCGCCCGGATGCCGGCCGGGTCCTCCGAGCGGGGATTGTCGTCGGTGACGACGACGACGTCGGCGAGCCGGGCCGCGATCTCGCCCATGACCGGGCGCTTGATCGTGTCCCGCTCCCCACCGGCGCCGACGACGACGATCACCCGCCCGACGGTCAGCGGCCGCAGTGTCGCCAGGACAGCCTCGAGCGCATCGGGCTTGTGGGCGTAGTCGACGACGACGGTGTAGTCCTGGCCCACCGCCACCGGCTCCAGCCGCCCCGGCACGCCGCCACTGCGGGCGATGCCGTCGGCGACCAGCTGGGGGGCGATCCCGGCCAGGGACGCGGACGCGATGGCCGCGAGCGTGTTGGAGACGTTGAACTCACCGGGGATCGACACGTGTGCGCGCACCTCGACGTCAGGGCCGAGCACGGTGAAGCTCGCGCCGTCGGCCCCGAGCCGGACGTCCACGGCTCGCCAGTCGGCGAGCTGGCCGCGCGAGGAGAACGTCGACATGGGAATGGTGGCGCGCTCGAGCAACCGGACGCCGAACTCGTCGTCGATGTTGGTCAGGCCGACGCGGGCCCGCTCAGGGGTGAAGAGCCCAGCCTTGGCGGAGAAGTAGTCCTCGATGTCGGTGTGGAAGTCGAGGTGGTCGCGGCCGAGGTTGAGGAACGTCGCCACGTCGAACACCACCCCGTCGACCCGGCCGAGCACCAGCGCGTGGCTGGACACCTCCATCGCGCAGGTCTCCACGCCGCGCTCGCGCATGACCGCGAACAGGCCGTGGAGGTCGGGTGCCTCCGGGGTGGTGAGCTGGGTCTTGACGTCGACGCCGGCCAGTCGGGTGCCGACGGTGCCGACCACCGCAGCGGTCACTCCCACAGCGCTGAGGCCCTGCTCGAGGATGCGGGTGGTCGTGGTCTTGCCCTGCGTGCCGGTGACTCCGACGACGGTGAGGTCCGCGGCGGGGTTGCCGTAGATCCGGGCCGCCAGCCGGCCGAGGACCCGACGGGGCTCCGGCACGACGAGGGCAGGCACCCCGCTGGGCAGCCGGTCGAGCCCGGTCGGGTCGGTGAGCACGACCACCGCGCCGGCTGCCAGGGCCTGGTCGGTGAAGTCCGCACCGTGCGCGCGGGCACCGGGCAGGGCGGCGTAGAGGTCACCGGACTGGATCCGCGCGGTGCTCAGCGAGATGCCGGTGACGTCGACGTCGAGGTTGCCGTGACGCCCCACCTCGGTGAGCCCGGTGAGCCAGTCTGCGAGGTCGACGGCCGGTGTCACCGTCGGCTGCCGCGGCCGCGTCGCGCTCGTCTCGTCCACCTGCGGAGGGTATCGACTCACCACTCGACCGGCAGCCGGGACGGCCTGCCGTCGGTGGGAGCGACCCCGTAGCGGCCCAGCACGTAGCCCATGATCCGCGAGAAGACCGGCCCGGTGATCGATCCGCCGCCGCCGTCGACCTTCGGTGCGTGGACGACGACGTAGACGGTGAAGCGGGAGTCGTCGGCCGGCGCGAAGCCGCCGAACGAGACGGAGGTTCCGTTGTAGCAGCCGCAGCCCGGGTCGACGCGCTGGGCGGTGCCGGTCTTGCCGGCCACGAGGTAGCCCGGGACCTGGGCGCGCGGCGCGACGCCGTCCTCGGGGTCGACGACCTTCTCCATCATCTTGGCCGTGCCCCTGGCCGCCCGCTTGCTGACCACGCGAGTGCGGGTGGCGACGTCGGTGCCGACCGTGACCCCGTCGTCGGTGACCGCCGAGCCGCTGATGATGCTCGGGGAGACGCGGACGCCGCCGTTGGCGATCGTGTTGATGGCTGCGGCCATCTGCACCACGTTGACCGACAGCGACTGGCCGAACGCCACGCGGTCCTTGGTCTGGGAGGTCATCACGTCACCCGGGGTGAGGATGCCGGGCGCCTCGCCGCGCACACCGATGTTGGTCGGCGAGCCCAGTCCGAAGCCCTGGAGGTAGGTCACCAGCTCGGTCGGCGTGAACGCGTCGGCGGCGAGCACGGTGCCGATGTTGGAGGACTTGGCGATGATCCCGGCCAGGGTCAGCTTGATCATGTCGTGGTCGAACCAGTCGCCGATCGGGCGGTCCTGGCGGGAGAGGATCCCGGGCACCTTGAAGCGCTGGCGCGGGAACGCCTTGCGGGCGTCGATGAGCGAGGCCGCGGTGAGCACCTTCTCGACCGAGCCGGGCTCGTAGATGTCGACGAGGGCACGCGAGCCGAGGTCCTCCTTGTCGGCCTCGGTGGGGCGGTTGGCGTCGAAGGTCGGCACGTCGGCCAGCGCGAGGATCTCCCCGGTGCGGGTGTCCATGACGATCGCGGCCCCACTCTCGGCGCGGTACTGCGCGACGGTCGCGGCCAGCACCTTGGAGGTGAACCACTGGAGGTCGCGGTCGATCGTGGTGCGCAGCGCGGCGCCGTTCTCGGCCGCGGTCAGGCTGCTCTCGCGGAGCGGGATCCGGACACCCTTGCGCGAGTTGGACTGCCAGGTTGCCTTGCCGTCCGTGCCGGCGAGCTGGGTGTCGAAGGTCCGCTCGAAACCGCCGAGCGGCTCGTCGGTGCCCATGTAGCCGATGAGGTTGGCCGCCACGTCACCGTTGGGGTAGGCGCGGATCGGGTCGTCGCGCAGGCTGACGCCCTCGAACCCCGCCTCGTCGAGGGCCTGGACCGTGTCGCTCGCCAGGGTGCTGGGCACCCGGCGGGCGAGGTACTCGAACTTGCTGCCCTCGTCCCGTCCGCGCAGCGCCGCAAGGGTCGTGAAGTAGTCGATGGAGAGCCGGTCGGACAGCAGGCGGGCGATCTCGGGGCCGTCGTCGGCAGTCAGCGTGGGGTCGGCGACGACCATCTTGCCCTTGACGGAGTCGGCCAGCGGGATGCCGTTGCGGTCGAGGATGTCACCGCGCTCGGCCAGCAGCGGCACCGTGACAGCGCCCTCGGCCGCGGCCATGGGGGCGTACGCCTTGGGGTCGATGCCCTGCAGCTGGACGAGCCGGGCACCGAAGAAGGACAGCACCATCGCGATCACGATGAACCCCGCCCGCAGACGCAACAGCGGCGCGCCCCGGGAGGCTCCACGCCTGGTGCGGTTGGTCGACACGTGGGGAAGCTCCGTCCTCGGTGGGCCTGTCACGACAAATCTAGGAGGCAAGCGACGTGCGGCCGCGAGGCCGCGCCGTCACCGCGCGGTCTTGTTGCGGGTCTTCTTCTTCCGGGCGTTCGTGCCCGTGTCCTGCGCCGAGGGATCGGTGACTGCGACCTCCGGGGCAGCAGCGACGGCCGGGACCTCGACGACGGTCGGCGTGGGAGCCAGGATCGCGGGCTTGACCGGCGCCGGGGGCAGCAACCGGATGGCGTTCTCCCGGGTGGCCGGCACGCGGACGCCGCTGGTGGCGCCCGTCTCGAGGTCGAGGAAGACCGGAGCGGGCGGGATGACCATGCCCATCTGCTGGGCGCGAAGTGCCACCCGCTGCGGGTTGCGCAGCTCGTCGAGCTCCATCCGCAGGGTCTGCTCGCGCGCCGCCAGGTTGTCGGCCTGCGACTCCAGGGAGGACGCTGCGAACGACGCCTGCTGCATCGAGGTGTTGAAGAGCAGCAGGCCCACGACCCCGGAGACCAGCACCAGGCTCACCAGCGTCACGAACGGCACTCGCGGCGCCCGCGAGCGCACCCGCGGCACCACCGACAGACGGGCCTTGGCGACCGCTTCCTGGGCGATGCGCGGCACGCGGATCCGGGGCTGCACGGCGGGGCTGCTCATCTGACGACTCCGAACGGACGGGGGCGGGAGGGGGGGTGGGAAGGGGGAAGGACGCGCTCGACGGCGCGCAACCGGACGGAGGCTGCTCGGGGGTTCTCGGCGATCTCGTGCTCGTCGGCCTGCTCGGCACCGCGGGTGACGAGGCGGAGCGCCGGCTCGCTGCCCTCGGGGATGAACGGCAGGTCCGGCGGGACGTCGAGGCGGGTCGCCTCGGTGAAGGCCCGCTTGACGAGCCGGTCCTCCAGCGAGTGGTAGGCCTCGACGACCACGCGCCCGCCGACGCCGATCGCCTCGATCGCGGCAGGGATGGCTCGACGCAGCACGGCCAGCTCGTCGTTGACCTCCATCCGCAGGGCCTGGAAGGTGCGCTTGGCGGGGTGCCCGCCCGTACGCCGGGCCGGTGCGGGGATGGTCGCGTAGAGGAGCTCGACCAGGTCGGCGCTCGTCACGAACTGCTTCTCCTCGCGACGGCGTACGACCGCGCGGGCGATCTTGTTGGCGAACTTCTCCTCGCCGTACTCGCGCAGGATCCGGGTCAGCTCGGCGGCGGTGGCGGTGTTGAGCACGTCGGCCGCAGTGGGCCCCGTGGTCGGGTCCATCCTCATGTCGAGGGGGGCGTCCTCGGAGTAGGCGAAGCCGCGCTCCCGGACGTCGAGCTGCATCGAGGAGACCCCGAGGTCGAAGAAGACCGCGTCGACCTGGCCGAGACCGAGCTCGGTCAGCACCTGCGGAAGCTCGTCGTAGACCGCGTGGGCGGCCGTGAACCGGTCGCCGAATGGTGCGAGACGCTCCGTCGACATCGCGAGTGCCGTGGGGTCACGGTCGACTCCGATCACCCGGACGTCGGGGTGACGCTCGAGGATGGCTTCGCTGTGACCGCCGAGGCCGAGGGTGCAGTCGACCAGGACGGCGCCCGGGGCCGCGATCGCAGGGGCCAGCAGGGCAACGACCCGGTCGAGGAGCACCGGGGCGTGGCTGGGAGTGATCATCTGCTCAGCCCTGCTGTCCCAGGTGGACCAGGAGCAGGAGGGCGAACGCCAGGCACGAGGCAGCAGCTGCGGAGAAGGCGATGAGCGTCGCGACCTCACGGGCCTGGTCGCGCACCCGCGACGGCGGTGCCGCCGCGGTGCGTCCCAGGTGGTGGGTGGTGCTCATGGTCTCGACCCCGCTGAACGTTCGTTGAGTGCTGCTGCCGGTGCGTGCGGTGAAGCTGGCGGTGCGGCTGACCTTCCCCGTCGTGTGGCACGAGGCGAGCC
Source organism: uncultured Actinomycetota bacterium (assembly GCA_963721925.1). Classification (GTDB taxonomy): domain Bacteria; phylum Actinomycetota; class Actinomycetes; order Propionibacteriales; family Nocardioidaceae; genus Nocardioides. Next base: position 556,148 of record CAVRLH010000001.1, on the reverse strand, counting down.
GCCGCACCAGGTCCCTGCCCGCTCCCTGCGTTGGGGTGCCCTCTGGTGCCGGGGAAGTGCCCCAGATGGCACGCGAGAGAGCGGGCTCGAGACCTGGTGATACGGGTCGTCGTCAGCTGTGGAGTTGGGTGGTGATCAGTACGGGTCCTGCTGGTGCGGGTTGTGCTGGCGCGGTTGTGCTGGCGCGGCATCAGATGCCCGGGAAGACCTCGTCGCTGAGCTCGGAGAACTTCTGCTCCTGCTCCTCGGAGTAGGTCGCCCACGCGGTCGGGTCCCAGATCTCGATCCGGTTCATCGACCCGATGACGACGCACTCCTTGCGGAGCGAGGCGTAGTCGCGCAGTGGACCGGGGATGTTGATCCGGCCCTGCTTGTCCGGCACCTCCTGGCTGGCGGCGGCGAACAACATGCGGACGTAGTCACGGGTGCTCTTCTGGGTGACCGGCGCCTCGCGGAGCCGGTCGGTGAGCTTTCCGAAGTCCTCCAGAGACCAGACGGTGAGGCAGCGCTCCTGCCCCCTGGTCACCACGAGTCCCTCCGTCAGCTCGTCCCTGAACTTGGCGGGGAGGAAGAGGCGTCCCTTCTCGTCGAGCTTGGGCGTGTAGGTGCCGAAGAACATCCGGCACCTCCAGCTGGCTCGGCGGGCAGATCGACCCTGTCCCCCACTTCGCACCACATTACTCCACTTCCCTCCACCGTCAATCAGATCCAGCGTGTTTCGCGGGGGAATTTCGCGGCGCGACCCGCCACCTCCGGGCCGCCACACCTGCGCAACCTGCGCCCAGCCCGCGCTCACGACCCGTCCCGGGAGCGTGGGTGGAGCGCCGGTGGGGAGATGTGGCGACCCGGGTGGTGGGAAGTGGAGGGCGAGTCCCGGACGTGGGCCGGTATGTTGCGCGCACCACATACGGTGGTCTCAGGCGCGAGCAAGGGGATGAGCGAGACGTGACGACCGCGGCACACGGGCAGGCGCCGGACCTGGACACCGTCAGGCGGGTGACGGGCGCGGTTCGGCAGAACATCGAGCGCGTCATCGCCGGCAAGCCCGACGTGGTGAACGCCTCCCTGGTGGTGCTGCTCGCCGAGGGCCATCTCCTCATCGAGGACGTCCCAGGCGTCGGCAAGACCCAGCTCAGCAAGGCGCTGGCCCGCAGCATCGACTGCACCGTGCGCCGGGTCCAGTTCACGCCGGACCTGCTGCCCTCGGACGTCACCGGCGTCTCGATCTTCAACCAGGACACCCGCGAGTTCGAGTTCCGGCCCGGCGGCGTCTTCGCCAACATCGTGGTCGGCGACGAGATCAACCGGGCCTCCCCCAAGACCCAGTCGGCGCTGCTCGAGGCCATGGAGGAGCGTCAGGTCACCGTCGACAGCGCGACCTACATGCTCGAGAAGCCGTTCATGGTGATCGCCACCCAGAACCCCATCGAGATGGAGGGCACCTACGCCCTCCCCGAGGCCCAGCGCGACCGTTTCATGGCGCGGGTGTCGGTCGGCTACCCCGTCGAGGCGGCCGAGATCGCGATGCTCGAGGGACACACCTCCCGCAACCCCCTCGACGACCTCGAGCCGGTCACCGACGCCGGCGAGATCCGCAAGGTGATCGAGATCGTCGCCAGCGTGCACGTCTCCTCCGCCGTCCACCGCTATGCCGTCGCGCTGACCACGGCGACGCGGGTCAGCCCCGACCTGCACCTCGGGGCGTCACCCCGTGCCACGCTGCACCTCGTACGCGCTGCCAAGGCCGTCGCGGCCACCCAGGGTCGCGACTACGTCCTCCCCGACGACATCCACGGCATCGCCAGCCCCGTGCTGGCCCACCGCCTGCTGCCCAATGTCGAGGCCACCATGAGCGGACGCACCACCGCTGCCATCCTCACCGGGATCGTGGAGTCGGTGCCGGTCCCCGACGCCCATCGTGCGTGAGGCGCTCACAGCCCTGACCGTCCGCGGACGGGCGTTCCTCGCTGCCGGTCTGACGACCATCGCCGCCGCGATCGTGGTGGGCCACCCCTCGATCGTGCGCATCGGCATCCTGGTCGCCGCGCTGCCGCTGCTCACCGCCTGGTGGGTCGGCCGGTCGCGCTACCGCCTGTCCCTCGTCCGTACGGTCTCGCCGCAGCTCGTCACCGCCGGGCAGTCGGCCGTCGTGGACCTCACCGTCTCCAACGAGGCCCGCACCCCCACCGGCGTGCTGATGCTCGAGGAGCGACTCCCCTACGTCCTGGGCACCCGGCCACGCTTCGTCCTCGAGGGGCTCGGCCACGGGTGGCGCCGACACGCCACCTACCAGGTGCGCTCCGAGCTGCGCGGACAGTTCGACATCGGCCCGATGGCGGTCCGGGTGACCGACCCCTTCGGGCTCGTGGAGCTCGGTCGGACGTTCCACGCGACCACCCGCCTCACGGTCACGCCCCGCACCACCACCCTGCCGAACATCCCCCTCGGCGGCGCATGGACGGGCTCCGGGGACAACCGCCCGCGTGCGTTCGCGACCGGCAGCGCCGAGGACGTCACCGTGCGCGAGTACCGGCGCGGAGACGACCTCCGGCGGGTGCACTGGCGCAGCTCGGCCCGCGTCGGCGAGCTGATGGTGCGCCGCGAGGAGCAGCCCTGGCAGTCGCGGGCAACCGTCTTCCTCGACAACCGCGGCACGTCCCACCGCGGCCAGGGCGCGGCCAGCTCGCTGGAGGGTGCGGTGTCCGCCGCCGCCTCCATCGCGGTCCACCTGACCCACCACGGCTACACGGTGCGGCTCGTCACCGCCTCAGGTGACAGCCGCGAGACCCAGTGGCACTCGCAGGCCGCCGAGGCCAGCACGATCCCGTTGCTGGAGGCGCTGGCCGTGGTGCAGCTCGACCACGCCACGGCACCGGACACGCAGTGGCTGTCCGAGCCCGGGCACGGCGGACTCACCATCGGTGTCTTCGGCGGACTCGGTGAGGGCGACCTGCCCTTCCTGCGCCGCCTCCAGCACCACGCGTCGTCGAGCCTGGCGATCGCCCTCGACGTCGACGCCTGGGCGCCGCACCTCCCGGTGCACCCCGGTCCGGGAACGGCCGCGCACCTCACCGCCTCGGGCTGGCGCTCGGTGACGCTCGGCCCGCGCGACCGGCTCGACGTGGCCTGGCAGGATCTCGGCCTGATGCAGAGCCGGGGCGCCGCACCACTGGGAGCCGGGCGATGAGGGCCGGCTGGAGCAACCTCCCCCACCAGCTGCGCATCGCCGGCATCGCGATGCTGGCTGCGTGGAGCACGGTGCTGTCGTGGCGCGTGCTGACGGCCGACTTCGCCGAGGTCGCCATCCCGCTCCTCCTCATCGGCGTGGTGCTCGGCGGCCTCGGTGCGCTGGCGCGGTGGGCTCGCCTGCCGCTCGCGGTGATCGTCGGCGGCCAGCTGGTCCTCGGCGCGCTGCTGGTGCTGGGCACGACGACGGGCTCGCCGTTCCCGACGCCGACCAACGTCGACACCTTCGTCCTCGCCGTCAAGGACGCCGTGGCGACGTCGAAGGCCTTTGCCGCGCCCGTCCAGGCCGGGGTGGCGCCGGTGCACCCGCTGCTGCTCATCGGCGGCACGTTGGTCGTCGTGCTCGTGGACGTCATCGCCTGCACCCTGAGGCGCGCCCCCGTGGCCGGTCTCGTGCTGCTGACGGCGTACACCCTGCCGGTCGCGGTGACCGGCGAGGCAGTGTCCTGGTGGCTCTTCGTCGTCATCTCAGCCCTCTTCCTCGCCCTCGTCTTCATCCAGCACAGCGACCACGTCACGAGCTGGGGCCGCGCTGCCGACGACGGGACGGGCTCGTTCTCGGTGCGCACCGGCGCGATCGGCAACACCGCCGTCGCGCTCGGTGCCGGCGCCATCGCGCTCGCCGTGCTGCTCCCGGCCGCCGTGCCGACGATGAGCATGAGTGTCTTCGAGGGCAACGGACCCGGCAGCCGGGAGGTGGAGGTCAAGGACCCGATGGTCGACCTGCGCCGCGACCTGCGCCGCGGGCAGGACGTCCCGCTGCTGTGGGTGACCACACCGGGCCCCAAGCCGACCTATCTGCGGATCTCGGTGCTCGCCAACTTCAACGGGACCACGTGGACACCGGGCGATCGGGAGATCCCGGGCACCCAGAGCGCGACGGGAGCCCTGCCGCCGCTCGACGGCGTCGAGCCCTCCGTGCCGCGCAGGGAGTTCAAGTACAACATCCGTGTCAGCCCCGACTTCGACTCCACCTGGCTGCCGACGATGCCGCAGGTCACCCAGATCGCGGCCGGCACCGGCTGGCGCTACGACATGTCCACGCGCGACTTCATCGCCGCCCAGGACGACGTCTCCACCGCCGAGCAGAACTACGACTTCACCGCGGCCCAGCTGACCTACGACGCGGACTCGATGAACAACGCCGTCTCCGGCGCGGGCGCGGTGCCCGGCATCTTCACCGACGTCCCGCCCGGTCTCAGCAACGAGATCCGACGCCTCGCCGCCAGCGTCACCGCCGACGCCCCTACCCGCTTCCAGAAGGCGCAGACCCTGCAGCGGTGGTTCCGTGAGGACGGCGGCTTCCGCTACGACCGCGCCCAGGTCGAGTCTGCCGGCAGCGGCGGCGCCGACCTGCTGGCGTTCATGGACGACCGGGTCGGCTACTGCGAGCAGTTCGCCGCGTCCATGGCGATCATGGCCCGGGTGCTCGGCATCCCCAGCAGGGTCGCAGTCGGCTTCCTCGAGCCCGAGCGTTCGACCAACGGGTCGTGGGAGTACTCCGCGCACGACCTGCACTCCTGGCCCGAGCTCTACTTCCCCGGGTCCGGATGGGTCCGCTTCGAGCCGACGCCGAGCCGCGCCGGGACCGTGCCGGACTACACCGACGCCGAGTTCGCACCCGTCCCCGAGACGTCTGCCCCCAGCCCGAGCCAGTCGACCGAGCTGCTCCCCGAGCGGGGTCAGAGCCCTGGCGCCGAGGACGCTGCCGCCACGGACACGGGTTCCTCCGTCCCGTGGATGCAGATCGTGCTCGGCCTCGTGGTCGTGGCGCTGATCGTGCTGCTGCTGCTGATCCCACGGCTGGTGCGCAGGGCACGCCGCCGCCGGCGGCTGGGCGGTGACATCGAGGACATCTGGGCGGAGCTGCGCGCCACTGCCGAGGACCTCGGCCACGCCTGGCCGGGCGGCCGGTCACCGCGCCGTGCCGCCGACTGGGTGGGCCGCCTGCTGGCGCGGCCGATGTCGGGGCGCAACCGGCCCGATCGTCCTCGGCGGGGCCGTGACCAGGCGCCCGAAGCCGCGCACGCGCTCGACCGGCTGACGATGGCACTCGAGCGCTCGCGCTACTCGCGCAATCCCGAGTCCTTCACCGCTGAGCAGTTCCACGCCGACGCCGCTCTCGTCGAGGAGTCCCTCGCCGCCGGCGTCACCCCCCGCGTCGTACGTCGGGCGGCGTGGTGGCCGACCTCGGTCGTCGGTCGGGGCGTACGCCGTCGCCCCCGCGCCAGGCAGGCTGCGCCGTCGTCGACGGACCTCGAGAACGCCCGGACGGTGGACGAGCTGGTCGGCTGACCGACCCTCGCCGCTGCCGCAACGTCATGGGCAGCGGTCGTCGGCGCGACCACGCGCCATGACGTCGTACGACGACCCTGCCGGACCGTCGACCCTGCCGGGCCGTCTGGCCGTCGGGTCAGAGGCCGCGCTCGCGGCGGCGGCGCCAGCGCTCCTCGATGCGCTCCATGAAGGAGCCGTGCGCGCGCTGGCGGGCGGGACGGTGGGGGCGCCCACCGTCGATGACGCCGAGCCCGGAGCGACCCGAGGCCCGCACGTTGGCGGCCGGGGTGCCGGGTGTGCGGACCGAGGTCAGCGCGACGACGGCCCCGCCCAGCATCACGACGAAGCCCAGCACGCCCATGATCGTCTGCACCAGCGCACCGGGGCTGAGGATCACCGCACCGATGAGAAGGGCGATGCCGACGACGAGGATGACCCCGCCCAGGATCGCCCGACGACGGGCCGCGCGCTGGAAGGACGTGCCCCTCAGGGTCGAGGCGAGCTTGGGGTCCTCTTCGACGAGGGCGCGCTCCATCTGCTCGAGCAGTCGCAGTTCTTCCTCGGAGAGCTCCACCATTCCTCCTCACCTGATGTCGCAAGTCTAGGCACGCTCCTGCGTGGACGGTAGGCGTCCCCACAAAATTCACACCAGACTGCCCGGCCGGACCGCCGCCGAACCGAACCGGCGGACGGCCTGATCCACCGCACGGTCGGCCTCGGACCACCCGTGCTCGGGCTCGCCGAGCACCAGCTGACGGTGCACCGACGAGCGTGGCACCAGTCCCTCCACCCGCACTCCGACCAGCCGCAACCGGGCGCGCTGGAGCCCGAGCGCGTCGTAGAGGCGGGTCACCGCGCGGTGGATCTCCACCGTCACGTCGGTGGCCTCGGGCAGGGTGCGCGAGCGGGTCAGGGTGGTGAAGTCGGCGAACCGCACCTTGAGGGTGACCGTGCGACCCGCCACGTCGGCCGCCCGCATCCGTCCCCCCACCCGCGCCGAGAGACGCAGCAGCTCGCGCACGATCGCCTCGCGGTCGTCGGTGTCGCGCGAGAAGGTCTCGTCCGCGCCCATCGAGCGCTCCGGCTCGTGCGGGCCCGCGCTCGGGGTCAGCTCGGTGCGGTCGGTGCCCCACGCCAGGTGGTGGAGCTCGCGCCCCAGGTGGACGCCGACGGCGCGTTGCAGGGTGCGCAGCGGGGTGTGGGCGAGGTCGCCGACGGTGAGCAGGCCGAAGCGGTGGAGCAGCGCCTGGGTCTTCTCCCCCACGCCGTAGAGCTCACCGACGTCGAGGGGGTGCAGGAACGAGGTCACCTCCGCGGGCGGCACCACCAGCACGCCGTCGGGCTTGGCGCGCCGGCTGGCGAGCTTGGCCACCGACACCGACGCCGCCGCACCCACCGAACAGGTGATCCCCTGCTCGTCGTGGATCGTCGAGCGGAGCCGCTCGGCGATCGCGGCCGGCGAACCGAGGCGACGCACCGAGCCGCGGACGTCGAGGAAGGCCTCGTCGAGCGACATCGCCTCCACCACGGGGGTCACCTCGCGGAAGGTCTCCATCACCGAGGCCGAGACGCTGATGAAGGTGTCGTAGTCGGGCTCGAGCACCACGACGTGCGGGCACAGGCGGCGTACGCGGCTCATCGGCAGCGCGGAGTGCACGCCGTAGCGGCGCGCGATGTAGTTGGCGGCCAGGACGACGCTGCGACCGCCACCGCCCACCACCACCGGCTGGTCGACGAGGTCCGGGCGCTCGCGCAGCGCCACGGAGGCATAGAAGGCATCCATGTCGACGTGCAGGAGCGGGGTGTCGGTCACCGGGTCACCCCCGGACCGGATCAGCGGCTGGCGATGACGTGCAGCTGTGCGGCGAGGGGGAGGTATTCCGGTCGGGTCGCCACAGCCTGCTCGAGCTCGACCAGCGCAGCGCTCGCGCCGGGCTCGAGGTCGAGGAGGCTGCCGGGCACGAGGTCGGCGAAGACGCGGACGGCGTGGACGGCCGCCGGGGAGAGCCCGGCCGCGGTGACGAGGTCGACCACCTCGTCATGGGTGAAGCGCCGGCCGCTGCGTCCGGACGAGCCGGCGGTCGTGCCGGTGCCGTCGAGGAGCTCACGGGCGGCCTTGAAGTGACCGGCCATCGCCCGGGCCACGACCGCGGCGTGGCGCTGGGCGACCAGCAGGCTGAGGTGACCACCGGGACGCAGCACGCCGGCGATCGTCGCGAGGGACGCGGCGGGGTCGTCCACCATCTCCAGGACGCCGTGGCACAGCACGAGGTCGGTCTCCTCGACCAGGCTCGCCAGGTCCGACAGGTCACCCTGCTGGCCGGTGACCCGATCGGCGACGCCGCGCTCGCGAGCGCGACGGTCGAGGGAGGCGAGGGCGTCGGGGCTGGGGTCGATGACCTGGACGCGGTGGCCCAGCTCGGCCAGCGGGACCGCGAAGCCACCGGTGCCGCCGCCGATGTCGACGATGCGGGCCTGCTGCTCGTGGAAGGAGCCCGCCTCCAGCACCCGGCGTACGCCGTCCCAGACCACGCCCGTGCGGACGGACTGGCGACGCTCGCTGGCAGGTGGGCTGGCAGGGGGCTGCGGCATGGGAGCAACCCTAGTGCGTGCGGTCGACTCATCCCGGGCTCCCCGGGCTGCGGTGCCACAGCTTGCGGGCCACGTCCTTGGCCGGGTCGCCCGCCGGCCGGACATCGGCATAGGGGGACATCTGGAAGCCGCTGGTGTGGACGAGCACCCGACGCTGGGCCGGCTCCTCACCGATCGGCTCGGGGACCGTTGCGAGCTCGGCCCGGACCAGCTCGAGGCCCTCCTCGCTGGTGCGGCCGCTGCGCCACAGCGTGTGGAGGGCGGGCAGCTCCCAGGCACCGGTGGCCCGCACCGAGACGCCCCGGCGGCCCGTGCGACGCAGCTCACCGCGCACCAGCAGCAGCCAGGAGGAGAAGACGGTCGCGGCATAGGGGCCCTGGGCGTCGTCGAAGAAGGTCGCGTCGACCGGCCCGGTGCCGTCGTCGAGAGTCAGGAACACCACCCGTCGACCGGACTTGATCGGCGGGGTCTGGGTGGCGACCTTCACGCCCGCCACCAGCAGCTCCGCCCTGCTGCGTCGACTCAGCAGGTCGCGGCTGCGGGTGACCCCGAGCGCATCGAGGAAGGGGGTGTAGGTGGTGATGACGTGCTGGCTGACGTCGAGGCCGAGGATCTCCAGCTCGGCGCGCATGCGCTCGAGGGTGCTCATCTCGGGCAGGCCGGTGGGACGCTCCCCCGGTTCGCCGGGCTCGTCGCCCAGGTGGAGGGTGAGCTGGACCGACTCGGCCGCCACGGGCGGGCGCGGGGCTCGTGACTGGTTGGCGGCCTGGGCCCAGACACCCTCGCGGGTCTCCTCACGGGTGGCCGGGTCCGAGCTGTTGCGACCGGCCGCGTCGGCCGCACGGGTGGTGGCCGGCAACGGCACCCGACTCCTGGTCAGGCCACGCCCCCGGGCCCGGGAGGCACGGTCGAGGGCGCGCGCGTGGAGGTCGAGCTCGGCGGCCTGGAGCAGCAGGTCGCGCCGGGTGACGCGCCCCCGCCGTTGCACCGCCTGGGTCCCGGAGCCGATGCCGTAGACCCGGTCGAACCCACCGGCCAGCACCAGCCGCTCGAGCACCGGGCGCGAGACCCGGGCCCGGTGGAAGAAGTCGGACAGCGAGGCATAGGGGGTCCCGTCGCGGGCCGAGACGATGCGGACGACCTCGGCCTCGCTGATGCCCTTGACGTCGGTCAGCGAGAGCCGGATCGCGTATCCGGTGGTGTCCCCCTCGTCCCGCTCCACGACGTACGACGACGTGCTGGCGTTGACGTCGAGGCCCAGCACCCCGACCCCGAACTGACGGGCGTCGTCGAGGATCAGCCGCTTGGGATACATCCCCGGGTCGTGGGTCAGCACCCCGGAGAGGAAGTGGGCCGGCCAGTGCGCCTTCAGCCAGGCCGACTGGTAGGTCGGCAGGGCGAAGGCCGCTGCGTGGGCCTTGCAGAAGCCGAACGAGGCGAAGGCCGCCAGCACCTTCCACACCTTCTCCACCAGGGGGAGGTCGTAGCCCTGGGCCAGCGCCCGAGGGAAGAGCCAGACCTTCGTCTCGGCCATCCCCTCGGTGTCGCCCATGGCGCGACGCTTCTCGTCACCCTCGGCACAGGAGACCCCGGCGAAGAGCGCGATGATCTCGATCACCTGCTCGTGGAAGACCACGACGCCCCGGGTCTGCTCGAGGATCGGGCGCAGGTCGTCGTGGAGGTAGCGGGCGGCCTTCCAGCCCTGCTTGGCCTCGAGGTAGGGGGTGATCATGTCGCTCTTGACCGGGCCGGGTCGGAAGAGGGAGATGTCGGTGATGATGTCGTCGAAGGACTCGATGCCCGACTTGCCGACCAGCTCGCGCTGGCCGGGCGACTCGATCTGGAACACGCCCAGCGTCTTGGCCCGGCTGATCATCGAGAACGTCGTGTCGTCGTCGAAGGGCACCTGCACCTCGTCGTCGAGGTCGATGCTGACCCCGTCGACCCGCTCCACCTCCGCGACCGCGTGGGCCATCGCCGACTGCATGCGGATGCCCAGCACGTCGAGCTTGAGCAGACCGAGCTCCTCGACGTCGTCCTTGTCGAACTGGCTCATCGGGAAGCCGGCGTAGGACGACTCGACGGGGGTGCGGTCGAGCAGGGTGGCGTCGGAGAGCAGCACCCCGCAGGGGTGCATCGCGATGTGGCGCGGGAGCCCGTCGAGGCGCTCGACGAGGCCGAAGAACCGGTCGAGACCACCGTCGCCCAGGCCACTGGCTCGCAGCTCGGGGAGGTCGCGCAGGGCCAACCGGGCGTCACGGGCCCGGATGTGGGGGAACGCCTTGGCAATGGCGTCGACCTCGCCCGGTGGCATGCCGAGCGCGGCGCCGACGTCGCGGACGGCATGACGGACGCGGTAGGTGTCCATCATCGAGACGCAGACGCAGCGCTCACCGCCGTAGCGGTCGAGGATCGCGCGGTAGACCTCCTCGCGCCGGGCGGACTCGACGTCGATGTCGATGTCGGGCAGCGAGGTGCGCAGCGGTGAGAGGAAGCGCTCCATGAGCAGGCCGTGCCGGATCGGATCGACCCCGGAGATGCCGAGGAGGTAGTTGACCAGGCTGCCGGCGCCCGAGCCGCGGGCCGCACGACGGATGCCCATCCGGCCGATCAGGTCGGTGACGTCGCCGACGGTGAGGAAGTAGGAGGAATAGCCCAGCACCCGGATCGTCTCGAGCTCCTGGTCGAGTCGCGTCCAGATGCGCATGCGCGGCGCACTGCCGTAGCGCCCACCGATCGCGGCCTCGCACCGACGACGCAGTGCCACGTCGGCCGACGAGGCGTCGGTGTCGGCGAGGGTGAACTCGGGGAAGTGCACCTCGCCGATGCCCAGGTCGCTGCGCGGGTCGAGCGCACACCGGTCGGCCACCGCGCGGGTCCGGGCGACCAGGCGCCTGGCCTCGTCCTCGCTGTCGCTGGCCAGTCCGGCCAGCCGGCAGATCTCCTCGGCGATCTCGTGCATCTGCTTGCCGGACTTGAGGAAGCCCTCGGCGTTGCCGCGGCTGGTGCCGGGACCGATGTCGCGCAGGGTCGCCGACCCCAGCGGGACCAGGCGCCGGGCCGCGTCGAGGACGTCGATGGTGGGGGCGTCGAGGCGGTCGGCGTAGCGCACCGCGTTGGTCAGCACCGTGGACAGGCCCGCCGTCCGCGCGATGCCGGCCATCCGTGCGGCGTGCGGCGAGGTGCCCGGACCCCAGTCGCCGGCACGCGCACCGAGCCGGTGGGAGATCAGCTCGACGACGAGGTTCTCCCGCGGGACCAGGCCGAGCCACGGCTCGATGGCCGCCAGCCCCAGGTCGTCGCGGCGCCTGCTCGCGGCCGCACCCAGCTCCGAGGACGGCCCCAGCAGCACCAGCACGTCGCCCCCGCCCAGGTAGGGCGCCAGCAGGTCGGGGGTGGCCACCGGGCGGCCCCGCTCCCCGGCGAGGTGGGTCGCGGAGACCATCCGGCACAGTGCGGCCCACCCCGCCCTGCCGCTGGCGAGGAACGTGACCCGCCCGCTGCCGCCCTGCTGGAGCGACAGGTCGCGGACCGCCCCGCCCCGCGCCGGCGTACGACGAGGGGCCGGGCGTTGGTCTTGCCCGGCCCTGGCACTGGCCATGTCGACGGCCAGGTCGACGCCCAGCACCGGTCGGATGCCGGCCGCGCGGCAGGCCCGGACGAACTTCACCGCGCCGTAGGTGCCGTCGCGGTCGGTCAGGGCGAGGGTGTCCATCTCCTGCTCGACCGCCCGCTCCACCAGCACGTGCGGATGGCACGCGCCGTACTGGAGGGAGTAGCCGGAGGCGACGTGGAGATGGACGAACGGGTCAGGCGACACTGGCGTGGGGAACCAGACCGAGCGCCTGCTCGATGACCGCGAGGAACCGGTCGGCGTCGCGGACCAGGTCGTCGGCCTCGCGCTCGCTGACGGCCCGGGTCGACCCGGCCTCGGCAGCAGCACGCTTGGCGGCGCCGGCGGCGAAGAAGGTCGCCCACTCCGCCAGCTCGGGGGCCACCTCGGACAGCAGGACCCAGGCGTTCTTCTGCCGTCGCGCCCGCGGCGCGGGGCGGGCCCGGGCCGAGAGCAGGGCGGCCGCGGCACACAGCGCGGCGACGTGGGCGCAGGCATAGCGCGTCGGGACGTCACGGGCCGTGATCGCGTCACGGAGCGAGGTCGCGGAGCGGTCGAGGTAGGAGTGGGTGGTGGCGGGAAGGGTGTGGGGACTCATGAGATCCACCTCAGTCCAGGCATCCGACGAGCTGCCAGCGGCCGTCGGTCCAGTCGAAGGAGAGGTCGAAGACGCCGACGTTCTCCTCCCCCACCACCTGCGCGCCACGGCCGGCCTCCACCCGCCACAGCTCCCGCTCGGCGACCAGGTCGGTGACCGGGTCTGAGACCGGGCGCGTCGGGCTGCCGCTCGGCTGCCACCACGGCCCGGTCTCCACCCAGTGGGCGACGACGGCGCGGACCTTCCACAACCGTCCCCGCCACAGGAACTGCTCGGGACCCTCGGTCTCGCCTCGTCGCACCTCAACGGGGTCGTCGTACTGCCTCATCGCGCCTCCTGGCACATCCGTCGACCCCGGGGCCGACCCGGGTGAGGGTGGGGGTCGAGGTCACCGCCACCCGGGTCGCATCGAACATTTGTTCGAACACCCAGAACGGTACTCCCCCCCACCGACAGCCCGTCAAGAGGCGCTCGGAGACGAGGCCGGAAGCGCGCTCAGACCTCGCGGAGGTAGGCCGTGGTCTCACGGCGCCAGAGGAAGAAGATGAGCGCCAGGCCCTCCACGATGATCACCGCGGAGAGCACGACGAAGACCGTCGGCAGGTTCTTGTCGAGGCAGACCGCCCCGACCAGCACGCCGACGCCTGCGGTGCTCGTCAGGACGAGCCGGCTCCACCCGTGGCCGCCGAGGAAGAAGGAGGCCAGCACGGCTGCGAGCGCGGCGAAGCCGACGAAGGCCACGACGGCCAGCGCCACGAACCCCGGCACGATCGGGCTGTCGCGCAGCTGGTCGATCCCGCCCTGGGCCAGGATCTCCTGGGCCGACGGGTTGCCCTGGGCCCAGCCCAGGATCACCTCGTCACGCATCAGCCGGGTCAGCACCGTGATCACCCCGGAGGTCGCCACGATCAGACCCAGCATGCGCATGCTGTTGACCACCGATCCCGGCAGGTCGTGCGCCATGGAACCCCCTCCAGCTCATCCGTTGTCGTCGCTAGGCTCGCATCATGTCGACCGAGCACACGTCCATCACCTCGTTCAGGGATGAACTCACCCGACGCGGCGGAACGGGTGACGTGGTCATCCTGCCCGACAGCGCCCACACTGCCGCACTCGCCGCTGCGGCGCTGGGCTGCGAGGTCGGCGCCATCGCCAACAGCCTCCTCTTCGACGCCGAGGGCGAGCCCGTCCTCATCCTGACCTCCGGCGCCCACCGCGTCGACACCGCCGCGGTGGCCGAGCGCATCGGCGTGGGTCGCCTCACGCGGGCCTCCCCCGACTTCGTACGCCGCCACACCGGACAGGTCATCGGCGGCGTCTCCCCCCTCGGCCACCCGGCCCCGATCCGGACCTGGATCGACCCGTGGCTGCGCCGCCACGAGGTGGTGTGGGCCGCAGCCGGCCACCCCGCGTCGGTCTTCTCCACGACGTACGACGAGCTGCTCACGATGACCGGCGCCGTCGAGGTGCAGGTGGACTGAGCACAGCCGCCACATTGAGGTGCGCCCGGGTCTTGCGGACACGCCCAGGTCGTGCTTTCGTGGTTCTCTAGCCACATTTCCGTGGCGCTACCCCGGACCCCGGTGGCGCGGCAAGTAAGCGCAGCTGACCCGGGCTCCCCCCGTCTCGAGACACTGCCCTCCCGCGTCACCGGACTCGGTGCGAGCATGGACCCGTGGACGCGCTGGCCCTGACCTTCTCGAGCGGATGGGCGAGCGGCATCAATGCCTACCTCGTCGTCCTCGTCATGGGCATCGCCGACCGGGTCGGGTCGTTCGCCGAGATCCCCGACGTGCTGAGCCGGTGGGACGTGCTCACGGTGGCCGGTTTCCTCTACGCGATGGAGTTCATCGCCGACAAGATCCCCTACATCGACTCCACCTGGGACGCGATCTCCACTGCCATCCGGCCGACCGCGGGCGCTGTGATCGGCGTCCTCCTCGCCGGGGACGCCTCCTCCCTCGACCAGGCAGTTCTCGGCGTGGTCGGAGGAGGTACGGCGCTCCTGAGCCACCTGGTCAAGGCAGGCGGGCGGTTGGCCATCAACTCCTCCCCCGAGCCGGTCACCAACGTCGCGGCGAGCATCACCGAGGACGCGGCCGTGCTGGGCGTGGTGTGGTTCTCCCTCGAGAACCCGGAGGTCGCGGCGGGCATCGCGGGAGTCCTCCTGCTGCTGGGCCTCGTCATGCTCTTCCTCATCGCCCGGTTCGTCCGTCGCGGCTGGCGCCGGTGGAAGAAGAAGGACCCGGTCCGTCAGGTCGCCTAGGGTTCCGACCGTGACTCGTGCGGTGGTGGTGGGCGGCGGCTTCGGAGGCATGGCCGCGGCGGCACGGTTGGCCAAGCTCGGCCACGACGTCACCCTCCTCGAGCGCAGCGCCGAGCTCGGAGGCGCGCTGACGACCGAGCACCTCGACGGCTTCGCCTGGGACGCCGGCCCCACCAGCACGCTCCTCCCGGCCGTGATCCGCGACCTCTTCCGCAAGTCCGGTCGTCCGCTCGAGCGCGAGATCGACCTCGTGCCGCTGGACTTCGTGCGCGAGCACCGGTTCGAGGACGGCTCCCACCTCCGGCTCCCCGGCGGTTCCCGCGCCGCCCAGCTCGCCGCGTTCGACGGGCTGGGGCCGGGCCTCGGGCAACAGTGGGTGGACCACGTCGCGTCGTACGGCGACGCGTGGGAGGTGCTGCGCCGGGAGTGGTTCGAGCGACCGTTCGACGCCGAGGTCGCCCCCCGCGAGCTGACCGACCTGCTCGGCGCGCGGGAGTCGCTCCACCGGCGCCTGCGCCGGGTGTTCTCCGACGATCGGCTGCGCCTCGTCGCCGGCCACGGCCCGGTGATGGACGGCCACGACCTGCGCAACGTGCCGCTGCACGCCGGTGTCGACGTCTACCTCCAGCAACGCTTCGGCTCCTGGACCGTCCCCGGCGGCCTGGCCGCGCTCGGCACCGCGATGGCCGAGCGCCTCACCCTGCGCGGGGTCACCGTGCTCACCGACACCCCCGCCGTCGACCTCGTGGTCGCTGGTGGCCGCGTCGCCGCAGTCCGTACGCCGGTTGGCGAGGTCGCGGCCGACGTGGTCGTGGTGGCGATCGATCCCCGGCGGCTGCCGGCGCTGGCGTCGTACGTCAGGCGGACGATGCCGGCCATCCCACCCGTCCTCGCGCACGTCGGCCTCGAGGGGGACGTCCCGGACCTCCCGCACGAGGTCGTGCTGCACGGTGACCCGCTGCTCGTGGTGCACACGAGCGGCCGGGCGCCGGACGGTGCCGCCGCGTGGACCGTGGTCGGACGCGGCAACCTGGCCGAGGATCCCCTCCTCGCCCTCGCCCGGCAGGGCATCGACGTACGCAAACAGGTCGTCGCCCGGATCGACCGGTCGCCGCGCGACCTGGTCGAGCGATGGGGCGGTTCGCCGCACGGGATGCTGTGGCGCGGGCCGCGCACGAGCCGCGAGCGGCTGGGACCGCGTACGCCCATCCCCGGCGTGCTGGCGGCCGGAGCCCACGCGACGACCGGCTCCGGCCTGCCCTTCACCGGGCTCAGTGCGGGTCTGGTGGCCGAGCTCGTCGGGCGCGCCTGAGCCAACTCGCCCGTACGAGCGGTGAGTGAGGGGGCGTCCCCGCTCTCAGAACCCCCCTCACACACCGCCCAGCGGCGCGTCCCGCCGCCCGTACGAGCGGTGCGTGAGAGGCATCCCCGCCCATAACCCCCCTCACACACCGCCCAGCGGCGCGTCCCCCGCCCGTACGAGCGGTGCGTGAGGAGGCATCCCCCGCCCCAGAACCCCCCTCACACACCGCCCAGCGGCGCGTCCCGCCGACTCGCCCGTACGAGCGGTGCGTGAGGAGGCATCCCCGCCCTCAGAACCCCCCTCACACACCGCCCAGCGGCGCGTCCAGCCGCCAGCCAAGGAGGAGAGCCTCAGACCAGCTCCCACACCACCGTGACCGTGGTGGACACCGACGTCTCACCGGGCTCGAGGCCGCCACCGGAGTCGCCCATCATCGCCATCCTCGTCGAGGCCGGCGGGTGGTCGCCCGCGGCGCCGCCCTCGACGATCGACTGCACGGCGCCGAGCACCAGGCCGGCCATCCGCGCGAGCGCGGCCGCCCGTTCGCGTGCGTCGTGGAAGGCCAGCTCGCGCGCCCGGCTGGCCGCACCGTGGTCGTCGGTGACCTCCAGCCCGACGCTGTCGACGACGAGTCCGTCTCCGATCTCGCGGGCGAGCTCGCCGAGCAGGATGCCCGCTCCGGCCAGGTCGGCACATCCGATGGCGTAGCCGTGGCGGGCCTCGTAGCCCTGGCGCCTTCCCTCGTGGTCGTGGAAGGGCCACACGGAGATGCCCGTGGAGGCGATGTGGCGCTGCTCGGCGTGGCGGGCCGAGATCTCGACGACCTGGCCCGCGCTGGCCGCCATCGCGTCGTAGGCCTCGGCGACGCCGGGCCCGCGGCGTACGGCTGCGATGCGCACCACCGCGCTGTCGGGAGCGACCTTGCTCGTGCCGGTTCCGGTGACCGTGACGGTGCGCATGCCGCCACGGTAGTGGCCGGGCTCAGACAGTGATGCTCAGGTTGGCGAAGATCTCCCGCGTCGCCTTCGAGCGGTTGAGCGTGTAGAAGTGCAGCCCCGGCGCTCCAGCCGCGAGCAGCTCCTCGCAGAGCTCGGTGGCGATGGCGATGCCCTCGGCTCGCAGGGCCGAGGCGTCGTCCGCGAAGGGCGTCAGCCGGTCGGTGATCTCCTGCGGCAGCTCGCGTCGCGACAGCTCGACCATCCGCTGCATCGAGCGGAGGTTGAGGATCGGCATGATGCCCGGGATGATCGGGAAGTCGGCTCCGGCGTCGGCGGCACGCTCCACGAGGGCGACGTAGTCGGCGGCTCGCAGGACCATCTCGGTCACGGCGAACTCGGCGCCGGCGTCGTACTTCGCCTTGAGGACGCGGGTGTCCTGGTCGAGGTCGGCGGCGTCGACGTGGCCCTCGGGGAAGGCGGCGACCCCGATGTGCATGTCGGCACGCTCGCGGATCAGTGAGACCAGGTCGCTGGCGTACGTCACCCCGCCCTCGGTGGTCTCCCAGGCCGTGCCGGGCCCGCCCTGCGGATCGCCGCGCAGCGCCATCACGTGGCGGACCCCGGCGGCACTGAGCTCGTCGAGGATCGCGGCGAGCTCGTCGGTCGTGTGGCCCACGCAGGTGAGGTGGGCGACGGGCAGCAGCGTCGTCTCGCGCGCGATCCGCCGGGTGATCCCGACAGTGCGGTCACGCGTGGCACCACCGGCGCCGTAGGTGACCGACACGAACGTCGGGCCGTAGGGCTCCAGCTCGGTGATCGCCTGCCAGAGCTGCTCCTCCCCGGCCTCGTCCTTGGGCGGGAAGAACTCGAACGAGAACGACCGCCCACCCCCTGCCATGAGCTCACGCATGCTCAGTCCCCGTCCCGCTGTCATGGTCGAAGTCTACGGAGCGCCTCGATGCCGATGCCCCCGCGTCCACTGGCTAGGCTCGCCGACGTGACGCCCTGGGACCCCGCCGACTTCCGCGACCGGGTCCAGCTCGTCCTCGACGACTTCCTCGACCAGCAGACCGCGACCCTGGCTCCCCTCGGCCCCGACGCCGGCCGCCTGCTCGCCGAGGCGCGTACGTCGGTGCGTGGCGGCAAGCGGTTCCGCGCGGCCTTCTGCCACTGGGGCTACCGCGCGATCCGCCCCGACGTCACCGGCTCCGCAGACGACCTCGCTGCCCTGGCCCGGGCCTGCTCCTCGCTGGAGCTGCTCCACGCGAGTGCCCTCGTGCACGACGACTTCATGGACGCGTCCGACACCCGGCGCGGACGCCCCGCCACCCACCGCGCGTTCGAGGCCGAGCACCGTGCAGCGGGCTGGCGCGGCGACCCGGTCCAGTACGGCGCTGCTGCCGCGATCCTGCTCGGCGACCTGCTGCTGGGCTGGTCGGAGGACATGCTGCGCCACTGCGGTTTCGAGCCGGCCGAGGTCGCAGCGGGCCTGACCCTCTTCGAGCAGTGCCGAACCGAGGTGATCGCCGGGCAGTTCCTCGACGTCTCGGTGCAGGCGCGCGGGCACGCCGACGTGGAGACCGCGATGACGGTCCTGCGCTTCAAGTCCGCGAAGTACTCCATCGAGCGCCCGCTGCACGTCGGCGCTGCGCTCGCCGGCGCGACCGAGGCCCAGATCGGTCAGCTCAGCCGGTTCGGTCTCCCCCTGGGCGAGGCCTTCCAGCTGCGCGACGACCTCCTCGGCGTCTTCGGCGATCCCGGGTCGACCGGCAAGCCGGCCGGCGACGACCTGGTCGAGGGCAAGCGGACGGTGCTCGTCGCGCTCGCGCTCGATGCCGCACCCCAGACCGACGCCCGGCGGCTCGACGCCGCCCTCGGTACGCCGCTGGGCGAGGCGGACGTCGACGACCTGCGCGCCATCATCGAGCGCTCCGGCGCCCGCGAGCAGGTCGAGGCGGTGATCGGCGAGCTGGCTGACCGCGCCGTCGCGAGCCTCGAGTCCGCCGACATCGACGCCGACGCCCGCGGCGTGCTCACCGAGCTGGCCGCGGCGGCGACGCAACGCGCCGTCTAGCCCGGGTTCAGCCGAGCTCGGGCAGGCCTTCGAGGTCCGGGCCCTCGCCCCGCAGCAGCACCGCGAAGGGGACTCCCCGGTCCGCGTGCACCCGCGACCCCAGCACGCTGAGTGCGATGCTGAACGCCTTCGGGTCGGCACGGGCGAGGGTGGCCCAGCCGTCCCAGAGCAGGACGACACCCGAGGTCCCGGCACCGATGTCGTGCAGGCAGTCGGCGAGCGCGTCGAAGTTCTGCCCGTAGTAGTCGGGGAAGCCGAGCGTCTCACCGACCGCGGCCAGGAGCTCGGCCTTGGTCCCGGCCGCGGTCCAGCCGTCGACGAACCCGAAGCCCCAGTCCGCGTGCTCGACCGCGTGGCGCACGTCGGCGGCGTCGAAGGCGCTCTGCCACCGGTAGATGCCGGGGGGCTCGTGCCCGGCCAGGATGCCTGCCAGTCCGCTCACTGCCTCACCTCCTGATGCGGGAGAACGACTGGTAGTGGTCGTCGGTCCAGTAGAGCTCTCCACCCTCACCAGCCACGATGCGCCGGGCGCCGCGGTCGTCCGAGCCCGGCGTGGGCACGGTGAACTCCTCGTAGTAGCCGAGCTGTTCGTCGGGGAGGATCTCCTCGCGGTTCTGGAAGGTCCCGCCGTCCTCGTCCTCGTCGAACGGTCCACCCCGGTCGATGAGGTCCAGGATGCGTGCCGCCTCCGGGGGGAGGTCATCGACCAGGACGATCGGCAGCCCGCTGGCGGGATCGGTGGTCTGGGCGGACGGGTCCGACGTACGTTGCGGCTCGGCCTGCAGGGCACCGTCGGCCAGGACCCACCACAGGAGCGCACCGGCGACGAGGAGCAGGAGCAACCACTGGTAGCGCTGCCGCCCGGACATCAGTAGCCGAGCACCTGCGCGCGACGCTTGACCTCGCTGCCGCGGTTCTCCCGCAGAGCGTCGATCGGCCGGCCCGGGAGGTTGTCGTCGCTGAAGAGCCAGGCGATGCACTCGCGGTCGTCGAAGTGGCGGTCGTGGAGGAGGGTCAGCAGGCCGGGGAGCCCCTTGACGACCAGGCCGTCCTGGAGGAAGTCGGCCGGCACGCGTGGACCGGCGCCCGGCGCGGAGACGGCAGCCGCCAGCTCGTGCTCGCGGATCATCGTGCGGATCTTGGCCGGGGTCACCCCGAGCTGGGCGGCAGCCTGGCTCCAGTCGAGCCACTCAGGGACCAGGGCGGCGAGATCACGCTCGGCGAGGGGCAGGTCAGTCATGGGCGGCAGCCTAGGTGAGGATGACGGACGTCGGGGATTTGTGGCCTCCGCCGACGGTTGTACGGTGTCTCGATGCCCTCTCTCCGTTCCGCCCTGGCGGCCGCACTGACCGGCCTGCTGATGCTCACGCTGTCTCCTGCGGCAGTGACTCCTGCGGCCGTCGCAGACCACGTCAACGGCGCTCCCGGCCCGATCCACGCCGGCAACACCTTCGGCTGGTACCAGTACGGCGCCTTCCGCCAGGAGTTCGTCGGGCCCAAGCCTGCATTCTGGAAGAAGTCCGGGCGCGGCATCGTGCGCACCCAGAACGGCATGCTCACCTTGATGACCACCCGCAAGGGCAGCGTCTCGGCCACGCTCGACATCCCGGGCAACACCTACGGCCGGTGGGAGATCCGGATGCGCGCCCGCCGGATGGGCACCACCAAGGGTGGCCAGGACTACAAGGTCGTCACCGAGCTGGTCCCCGGTGGCAAGCGTGACCAGCACTGCGGCGGCCGCGACATCGGCCTGGAGAACTTCACGCTCGGCACCAACACGGTGAAGTCCTACATCCACACCCTGCCCGGCAACTCCTTCCGCGGCTTCAAGGGCCGTCACCTCAAGAACGACCGCTGGCACACCTACGCCGTCGAGGTCGCCGAGGACCACATCTCGTGGTTCGTCGACGCCCACGTGGTCAACACCGAGCGTCGCCCCGAGGCGCTCGACCCGGTGAAGCGCCAGCTCAAGTTCGAGCTGCGCGCCCAGGGCGGCAAGGCGATGAACCCGGCCCGGATGCAGATGGACTGGATGCGCTACTGGACGATGCGCGCGCCCAACGAGCGCTCGGTCAAGGCTCCCCGCTTCGAGCTGAGCACGTTCGCCGGCGCCTGCTGAGCGACGACCGGGGCGCTGGGAGCGCAGCACGCGCCACGCCGCTGGCGCGCAGAGCGCTGCGGCGCGAGCGATTTCCGTACGATGGTGGCGCCGGATGCTTCCCCGTCCGGTGTTGGAGGTCGAACTGTGGAGCCACCCGTGCACGCCCGCACCGCGGGGCCCGGCGCTTCCGGCGACCCCCTCGTCGGTCGACTGCTGGATCGCCGCTACCGCATCGGGGCCCGTGTGGCTCGCGGTGGCATGGCCAGTGTCTACGAGGCCACCGACACCCGGCTGGACCGTACGGTCGCGGTGAAGGTGATGCACCCCGGGCTCGGTGACGACGACGAGTTCGCGCAGCGCTTCGTGCGCGAGGCCCGCGCGGCCGCACGCCTCAACCACCCCAACGTCGTCGGTGTCTACGACCAGGGCGACGACACGTCCGACGGCACGGACACGGTCTTCCTCGTCATGGAGTACGTCCCCGGTCACACCCTGCGGGACGTGATCCGCAAGGAGGCGCCGATGTCTCCCGCGCGCGCCCTGGCCCTGCTGGAGCCGGTCGTCTCCGCGCTGGCGGCCGCGCACCGCGCCGGTCTGATCCACCGCGACGTCAAGCCCGAGAACGTGCTCATCGCCGACGAGCACCACGGCGGGCAGATCAAGGTCGCCGACTTCGGCCTCGCCAAGGCGGTGAGCGCCGACACCCAGCACACCGCCACCGGCGGGGTCCTCATCGGCACCGTCTCCTACCTCGCGCCCGAGCTGGTGGTCGACGGGCGGGCCGATGCCCGCGCCGACGTCTACGCCGTCGGTGTCGTCCTCTACGAGCTGCTCACCGGTTCGAAGCCGCACGAGGGCGAGTCCCCGATCCAGGTCGCCTACCGCCACGTCCACCACGACGTTCCCCTCCCCTCGCTCGTCCAGCCCGGGATCCCCGACTACGTCGATGCACTGGTCGCCCGCTCGACGTCGCGTGATCGCAGCCAGCGCCCGGCCGACGCGTCCGTGCTGCTGCACCACCTGCACCGCGTCGCCCAGGCCATCCGCGACGGGGTGGACTCCGACACGGACCTGGCCGCCGACCTGGCTCCTCGGGCGGTTGTCGACACCGACACCGACACCGACGCGGACACGGACACCGAGCACACCTCGCCCGACCCCTTCGACGCCGACGCGCTGGCGCTCCTGACCGAGGTCGACCCCTCGTCGTCGGGGCTGTTCGACGACGGCAGTCCGGACCGGACGACCGCCCTCGAGCGCCACCCGACCGGAGCTCCCGTGCCCGCGCCGACGACGACGATGCCGGTGGCAGCCGGGCCCGTGCCGGCAGCGCCCTCCGCGTCCGCTGCCACCCCTCGACCGGGTCCCGCGCGCACCCCCAGCCGGGTCGCGCCGGTCACGACGACCGCGCGGCGCCGCTCCGTCAAGGGGCCCCTCGCGTTGTTCCTCGCCATCCTCCTCGTCGCCGGCGTCGGTGTGGGCGCCTGGTGGTTCGGCTGGGCGCGCTACACCACCACGCCCGGCGTGCTGGGCCTCGACGAGAGCTCGGCGAGCGCAGAGCTCGAGTCCGCAGGGCTGGAGCCCCGGGTGGCGGACCCGGCCTTCTCCGAGAACGTCGCCGAGGGACTCGTGATCGCCACCGACCCCGAACCGGGAGGCAAGGTGCTCGACGGCGGTTCGGTGATGCTGGTCCTCTCCCTCGGGCCCGAGCGCTACGACGTACCCGCCCTCGCGGGCATGACCGAGGACGAGGCGCAGGACGCGCTCGCGGAGACCAACCTCGTCTTCGGTGAGAGTGCCGGCCGCTGGAGCGAGACCGTGCCCGAGGGTCAGGTCGTCCGCACGTCCCCGAAGGTCGGCACCACGCTCAAGCCGGGTGCGACGGTCGACCTCGTGCTGAGTCGCGGGCGCAAGCCGTTGGAGATCAAGGACTGGACGGGCAAGCCCTTCGACACCGCCCAGAAGTCCCTGAAGAGCCGTCGGCTCGAGGTGTCGGTCACGAGTGAGCAGTTCAGCGACTCGGTGCCGGAGGGCAACGTCATCTCCCAGGACCCCACGACCGGCACCCTCTTCCGGGGTGACACGGTCTCCTTCGTCGTGTCGAAGGGTCCCGAGCTGGTCGAGGTGCCGCGCACCCGCGCGATGGGGGTCGAGGCCGCCACCGACCTGCTGGAGGGACTCGGTTTCGTCGTGGTCACCGAGGAGTCCGGCAGCTACCTCGGCCTGGGCTTCGTCTTCGAGAGCGATCCTGGCGCGGGCGAGGACGTGCCCAAGGGCAGCACCATCACGCTCTTCCTGATCTGAGGCCCACTAGGGTCTGCGGGTGAGTGAAACGACCCGTCGTACGTCGTGGCTCGCCACCGTGGCATTGCTGGCCATGGCAGCGTGCTGGGGGTCGACGTTCTTCCTGATCAAGGACCTCCTCGACCGGGTGCCGACGCTGGACTTCCTGGCCGTTCGCTTCGCGATCGCGTCCGTGGCGCTCGTGCTGGTGGCGCCCAAGGCAGTGGGTCGGCTCTCCCCCGAGGTGCGCAAGCACGCCGCAGTGCTCGGCCTGCTCTACGGCGTCGCCCAGATCCTGCAGACCGCCGGACTGGCCCACACCGCGGCCAGCGTCAGCGGCTTCGTGACCGGCCTGTACGTCGTGTTCACCCCGCTGCTCGCCGCCGTGATCCTGCACACCCGGATCCCCCCGATCACGTGGGCTGCGGTCGTGCTCGCCACGATCGGGCTCGGCGTGCTGGCGCTCGACGGCCTGAGCATCGGCTACGGCGAGTTCATCACGCTGCTCTCCGCCATCCTCTACGCCCTGCACATCGTCGGCCTCGGCGCCTGGTCGACGGTGCAGGACGCCCTGGGCATGACGATCCTGCAGGTCATCGTCATCGCGGTGGTCTGCACGATGTCGACCATCCACGACGGCATCGTGCTGCCGGACCGTACGTCCGACTGGATCTCCGTGCTCTACATGGCCGTCGTCGCGGGTGGTCTGGCCCTGCTCGCCCAGACCTGGGCGCAGGCGCACCTGCCGCCCACGCGCACCGCGATCATCATGAGCATGGAGCCGGTCTTCGCCTCGTTCTTCGCCGTGTGGCTGGGCGGTGAGCACCTCACCTCGCGGCTGCTCCTGGGTGGCGCCACCGTGCTCGCCGCGATGCTCATCGTCGAGCTGGCGCCACGCCGCGTCGTCGAGGGCGAAGTCCAGCACATCGCAGTCTGATCCCACCCGCCCCAGGCCCGGGCCCTATCGTGGGCGGGGTGGACACGTGCGCGCGGTGTGGGGCAGAGCTCGGCATCGGCCGCTTCTGCCTCAACTGCGGCCACCCGATCGGCGTACCGGTGCCGGTGACTCCGGACGTCGACGTGGCGGTCGAGGAGGCGCCCTCGCCTGTTCCCGCCCCCGCTCCTGCTCCCGCTCCCGCCCGCGAGAAGGTGCCAGCACCTGCCGAGCCCCCGTGGAACCCCGCCGAGGACCTGCTCCCCTTCGACGAGGGCACCGACGACGAGGCCGACCGCACGGGTCTCAGCGGCGCGGCCATGCTGGGTTGGGTCGTCGGGGCGGTCGTGCTGGTGGGCCTGGTGATGGTGCTGCTGCGCGTCTTCGGCGTCGATGATGCCGATGCGGGAGGGGCAGCCACCGATCCCGGGGCCAGCCAGGAGTCCGAGGCACCCGAGGAGGCAGAGGCTGCGGCACCGCCGGAGACCGTCGGCAAGGCGGCCAACGTCGCCCGGGCGGCCACCGTCACCGTGCCGTCGACGGCTCCTGCGACGACGGACTTCGACGGCGAGCTGGTGTCCTACACGCCGGCCCAGATGCACGACGGCGTACCGGCAACGACCTGGCGGATGGCCGGCGACGGCACCGGCGCGGTCATCACCATCACCCTCAAGCGACCGACCGTGGTGAGCCGGGTCGGGTTGATCAACGGCTACGCCAAGAAGGTCAGTGGCGTGGACTGGTATCCCAACAACCGGCGCATCCTCTCGGCCCAGTGGGGCTTCGACGACGGGACCACCGTCGAGCAGTCCTTTGCCGAGCGACCGGGCATGCAGCGGATGAAGGTGCCGGCGGTCCTGACCAGCACGGTCACCCTGACCCTCTCCTCGGTGACTCCTCCAGGCAGGGGCAGCCTGGGGCGCGACTACACCGCGATCAGCGAGGTCGTGATCACCGGCCGACGAGCCCGCTGAGCACCATCGCTGCGCGTTCGGCGTCGGCCCGGCTCACGTCGAGGTGGGTGACGAGCCGTACGGCGCGAGGTCCCACCGCGGAGAGCCGCACGCCCTCCTCGGCCGCAGCGGCCACGAAGGCGGCCGCATCGGGCCTGTCGACGACGACGATGTTGGTGTCCACGCCGGCCGGGTCGAGTCCGAGCGCCTCCCCCAGCAGCCGGGCATGGACGTGGTCGTCGGCCAACCGCTCGAGATGGTGGTCCAGGGCGTACGTCCCGGCTGCCGCGAGCACGCCGACCTGTCGCATGCCGCCGCCCAGGCGCTTGCGGCGTACTCGTGCCTCGGCGATCGCGTCGGACGACCCGACCATCAGCGATCCGATCGGCGCGCCGAGTCCCTTGGACAGGCACACCGCCAGCACGTCGGCAAGCCTGCCGTAGTCGGCCAGCGGCGTACCGGTCGCGACATGGGCGTTCCAGAGCCGTGCCCCGTCGAGGTGGATCCGGACACCCACCGAGTCGGCCCACCCGCGCAGGTCGCGCAGGTCGTCGATCGGGAGCACGGCGCCGCCCGCGAAGTTGTGGGTGTTCTCGACCGAGACGGCCGCGGTGCGGACGAAGAACGGCCCCATGTCCGGGGCGTACATCGCCTCGATGGCCGGCAGGTCGACCTGCCCACGCGCGGCGGTCCAGGTGCGCATCGTGATGCCGGAGATGGCGCCGTGGGCGCCGAGCTCGGCACGCGCGATGTGCGCCGACGACTCGCAGAGGACCTCCTGCCCCGGTGCGACCAGGGACGCGACGGCCAGCACGTTGGCCAGCGACCCGGTCGGGGTGAAGAGCGCCGCCTCGTGGCCGAACATGTCGGCCACCCGCTCCTGCAGCTCGATGACCGTCGGGTCCTCGCCGTAGACGTCGTCACCGACCTCGGCGCGGGCCATCGCCTGACGCATCGCTTCGGTGGGGCGGGTAAGGGTGTCTGAGCGCAGGTCGATCACGTCGGCGAACCTACCGGCCCTCTGTGAAGCGGTGTGTGAGGCGGGTTCCGAGCCGCCCGAAGCCGCCTCACCCACCGCCCGTACGTCACGGGCACCGGCAGCGGTGTGTGAGGCGGGTTCCGAGCCGCCCAAGACCCCCTCACCCACCGCCCGTACGTCACCGGCACCGGCAGCGGTGCGTGAAGCGGGATCCGAGCCGCCCAAACCCCCCTCACCCGCCGCCCGTACGTCACGGGCACCGGCGGCGGTGCGTGAAGCGGGTTCCGAGCCGCCCAAAACCCCCTCACCCACCGCCCGTACGTCACGGCACCCGCAGCGGTGCGTGAAGCGGGATCCGAGCCGCCCAAGACCCCCTCACCCACCGCCCGTACGTCACCGGACCGGCAGCGGTGCGTGAAGCGGGATCCGAGCAGCTGAAACCCCCCTCACGCACCGCCCGCAGCGGAGCGGAGGCAGCGGAGCGGAGGCAGCGGAGGCGAGCGGTCAGGCCTTCCGCAGCATCGCCGCGACCAGGAAGGACAGCTCGAGCGACTGCACCCGGTTCAGCCGCGGGTCGCAGACCGACTCGTAGCGGTTGGCCAGCCCGGCCTCGTTGATCTCCTCGCCACCGCCGACGCACTCGGTGACGTCGTCACCGGTGAGCTCGACGTGTACGCCGCCGGGCCAGGTGCCGAGCGAGCGGTGCACGTCGAAGAAGCCCTGGACCTCCTCGATGACGTCGTCGAAGCGGCGGGTCTTGTAGCCCGACGACGCCTCGAACGTGTTGCCGTGCATCGGGTCGCACACCCACGCGACCTGGACGCCCTCTGCCGTCACCTTCTCGACCAGCGGCGGCAGTCCCTCGCGGATCTTGTCGGCGCCGAAGCGGGTGATGAACGTCAGCCGGCCGGGCTTGTTGTCCGGGTTGAGGCGGGCGGCGTAGGCGAGCGCGTCGTCGGGCGTGGTCGTCGGGCCGAGCTTGATCCCGATCGGGTTCTGGATGCGCGAGAGCAGCTCCACGTGGGCGCCGTCGAGCTGACGCGTGCGCTCGCCGATCCACACGAAGTGGGCCGAGACGTTGTAGGGCAGGTCGGTGCGCGAGTCGATGCGCGTGAGCGACTGTTCGTACTCCAGCAGCAGCGCCTCGTGGCTGGAGTGGAAGTCGACGCGGTGGAACTCGTCGGGGTCGGCACCGATGGCCTTCATGAAGGTCAGCGCGCGCTCGATCTCGTCGGCGACCGCCTCGTAGCGCTGGCCGAAGGCCGAGCTCTGCACGAAGTCGGTGTTCCAGGTGTGCACCTGCCGCAGGTCGGCATAGCCGCCGGTCACGAACGCGCGGACCAGGTTGAGCGTGGCCGCCGAGGAGTTGTAGACGTCGACGAGGCGCTGCGGGTCCGGGATGCGCGACTCGGGCGTGAAGTCGTAGCCGTTGACCGCGTCGCCGCGGTAGGCCGGCAGGGTCAGCCCGTTGCGGGTCTCCATGTCGGAGCTGCGCGGCTTGGCGTACTGGCCGGCGAGCCGGCCGACCTTCACGACCGGGACGGATGCGGCGTAGGTCAGCACGACCGCCATCTGCAGCAGCACCCGCAGCTTGTTGCGCACGTTGTCGGCGGTCACGCCGTCGAACGTCTCGGCACAGTCGCCGCCCTGGAGCAGGAAGGCCTCGCCGCGCGTCACGGCCGCGATCTTGTCCATCAGGTCGTCGCACTCCCCCGCAAACACGAGCGGCGGCGACTTCTTCAGCCGGGCCACGGCAGCGTCGACGGCACCCTGGTCGGGGTAGGTCGGCTGCTGACGGGGACCGAGCGCGTGCAGCTGCTCGAGGGTGGGGATAGAACTCACCCGACAAGGGTACGGGCCGGACGCCTGCTCACCCGACGCTGCCCGGTCCCCGAGCGCCCGCGCTCACCGACGCGGTCGGAGCACACCGGCCGCGTCGTCGACGCGGATCCCGCCGGAGGACGTACGCCGTGCCTCCAGCGTGCCGGTCACGAACGACGGGTCCGGATAGCTGATGTGGCCCGGCGCCCCCTGGCGCGAGGTGGTCCAGAGCCGGTCCTCGAAACCGATGGTGCCGCTGAACTGGCGGTTCTCGAGGACGAGTCGCCTGGCACTCGCCTGCCCCACGACGTACGACGCCTCGCCGCGGTAGAACAGCGAGCCGTGGGAGACCTGGAGGATCCCGTCGGTCAGGTGCACGGTCTGGTCGTGCACCTCGCCGCTGAGGTAGACGTCGACGCCGCCCTTCACCATCGCCTTCCACAGCGCCGAGCGGACGCCCTTCTCATAGACGAGGTGGCTGGAGTTGCGGTAGCGCACGTTCTTGGACATCGGCGTGTGTCCCTGCACCATCACCCACGGGATGTCGGCCCGGCGCGCCTTGCGCAGGACCGTCTCGAGCCAGGCGAGCTGGTCGGGGTCGACGGACAGGTGCACGTCGCCGTCGCGCCGCTCGAAGACGTCGAGGGTGACGAGGAGGACGTTGTCGTCGAGCCGGACGGCGTACGCCGTGTCCTGGGCAGGTCCGGCGGTGGGACGGTCGGGGAAGCGGTGCCGGCCGCTGGGCCGCGTGAGCATCTCGCGGGCGAACAAGTCCTTGAACTGCGGCACGTGGCGCCGCTTGAAGTCGACCCACGCGTTGCCCTTCTGCCGCCACGGGTCGTCGCCGATCTCGTGGTCGCCGACGGCGGGGAAGGTGATCAGGCCGTGCTGGTCGAAACGCTCGCGCCAGGCCGGGTAGTAGACGCCCGCGGCCCGCTTGGTGGCGCGCAGGCGCTGCGCCTGGGTGCGCGCCGGGCCGAAGACGCCGGTGCGGGAGTCGTCACGACCCCAGCGGCCCTCGACCAGGTCGCCGGCGACGAGCAGGTCGGTGGCGTCCTGGTCGGCCATCTCGCCGACGACGTGCCCGAGCGCCCGCTCGTACTCGGCGTTGGTGGAGTTGGCGACGTCGCCGGTGCGTCGGTCGATGAGCTCGCGGCGACCGCCGTCAGTGACGTCGGCGACGTCCTGGTTGAGGAAGTCGGGAGCCGACAGGAAGCGGTAGGCGTTGCCCAGCGTGGGAGCCGCGGGCACCGCATTCCGGTCGCGCGGTCCGCCCCTGGCCGCTGTCGACGGCGTGGCCGAGGGTTGCAGGACGCTCGGCACGGGATAGTCGCGCGAGGGGGTCGACGCACTGGCCGAGGGCGTGGGCGGAGCACCGGAGGTGCACCCCAGGGCGGTGGCCACGAGCGCAGCGAAGGCCAGGCCGAGCGGTCTCCGAGTCACGGCCCCACCGTAGACGAGCGAACCGTCCGCTCGGTCGCCCGCCCGGTCGTGTCGCGCGCCTCGGCGCTCAGTCCTTCTCGAGGTGATCGATGTCGCGGAAGCCGGTCTTCTTGGCCCGGACGCCGCGGTTGGTGAGCCAGGTCAGGGCCCACAGCACGATCCCGGCGACGAGCAGGAAGCCGGCGATGACGTACTGCTCCTGCTGGTCGTCGCTGCGTGCCCACGGCCCCGCCAGGAACGCACAGGTGATCGCGCCGATGTAGGGCAGCACGGTCGGGGCGGTGAAGTGCTGGTGCTCCTGGTCGGTGGGGCGGCGTCGGATGACGATCAGCGCGATGTTGACCACGGTGAAGACGCACAGCAGGAGCAGCGCGGTCGTGCCGCCCAGGAGGGCCACCGACGTGGCCCCCTCCTCCGACGCGCTCGCCCGGACGACGTAGGCGATCAGGGCGAAGGAGATGGCCGTGGTGAACAGGATCGAGACCCACGGCGTACGGCGCGTGTGGTGCACCTTGCCGAGCGCGCGCGGCAGGACGTCCTGGTTGGCCATGCCGTAGAGCAGCCGGCTCGCCATCAGCATGTTGATCAAGGCGGAGTTGGCGACCGCGAACATCCCGATGAACGGGAAGATGGTGTCGAAGGGGAAGTCCGGCGCGCCGGCGGCCACGACCTGTGTCAGCGCCTGTCCCTTGTCCGGGTCGACGAGGTCGCCGACCGGGACAAGCGCCACCGCGGTGATGGAGACCAGGATGTAGATGACACCGGTGACTCCGAGCCCGGTGAGCATCATCTTCGGGAAGTCGCGGACCGGGTCCTGGCACTCCTCGGCCATGTTGACCGAGTCCTCGAAGCCGACCATCGCGAAGAAGGCCAGCGACGTGGCGGCGGTGATCGCGAAGAAGGTGCTCTTGTCGCTGGGGCTGTCGAAGACCACGACGCGGGAGAAGTCCGCGTTGCCCTGGGTCACGGCGTAGAGGCCGATGAAGATGATCATCAGCAGGCCCGACAGCTCGACGAGCGTCAGCACGACGTTGGCCTTGACGCTCTCGCCGACGCCACGGAAGTTCACTGCGGCCACGAGCGCCATGAACCCGAGCGCCGTGACGAGGATGCCGGGGCCGCCCACCTCGAAGCCGAGGTCGAAGCCGTCGTTGAGGAAGCCGGCGAACGCGTTGGAGGCGGTGGAGGCCGAGGTGATGCCCGAGCACATCACCGTGAACGCCACGAGGAACGTCACGAAGTGCACGCCGAAGGCCTTGTGCGTGTAGAGCGCTGCACCGGCAGCCTGCGGGTAGCGGGTGACGAGCTCGAGGTAGGAGAACGCGGTGATCGTCGCGACCACGAACGCGACGAGGAACGGCGCCCACGCGGCGCCGCCGACCTCGCCCGCGACCGAGCCGGTGAGGGCATAGACCCCCGTGCCGAGGATGTCGCCGACGATGAAGAGCAGGAGGAGCCTGGGGCCGATCACCCGGTTGAGCTCGGGCTGTTCCCCGACGTCGGTCGTGGTCTGCGTGGCACTCATCGAGACTCCCTCGTGTCGGGCTTGTGGCGAACACATTGGACCTCGGGCGCCCGGTCAGGCAACACCCTGATGACGGCGTGTCGACGCTGCGGTGGACAGGGTGCTTCCCCCCTTGGAAACGTTATAACTACGCTGCTGTCATGCCGAAGCGTGTTGCGCTCCTGACCGCGGGTGGGTTCGCCCCCTGCCTGTCCTCCGCCGTGGGTGCCCTGATCGAGGCCTACGACGCCACCGATCCGGAGATCGAGCTCATCGCCTATCTCCACGGCTACCACGGGCTGCTCACCGGCAACCACGTCGTGATCGGCCCCGACGAACGGGCCGGGGCGGCGCTGCTCCACAGCTTCGGCGGCAGCCCGATCGGCAACAGCCGGGTCAAGCTGACCAACGACGCCGACTGCCGCGCACGCGGCCTGATCGGGCCGGACGAGACGGCGCTCGAGGCAGCGGCCGCACGGCTGCAGGCCGACGGCGTGGACGTGCTGCACACCATCGGCGGCGACGACACCAACACCGCGGCGGCCGTCCTGGCGGCGTACCTCCGCACCCAGGGCTCCGAGCTGACGGTCGTGGGGCTGCCCAAGACCATCGACAACGACATCGTGCCGATCCGGCAGAGCCTCGGCGCCCAGACCGCCGCACAGGAGGCCTCCCGCTTCGCCCGCAACGTGCTCGCCGAGCACGGCTCCAACCCGCGCATGCTGATCGTGCACGAGGTGATGGGGCGCGCCAGTGGCTGGCTCACCGCCGCCGCAGCCCGCGACTACATGGACTGGCACTCGCAGCAGGAGTGGCTGCCCGGGATCGGGCTGGACCCGCGACGCTGGGCCATCCATGCCGTCTACGTCCCCGAGCTCGGCATCGACCTCGCCGCCGAGGCCGCCCGGCTGCGCGCGGTGATGGACGAGATCGGCTGCGTCAACATCTTCCTGGCCGAGGGCGCAGGGATCGACGACATCGTGGCCGACCTCGAGGCCTCGGGCGAGGTGGTCGAGCGTGACCCCTTCGGCCACGTCAAGATCGACCTCATCAACCCCGGTCGCTACTTCGCCGACCGCTTCTCCCGCGAGATCGGCGCCGAGAAGCAGATGGTGCAGAAGTCCGGCTACTTCTCCCGCTCCGCCCCGGCCGGCGACACCGACCTCGCCCTCATCCGGGAGATGGCCGAGCTCGCCGTGCAGTGCGCGCTGGACGGCGTACCCGGCGTCGTCGGCCACGACGAGGACCGCAACGACGAGCTGCGGGCGATCGAGTTCGAGCGGATCGCGGGCCACAAGCCGTTCGACACCGACCAGGCGTGGTTCACCGAGCTGCAGGCGCGCATCGGGCACTGAGCCGCGGTCTGGTCACACGGCCCGGTTGGTCACCCTCCTGCCCGCGGCGGGGAGGACGCGAGGCAGGCCCTGGAGGTACGCCGTGCTGGCGAGGGCCACGACGGCGAGCACCCACCACAGCGTCGTCTCGCCGTGTGCGAGCAGCCAGGTGAAGGCGAGCGGCGTGATGGCGCCACCGATGCCCCAGGTGAGCTGCAGGAGCCCGAGGTAGCGCCCGCGGAGGTGGTCGGGCGCGGCCTCGGCTGCGGTGGCGCTGAACACCGGGCCACCGGCGAGCTCGCCGCCGGTGTAGATGGCTGCACCCACGAGGATCACGACCACGGCGAGCCACACCGGCAGCCAGCCGGCGAGCGCGAACAGTGCGTAGCTGGCCACGAAGGACAGCTGCGCGAAGCCCATCATCCGGGCGCGGATCCGTCCGGTCATCCGCCGCACGACCAGCCCCTGGCCCAGTCCGACCATGGCGGTGTTGAGCGTGAAGATGGCACCCACGACCCAGCCGGGCAGCTCGATGATCTCGGCGGCGTAGACCGGCAGGGCGAAGTTGAGCACCATCATCCCGGCCACGAAGCCGAACTGCCCCACGACCAGGCGCAGGAACGGCCGGTCACGAAGCACGACTCCCCAGCCCTCGACGGACGCCTCGGAGCCCAGGACCGTGCGGTGGTCGGGGACGTCGAGCAGCAGCACGAAGGCGAGGACGAAGGTGACGACGTTGACGACGACCACCGTCTGGAAGGCCAGGTCGGTGCCGACCTGGAGGGCCACGCCTGCGAGCACCCCGCCGATGGAGTAGCCGAGGTTGCGCACGGCCTGGAGGAAGCCGAACCACAGCTCGCGCTCCCCCGGCGCCGAGATGGCCGTGACGACGTTGCCGAAGGAGCCCCAGAAGGCCTGGCGGCCCAGGTTGAGCAGGCTCGTCCACAGAGCCACGGCGAGGAGCGAGTCGGACCAGAGGTAGGCCGCCATCCCGACCGCCTGCACCAGGTTGCCGAGCAGCATCATCCTGCGCGGCCCGACGGTGTCGACCAGCGAGCCGATCACGAATGCCGCCGGCATGGTCAGCAGTGCCGACAGCGAGAGTGCGGCCCCGATCTCCACCAGACCCAGGTCGGTCATCGCCAGGAAGTAGAGCAGCGTCATCGGCATGAAGAGGCCGCTGCCGATCGTGTCCGCGATGATCGCGGACACGAATCTGCGGTGCTCCCCCACCTGGGGAAAGCCGAGTCGGGTGAGCACGCGGCCATCCTCCCATCGCTAGGGTCGGTGCCATGACCTTCTCCATCGTGGCCCGCTCCGACGACGGCGAGTCCTGGGGCGTGGCAGTGGCATCGAAGTTCCTGGCTGTCGGATCCGCGGTGCCGGCGGCCGTGGCCGGGATCGGTGCGATCGCGACCCAGGCCGATGCCAACATCGCCTACAAGTTCCTCGCCCTGGCGCACCTCGACGAAGGCGCGACCGCTCAGGTCGCGCTCGACCGTCTGCTCGAGGACGACGAGGGCCGTGACCACCGCCAGGTCGGCATCGTCGACTCCGACGGCAACGCCGCCACCTTCACCGGCAGCGAGTGCTTCGACTGGGCGGGCGGAGTGACCGGCAGCTCCGGCGAGCGCGGCGGCTTCGCCATCCAGGGCAACATCCTCACCGGTCCGGAGGTGGTGGAGGCGATGGAGGCCGCCTGGTCGAGGACGGTGGACCAGCCGGTCGAGCGCCGCCTCCTCGCGGCCCTCACCGCCGGCGACCGGGCCGGCGGGGACAGCCGCGGCCGACAGGCGGCCGCACTCCTCGTCGTACGGGACGGGGCGGGGTACGGCGGACTCGACGACACCGCCGTGGACCTGCGGGTCGACGACCACGTCGACCCGGTCACCGAGCTGGGTCGGCTGCTCGACCTCAACGACCTCTACCTCACCGCCTCCACGCCCGACGAGCAGGTGGCCGTCACCGACGAGCTGCGGGCCGAGCTGGAGTCGCTGGCGCGCCGGGCAGGCAAGGACGACTTCCACGCCTGGGTGGGCTCGGAGAACTACGAGATGCGTGTCGACGCCGGGCCGGCACCGGCGTGGATCGACCGGCGCATCCTGGAGATCCTCCGGGCAGCACGGGTGGCGGACCCGGCATGAGCATCCTCGCCATCGACGCTGGCACGACCGGGGTGACGGCCGTCGTCGTCACGCCCGACGGCCGCATCGAGGCCAAGGGCTATCAGGAGTTCCCCCAGCACTTCCCCAGGCCGGGCTGGGTCGAGCACTCGGCGGAGGAGATCTGGCAGGCCACGATCGAGGCGACGCGCGACGTGCTGACCAAGGTCGACCAGTCCGCCCTCACCGCCATCGGCATCACCAACCAGCGCGAGACGATCGTGCTCTGGGACCGCGAGACGCTCGGCTCGCCGCGCCGCGCGATCGTGTGGCAGGACCGGCGCACCGCCGAGATCTGCGACCGGCTCAGGTCCGACGGCCACGAGGAGCGGGTCAGCGAGCTCACCGGACTGCGCCTGGACCCCTACTTCTCCGGCACCAAGCTGATGTGGCTGGCCGAGCACGAGCCGCACACGTGGGCGTTGGTGGAGTCCGGGCGCTACGCCGTCGGCACCGTCGACTCCTACCTCATCGCCCGGATGACCCGCGGCACCTGGCACGTCACCGACGTCTCCAACGCCTGCCGGACCCTCCTCTTCGACCTGGAGGCCGGCGACTGGTCCGACGAGCTGTGTGCGCTCTTCGGCGTGCCTCGCGACGCGCTCCCGGACCTGGTGCCCAACTGGGGCGAGGTGGCGCCGAGCGAGCCGTCGGTCTTCCTCGGCCTCGCGCTGCCGATCGCGGGCATCGCCGGTGACCAGCAGTCGGCTCTCTTCGGCCAGACCTGCTTCGACGAGGGCGAGTCGAAGTGCACCTACGGCACCGGTTCGTTCATCCTCACCAACACCGGCGCCTCGGTCGTCCGCAGCGACGCCGGGCTGCTCTCCACGGCTGCGTGGCGCTCCCCCGACGGCGACCTGACCTACGCGCTCGAGGGCGCGATCTTCGTGACGGGGGCCGCGATCCAGTGGCTGCGCGACGGACTCCAGATCGTCGGCAACGCCGCCGAGACCGAAGCCATCGCCCGCACCGTCGACGACACCGACGGCGTCGTCTTCGTGCCCGCGCTGACCGGGCTCGGTGCTCCTCACTGGGACCCGCACGCGCGCGGCACCATCCTCGGCATCACCCGAGGCACCACCCGCGCGCACATCGTCCGGGCCGCCCTCGAGGCCATCGCGTTCGAGGTCCGCGACGTGCTCGAGACGCTCCCTGAGCTCTCCGCCCTCCGGGTCGACGGGGGCGCGTCCGCCAACGACTGGCTCTGCCAGTTCCAGGCCGACCAGGTCGGGCTCCCGGTCGAGCGGCCCGAGATCGTCGAGACCACGGCGCTGGGTGCCGCCTTCCTCGCCGGTCTCGGCACCGGCGTGTGGTCCTCGACGGACGAGCTGCGGGAGACGTGGGCGCTGGAAAGGGAGTTCACCCCGTCCGGCGACCGCGACGCGCTGGATGCGTCGTACGCCCGCTGGACGAAGGCGGTCGAGCGCTCCAAGGGCTGGGCCGACTGACGCTGGTCGAGGAAGGGGACCTCAGCGCAGCCGCTCGCGGGCGTCCTTCGCCGCGTCCACCCCGGCCTGCGCCTCGGTGACCGTCTCCGCTGCCTCGACCTGCTCGGCCTCCGCCTCACCGAGCTCGTCGTCGACGTCCTCGAGGTCGGACTCGAGGCCGGCGATCCTGCTGCGCAGCTCGTCGATCTCCGACTGCAGCTGCAACGTCCTGGCCTGGAGCTTCTCCACGGCCCGCCGGGCCGCCCGCTCGTCCTTCTGGGCCGCGGCCAGCTCGGCCTTGGCCCCGGCGACGCGCTCGTCTGCGGCTGCCCGCGCCTTCTGGTCCGCCTCCGGGTCGCGTACGACGTGGAGCTGGGGCCGCTCGGCCGGGTCCGGGACTGCGACCGGACGGGCGGTGGCCTCGAACCCGAGCGCCGCCGGGAGCGCGACGGCGCCACTGAGGTCGAGGTCGCCGAGCCCGGTGGCCTCCAGCGCGGTCACGAGCAAGCCGCTGCGCACCGCCCGGGCCGCGTCGACGTCCAGCATCGCAGCGGTGATGGTGTCCTCGACCTGGTCGGCGACCGACTGGGTGACCTTGACGCCCTCCTCCCGCGCGAACCGGCGGGCCGTGGTCGTCACGGCTGCCGTCAGCTGGCGGCGCTGCTTGGTGAACTCGCGCAGCTGGGTGGCGTCGAGGTTGTCCTGGGCATCGCGCAGCGCGGCGCCCACGGCCACGACCTGCTCGACCTGCTCGGCGTCACGACGGACGAGCAGGTTGACCACCCAGGCGGCCACGGACGGCTTGCGCAGCCCCTTGATCGCGGCGGCGACACCCTTGTCCGCCTTGTGCTCCTTCACGAGCGCGTCGCGCGCAGGCGTGAAGTCGGCCAGCGGGAGGCCGTAGAGCTCGTCGGCGATCGCCAGCATCGGGTCGGACATGGAGTGATCCTAGGGAGCGGCGTACTGCAGCTCGGTCGGGTAGGGCGGCCACGGGCACTCCTGGGTGACGCCGCTGGGCACCCACCCGAGCGAGTCGTAGAGCCCGCGCGCCCGGTGGTTGTCGGCCAGCACCCAGAGCATCGAGGCACCGGCCGCCACCGCGCGGGCGACACCCGTGCGGCCCAGGCCGGTCCCCCAGTGGTCGGGTCGGACGCCGAGGTGCCGCAACGAGCCGGCGTCGTACGCCGTGAAGGCCACCAGACCGTCGTCGTCCTCGACGACCTCGACGGTCACCTCGGGATCGTCGAGCACGAGGACCCATCGGGCGAGCACGTCGTCCTCGGGGTAGGGGAGGTCGCCGAAGACGTGGGAGAGACCGGCGCTGCTCGAGATCCGCTCCAGGTCCCTCAAGGCCACAGCGTCCTCGTCCGTGGCGGGGCGCCAGCCCAGCGTCACCGGTGCCGTCGTCAACGTCTGCTCCTGTCCGAGTCATCCAGCCGTGGTCCCAGCCGTGGTCCCAGCCGTGTCCGAACCTACCGCCGTAGGGGTGGGCCTGCCCCACCCTCTACCCACATTTGAGGTTGAGAAGCCCGTGAATGGGGTGTTGCAGTGAGGTCGGGTCCGACCGGAACCCTTGACGGGGGTGCATTGCGATGCTTCGACTTCTCTCATCCGCTGTGGCCGCGTCACTGGTCGTGCTGGTGGTCCCGCTGGGTCAGCCGGGGCAGGCCGCGCCCCAGCAGGCCCGCGTCACCGTCATCCAGGCCGTGCCCGGTGCCGAGGTCGACGTCCTGATCGACGGGCGCCCGGTTGCACGGGGCGCCGCCGTCGGCGACGTGCTCGGCCCCTTCGAGCTGGCGGCGGGCGAGCACGAGGTCGGTTTCAACGGGACGGACGGCCTCGCCGTCACGTCCTCGCTCGACGTCGCGGGCGGTGCGAGCAGCGACGTGGTGCTGCACCTGCCGGCGGAGGTCGACGGCGATCCGGTGATCCACTCCTACGACGCACCGACGAGCGCCATCGGCCCGGACAAGGCGCGAGTGGTGCTCGCCCACACCGCGACCGTCGCCCCGGCCGACGTCGAGGTCAACGGGGAGGTCGTCTTCACCAACATCGCCAACGGGGAGTTCGCCGAGGCCGACGTCCCGGCGGGCACCCACCAGGTCGCGCTGCTCCCGACCGGCACCACGGACAACCCCATCCTCGGCCCGCTGGACGTCGCGCTGGAGGCCCGCACGCTCTCGATGATCTATGCCTACGGCAACCCGCGGGACGGGTCGATGAACGTCATCGCCCACACCGAGAGCCTCGAGCCCGACGGCAGCGTGGCACCGACCCGGATCGACACCGGCACGGCCGGCCTCGCGCAGGCCCCGGTCGACTCGTTCGGCGTCGGGGGTGCGACCGGTTGGGCCTGGCCGGGCGGGGTCGGAGTGCTGGCCGTCCTCGGCGGATGGGCGCTCGCGGCAGCGCGGCAACGACGCCGACCGGACCCGACGACGAGATGACCAGGACGAGGACTCGGGCGATGGTCATGACCGGCACGCTGCTCCTCGCCTCCGCGTGCGCCGCGCCGGTGCAGGACGTCCGCCGCGACTCCCTCGCCACCGCCGGGGCGACCACCTCCACGACCGCCCCTGCGCGGGTTCCGCCCGCCCGGCGCGCGCCATCGGTCCTCGTCGCCCAGCCGCCTGTGCTCACGACCCTGCCCAGCGGGCAGGAGGTGGCCGTCCGCTCGGTCGGGACGACGACCGACGGCCTCCTCGACGTGCCGGCCGACGTCGACCAGGCCGGTTGGTGGCGCGGCGGTTCGCGGCTGGGGGACCCCTTCGGCTCCACCCTCGTCGCCGCGCACGTCGACTCGCGAACGCAGGGCCTCGGGCCGTTCGCCGAGCTGCTGACCGTGTCTCGCGGCGCCCGCGTCCGACTGGCCTCGGAGCGCCTGACGCAGGTGTTCGAGGTCCGGTCCCGACAGCTGGTGCCCCAGGGCTCGCTCGTGCGCGAGACGTGGCTCTTCGACGTCTCCGGCGAGCGACGGCTCACGCTCGTCACCTGCGCCCCGCCGTACGACGCATCCCGGGGCGGCTACCAGAACCTGGCGGTCGTCACGGCCGTGCCCGTCTCCCCCGCCGAACGCCGATGACCAAGAAGGGCTACCAGAAGCGACTGCCGACGGTGCTTCCGCCGACGGTGCCCAGACCACGCGCCCCGATCGAGGACGTCGTCCGCGAGGAGCCGCCGCCACCGCCACCACAGCCACCACAGCTCGCACACTTGACTCCAGCGCAGGCCCGTCCCGCCCCGCCACGACGTCCGGCCACCGCGCCGGTCCGGCGTCGACGCTCACCGGACTCGGTCGTCGTAGGGGTCGGGATCGCGCTGGCCGCCGTGCTCGTTGCTGCGGGCGTCAACGTCATCCTCCTGCTGTCGGACAGAGCTCCTGAGGGCGGGCTCGCGGACCCCTCCTCCCTCAGGACGGCCGAGGGACCCGGCGTCGCGCCGCTGGCCGCGGACGAGTCCTACGTCGAGACGGTGGTGCAACCCGACGGCGAGGTCGTCGTGCACCAGTGGATCCAGGCCGGCGAACCGCTTCGACGGCTCCGCCTGGCGCTCCCCGCGGTGCGGGGTGCCGAGGAGCTGTCCGCCGCCCGGATCGAGGTCGTGGCGGATGGCGTCGTGGTCGACGGGCCGGATCGGATCACCGGCGGCGCGGCGACGTTCGTCTTCGCGGGGACCACGGACGTGCAGGTGAGCTACCGGCTCAACGGCGCGGTCGAGCGCAGCGACTCGGCTGAGGGACGCGCGCTCGCGCTCGCCACCTCGCTCGACGTGACGTACGAACCGCAACCCCGCCACGAGACCCGGGTCGTGCGCGCCCCCGAGGTGCTGGCGCTCGCCTGCAGCCCCTCGCCGGAGGAGTCATTCGTCCCGTGCGGCCAGGCCTACGGCGACGACCAGTGGCGCATCGAGCTCACCGGGCCACGCATCGACGACCGGGTCGTGGCGCAGCTGACCCTCGGCTGACAGCAGGAACTCAGGCGGGGTCCTCGTCGAGCCCGTGCTCGATCGCCCAGCGCGTCAGCTGGACGCGGTTGTTCATCTGCAGCTTGCGGAGGGTGTTCTGCACATGGTTCTGCACGGTGCGGTGCGACAGCACGAGTCGCTGGGCGATCTGCTTGTAGCTCATGCCGGTCGCGACCATCTTGAGGATCTCGGTCTCCCGATCGGTGAGCTGGTCGACCGGGTCGTCGGCAGGCCCCTCGGCGATCCGGCGGAACTCACCCAGCACCAGTCCGGCCAGTCCGG
Source organism: uncultured Actinomycetota bacterium (assembly GCA_963721925.1). Lineage (GTDB taxonomy): Bacteria > Actinomycetota > Actinomycetes > Propionibacteriales > Nocardioidaceae > Nocardioides. Next base: position 516,055 of record CAVRLH010000001.1, on the reverse strand, counting down.
GCGTGAAGACGGTGTCGCCGTCGGCGACCCGCTCGACGGCGTTGATCAGGTCGGCGCTCGACGCGGACTTCACGAGATAGCCCGTGGCGCCCGCCTTGATCGCGTCGAGGACGTCGGCCTGCTCCCCCGAGGCCGACAGGATCAGCACCCGCGTGGTCGGTTCGTGCTGGAGCATCATGGTGGTGACCTCGACACCGGTGCTGTCCGGCAGCTGCAGGTCGAGCACGACGACCTGGGGTGCGGCCGCGGGGAACCGCGCAATCGCCTCGCGGCCGTTGGACGCGACCGCGACCACGTCGTGCCCCGCCGCCTGGAGGTCTCGCTCGACAGCGTCTCGCCACATCGGGTGGTCATCGACCACCATCACCCTCGCCATCCCCCGACCCTAGTGCTCGGGACGGACATAGCGTCCGCGACGATGCGTGAGTGGACGCTCGTCGTCGCCGACCACGACGTCGTCGATGGTGCACGTCACGAGCCGCGACCAGCCCACCTCGACGTCCGACTCGACGCTGACCATCGCCCACGTGTGCGCCCGGGCCAGCCTCGGGCCGTGCTCGCTGTCGACCCAGTCGGCGAGCCGCCAGAGCCCACCGGGCGCCGGGGCGACGCCCGCGAACGCGTCGGCCAGGTCGCGGTCCTCCCACTGCAGCAGCTGGACGACGCCTCGCCCGGTGTCGAGCAGGGCGTCGGTCAGGTCGGCATCGGGATCGAGCAACGCCAACACCCTTCCCTGCTCGCCGCCGGCGACCATCCACGACGACACGGTGAGGCCCGCCCGGTCGCTGGGTGCGCCGGCGGTCCAGAGGGACACCGATCCGCCGAGGCGCCCGCGGAGACGTCGTACGGGGTCGCGGTCGCCCTCGGGCTCGAGGAAGGGGTGGGTCGTGTGGATGGTCATCGCGGCAGTGTCAGCTCCCACTCGGTGCCCCAGGTGCCGCTCTCGACCTCGGCGGTGCCACCGAGGTCCTCGATCCGCCCGCGGATGGAGGAGGCCACGCCGAGGCGACCTTCGGCCGCGGCGCGCTCGATACGGCCCGGTTCGACGCCGGGGCCGTCGTCGCGGACGGAGATGGTGACCTCGTCGGCGGTGGCCTGCGCCAGCACCCAGGCCGATGCGTCGGGCCCGACGTGCGCGAGGACGTTGTCGAGGCACGCGCGCACCGCGGCCACGACCTCCTCCACGACACGGGCATCCAGCAGCACGGCCGATCCGGGCGTGGCCACCTCGACCCGTACGGGGTGGGCGGTGGCCATCGCCTCCAGCGCACCGGTCAGGTCGACCAGGCCAGCAGCGGTCGGGGTGACCGTGTCCTGCTGGCGGATCAGGGAGCGCAACGACCGCTCCTGCTCGCCGGCCAGCCTGCCGAGCTCTGCCCAGTCACCTCCCGACGCTGCGCCCTGTCGCTGGGTCATCGTCAGCACCTGGAGCACCCCGTCGTGCACCGCCCGGGCCAGCCGGGTGCGCTCCTCCGCCGCGGCCGCGGCGCGCTGGGCAGCATCGCGCTCCTGGGCCATCCGCTGCAGTGACTCACACATGTAGCCGACGATCGGGCCGCCGATGAGCACGAGGAAGATGTTGCCGTAGTTGCCCTGGTCGACCGACTCGCGCGGCAGGAAGTCCGTGAGCGCGAGCGCCGCGCCCGCGATGAGTCCGCCCTTCCAGTGCCAGTGGATGGCCCACGCGAGCAGCGCGCCCATCACCCAGAAGCCCGGGATGGTGGCGTTGAAGTCGGGGCCCTTGAGCAGCGGCGTGAGAGCCATGGCGGCCAACGCGATCGCGAGGTCCGCGACCAGCAGCGCCGACGTACGCCGGCTGCGGGAGTCGTAGAGCCAGATGGAAGCACCGGTCCAGACGACCAGGGCGACCACCACGAGCAGGCCGAGGCTCGGGTGCTCGAAGTTGTCGCGGCGGTAGGCGTTGAGCCCGACCATGTTGACCGTCACGACGACGCGCAGGATGGCGAGCGCAGTGAAGAGCCGGTCCTCGACGGCCAGCGCGGAGTCTCCGGGCGGCACGGTCACTGGGGGTTTCAGGATGCCTTCTGCTCCGGCCCGTCGCCGGCCTCCTCGCGGGCGGACTGCTCCGCGGCGGCCAGCCTGGCCTTCTCCTTGTCGAGCTCCTTGTCGAGCTCCTTGTCGATCTCCTTGGCCTTCTCCTTGGCCTTGGCGGCATACATGTCGACGTACTCCTGGCCGGAGAGGCGCATGATCTCGTACATGATCTCGTCGGTGATCGAGCGCAGGATGAAGCGGTCGTTCTCCATGCCCTCGTAGCGAGAGAAGTCCAGCGGCCGGCCGAACCGCACCACCGGCCGCGTCCAGGTGCCGTAGATCTTGCCGGACGGCGCGACCACGTCGGTGCCCACGACCGCACACGGGATGACGGGTGCCTTCGACTCGAGCGCCAGTCGGGCGACGCCGGTCTTGCCGCGGTAGAGCTTGCCGTCGTGGGAGCGGGTGCCCTCGGGGTAGATCCCGAACAGGTCGCCCTCGCCGAGGATCTTCATCGCCGACTTCATCGCGCCCTCGGCGGCGTTGGCACCGGACCGGTCGATCGGCACCTGGCCCGCACCCGAGAAGAACTTCTTCTGGAACCAGCCCTTGATGCCGGGGGTGGTGAAGTACTCGGCCTTCGCCACGAAGGTGACCCGGCGGTTGAGCGTCAGCGGCATGAAGAGCCAGTCGGCGTAGGACAGGTGGTTGCTGGCGAGGATCGCCGGTCCCTCCTCAGGGACGTGCTCGATGCCGTAGGCCTTGGGTCGGAAGACCATGCGGAGCACCGGCCCGAGGGCGATCCACTTCAGGAACCAATAGAGCACAGGCCGAGCCTAGCCGCGATCCGCGGTGACTCGCTCGATGAACTCGGCCGACTCCGCGAAGATCGCCTCGGCGTCGTTGTCGATGGTGGCCACGTGGTAGCTGTTCTCGAGCACGCGCTCGTGGAAGTCCTTCGACGACAGGCCGGCGTTGAGGGCGCGCGAGCTGGAGATGTCGACGACGTGGTCGACCGAGGAGCGGAAGAACAGCACCGGGATGGTGACCTTGGGGAGGTCCTTCCGCAGCTCGGCGTAGCCGGCGAACATCGACGCGGCGGCCTTCAGCGGCGTCATCGGGTAGCCGTGCTCGGTGACGCCCGGCTTCTTGATGTCGTCGGCGATGCCGGGGAAGGACGGGACGACGTGCTTGAGGACCGGCAGCAGCTTGACGTCCTTGCGCAGGGTGTCGACCGCCGGGTTGACGAGGACCGCGCCGGCGAGCTGGTCGCCCCGGTCGGCGGCGACACGCAGGCACAGGGCGCCGCCCATCGAGAGCCCGGCCACGACGACCGCGTCGTTCTCCGCCACGAGCTTGTCGACGGCCAGGTCCACCGCACCGACGAAGTCGTCCCAGGTCTTGCCGTTGAGCTCCTGCCAGGTGGTCCCGTGGCCGGGCAGCAACGGCATCTCGACGGCGTAGCCGCGCGCGGCGAGGTCCTCGGCCCAGGGCCGCATCGAGGCGGGGTTGCCGGTGAAGCCGTGCTGCACCAGCACGCCGATCCGGCGCCCACCGGTGAGCTCGGGCCGGGCTGCCGTCGACATCGGTGCGACGAGCGCGGGGTCGAGGGGGGCAGGGGTCTCAGAGGCGCCACCGAGGAATGGAATCTTCACGGCGCACAGTGTGCCGCACCCAACCCCCGGCCGGGTACCGTGACAGGCGTGACATCTCCTGGGGATGACAGCCGCACGGAGCTGGCGTGGCGCGAGATCGTGGACAACTACGGCGAGCGGGCCGACCTGTCCTCCGACTCGGTGGACCCCACTCCGGCACCGGCCGACCCGGAGCCCGCGACGTACGGCGTGGCGCACGAGGTCGATGACGAGCCCGACGACGACCCGGTCGACGAGATCGCCGAGGTCGACCGCTTCACACCGCCCGTTGCGCCACCGATCCCACTCCCCCGGACCTGGCAGCGCGGCGTGGCCTGGGGCGGGATCTTCGTGGCCCCGGTGCTGGCGCTGCTCATCGCGGTCTTCTCCGTCTATCTCCCCCCGATCTTCGGCTGGGCACTGATCGCGTGGATGGTGGGCGGCTTCCTCTACCTCGTCTTCGACATGCCGAGCGATCCTCGTGACCCGTGGGACAACGGGTCACGCGTCTGAGGCGCTGATTGTTGGTCGAGGAAGGCGCCCTGGCGCCTGTCACGAGACCAGACCCGTACAGTCCCGACGGTGAGGACGAGCCAGACAGTTGAGATCACCGGTCACCTGATGGACTCCGGCATCCTGTCCCGCATCCTCGACGACATCCGCGACTACGGCGGTGACTACGTCATCGACCAGTTCGACGTGGGGCACGAGGCCTACGACCGCAGCAGCGCCCGCATCACCGTGCAGGCAGAGGACGACGAGTCGCTCCAGCGGCTGCTGATGCGCCTGCAGACCCGCGGGGTCAACCAGGTCGATCCGGGCGAAGCCGTCATCGGCCTCGCCGAGGACGACGGTGTGCTCCCCGACGGCTTCTACGCCACGACCAACCTCGCCACCCGCGTCCGCATCGACGGCGCCTGGTTCGACGTGGAGAACCCCGAGATGGACTGCGGCCTGGCCATCGACGCCACCGGCCTCGCCACCCGCGTCTTCACCGTGCCCATGTCCGATGTCACGGCAGGGATGCACGTGGTGCTCGGGGCGTCCGGCATCCAGGTGTCGGCAGCCGAAGCGGACGAGCCGAGTGACGTGTTCGGCCAGAGGGAGTCCGCCGACTCGTCCGGGGAGAGGCCGCAGGCAGTGCTCGTGCGCCAGGTGGCCGACGGCATGCGGAAGGCCCGGGCCGCCGGCACGAGGTTGCTGTGGGTTGCAGGGCCGGGGGTGGTCCACACCGGCGCGGCGCCGGCCATGGTGGAGCTGATCAGGGCCGGGTTCGTGGACGTCCTCTTCGCGGGCAACGCGCTCGCGACCTACGACATCGAGCAGTCGCTCTACGGCTCGAGTCTCGGCATAGACCTGACCATGGGCCAGGGCGTTGATCACGGCCACGAGCACCACGTCCGGGCGCTGAACGCCATGCGGAAGGCCGGGTCGATCGCTGGTGCTGTCGAGAGCGGGACACTGAAGAGCGGCATCATGCACGCCCTGGTCACCCAGCAGAAGTCCTACGTCCTGGTCGGCTCGGTCAGCGACGACGGCCCGTTGCCCGACGTCTACACCGACGTGCTGGACGGTCAGCGAGCGATGCGCGCCGAGGTCAAGAACGTCGGCTTCTGCCTGATGGTCGCGACCATGCTGCACTCCATCGCGACCGGCAACATCCTGCCCGCCTCGGTGCCCCTGGTGTGCGTGGACATCAATCCCGCAGCAGTCACCAAGGTCGCCGACCGCGGCTGGAGCCACGCGCGCGGCATCGTCACCGACGTCGGCCTCTTCCTCGAGCAGCTCGCCCTGGAGCTGATCCCGGACTACCGCCGCGGCTGACCCCTCCGCTGGTCGAGGAAGGACGAAGTCCCCCGCTGGTCGAGGAAGGACGAAGTCCCCCGCTGGTCGAGGAAGGACGAAGTCCCCCGCTGGTCGAGGAAGGACGAAGTCCCCCGCTGGTCGAGGAAGGACGAAGTCCTGTCACGAGACCACTCGGTGCCGCACCTTCTCCGCCGCCCCGATCAGCCCGGCCGCCGGCCCCAGTCGCGCTGCCACCAGCTCCGGCACCACCCGATGCTCGGCCCCGACGAGCGTCCGGGCCAGGGACGTACGCGCAGGGTCCAGGAGTCGCTCGCCGGCCACCGAGACGCCGCCACCGATGACGACGATCTCCGGGTCGAGAGCGGCCACCAGGTTGGCGGTGCCGACGCCCAGCCAGCCGCCCACCGAGGCGAACGCTGCGCGTGCGACGAGATCGCCCGCCTCGGCGGCCGCGGTGACCAACGGGCCGGTCACCCGCTCGCGAATGCCCCCGCACATCTCCTCCAGCACCGAGGGCTGCTCGGCCATCAGCGTCCGGGCGTTGCGGACGAGCGCGTTGCCCGAGGAGTACTGCTCCCAGCAGCCGCGACGGCCGCACTCGCACGACTGCCCGTCGGGGACGACCTGCATGTGGCCGAACTCGCCGGCCATCCCGTTCGCACCCCGGAGCACGCGGCCGTCGAGGAGGACGGCACCCCCGATCCCGGTTCCCATGGTGATCATCAGTGCCGACGAGGCGCCACGCGCTGCGCCGTACGTCCACTCCGCGAGAGCGGCGCAGTTGGCATCGTTGTCGAGTGCGACCGAGCACCCCAACCGGTCCTCGAGGTCCGCACGGAGCGGCTCGCCCTGCCAGGGCAGGTGCGGGGCGAACATGACACGTTCACCGCCGGAGTCGACGAACCCGGCCGCTGCCACGCCGACCCCGGCGAGAGGCCGACCGTCGGCCGCGTCCAGCACCGCCTCGACGAGGGCGTCCTCCACCTGGCGGGCGACCACCCGTCGGCCCGGTGTGGCGCGCCGGCCGGTCCGGGTCACCCGCCCCCGCTCGTCGACCACGCCGGCGAGCACCTTGGTGCCACCGATGTCGACGCCGATGTGGACGGGCTGGGTCATGCGGACATCTTGTCGCACTGCAGACCAGACCAGTCGTCTAGTCCTTTCGGGCCATTTCCGCGGCCGACCGGTCCCCCTACTGTCGTTCCACCCCCGAGGCGCATCCGCAGCCCTAGGCTCGGCGTGTTCCAGGGGCTGACGAGGGGTTGACCATGCACATCTTCCACGAGCGAGGCGCACGCGATGATCGCGGCGCATCGGCTGTCGAGTTCGCCCTGGTGGTGGTCCCCCTGCTGATGGTGATCGCCGGCATCGTCAACTTCGGGCTCGTGTTCGCCCAGCAGCTCTCGCTGGACAACGCTGTCCGTGCCGGCGCGCGGGCTGGCGTGGTCGACACCGGCAAGGACCTCACCACCGAGACGACCAACCAGTGGAACTCCACGGTCATCGCCAAGTCGCAGACCAGCGGGTTCGCCGTGTCCTTCCCGACCAACACCGGTGGGGTCGGAACCACATGCAAGGGGAGCACCTTCGGCAAGAACATGGTCGTCAAGGGCGTAGTCACCTCGAAGTTCCTCTTTCCGTGGCCGCTTCCCGGCGTCGCCCAGAATGTCCAACTCTCGAGTCAGGCGGAGTTCCAGTGCGAGTACCAGTGATCCACCGCAGCGCAACTAGAGCACGCGACGAGCGCGGAGCTGTTGCGATCCTCGTCGCCCTGCTTGCGGTCTTCCTCGTGGGCATGTCGGCCTTCACGGTCGACCTCGGCGCGGCCTACGTCAGCAATCGCAACCTCCAGAAGGCTGCGGACGCCGGAGCCCTGGCCGGGGCGCAGACGCTGTCCAAGATCCCGGGCTCCTGCAGCACCGTCGCTTCGAACTCTGCGGCGGTGGCCGCAGCAGGGGTCGTCGCCAACAACGTGGCCAAGAAGAACTATCCGGATTCCAGCTGGACCAAGACTGCTTTCAACGTCACGTGCGGTGCCGGGAGCAAGTCGCTCCTGGTGACGCTGGGCAACTCTGGCATGACCACGAACCGCTTCGCGGGTGTCTTCGGAGGGGCCTCGAGCATCACCACCGCGCGTACCTCGACAGCGACGGTCGAAGTGGCTCCCGCCACGAGCAACCGCATGCGGCCGCTGGCGATGTGTTCGACACAGCTGACGACCGGGCCCTTCGTACGCCTGGACTATCCCAAGGACGCACCCCCCTTGTGCGGCAACGCATCGGGCGCCTGGTGGACCGTCGACTGCCCGGGGAACGGATCGAACTCCACCAGCGTGATGGTCCAGCAGGTGCGGGACGGTTGCCCGAAGGGGGCCTCGGTCGTCACGGCGCAGTCGGAGTCCCAGACGACAGCCCTGCTGACCACCACCCTCCTGGCGGCGTGCCTGGGCGGCGAGACTCCGGATGGATCATGTCTGGAGTCCAACCCGGGAAACCTCGACTCGGGACAGGTCGCTACCTCGTGGAAGTACCTCGTTGACAACAGCGTGGCGGCCATCTTCCCGGTGTTCTGCGCCCCTCCGCAGTGCGCCGCGAGCACCATCAGCGGCACCGGCAACAATGCGACGTTCCCTGTCTACAAGCTCCTGGGCGCCGTCGTCTGCGGCTACCACTTCAGCAAGACCGAGAAGTACCACTCCACGACCGGCGAGTGCGCTGGGCTGCCCAGCGCCATGCAGGCAGGCAACGACGCGTCCGGCAACACGGTCAACTACATCATCATCAAGTACGTGCAGGTGAGTGCGTCCGGCTCGAACCAGGAATCGGAGTGCTCCCTCGGCAACCTCAAGTGCGACGGTGGGCTTCGACGAACCCGCCTCGTCGACTGAGGTCCTCAGTCAGTCCGCGGGCCACTCGTCGCCGAGGTCGATGTGCTCGACGTCGCTGCGGTCCTCGGTGCGCGGCTCCGGTGTGGCCATGATCGCGGCCGCTGCCTGGGCGATCGACGTCATGGCCGTGACGAGGTGCGCCTTGACCTCGGGGTTGAGCTGACGCAGGGCCTGGACGGAGCGGCAGACGGGACACACGGTGCACTCGGCCGACCCCGTCGCCAGGTGGTCGTTGAGGTCGTGTGCCGAGGCCGCGGCCTGGGACGCGAAGCCCGACAACCCGTCGCTCGCATCGCCGGCATGCTCGCGCGCCCACCCGGAGAGGGCGCCGAGCAGCTTGGCCGCCTCGTCGCCCAGGGAGCCGACGTCGTGGGCGTCACCCGCGTCGTTCACGTGGTCTCCTCGTCAGCGGCGTCGGTCGTGGGATCGGTGAACCTGACCTGCAGCTCCCCGTCGTGCACGCGGGCCCCGGCGACGCGGTGCCGCGCCAGGCCGGAGGGCAGGGTCAGGAGACGACGATACGACGCGACGGAGACCACCAGCTCGTCGCCCTTGCGGGCGAGACGTACGTCGCCCTGGCTCGCCAGAGGCAGGGGCACCGACAGCACGAGGCCGCTCGCCAGCGAACGGACGCTCATCGGGGATCGGGTCGCACCGCCGGCGAGCGGGTCGTCGTCGCCGTAGACCGTCCGCGCCAGGTCGAGCAGCTCCTCGCGCCCGACCGGCTCAGTGGCGCGGTAGACGGAGGTACGCAGGTCCAGGCCCGCGAACGAGTCGGCGGCGTCGTCCAGCACGCGACCCTGCGCCGCCACCCACGTCGTGCGCCACGCGTCGGCACCGCCCTCGGGAAAGACCCGGTTGACGATCGCCGAGTCCACCGCATAGCCGAACAGGGTGAGGAAGGTGTAGGCGCGCCGCGCCTCGGCCAGCACCACCGACTCCGGTGTGAGCACGAGCCGCACGGAGGTCTCCGGACCGGTCAGCACCGCTCGTACGTCGTCGAGCTCGGCGTGCAGCCGCTCGATCGCGTCGAACACCGAGTCCTCGGGCATCGGCACACCCGCCGCCCGGCTGAGGACCGGCCTCAGCGCCTTGACGACGCGCCGCTCCACCGGCAGGACGCGGGTCATGTACCACCCGAGGGCCTCGGGAAGCGCCAGCAGGCGCAAGGTCTCCGCGGTCGGCGCGCAGTCCACGACCAGCACGTCCCACTCCCCCGACCGCGCCTGCGCGCGGACCTCGAGCAGGGCGAGCACCTCCTCGGCGCCGGGGATCACGGTGAGCTCCTCGGCAGCGACCGGGTCGACCCCGGCCACGTCGAGCACGCTCATCAGGTAGCCCTGGATGTCTGCCCACGACTGCTCGAACCGCTCCTGTGCGTCCACGTGCTGAACCCACAGGTTCGGGGCCACCTCGCTGGGCTCACCGGTCGCCGACACGTCCAGCGCGTCGGCCAGCGAGTGGGCGGCGTCGGTGGACAGGACCAGGGTGCGATGCCCGGCGGCAGCGCTGGCGCAGGCCGTGGCGGCGGCGAGGGTCGACTTACCGACCCCGCCCTTGCCGGTGTAGAGGAGGATCCGCACTGCGGGACCCCGACGTCAGAGCGACTCGACGCGCTTCTTGAGGCCCTTCAGCGCGGTGTCGATGAGGATCTTCTCGCCCTTGCGCTTGAGCATGCCGATCAGCGGGATGCTCACGTCGAGGGCGAGGCGGTAGGTGACCTCGGTGGAACCGTCGCCGCGATCTGCCAACGTGTAGGCGCCGTCGAGCATCTTCAGCATCTTGCCCTCGACGAGGGTCCAGGTGACCTCGCGATCACCGTCCCAGTCGTAGGCCAGGGTGTACTCATCCTTGATCGGCGAGACGTCGAGGGCGAAGAAGACCTCCTGGGCGCGACCCTTCGCGCCATCCTTCGTGACCTCGGCGGTCTGCACGCCCTTCGCCCACACCGGGTAGGACTCGAAGTCGGCGATGACGGCCATGACATCGGCCGGCGGGGCGTCGATCGTGATCGACGAGGAGGTCTGTTCGGCCATGCCGTGAACCTATCGCGGCGACGGCTTCGGGGAAACGGCAGCACCGCGTGTCGGTGAGCACTAACCTCTGGGGGCCTGACCAAACGCCGGAAGGACTTGTCGTGGCAGAGACGTTGAACACGAGGCGGATCGACCCGGGACGGGTGATCGCGGTCACCCTGTTCGCCTTCTTCCTCATGATCAACGGGGTCAAGATCGCCCAGGACGACCCGCTCGCCTCCCCGATCTCGACCGTCGTGACGGTCCTGACGATGGCGTTCTACCTCCTGCTGATCGTCGCCTACCTGCGACGCACCCCCTCCGACAAGACGGACCGGAGGTGGTCGTCCTGGCTCGTCGCGTTCGCCGGGACGTCAGCCCCCTTCGCCATCCCTATCGTCTCGCACGGGCTCGTGGAGCAGCCCGCGAGGGAGACCACGTCCGCCGTTGTCCTGGGCGTGGGACTGGTGGCCATGCTGTGGGCGCTGGGCGCACTCGGCACGAACATCAGCGTCGTTCCCCAGGCTCGCGAGGTCATCTCCCACGGACCGTACGCACGCGTCCGCCATCCTTTGTACGCCGCCGAGCTCATCAACGTGATCGGTCTGTGTCTTGCCCACACCGGTCCCTGGACGTGGCTCGTGCTTGCTGCGCTCATCACCTTCCAGGTCATCAGGGCCCGACGCGAGGAAGAGCACCTGTCGCGAGAGCTGCCCGGCTACGTCGACTACAAGTCCCGCACCCCTATGCTCGTCCCGGCACTAGGACGTACATAGGAGGCCCTACATCGTGCGCGAGTTCTCGACGCCCCTGACGATCGCTGTTCCCGGGACCGGGAACCTGACCGACGACGTGGTGTCGAACGCTCGTGACCACGGCGACCTCGCCGTCTTCAGCCGCAGGACCGAGGACGGCTGGGTCGACGTGACGGCCGCCCAGTTCCTGGATGAGGTCAGGGCCGTGGCGAAGGGGCTCGTCGCCGCAGGCGTGGAGGTGGGCGACCGGGTCGCGCTCCTGTCGAGCACGCGTTACGAGTGGACGCTCTTCGACTACGCCATCTGGTTCGCCGGCGCCGTGTCCGTGCCGATCTATGAAACCTCCTCAGCCGAGCAGATCGGCTGGATCCTCCAGGACTCCGCAGCTCGTGCGGTGGTCGCCGAAGGACCCGGACACCTCGCCCGGGTCCGGGAGGCGCGCGAGGCCGGCAACCTCGAGTCGCTGCAGCACGTGTGGTCGCTCGAGGACAACGCGGTCGATGTCCTGCGCCGCCTCGGGTCGGACATCACCGACGACGCCTTGGAGCGACGTCGTACGACCGCGACGCCCCTCGACCTGGCCACGCTGATCTACACCAGCGGCACCACCGGCAAGCCCAAGGGATGCATGCTGACCCACGGGAACTTCATGTTCGAGCTCGGGGTGACCGTCGACGAGCTGCACGAGCTCTTCGACACCGAGGGCGCCTCCACCCTGCTCTTCCTGCCACTGGCACACGTCTTCGCCCGGATCATCCAGATCGGCTGCGTCAAGAGCCGCACCCGGATGGGTCACAGCGCCGACATCAAGCACCTCGTCGCCGACCTGGGTGAGTTCGAGCCCACCTTCATCCTCGCCGTTCCCCGCGTCTTCGAGAAGGTCTACAACACCGCCTCGCAGCGGGCCACGGCCGACGGTCGGGGCAAGATCTTCGACCGCGCCTCCGACGTCGCCATGGCCTGGTCACGCGCGCATGACTCCGGCCGAGTTCCCGTTCGTCTCAAGGCCCAGCACGCGCTGTTCGACAAGCTCGTCTACGGCAAGCTCCGCCTAGCCCTCGGCGGTCACTGCTCCCACGCGGTCTCCGGCGGCGCGCCGCTGGGCGACCGGCTCGGTCACTTCTACCGCGGCATCGGACTGACCGTCCTCGAGGGCTACGGCCTCACCGAGACCACGGCGGCCCTCACGGTCAACGTGCCGGAGGCGTTGAAGCTCGGCACTGTCGGCCGCCCCATTCCCGGCACCAGTGTCCGCGTCGCAGACGACGGGGAGCTCCTCTTCAAGGGCGGCCAGGTGTTTGCCGGCTACTGGAACAACGACGCCGCCACCTCGGAGACGATCAGCCGAGACGGGTGGTTCCACACCGGCGACGTCGGCGAGGTCGACGAGGAGGGCTTCGTCCGCATCACCGGACGCAAGAAGGAGATCCTGGTGACCGCAGGCGGCAAGAACGTCGCCCCTGCCGTCCTCGAGGACCGCCTGCGCGCCCACGTGCTCGTCGACCAGTGCCTCGTCGTGGGCGACGGCCAGCCCTTCATCGCCGCCATCGTCACCCTCGATCGCGACACTCTCCCGGCCTGGGCCGAGCAGCACGGCAAGTCTGAGGACGTCAGGGAGCTCATCGACGATCCCGACCTCATCGCTGCCATCCAGAGTGGGGTCGACGAGGCCAACAAGGCGGTGTCCAAGGCTGAGGCGATCCGCAAGTTCACGATCATCTCCGACGAGTGGACTGAGGAGGGCGGTCAGCTGACGCCCAGCCTCAAGCTCAAGCGCAATGTGGTGCTGCGCCAGGCGCGCGCCGATGTCGAGGCTCTCTACGCCTCGTGAGCGGGCTAGACCATGACTAGTCGCGACTAGTCATATCGGGCTATCCACACCCCACGACTAGGCCGTTTGTCAGGTTTAGCCTCCGGCCGACAAAGCCCTGCCCCTAGATTCGTCGCGCTGGGCGGCTTCGGGGCCGGCATCACGCTTTTTGCCCTGGATCCACCTGCGCACCCGGGATCTCCGACCGTGGGGGTTCCACGACCTGCGAAGGATCGCACCATGGCTCGTCGTTCCGTTCTCCTCCTCGTCGCCGCCCTCATCGCTCTGGCCGGCACCGCCATGATCGTGCTCTACGTCCAGGGCATCGACGCACGTGCCACCAAGGACCAGGAGCTGGTCGAGGTGCTCGTGGCCACTGACATCATCGAGACGGGCGAGTCGGTGGCTGACGCCCAGGAGTCCGGCAAGATCGAGAAGGCCGAGGTTCGCCGTGCCGACCTCGTCGAGGGAAGCCTGTCCTCGACGTCGTCGATCTCCGACCTCGTCTCGATCAGCGCGATCTATCCGGGTGAGCAGCTCCTCGCGAAGAAGTTCGGCAGCCTCGGTGACACCCAGAGCCTCGTCATCCCGGACACGAAGATGGCCGTCTCGGTCGAGCTCACCGACTTCGAACGGGTTGCCGGGTTCGTCAATCCTGGCAACGAGGTCGCTGTCTTCGCCACGGCCCTCGAGCCCGTGCAGCTCCTGCCCGACAACGAGGAGCAGAGGCTCGGCAGCCTCACGCGCATCGTCCTGACCCGTGTCCCGGTCCTCGGCGTCGGCACCACGAGTGTCACGTCCCGGACCACCCAGACCGAGGACGGGGAGCAGGTCGCTGAAGAAGTGGCGCGCACCATCCTGACCATCGCCGTCACCCAGGACGAGGCCGAGAAGCTGATCCAGGCCGACCGGACCTCGGAGCTCAACTTCGCCCTCCTGACCGATGAGTCCAAGGTGTCGGACGAGCCCGGCGCCCGGCTTGTTGACGTGTTCCCGGAGCTGTTCCGGGGTCAGCAGCCATGACCGCCGTACTCGAGCCGGATCCCGCACAGCGAAACGTCCTCCAGGCGATGCTGCACGGGTCCGTCGCCTTCTCCGACCTCGAGGGCCTGGACACCCACATCCGGTCGACCACCGGCGAGTTCGCAGTCGTCATCGGACCTTCCGTCCCGAGCGAGACGGCCGCCGAGCTCGCGGAGTGGGCTCGGGTGCACCGTCCCGACCTGGGCGTCATCCTGCTCCGGCACGAGGTCGACAGCATCGCGCTGGCCCTCGCCCTGCGCAGCGGCATGCGCGAGGTCGTCCCGGCTCGTGACCTCGCCGGCATCACCACGGCCGTCCAGCGCGCCCGCTCGGTCGCCAACGCCATCGGGCAGACCTTGATGGGCGAGGCCCAGGCCGCAGTCGACACCGCCCGCGCCCAGGCAGCCGCGGAGGCCGCGCAGGCCGCCGCCATGGCCCGGGCAGAAGCAGAGGCGCCCCAAGGGAGGGTCCTGACCGTCTTCTCGACCAAGGGCGGGGTCGGCAAGAGCCTGGTGGCGACCAACGTCGGGGTCGCTCTCGCCGGCAGCGGTCGAACCGTGTGCCTGGTCGACCTCGACGTCAACAGTGGTGACGTCGCGATCATGTTGCAGCTCACCCCGCAGCAGACCATCAATGACCTGGTCGGATTCAACGGCGTCATCGATGCCGAAGGCATCGCGTCGATCCTGACTCCCCACTCCGACAACCTCTCGGTCGTCGCCGCACCGGTCCGTCTCGACTCCCCGGACCAGGCCTCCCCTGACGACATCACCAAGCTGCTCGACGCACTTCGTCGCATGGTCGACTTCGTGGTGGTCGACACCTCGGGGACCTTCGACGACAACGCGCTGTGTGCCCTCGACAAGTCCGACACGATCATCCTCGTCGGAACGCTGGACATCCCGTCCCTCAAGGCGCTCAAGCTGGCAACGAGCACACTCGAGGCCCTCCACTTCCCGAGGTCGATGTGGAAGTTCGTCCTCAACCGGGCCGACGGCAAGGTCGGCCTCGCCGTCGAGGAGTACGAGAAGACCCTGGGCCTGAAAGCAGACTGTTCGCTCGTGTCGAGCCGCGAGGTGCTCGCGGCCGTCAATCGGGGCGAGGCGCTGGTGACGGCCTACCCCGGGCACCCCAACACCAAGGCCCTGGTCGCGTTCTCGAAGAGCGTGGCAGCCAGCTCCGGCGACACCGCCGGGGCCGACAGCGGGGCACCGCCAGTCCGGAAGCCCAGCGGCTCCCGGCTCCGCCTGAGGAGGGCCTGACGTGAGCCTCACCGATCGACTTGCCGCGGCACGGGGCCGCTCTGCTGAAGCCGGTGACCCGGCGCCACATCCCGGCCAGGGGTCATCGCCGGCAGTGGTGCCATCAGCGACCGCGTCGGCGAACGAGGCCAAGCGCCGCACGCAGTCGCCCAAGGCCGACCCCTTCCAGGACCTGAAGCGGATCGTGCACCAGCGTCTTGTCGAGGCGCTGGGACCCAAGCTCTACGACGCCCACATGACGCAGTCCGAGCTGGAGCAGCAGGTGCGGCTCGCGCTCCAGGTAGCGATCGCCGACACCGACATCCCCATGTCGTCGGCCGACCGGACGCGGATCTCGCAGGAGATCGCCGACGACATCCTCGGCTACGGGCCGATCGAGCCCCTCCTCAGGGATCCCAGCCTGAGCGAGGTCATGGTCAACTCCTTCCAGAACATCTACGTCGAGCGCAGTGGCAAGCTGGTGAAGGTCGACACGTCCTTCACCGACGAGGCCCACCTCCGTCGCACGATCGACAAGATCGTGAGCAAGATCGGACGGCGCGTCGACGAGACGAGCCCGATGGTCGATGCTCGTCTGCCCGACGGCAGCCGCGTCAACGCCATCATCCCGCCACTGGCCCTCGACGGCTCGAAGCTCACCATCCGCAAGTTCTCCGAGGACCCCTACACGGTCGACGACCTCATCGCCTTCGGGACCCTGACCCAGGCCTCGGCGAGCCTGTTGGACGGATGCGTGCGAGGCCGTCTGAACATCCTGGTCTCGGGGGGCACCGGCTCGGGGAAGACGACGACGCTCAACGTGCTCTCGTCCTTCATCCCCGACGACGAGCGCATCGTCACCATCGAGGACGCGGCCGAGCTCCGCCTGGGTCAGGACCACGTCCTGCGACTCGAGTCCCGCCCGCCGAACATCGAGGGCAAGGGCGCAGTCACCATCCGCGACCTGGTGAAGAACTCCCTCCGCATGCGCCCCGACCGGGTGGTCGTCGGTGAGATCCGTGACGCCGCCGCGCTCGACATGCTCCAGGCGATGAACACCGGTCACGACGGATCGATCTCGACCCTGCACGCCAACACGCCGCGCGACGCACTGGCACGTCTGGAGACCATGGTGCTCATGGCCGGCATGGACCTCCCGGTGCGAGCCATCCGCGAGCAGGCCGCCAGTGCCGTCGACCTCATCATCCAGCAGACCCGGCTCAAGGACGGCACGCGTCGGATCACCGCGATCACCGAGATCGTCGGCATGGAGGGCGACATCATCACCACGCAGGACGTCTTCCTCTTCGACTACTCGGCCGGGCGCGACGAGAACGGTAGGTTCAAGGGCGTCCTCAAGTCGACGGGTCTCCGTCCGCGTTTCCTCGAGCGGCTGACGGACCACGGCGTCCACGTCGACCCCGCAGCCTTCGCGACCGGCGGAAGCCTGTGATGGGACTCCGACGTGGCGGGTGGACCGCTCGGGCCGCCGCAGGTCTGACGATGGGGGGTCTCATCGCGCTCACCGGAGCCTTGCCTGCCCATGCCGAGGACGAGGTGAACATCGACCACCTCGAGTCCGTCGACGGAGCAGTGTCGCTGGTGCTTTCCGTTGACGGCATCCCCGGCGGCGCAGAGGTGGACCCCTCGTCGGTGCAGGTCGAGGTCGACGGACGGGCTGTGGACTCCGCCGCGAAGCTCATCGTCGCGGGCGACGTCGAGCGCACCACTGTGCTGGTGCTCGACGCGAGCAACAGCATGCAGCAGGGCGACAAGTTCACCGCCGCGACAGCTGCTGTCGACGCGTACCTTGCGGCCGCACCACCCGACGTACGCATCGGTCTGGTGACGTTCGCCGGCGATCTCGGCGACGTGATCGCGCCGACGACGGACCACGATGCCGTTCGAGCTGCCCTGACCGACATCCAGCTCCGCAAGGGCACGTCGGTCTACGACGCCATCGCCGAGGGCCTGGACCAGGTCGGCAACGACGGGTCCCGCTCGCTCCTGGTCCTGTCCGACGGAGGCGACACCAACAGCTCGACCACACTGGCCGTCGTCGCCAAGGATGCCCAGGACGAAGGC
Organism: uncultured Actinomycetota bacterium; assembly: GCA_963721925.1. Lineage (GTDB taxonomy): Bacteria > Actinomycetota > Actinomycetes > Propionibacteriales > Nocardioidaceae > Nocardioides. The sequence continues at coordinate 498,804 of CAVRLH010000001.1, read as the reverse complement.
GTTGTCGTCGACGTCGTGTCGTTGGCAAATGCCAAGAACGCAGCAACCATGTCGGGGTTGGCGGACGGCACCGGCGGGCAGGTGATCCCTGCCGACCAGGATGCACTCGGGGCCGTGTTCACGGCTCAGGCCGATGCCCTGGCCCAGCAGCTGCTGGTCACCTTCGACCGACCGCAGGATGCTGCGGACGAGGTCAACCTGGGCGTGTCGGTCGAGGCAGGTGGCACGTCGTACACAGACACTGCCTTCGTCTCCCTCGGCGCCGTGACGTCCACTCCCGATCTGGTCTCGTCGGGGAAGTCGCTCGTCGACACCCCCGGCATGCTTCTGGGCGCACTCGCACTCGTGCTCGGACTCGCGGGCATCCTCGGCGTGGTCATCGCCGGGCCCAACAAGTCGTCGGCCGACCAGCGCCTGGAGGCCTACTTCGGGAACAAGCGTGGCGGCAAGGCCAAATCGGACACGAGCGCCGACATCAAGGGATCCGCCGTGGCCATGGCGGACAAGATCGTCTCGGCAGACCTCGAGACACGCGTCTCCCAACGCCTGGCCGGCGCGGGCTCGGCGCTCTCCGCCGCGGAGTGGCTCCTGCTGCACGCCGGCATCGCCGTGGGAGCGGCCGTCTTCGGCTTCGTGATGAGCGGGCCGGGGTTTGCCGTCGTGGGGCTGTTGCTCGGCGTCATCGGCCCGTGGGTCTACCTGAAGTTCCGGCACTCGCGTCGTCTCAACAAGTTCAACGGGCAACTGGCGGAGACCCTGGGCCTGATGGCTGGCGGCCTCCAGGCGGGTCTGTCACTTCCCCAGTCCGTCGACAGCGTCGTGCGAGAAGGAACGGAGCCCATGGCGGGAGAGCTACGCCGGGCGCTCGTCGAGCAGCGACTCGGCGTCGACATCACCGACGCTCTCGACGGTGTCGCGAAGCGGATGGACAGTGAGGACTTCGACTGGATCGTGATGGCCATCCGCATCCAGCGTGAGGTGGGTGGCAACCTCGCCGAGATCCTCCACACGGTGTCCGACACGCTGCGCGAGCGCGAGTACCTGCGCCGCCAGGTCAAGGCGCTGAGCGCCGAGGGCCGTCTGTCGGGATACATTCTGGTGGGGCTTCCTCCACTGATCGGGGTGTACATGGCGATGGTCAATCCCGATTACATCCGCGTGCTCTGGACGACTGTTCCCGGGTTCATCCTGCTGGGCGTGGCCACCGGACTCCTCTGTCTCGGTTCGTTCGCCATGTCCAAGCTCGCGACAGTGAAGGTGTGACATGAGTGAGACGACCTTCTTGCTGTTGGGCGCGGGCTTGCTGTGCGCAGCGATGATCCTCGCGCTGTCCGTGATCGGAGTGATCACCTCCGAACGCCGCGGGGTGGCCCGCTCCGTGGCCGCCATCCAGGCGCTGGACTCCGCCCCCGCCATCCTCAAGCAGGAGATCGAGCGGCCCTTCGCCGAGCGGGTGCTCGCGCCGCTCGGTGGCCGCATGGTCGGTCTCGGTCGGCGACTCGTGCGTGCCGACACCGCTCGGAAGATCCAGTACCGCCTCAACATCGCGGGCAACCCGCCCGCGTGGGACGTCAACCGCATCCTGGGGCTCAAGGTCCTCGGGCTGGGCGTCTTCACGGTGCTGGGTTTCCTGTACCTGCTCAGCCGGGACTGGCCGCTGTACAAGCTGGGCCTGGCGACGGTCCTGGCCGGGCTCTTCGGCTACGTCCTGCCGAACATCCTGCTCTACAACGCCGGGCAGAAGCGCGAGACGCTGATGCGGAACTCGCTGCCGGACGCCATGGACCTGCTGACGATCTCGGTGGAGGCCGGTCTCGGGTTCGATGCCGCCGTCAGTCGAGTGTCCAAGAACGGTGAGGGACCGCTCCAGCAGGAGTTCTCCCGCCTGCTGCAGGAGATGCAGCTGGGCCGTGGCAGGACCGAGGCGATGCGCGCCATGGCTGAGCGCACCTCGCTCGCGGACCTCAAGTCCTTCTGTCTCGCGATGGTGCAGGCTGACAGCCTGGGCATCCCGATCGCCCGCGTTCTGCGCATCCAGAGCAAGGAGATGCGCACCAAGCGGCGTCAGCGGGCCGAGGAGAAGGCGCAGCAGGTGCCCGTGCGGATGATGATTCCCCTCGTCCTGTTCATCCTGCCCTGCCTGTTCATCGTCATCCTGGGGCCGGCCGGGATCCAGATCGCCGACACCTTCTCGAACATGTGAGGCGGCCGATGCCGCCGACCGCATTCCAGGATTCGGCCGCGTCCAGGCCCGCCCTCCAGTCCTGGCGGACGACGACCGCCGTCCGGGTGTTCGCGCTGGCCCTGGCCGCCGGGACGGTGCTGAGCGACGGGATCTTCCTTGCATCGGCACCCATGATGGTCGTGCTGGCGTTGGTGGCAGCGGTCAGCTCGCTGCTCGAATGGATGACACGGAACCGCCCCACGCACTGGCACGCGGTGGGTGAGGCTGTCGTCGTGACCACTCTGGTGGTCGGCACGCAGTCGATCTCTGACCTGGGCGCCTATCTCGCCGTGCCGGCTATCGCCGCGGGTGTCCGACACGGACTGATCGCCACGCTCAACGCCACGCTGATCTCGGGGCTCACGGCTGCTGCGACAGTCGCCGCCGATCCGCCCAACGAATCCCTCTCGCACATCGGTGACGCAGTGCCGTGGTGGGTGATCGGCCTCGGAGTAGGACTTCTCGCCAGCTGGCAGTCGAGGTCGACCCGCTACCTCGCGGCTCGACAAGCTCCCGACGCGACAGCCCATCAGCTCATGGCGAGGATCCACCGACTGGCGAGCGCGGGCAACCTCGGACTCGACAGCGCCTCCCTGGCCTCCGATCTCGATGTTGCCATGCGCCGTGCGACCGGCTGCGCTCGCTCGACCACCTTCGTCGCGGACCCGGACGAGACGCTTCGCCCGTTGAATGCCGGGGACGACGTGCAGCGTCTCGCTCAGGAGATCGAGATCCCGGAGGCCGACCGCACGCCGGGAGCTGCTGTGATCCCGTTGCGAGGTGCCCAGCAGATGCTGGGTTACTGCGTGCTCGTCGGAGTGCCGCGGTGGACACCTGAGCTGGATGCGCGAGCCCTGCAGATCGCCGACGAGTTCGCGGTCCGTCTCGACACGGCCGTCCTCTTCGATGAGGTCCGTGCGCTTGCCACGTCCGAGGAGCGCAACAGGATCGCTCGCGAGATGCATGACGGTGTGGCACAGGAGATCGTCGGGCTGGGCTACCTCGTCGACGAGATCGAGTCGATCAGCGCCCATGACGAGACGCGAGCGTTGGCGTCGACGTTGCGCGCGGAGATCACCCGCCTCGTCTCGGAGATCCGATTCTCCATCTTCGACCTGCGCCACCAGGTGACCGACGGGCGGCTGTCCAGCTCTCTCGCCGACTACGCCCGCGAGGTCAGCCACGCATCCGGTCTCCGGGTCCACCTCTCGATGGCGGAGTCCGGCCCGTCCCTCTCCCCCAGGACCGCCACCGAGGTGCTGCGGGTGGCGCAGGAGGCCATCGGCAACGTGCGCAAGCACGCCCATGCCCGCAACCTGTGGGTCACTCTCGACTCCGACGAGTCGCACCTGAGCCTCGAGGTCGCGGACGACGGTGTCGGCAACGCCGAGCCGCGGGGACAGCACTGGGGACTGCAGACCATGCGCGAACGCGCCGCCGGAATCGGCGCGCAGCTGGACGTGGTCCCACGACCGGACGGCGGGACCGTCGTCAGGTTGACCTCACACATGACCATCCCCTCAGAAGGAGAAACTGCCCATGGGCACCACCGTGCTGCTGGTTGACGACCACGAGCTGATCCGTCAAGGCCTTGCCCGCGCCTTCGAGCGCGATGCCGACATGACCGTGGTCGGTCAGGCTGGAAGTGTCGCTGAGGGTGTCAGGGCGTGGCAGAGCCTGCAGCCGGACGTCGTGGTGACCGACCTCCAGCTGCCCGACGGTCACGGACTCGACGTCGTGCGCTCCATCCGCGAGACGAGCAACACCACCGGAGTCGTCGTCCTGACCATGCATGCCGGCGACGACCAGATCTTCGCCGCGATGGAAGCCGGCGCATCGGCCTTCGTGGGCAAGGACACCCGCGCCACCGAGGTGGTCAGTGCCGCCAAGCACGCAGCCGTCGCCCCGCGCACGTTCCTGTGTGCCGGGCTCAGCCAGGCCGTGATGCGCCGGGCGACCTCACCCGCGCCGCCGAAGCTGTCGGGCCGGGAGGCGGAGGTGCTGTCCCTGTTGGCCGACGGCCGCGGCACCGGGGAGATCGCCTCGTCCCTCTACATGAGTGAGTCGACGGCCAAGACGCACATCACCCACATCTACCAGAAGCTCGGCGCGGCCAACCGGGCACAGGCCCTGGTGACAGCGATGCGGATGGGACTTCTCGACCACGCATCCGGGAAGCGCTTCTGAATGACCACACGGGGGTCGACCACCCCCTCAGGGAGGGGCCCGAATAGTCACAAGGGACTACGCAGCAGCGGCCGATCTCCTGATTCGGCACCGTCCCAATCTTGGCAGAGTCCTCTTCGACGGGTCCTCGTGGGCTCGCAACCAGGACCCACCACATCCACCACAAGGGGAAATCAAATGATCGAGAAGTTCATCACCCTCATGCTCATCGGTCGCGACGAGGAGAAGGGCGCCACCGCCGTCGAGTACGGCCTGATGGTCGCGCTGATCGCTGTCGCCATCATCGGCACCGTCGGCGCGCTCGGCGGCGCCCTCAACGGCCTGTTCACCAACATCTCCGGCTCGCTCTGATCGAACGAGGCATACAGGAGGCCGGCGTCTCGGGGACACCCGCGGCGCCGGTCTCTTGCTTCACACCAGTCGTCACCCAAAAGGAGCCACCATGAGGCATCTGCTTCGCAGGCGCGATGAGCGCGGCGCCACCTCAGTCGAGTACGGCCTGATGGTGGCGATGATCGCGATTGCCATCGTTGGAGGAGTCGCCGTCTTCGGTTTGAGCGTGAACGGGCTCTTCGCCAGCATTCCGCCGAACCTGTAGGGCACCACCCGGATCGGCGCCACCATGCCGAACCACCCTGCATGCCACTGAAGGCGACCGGAGATCCGGTCGCCTTCGGCTCATTTTGCCCCTCGGTCAGCCGGCCAGTTCCTGAAGGCGCCTTCGCCACACGTCGGCGAGCGTACGCGGCTGCAGCCCGGCACGTGCGAGAGCCCGATCTACGGGCTCCCCCGCCGCGACAGCGTCGTACACCGACACCAGGGAGCGCTCCCCCAGCCTCTCGGCGACGATCCTGGTGGCCAGCCAGGCCTGCTCGTACACCGCCTGGAGGTCCTGGCCCCGGGTGTCGAACTCCACGGCCCCCGGGAGCGTGCCCGGCACCCCGTCGCGCCGCACCAGCGCGATCGCGCGACCCATCGTGGTCATTTCCGGCAGGTCCACGTCGCGCAGCGCGACGTAGTCGGCGAAGCCCTCCAGCAGCCACGGCTCCATCGGGCTGGTCGCCACATCGGTCGCGACGTGGACGAGCTCGTGGCTCATCACGACCTGTGCCCCCGCGCGGCGGAGGCCAGCTGTGACGTGCGGGTTCACGAAGACATGGACCGGCGAGCTCCTGCGGGTTGATCCGTCAACCGTCGCCGTCACAGCCGCAATCGCGTCGTAGGTGCCCGGTGGGACGCCCAGGGATCGGTTGAGCGCGGCAGCGCTGGCCGGCACCTCCACCACCACCCGGGGCCTCCAGTCGGGGAGCACGCGGTGCACGACGTCGATTCCGCGCGCCACCCGCGCAGCCACCGCTTGCGACTCGGCGCGAGTCCCTTCGACGAGGACGAGCACCTGCGCGGTCGACACCACCGTGAGCGGACCACGAAGCCACAGCGGCGTGCGGCCGCGCGTCGACGCACTGTCCGCCCCGAACCCGGTGATGCCGAGCCGATCACCGTCGGGAGCGAACGAGACCAGGACGTCCGCTCGCGCCGGCGCGGGATCGATGGCACCGAAGCGCCACGTCATCTCGGCGACGCCGGTCCAGGAGCCGTCCGCGTCGACCGTGCCCACCTGGTCGATGAAGCGGGCCGTGACGCCACCCAGGTCTAGATTCCGCGCGTTGTCGCCGACCGCACCCAGCAGGGCTGCGGCGTCGGAATCCCCGGCGGGCGCCAGAGCGCCCAGGGCTGTTGCGTCGCGCTCCTCGATGGCAGCGACCAGGTGGGCAAGAGCAGACGCTGCGGCTGCGGGACTTGCCCGGGCAGCGTCGACCGGTCCAGGTCGGACCTCGTGCCGTGGATCACGCAGCACGACGGCCAACACGATCGCCATCACCACGAACAGCGAAAGGCCGGCCGCCCACGCGAGTGGACGACCGGCCTTCGACGGCTGTTGGTCAGCCAGGACGGACCGCGCCGACGTAGGGCATGGAGTGGAGTCCGGTGACCTGGACACCGGTGCCGGGGTTGGCGGCGTGCACGATCAGGCCGTTGCCGATGTAGATGCCGACGTGGCTGATCGGGCTGTAGTAGAACACCAGGTCGCCGGGCTGGAGCGCGCTCGCCGAGATGCGCGGCCCGGAGCCGAACTGGGCGCTGGAGGAGTGCGGGAGGGAGACGCCGGCCTGGGCCCAGGCGCGCATGGTGAGACCGCTGCAGTCGAAGGCGTTCTCGCCCATGGCGCCGTAGACGTAGGCGTCACCGACCTGCGCCATGGCGTACGCGACGGCGGCGGCCGCACGTCCCGTTGCAGGCACCGATGCAGGGACTCGGGTGGTGCTGCCGCGGGAGGCGAGCACGCGGTCGCGCTCCTCGGCCTCGAGGTCGGCCAGGACGCTCTTGGCCTCGTCGAGGTTCTGGTCGATGGTCTGGCTCTCGTCACTGAGCTGGGCGGTCAGCCGCGTGATCTGGTCAGCGCGCTCATCGGTGGCCTCGCGACGGATCTCGAGGGCCTCCAGCTCGGTGTCGTAGTCGGCGAGGAGCGACTGCTGCAGGTCGTTGAAGGACGACATCGTGGACAGCGAGTCCAGGAATGCCCCGGGGTCGTCCGAGACGACGATCTGGCCGACGGTCGAGATGCTCTCGCCCTCGAGCTGACGAACAACTGCGTTGGAGACCTGTGCGCGTACGTCCTCGAGCCGCTCGTCCTGGCGGCGCTGATCGGCCTTGAGGCCGGCGAGGTCGCGACGGAGGTCGGCGAGGTCGAGCCGGGCGTCGTGCAGACGCTCCTGGGCAGCCTCGGCCTCGTGGTAGAGGCGGTCGACGCGAGCCTTCACGTCCTGGATGTCGGGTTCGGCCTGCGCCGGGGTCGCCGGAACGAAGGCGAGGGCAGCGATGGTGGCGAGACCGAGGATGGTCGCGCCGATGCGCTGGCGGGTGTGCGCCACGAGCGGGGGTTCTCCCTTGGGGTGTCGTACGCCTACCGGGTGAGCTGACGGGTTCGGCACGACGTGTCCTACCCCTGCTCCACGCGCCGCTCACGCAACGCGCCTTGCAGGGGATTCACCCCAGGGGGAAGTGTGGTTCCCCGGCTCGCCGCCCACGGTGCTGCAGGGGGTGTGGACGACAACTCGGCGCGACTCCCGCGCGGGCCATGGTGACCCACTTCCACGGAAGCCAGCCCACAGACTAGACCGGGCCGGGGCGACCCGCCAATCTTCGCGGGAACTCGACTCACGCGGACTCGATCACCGGTCCCGCCATCGGCTCCACCAGTCGCAGGGGTGGCACCAGGCCACCAGCCGCGAGCGCCTCGAACGCGGCGAGCTCGTCGTCCTCGATGGTCAGCTCGGGGGGCGGGCCGAGCAGCACCGTCACGACGCAGTCGTGGCAGTGGAGACCCCGCACCAGGCAGGTGTCGCAATCGATCCTTGTCGTCATGAAGGGAACGGTGACAGGGCCCACCGACAACGGCCCCCGGCGTGTCATCACACGGCGTGTCGCCAGGCCTCGGAGGCGGTCCTCAGGTGGTCAACAGGTTGATCAGCACGCGCGCCGGCACCACGCGCGCACCGTTGCGCGCGACGTCGTCGGCCAGCGCCTGGTCACTGGTCACCACGACCACGACCCGACCGCTGGGCTCGGCCCCCACCAACCGTCGGATCACGTCGTCGGCGATGACGCCCTCGGGGCTGAAGACCACCCTCACTCCACGTGGGGAGGGCATCACCGATCGCGAGCCGGCCGCAGCAGCGTCGAAGACGACCGTGGTCTCGGCGCCGGTCCGGGCCACGATCGCTGCCAGGGCGGACACGAGCCGGCTGCGTTGGGCCTCGAGGCTCGCCGACGACCAGGCGTCCATGGTGACGTTGTAGCCGTCGATGATCAGCCGCGATCGCGGCATGCTGAGCGTCTGCTCCAGGATCGCCGGTGTCGCGGGCGCACTCGACGTACGCGCTCCGTCGCCGCTGGACAGCCCCGCCTCCACGGCATCACCGGGGGCACCGTCGACCGCGGGCAGACCGAGCTCGCGGCGCAGTCCCGTCGCGGCCTCGATGACGGTCTCGAGCAGGTACCTGGCTCGGATGGTGGCGTTGTCCTTCGCGGTGCGCGTGTCGCGTCGGGTCGAGGCGAGCCCGGACTCCAGCTCCTCCAGTCGCGCCCGGAGCCGGCGTACGTCCGACTCGGCCTGCTCGGCGCTCGACGCGGCGGCCGCGACTGCGGCCTCTCCTGCGGACCTCGCGTCGTCGCGCTCCGCCTCGAGGGCGCGTGCCGTCGACCTGGCCTCACCGAGACGTCGTCGCAGGACCGCGTAGTCAGCCTTCGCCCGGTCCGCCTGGACGCGGTGCTCGTCGCGAGTGGTCGCGAGCTCGGCCTGGAGCGCCGCGACCAGCGCGTTGAGCCGCTCGATCTCCACCTGACCCGGATCCTCGTCCTGCGGCTCGACGGCGAACCGGTCGGCGACCTCGGCGACCTGTTCCTCCCAGCCGTCGTCACGGATCAGCCAGGCACGGGAGGCAGCATCGACCGGGTCGTCGTCCAGCGCCGGGACCACGGCGACCTGGATCGAGGCGTGTCGACGGAAGTCGTCGTCCTCGAGGGCCGACCAGATGGCGGCCGCGCCGACGCGGGCGCGTTTCGCAGGCGCGAAGCCGGCCACCTTGCGCAGGCTGGGCGGCACCGGCGTGACCGACGGCAGCACAGCAGCGACGAGCGCCACCACACGCAGCCGGAGGCGGTCGGGCAGCGCAGCAGGGTCGGTCACGGAGCTGCTCGCTATCCGGCGGCCGGGTCGCCCGCGGGATCGGCGGCCGCCCGGTCGACGATCTCGATCGCGTCGGTGCGTCCGCACCAACGACACGACACCGACTCCACGTCCTCGGCGATCACCGTCTCCTCCTCGACACGGTGATCGCCGCCGAGGTCGAAGTGCCAGTACTCCGTCGTACGACGAGTGCGGACCACGTCGAACCGGGTGAGGTTGCCGCAGCCGGCGCAGCGCCACCGCTCACCGTCACCCGGAAGGCGGAGCTCGGCAGTCTGGTCGCTCACGTGCTTCTCCTTGGCTCACTGGCCTCGTCGGACGGGGGTCGATCGACGAGCGCGGCCAGCGTAGTGCGCGCGCCGTCACGCCACTGTCGGATCCCCCGTCTAGCGTCGGCAGACATGAGCACCACCGCCCACCGATCGCCCGCTGCGACCTCCCGCTGGGAGAGCCAGCGCAGCTTCGACGAGCTCGGGCGTGCCTTGCGGGACATCACCTTCTGCGTGGTGGACCTCGAGACGACGGGAGGCTCGGCAGCGGCAGGCTCGATGATCACCGAGATCGGCGCGGTCAAGGTGCGCGGCGGCGAGGTGGTCGGCGAGTTCCAGACCCTTGTCAACCCGCACGCGGAGATCCCGGCCTTCATCGCCGTGCTGACCGGCATCAGCAACTCGATGGTGCACGACGCGCCCTCGATCGACTCGGCGCTGCCGGCGTTCATGGAGTTCGCCGCGGGTTGCGTGCTGGTGGCGCACAACGCGCCCTTCGACATGGGCTTCCTCCAACACTTCGCGCGCGAGCAGGGACGACCGTGGCCGAAGTTCGAGGTGATCGACACCGCCAAGCTCGCCCGTCGCGTGATCACCCGCGACGACGCCCCCAACTGCAAGCTCTCGTCGCTGGCCAAGGTGTTCAACTCCTCGACCACGCCCAACCACCGGGCCCTGTCCGACGCACGCGCCACGGTCGACGTGCTCCACGGGCTGATGGAGCGCCTCGGCGGGCTCGGTGTGCACACCCTGGAGGAGCTGTCGACCTTCTCGGCTCGGGTCACCACCGCCCAGCGACGCAAGCGTCACCTCGCCGAGGGGCTCCCCCACGCCCCCGGGGTCTACCTCTTCCGCGACGACCGCGCCAAGGTCCTCTACGTCGGCACGTCCAAGGACCTGCGCACGAGGGTCCGCACCTACTTCACCGCTTCCGAGACCCGCACCCGGATGGGCGAGATGGTCGGACTGGCGGCCTCCGTGACGGGGATCGAGTGCGCCACGCCGCTGGAGGCCGAGGTCCGCGAGCTGCGCCTCATCGCCGAGCACAAACCGCGCTACAACCGCCGATCCCGCTTCCCGGAGAAGGTGCACTTCCTCAAGCTGACCCGGGAGGCGTGGCCGCGGCTCTCGCTCGTGCGGCAGGTGCTCGACGACGACGCCGACTACCTCGGGCCGTTCTCGTCGAGGAAGACCGCCGAGAAGTGTCTGGCTGCCCTGCACGAGACGTTCCCGCTACGCCAGTGCAGCGGACGGATGCCGCGCGTGCCGTCCGGATCGGCCTGCGCGCTGGCCGAGATGGGGCGTTGCCTCTCGCCCTGCGACGGCTCGACCGACGAGACCACCTACGGCGCCGTGGTGCGGCAGCTGCGCGACACGCTGCTCCGCAGCCCCGACGACGTCGTGGAGGCCATCAACCAGCGGATGAGCTCCTTGGCCGACCTGGAGCGCTTCGAGGAGGCCGGCGTGCATCGCGACCGGCTGTCCACCTTCGTCCGCGCGGCTGCCCGCACCCAGCGCCTGTCGGCTCTCACCCGCTGCCCCGAGATCGTGGCCGCGCGCCGGGAGGAGACCGGCAGCTGGGCCGTCCACGTCGTGCGACACGGCCGGCTGGCGGCGGCCGGCGTGATTCCCCGCGGCGGCGATGCCCACCACTACGTCGGCGAGCTCACCGCGAGCGCGGAGACGGTCCGCGATGCGCCAGGGCCGGTCCCGGCCGCCACGGCCGAGGAGTCCGAGCGGATCCTGCGCTGGCTGGAGTCCCCCGGCATCCGGCTGGTCGACGTCGAGGGCGACTGGGTGTGTCCGCTGGCCGGAGCCGGGCGACACCTGACCCTCTACGACTCGGTGAACCAGTCCCGACTCTCCCTGGTGCCCTTCGACGAGCAGCGACTGCCGAGCCCGGTGCACCGCCCGGTGCGTTGAACGCTGCGCTGGTTGAGGAAGGCGCCCTGGCGTCGCGCTGGTTGAGGAAGGCGCCCTGGCGTCGCGCTGGTTGAGGAAGGCGCCCTGGCGCCTGTCACGAAACCAAGAACGAGGTCAGTCGAGCCCGATGCTGAACGCCGACTCCAGGTCATGCTTGGAGTAGGTGCGGAACGCGATGTGCGTCTCCGTCTCGGTGACACCCGGCACCTTGTTGAGCCGGTCGGCGACCACCGAGGCGATGTCCTCGTGCTCTCGCACGCGCACCAGGGCGATCAGGTCGATCTGCCCGGTCACCGAGTAGACCTCGGAGACCCCCTCGATGGCCGCGATCGCTTCTGCCACTTCGGGGATACGGGCGACGTCGGCCTTGACGAAGACGATGGCGGTGATCATGGGCCCACCGTAGCGTCCCGACGACTCCACGCGACCCGGTGACCGATCGGGCGGAGCCACTGGTCATTTGTGACTACGTATGGCGGTTTCCGCACGGACCAGCCGGCCCAGATCTAGCGTGATGCGGTCTGAGCCACCCACCAAGCACGGGGAGATTTCCGGGATGATGCAGCGACTGAACCGCACACGGGCCGTGGCGGGCGTGAGCCTGTCCGCCGTGGCCGCCCTGGTGCTGACGGCGCTCGGGCCGGTGTCCGGGGCCTTCTCCGTCGCGCCGGCGCAGCCCGCCAACCTGTCCGTCCAGCAGCCGAACGATGCCACCGCGGTGTTGTCGTGGGACCACGTCGCCGGCGCGACCCGCTATGAAGTCCAGGTCGACGACGACCCGAACTTCGGCTCTCCGGCGCTGATCCCGTCGGCCACCGTGTCGACGGTCAACAACACCTACGTCCCGACGGGAAACCTGCCCGGCGGCGACAAGTACTGGCGGGTACGGGCGCGCAACGCTGCCAACGAGGACTCGCCCTGGTCGATCGCGCAGTTCGGGAGCCCGTCCGTGGCCGTTCCTCAGCCGGCCTCCCCCGCGGACAACACCACGCTCTCCCAGCCGTCCCAGCCGCCGCTGCTGACCTGGTCCACCTCGCCCGGTGCCACGAACTACATCGTGGAGGTCGACGGTGACTCCGACTTCGTGGGCGCCCTCACCTACCAGACCGCGTCCACGTCGCTGGTCGTCCCCGATGCGCTTCCCTCCGGCACGATCGCCAACCCGGCGGACTACTACTGGCGCGTCACCGCGAGCAAGGGTTCCGGACTGAACTCGCTCGCGAGCCCTGCTTCGCGCTTCATCGTCGGCCCCCTTCCCGCGCCGGCCATCACGGCACCGCCCTCGAGCCCGAACTTCGAGCTGCAGGACGTCGTCCTCGACTGGGAGCCGGTGCCGGGCGCCAAGTCGTACGACGTCGAGGTGGCTCTCAACCAGGACTTCACGAACATCACGGAGTCGAAGACGGGCCTCACCGGCACCCGCTACTCCCCGATCGTGTCCTACGACAACGACCAGTACTACTGGCGGGTCCGCGCACGCGACCTGGACAACCAGCCGACGCCGTGGACCTCCTCCGTCTACAACTTCGCGCGCACCTGGCCGCACCAGCCCCAAGCGGTCTTCCCCGCCGCACCTGGTGAGGAGACCGTTGTCAACCCGATCTACTTCGAGTGGACCTCAGTCCCGCACGCGTCCGAGTACGAGCTCCAGATCAGCTCCACGCCCGGGTTCTCCGAGGGGACGACCCAGTCCTGCCGCACGGCCGGGACGACCTACACGCCCGGGATGTTCGCTGTGAACACCAGCGGCATCCCCTCCTCATTCCGCGCGAACGAGGACTGCGAGCCCTTCCCCGGCACCAACTACTGGAAGGTGCGCCCGCTCGACCGACCGTTCACCAAGCCCGGCGACATCCCCGGCGTCCAAGGCATCTTCAGCGAGCCGCAGGCCTTCTCCTATGGCCAGGCACCCGTCGTCGTCAACGGGTTGACGCCCTCGAACGGGGCGACCGTTGACGTGCCCATCTTCGCGTGGACCCCAGCCACGGGCACCGAGTTCTACAACGTCGTGGTCAAGAACAACGCCAACACCACGGTGGATTCGTCCAAGACGTACTCCACGTCCTACGCGATCAAGGGCAACAACAAGCTCCCGACCTCGGGCAACCCCTACACCTGGGAGCTCTACGCCACCTCCACCGACGGCATCAGGTCAATGACCTACTCCCGCAGCTTCAACGTCTCCGGCGTGGACCCGACACCGCCCGCCAGCTCCGCGGACTACCTGAAGCCCATCACTGGCACCTTGGCGGACGGCCCCTACTCCACTGCGCCGTCCCTGACCTGGCAGCCGATGCCGGGAGCCGCCCGCTACCGCGTCAGCGTCGGCCCAGCCGGTACGTCGACAGGGTTCACCGGCGTCGCGGGAGTGAACCTGTTCGACCAAGCCGTGGCCTACAACGCCATGACCGACATCAGCACCCGGCTCTTGCTCGCCGGTGACTACGACTGGCAGGTCACGGCGCTCGACGCCAGCGGTGTCGTGATCGGCACCGGGCCCGAGGGCAGATTCAGGGTCGCGGACATCGTTTCCACCGACCAGCACGCCCTGGCGATCGGCGGTCGACAACTGGATCCGAACAACCCGGGCACGAAGACCCCGTGCAACCCGCTGAGCGGACCGTGCGTGGTGCCCACCACCCCGGTGCTGAAGTGGGCGCCGCAGCCCTACGCCGCGTTCTACATGGTCTACGTCAGCCGCGACGCGAGCTTCACCAACCTGTTGGAGCCCAGCAACGCGATCCCGGCCACCACGAACTCGATGTACGCCCCTGCCCTCGACAACTCGTTCTGGACCTACCCGGACACCGAGGCGGGCGAGGCGCTCTACTGGTTCGTCCGTCCGTGTCGCAAGACGAACAACTGCGCAGCGAGCCCGGTGTCGACCATCGGCCAGGCCCAGCACTCGTTCACCAAGACCTCGCCCAAGGTGGACGGGCTCACGAACACCGACCCGACCAAGAGCGAGATCACGTTCAGCTGGAACGACTACTTCGTCACCAACCATGCGGCCCAGTGGTCGCAGACGGGTGAGGACCGCCCGCAGTCGGCGATGCAGTACCGCATCCAGGTCGACGACGTGGAGTCCTTCGGCGTAGGGCCTGCCCTGGTCGACGAACAGATCGTGGACCAGGCGACGTACACCGCCTTCGACACCCTCTACCCCGAGGGCACGCTCTACTGGCGGGTCCAGGCCATCGACTCCAAGGGCGACCTCCAGGGCAACGGCCGGCTGTCCTGGTCGGAGGTCAAGACGTTCACCAAGTCCAGTCCACGCGTCGAGCTGACTGGTCCCGTCGACAACGCCACGGTGCCGGGCACGGTCGCCCTGCGCTGGAAGCCCCAGGCCTTCGCAGCCGAGTACAAGGTCGAGGTCTACAAGAACAACGACACGACCTTCTCCGCGACCAACCGGATCTTCACCAAGAACGTGCGGACCACGGCGTACGCCCACAACGTGCCGCTTCCGGTCTCCGGGGATGCCTACGTCTGGCGCGTCCAGCGGATCGACACCAAGGGCAACCCCGGACCGTGGTCGTGGGGCGGCAACGTCGATCCCGCGGGCAACCCCGTGGGTCGATTCACCGTGGGGTCGGGGCTGCTGGAGATCACCTCCCCTGCTTCGGGTGCGGTGCAGCCGCCCAACGGGCCGGTCCTGACGTGGCGTGACTTCCCCGGCGCGGTCAAGTACAACGTCGAGATCACCTCGCCGGCCGGCGGCTTTGCGGCGGCCGGCCAGACCGTGGCGACCGCGTTCGCCACGACGACGAACTTCGCCACCGGCACCTATCCCTGGAAGGTCACCGCGCTCGACTCGAGCAACAACGTGCTGGGCTCGGCCCAGTCGTCCTTCGTGGTCGATGCCAGGCTCGTGGCGACGGCGCTGCCCCAGATCCAGGCTCCGGCAGGGACCGGTGTGGGTGCGACTCTCACCAGCACACCTCCGGCCTGGAACCAGTCCGACGTGGCGATGACCTACCAGTGGCTTCGAGACGGCCAGACCATCCTCGGAGCGACGGCGACCACCTACATCCTCACGGTCACCGACTTCAACAAGGTCGTGTCCTTGAGGGTCACCGGCAAGAAGTCGGGGTTCTCGGACGGGGTCGCGGTCAGCAACGCCATCGGCACGACTGCCGGGGGCGCGCTGCAGGCCACGGTCCAGCCGACGATCACCGGGACCGTGAAGTCCGGTGGGACCCTCCAGGTGACTCCGGGCACCTGGTCGCAGCCGTCGCCGACGTTCAGGTATCAGTGGCTCCGGACGGGCGCACCGATCCCCAAGGCGACCAACACGATGTACGTGTTGACGCCCGAGGACGCCGGCAAGGACATCTCGGTGACCGTGCTGGCCTCGAAGAGCGGCTTCACCGACGGTTCCGCGTCGGCCGCAGCCGTGTCCGTGCCCAAGCTGCTCTCCACGACGACCGCGACGCTGTCCGCAACCCGGATCAAGCCCGGCAAGCGCGTCAAGGCCGGCATCACCGTGGCCGTCCCCGGGGTCACCGGGCCGGTCGGGGTCCTGAAGATCATGGACCGGACGAAGGTGCTCAAGAAGGTGACGCTGGTCACCGCCAAGAACGGCAAGATCACGGTGCGGCTGCCCAAGCTGAAGCGGGGCAAGCACCGGATCCGGGTCAAGTACCTCGGCGACGCGACGACCCAGGGATCACGGTCGAAGGGGCTGAGGCTCTCCGTCCAACCCTGACGTACGTCGACGGCCCTCCCCGCTCCCGCGGGGAGGGCCGTTGCTCGTCAATGCCTCCCCCGCGGCACAGGCGCAGTAGCCTCCGGCGGTGAACCTGCTCGCTGACCACTGGCTCGACGTCCTCGGATGGGGCGGCAGCGCGCTGCTCGTCTACTCCCTGCTCCAGGCCAGCGTCCTGCGCCTTCGCGTGCTCAACGCGATCGCCTGCGTGATCCTGATCGGCTTCAACTGGGCGCTGTCGGTGTGGCCCATGGTCGGGATGAACACCGTGCTGGTTCTCATCAACGCCTACTTCATCGCCAAGATGCTGCGCGAACGCCATGACGAGTCGGTGTTCGAGGTGCTCGAGGTGTCCCCCACCGACGAATACCTGCGCCACACGCTCCGGGTGCACGGGAGCGACATCCTGAAGTTCAATCCGTCCTTCGTGCACGACCCGTCGGACACGCACGACGCCTTCCTGGTCCAGAAGGGTGACGAGACCGTCGGTGTCGTGCTGCTTCGCGAGAACGGCGAATCGGCCGACGTGCTCCTCGACTACGTCACCCCGCGCTACCGCGACTTCTCCCCCGGTGAGTTCGTGTGGCGCCGGAGCGGCCTCCTGTCCGACAGAGGCGTACGCCGTGTCGTCACTCCGCCCGGGATGGTCGGCGCCTACTACGACCGACTGGGCTTCCGCCGCGAGGGCGAGTCCTGGGTGCTGGACCTCTGAGTTCTCCCGCATTTGTGCCCCGCTGATGATCCAATGGGCGCGAACCGGAACGGGGGGGCACATGAACATCGCGACAGCCGCGCGCGCGACAACTGTCGCGTTGTTGGTGCTCGCCGTCTCGTCGTGCGGCCGCCTCTCGTCCGATGACGAGTTCCTCGACCAGAGCCCGCGCGCCATGGCCAAGACCGCCTTCCGGGACATGCGCGCGGTGACGTCATTGCGGATGCTCGGCAGCGCCGACACCGACGTCGGCCTCACCAGGGTCGACGTCCGGCTGGATGCGGACAGCTGTGTGGGCAGTCTCGACACCTCGGAGGGCGGCTTCCGCCTGGTCAAGAACAGTGACGGCGCCTGGTTCAACGCAGACAACGAGTTCTGGCGATCCCAAGCCCCGACCCGGCAGCAGGGCGAGACATTGATCGCGGCCTACGCCGGCTCCTGGGTCGAGCTCGACGGGAAGACCGACATCGGGGAGTTCTGCGACCTGGACGGCCTTCTCAGCAACTTCAAGCTGGACAAGAGCGACACCGAGGACCGGATCGACGGAGGCGAGGTGGAGAAGGTCGGAGACGCCGACGCGGTCGCCCTCGACGGGCGGGACGGCAAGGAACGAATCACCGTCTGGGTCGCCGTGGACGCGCCCCACCACGTGCTGAAGATGGCCCCCACCAACGACACGGGCGAGGCCGAGGCGCTCTACTTCGAGGAGTTCGGTGTCGACGTGGTCGCCGAGACGCCCGCCAAGGACGACATCGCCAAGATCTCGACGGGCAAGCGCTAACGCGACGTCGCCGCCACCCAGCGCTCGAGCACAGCCTCCGCAGCACCTGAGTCGATCGCCTCGGCCGCGCGTGTCACACCCGCGGCCAACGCCTCGTCCACCGCAACCTCGGGCGCGTCGTACACCGCCAGCGCAGCACCCGCGTTGAGGATGACGGCGTCCCGGATCGGGCCTGTCTCCCCCGCCAGCACGCGTCGTACGACGTCGGCGTTGTGGGCCGCATCCCCGCCACGCAGGTCCTCGGTGGTGGCGCGGGCGATGCCCAGGTCTGCCGGGTCGACCGTCGACTGCGTCACCTCGCCCGAGCGCACCCGCCACAGCGTCGAGGTGGAGGTGGTGGTGAGCTCGTCCAGGCCGTCGTCGCCGCGGAACACCCACGCGTCGACGCCACGCCCGGCCAGCACTCCCGCCATCACCGGAGCCATCCGGACGTCGGCGCACCCGATGGCCTGGGCCTGCGGTCGAGCCGGGTTCGTCAAGGGTCCCAGGATGTTGAACGTCGTGGCGATGCCGAGCTCGCGCCGCGGCACCGCGGCATGACGCATCGCCGGGTGGAAGGCAGCCGAGAAGCAGAAGGTGATGCCGGCCTCGAGAGCGACCTCCGCGACCCTGGCGGGCGCCAGGTCGAGTCGGATGCCCAGGGCTTCGAGGACGTCGGCCGAGCCGGACTGTGAAGACGCGGAGCGGTTGCCGTGCTTGACGACGACAGCACCGGCTCCGGCAGCGACGATGGCCGCCATCGTCGAGATGTTGACCGACATCGACCGGTCACCACCTGTGCCGACGACGTCGAGGAGGCGGCCGGGCACCGAGATCGGGTTGGCGGCGGCGAGCATGGCCTCGGCGATGCCGGAGACCTCCTCGACCGTCTCTCCCTTGGCGCGCAGCGCCACCACGAGACCGGCGAGCTGGACGGGCGTCGCCGCACCCGCGAAGACCTCGTCCATGGCCCATCGCGCCTGCTCCGTGGTCAGGTCGTGACCGGCGACCAGCGTGGAGAGGACGTCAGGCCAGGTGTGGGACATGGGCCGAGTGTTTCAGACGAGCTCAGGACGTGGCCGGCACCGAGGGCCGGAGCAGGCCGATGACGGCCTCCGCGAGCTGCACCGGGTCGATGGGGTGCGGCACTGCCGCCTCGGCGCGCGACCAGGTGGCCAGCCAGGCGTCCTGCGGACGACCGGTCAGCACGAGGACGGGCGGGCACTCGTAGATCTCGTCCTTGAGCTGCTTGGCGATGCCCATGCCCCCGGCAGGGGTGGCCTCGCCGTCGAGGATCGCCAGGGAGATGTCGCCGGCGTCCATGTTCTGGATGACGACCGGCTCGGTGGCCACCTCGACGTACTCCACCTCGGGGAGGTCGGGGTGCGGCCGACGGCCCAGCGCGAGGATGACCTGCTGGCGGGTGTTGACGTCGTCGCTGTAGACGAGGACCTTCAACGGCTGGCGATCGGAGGTGGCGTTGCTCACGAGGGCATCGTAGCCGCGTCGGTTTCGTGACGGGACCTCGTCCCTCCTCAACCAGCGCCGGGGCGCTTCGCGGGTCCGCGTCGACTCTCCTCGAGGTCGAGGCGTCGGTCCTCGCGCTCCCCCTCCCGCATCGACTGCCGCACCCATTGGGTGAAGAGCACCGCGAAGAACAGCACGCCGATCAGGTCGCCGGTCGCCCACAGGATCCCGCCGGCGAGGTGCTGGTCCTCCAGCGCGGGCGGCAGCCACGACCCCATCGGTCCCTCGCGCAGCTCGGTGTAGTGCTCGCCACCGATCAGCGTGGTCTGACCCATGATCGTCACGCCGAGGAAGGCGTGGAAGGGCAGCGTCATGATCGTCAGCAGCACGCGGAAGGGGTACGTCACCCTCCCCGGCACCGGGTCGACACCCATCAGCGGCCAGAAGAAGAGCGTCCCGACGAGCACCAGGTGTACGTGCATCATCTCGTGGACGAACGTCGAGCTCAGGCTGGCGTCGTACCAGGAGCTGAAGTAGAGCGCCCACGGCGAGACGACGTAGAGGGTGAAGGCCAGGGGCGGGAACGCCAGCACCTTGGCCACCCGCGAGTGCAGCACGGCGAGCAGCCAGCGGCGCGGCGTCGCGGGCAGCGTACGGAGCGCCAGCGTGACGGGGGCGCCGAGGGCCAGGGCCAGCGGCACGACCATCGACAGCAGCATGTGCTGGACCATGTGGACGCTCAGCAACGTGGTGTCGTAGCGCCCCAGGCCCGACGACGTGGCGAAGAAGAACGCCCCCATCCCCAGGCCGACGAACGCCAGCGTCCGCCCCACCGGCCAGCGATCTCCACGGCGGGTCAGGACGACCACGCCGAGGACGTACAGACCCACTGCCCAGACCGTCACCACGAAGGGGATCGGATCGATCCCCCAGTCGGTGAACACGCGGCCGAGGGTGAATCTCGGGAGCGCGGCGGAGTCGTCGGAGAGGGCCAGGAGCACGATGTGAACTTTATGACCCCGATAGTCAGGGGGTCGGGGTGCCCTCCGCTTCGTCCAGCGGCCATAATGTCTCCGTGGCGACAGCGACAACGATTCCGGCATCCCGTCTGCACGGGCACCACGACCGACCCAGCATGGTCAGCGTGGGCACGATCATCTGGCTCGCGAGCGAGCTCATGTTCTTCGCGGCGCTCTTTGCCGCCTACTTCACGATCCGCGCGGTGAGCCCGGAGCTCTGGGCGCAGGAGACCGAGAAGCTCAACATCCCGTTCTCCACGGCCAACACCCTGATCCTGGTGGCGTCGTCCTTCGCCTGCCAGTGGGGCGTCTTCGCCGCTGAGCGTGGACAGGTCGGCCGCACCGGCTCGCTGTTCGACGTCCGCAAGTGGGGCCTTCGCGAGTTCTTCATCCTCACCTACGTCATGGGTGCGATCTTCATCGGCGGTCAGGCGCTCGAGTACGCCGAGCTGCTCCACGAGGGCGTGACGATCCCGAGCTCGGCCTACGGCACGATGTTCTTCCTGACGACCGGCTTCCACGGCCTGCACGTGACCGGTGGCCTCATCGCCTTCCTCTTCGTCCTCGGCCGCACCTACCTCGCTCGCCGCTTCACCCATGAGCAAGCCGTGACCGCGATCGTCGTGTCCTACTACTGGCACTTCGTCGACGTGGTGTGGATCGGCCTGTTCTTCACGATCTACGTCATCAAGTAAGCACCGACCCCGCAACCGGCAAGGACTCATCGTGCGTGTGATCAACCGAACCGCTGGTCGACTCTCCCGGCACCGTCGGGGACCGATTGCGGGGCTCGTCGTGCTGCTGCTCGGCCTCGTGCTCAGTGGAGCCCTCTACACCGCGCTCGCACCCGCCCAGGCCACCAGCCAGGCGAGTGACACCGAGCAGATCGCCCAGGGCAAGGAGCTCTTCCTCGCCAGCTGCGCCTTCTGCCACGGCAAGAACGGCGAGGGCATCCCCACCGTCCGTGACGGCTACAACATCGGCCCGTCACTGGTCGGCGTCGGTGCGGCGGCAGTGGACTTCCAGGTCGGCACCGGCCGGATGCCGATGGCGAGCCCCGGCGCGCAGGCTCCCCGCAAGAAGGTCGTCTTCAACGACGAGGAGACCGCAGCCCTGGCGGCGTACGTCGCCTCGCTGGCGCCCGGCCCGGCCATCCCCAACGAGTCCGACTACTCCATCGAAGGACTCTCTGAGGAGGAGCGCGAGGAGGCCATCTCCCGCGGCGGACAGATCTTCCTCACCAACTGCACGGCCTGCCACAACTTCAACGGTGCCGGTGGCGCGATGCCCCGCGGCGGCTATGCCCCGAGCCTGCACGGCGTCGAGGGCAAGTACATCTACGAGGCGCTGCTGACGGGCCCGCAGAGCATGCCCACCTTCAGCAACGGCAACCTCTCCCCCGACGAGAAGCGCGACGTCATCGCCTACCTCGACAGCATCCAGGACAACCCCGAGTACGCCGGCTTCTCGCTCGGCGGCCTCGGACCGGTGTCCGAGGGCTTGTTCGGATGGATCGTCGGCATAGGCTCGCTGGTGGGTGCTGCCGTCTGGATCGCCTCGCACACGACTCGGAGCAAGAAGACCAAGGTGAACGCGTGAGCAACGACGACCACACACTCGTGACCTCCGACTCCCACGTGCCCGTGCAAAGCGCGGCCGAGCCCATCGCGGACCCTGGCCTCTCAGCGCATCACTGGCGCCCGACCGACGTCGACCCCAGGGCCGAGAAGCGGGCCGAGCGCCAGATCGCCGCCATGTTCATCGGCGCCATGATCAGCGCGGTGCTCTTCGTGGTCGCCTACTTCTCGTTCGAGGTCGGCGACAACTGGGACACCTTCGCGGGCATGGGCGCCTCCACCGTCTCCCTCGGCGTGACGCTGGGCGTCAGCCTGCTGCTCATCGGCACCGGGATCATCCACCTCGCTCGCAAGCTGATGAGCGACGTCGAGATGGTCGAGATGCGTCACCCGGGCGCCTCGCCCCCCGAGGATCGTGCCGCCACGATCGAGGCCCTCAACGCCGGTCTCGACGAGTCCGGCATCGGTCGCCGTCCCCTCGTCCGCAACACGATGCTCGCCTCCATCGGCGTGCTCGGGCTGCCCGCCGTGGTGATGCTGCGCGACCTGGCCCCCGGCAGCACCCTCGACATCAGCAAGCTGGCCAAGACCATCTGGGAGCCGGGCATGCGCCTGGTCCGCGACGTGGTCGGCACGCCCATCAAGGCGAGTGAGATCGAGGTCGGCGACCTGATCAACGCAGCCCCGGAGGCGCTCTTCCCGACGGAGGAGAACGGCTACGAGGAGATCGAGGGCGCACAGCTGCAGGCCGACAAGGCCAAGGGCGCCATCATCATCGTCCGGATGGATCCCGACGAGATCATCCCCGTCGCGGGCCGCGAGGAGTGGACCATCGACGGCATCATCTGTTATTCGAAGATCTGCACCCACGTCGGCTGCCCGATCTCCCTCTACGAGCGCACCACGCACCACGTGCTGTGCCCGTGCCACCAGTCGACCTTCGACCTGGCCGACGGTGCCAAGGTCGTGTTCGGTCCGGCTGCCCGCCCTCTCCCCCAGCTGCCCCTCATGGAGGACGGCGAGGGCTATCTCGTCGCTCAGAGCGACTTCAAGGAGCCCATCGGGGCCAGTTACTGGGAGCGTGAGAAGCAGTGAGCACCGACTCCAGGCTCGACACCAGCAAGGTCGCCACGAGCAACCGCACCGACGCCGCGATCGCGTCCAAGCCGAGCAAGGCGGGCGGGCTGGCCTCCTGGGCCGACGACCGCCTCGGTCTCGCCACCCTGGCGAAGAAGAACCTCCGCAAGGTCTTCCCGGACCACTGGTCCTTCATGCTCGGCGAGATCGCGTTGTGGAGCTTCGTCGTCCTGCTGCTGACCGGCGTCTTCCTGACGCTGTGGTTCAACCCGTCGATGGGTCACGTGACCTACGAAGGCTCCTACGACCAGCTCCGCGGCATCGGCATGTCCGAGTCGATGGCCTCGACGCTGCACATCTCCTTCGACGTGCGCGGTGGCCTGCTCATGCGGCAGATGCACCACTGGGCGGCGACGATCTTCGTCGCCTCGATGATGGTGCACCTGCTGCGCGTCGCCTTCACCGGCGCCTACCGCAAGCCGCGTGAGCTCAACTGGGTGATCGGCTGCATCCTGCTCCTGCTCGGCACCCTGGAGGGCTTCACCGGCTACTCGCTCCCGGACGACCTCCTCTCCGGCACCGGGGTCCGCGCTGCGGACGGCTTCCTGAAGGCCACGCCGGTCGCAGGCTCCTACATGTCGTTCCTGCTCTTCGGTGGCGAGTTCCCCGGCGAGGCGATCATCCCGCGCCTCTACATCATCCACGTGCTGCTGATCCCGGGCATCCTGCTCGCCCTGATCGCCGCGCACATGCTCCTGCTCGTCTACCACAAGCACACGCAGTGGCCCGGCCCCGGCCGCACCGAGCAGAACGTCGTCGGCTTCCCGATGCTCCCCGTGTACGCCGCCAAGGCCGGTGGCTTCTTCTTCATGGTCTTCGGCGTCACCGCCATCATGGGTGGTCTGCTGTCGATCAACCCGGTGTGGAAGTTCGGCCCCTACGACCCGACCAAGGTGACGGCCGGCTCCCAGCCCGACTGGTACATGGGCTGGCCGGACGGACTGCTGCGCATCATCCCGACCGGGTGGGAGTCGGTGATCTTCGGCTACACGATCTCGTGGAACGTGATGCTGCCGATCCTGATCGTGCCGCCGCTGATGCTCGTCGTACTGATCCTGCTCCCCTTCCTCGAGGGCTGGATCACTGGCGACAAGCGCGACCACCACCTGCTCCAGCGTCCGCGCAACGCGCCTACGCGTACGGCGGTCATGGTGGCCCTGATGACCTTCTACGGCCTGGCCTGGGCTGCGGGCGGCAACGACATCATCGCCATCAAGCTGAGCGCCAGCATCAACCAGATCACCTACTTCATGCGCGTGGCCATCTTCCTCGGCCCGCTCCTGGCGTTCTGGATCACGCGACGCTGGTGCATCTCGCTGCAGCGCCACGACAACGAGACACTGCTCCACGGCTACGAGACCGGCATCATCACCCGGTCCCCCGAGGGCGGCTACGCCGAGCGGCACCTGCCGATCAACGAGACGTCGGCCTACACCCTCACCGCTCGTCAGCGTGACGAGGTGCTGGAGATCGGCAGCCAGACGGACGCCGACGGTGTGTCGGCGCCCAACTCCCGCTCGGAGCGGGTGCGGGCCAAGCTGTCGTCGTGGATGTTCGCCCACAACGTGCAGAAGCCCACGGCAGCCGAGCTCGAGGAGGCGCACCACCACGCCGCCCACGAGGCCGAGCTGCAGTCGGGCCTGGACCACCCCGTGGACGGTCACCAGTTCGACGACCACCGGTTGCGCGACACCGACGAGGTCCCGCTGCGCGACCACTGATCCACCGCACGCCAAGGGCCCGCCGGTCATCCGGCGGGCCCTTGTGCGCTGAGTCGGCAGAAACTCCCGGCGCCCTCGCCGACTCGGCACAAACTCACGCCCGCGCCCGCTGAGTCGGCAGAAAGTTTGTGCCGACTCGGTGGCAACGCTGATGACCTTCTGACGAGTCAGGGGAGCACGCCGCACGAACGCGCGTCCGCGATCAGGAGCCCGTCGATGTCCTGACCCGCGCCGTACACGTTGTGCTTGCGCGCCACGGTGATCGTCCAGTCCTCTTGCTCACGCACCCAACCCAACCGATATTCGTCGTGCTCACGCTGCTCTTCTCCATGGAACTCCTCGCCGAAGTACTCGGCGCCGAAGCGTCGATCCGGGAGGCCGATGTCGACGAAAAAGGACCTACCGTCCGGACCGCACACCTCGACCTGACATTCAGGCCGTGGCAGTGGGACCTCGATCCACCGCAGGCGCAGCGTGCCCTCCCCCGGTGACCCGGACCGCTTGTCCACGAGCGGTGCCAGGTACCTGAGCTGCACGACCCCGCGGAAGCCCTTGAACCGCGCAGTCTCAGCAAGCAGGTGCGGCACAGTGAATCGGTTCAGGGCCGTGAGCGCGTCCAGCACGCCGATGGCCTGATCCCGATGCAGGAGCCGACCAACGTCGCAGGCCGTGCGCAGGGGCGTCGTGACCCGTAGTCCATCCACCACCTCCGTGTCGCTGGGGAGCAGCATGCGCTGACCACTCTCCACGAGCTTGTTGCGCAGCCGACTCCCCGGCAGGCAGAACATCGAGATCGGTGGGATGTCCAGGTGGGCACCGGGAGGCAGCACCCGCTCCGCTCCCCACAACCACGCTGCGGTCCGGTCCGTCACCACCGCCCCAGGTGGAACGACGAGCTTGACCACAGCGACGCGCAGCGCCAGGCAGTCGCTGAGTCCGGCGACGTGGTAGACGCCTCGAAGAGGGTGGGCGAGGACGCCCAGGAGCACGAGCTGGTTGAGCATGACGTACGTCAGCCCCTCCTCTCGGGCCGATCGTGACGTGAACGGCCGGTCCGGTGGTAGGCGGCGCACACGGTCCATCAGGTCGAGCTGGCGGCGGAGCAGTGTGGAGTTCATGGCTCATCGGTTCCCGCGACGTCGTTCGGCCACACCCGCAGATCACCGGCTGTGGATAACCGAGTCGGCAGAAACTGGGACGCGGACCACCGAGTCGGCACAAAGTTCCTGCCGACTCAGCGCGCACGCACGCGAGTTTCCGCCGACTCAGCGCGCACGCACGCGAGTTCCTGCCGACTCAGCGCCCACGCACGCGAGTTCCTGCCGACTCGGTCAGGAGAGGGCCGAGCCGGCCTTCCAGTCGGCCACGGAGAGGTTCCAGTCGCCGTAGCCGTTCTCCAGGGTCATCGAGCGCTCAGAGCCCCGTACCTCGACCACGTCTCCGCGGTGGGTGCGGTCGTAGAGCCACCGGGCGTCGGGCAGGCTCATGCCGACGCAACCGTGCGAGACGTTGGCGCTCCCCTGCGACCCGGCCGACCAGGGAGCGCCGTGGAGGAACTCGCCGGAGTAGGTGACGCGCAGCGCGTACTGGACGTCGGAGAGGTCGTAGTACTCCGGGTCGTCCTTGTCGACGCCGATGGTGGCGGCGTTCATCCGCTTGCGGCGGAACTTCTCGATGATGACCTTGGTGCCGGAGCGGGTCTCCCACCCGGCCTTGCCGGCACTGATCGGGATCGTACGTGCGAGCTTGCCGTTGACGAACGACCTCATCACGTGGCCCGCGACGTCGACCCGGCTGACGACGGAGTCACCGATGGTGAAGTCGATGTGGCGCGACTCCTGGCCGTAGATCCCGTTGCCCGCCGGCAGGCTGTTGACGTCGAGGTCCACGGACACGTCGGTGCCGGGCTTCCAGTAGGAATGGGGCCGCCAGTGGGCCTCCCGGTCGCTCAGCCAGTACCACGAGCCACGTTGGGCCGGCTCGCTGGTGACCGCCATGTGCTTCTCGAAGGTCGCCCGGTCGGTCACCGGGAGGTCGAAGGTGACGATCACGGGCATGCCCACGCCGACGGTCTCGCCGTCCAGCGGGGCGATCGCGGCGAACGTCTGCTCGTCGAGGGTCAGGTCGACGGTGTGGAAACGACGGGTGCGCTCGACCGTGCTGCCGTCGGAGCGCTCGGCGTTCGTCGTGATGACGTAGTCGGTGCCGGGCTCGAGCCGGTCGGTCGAGCGCCAGGTGCCGTCCGCCAGGTCGCCGGTCACGTCACCGGCCTCGGACGTGACGCGTACGTCGGTCAGCTCGGCGCCCTGCGTCGAGACGGTCACCGCACTGTCGATCGGCACCGCGGCCGGGTCGGTGAAGCTCGTGCTCAGCCGGACCGGCTCGGGCTTCGTCTCGGCTGCCGCGGAGCCGGTCCCGCCCTCCTGGCCCGCGCCTCGGGGTGCGTCACTCGATCCCGCCTGGCAGGCGGACAGCACTGCGGTGAGCACGACGACACCCACGGACGCAGCCGTGAGTCGCAGGGCGCGTAGGCGCATGACGGTGACCCCCACCGAGAGACAGAAGAACCCGTCCAGCCTACGGCGTGGACGGGTCCCCCCCAATTCTCAGCGGTGCGGCTCAGTGGGCGTGCTCGCCGCGGTAGTACTCGAAGATGAAGCCCGACAGCGTGATGGCACCGATGACGAACCCGATGAAGACGAGCCACCACGCGGCGAGGGCCACGCCGTAGACGACGACGCCGAGGGCCAGGGCGCACCACAGCGGCCACCAGGAGTAGGGCGGGAAGAAGCCCAGCTCGCCTGCGCCCTCGGAGATGTCGGCGTTCTTGCGGTCCTCGGGACGCGGATCCATCTTGGCCGCGTGGAACCCGAGGTAGAGGGTGATCATCGCGGTCAGCAGCGCGGTCATGACGAGCGCCGACGTGCCGGTGGGGTCACCGGTGATGAACCAGTAGGCGGGCGCGACCAGCCCGACGAAGATCGTCGTGATCAGGAAGACGTAGGCTTCGGCCTTCATGCCTGGTCTCCTTCGGTCGTGTCGGTGTCCTTGGTGATGCGCTCGCGCAGCAGCTCTTCGCGGCCCTCGACCTCGGGCGCGTCGGCGACGTCGCCGTTGCGCTCGGCGTCGTTGTCGCCGAGCTCGAGCAGCGCCACCTCCGGGTGGTGCAGGTCGAAGGCGGGCGACTCCGAGCGGATCCTCGGCAGGCTGTGGAAGTTGTGGCGCGGCGGCGGGCTGCTGGTCGCCCACTCCAGCGATCGGCCCCAGCCCCACGGGTCGTCGACCTCGACCAGAGGAGCCTTGGATGAGATGTAGACGTTGTAGAGGAAGGGCAGCGTGGAGGCGCCGAGCAGGAACGCACCGACCGTCGAGATCTGGTTGAGCGTGGTGAACCCGTCGTCGGGCAGGTAGTCGGCGTAGCGACGCGGCATGCCTTCGACCCCGAGCCAGTGCTGGATCAGGAAGGTCAGGTGGAAACCGACGAACAGCAACCAGAAGTGGACCTTGCCGAGCCGCTCGTCGAGCATCCGACCCGTCATCTTGGGCCACCAGAAGTAGAAGCCCGCGAACATCGCGAACACCACGGTGCCGAAGACGACGTAGTGGAAGTGGGCGACCACGAAGTAGGAGTCGGAGACGTGGAAGTCGAGCGGCGGGCTCGCCAGGATGACACCGGTCAGGCCGCCGAAGAGGAAGGTCGTCAGGAAGCCGATCGACCACAGCATGGGGGTGTCGAAGGACAGAGATCCCCCCCACATCGTGCCGATCCAGTTGAAGAACTTCACCCCGGTGGGCACCGCGATGAGGAACGTCATGCCGGAGAAGAACGGCAGGTCCACCGCGCCGGTGACGAACATGTGGTGGGCCCACACGGCCACCGACAGCATCGCGATGCCGAGCGTCGCGGCCACCAGGCCGACGTAGCCGAAGATCGGCTTGCGGCTGAAGACCGGGAGGATCTCGCTGATGATGCCGAAGAACGGCAGCGCGATGATGTAGACCTCGGGGTGGCCGAAGAACCAGAACAGGTGCTGCCACAGCACCGGCCCGCCGTGCGACGGATCGAAGACGTGGGCCCCGAGGATCCGGTCGGCCTCCAGCGAGAGGAGTGCTCCCGCGAAGATCGGGAACACCATGATCACGAGCATGCTGGTGATCAGCGTGTTCCACACGAAGATCGGCATCCGGAACATGGTCATGCCCGGGGCGCGCATGCAGATGATCGTGGTGATGAAGTTGACGCCACCGAGGATCGTGCCGAGCCCGGCCATCCACAGACCCATGATCCACAGGTCACCACCCACACCGGGGCTGCGTACGGCGTCGGACAGCGGCGTGTAGGCGAACCAGCCGAAGTCGGCCGCGCCCTGGGGGGTCAGGAAGCCGGAGGCGGCGATGAGGCCGCCGAAGAGGAACAGCCAGTAGCTGAACATGTTGAGCCGCGGGAACGCGACGTCGGGGGCACCGATCTGCAACGGCATGATCACGTTGGCAAAGCCGAAGAACAGCGGCGTCGCGAACAGCAGCAGCATGATCGTGCCGTGCATGGTGAACAGCTGGTTGTAGAGCTGGTCGTTGACGACCTGCATACCGGGGTAGGCGAGCTCCGACCGGATCAGCATGGCCATCAGGCCGCCGACCACGAACCACGCGAACGAGGTCACGAGGTACATCTTGCCGATGAGCTTGTGGTCCGTCGTCGTGAGCAGACGGACGGTCTGCTGGCCCAAGGTCCTGCCGCGGGTCGGCGCAGCGGCGCTCGTGGTGGGGGTGTCGGTGGCGGCGCTCACTCCTGGCTCCCTTCCTCGGACTGGGCTTCGTCCAGTCCGGTCTGCGTCGTGGCGTTGGACCCGCCGATGAGCGGACCGTCGTCGGAGGTCTGACCGGAGTCGACCAGGCCGGCGACGTGGTCGGCGTAGGCGTCCTGGCTCACGATCTCGACGTTGAACAGCATCCGGGAGTGGTAGGTGCCGCAGAGCTCGTAGCACTTGCCCTTGTAGGTGCCCTCCACGGTGGGAGTCACCTGGAACTGGTTGATCCGGCCCGGGATGACGTCCATCTTCATCAGGAAGGACGGGACGCCGAAGTCGTGGATGACGTCGGGCGAGTAGAGGTTGAACTGCACGACCTGGTCGACGGGGAGCACCAGCGTGGGGATCTCGTTGCCGTCACCGGACACGTAGGCGTAGTCGTCGTAGGCGTAGTCACCGTTGACCGGGTCGGCATCGGCGTTCTGCTCGCCGACGCCGTGGTTGAACGTCCAGGACCACTGCTGGCCCATGACCTCGACGGTCACGTCGGCGGGCTCGATCTTGGTGAGCTCGTCCTGCACACGGACGGTGTGGAAGAAGAACACCACGCACATCAGCACCGGAGCGACGGTGTAGAAGACCTCGAGCGGAAGGTTGTAGCGCGTCTGCACCGGGATCTCGTCGTCGCTGCGACGGCGGAACCGCACGACGACGTAGAAGATCAGGCCCCAGACGATGACACCGGTCACCATCGCGGCGACCCACGCCCACTTCCACAGCTCGTAGGTGTAGGGACCCTGCTCGCTGACACGATCGGGCATCGCGAAGTTGCGGATCTGGTGCTTGTCGGCCTCGGAACACCCGGCCAGCACCAGCATCGTCACGCCCAGCAGCGCGACCTTCAGCATGCGCCGCACGGGCACACCCGAATGCTTGGGGACTTGCAGACCCACTGACGAGCCTCTCTCTCGGTCCTTTTCGACACAGCAGAGACTATCTCCATCCGGGCTCGCTGTGCGGGGCAGGGTCGGGTGTCGGTCCAACTGTCGCAGCGGCACGTGCGGTGGCATAGGTTGCCCCCGTGACCGGGCCGACCGACCTCGACGGTGCTTCAGCCGCGCCGCTGCATCCGGCGGCCCGTGAGGTCTTCCTCGCTGCGCTCGATCGGGGGTACGCCGACCCGCGCCGGCTGCACCGTCCCGGTCGCGAGGCGCGCCTCCTGCTCGACAACGCCCGCGAGGCGACCGCCGAGGCACTCGAGGTGCGCCCGGACGAGGTGACGTTCACTCCGAGCGGCACCCACGCGGTGCACCTGGGGGTGCTGGGGCTCGCCGCGCGGGGTCTGCGCGACGGTCTGCCGGTGGCCCACACGGCCGTCGAGCACTCGGCCGTGCTCCACGCGGCCCGGTGGGCCGGGGGTGCCGCCCTGACGGTGCCGGTCGATCGCACCGGCCGCGTGCTGCCGGACGAGGTCCCGCGCATCGCGGCGGTGCTGGCCTGCCAGGCCGCCAACCACGAGGTGGGCACCGTCCAACCCGTCGCAGCCGTGCGCGAGCGGACGGACGCTCCGCTCTTCGTCGACGCCTGTGCGAGCGGGGGACGTCTCCCCCTCCCCGGGGCCTGGGACGCTGCCGCGCTCTCGGCGCACAAGTGGGGCGGCCCGGCCGGAGTCGGCGTCCTCCTCGTGCGGAAGCGCGCACGCTGGCACCAGCCCTTCCCTGCCGACGACCGCGCCGACGAGCGCTCCACCGGCTTCGAGAACGTCCCGGCCGTGCTCGCTGCCGCAGCGGCGCTGCAGGCGGTCGTGGCGGAGCGGGACGACGTCAACGCCCGTCAACACGCACTGGTGGACGTCGTACGGCGTCGCGTGGCCGCCGAGGTGCCCGACGTCGAGGTGGTGGGCGATGCCGACGAGCGGCTCCCCCACCTGGTCACCTTCTCCTGCCTCTACGTCGACGGCGAGGCGCTGGTCACCGAGCTCGACCGACGCGGCTTCGGGATCGCCAGCGGGTCGGCCTGCACGTCCTCGACCCTCACCCCGAGCCACGTGCTGGAGGCCATGGGTGTGCTCAGCCACGGCAACGTACGGCTCTCCCTGCAGCGCGACGTGACGCGCGAGCAGGTCGACGCCTTCTGCGACGCGGTGCCCGAGGTCGTCCGCGAGCTGCGTGCCCGGGTGGGGCTGTGACGAACGACCGGGTGGAGGTCGCCCTCGAGCTCGACTGTCGCGACCTCCTGTGCCCGATGCCGGTCATCGAGCTGGGCAGGCACCTGGGTGACGTCGAGGTCGGCGGCCTGCTGGCCGTGGTCGCCCACGACGCCGCTGCCCGGGTCGACGTCCCGGCCTGGTGTCGGATGCGGGGCCAGGAGTGGGTCGGCGAGGACACTGCCGAGGACGGCGCCCCGCGCTACGTCGTACGACGACTCAGCTGATCGCCCCGCAGCCCTCGGGCGGGACTCAGGGACGGATCGTCTGCAGGTGCGGCTCGAAGTCCGCGACGGCGTCCGCGCCGTAGGTGTCGGCGCAGCGGGCGAGGAAGTTCGCACGGGAGATCTCGTACTCCTGCGTGCCGACCTGCTCGACGACGTAGACCGCGAGCAGGCAGCCGAGCTGGGCCGCGCGCTCGTGACCCAGGCCCCACGACAGGGCCGCCAGGAAGCCGGCGCGGAACGCGTCGCCCACGCCGGTCGGCTCGACCTTGCGGATCTCGGGCACCGCGGCCACCACGACCGATTCCGCGCTCTCCCGGTCGATCCGGACCCCTGCGGCGCCGAGGGTCACGACCCACGTGCCGACGCGCGAGAGGACCTCCTCGCGGCTCCAGCCGGTCTTCTGGGTGATCAGGCTGGATTCGTACTCGTTGGAGAACAGGATCTCGGCGCCGTCGATCAGCGGGCGGATCAGGTCGCCGTCGCCGAAGGCGAGCTGCTGGGACGGGTCGGCGACGAAGCGGTAGCCGCGCTGGCGGCACTCGTCGGTGTGGCGCAGCATGCCCTGCGGGTCGTCCGGGCCGATGAGGACGTAGTCGGGGTCGCCGACGCGGGCGACGATCGGCGCGAGCTCGATCTCGCGGGCCTCGCTCATCGCGCCGGCGTAGAAGCTGGCGATCTGGGCCATCGAGGAGTCAGTGGTGCAGACGAAACGTGCGGTGTGACGGGTCTCGGAGACATGGACCGAGTCGCAGTCGACGTCGTGGCGCTCGAGCCAGGAGCGGTACTCGGCGAAGTCCTCGCCGACGGCACCCACGAGCACCGGGCGCAGGCCCAGGTTGCCGAGGCCGAAGCAGATGTTGGCCGCGCAGCCGCCGCGTCGCACCTCCAGGTCCTCGACGAGGAACGACACAGAGAGCTTGTCGAGGTGGTCGACCACCAGGCTGTCGGCGAACTTGCCCGGGAATGACATCAGGTGGTCGGTCGCGATCGACCCGGCGATGAGGAGGGGCACGACGCGCAAGACTACCCGTCCGTAAGTGCGGGATACCCCTCAGTAGCCAATACCGTCGAGAACATGACGACTCCGACGCCTGCCTCGCACCTCATCCACGACGAGCTGCCGACCGCTCGCGAGATGGCAGCCGACTGCCAGGCGATGGGCCACCACCTGCGCCTGGAGCGCGCTGCGCGTGCCGCGGTGTCGACCCCGCCGAGCATCCACTTCGAGGACTACCCCACCGAGGTGGGCAAGCGTGAGATCCGCGTCTCCGACGCCGCCGCCCGGATCGCGAACGCGCTGCACCTGCACCTCGACTGACCGCCGACGCCTGCTCACGACGAAGGCCCCCTGCCAGTGGCAGGGGGCCTTCGTCGATCAGGTGCTGGATCAGTGGAACGAGTCACCGCACGCGCACGAACCGGTCGCGTTGGGGTTGTCGATCGTGAAGCCCTGCTTCTCGATGCTGTCGACGAAGTCGATCTCGGCACCGTTGAGGTAGGGGACGCTCATCCGGTCGACGACGACGGTCACGCCGTCGAAGTCGGTGGTGACGTCTCCGTCGAGGGTGCGCTCGTCGAAGAAGAGCTGGTAGCGCAGGCCCGAGCAGCCACCGGGCTGCACCGAGATGCGCAGGGCCAGGTCGTCGCGGCCCTCCTGCTCGAGGAGCGTCTTGATCTTCGTCGCCGCGACCTCGGACAGGTTGATCTGGTCGGTACGGCGGTCAGTGCTCTCGACCTGCTCGGTCATGTCATCACTCCAGAAAGTCTCGGGGTCGTGCTGACTTCAATGGTCGCACACGCGGGGTTATTCCTCGCCACCCTCAGCGAGACCCTCAGCGAGACCCTCAGCGAGACCATTAGCGAGACCAGGACCGGGCGACCCGCTCCGCGAGCTCGCCCAGGGCCTCGGCGGGCTGCGCGAAGGCCCGTTCCTCCCCCACCAGGTCCACCAGGGAGTAGGCCGACTCGATCCCCAGGGCGCGCATCTCGCGCGAGCCGACCAGAACCTGGCCGGCGAGCGCGATGCAGGGCCGCAACGCCTCCGAGGCGATTCCGGCGACACCGTAGGGCACCTTGCCGGAGCGGCTGGAGAAGTCGAAGGCACCCTCGCCGGTGATGACGAGGTCGGCCCGCCCGGCCCGCGCGGCCAGCGAGACTGCCTTCGCGACCAGCTCGATCCCCGGCTCCCGGGTGGCGCCGAGGGCCAGCAGGGCGAACCCGATGCCGCCGGCGGCGCCGGCGCCCTTCTCCAACGACGTACGACGATCGGTGGCGACCGCGAAGGACTCGAGCCAGCCGTCGACCTCGGCGATGCGGTCCTCGTCGATGCCCTTCTGCGGGCCGAAGGTCTTCGTCGCCCCGAAGAGCCCGGTGAGCGGGTTGTCGACGTCGGTGGCGGCCACCAGCCGCACGCCCGCCAGACGGGCCCGGGCGGGCGCCAGGTCGACCCGGGTCACGGTGTCGAGGGCGATCGCGCCGCTGTCGAGGATGCCGTCCGAGGTGGCTCCGAGGCTGGCCAGGACGCCCGCACCGCCGTCGTTGGTGCCCGAGCCGCCCAGTCCGATCACGACGGTGGTGGCCCCTCCGTCGACCGCGGCCAGGATCAGGTCACCGACCCCGGTGGTGGAGGCGAACTCGGCGCCGCCCTCGATGAGGTGCAGGCCGACCACCTGCGCGGTCTCGACGTAGGCGACCTCGCCGACCCGGAGCACCACTGCCGGCACCCGCTCGCCGTGCGGGCCCTCCGCGGTCACCGCGAGCAGCTCGCCACCCAGCGCGGCGTGCAGCACGTCGACGAACCCCGGCCCCCCGTCCGCCATGGGAGCCAGGTCGAGCACGTCGTCGGGAGCATGGCGGCGCCAGCCGGTGGCGATCGCGTCGGCAGCCTCGACCGCAGTCAGGGTGCCGGCGAACTTGTCGGGGGCGATCAGGACGCGCATGGCGGCCATCCTCCACCAGGGCCGGGCGCAGCCCACCGTGCGGCATGCTGGGTCCATGCCACTGGACCCCGTCGTCGCTGTCGTCACGGTGCCGGTCACGGCCACCGATGCCTTCGTGGGCTTCACCGCCCAGATGGGCGAGTGGTGGGACCCGATGTTGAGTCCCGACGGCGCCACGTTCACCAACATCGCAGTCGACCCGGAGGGTGACGTCGCGACGGTGCACGGCGACGAGCACTACGTCTGGGGTCGCGTCACGACGTGGGAGCCGCCTACCCGCTACGAGCAGGACTTCTGGCTCGGGCACGCCGAGGAGGCACCGACGACGCTGGCGGTGACCTTCGAGGAGGACGAGGCCGGGGTGAGCACGGTGGTGCGGCTCGAGCACGGTGGCTGGGCCGACGGCTCCGAGGAGCTCCGCGACACCTACACGCACTGGGACGCACTGCTCGCCCGCTTCGCCGCCCACGTCTCGTGACCGCGCCGCTGGTCCGACCGGCCACCGAGGCCGACCTGCCGCAGATGGCCCAGGTCACGGCGCAGGCCTACTACGAGGTGGACGCAGCGACCTTCCACCGCAGCTGGCCCGACCCGGTGCTGCGCCCGGCAGCGCGTCACTCGTTCTGGATCACCCGCACCGGCCGCGCCCTGCAGACCGACCCCGGCGGCTGCTGGGTGGCTGACGTCGACGGCGAGATCGTCGGCTGCGCGGTGTCGCGGGAGCGGGAGCTGATGTGGATCCTGTCCTCCTTCGCGGTGCTGCCGGACCACCAGGGCGCGGGCATCGGCACCCACCTGCTCGCCGCGGCGATGCACCACGGCCGCAGCTGCCTGCGAGGCATGTTCGCCTCGTCCGCCGACCCCCGGGCCGTACGCCGCTACCGCCGGGCCGGCTTCACCCTGCACCCGCAGATGTTCCTGCGTGGTGTCGTCGACCGGGCCGCGATCCCCGTCGTCGAGCGTGTCCGCGAGGGCAACGCCGGCGACATCGACCTGATGAACTCGGTCGACCGGAGCACCCGGGGTGCCGCCCACGGATCCGACCACGAGCTCCTGCTCGACCAGTTCCGTCTGCTCGTGACCGACCGGAGCACCGGATCGGGCTACGCCTACGCCGACGTCGAGACCGGATCACCCGTGCTGCTGGCGGCCACCAACCGACGTACGGCCGCGGGCCTGATGTGGGAGTGCCTCGCGGCGGGCGCCGAGGGCAGCGAGATCGAGGTCCACCACGTCACAGCCGTCAACGACTGGGCGCTCGACGTCGGGCTGGACGCACGCCTCGACGTCCACCAGTCCGGCTACCTCGCGCTGCGCAACATGAAACCGCCGATGCCCTACCTCCACCACGGCAGCCTGCTCTAGCCACGCAGGTGCGAGCCGGGCTCCACTCGCGCGCCGGCCGCGACCTCGCCGACGAGGCGGGCGTCGCGACCGGCCAGCACCACGTCCTCGTCGCGCGCCAGGCGAGCACTCGGCTCGCCACCCACGCGCGCCCCCGCTGCCACCTCGCAGCGGTCGTCGAGCACGGCTGTCCGAACCTGCGCCCCCGCTCGGACCACGCAGTCCTCCAGGAGCACGCTGTCGTGCACCGACGCCCCCTTCTCCACGACCACGCCGGGACCGAGGACGCTGCCGACCACCTCGCCGGCCACGTCGCAGCCCGGCGAGAGGAGGGATCCGTGCAGCTCCGCCGACGCACGTACGCGTGCGGCCGGGCGGTCCGTCCAGTGCGAGATGACGGGTCGATCGGGGTGGTCGAACACGTCGACCTTGTCGGCGAGCAGGTCGCGGTGGGACTGGAGGTAGAGGCCGGGCTGGCCCACGTCCTTCCAGTAGCCGGTCAGGGGTACGGCGACAGCGCGGCCCGTCTCGACCAGACGGGGCAGCAGGTGCTCGCCGAAGTCGCCCAGGCCGCTGTCGTTGCCCTCCTGGTCCCCCGCAAGCTCCACCCGCAGCGCCCTGAGGGTCTCCAGCAGGACGGCGGTGTCGTAGACGAACACCTCGGCGGCGACCGTGCCCACCGAGGGGCGTGCAGGTTTGTGCTCGATGCCGGTGATGGTGCCCGTGCCGTCGGCCAGGACCACGACGTTGTCGGCCGCGTCCTTCTTGGTGACCTCGCTCGTCAGCACGGTGGCCACCCGGCCCGAGGCGACGTGGTCGTCCACGACCGGCGCGAGGTCCATGTTGAAGACGTGGTCGGCGCTGCAGACCACCAACGTCGGTGCACCGAAGGCCTCCAGCTCGGCCGACATGCGCAGCAGCAGGTCACCGTTGCCGAACGCGAAGCCGCTCTCGGTGGCCGGCCCGGTGCCGGTCTGGGGCACCATCCGTCGGAAGCCGCCGCGGTTGCGGTCCAGGCTCCACGGACGACCGCCGGAGAGGTAGTCGTCGATCGAGGTGACCTGATACTCCAGGGACACCCAGACGTCGGCGATGTCGGCGTGCACCAGTCCCGAGAGTGCGAAGTCGATCAGCCGGTGCACCCCGCCGTAGGGCAGGGCGGGCTTGGCCCGCTCCCGGGTGAGGACGTCCATCCGGCTGCCTCGGCCACCGGCCTGGACCAGGGCAAGCACGTCACCGCGTCGTGGCATGCGGACAGCCTGCCACGCGCCGGACGTGGTCTTCGTCACGACGCCTAGGATTGCGGCATGAGCACCGTCGATCTCCCGCTCCTTCCGCTCGGCAAGGGCCGCGACCTCGACGCCGAGCGTGGCGTCGAGTGCCCCGGCGACCTGCCCGCTGTCTCCGACCCTGACCTGGTGGCCCGCGCCCGGGCGGCCAAGGCCGCGCTCGGGGAGAGGGTGTTCGTGCTGGGCCACCACTACCAGCGCGACGAGGTCATCGAGTTCGCCGACGTCACCGGCGACTCCTTCAAGCTCGCCCGGGACGCGGCCGCGCGGCCCGACGCGGAGTTCATCGTCTTCTGCGGCGTGCACTTCATGGCCGAGTCGGCCGACATCCTCACCAGTGACTCCCAGCAGGTGATCCTCCCCGACCTCGCCGCCGGTTGCTCGATGGCTGACATGGCTCGGCTGCGCCAGGTCGAGGACGCGTGGGACGCGATGGCCGACGCCGGCGTCCAGCAGCACGTCGTGCCGGTGACCTACATGAACTCCAGCGCCGACATCAAGGCGTTCTGCGGGCGCAACGGCGGCGTGGTCTGCACGTCCTCCAACGCCGACGTCGCGCTCGAGTGGGCCCTCGAGCAGAAGCCCGACCTGGACGGCGACGCCAAGATCCTGTTCCTGCCCGACCAGCACCTCGGCCGCAACACCGCCGTGTTCAAGATGGGCATGACCCTCGACGACTGCGTGGTGTGGGACCCGATGCAGCCGGGCGGCGGTCTCACCACCGAGGAGCTCCAGCGGGCACGGATGATCCTGTGGAAGGGCCACTGCTCGGTGCACGGCCGCTTCACCGTGGACGTGGTGGACGAGCTGCGGGTCAAGCACCCCGGCATCCACATCCTGGTGCACCCCGAGTGCACCCACGAGGTCGTCCTCGAGGCCGACCTGGTGGGCTCGACCGAGTTCATCATCAAGACCATCGAAGCGGCGCCGGCCGGCAGTGTCTGGGCCATCGGCACCGAGCTCAACCTGGTCAAGCGCCTGGCCGACCAGCACACCGACAAGACGATCGTCTTCCTCGACCGCAACGTCTGCTACTGCTCGACGATGAACCGGATCGATCTCCCGCACTTCGTCTGGGCGATGGAGAACCTCGTCGCCGGCACGGTCGTCAACCGCATCACCGTCGACCCCGAGACCGAGAAGGACGCGCTGGTCGCGCTCCAGCGGATGCTCGACCTCCCCGGCAAGTCCCACCGGGACTGATCCCGGCCCCGGGGATGGCACTGCCGCGGATCACCGACGCCGAGCGACGCCGGCGGATCGGCGTACGTCATGTGCTCTCTCCCGACTGTCGCCTGGGTGACGTCCGCGGCGTGACGGACGCGATGACGGTCCTGCACGCCACCGAGGCGGCGACCGTGCACATCGC
Organism: uncultured Actinomycetota bacterium; assembly: GCA_963721925.1. Lineage (GTDB taxonomy): Bacteria > Actinomycetota > Actinomycetes > Propionibacteriales > Nocardioidaceae > Nocardioides. The sequence continues at coordinate 460,225 of CAVRLH010000001.1, read as the reverse complement.
GGTCGCGCAGCGCACCGAGGGACTGACCCCCGGTGATGTCGACAACGCCCTCTACGACGAGCGATCGGTGGTCAAGCAGCTCGCGATGCGGCGGACCCTGTTCGTCTTCCCGCGCGACCTGCTGCCCGCTGCCTGGGGCAGCGCCTCGGCCCGGGTGGCACGCAGTGAGGGGCGTCGCATCGCCAAGGCCGTCACCGGGGCCGGGATCGCCGAGGACGGCGCCGCGTGGCTGGAGGCGGCCCGCGCCGCCACGCTCGCCCGACTGGCCGACGGACCGGCGACCGTGGCGCAGCTCCGCGCCGAGGTGCCCGAGCTGGCCGGCACCATCGGCCGCACCAGCGACAAGGCGTGGGACCGACCGGCGCCGGTCGCACCGTGGGTGCTGACCCACCTCGGCCTGAGCGGGGCGATCCTGCGTGGCCGCAACGCCGGCCACTGGCGGGTCAACAAGCCCACCTGGACACGGACCGAGGACTGGCTCGACGACGTCCCGGAGCCCCTCGACGAGGCCGCCGGCTACGCCGAGCTCGTACGTCGTTGGCTGGCGACGTTCGGCCCCGGCACCACCGCCGACATCCAGTGGTGGCTGGGGTCGACGAAGACGGCCGTGACGCTCGCGCTCGCCGACCTGGAGGCCCAGGAGGTCGCCCTCGATGACGGTTCCTCCGGCTGGGTGCTGCCCGGCGACGTCGCGGACACCAGCCCCGACGAGCCGTGGGCCGCGCTGCTGCCGACCCTGGATCCCACGGTCATGGGCTGGAAGCTCCGCGGCTTCCACCTCGATCCCGCACACGTACCGTTCCTCTTCGACTCCAACGGCAACGCCGGCACCACCGCCTGGTGGAACGGCCACGTCGTGGGGTGCTGGGTGCAGGACGACCGGGGCGTGGTGCACCTCTCGCTGCTCGACGACGTCGGCGCCGCAGGGCGTCGGGCACTCGACCACGAGGCGGAACGTCTCACCGCGTGGCTCGACGGCACGGTGATCGGCACCGTCTATGCCTCGCTCCAGATGAAGCGGGCCCGGCTCCCCTAGTGCCGGGGGCGTACGCCGTCGACCGCGGGCAGCTCGAACCAGAAGACCGAGCCTCCACCGGGGCGCTCCTCGACACCCATCGCGCCGCCGTGCGCCTCGACGATGCGACGGCAGGTCGCCAGCCCGATGCCCGCGCCGTCCACAGTCTTGTCGAGACGGGCCAGTGGCGCGAAGACCCGCTCCTGCTGGTCGACCGGGATGCCCCGTCCCCGGTCCCGCACCTCGATCCGGTTCCGTCCGTCCAGCGGCAGGGAGCTGACCTGGATCTCGGGCGGCTCCCCACCCCGGCTGAACTTGGCCGCGTTGTGGATGAGATTCATCAGCACCGATCGCAGCTGGGCGGCGTCGCCCCGTGCGGCCGGCAGCTCCTCCGCCTGCACCGAGCCGAGGGAGACCTGACCGGCGAGGTCGTCCAGCGCGAGCGCGAGCTCGCCACCGAGGTCCACGACGTCGTCGCCGGGCGCCACCCCCTGCGACGCGAACTCCAGCAGGTTGTCGATCAGGCCGTCCATGCGCTCGACGCCGCGCCGGGCCCGGGCGATGGTGTCAGCCTGGTCGGGCTCGGTGATGTCCATCTCCAGTGACTCCAGGGAGAGCGAGACCGACGTCAGCGGGTTCTTCAGGTCGTGGCTGACCTGGCCCGCGAAGTGCGCGAGGCGCTCGTTGGACGTGCTGAGGCGGGCGTTGGCGTCGCTCAGCCGACGCGAGGCCAGCTCCAGCTCGAGCAGGTCCACCACCCGATCGGCGAGCTGGGCGAGACCCCTGGCCGCTTCGGGAGTCACCTGGTGCGTGTCGTTGTCGAAGACGCACAGGGTGCCGATGACCACCCCCGACGGCGTCCGCAGGGGGTGCGAGCCGTAGTACCTGACGTCGGCGAGCTCACCGGTCGTCCAGGGGTTGTCGGCGTAGCGGGCGTCCTGGCTCGCGTCCTCCAGCATGATCGGCTCGCCAGAGTCCACGACCAGCCGACACATGACGTCCTCCCGCGGTGAGTCCGCACCGTCGAACCCGGAGGTGGCGACCTGGTGCTGGGTGTGGGTGCCCAGGAGGTTGACCGAGGCGAAACGGACTCCCGCCACCTGCGCCGCCAGCTCGACCAGCGCCTTCAGGCCCCGACGCGGTGGAGCGTCGACCACGTCATAGGCGGCGATCACCCGGTCGCGCAGCTCGTCCCCCGTCACAGTCCCGGAGCCTTCCACAGTGCCATCCACCGCTGGAGGTCCTGCTCCATCGGGAGCTCGGCAGCCAGGTGGTCGCGCACCGAGAGCTCGAGCATCGTGTCGCGGGACTGCTCGCCCGTGGGCGCGAAGGGGTAGAACGTGCCCTGCTTGTAGAGGTACACCAGGCCGAACCGCTGGCCGGCGCCGTTGGCGAAGGGGATCAGTGAGCAGAGCAGGCCCGACTCGAACCCCTGGGCCTCGAGGGTGGTGTTGACGGCATGGAGGTCGGTGCAGAGTCCGGCCATGTCGGAGGCGGAACCGTCGACGACGAGCCAGGTGAAGCCGAAGTCGTCCTGGCTCAAGGTCACCTCGGGAGCGTCCGCATCGTCGCGGATCAGGGCCACCACGTCTCCCTGGACCTGGCTGAAGGCAGCCCCTGCTGCCGATCGGTAGCAGACCGAGCCCTGCCCGGTGGGCTCGAACCCCGCAGCGGTCTGCAGGGTGATCGCCGCACTCGGCACGAGGAAGAGCGCGTCGAGATTGTTGCGCTTGGGCTGCGTGCGCGCCCGCATCGTCTCCCACAGTCCCACGTCGTCGCCCCCTCCCGGCGCCGTCAGCCCGCGGGCCGGCTCAGCTCGGCCTGGATGCGGGCGAGCTGCTCGAGACGCTGCTGGAGTGGAGGGTGGGTGGCCATCAGACCGCTCAGCCCGCTGCCACTGAGGGCGGGGACGATGCACAGCGCGCTGGCGGCGTTTCCTGCCCGCAGGTCGCGTTGGGGGATGGCAGCCGCCTCGCCACTGATCTTCTGGAGCGCGGTGGCGAGGGCAGCCGGCTTGAGGGTCAGGTAGGCGCCCGCTCGGTCGGCGCTGAGCTCGCGATAGCGCGAGAGCAGGCGCAGGAGCAGGAAGCTGACGGCGTAGACCACGAGGCTGACGACGATGGCGAGCAGGATGGCGGGCAGCGCGCTGCCGTTGTTGCGTGAGCGACCCATCCCACCGAACTGGGCGAAGCGCATCAGCAGTCCGGCGGCGATGCCGGCTGAGGAGGCCACCGTCATGACGAGGACGTCGCGGTGGGCGACGTGGCTCAGCTCGTGGGCCAGGACGGCTTCGAGCTCCTCGGTGTCGAGCGTCTGCAGGATCCCGGTGGTCACGCACACCACGGCGCGGTCGGGAGACCTGCCCGTCGCGAAGGCGTTGGGGACCGCCATGTCGGCGATGCCGACCCGGGGCTTGGGCATGTCGGCCAGCGCGCAGAGTCGGTCGATCATGCCGTGCAGCTCGGGAGCCTCCTCCGGAGTCACCTCACGTGCCCGCATGGCACGCATCGCCACCTTGTCGGAGCTCCACCACTGCCAGAACGCGATGCCGATCGCGATGATCGCCACGATCGGGGCATAGCCCCAGCCGACCGCGTAGATGATGCCGACCACGAGCGCCACGAACAGGGCGCCCAGCAGGAACATGGTCAGGGTCATCCGGGCGGTCAGCCCGCCGTCCTTGATGAAGCGTGAGTGTGCCATCCAGTGGTCGTCAGCCCGGGATCAGACCGTCGTCACCCAGCAGCTGACGGACCTCGTCGATCGTGGCATCCGGCGGCGGCAGGATGAGGTCGGACTCGTCGAGGCTGTTGGGGTCGTGGTGGGTGCCACTGGTCCGTACGGACGCCAGCAGGCCGCTCAGTGCCGTGCGGAACATCTCCTCGTCGCCGGCCTCGATCGCGGTCTCGATCTGCGTGTCGAGGCCGTTGAGGGCGTCGAGGTCGTGGTCGTCGAGGTCGTACTGGCCCTCACCGAGGATGCGCACGATCATGCCTGGCCACCTTCGCTGGTCTCGCGACTCACGGCGACGTCGTCGCTCTCCTGCAGGATGTCGCCGTCGCCGGGCTCGATGGCCTGGGGGGCGCTGCTCGCCTTGAGCCGAGCCAGCTCCGTCTCGACGTCGGAGCCGGAGCTCAGGGCGTCGAGCTCGCGGGAGATGTCGTCGCCGGCGTTGACCTGGGAGGCGTCGTCGAGCGCACCCGAGGCGATCAGCTCGTCGATCGCCTGGCCACGAGCCTGCATCTGTGCGGTCTTGTCCTCGGCGCGCTGGATCGCGAGACCGACATCGCCCATCTCCTCGCCGATGCCCGACATCGCCTCGCCGATGCGTGTCTGTGCCTCCGCGGCGGTGTAGGTCGCCTTGATGGTCTCCTTGCGGGTGCGGAAGGCCTCGACCTTGGCCTGCAGGCGCTGCTGCGCGAGGACGAGCTTCTCCTCCTCGCCCTGGAGCGTCGCCCGCTGCTCCTTGAGCCCCTCGATCTGCGCCGCGAGCCCCGACTTGCGGGTCAGCGCCTCACGCGCGAGATCCTCGCGGCCGACCCCGATGGCCTTCTCGGCCTGGCCCTGCAGCTTGGCCGCCTGCTGCTCGATCTGGTTGACCTGGAGCTCCACGCGCTTGCGGCTGGTGGCGACATCCGCGACACCGCGGCGAACCTTCGACAAGAGCTCGAGCTGACGCTGGTAGCTGTAGTCGAGGGTCTCCCGGGGATCCTCGGCCTTGTCGAGGGCCTTGTTGGCCTTCGACCGGAAGATCAGGCTGATGCGCTTCATGAGACTCATCGGGGTGCGGACCCTCTCTCAGGTCGTGCTCGTGGTGTGGTCACTGTCAGCCTAGATCCAAACCCAAGCCGTAGGTAGGGCGCCTCGGCGGCGCGGCTCGCACTGGTGGGCGACGATAGGCTGGCCCGAGCATCCGATCCACGTGAAAGCAGCGCTGACTTGTTCCGTCGTCAGAAATCCGAGCCCCAGGCTCCCGCGACCCCCGAGAAGCTCGGCGGCAAGGGTCGGCCCACCCCCACTCGCAAGGAGGCCGAGGCCGCAGCGCGCGCCCGGGCCAAGGTGCCGCGCACCCGCAAGGAGCAGATGGCCGCCCAGCGTGCCGCCCGCGGGGAGTCCTCGCGCAACATCCGTGAGGCCATGAAGAGCGGTGACGAGCGCTACCTGCCCGCCCGCGACCGCGGTCCGACCCGCCGCTTCATCCGTGACTTCGTGGACTCGCGGTTCTCCTTCATCGAGCTGATGGTGCCGCTGCTCGTCCTCTCGATGGTGCTGGGCTACACCGGCTCCAACTCCATGGTCCGCGCCGGCAACACGATCCTGCTCACCACGGTCATGGTCATCGTCGTCGACATCTTCTTCCTGCGCTTCCGGCTTCGTCGCGAGCTGGCCCAGCGGTTCCCGGACGAGCCGACGAAGGGCAGCACTCTCTACGCCTCGATGCGCTCGCTGCAGATGAAGTTCATGAGACTGCCCAAGGCCCAGGTCAAGATCGGCGAGAAGCTGCCCGAGACCTATCGATGAGCCACTCACACTCCGGTCCGACTGCCGACGTCTCGGTCCGGATCGCCTGGGCCGACGACGCCGATGCGATCGCCGGTGTCCAGGTCCGGGCCTGGCCCGCGCTCTATGCCGACCTGCTGCCCGCCGAGGCCCTCCCGACCGACGCCGCGGCTGTCGCCGGCCAGTGGCGGGCGATGCTCGGCAAGCCGGCCGATGCCCGTCACCGGGTCCTGGTCGCGCTCGAACGCAACCGGGTCGTCGGCTTCGTCCTCACCTCCCCGGCGAGCGACCCCGACTGCGACCCGGTCGCCGACGGGGAGCTCGCCGAGGTCACCCTGGACCCCGCCGAGCGCGGCAAGGGACACGGCTCCCGACTCCTCCAGGCTGCCGTCGACACCCTCGCGGCCGACCGCTTCACCCGTGCGGTGACCTGGGTCAACGCGGGGGACGACGCCCTCCGCGGCTTTCTCGGCGACGCCGGATGGGCACCTGACTCCGCGCACCGCGAGCTCGACCTCGACGGCACCGGGACGACCACGGTGAAGCAGGTCCGTCTCCACGCCGCCATCGGCTGAAACTCATAATCCACCCGCAGGGGCGCTTGAATTTTCCCCGCAGCGCGCGACCATGGATGTCCGGCCACTTCATCGGCTTTCCACTGGGGGTGACAGATGCTGGGTCCTCTGCCGAGGCTCCACAGGTTCGTCCTCGTCCTCAGTGCCCTGCTGGTCTGTATCGGTATCGGCGTCTGGCTCGGCGTGATGCCTGCGGTCGCTCTCAACGTCCGCCTCGGACTCCTGGCCGGCGCGGCCACCGGCCTGGCGGCCGCATTCGTCCTCGTCCACGACTTCCACGAGCGTGAGCACCAGCGAGCCCGAGCACGACGTCGTACGCACTAACGTCGGGGCGTGACCGAGCCCGCCCTGTCTCCCGCTGAGCGCTCGGGGATCGTCCGGGACAGCCTGGCCGTCGGGGTGGCGACCGGGGCGTACGGCTTCGGCTTCGGCGCGGTGGCCGTGGCGTCCGGGCTCACCATCCTGCAGACGTGCGCCCTGTCGCTGCTGATGTTCACCGGGGCGAGCCAGTTCGCGCTCGCCGGTGTCGTCGCCGCAGGTGGCGCTCCCCTGTCCGGGGCGGCGACCGCACTCCTGCTCGGCACCCGCAACACCCTCTACGGCTTGCGGATGGCGCCGATGCTGCAGTGGCGCGGGTGGCGCCGGGCCGCTGCCGCCCACCTCCTGATCGACGAGTCGACGGCGATGTCCGTCGGCCGGGGCAGCACGACGGCAGCCCGACTTGGCTTCCTCACCACTGGTCTGTCGGTGTTCGTCCTGTGGAACCTCGCCACCGCGATCGGCGCCGTGGCAGGGCACGCCATCGGCGACCCGCGCACGTTCGGACTCGATGCTGCGGTGGGGGCCGCCTTCCTGGCGCTGTTGTGGCCGCGTCTGAAGGACCACCGCAACATCGTGGTCGCGGTGCTGGCAGCAGCGGTGGCCCTGTCCATGGTGCCGCTGGCACCGCCGGGCGTCCCGGTCCTCGCGGCGGCAGGCGTCGCGCTCCTCGTCGGGGTGCTGTCGCGCCGTGACGACCCGACCGAGATCCCCACGCCCGGCGACGTGGCAGGCGGTGGGGCCTGATGTGGACCGCGGTCCTGCTCGCCTCCGCCGGCTGCTACCTCCTCAAGGTGGTCGGCCTCTCGCTGCCCGAACGGGTGCTGAGCCATCACACCGTCGAGCGGGTCGCCGACCTGATCCCGGTGGCGCTGCTGTCCGCACTGGTCGCCGTACAGGTGATGGCCGACGGCAGCTCGCTCACCGGGGACGCGCGATTGGTGGGCCTGGGTTTCGCGGTCGTCGCGCTCCTGCTGCGGATGCCGTTCCTCGTCGTGGTCGTCGGGGCGGCGGTCGTGGCGGCCCTGGCCCGGTTGGTGTGAGCCCCGCGCGCGTCAGTCCAGCGGCAGGAAGTGCTCCAGACCCACCGTGAGACCGGGGTTCCCCGCGATCGCGCGCAGACCGACGAGGACGCCGGGGGTGAACGACACCCGGTCCAGCGAGTCGTGCCGGATCGTCAGCGTCTCCCCCAGCCCACCGAGGATGACCTCTTGGTGGGCCACCAGACCGCGGACCCTCAGCCCGTGGACGCGTACGCCGTCGACGTCAGCACCCCGGGCCCCCTCGAGCCCGGTGGAGGTGGCGTCGGGCATGGGCGCGCTGCCCGCGGCGCGGCGCGCCTCGGCGATCAGCTCGGCCGTACGCCGTGCGGTGCCCGACGGAGCGTCGGCCTTGTCGGGGTGGTGCAGCTCGACCACCTCGACCGACTCGAAGAACGGCGCGGCCCGGGCCGCGAAGCGCATCATCAAGATCGCCCCGATGGAGAAGTTGGGGGCGATCAGCACTCCCGACCGGGGTGAGTCACCCAGCCAGGTCCGGAGCTGGTCGAGGCGGGCGTCGTCGAACCCCGTCGTGCCGACGACGGCGTGGATGCCGTGCTCGATGCAGAAACGGAGGTTGTCCATGACCACGTCGGGGTGCGTGAAGTCGACGATCACCTCGACATCCAGTGCCAGCAGGTCACCCACGTCGTCGCCCGCGTCGAGGGCGGCCACCAGCTCGGCGTCGGGGGCCTGCTCGACGGCTCGACAGACCTCGGTGCCGACCTTCCCCCGGGCGCCCAGGACACCGACCCGGATCAACGTTCCATCCACTGTGCTCACGGGCCCCAACCTAGCGCCGAGCGCACCAAAGGAGTGGCGGTGGCTGACTCCGGGCCCGCGTTCTGGCAGGGTTGGGGCCATGCCCCACTCGACCATCCCGCCGCGCATCAAGTGGGCGGTCGACCTCATGGACGTCCAGCCGAGCGATCAGGTCCTCGAGATCGGCTGCGGCGCGGGTGCCGGAGCCGAGGCGATCTGCGCCAAGCTGGAGACCGGCAAGCTCTTCGCGATCGACCGCTCCGAGTCGGGCGTGGACCGCACCAAGCGCCGCAACCAGCGCTACGTCGACGCCGGCCGGCTCGTCGTACGCCAGATCGACCTGGCCACCCTGCGCGTTCCCGTGAAGCGCCTCAACAAGGTCTTCGCCTTCAACGTCAACCTGTTCTGGGTCCGCGCCAGCGACGACGAGATCGCGTTGCTGCACGAACGCGTCGTGCCCGGTGGCGCGGTCTACCTCTTCTACGACGCCGTTCGGCCCGAGCTCGTGCCCAACATCGTGAAGCTCGCCTCCGAGAACCTCCTGCGCGGCGGCTTCCGGGTGAGCGTGGTGGAGCAGAAGGCTCCCCCGGTCATCGGGATCATCGCCAAGCGCTGACCCGACACGTCGGGGATCAGGCAGGCCCCACGACGGCCAGGATCTCGGGCTGCGTGAACAGCTTGCGCGCCAGCACGCGGACGTCCTCGAGGGTGACGGCCTCGACGCGGGCCACCACGTCGTCGATGCTCAGCATCTCGTCGTAGACCAGCTCGGCCTTGCCCAGCCGCGACATCCGCGAGCCGGAGTCCTCGAGCCCCAGGACGAGACCGCCCTTGAGCTGGCCCTTGCCGCGCTCGAGCTCCTCGGCGGTGATGCCTTCCGCGGCGACCTTGGCCAGCTCGTTGCGTACGGTCTCCAGCACCGCGTCGTACTTGCCGGGCAGGCAGCCGACCGAGACCCCGACGACGCCCGCGTCGGCGTGGTGGCTGGCGAAGGAGTAGACCGAGTAGGCCAGGCCGCGGTGTTCGCGGACCTCCTGGAAGAGGCGCGACGACGTACCGCCACCGAGAGCGGTGTTGAGGACGCCGAGGGCGTAGCGCATCGGGTGGGTGCGGGTCAGGCCCTTGACGCCGAGGACCAGGTTGACCTGCTCGAGCGCCCGGACGGTGCGCGCCTCCCCGGTACGCACTGCGCGGGGCCGCTCGGACTGTACGGGCGAGGTCGGGGCGGCGTTGCCCTCGAGGAACCCCTCGCGGGCGAACGCCTTCTTGACCTGGCGCACGACGCTGGTGTGGTCGACGTTGCCGGCCACCGCGACGACCATGTTGTCGGGTCGGTAGTGGCGCTTGTAGAAGCGGGCGATCTGGGCGCGGCTCATCGAGGTGATCGACGCATCGGTGCCGGCGATCGGGCGACCCAGCGGGCTGTCGCCCCACGCCTGGTGCGCGAAGAGGTTGTGGACCACGTCGTCCGGGTCGTCGTCGTGCATGGCGATCTCGTCGAGGATCACGTCGCGCTCCGCCTCGACGTCGGCCTCGGTGATCAGCGATGCGGTGATCATGTCGCCGAGCACGTCCACCGCGATCGCGAGGTCCTCGTCGAGGACCCGCGCGTGGAAGACGGTGTACTCCTTGGCGGTGAAGGCGTTGAACTCCCCTCCCACGGTGTCGAGCTCGACGGAGATGTCGAGCGCACTGCGCTCCGGGGTTCCCTTGAAGAGCAGGTGCTCGAGGAAGTGGGAGCAGCCGTGCAGCGCGGGCGTCTCGTCGCGCGATCCGACGTTGACCCACACGCCGATGCTGGCCGAGCGGGACCCGGCCATCTGCTCGGTGACGATCCGCAGGCCGCCGGGCAGGACCGTACGCCGTACGCGCGAGGTCACCGTCCCCTCGGTGTCCGTGACGGTCTGGAGCGTGCGGGTGGTGCCGTTCTTCTGCACAGGGGTCCTTCCTGGGGAGACGCCGGGTGAAACGCCACGACCGGCCGGCTGATGCCGACCGGTCGTGGATGACGCATCAGGTCACTCGGACTCGGTGGCCTCGTCCGACTCCTCGGAGCCGGCCTCGTCCTCGACGACGGGGATCAGCGAGAGCTTGCCGCGGTCGTCGATCTCGGCGATCGAGACCTGGACCTTCTGGCCCACCGACAGCACGTCCTCGACGGCTTCCACGCGCTTGCCACCGGCCAGGGCGCGGAGCTTGCTGATGTGGAGCAGGCCGTCCTTGCCGGGCATGAGCGAGACGAAGGCACCGAAGTTGGTGGTCTTCACGACGGTGCCGAGGTAGCGCTCGCCGATCTCGGGCATGGTCGGGTTGGCGATCGCGTTGACGGCGTTCTTGGCGGCCTCGGCTGCCTCGCCGTTGGTCGCGCCGATGTAGACCGTGCCGTCGTCCTCGATCGACAGGGTCGCGCCCGTGTCGTCCTGGATCTGGTTGATGATCTTGCCCTTCGGGCCGATGACCTCACCGATCTTGTCCACCGGCACGCGGATCGTGATGATGCGCGGGGCGTGGACCGACATCTCCTCGGGAGCGTCGATGGCCTCGGCCATCACGTCGAGGATCGCCAGACGGGCGTCGCGGGCCTGGGTCAGCGCCGCGGCGAGGACCTCGGCCGGGATGCCGTCGAGCTTGGTGTCGAGCTGCAGCGCGGTGACGAACTCCCGCGTGCCGGCGACCTTGAAGTCCATGTCGCCGAAGGCGTCCTCAGCACCGAGGATGTCGGTGAGCGCGACGTACTCCGTCTTGCCGTCGACCTCACCGGAGATGAGACCCATCGCGATGCCGGCGACGGATGCCTTCAGCGGCACACCGGCCTGCAGCAGCGACAGGGTGGCGGCACAGACCGAGCCCATCGAGGTGGAGCCGTTGGAGCCCATCGCCTCGGAGAGCTGGCGCATGGCGTAGGGGAACTCCTCGCGGCTGGGGAGCACCGGGAGGATGGCGCGGCGCGCGAGCGCACCGTGGCCGACCTCGCGACGCTTGGGCGAGCCCACGCGACCGGTCTCGCCCGTGGAGAACGGCGGGAAGACGTACTTGTGCATGAAGCGGCGGTGCTTCTCCGGGGACAGCGTGTCGAGCTGCTGCTCCAGCTTGAGCATGTTGAGCGTGGTGACACCCAGGATCTGGGTCTCGCCGCGCTCGAACAACGCCGAGCCGTGGACCCGGGGAATCACGCCGACCTCGGCGTGCAGGGGACGGATGTCGGCCAGGCCGCGACCGTCCATGCGGACCTTGTCGCGCAGGACCCGCTCGCGCACGAGCGACTTGGTCAGCGAGCGGAAAGCGGCGCCGACCTCCTTCTCGCGACCGTCGAACTGGCCGGCGAGCTTCTCGAGCAGCGCGCTCTTGATCTCGTCGGTGCGCGACTCGCGCTCCAGCTTGTCGGCGATGGCCATCGCGGCGGAGGCGTCGTCCTTCGCCGCGGACTCGACAGCGGCGTAGACGTCGTCCTCGTAGTCGAGGAAGATCGGGAAGTCCTGGACCGGCTTGGAGGCCTCGGCAGCGAGCTGGGCCTGCGCCTCGCACAGCTGCTTGATGAAGGGCTTCGCGGCGTCGAGGCCACCGGCCACGACCTCCTCGGTGGGCGCCTTGGCACCGTTCTGGACGAGGGTGATGGTCTCCTCGGTGGCCTCGGCCTCGACCATCATGATGGCGACGTCGCCGGTGTCGGTGACGCGACCGGCGACGACCATGTCGAAGACGGCGGTCTCGAGCTGCGAGTGCGTCGGGAACGCGACCCACTGGCCCTCGATGAGGGCGACGCGGACGCCGCCGACGGGGCCGGAGAACGGCAGGCCGGAGATCTGGGTCGAGAGCGACGCGGCGTTGATGGCCAGGACGTCGTAGGGCATCTCGGGGTCGAGCGCCATGACGGTGATGACGACCTGGACCTCGTTGCGCAGGCCCTTCTTGAAGGTCGGGCGCAGCGGGCGGTCGATCAGGCGGCAGGTGAGGATGGCGTCCTCGCCGGGACGACCCTCGGAGCGGAAGAAGGAGCCGGGGATCTGGCCCACGGCGTACATCCGCTCCTCGACGTCGATCGTCAGCGGGAAGAAGTCGAAGTGGTCCTTGGGCGTCTTGCCCGCGGTCGTCGCCGAGAGCAGCATGGTCTCGTCGTCGATGTAGGCGGTGACCGCACCGGCGGCCTGACGGGCCAGGAGGCCGGTCTCGAACTTGATGGTGCGCGTGCCGAACTTGCCGTTGTCGAGAACGGTCTCGACAGCAGAGATGATGGGTTCACTCATGGAAGCAGGATCTGCTTTCTCTTCGCGGAGCGATCCGCGGCGTCCACCCCTCACGATGGACCGTCGAAGGTCCCGCGGGGGCCGGTCTTCGATCGAGGCCCGCAGATCCGTGTGATCTGAGGGCCACTACCGAGGACCGGGCCGGACGTGCGGGTCGCTCCTGGTGGGTGTGTGTTCAGTTGTGTGTTGTCACGATAGCCAAAAGCCAGGCCGCGCCGGACTGAGCGTCGTCAGGGGCGTGGCCTGGCAAGGCGGAGGAACGAGACCGTCGCTCAGCGGCGGAGGCCGAGGCGCTCGACGATCGCACGGTAACGCGCGATCTCGGTCTTCTGCAGGTAGTTGAGAAGACGGCGACGCTGGCCGACCAGGAGCAGCAGGCCACGACGGCTGTGGTGGTCGTGCTTGTGGGTCTTGAGGTGCTCGGTGAGGTGGGAGATGCGGTGACTCAGCAGCGCGATCTGCACCTCGGGGGAGCCGGTGTCGCCCTCAGCCACGGCGTACTCGGCGATGATCTTCTTCTTGGTCTCCGCGTCGGTTCCGATTGACATGCGAAGGCTCCTTCCGTCTCGTTGCGCGGCGCGCCCGGGCCTGTTCACCGGGGCACTATGGATCCGCGGCCGTTTGCACGGCGATGTCGCCCGTCCGGGCAACCGCAGCAGCATAGCGAGGGCCGGTGCCGCCCGCCCAATCCACGGTCGGACGACGCGCAGGGCCCCCGCCGACGCGCGGCGGGGGCCCTGGTGTGCGTGGTGCGGTGGCGGTCAGACCGCCGGCGGGGCCGGCGGGTCCGACTCGGTCGTGCGCTGCGTCGTCGCCTGACGACCTTCCGCATCCGTGGCGGTGGCGGTCGTCGTGTGCCGGCGCTTGGTGTTCTGCTGCACCATCGTCAGGATCAGCCACAGGACACCGGCCAGGATCAGGATGTATCCCAGGACGGTCACCTGCAGCGGGCCCACCTCCTGCTCGTTGAAGGCGAACGCCAGAACAAGTCCGACGACGATGAGGCCGATCGGTCCTCCGAAACCCATGACTACTCCACTCGGTTGGGGGCGCCCGGCTCAGTTCGGGCCGGACAGATTGTGACGCGGTGACCCTAGTCGGCGGCACCCCCGTGAGGATGGGGAGCACCCCTGCAGCGCGTGTCGCCGGTCGGCGTCCGCCGTGATGATCCGTGGCACGATCGCGCCATGAGCGAGAAGCGCATCGGCGTGTGCAACCTGTGCGAAGCCATCTGCGGCCTCGAGCTGACCGTCGAGGGCCGAGACGTGGTCGGCGTCCGCGGCAATGTCGACGACCCCCTCTCGCGCGGACACATCTGCCCCAAGGGTGTCGCCATCGCTGATCTGTACGCCGACCCCGACCGGTTGCGCCGGCCGGTCAGGAGGGTCCGCGGTGACAATGGCGGTGGCTGGGTGGAGATCGGCTGGGACGAGGCGTTCGACCTGGTCGCCGACAACCTCGCGCGCGTGATCAACGAGCACGGCGACGACGCGCTCGGCGTCTACCTCGGCAACCCCAACGCCCACAGCCTCGGCTCGATGACCCACGGCACGGCGATGTTCAAGTCCTTCCGCACCAGGAACCGCTTCTCGGCCACATCGGTCGACCAGCTCCCCCACCAGCTGGTGGCGCACCTGATGTTCGGCCACCAGCTCTTCCTGCCGATCCCCGACATCGACCGCACCTCCTGGTTCCTGGTCATCGGCGCCAACCCGATGGCCTCCAACGGCTCGTTGATGACGGTCCCCGACTTCCCCAACCGGGTGCGCGACCTGCGCGCCCGCGGCGGCCGGATGATCGTGCTCGACCCACGCCACACCGAGACCGCGAAGGTGGCCGACGAGCACCACTTCGTCCGACCCGGCTCGGACGCCTTCGTCCTGCTCGCCATGTTGCACGTCCTGACCACCGAGGACGCGCCCGAGGTGGCGTCGTACGTCGACGGGCTGGGCGCCGTCGTCGAGCTGGTGGCCGACTTCACCCCGGATCGGGCCGAGGCGATGAGCGGACTGCCCGCCGGCGAGATCCGGCGTCTGGCCCGCGAGCTCCGCACGGCCGAGGCGGGCGTCGTCTACAGCCGGATCGGCGTCTCCGCGGGACCGTGGGGCTCGGTGTGCCAGTGGGCCGTCAACTGCCTCAACCTGATCAGCGGCAATCTCGACCGTGCGGGCGGGGCGATGTTCACCTCACCTGCCATCGACGCCGTCGGCACCGGGCTCATCGGACGCGGCCACCACGATGCGTGGCGCTCGCGGGTGCGCGGACTCCCGGAGACCGCCGGCGAGCTCCCCGTCTCCGCACTGCGCGAGGAGATCGAGACGCCCGGCGAGGGCCAGGTCCGCGCCGTCCTCACGGTCGCCGGCAACCCGGTCCTGTCGACGCCCGACGGCGCCCGACTCGACTCGGCGCTCGGGGACCTGGACTTCATGGCCGCCGTCGACATCTACGTCAACGAGACCACCCGTCACGCCGACGTGATCCTGCCGCCGACCACCGCGCTGGAGCGCGACCACTACGACCTGGTCTTCCACCTGCTCGCGGTGCGCGACACCGCGCGCTTCACCCCGGCGGTCTTCGCGAAGGAGAAGGACCAGCGTCACGACTGGGAGATCTTCCGCGAGATCACCCTGCGGACGACGGCGCGGCTCGACCGCAAGGCTCCGCTGCGCAGGCGGCTGGTGCAGCGCGCCCGCCTCACCGCGAGCCCGACCTTCCTCGTCGGTCAGCTCCTGCGACGCGGCGACAGCGGCGTCACCCTGAAGAAGCTGCGCCAGCGCCCGTCCGGGATCGACCTCGGCGCGCTGCGCGGCGGGCAGCTGCCGCAGCGGCTGCCGTCGAAGGACAAGCGGATCGACCTGGCACCCGCCCTCGTCGTGGACGACGTACGCCGACTGGCCGAGGCCACGATGCCGGCGGACGGCCAGCTGGTGCTGATCGGTCGCCGGCACAAGCAGGACTGCAACTCCTGGATGCACAACTCCGAGCGACTCACGCGCGGCCGGCCGCGCCACCAGCTGCTGATGAATCCCACCGACCTCGCCGCGCGCGAGCTCACCGACGGCTCCCGGGTGCGCGTCACCTCGCGCGTCGGAGCGGTCGAGGTCGACGTCGCCGCGACCGACGACCTGATGCCGGGAGTCGTGTCACTCCCCCACGGCTACGGCCACGCCCGCGAGGGTGTCCTGATGGCCCGCAGCCGAGAGGTGCCGGGCGTGTCGGTCAACGACCTCACCGACCCCGAGCTGCTCGACGTGTCGGGCAATGCCGCGCTCAACGGCGTGCCGGTGACCGTCACTGCCTGCTGACGCTCACCGCCACGTCGTCACCGCGTCCCTCGCCGGTAGGGCGCGGGAGGTGGGCTCTCAGACGCTGACGTCCCCCAACACCGCGAGCACGTCATCGGGGGTCTGGGCGGCGTCGAGCGTGGCGATCTTCGCGTCGTCGGTGAAGGCGCCCGCGAGCGCCTGCAGCACGACGAGGTGGTCGTCGCCGGCGCCGGCGATGCCGACGACGTACTTCGCCGGGCTGCCGTTCCAGTCGATCGGCTCGTCGTAGCGGATGAACGAGATCGCCGTCTGTCGGATCAGCGACTTGGCCTCGTTGGTGCCGTGCGGGATGGCCAGGCCGTTGCCCATGAACGTGGAGACCGAGGTCTCGCGCTCGTGCATCGCGGCGACGTACGCGTCGTCCACCGCGCCCGCGGCGACCAGCAGCTGGCCGGCCTCCGTGATGGCTGCTTCCCTGTCGGTGGCCCGGCCGCCCAGCACGATGGCTTCCCGGCTCAGTACGTCGCTCATGTGACGCCTCTTTCCTCGAGTGTTCGGTGCGGCCGGCGCCTCGCCGGTCGATGTCGCGTCCCGCCATCAGACCACACCGCGGGTGTCGCGTCGTGGCCTCTGCAGCGAGCAGCCCGGCCCTCCGCACCGCGGAGGGCCGGGCTGGTCGTGCTCGCCGTCGGTCGGGTCAGGTCTGCTTGCTCTCGTTGACCATCGCGACGATCTCGTCGTACTTCGGGCTGGCCATGAAGTTGTCGACCGAGACGTGCACGGCGGACGGACTCTTCTGGCGGGCCCTGTCGGTGAGGTCCTGGTGGGTCACCACGAGGTCGACGTCGTCCTCCAGGTTGGCGATCGCCTTGTTGACGACCGTGACTTCTGTATGACCGGCGTCATGGATCTTCTTGCGGAGCACCGAAGCACCCATCGCCGAGGACCCCATTCCGGCGTCGCACGCGAACACGATGCTCTGGATCTGGCGCGTGGCCGTGGCCGTGCCGCCCACCAGCGCCGAGGACGCGACCGAGGCCTTGCCCTTCATCGACTCCATGCTCGCCGTGGCGCCCACGAGCTGGTCCTCGGCCTCCTCGGTGCGGTCGGTCTTGAGCAGGAACGCCGCGACCACGAAGGATGCTGCGGCACCTCCGATCACCGACAGGGTCACTCCGATGAAGCTGTTCCCGGGGGTCTGCGCGTAGACCGCGATGATCGAGCCGGGCGCGGCGGGGGCACGCAGGCCGGAGTCGAAGATCACGTTGATGAAGATCTGGGTCATGCCGCCCGCGATCATCGCGAGGATCAGCTTGGGCTTCATCAGCACGAAGGGGAAGTAGATCTCGTGGATGCCACCGAAGAAGTGGATGATCGCCGCGCCGGGGGCCGACGCCTTGGCCAGGCCCTTGCCGAACATCGAGTAGGCCAGCAGCAGGCCCAGCCCGGCACCCGGGTTGGCCTCCAGCAGGAACAGGATGGACTTGCCGTTCTCCACGGCCTCGTTGGTGCCCAACGGCGTCAGCACACCGTGATTGAGGGCGTTGTTGAGGAACAGCACCTTGGCCGGTTCGATGATGAGCGAGGTGAACGGCAGCAGGTTGTTGGTGACCAGGACGTCGATCCCCTCGGAGAGCCGGTCGGCGATCCACTCCACGATCGGACTCATCACGAAGAAGCCGAACGTGGCCAGGAGGCCACCCCAGATGCCGACCGCGAAGTTGTTGACGAGCATCTCGAAGCCGGGCTTGATCTTGCCGTCCCAGATGGCATCGATGTGCTTCATCGACCAGCCACCCAGCGGGCCCATGATCATCGCACCCATGAACATCGGGATGTCGGCGCCGGCAATCACACCCATCGTCGCGATCGCACCGATCACGCCACCGCGGGTGTCGTACATCATCTTGCCGCCGGTGTAGCCGATCAGGATCGGCAACAAGTAGACGATCATCGGACCGACGATGCCTCCGCCGTCGAAGTCGCCCCAGCCGCCGATCTTCGCCACCCAGCTGTCGGGGGCGAGCCCTCCCGAGCCACCCCAGTTGAGCCAGCCCTTCTCGATGAACAAGGCTGTGATCAGGCCCCAGGCGATGAAGGCGCCGATGTTGGGCATGACCATGTTGGACAGGAACGTGCCGAACTTCTGCACGTGCACCCTCGCGCCTGTCCGGGCCGCGGGTGTAGTTGTCGTCGCCATGCTGGTGTCCTCCCAGTCGAACTCGGGGGTGATTCCCCTCACGTTATGAAGATGATTAAACCGCACGATCGGGCACGTTGCCAAGTATTCGGGCACATATTTATGCCCGTATCTGTGGTTTTACCTGTGGGACGGTGGGCTGACCTGAGGGGCAGACACACCTGTTCCTCGTGGCCAACAGCGACCGGCAGGTTGCCGCTAGCCGCTCAGCTGACTGTCGAAGAGCGCCTTTTCCGCCTCGTCGTTCCACGTGTCGCCGGGTGCCAGCTTCTCGGCAACATCCGGCAGCCTGTCCTTCAGCTCATCGAGCCCCATCAGCGGGAGGTCGTGGATCTGGGGGAAGATGAGGACCTTCCCGGAGTAGCTGCCGTCGACCAGGGCCTGGAGGCCGTCCTTGGCCGCCCGCATGCCGCCGACGGCGCCCACGATGGATCCCGGGGAGAGAGAACCCTGGTTGGCCAGGTCCACCACCTGCTGCTGATCGTGGATGGTCAATCCCGAAGTCCCGGTGTACTGGGCGTTGTCAAGGAAGACCGCGCTCAGGTTCACCGGCGCCAGGGTGCCGTTGGGGACGCCGGCGAAGAAGACCAGCATGCCGTCAGGATTCATCAGTGTGTCGGCCTCGGCCATCACAGCGGCGATGGGGACACTGACCACCACGTCGTCGGCCCCCTTGTTGTCGGTGATCCCCATGACGAAATCGTGGAGGGACTGGTCTGCGGTCTGGGAGTTGAAGGTGATCAACTCGCAGTCGTTGCTCTCCGCCAGGTGGGCCAGACGATCCTCGAGGCTCTTCAGGCGTTCATCGCTCACCTCCGTGGCGACGATCTTGCTGGGGCCGTCTGGCTGTTGGATGGCCCTCTGGACATGCATCAACCCCATGGGCCCGCCGGCGCCCACGAAGACGGTGGTGCCCCTTGATCGCAGGTCGCAGCGGTTGCGCGCCTCGCCGTAGGAGGCGGCGATGTCCGGTCCCTGGCTGCCGAGATAGGCGGTGTAGTCGTAGTGCAGGCGGCCCACGTCGGTGTCCACCAGGCCGTCAAGGGCGGTCTTGCCCACCATGTTGAGGGTGCCCCGCCGGGCGATGTGCTTGGCCACGGCACCCACCGTTGCCGCGGCACGGGGATCGAGCATGACGATGTCGTCGAAGCCGGCGCCGTCGGTCAGCTCGTCCACCAGGGCTTGGAAGTCATCGGTGCCGACGCCATTGCGCACGATCTTCGTGGCCGAGGTCTGCCCCACCAGCTCTTCCACCGAGGCGGGCACGTCGGTCATCACGATGGTGGCCGGGGCATCGAGACCAGAGGAGAAGAGGTAGTCCTGCTCATCTCCGGACCGGCCGATGATCCACATGGTCCCGCCGGTCTTGGGTTCCAGGCGGCGGCGTTGGGTGTAGGCCGCCATCACGCAACCCCAGGGCTCCAGCGTGGACGCCTCGGCGTAGCCCATCGTGTCAGGGACGGGCAGCAGGCAGGCGCCGTCGTCGGTGTCGAGCATCTCCGAGCCCATCAGGTGGTACTGGATCAGTCCGCCGGGAATGGTGTAGCCGTAGGCCGTGCTCTTGCCGTCTTGATAGATGTCGGGCTGCACGGCCAGCCGCTGGCCGGCGTGATAGCGGTCCTTGAGGTTCTCGCCGACTTCGATGACCGTGAGGCTGACCTCGTGCCCCAGTCGGGTGGGCTCCTTGGACAGGTCGCGGTTGTAGAGCTTCGGGTGGCTGCCGCCCGCGCGGAGGATCTTCACATCGGAGAAGCAGAGTCCCACGCTGTCGATGCGAACCAGCATCTGGTCGGCATCGGGTTCGGGGATGGGCACCAACTCGGGTTGATCACCCTTGCCCATGTTCTCCTCGCCCGCGCCGTACACGTTCCAGGCCCAGCTTTGTTCCGGCAGGTCGATATCGGCAGCGCGGTAGCGTTCGTAGTCAGATGTCATGGTTCCTCCATGTTGGGTGCCTGATGGTTGAGGTGCCTGATGCAGCCGGACGACCGATCCTCGACGTACGTCAGTGCCCGAGCAGCTCCCGGACAGCGGCGCGGCCGGCCATCGGGTCCGGCGCACCGAGGGCGGCCTCTGCTGCGGCCTCGCAGGTCTCGAGGGTGACCTTGGACAGCTGCGCGCCCACCGGTCGGACGGCGCGAGCCGCCATCGACAGCGACGAGATGCCCATGCCGATGAGCGCCGTGGCGAGGAGCGGGTCCGCGGCGGCCTCGCCACACACCCCGACCGGTTTGCCGGCCTCGGTGCCGGCGTGCGCTGTGATCGCGATCAGCTGCAGCACCGCCGGCTGCCACGGGTCGGTGAGGTGGGCCAGATCGGTGGCCATCCGGTCCGCCGCCATGGCGTACTGGGTGAGGTCGTTGGTGCCGATGGAGAGGAAGTCGACGACCTCGAGCATGCGGTGCGCGAGCAGCGCAGCGCTGGGGATCTCGACCATGACCCCGGGCTTGAGCCCACGGGCGCGCACCTTGGCGGCGAAGTCAGCGGCCTCGGCCACCGTCGCCACCATGGGCGCCATGATCCAGGTCTCGGTGCCGGTCCGCTCGGCCGCGGCGGCGATGCCGTCGAGCTGACGGTCCATCAGCCCGGGGTTGTCGAAGCTCAGCCGCAGACCACGCACCCCGAGCGCCGGATTCTCCTCGTCCTCCTGGGCCGCGAACGCGATGGGCTTGTCCGAGCCGGCGTCGAGGGTGCGTACGACGACGTAGCGCCCGTCGGAGTAGGGCGAGAGGACGTCGGCGTAGATGTCGGCCTGTTCCTCGACGTCGGGCTCCACCTTGCGGTCGAGGAAGCACAGCTCGGTGCGGAACAGGCCCACGCCCTGCACGGGTTCGCCGGCCGCGGACTTCGCAGAGGCGCCGTCGGCGACGTTGACGAGCAGCTTGACGGGCAGCCCGTCCGCGGTCTGTGCCGGGCCGTTCCAGGAGGCGAGCTCGTCGCGGAGGCGCTTGCTCTCCTCGACGCGGGCCCGCGCCTCGTCGGGATCGGCTCCCAGCTCGATGGTGCCCGCCTCGCCGTCGACGACCACGAAGGTCCCGGCCGCGAGCTCGCAGATGCCGGCAGCCCCCACGACGCACGGGATGCCGAGCTGCCTCGCGATGATCGCCGTGTGGCTGGTCGCGCCGCCGCGCTCGGTGACCAGTGCGGTGACGAGCTCGGGGTCGAGGCCCGAGGTGTCGCTGGGTGCGAGGTCCTCGGCCACCAGGATCGACGGCTCGGCCGGCGTGGGGACACCGGGGGCGGGCTCACCGACCAGGTGGGCGACGACGCGGCGCTCGATGTCGCGCAGGTCGGTCACCCGTTCGGCCATCAACCCGCCCATGTTGGTGAAGATCGTGGCGAACTGCTCCACGGCGCCCTGCACCGCGGACACGGGCCCCTGCCCGGCCTGGAGGTTCTTGGAGACCCCGGACCGCAGCCCCTTGTCACGCGCCAACCCGGCGCTCGCGGTCAGCACCTCTGCCGCCGCGCCCTGTGCGTAGGAGGCCTTGGTGGAGAACGTCTCGGCCACCACCGCGGCAGCGTCGTCGTACGCCGCGAGCGCGGCTTCCGCATCAGCGAAGTCACCGTCCCCGTAGCGCGCGATAGCGTCGGGCGAGACCTCGCCACGGACGTGCAGGACAGGACCGGCGGCAACACCCGGAACGACCGGGGTCCCGCTGAGGGTGTTCGCGGGTGTGGTCATGAACACACCGTAGAACATGTCCTGCTTGACAAGCAACACGTTCGGGACTAAAACAACACATACACAGATTTTCGGACAGGGGGACCCATGTACGCGGAAGAGCGGCAGCAAGCGATGGCCCACCTGATCAGCCGCCGTGGCCGGCTGTCCGTGGTCCAACTGGCCGGGGAGTTCGAGGTCACCACCGAGACCGTCCGTCGTGACCTCTCCACGCTCGACCGGATGGGACTCGTGCGACGAGTGCACGGCGGCGCAGTGCCTGCCGGCTCGCTCACGGTCATCGAATCAGGCGTCAGCGAGCGCGAGCAGTCCAACCCGCAGGCCAAGGAGGCCATCGCCAACGCCGCGGTCAAGCTGCTCCCGCCGCCGGACTCGGTCGTCGTCATCGACGCCGGAAGCACCACGGCTCGCTTCGCAGCGGCCCTCCCCCGCGACCACCGCCTCACGGTCATCACGCACGCGGTGCCGGTCGCCACCCGGCTGGCCGGTCTGCCGCAGATCCAGCTGTACCTGCTCCCCGGCAAGGTGCGCCCCGCCACTCACGCCGCGGTGGGCGCAGACACGGTGGCCGCGCTCGCCGACTTCCGCGCCGACGTGGCCTTCATCGCCACCAACGGCATCACGGTGGGTCATGGACTCACCACCCCAGACAGCGACGAGGCGGCCAGCAAGCGGGCGATCATCGCCTGTGCGCGACGCACCGTGGTGCTCGCCGACTCCTCCAAGTTCGGCGTAGAGACAGCGGTGCGCTTCGCGACGCTCGACAGCGTCGACGTCCTGGTCACCGACAGCGACATCGAGGACTCGGACCGCCGAGTCCTCGAATCAGCCGGAATCGAGGTAGTGATCGCATGATCCTGACCCTGACCCCCAACCCGAGCATCGACCGGACCGTGGCCCTGGACGGTGAGCTTTCCCGCGGACAGGTCCACCGGGTCGCCTCGGTGACCTCCCAGGCCGGCGGCAAGGGGGTGAACATCTCCCGCGCGGCCGTGAGCGCCGGCATCCCCAGCATCGCCGTCGTGCCTGCCCTCAAGGACGATCCCTTCGTCCTCGAGCTGCTGGTCGCCGGCATCGACTGCCGGCCGGTGCGCCCCGCGGGCGACGTCCGCGTCAACCTGACGATCACCGAGCCCGACGGCACCACCACCAAGCTCAACTCCCCCGGCGCCGAGGTCCTGCCGCTGCACCTCGAGCTGATGGCCCAGGCAGCCCTGGTCCGCGCTGCTGGCGCAGACTGGACAGTGCTGGCAGGCTCACTACCTGTGGGCGCATCCCCTGCCTTCTATGCCGACCTCGTACGACGTCTCCGCGAGGTGGGTGGCCGGGTCGCGGTCGACACCAGTGAGGCGCCGTTGCAGGCGCTGGTGGAGGCATTGCCCGGGTCGGCGCCCGATCTGATGAAGCCCAACGGCGAGGAGCTGGCCTCCTTCACCGGGGGTGACCCCGACGAGCTCGAGGCGAACCCCGAGGCCACCGCCGTGGCAGCGCGCGAGCTGATCGGACGGGGAGTCGGCGCGGTCCTCGCCACGCTGGGCGGCAACGGCGCGGTCCTGGTCACCCCCGAAGGTGCCTGGCACGCGACGCCGCCCCCCACCACAGTCGTCAGCACCGTCGGTGCCGGCGACTCCAGTCTCTTCGGCTATCTGCTCGGCGACATCCGGGGGCTGCCTGCCCCTCAGCGCCTTGCCTTGGCCGTCGCCTACGGCAGCGCCGCCGCAGGTCTTCCCGGCACCACCATCCCCTTGCCCTCACAGCTCCGCACGGAACTGGTGAGCGTCACTACCCTTGGAGACAGCGCATGACCGAACTCATCACCACCGACCTCGTCACCCTCGGGGCTGACTGGGGCTCTGACAAGCAGGACGTGATCCGTGCCCTCGCTGCCGTGGTCGACAGCGCTGGGAGGGCGGTCGACCGCGACCAGCTCATCGAGGACGCCTTCGCCCGCGAGGCGACCTCGGCGACCGGCCTGCCCGGCGGCATCGCCATCCCCCACTGCCGTACGACCGGGGTCGAGGTGCCGACGCTGGCGTTCGCGCGCCTGACGCCGGGCGTCGACTTCGGTGCCAAGGACGGTCCGGCCGACCTGGCCTTCCTGATCGCTGCTCCGGCCGGCGGCGACGCCGACCACCTGACGATCCTCACCAAGCTCGCGAGGGCGCTGGTCAAGCCGGCGTTCACCAACGCGCTGCGCGCCGCCGAGACCGACCAGGACGTGGTCGACCTCGTGGCTGCCGAGCTGGGCGAGCCCGCCCCGGCACCTGCCCAAGCCGGTGCCCACGCTGCCACCTCCCCTGCCGCGGACGCTGGGCCTGCCGCTGCCGCCCCGGCCGCGGCTGCCCCGGCGGCGTCGGGCAAGCCCTCCCTGGTCGCCGTGACTGCGTGCCCCACCGGCATCGCCCACACCTACATGGCCGCGGAGGCCCTCGAGGCCGCCGCCGAGAAGGCCGGGGTCGAGCTGCACGTCGAGACCCAGGGCTCGGCCGGCTCCACCCCGCTCGCCCCGGCGACCATCGCCCAGGCCGGCGCGGTCATCTTCGCCGTCGACGTGGGCGTGCGGGACCGCACTCGCTTCGCCGGCAAGCCGATGGTGAGCTCCGGCGTGAAGCGGCCCATCGACGACGCGGACACGATGATCGCCGAGGCCCTGCGCTACGCCGCCGACCCGTCGAACTCACCCCGCGTGGAAGGCACGGCAAGCGAGGCCGGCGCCACCCACGGGGGCAAGGAGTCCTTCGGCGGGACGGCCCGCCGGGTGCTGATGACCGGTGTGTCCTACATGATCCCGTTCGTCGCCGCCGGCGGTCTGCTGATCGCCCTCGGCTTCCTCTTCGGTGGCTACGAGATCGTCAACGACGGGCAGTCCATCGCCGTCGACAACACGTTCTTCAACCCGCCGAACGTCGACGAGTTCGGCCTCGAGCACGCCCTCTTCGGCTCGTCGTTCTTCGCCTATCTCGGTGCGTTGCTCTTCACCCTCGGCGCTGCCGCCTTCGGATTCCTCGTCCCGGCCCTGGCCGGCTACATCGCCTACGCCATCGCCGACCGCCCGGGCATCGCGCCCGGCTTCGTCATGGGCGCGATCGCCGGAACGCTGAACTCGGGCTTCCTCGGCGGCATCGTCGGTGGCGTCCTGGCCGGCATCGTGGCGTTGTGGATCACCAAGTGGAAGGTGCCGACCTGGATGCGCGGGCTGATGCCGGTGCTGGTGATCCCGCTCCTGGCGACCCTCATCTCCGGCTTCGTCATGGTCGTCGTCCTCGGCAAGCCCCTGGGTGCGCTGATGGAGGCCCTGAGCGACGGACTGAACAGCCTGCAGGGCGGTTCGGCGGTCATCCTCGGCGTGATCCTCGGCCTGATGATGGCCTTCGACATGGGCGGACCGCTCAACAAGACGGCGTACGCCTTCGCGACCACCGGCCTCGGTGCCGCCGCGACCGCGACCGACGCTCCCGAGCTCAACGTGATGGCCGCCGTCATGCTGGCGGGCATGGTGCCGCCGCTGGCCCTCGCCCTGGCCACGGTCGTACGTCCGAAGCTCTTCACCGTCCCGGAGCGGGAGAACGGCAAGGCCGCCTGGGCCATGGGTGCCTCCTTCATCACCGAAGGTGCCATCCCGTTCGCCGCGGCCGACCCGCTGCGCGTGATCCCCTCGATCATGGCGGGCAGCGCGCTGACCGGCGCCCTGTCGATGGGTCTCGATGTCGGCCTGCGCGCGCCGCACGGCGGGATCTTCGTCCTGTTCGCGGTCGACGGCATCCTCGGCTTCGTCATCGCCCTGGTGGCGGGCGTGCTGTTGAGCGCCGCGCTCGTCGTAGCCCTCAAGAGCATGAGCAAGGCCGACACCGACCTCGTCACCGTCTGACATCCAACCCAGCCCACCCGCAGCACACCTCAAGGAGAACCATGCCCAGCAAGTCTGTCGTCGTCGGCTCCGCCGTCGGCCTGCACGCCCGCCCCGCCGCGATCATCGCCGAGAAGGCGGGCGAGCTCGGCTCCGACGTCACGATCAACGGTGTCGACGCGAGCTCGTCGCTGATGATCATGACCCTCGGGGCCGGCAACGGCGACACGGTCGAGGTCGAGGGCGAGGACCAGGCCGCGGTCGACGCGATCGCAGCCCTGGTCGAGCAGGACCTCGACGCCTGACCCCAGCCCCCGATGGGCGGTGTGTGAGGGGCCTTCTCCTGGCGGGGATGGCCCCTCACGCACCGCCCATCTGCGCGTCGTACGCCGACACCCGCGCGGGCGGTGCGTGAGGCGGCTTCTGGGCGACGGAACCCCTCCTCACTCACCGCTCGGAAAAGACGCGGGGACCCAGGATCAGTTCGGCGTACGCCGCAGGGACCGGTAGGCGGCACGGGCGCTGACCGCGCGCTCGAGCTCACGCAGGATCGAGGTGAAGAACTGCTTGCGGTAGACCTCGTCGGTCACGGCGTAGACGGTGAAGTAGAAGCCGCTGAAGGCCGCGAGGAACACCGAGACCTGGATCAGCTCCCAGTTGGCCCGGTCGAGGCCCGGCACCGCGGTCAGCTCGTTCTGCGTCCAGGACTCCACCACCTCGGGCGTCATGACCAGCAGCCCGAAGACCACGAAGAAGACGAACACCGAGACGCTCAGCAGCATCACCTGGACCAGCTGGGTGATGAGCAGCATCAGCAGCAGGTTGGCCTTCTGGAGGCCACCGAGCGCGGTCTCGTGCGTGGCCTCGTGCGCGGAGAAGCCCTCGAGCGGCGTGCCCACGCACCGTTGCGCGATCACGTCGGGATCGACCGCCTCGTCGAAGACCGCCAGCTCCTCGGGCAGCCGGGCGAGCAGGAAACCCACGGTGATCGCCAGGAACAGCGCGACGGTCAACCACATCACCCGACCGTCCAGGTGCGAGGCGACCTGCCACACCTCGGCGTTGATGAAGAGGAACGTGATGAAGAGCAGCAGGAGCGGCAGGGCGCGCGTCACCAGCGGGAACAGCAGGCCGAGGCTGGAGAAGGTCCGCCGAGCGGCCCAGCGCGCGATGACCCAGGCGCGCAGGGTGAACAAGGCGTACGCCGTCAGCCACAGGAGGGCGACGTTGATCCCGGGCACGACGCCGTCGTCCCAGCCCAGGCCGGTCAGTGCGAACCCCGCGGAGACCGCAGCCACGAGGAAGGCGGCGACCAGTCCCACGAGCACGAGCCGACGACGACCCAGCCCGCGCTGCACCTCGGCGCGGATGTCGTCGACGAAGTAGGGCAGGCCGTGGTCGACGAACCACGCCTCCGCCGCGCCCAGGTCCGGCGAAGGCGCGGCCTCAGCCACCCAGGACCTCGCGGGCACGGCGTACGTCGTCGTGCATCGTCTCGATGAGCGCCTCGATGCCCTCGAACTTCACCATCCCGCGCAGCCGCTCGACGAAGGCGACCTCGACCTCGACGCCGTAGAGCTCGAGGTCGTCGCGGTCGAGGACGTAGGACTCCACCCGGCGGTCCCGCTCGCCGTCGAAGGTCGGGTTCGTGCCCACGGAGATCGCGGCGGGATAGCGCTCGCCGGTGTCGCGGCGGGTCAACCAGCCGGCGTAGACACCATCGGCCGGGGCCGCATCGATCGGGGGGATCGGGACGTTGGCCGTCGGGTAGCCGAGCTCACGGCCCCGTTTGTCGCCCTCCACGACCACCCCGCGTACGGTGAAGTCACGCCCCAGCGCCTCGGCGGCTCCGGCCACGTCGCCGGTGGCCAGGCACTGGCGGACGTAGGTCGAGCTCCACACCTGCGGGCCACCGTCGAGGGCGACGCCCACCGTCTCGAAACCGTGTGCGGCACCGGCTTCGCGCAGGGTGGTGACGTCCCCGGCCGCCTTCGCGCCGAACCTGAAGTTCGCCCCGACGACCACCCCTCGGGCGTGCAGCACGTCCACGAGGATCCGTTCGATGAACTGCTCCGGGCTCCACTGCGCGACCTCCCGGGTGAACTCGACGACCAGCACCGCATCGACGCCTGCGTCCTCGAGCAGGCGGCCCCGCGTCTCGATCGACGTCAGTGTCGGCGGCGCGTGCTCGGGTCGGAGCACCGCCATCGGATGCGGGTCGAAGGTGACAGCGACCACCAGGTCAACCCCGAGTCGGGCAGCGGTGTTCCGCGCCTCGTCGAGGACGTGTGCATGACCGAGGTGGACCCCGTCGAAGTTGCCGATGCTCACGACGGTGCGGCCGAGGTCGGCCGGCACGTCGTCGCCATCACGCCAGATCTGCACGGCGGAAGCCTATCCACGCCGTCGACCCGGCACGCACCTGCCTCGCGACGCCGGCTCGAGGCCGGCGGCGCGAGGCCCCCCTCTCACGGCGCTGCTCAGCGCAGCTTGATGGTGCGCACCATGCCCATGAATGCGTGCGGCATACCGCGCATGCTGGCGTCGGGCCAGAAGCACAACATGGCGTACGTGCCTGCGGGCAGCCTGTAGTTGAAGGCCAGGTCCTCTCCGGGGCTGATGAGACCGCTGTCGAGGGACTTGTTGAAGTTGACCGGCGGCCTGCCCTCCTCGGTCATCAGGAACTCCTTGACGTCCTTCAGGGTGGCGCCCTTGTTCATCTTGACCATGATGACGAAGTGGTTCTGCGTGGCGCGGTTCTTGAAGGTGAGCGTGCCCTTGCGCGGGATCGACGCCGGGCGCTTGGCCCACTTGGTGTCCCGGACTGCCTTGATGGTGCTGCCCGAGGGCATGCTCATGCCGGTGTCGAGGCCGGTGACCGTGAGCGTGAACCACTTGGCCGCATTGGTCCTGCCCTGGACGTCGAGCGCGACGTAGGTGCCTGGCTCCAGGTCGACCCAGAAGGTCGCTGCCTTGCCCGGCCGGCTGGACACCCCGCCGTGGAACGTGGCGTGGGCCTCGAAGCGACGCAGTGCGGAGAGCTTGCCGCGGTCGAGTCCGGCCTTGATGTCGGCTTCAGCCTTGTCGGTGGTGTAGCCGTCGGCCAGCCTGAGCAGCTGGAGGCCCGACGGCTTGACGCTGGTGACGGTGAACTCGTTGACGCCCGGCTGGACCGTGGCGGGCATCGTGATCATGCGCTTGGCATCGATGGACACCGCGACCGGGGCGGCTGCCTTCGACGTCGTGGGAGCTGCTTCGGCGGTGACCACGGATCCTGCGATCGACGCGACGAGTACGGCGCTCATGAGAGCGGCGCCGATGGTGCGTGCTGACATTCTTCCCCCTGCTCGTTTCCTCAGAAGTGGCTGACGTCCACCACACGTTCCTCCTCGGACGACAGGTTGCCAACGCCATTACCAGATCTGTCTAGACCGCAGGGGTGGCCCCGTAGGGGTGGAGCGACTACCCGACGAAGACGGCCACCGGCCGGGCACCGCCCGGCGTCGGCTCGTAGAGCGCGAGGAACTCTCCGTCCGGTGCGAAGAGCGCGTGCGGGCCCGTCCCGGTGAGGGTGAGACCCAGGGCCCGACCGAACCTCACGTGGGCGGCCTGCTCCTCGTCGAGGTCGACCGCGGCGAACGACGCTCGTGCCGCCCGGGCGATCGGGAGCAGGACGAAGTCGTCCGCCAGCTGGTCGAGCGTCCGCGCGACGGCGAGGTCGAAGGCGCCCACCGCCGTACGCCGCAGCGCGGTCAGGTGCCCACCCACCCCGAGTGCCGCGCCGACGTCGCGGGCGATGGCCCGGACGTAGGTGCCGCTGGAGCAGCGGACGGTGATGTCGACGTCGATCCAGTCCCCCACGACCCGCTGGTCGAGAACCTCCAGGGCGTGGATCCGCACCGGTCGCGCCTTGAGCTCGACCTGCTCGCCGTCGCGGACCCGTTGGTAGGCGCGCTTCCCGTCCACCTTGATCGCCGAGACGGCCGTCGGCACCTGCATGAGGTCGCCGACCAGCTCACCGAACTCCGCCTCGACCAGGCCGGGCTGATGGAACGCCGCAGGGGTCGTCGCGGTCACCTCGCCCTCGGCGTCGTCGGTGGTGGTGGACACGCCCAGCCGCACGGTGGCGGCGTACGACTTCTCGGTCAGCATGAGGTGACCCAGCAGCCGCGTCGCTCGCTCGATCCCGAGGACGAGCACGCCGGTGGCCATCGGGTCGAGGGTGCCGGCATGACCGACCTTGCGGGTGCCCGCCAGCCGGCGTACGCGGGCGACGACGTCGTGCGACGTCATGCCCGGCGACTTGTCGACGACGACCAGGCCCGACTCCGCCATCAGACTGTGTCGTCGCCTTCTTCGTGGGCGCCGTCGTGGGCGCCGTCGTGGGCGCCGTCGTCGGTGTCGTCGTCGTTGTCGTCGTCGGTGTCCGGGTCCTCGTCGGACTCGACGCGGGGCTTCTTGTAGGGGTCGGCCTCGCCGGCGTACGCGGCACCGCGGTGCGCGGCGACCTCGTCGTCGATCTGCTTGGCGCGGGCCAGCACCTCGTCGAGCGCCCGGGCGCTCTCGGGGAGCGCGTCGGGGATGAAGGTCAGCGTGGGCACGATGCGCATGCCCAGCTGCTTGGCGACCTCGGAGCGGATGACGCCCTTGGCCGACTCGAGCGCGGCCCCCGTGCTCGCCAGCTCCTCCTCCGCACCGAGAACGGTGTAGAAGATCGAGGCCTGCTGGCTGTCGCCGGTGACGCGTACGTCGGTGATCGTGACGAAGCCCAGGCGCGGGTCCTTGATCCGGCGCTCGAGCATCTCGGCGACGATGACCTGGATCCGGTCGGCGATCTTGCGGACGCGGGGGTTGCTCATGTCTGGTCCTCAGGTGGGTGGAACGTCGGTGGGTGTTGCTTCATCACGGTATGTCGCCGAATGGGCACTTCCCACGGTCAATTGACCGTGGGAAGCGCCCATTGGCCTACATACCTTGATGAACAGGCGCCGGCAGCCGGAGCTGTCAGGCGCGCGGGATCTCGCGCATCTCGAACGACTCCACGACATCGCCGATCTTGATGTCCTGGAAGTTCTTGAGCACGATGCCGCACTCGAACCCTTCCCGGACCTCGGACGCATCGTCCTTCTCGCGACGGAGCGAGGCGAGGTCGATGTTGTCGGCCACCACGGCGCTGTCGCGCAGGATGCGCACCTTGGCGTTGCGGCGGATGAGACCGGACGTGACCATGCAGCCTGCGATGTTGCCGGCCTTGGACGAGCGGAAGATCTCGCGGATCTCCGCCTGACCGAGGGTCGACTCCTCGTAGATCGGCTTGAGCATGCCCTTGAGCGCCGCCTCGATCTCCTCGATGGCCTGGTAGATGACCGAGTAGTGACGAATCTCGACACCCTCCTTGTCGGCCATCTGGCTCGCCTTGCCCTGCGGCCGGACGTTGAAGCCGATGATGATGGCGTCGGAGGCGGCGGCCAGGTCGACGTTGGTCTCGGTGATCGCACCGACACCACGGTCGATGACGCGCAGCGAGACCTCCTCGCCGACATCGATGTTGGCGAGGGCGTCCTCGAGCGCCTCGACCGAACCGGACACGTCGCCCTTGAGGATGAGGTTGAGCTCCTGGCTCTCGCCCTTCTCCATGGAAGCCATGAAGTCCTCGAGGCTGCGACGGACACGACGCTTGGCCTGCATGGCCGCACGCTCGCGCGCCTCACGCTTCTCAGCGATCTGGCGAGCCATCCGGTCGTCGTCGACGACGATGAAGTTCTGACCAGCACCGGGGACCGCCGAGAGACCCAGCACCATCGCGGGACGCGACGGGTCGGCCTCGGTGATCTCGTTGCCGTGCTCGTCGAGCATGGCGCGGACACGACCGTGAGCCGGACCGGCCACGATCGAGTCACCGACGCGCAGCGTGCCGCGCTGGACCAGCACCGTGGCGACCGGACCGCGACCGCGGTCGAGGTGTGCCTCGACCACGAGGCCCTGGGCGTCCTGGGTGGGGTTGGCCCGCAGGTCGAGCGACGCGTCGGCAGTCAGGACGACGGCCTCGAGCAGCTTGTCCAGGTTGAGCCCGGCCTTGGCCGAGACGTCGACGAACATCGCGTCGCCGCCGTACTCCTCGGGGATCAGGCCGTACTCGGTCAGCTGGCCGCGGACCTTGGTCGAGTCGGCGTCCGGCTTGTCGATCTTGTTGACCGCGACCACGATCGGCACGTTGGCAGCGCGGGCGTGGTTGAGCGCCTCGACCGTCTGCGGCATGACGCCGTCGTCGGCCGCGACGACCAGGATCGCGATGTCGGTGGCCTGGGCACCACGAGCACGCATGGCGGTGAACGCCTCGTGACCGGGGGTGTCGATGAGGGTGATGCGACGATCGTTGCCGTCGACCTCGGTGTGGACCTGGTAGGCACCGATGTGCTGGGTGATGCCACCGGCCTCCTTGTCGACCACGTTGGCGTCACGCAGCGCGTCCAGGAGCTTGGTCTTTCCGTGGTCGACGTGACCCATGACGGTCACGACCGGCGGACGGATCACGAGGTCGTCCTCGTCACCCTCGTCGGCACCGAACTCGAGGTCGAACGTCTCGAGCAGCTCACGGTCCTCGTCCTCGGGCGAGACGATCTGGACGGTGTAGTTGAGCTCCTCACCGATCAGCTCGAAGGTCTCGTCACCGACGGACTGGGTCGAGGTGACCATCTCGCCCAGCGAGAACAGCATCTGGACGAGGGCGGCCGCGTCGACGTTGATCTTCTCGGCGAAGTCGGTCAGGGACGCGCCACGCGGCAGACGTACGGTCTCGCCGTTGCCCTTGCGGACACGCACGCCACCGATCGTCGGGGCCTCCATGGCCTCGAACTCCATACGACGCGCGCGCTTCGACTTGCGTCCTCGACGCGACGGGCCGCCAGCGCGCCCGAAGGCACCCTGGGTCTGGCCACGCTGGCCCGGACGGGGGCGACCGCCACCGGAGGGGCCGAAGCCGCCGGGACGACCCGGAGCACCGCCACCGGGAGCACCGCCGGGGCCGCCACCGGGACGACCCGGAGCGCCACCGCGAGCGGGGGCACCCGGACGGCCGGGGCCGCCACCGGGTCCACCGCGGGCGGGACGGGCACCGGGACCGTTGCCGAAAGCAGCCGGGGACTTGGGCATCATCGCCGGGTTGGGGCGCGGCATGCCGGGACGCGTCTCGCCACCAGCCGGCGGGCGCGGCGGACGGGTGTCGTCGCCGGGCGTGCGGGGCGCCGGGCGCGAGCCCATGCCCTGGCTCGGCGCGAACGGGTTGTTGCCCGGGCGCGGGGCGCCGGGGCGACCGACCGGGCGTGGGGCGGGGCTGGTCGACGACTTGGCGGCCGGCGCCTCGGGCTCTGCCGGCGGCTCAGCGGCCGGCGTCTCGGGCTCCGCGACGGCTGCCTTCGGACCCGGCTTCGGGCCAGGTCGTGCGGCAGGGGTCTCGGGCTCCGTGACCTGCTCGGCCACCGGCTCGGCGACGGGGGCCTCGACGGGCTCCTCGACGACCGGCTCGGCCGCCGCAGGCCGCTTGGGGCCGGGCTTGGGCGCTGCCTTCGCGGCGGCGGGCTTGGCTGAGGTGTCGGCGGCGGGCGCGGAGGCCGCAGCGGCCTTCAGCTCATCGCCGTACTGCTTCTTGAAGCGCATCTCGACGGGGGGCTCGACGGTCGACGATGCCGACTTGACGAACTCACCCATCTCCTTGAGCTTCTCGAGAACGAACTTGCTCTCGACTCCGAACTCCTTGGCGAGTTCGTGGACTCGGGTCTTTGCCACGGTGCGAATTACTCCTTCTGGTCCGTGACCCCAGAAGGAGGGGAGCGGACCAGCTAGTGGGTGTGCAAACTCATTGCGAGTTACTCATCGAGTGCTCATGAGCTGCTTGCTCCAGCTTCTGGTCGGTGATCGGGTGGGGTGGGGAGCGACGCGAGGTAGTCCCTCACCAGGGCGTCGGGGAGCGGTGTCGCCGAGCGCAGGGCCCGGGGAAACGCACGTCGTCGCACTGCGAGCTGCCAGCACTCGTCCACGGGGTGCAGGTGCGCTCCGCGTCCAGGTGCCCGATGGTCCGGATCGGGCACCAGGGCTGGTCGGCCCTCGGCGTCCGCGCCTGCGACCACGCGCAGCAACTCGTTCGCAGCGGCCCTGGCCCGACAACCCACGCATGTCCGGACGGGTCCGGGCACAGGGTTGTCAGACGTGGTGGCCACTACAACCACCTTACTGCGTGCGGCCAGTGCTTTACGAACTGGCAGTGTCGTCGGGTGCCGGGGCCTCGTCCGAGCGGATGTCGATGCGCCACCCGGTGAGCCGTGCCGCGAGGCGGGCGTTCTGGCCCTCCTTGCCGATGGCGAGCGAGAGCTGGAAGTCAGGTACGACGACGCGGCACGAGCGGGTCGCGAGGTCGACGATCTCCACCGACGTCACCCGCGCGGGCGACAGGGCGTGCGCCACGAGCTCGGCGGGGTCCTCGGCCCAGTCGACGATGTCGATCTTCTCGCCGTGGAGCTCGCTCATCACGTTGCGCACCCGCTGGCCCATCGGGCCGATGCAGGCACCCTTGGCGTTGACCCCCGAGATGGTGGAGTGGACCGCGATCTTGGAGCGATGGCCAGCCTCCCGGGCGATGCCGGCGATCTCGACGGTGCCGTCGGCGATCTCGGGGACCTCGAGCGCGAAGAGCTTCTTGACCAGCGTCGGGTGGGAGCGCGAGAGCGTGATCTGGGGTCCGCGCATGCCCTTGCGGACCGAGGTCACCAGGCACTTGATGCGCTCGCCGTGGACGTACTGCTCCCCCGGCACCCGCTCGCTGACGGGCAGCAGCGCCTCGACCTTGCCGAGGTCGACCATCACGTCGTCAGGGTTGCGACCCTGCTGGATGATGCCGGAGATGATGTCGCCCTCCTTGCCGGAGAACTCCCCGAAGCGGATCTCGTCCTCGGCGTCACGCAACCGCTGGAGCATGACCTGCTTGGCGGTGGTGGCGGCGATCCGGCCGAAGCCGTCGGGGGTGTCGTCGTACTCGGGGCCGGCGTTGCCCTCCTCGTCGACCTCGCGGGCGAAGACGGTGACGTGACCGGTCTGGCGGTCGAGCACGGCGCGCGCGGGGTGGTGGGACTCGGTGGCGCGCTGGTAGGCGGTGAGGAGGGCCTGCTCGATGGCCTCGGCAAGGACCTCGAAGGAGATCTCCTTCTCACGCTCGAGCATCCGCAGGATGCTCAGGTCGATGTCCATCAGTCGTCCTTCTTCTCGCTCTTGCGGTTGAACTCGATCTGCACCAGGGCCTTGTCGATCCCGGTGTAGGACAGCTCGCGGTGGGTGCCGTCGACGTCGAGGGTGACCGACTCGTCGTCCGACGTGAGGATCCGGCCGGTGACGGCGTCCCCGTCGGCCAGCGTGGCCTTGACCAGGCGGTCGGCGTTGCGGCGCCAGTGGCGCGGCAGGGTCAGGGGTCGATCGACACCGCGCGAGGTGACCTCGAGGGTGTAGGGGTGCTCGCCCATCACGTCGGACTCGTCGAGCACGCGGGAGGTCTCGCGAGTCGCGTCTGCGACGTCGTCGAGGGTGACGCCCCCGTCCTTGTCGACGGCGATGCGCAGCACGCGGCGCTTGCCCGCAGGGGTGAGCTCGACGGCCTCGACGTCCAGACCGAAGGCGCGCAGGGGGTCGATCAGCTCCGCCTCGATGCGGTCCCGGGTGGCGTCCTGCTTGGGGGTGCTCATCGGGTCATGACCTCCTTATGCGGTTGTGGTGGGCCAACGATAGCGGCCCGGCCCACTCCCCTCTCCCCCGTGGTGCTCACGACGAGGACGTCAGACCTGCCGTTAGGGTTCAGCCGTGCCCGACCGCCTGCTGTCTCGTCGTACGACGGTCGGCTCGGCCCTCCTGCTGCCCCTTGCCGTGTCGGCGTGCGACATCGATCCGCCGGTGCGTGAGACCGACCCCGGCGAGGTCGAGGCCGAGCCGCCCGAGGACTCGGCGCTGGTCGCCTCGGTGGTGGCCGCCATCGTCGATGCGGCGAGTGCGGTCACGGCTGCCTCGGCGGGCGTGCCGAGCCTGGGCACGCGCCTCGCGTCCCTCTCGCAGGCGCACACCACCCACCTCGACCTCCTGGTGGGGGCTCTCCCTGACGCCGACGTCCCGACAGCCGACGCGGCCGGTGTTCCGGCGCGTCCAGCCGCCGCGCTGGCCGCTGTACGCCGCTCCGAACAGCGCCTGCTGCGCATGCTGCGCGCGTCGTGCCTGGCCGCCGCCAGTGGCGACCTGGCCCGGGTCCTGGCGAGCATGGCCGGGTCGGTCTCCCAGCACCTGGCCGCCCTCTCCCCGGAGGTGTCGTCATGAGCGTGCTGGACGCGTTGCAGGCGACGCTGGCCGACGAGCACGCGGCCGTCTACACCTACGGCGTGCTCGGCGCGCGGACCTCGGAGGCGGCCTCCCCCGCTCTCCACGCCGCACTCGACACCGCCTACCGCCAGCACCGGTCTCGGCGTGACCAGCTCCGCCTGATGATCGACGAGGAGGGGGGCACGCCGGTCGCGGCAGCACCGGCGTACGCCCTCGACGGGCGGCTGCTGAAGGCCACTGCGATCGAGGCGGCGGCCCTCGCGGTGGAGGATGCCAGCGCGGTCGTGCTCCTCGCGCTCGTCGCCCAGACCGTGGGGCCAGCGCGCGAGTGGGCGTTGACCGAGGCGATCTGGTCGGCGACGTGGGGGCTCGAGCTCGGCGGCAGTCCGCAGACCTGGCCGGGAGCCCCGGAGCTCGGGTGAGGCACCGCCGCTGAAATCAAGCCGGTCCGCGTCCTCGGCCAGTGGGAAAGTCCCGAGATCCTTCCCAATGACCGAGGACGCGGACCGACTCGATGGGGTTGGTCAGCATCACCCGGTGTGGCCCCTCCTGTGGGGGGTGGTGGAACCACATGCACAATCATGCAGGCGATTCGCCACAAGCAAAAGCCGATATGACTTGCATGTTTGTGCAACGCACAAAGATGCAAGTGGCAGGCTCTCAACCGATCCTGCGCACGACCTCGGGGATCTCGAGCAACGAGTCGACCGTGGCGTCGGGAGTGCCCTCGGTGTGCCCGACCTGCCCGGCCGGTATCGAGCTGAGGGGGATGTGGATGGCCCGCAAGCCCGCGTTCTGGGCGCCCCACACGTCGTCGAAGAGCCGGTCACCGACGTAGACGCAGGTAGCCGGGTCGCTCACGCCGACGGCCTCCATCGCGGCTCCGAAGGCCCGTGGGGACGGCTTGGTCCATGGGATCTCGCTGGTGTAGACGTCGCCGTCGACCAGGTCGTAGACGCCGTCGCGCTCGAAGAAGCCGACGTGCCACGCGCGCGGCCAGATCGTGTTGGACAGCACCCCGATCCTCAGCCCCATCGACCGCAGCTCCTGGAGCATCGGGCGGACCTCGGGATCCGTGATGGTGTGCGGCTCCCAGAAGTCGTAGTAGGCCGACAAGAGGTCCGGATCGTGGTCGAGCCCCGCCTCCGCGAAGAGGTCGGCGATCGTCGAGCTCTGCTGGTGGTCGCGGCTGCGCCCCCAGATCACGTCTCCGGCGCCGTGCAGCCGCGCGGCGTAGGCGTGGTGGTCGTCGTCGGG
Source organism: uncultured Actinomycetota bacterium (assembly GCA_963721925.1). GTDB lineage: Bacteria > Actinomycetota > Actinomycetes > Propionibacteriales > Nocardioidaceae > Nocardioides. The sequence continues at coordinate 423,166 of CAVRLH010000001.1, read as the reverse complement.
GGTCGGCGTCGTGCGCACGGCCTGGGCGAGCGCGACCGACTCGGCGTGGAAGTCCACGTCGTGCCAGCGCGTCAGCGTGCCGCCCCAGTCGAAGATGACCGCCTGGACGTCAGCCACGGATCAGATCAGCGAGGTGGGCGGCCGCATCGGCGACCGCCACGTCCGAGCGTTCCCCCGACCTGCGATCGCGCACCTCGACGACACCGTCGGCGAGACCACGACCGACCGTGACGATCGTCGGCACACCGATCAGCTCGGCGTCCTTGAACTTCACCCCGGGGCTGACCTTGCCGGCCCGGTCGTCGTAGAGCACCTCGATGCCCAGACGGGAGAGCTCGGCGCTGAGCTCCTCGGCCGCGGCGAAGATCGCCGGGTCCTTGCCCGCGGCGACCACGTGCACGTCCGCGGGCGCGACGTTGCGCGGCCAGCACAGGCCGATCTCGTCGAGGGTGCCCTCGGCGATCGCGGCCACGGCGCGCGAGGGACCGATGCCGTAGGAGCCCATGGTGACCGTGACGCGCTTGCCGTTCTCGTCGAGCACCTGCAGCCCGAGCGCCTCGGCGTACGAACGGCCGAGCTGGAAGATGTGGCCCATCTCGATGCCGCGGGCGGACTCGAGGGTGCCCTCGGTGCAGTTCGGGCAGGCGTCGCCGTCGCGGACGTCGGCGGCCTCGATCGTGCCGTCGGGCGTGAAGTCGCGGCCGGCCACGAGGTCGATGACGTGGGAGCCGGGCACGTTGGCGCCGGTGACCCAGCGGGTGCCCTCGACGACGCGGGGGTCGACGAGGTAGCGGATGCCGGACTTCGAGTCCTCGCCCAGCGACTCCGGACCGATGTATCCCTTGACCAGCGCGGCGTGCTCGGCGAGCTCCGCCTCGCCCATCGCCTCGACCTCGATCGGCTCGAGCTGGCCCTCGAGGCGCTTCTGGTCGACGTCGCGGTCCCCGGGCAGCCCGATGGCGAGCGGCTCGCGCGTGCCGTCGGGGTGCTTGAGCACGACCACCACGTTCTTCAGGGTGTCGCCTGCCGCCCAGGGGCGGTCCTCCCGCGGGAAGGCCGCGTTGAGGTGGTCGACCAGGGAGTCGATGGTGGGCGTGTCCGGGGTGTCCTCCGCGTGGGCGGCCGGAGTGTCCTCGTAGGAGACGGGTGCGGGCGGGCGCACGGCCACGGCCTCCACGTTGGCGGCGTAGTCGCAGTGCGTGCAGCGGACATAGGTGTCCTCGCCGACAGCGGCCTTGGCGAGGAACTCCTCGCTCGCCGATCCACCCATCGCGCCCGAGGTCGCCTTGACGATGACGTACTCGAAGCCGAGCCGGTCGAAGATCCGGATATAGGCCTCGCGGTGCTGCTGGTAGGACTTCTCGAGCCCGGCGTCGTCGATGTCGAAGGAGTAGGAGTCCTTCATGACGAACTCGCGTCCGCGCAGCAAGCCGGCGCGCGGACGTGCCTCGTCGCGGTACTTGTTCTGGATCTGGTAGATCGAGAGCGGCAGGTCCTTGTAGGAGGAGTAGAGGTCCTTCACCACGAGGGTGAACATCTCCTCGTGGGTGGGGCCGAGGAGATAGTCGGCGCCCTTGCGGTCCTGGAGGCGGAAGATGTTGGGGCCGTAGTCGGTCCAGCGGCCGGTCGCCTCGTAGGGCTCGCGGGGCAGGATCGCCGGGAAGGAGAGCTCCTGGGCGCCCATGTCGTCCATCTCGTCGCGGATGATGGCCTCGATCTTGCGCAGCACGCGCAGGCCCAGGGGCAGCCAGGTGTAGACACCCGGCGCGTTGCGGCGGATGTAGCCCGCGCGCACGAGCAGCCGGTGGCTGGGGACCTCGGCGTCGTTCGGGTCGTCGCGCAGGGTTCGGACGAACAAGGTCGACATGCGCAGCAGGCGGGCGGTCATGCGCGCAAGGATAGGTGCGGGTCGCGGGCGTCCGCGAACCAGTTGACAACCAATGACGGCCCCCACGCGTCCCACAGGGGACAAACCCGACCACCTGCACCACACACGAGGGGACACCGCATGCCTCGCACCCGCCTGACCACCACCTTCACCGCCCTGCTCGTCGGGGGCGTGATGCTGGCTCCGTCGGCCGGCGCCGCAGTGCCGACGACCGACCTGCAGCCCCAGAAGCTGCAGCGCGGCGCCGACATCGCCGTACCCCACATCGACGACGGGGACTTCGTCGACGGCGCGCGCCGCGTGGAGCTGCCGGGCACGGTCGCCCGGGTGATCGGCCAGACGGGTGACGCATGGTTGGTGGGCACCCAGAACGTGGACCGCAAGCGCAACCGGCGCGTCGTACGTGTCGAGGCAGACGGCACCGTCACGACGATCCTGAGGAACGTCGACCAGTCCACCGCGATCCTCTCCGCGGACGGCAGCACCCTGGCGTGGCAGGGCTTCGTCAACGGCGGGCGCAAGGCCGTGACGTACGCCGCCGCCGCGGCCGACGGCACCCTCCTCGGCACCAAGGGACCGACCGCCCCGCACCGGCTGCTCGACGTCAGCGACACGCGGGTGCTGCTCGGCGGCAACCACCGGACCTTCCAGTGGCGCTTCGGCACCGACCGCTCCGGCACCGTGGTGAGGAAGCGAGCGAACGTCGTCGACATCGAGCACGACCTCCTCGCCTTCTACACGCGCGACCCCTACTTCGGCGGCTGCACGAAGGTGGTCCGGCTCAGCGATCCGTCGACGAAGCTCTGGCGCTCCTGTGAGGACCGGGTCTGGGACGTCTCCCCGGACGGCACCCGCGTCGCCACTGTCGACCTCCTGTCCGACGGGGTGGGTCCGGGCGTGGTCACGATCCGCAGGACCGACGGCTCGGCAGTCGCGCGCTACCGCACCGGCTGGTTCGACGCGATCCAGTGGGAGTCGCGAGATGCCGTCCTGCTGGGAGTCACCGGCTCGAAGAAGTCAGCCACCGTGCGATGCGTGCGCGCGGCCTGCGAGAACGCCACCGATCCTCGGCCGGCGATGTCGCCGCGACCGGCTGCCCGCCTGACCTGACGTACGCCGACCGCTCAGGTGCCGATCACCGTGAAGGACGCCGCCGTGGCGGTCAGCACCGGGTCCCCGGCGGCCATCGACCGCGCGGCCAGCAGCGCCTCACCGAGTCCGCCGCCGGCACGCAGGCTCGCGTGGAGGGCGACCATCACCTCGACCGTGGCGGCGTCGTCCACCTCGGCAAGGCTCGAAACCACGCCGGCGGTGCCCATCGACAGCAGGGCGGCGGCCAGGCCGAGCAGCTCCTGGTCGCCCACGGGCGCCATCACGCCCGACTCGCAGGCCGACAGCACCACCCGGTGCGGAGGGCGGCGCAGGCCCTGGAGGTCGTGCACGAGCAGAGGGCCGTCGGCCAGCGTGAGTGAGGAGAAGAGCGGGCTGTCCTCACGGAAGTGACCGTGAGCCGCGACGTGGGCCAGCGCCGCGCCGTCGAGGGCGGCGAGCGAGGCCGCCACCGTCGCTGCCTCGCCGTCGAGCACCTCGGCCCGCGGGTCCTGGGCGGCCACCGCCGGGACCTCGGCGCCGCCGGTGCCGAGTCCGGGGCCGACGACCATCACCCGTCGGTCGCCCTCCGCGGGTCGCGCCGACCTCGCGCGCAGCCACAGCCGCGCGGACGGCGTACTGGTGACCGGGAGCGCGGAGAGCGCGGGCACGAGACCCCACGGCACACCCTGGAGGGCGCTCGTGCCGGACATGACGACCCTCGAGTCCCCCACGTGGTCCAGGGCCGACCCGAGGAGGGCACGCTGCAGGCGTACGCCCGCCACGTCGAGCTGGGCGCGACGACCGCGAGCGGCCTGGCGGAGGGAGAAGAGGGCGAAGTCCAACGCCTTGTTCGCGCCGGCTGCGTCGCCGACAGTGAGGTGGCGGACACGTCCACGACCTGCCACGAGCGTGTGCAGCTCGCCGTCCACCTCGGTGAGCTCGACGAGGACCGTGTCGTCCTCGGCCAGGGCGTCGAGCAGGTTCGCGACGTCGAGCGCGTCCGCAGTACGACCGGAACCACGGGCGTGGAGCATCCGCCGGCGAACGGCCTGCTCGAGCCGCGTCGCGCGCGCCTGGAGGCGGTCGGTGGGTGCGCCCTCCGCTCGGGACTCGGCCAGCCTCTGGTGCTGGGCACGCAGTGCCGCGAGGTCGGAGGTCGTGGCCACGTCGTGGCCCGTCGTCGCCGACGGCAGCGCCAGCGTGGTGGCGCGCCACCGCTCGGACCACCGGAGGAGGCGGCGGGCATCGCCCGACGCCAGCGCCGTCCGGGTGCCGAGCTCGGCGAGCTCGGCACCATGTGCCGACGACAGGGCACGCAGCTCTTGACTACCTAGAGTCGCTTGGTGCTCGTCGAGGGCCGACAGTCCCCGGTGGCAGGCCCGCAGCACGCCCGCGCGATCGGTGGCGAGCTCTCGACGCCGGGCGAGGGCCAGCCAGCCGAGGGTGCGGGCAGTGCTCGTCGCGGCATGGCGGAAGTCGGCCGCCTCGTCGAGCCACGTCGCGGTCAGGTCCGATGCTCGTCGCGACCGCACCCGACTCGCGAGCTGAGCGCCGACCAACAATGCCTGGGGCAGCTCGGGGGCGCGAGCTCCGCGGGCGGCGTCGATCAGTGCCGCAGCGCGGGCCAGCAGCGTCGCCGGCCGATCGGCCGTCCCCGCCCGGGCCCAGATCGCCAGCAGCTCGGCCCTGATCCAGTGCAGATCACGGCCCTGCCTACGGAACAGCCGGCACGCCTCGTCCGCTGCCACCCGCGCCCGGTCCGGGTCGTCGGCGGCGAGCGCGGCGCCGGCCAGCGCGAGCAACAGGTCCGCGCGTTCGAGCTCCAGCAACGGGCGCGCCACCAGCGCCCGCTCTACGACGTCGAGGGCATCGGCGGCGAGCCCCCCGGCGAGGTAGGCGCTGCACTGGTCGTAGACGAGCTCGACGCTGGTGATCCCGATGGCGTCGAGGCGGTCGCTCGCCTCGGCATAGCGCTCCAGGGCCCGCGGCAGGTCCCCCTCCAGGGATGCCATCCACCCCTGGTTGTGCACCCCTGCCGCGGCGTCCCACGCGAATCCCAGTGCGGTGTAGATCTCGAAGGACTCGGCGAACGCTCGGCGCGCTGCACTGAGGTCGCCGAGCCCGATCCGGGTGAGGCCCTCGAGGTTGAGGGCCCGGGCTCGCCAGATCTCGTCGTCCGACCGGTCGAGGATCTCGAGCGCACGACGGAGGTCGTCGGCCCCGGCCTCGAACCGCTCGAGGACGAAGGTGAGGATCCTGGCCCGCCGCACCAGCACCCGGGCGAGCGGTAGCCCGCTGAGCGCGGCGGCCGCTCGGTCCAGTTGGGCCAGTCCCTCACGGGTGCGCCCTGCGTGCACCAACGCGGTGCCGAGGGTGGCCCGCACGTCGCCCTCGCGGTCGCCGTCCACCCTGCGGGCCAGGCTGAGCGCCCGGCGCAGGTGAACGAGGGCGGCGTCGGTCTCCCCCACGTCACGCAGCACGATCCCGACCACCTGGTGACCGATCGAGGCGAGGGCGGGGTCAGTGGCCGGCACCAGCTCGGCGAGAGCCTTGGCTCGCGCGGTCTCAGGGTCGGCGAAGAGCGTACGTAGCAGCTCTTCCGCCTCGACCCTGGTCACCATGATGCGCCCATCTTTACGGATCGACTGATCGAGTTGTGTCGAAACAGTTTCCGGTCCGCCGACGCGCCGATAGCGTCGGAGCATGAGCGACTGGAAGATCGGCGACGACCAGCGGCGGCGCAGCACCGACCAGCTCCGCGACCTCAGTGAGGCCAACGACGGGCAGGTCGACTGGGACACCGAGGCACCGGCAGACTTCACCTACCTCTTCCACCCCGACCACGTGCTGGTGAGAGCCGAGGACGCCGACGACTTCGAGGCTGCGGTGGCCCGCCTCGACAAGGGCGTCGTCACCGAGCCGCCGCGCCGCGACGACGTACGACTGCTCGACGGCGACCTGGTCCGCTACGTGCTGCCGGAGCGTCAGGGCGGTGAGTCCGTCCCCGACGTCCTCGACCTGCTGGAGGAGGGTGGCCTGCGACGGGGTGCCGCGTCCCCCGACCACTGGGTCCACGTCTCCCCCGGAGGTGGCGGAGGCACGGCGTGCCCCGCAGTCGAGCCGCAGGAGACCGGCTTGAAGGAGCCGTGGCCGCCGGTGGCACCGCAGAAGAAGAAGTCCTGCGAGGTCAGCGTCGTGGTCGTCGACACCGGGTGGAACCCGCCGTCCGGGACCGACCCGCGTACGCCGTGGTTGCACGACGTCGACGGCGACGACGAGCTCAACGGCCCCGACCTGCGCCCCTACGCCGGTCACGGCACGTTCATCGCAGGGGTCGTGCGCTGCCTGGCTCCCGAGACCAAGGTCTTCGTCGAGGGCTTCGCCGTCGGCGGGATCGGCGGCGGCGGCATCCTGGAGTCGGACCTGGTCGTGCAGCTGGAGGAAGCCCTCGCCCACGACCCGCAGGTCATCAACCTGTCGGCCGGCTGCCGCACCCGTGACGACCTGCCCTCGATCGCGCTGGAGACCTTCTACCGGACCAGGCTCCGCAAGCGGGACTGCGTGCTCGTGGCCGCCGCCGGCAACGACTCGTGGGCCGCGCCGTTCTGGCCGGCCGCCTTCGACTGGTGCGTCGGCGTCGGCTCGCTCGACCGCGACGGACGGGTGTCGAGCTTCTCCAACTTCGGCGTCTCCGCCGACGTCTATGCGTTGGGCCGCAACCTGGTCAACGCCTTCCCCGACGGCACCTTCGAGTGCCACGAGACCCCCGACAAGGGCGACATCCGGGTGTTCGGCACCGGCCTGGCGCGGTGGAGCGGTACGTCGTTCGCCGCGCCCGTCGTGGCCGGTCTGATCGCGCGCGAGATCTCCGAGACGGGAAGCTCTGCGACGGACGCGCGCGACGTGGTCCTCGCCCGTGCGGTCTACGACTCCGACCCGATGGTCGGGCCGCACACGGAGCTGCGCCAGCCCTACGCCTGAGCGGTCAGAGCTCGACCCACCGGCTGCTCGCGGCGCTCTCCGGCTCGTGGACGGTGAACCGGATCCAGCCGCTGAGGTGCGCCTCGAGAGTGAAGAACCCCACCTCGTCGGGCGCGGTCGACCACTTCTCGCCCGAGCGGGTCTCCACGGAGACCTGTACCCCCGTCAGGTCTCCGTGGAAGTCCTGCAGCTGTCCGCTCACCACGTCGCCGTCGATCTCGGTGTCGAGCGTCCAGCCCTGGACGGCCCGGAAGTAGAGCACCCGGGCAGAGCGCAGGCCCCGCACCTGGGCGGCTGGCTCGTCGGCCGAGTCGCGGACCAGGACGAGCAGCTCCCACTCCTGGTCGAGGTCGGCGGCGGCGACGGCAGCGGTCATGGTTGCGGTCAACCCGGGCGGCGGCGGGTCGATGAGCTGCCACATGTCGCGCAGGTCGTCCAGGAGGCGGATGTCCTCGGTGGTCATCGCTCGCCTCCTGCCATCAGTGCCGCACGGACCTTGGCCAGGCAGCGGGCCCTCGTGGGTCCGATGCTCCCGACGGGCATGTCGAGGTCCTGGCTCAAGGAGTTGTAGTCGGGTCGGTCCAGGAAGGCAATGACCCGCAGCAGGCGGCGGCAGCGTTCGTCGATGGTCGCCACGGCTCCCCAAAGCCGTGCGGCCTCGTCGTCGAGCACCGCCACCGTCTCCGCCGACTCCTCGTCGGGCAGCACCGCGGCCAGCGTCTCGTCCTCCACCGGGGCCGCACGGCGTGCGGTCCTGGCATGGGCGGCTGCGCCGCGCCTGGCTGAGGTGATCAGCCAGGACGCGACCGCCTGTGGGTCCTGGATGGTCTGGTGGAGCCGTACGAATCCGAGCCAGGTCGTTTGAATGACATCTTCAGCAGCCTCCCGGTCGTGTCCGTAAGCCCTCACCACGTGCCACAGCACCGGCGTCATCGCGGAAACCAGATCGTCCACGGCCGTGGCGTCCCCTGCGCGCCACGCCGTGAACGCCCCACTGGCCTTGTCCCACGGCGACTCTTCGAGCTGCCCCTCAGCTCTTCGGTGCTCCGACATGGCGACCATTGTCCCCATGTCTTCACAGGTAGGGACAAGCGCCGTGCTGATACACCCGTCTGAAACTTTTCCAACGCCGTGCCGACGAGTCAGAACATCACGGTCGCGAAGGTGGCCGTCTGCTCGAAACCCACGCGGGCGTAGGTCGCGCGCGCCGCGACGTTCCACTCGTTGACGTAGAGCGAGACGACGGGTGCCAGCCCCGAATCCAGGACGTGCGCGACGACGGCAGCCATCCCGGGCGCGGCCAGTCCCTGACCGCGGCGGTCGGGTCGTACCCACACCCCCTGCACCTGCGCGGCGTACGGCGTCGCGCACGCGACCTCGGCCTTGAACACCACGCCCCGGTCGTCGAAGCTCGCCAGCGACCAACCCCGGCCGATCAGCTGCTGGACGCGGGCGCGATAGAGGTCGCCACCGCCGGTGTCCGACTCCGGCGAGACCCCGACCTCCTCGGTGTACATCGCGACGCACGCCGGATAGAGCATGGCGATGTCCTCCTGGGTGGTCAGGCGTACGTCAGCCGCGGGCGGCACCGCGGGGCGCCGCGAGATCTCGAGGTGCGGCTGCACCATCCGAACGTCGCGGGGGCGGTCCCACCGCGACTCGACGGCGTCCCACAGCGCCGCGACGACCGAGGTCTCCCCCACGATCGTCCCGACCGTACGACGCCGGCGCAGCGCCGCGTCGGTGAAGGCACCGACGTCCTCGGGCGTGCAGTGGACCGGGACGAGGTTGGCCCCCAGGTGGCACCCGGAGACGAGGTCGTCGCCGACGAACCTGCCCCACACCTGGCCTCCGAGCCACCGCTCGTCGAGGTTGGTCAGCCTCGCGCGGTAGTCGACGAAGACATTGACGACCGGATCACGCTCCGCGAGCGCGATGAAGTGGTCCCGGTCGGCCGGGCCCAGCACGCGCACCTGCTCGCGGGTCCTCACACGTCCGGAGACTAGCGGGACAGTCTCACCCGGGCTCCGGCACCGTCGACGTCGACGATCAGGAGACCGAGACCGAGGCCTCCGCGCCGTCGACGGGCTCCATGCCCTCGGCGAGCCGCATGGCCTCCTCGATGAGGGTCTCCACGATCTGCGACTCGGGGACGGTCTTGATGACCTCGCCCTTGACGAAGATCTGGCCCTTGCCGTTGCCGGAGGCGACGCCCAGGTCGGCCTCGCGGGCCTCGCCCGGACCATTGACGACGCACCCCATCACGGCGACGCGCAGCGGCACCTCCATCCCCTCGAGTCCGGCGGTGACCTCCTCGGCGAGCTTGTAGACGTCGACCTGGGCGCGACCGCACGAGGGGCACGACACGATCTCCAGGCGGCGCGGCTTGAGGTTGAGCGACTCCAGGATCTGCAGGCCGACCTTGACCTCCTCGACCGGAGGAGCCGACAGCGAGACGCGGATGGTGTCGCCGATCCCCTTGCTGAGCAGGTGGCCGAACGCGACCGACGACTTGATCGTGCCCTGGAACGCAGGGCCGGCCTCGGTGACGCCGAGGTGCAGCGGCCAGTCCCCGGCCTCGGCGAGCAGCTCGTAGGCGCGCACCATCACGACCGGGTCGTTGTGCTTGACCGAGATCTTGAAGTCGTGGAAGTCGTGCTCCTCGAAGAGGCCGGCCTCCCACACCGCGGACTCGACGAGCGCCTCGGGCGTCGCCTTGCCGTACTTGTCCATGATCCGCTTGTCGAGCGAGCCGGCGTTGACACCGATGCGGATCGAGGTGCCCCGGTCCTTGGCGGCCCGCGCGATCTCCTTGACCTGGTCGTCGAACTTGCGGATGTTCCCGGGGTTGACCCGGACGGCCGCGCAGCCGGCGTCGATGGCCGCGTAGACGTACTTCGGCTGGAAGTGGATGTCGGCGATCACGGGGATCTGGGAGTGCTGCGCGATCTCGGCAAGCGCGTCGGCGTCGTCCTGGCTCGGACACGCGACACGCACGATGTCGCAGCCGGTGGCTGTCAGCTCCGCGATCTGCTGGAGCGTGGAGTTGACGTCGGAGGTGAGCGTGGTGGTCATCGACTGCACGGAGATGGGCGAGTCGCTGCCGACGCCCACGGAGCCGACCTTGATCTGGCGGGTCTTCCGGCGAGGCGACAGCACGGGAGGGGGAAGTGCGGGCATGCCCAGGCCGACAGACGTCATGTCGACCATCGTACGGGCCGGGGTGGTGCGTCAGCGTGCCGGCCGACCCCCTCGCTGGGGCTCGCGTCCGCCCCCTGCTCGAGCGGTGTGTGAGGGGGCATCGGGTGGCGCGGAGTACCCCTCACGCACCGCCGCACGGCGTGGCGCGGCGGACACGCGGGTTGAGCGGTGTGTGAGGAGGGTTCTGCTGGGGCGAAACACCCCTCACCCACCGCTCGTACGGCGCGGGGCGGCGCCTGCTCCAGCGGTGTGTGAGGCGGCATCCGGTGGTGGGAAACACCCCTCACGCACCGCCGTACGGCGCGGCGCGAGGGACACGCCGGGCGAGCGGCGTGTGAGGAGGGTTCTGACCCCCCAGAACCCCCTTCACGCACCGCTCGAAGCAAAGTGGGGGAGATCCGGCGAGCGGCGTACCGAGGTCAGCTGATGTGGAGCGGAACGACCAGGTCGGCGACGATGAGGACGACCCCCATCACGAGCATCGCCAACCCCACGACGTACGCGATCGGCAACAGCTTGGCGACGTCGACGTGCCCGGGGTCGGGACGCCCCAGCACGCGCGCGAGACCGCGCTTGAGGCCTTCGTAGAGCGCGCCGGCGATGTGGCCGCCGTCGAGCGGCAGCAGCGGCACGAAGTTGAACATGCCGATGAAGAAGTTGAAGCTCGCGATCAGGAACAGCAGCGTCACCAGCTTGTCGACCACGGGGAACCGGTCGCTCGCGGCCGCTTCACCGGCGAAACGTCCGCCGCCCACGATGGAGACGGGGCTCTCCGGGTCACGCTCCTGGAGGCCGATGACGGCCTTGCCGACCTCGAACACCTTGACCGGGAGCTGGCCGAGCGCCTCGAGCGTCTCGACCGTCATGGAGCCCATCTGGCCGGTCGTGTAGACCAGACCGCCGGTTCTGAGGTCGGTCACCGGCTGGACACCGAGGAAACCCACGGCCGTGAGGGTGTCGTCCTCCATCGAGGTCTGGCGCAGCTGGACGGTCGTGTTGGTGCGCAGGGTGAGCCGTTCGCCGTCGCGAAGCACCACGATCACCGCATCGCCGTCCGCGTTGCCGCGGATGTCGGCCTGCAGCGTCGCCCAGTCGGTGACCCGGTTGCCGTTGAAGCTGAGGAACTCGTCGCCCGGCTGGAGGCCGGCCTGACTGGACGGAGAGACCGGGTCCTCGGCGGTGCAGTCGCGCGGCAGCTCCGCGATGGGTATGACGCACGCGGGCACCGACGCGACGACGGGGTCCACGATCTCGTCGCGCGGGTTGCCGTAGGTCGCGAAGAGGATGGCGAACAACGTGAAGGCGATCGCGATGTTGACCATCGGCCCACCAGCCATCACCACGACCTTCTTCCACCACGCGAGCCGGTAGAAGAGACGCTCGGTGTCGTGCGCCTTGACGTACTCCCACTCGGCCGCGCGGGCGTCCGAGATCAGCTGGGTGAACATGCCGGTGTTCGATCGGCGCACCTTGTGGACCGGCTCGCCGTTCTCGTCGTACGTCGTCTCCTCGACGAGGCCCTCGGCACCGGGCGGGAGCATCCCGACGATCTTGACGTAGCCGCCGAGCGGGATGGCCTTGATGCCGTACTCGGTCTCGCCGATCTGCTTGCTCCACACCGTCGGGCCGAACCCGATGAACCACTGCGGCACCTTGGCGCCGAACTTCTTCGCCGGGATCAGGTGACCGAACTCGTGCAGGCCGATCGAGGCGAGGATCGCCACGACGAACGCGACGACACCCAGGGTGTAGAGCAGCGGGGTCACGAAGGGTCCTTCTCGATCAGGCGGGAGGCCTCCACGCGCGCCCAGGAGTCGGCGGCGAGGACGTCGTCCACGGTGAGGTGCTGGGTCGAGCCTACGTCGTGGGCGGCAAGCGTGGCCGCAACCGTGGGAATGATGTCGATGAACCGCAGCCGACCCGCGCGGAACGCCTCGACGCACTCCTCGTTGGCGGCGTTGTAGACGGCAGGCGCCGTGCCGCCGAGCTCCCCCGCCGTCCGCGCCAGGGAGACGGCCGGGAACGCCTCGTCGTCGAGCGGGAAGAACTCCCACGTGCCGGGCCTGGTCCAGTCGACCGCGGGCGCAGCGTCGGGGACCCGGTCCGGCCAGGCGAGACCGAGAGCGATCGGGATCATCATGGTCGGCGGGCTGGCCTGGAGGATCGTCGAGCCGTCGACGAACTCGACCATCGAGTGGACGTCGCTGGTGGGATGGACGACGACCTCGATCCGGTCGAAGGGGATGTCGAAGAGGAGGTGCGCCTCGATGACCTCCAGCCCCTTGTTGACGAGCGTGGCCGAGTTGATCGTGATCACCGGACCCATCGACCAGGTCGGGTGCTTGAGGGCCTCCTCGACCGTGACGCCGGCCAGGTCGTCGCGCGTGCGGCCCCGGAACGGGCCGCCGGACGCGGTGAGCACGAGGCGGCGTACCTCTGCGGACGTCCCGGCGCGCAGGCACTGCGCCACCGCGGAGTGCTCGGAGTCGACCGGCACGATCTGGCCGGGCTTCGCGCGACCGGTCACGAGCGAGCCGCCCATGATCAGCGACTCCTTGTTGGCCAACGCGAGCGTGGTGCCGGCGTCGAGGGCGGCCAGTGTCGGTCGCAGCCCGACCGCGCCGGTGATGCCGTTGAGCACGACGTCGCACGCCATGCCGGCGGCCTCCGTGGACGCCTGCTCCCCCAGCCCGGAGTACGCCGGCGCGAACTCCGCGACCTGCGCGTCGAACAGCTCCTCGTTGGAACCCCCGGCGGTGAGGCCGACGACCCGGAACCGGTCGGTGTTGCGGCGCACCAGGTCGAGGGCCTGGGTGCCGATGGATCCGGTCGAGCCGAGGATCACGATGTCGCGGACGGTCACCGTCCCATCCTGACAGGATGGCGGCGTGACCGAGCACTTCCGGGAGCTGCAGCACGCCGAGACGCTGCTCGAGCTGGGGCGCCCGATCGAGGCCGAGGAGCGTCTGCGCCACGTCCTCGCCGACGACCCCGAGCACCTGCCCGCCCTCCTCGCCCTCGCCCGGGCCCTGCACGACCAGGATCGCGACGCCGAGGCCGAGTCGGCCGCACGCAGCGGTCTGGCCCTCGACCCCGACAACGGCGAGGGCCACCTCCAGCTGTGCGACATCCTCTGCTCCCTCAAGGACGGCGTCGGCGCGCTCGACGCGGCCCAGCGCGCGGTCCAGCTCGAGCCGCACGACTGGCGCTCGCACTATGCCGTCTCACGCGCGCTGATGGCGGCGAGGCGGCCACGCACCCGGGACGCCTACGACGCCGCCCGGCGCTCGGTCGAGCTGGCACCGCACTCGGCTGCCGCCCACAACCTGGTCGGCATCTGCCTGTCCGACCTCGGCAACGAGCCGGGCGCGCAGCAGGCCTTCCGCACCGCCCTGGCCCTCGACCCCCACCACGCGCTCGCCCAGAACAACCTCGCCGCGTCGGAGATCGACTCCGGCAGGCTCAAGCAGGCCGCGGGGATGCTGCGCAGCGCCGTCGGCAACGCACCGCAGGAGAAGCTGCTCCACCAGAACCTCGACACCGTCCTGCTGGTGCTCGGCCGTCGGATCATGTGGTCGTTGTTCGCGGCGGCCATCGTGCTCGGCGTCCTGCTCGCCACGGAGGCACCGTGGTGGACCCGGGCGCTGGCCGGAGCGGCGTACGTCGGGGCGCTGGCGATGCTCGTCCGCGACGTCCTCGCCCACCTGCCGCGCGGCGTCTCGCGCTGGGGTCGCGGAATCTTCGGGCGGGTGAAGTGGCAGGGCAAGTACCTCCTCGGCCTGCTCGCGTTCCTGTCGATCGGCGTCCTGCTCCTCTCCCTGGCGCCTTACCGGGTCGCCGTCGGGTCCGCCCTCGTGCTGGCCTCGCTCCTGCGCGTCGTCGGCTTCGTCTGCATCATCGGCTGGGTCGTGATGGCCGGCGTCAACCTCGTTCGCGGTCGTTGAGCCGCGTCTAGGGTGACGGCGTGGACGACCGACTGATCGAGAGCCTCGCCGCGGCCGTGCAGGCCGCGCCGGGCGACCTGCCCCTGCGCCTGCACCTGGCCGGACTGCTGCTCGACGCCGGTCGTGGTCCCGAGGCCGTCGAGCACGTCGCGACGGTCCTCGCGACCGAGCCCGGCTCGACCGAGGCGCGCTCCCTGATGGCTCGCGCCGTCGGAGCCCCCGACAGCTTCGACTGGCACGCCGCGGAGTCCGAGCTCGGCGAGACCGTCGGCCCGATGTTCGTCGACGGTTCGACCGACGACGCCGGCCCGTCGGCGTACGACGTCGAGCGGGCAGGTGTCCGACTGGCGGACGTGGGCGGGCTGACCGAGGTCAAGAAGCGGCTCGAGGCGAGCTTCCTGGCTCCGCTGCGCAACCCCGAGCTCCGTGAGCTCTACGGCACGTCACTGCGCGGCGGTCTGCTGCTCTACGGTCCACCCGGATGCGGCAAGACCTACCTCGCCAAGGCGGTCGCAGGCGAGCTGGGCGCAGCGTTCCTCCACGTGTCGCTGGCCGACATCCTCGACATGTACATCGGGCAGAGCGAGCGCAACGTCAAGGAGCTCTTCGAGGTCGCCCGGACGTCGGCGCCGTGCGTGCTGTTCCTCGACGAGCTCGACGCGATCGGCCAGAAGCGCTCGCTGACCCGCAGCTCGGGCGCCCGCACCACCGTCAACCAGCTCCTCACCGAGCTCGACGGGGTCGGGTCGGACAACGAGGGCGTCTTCGTGCTGGCCGCGACAAATCACCCGTGGGACGTGGACGCGGCCCTGCGTCGGCCCGGCCGGCTCGATCGGACCCTGCTGGTGCTGCCACCCGACCGCGAGGCGCGGGAGGCGATCCTGCGTACGCACCTGCGCGGGCGTCCGGTGGAGCGGATCGACACCCGCAGGCTGGCCGGGGCGACCGAAGGATTCAGCGGTGCCGACCTGGCCCACCTGTGCGAATCCGCCTCCGAGTGCGCGCTGATGGACTCCGTCGACACGGGCAACGCCCGGATGATCGGGATGGACGACTTCACGCAGGCGCTCGCCGAGGTCCGACCCTCCACCGGGCCGTGGATGGAGACCGCCCGCAACGTCGCGCTCTACGCCAACGCCACCGGGGAGTACGACGAGCTCGCGAAGTGGCTGCGCACGAAGCGCTGACTCAGGAGTCCACGACCACGGGTCGCCCGTCGAGCAGCGGACCGAGCACGGGATCGCTGACCGTCCCGTCGAGCACCGCCGCCAGGTGGTCCGCGGTGGCGACCGGCTCCCCGGCGACCATCCGCAGGGGCTGGTCACCGCGGACGTCGGCGCAGCCGGCCGGGTCGGTGCTCCCGGCCCGCATCAGGGTGACCTTGTCGAGCTCGGTGCTCGTGTCGATGGTGATCACCACCCGGCCGTCGGGAGGGGCAGCCAGGGGCGCCGTGTCGTGGACCGCCACCGTGGGCGAGGTCGCGCTGGCTGCGTCGACCAGCACCGCTCCGAGCCGGGCGACCGACAGCTGCACGACGACGTCGTCCGCGCCGGTCAGTCCCGAGGTCAGCACCTCGTCACCCGGTGAGGTGCCGAAGGCGCGCAGCACTCCGGCAAAGGCGCCGACCTCGGTGAGCAGCCGGGCGAACGTACGCTCCACGCCGTCGACCACCAGCGCGGGATCGTCCGCCCGCCCGCGGATCACGTGGATGTCGAGGGCGTTGTAGCAGGCGTTGAGGGTGCCGGGGTCGTCGGCGCGGTCGGCGGCGGGCGCGCGGAACCAGGACACGTCGGTCACGGGGTCGGGCCTCTCTGGGTGATGCCGGTCAGCCCAGGCCGTTGTCGGCGGTGCGGGCCGGCCGCGTGGGGGTGCGGAGCCACGCGGTGAAGAAGCCGCTGAGCTCCTGCCCGCTGACCCGCTCGGCGGTCTCCTCGAACTCCTCGGTCGAGCCGTTGCCACCGGACTGCTCGTCGATCCAGGTGCGGATGATGCTCCAGAAGACTCCGTCGCCGACCCGGTTGCGCAACGCCTGGAGAGTCATCGCGCCCCGGTCGTAGATCGCGCCGTCGAAGATCCGCCGGGCGCCGGGGTCGGCGACGGTGACCGCCCAGAAGGACGACGTGGGGGCGCTGTCGTCGTACATGCGGTGCAGGATCTCGTCGGCGGTCGAGCCGCCGTGCGTCTCTTCCCAGCGCCACTCCATGAAGGACGCGAAGCCCTCGTTGAGCCAGATGTCGCGCCATCTCTGGACTGCGATGTCGTCGCCGAACCACTGGTGGGCGAGCTCGTGGACGACGATGCTGGTGTAGTGGAAGCCGATCGCGGGATAGGTCGGTCGCGTCTGGTTCTCGAGCGCGAAGCCGGGGTTGAGCGAGGTGGTGAGGCCGCCGACGATCGAGAAGGGATAGTCGCCGAGGTCCTTCTCCAGCCCGGCGACGACCGCCGGGGTGATCTTCATCAGACGCATCGAGCGTCGGTGCTGCGCCGGTGAGAGCCGGTCGGAGACGGCGACGAGCCAGGGCAGCCCGCCGCGGGTTCCCCGGGCCATGGTGAAGTCACCGGCGGCGAAGAACGCGAGGTAGGGGACCATCGGCTCGTCGGCCCGCCAGTGCCAGGTCGTGCCGCGCTTGCTCGTCCTGCGGCCGAGCAGCCTGCCGTTGGAGACCACCTCGCGACCCTTGGGGACCGTGATCCTCACGTCCACGATGGCCTTGTCGAGCGGGTGGTCGTTGGCGGGGAACCACCACGGAGCCATGTGCGGCTCGTTCATGGTGACCACCTCGCGGGTGTTGGCCAGCCAGTTGCGCTCCCCCGCGTAACGCAGCTTCGCCGGGTTGCCGGCGTACGTCACGACCGCGGTGTGCGCGCTCCCCTGCGGCAACGCCCTGGCCGGGGTGATGCGCAGCTCGTGCCCGCCGCCGGACGTGCGGAAACGTGCCCGGACCCCGTCGACGGTGACCTTGCGGACGGGAAGGAGGAAGTCGAGGGAGAAGCTGGACAGGTCGGCGGTCGCCGTGAAGGACACGACCGTGCGGCCGGCCAGCCGCTTGGTCGCCAGGGCGTATCGGTTGTGGATGCGGTAGGACGCCACATCGATGCCGCCGTTGCCGTCGAGCGGCCAGTAGGGGTCGCCGATCCCCGACGCTCCGGCCGCACCGTCGCTGACACCGGCCTCCGCGATGCCCGCGCCGCCACCCAGCCCACCGGCGAGGACGCCGCACAACGCGACGGCGAGGGCAGACCGGGACAGGTGGCGGATTCTCACGGGCCGAATCTAGCCGACGTCGACGACGACGGAGGTGCGCTTGCGGATAACCAGTGGCACCGGCACGGGACATGCCCCAGACTGCTCGCGAACCCCTGGGGCGCCGACCCGCGTCGCCCGTGTCGAGAGGAGCAGTGACATGTCCATGACTGTCCTCGGCCTGACCGCCGACCACCTCTCACACACACGGAGCACCACGCATGTCACACGAGTTCCCGGAGGACTTCCTCCGGCCTGACGATCGTTCGCCGCTGACCGGCATCGACGAGACGTTCATCTTCGACTTCACCACCTACGCCGACGAGCTCGGCCACCACCAGCGCTGGTCACGCTGGGATGACCTCGAGGCCCTGATGAAGGGTCCCGAGCCACGCCCCGACTGGGTCGTCACCTCCAGCGGGGCCGTCGACACCGACCTGGGCGTCCTCAAGACCGGCAAGGAGGCTGACGTCTTCCTGCTCGAGCGCGGGGACCCGCACCGACCGGACGACTCGGTGATCATGGCCGCCAAGCGCTACCGCGACACCGACCACCGCACGTTCCACCGGGCCGCGTCCTACACCGAGGGCCGGTCGATGAAGCGGTCCCGGGACAACCGCGCCCTCAAGCGCAAGTCGACCTGGGGCCGCCAGGTGGCCGCCGGGGAGTGGGCCGTCTCCGAGTGGAACGCGCTGCGCCGCTGCTGGGAGCTCGGCCTCCCTGTCCCCTACCCGGTGCAGATCGACGAGACCGAGATCCTCATGGAGTGGATCACCCACGACGGCGACACGGCGCCGCGTGTGGCGCAGGTGCGACCGGCCCGATCGGTCATCGAGGGCTTCTACGAGCAGCTGCGGGAGTCCCTGTCGACCCTCGTCCAGGCGGGCCTGGTCCACGGCGACCTGTCGCCCTACAACACCTTGGCGGCCGGCGACCGGCTGGTGATCATCGACCTGCCGCAGATGGTCGACCTCGTGGGCAACCCCCGGGGGATGGACTTCCTGCTGCGCGACTGCGCCAACATGTGCGGCTGGTTCCGCTCACGAGGGCTGGACGTCGACGAGCAGGACCTCTTCGCGGAGCTGATGGCGCACGCGTTCTAGCGGTGATGTCGGTCCAGCGAAGTCGGGGCCCTCGCCTAGGGTCGCCCCGTGAAGCACACTCACGGACGCGTCGTCGAGGTCACCACCGTCGAGGACCTCGACCGACGCCTGGCACGCGGCACCCGGTCGCTGGCCGGGTGGCGACTGGTCGGGGTGGACCTGCGCGACCGGGGAGCCGAGCTCCAGCGGTGCCTCGTCGCGCAGGCGCTGTTCCTCGGGTGCACGTTCGCCCCGGGCGACGAAGAGGCCGTACGCCGATCCGGCGGCGTCGTGATGCCGCACATCCCCGAGAGCCCGATCGACCCCTATCGCACGACGCTCTACGCCCCGCGCGACCTCTACGACACCGAGGACTACAGCGCTTCCACCGATGCCTTGGCCTATGCCTGGTCGATGCGCACCCCGGACGCCGACGACCTGCTCGCGCGGGCCCTGCACGACCACGCGATCGACCTGGCCCTCACCGCCTGGGCGGCGGGCCGCTCGATCGTCGGCGTGATGGGCGGGCACGCGCTCGAGCGCGGCACGGCGGCCTACGCCGATGCCGCCCGGCTCGGCCACGGACTCGGCCGCGACCACACGGTCGCGACCGGTGGGGGCCCGGGTGCGATGGAGGCGGCGAACCTCGGGGCGTTCCTCGCCGACTCCGCAGTGACGTCCCTGGACGACGCGCTCGCCGCGGTGAGCGTCGTACGGTCGTTCCGGCCGGACATCGGCGCGTGGGCGCGCGCGGCGCTCGACGTCGTCGACGCGACCCCCGACGGCCGTGCGTCCCTCGGCATCCCGACCTGGCACTACGGCCACGAGCCGCCCAACCCCTTCGCCACCGACATCGCGAAGTACTTCGCGAACGCCACGCGCGAGGCCATCCTGCTGGAGGTGTGCACCGCCGGGATCGTCTTCCTGCCGGGCGCGGCCGGGACCGTCCAGGAGATCTTCCAGGACGCCTGCGAGAACTACTACGCCGATGAGTCCTCCCTGGCTCCCATGGTCCTGGTGGGCCGCCGTCACTGGACCGAGGAGCTGCCGGCCTGGCCGCTGCTCGAGGCCCTGGCGCGCGGGCGGGCCATGGCGGACCACATCCACCTCGTCGACACCGTGGACGAGGCGCTCACGGCGCTGACGCAGGGGTCAGCCGGACGTGGGTGAGGAGGTCACTCGGTCGCAGCGAGCTGGCCGCAGGCCCCGTCGATCTCGCTGCCGCGGGTGTCGCGGACGGTCGTCGGGATGCCCTTCGCCTCCAGGCGGCGCACGAACTCACGCTCGTCCTTGGGGTCCGAGGCGGTCCACTTCGATCCGGGCGTGGGGTTGAGCGGGATGAGGTTGACGTGCACCCAGCCCCAGTCGCCGTACGAGTTGAGCACGTCGCCCAGCAGGTCGGCGCGCTCGGCCTGGTCGTTGATGCCGCGCATCATGGCGTACTCGATGGAGACGCGACGCTTGGTCTTCGCTGCGTAGTTCCACGCAGCCTCGACGGTCTCGGCGACCGAGAAGCGGGTGTTGATCGGGACCAGCTCGTTGCGGAGCTCGTCGTCGGGCGCGTGCAGGCTCAGCGCCAGGGTGACCGGGATGCCCTCCTCGGTCAGCTGGTTGATGCGCGGCACCAGGCCCACGGTCGACACCGTGATGCCCCGAGCGCTCATGCCCAGGCCGGCCGGCGAGGGGTCGACGAGGCGGCGTACGGCGCCGATGACGGCCTTGTAGTTGGCCAGGGGCTCGCCCATGCCCATGAAGACGACGTTGGAGACGCGCCCGGGACCGCCGGGCACCTCGCCGCGGGCCATGGAGCGGGCACCGGCGACGACCTGCTCGACGATCTCGGCGGTGGACATGTTGCGCTGGAGACCACCCTGACCGGTCGCGCAGAACGGGCAGGCCATGCCGCAGCCGGCCTGGCTGGAGACGCAGACCGTGGCGCGGTCGGGATAGCGCATGAGGACCGACTCGACGAGCGCGCCGTCGAAGAGCTTCCACAGCGTCTTGCGCGTGGTGCCCTTGTCGGCCTCCATCGTCCGCAGCGGCGTCATCAGCTCGGGCAGGAGCGCGGCGACGAGCTCGTCACGCTGGGCGGCCGGGAGATCGGTCATCTGCGCCGGGTCGTCGGCCAGTCGTCCGAAGTAGTGCAGGGAGAGCTGCTTGGCGCGGAATCCCGGCAACCCCATCTCCTCGAGCAGGGCCTTGCGGCCGGCCTCATCGAGGTCGGCGAGGTGCCGCGGCGGCTTCTTGCGGCCTCGGGGCTCGTCGAAGACGAGGGGCAGGGTCTTGATCGGCTGGACCGGCTCGGCGATGGACATCGCACCGATCCTCCCATCCCGGCGGCTGCCGGGCCATTCTGCGATCAGCTCTCGACCATGAAGTAGAGGACCAGCGAGGCGACGCCGAGGACCACCAGCGCGGTGATGGCCATGCCGATGAACATGTACTGCCCGAAGCGACGCGTCTTGCGCTTGACCAGCAGGAAGATCGGCAGCGCCAGCGCGAGCGCGACGAGCGGGAAGAGCTGCTCGGCCGTCTCGTAGGAGAAGAGCAGCCGCAGGACGCCGGCGAAGGCACCCGGCAACGCTGTGACGAAGAGCATCCCGGCGAAGAACCCGGCGAGGGCCGCGAACGTCGGGTGGCTGTGGTGCCACCACTCGAAGGTGTGGGCGCGGGCCGGCACCGTCTGGTCGTGCTCGGGCTGCTCGCTGGACTCCACGCGTCAAGCCTAGGGCGTCGGGGGCGTCGTACGTCCGCGGCTCTGCCCCGTGTCGCCGAGCGGGCGCGAATGTCCGCCCGGAGCCGGTGAGCGGGCACGAATGTCCGCCCGGAGCCGGTGAGCGGGCACGTATGTCCGTCGTCGGCGGACATTCGTGCCCGGTCGGCGCTGCAGCGGGCACATTCGTGCCCGGTCGGCGCTGGTGCCGGTCGTCAGAAGACGAGGTAGTAGAGGATCAGCCAGATCGGGGCAACGGTGGCGAGCAGGGAGTCGAGCCGGTCCATCAGGCCGCCGTGGCCGGGGATCACCTGGCTCATGTCCTTGATGCCGAGG
Source organism: uncultured Actinomycetota bacterium (assembly GCA_963721925.1). Lineage (GTDB taxonomy): Bacteria > Actinomycetota > Actinomycetes > Propionibacteriales > Nocardioidaceae > Nocardioides. The sequence continues at coordinate 401,685 of CAVRLH010000001.1, read as the reverse complement.
TCACGCTTGATGACGGACTCGCAGAGGTCGCCGAGGGTGGCCATCACCGCCGAGATCACTCCGAGGAGGACGCCGACCCACCAGTCGCCACCGAGGAAGGCGGTGACCAGCCAGACGCCGACGGCGATGCAGACCGCGACCGACCCGGCGAAGCCCTCCCACGACTTCTTGGGCGAGATGACGGGGGCCATCGGGTGCCTGCCGAAGAGCACTCCCGCCGCGTAGCCGCCGGTGTCGGAGGCCACCGTGATGGCGATGAACACGATCACGCCGCGCACACCCGGGTCGTCGAGGTCGAAGCCGAAGCCCGGGGTCGACCCACCCTCGGAGAGCAGCAGCGCGACGAACGACGCGAGGAACGGGACGTAGATGAGCGTGAACACCGACGCAGTGGCGTTCTTGACGTAGCCGTCCACGCCGCGGCGCAGCAGCCACAGCATGACCACCAGTGCCGTGACCGCGGTGGCGGTGACCAGCGCGGGGGCGCCCCAGAAGTAGGCGACGACGACCATCACCACGCCACCGAGCATCAACGGCTGCTCGGGGAGGTCGATGTCCTTGGCCGACAGGCCGCGGTGCAGCTCCCACACGGCCACCGCGACAGCTACCGCCACGATGCCCATGAAGGCGGTCTTCCAGAAGAAGAGCGACAGCAGGATCGCCCCGACCAGCACGATCGCCGAGATGACCGCCGCCGGCAGGTCGCGGCCGGCACGGCCGTGGTCCTTCTTCGGGGCAGCCGGTTCGGCCGAGGCGTCAGGTGTCGTCATGGGGGTTGCTCAGACCTCGAGCAGCTCGGATTCCTTGTGCTTGAGGAGGTCGTCGATCTTGTCGGTGTGGGTCTTGGTGGTCGCGTCGAGGCGCTTCTCCGCACCCGTCACGTCGTCCTTGCCGACCTCGCCGTCCTTCTCGAGCTTCTCCAGTGCCTGCTTCGCCGTACGGCGGATGTTGCGCACCGAGACGCGGCCGTCCTCGGCCTTGGACCTGGCGAGCTTGATGTACTCCTTGCGGCGCTCCTCGGTCAGCTCGGGGAAGCCGCAGCGCAGCACCTTGCCGTCGTTGGCCGGGTTCACCCCGAGGTCGGAGTCGCGGATGGCCTTCTCGATGGCGCCCATCGCGGTGATGTCGAAGGGCTGGATCAGGATCGTGCGGGCGTCCTGCGAGGTGAACGACGCGAGCTGCTGGAGCGGGGTCTGGGTGCCGTAGTAGTCGGCGGTGATCTTGGCGAACATGGCCGGGTTCGCCCGTCCGGCCCGGATCGCCGAGAACTCCTCGCGGGTCGCTTCGACCGACTTGGCCATCTTGGCGTCGGCATCCTTCATGACGTCGTTGATCACGGCTGAGCTCTCTCTCGTGGTGCGTAGGTGCTGGGGCGTGCGGCGCGGAGCCGGGTCCGAGGTCAGCCCTCGCGGCTCACCAGGGTGCCGATTCTCTCACCTCGGACGATGCGCAGGATCGCGCCCTCGTCCTCGGCGCCGAACACGACCAACGGCATGTCGTTCTCCATGCAGAGCGCGAAGGCCGTCGCGTCGGCGATCTTGAGCCCCCGCTGGAGGGCCTCGGTGAAGCTGAGCGTGTCGTACTTCGTGGCTGTCGGATCCTTCTTCGGATCCGCGCTGTAGACACCGTCCACGCCCTGCTTGGCCATGAGCACGACCTCGCAGTGGGTCTCCAGCGCACGCTGCGCCGCCACCGTGTCGGTGGAGAAGAACGGCATGCCGGCTCCCGCACCGAAGATGACCACGCGGCCCTTCTCGAGGTGGCGGATAGCGCGCCGCGGGATGTAGGGCTCGGCGACCTGTCCCATCGCGATGGCGGTCTGCACGCGCGTCTCGATGCCCTCCTTCTCCAGGAAGTCCTGGAGGGCCAGGCAGTTCATGACCGTGCCGAGCATGCCCATGTAGTCGGCCCGCGAACGATCCATGCCCCGCTGCTGCATCTCGGCGCCGCGGAAGAAGTTGCCACCACCGACCACGATGCTCACGGCCACGCCCTCGCGCACCACGGCCGCGATCTCGCGGGCGACTGTTGACACCACGTCCGGGTCGACGCCGATCTTGCCGCCTCCGAAGACCTCACCGGAGAGCTTGAGCAGGACACGGTTGTAAGCCGTCACGTGGTTCCCTTCGCCGGGCTGGTGGGTCGCGAGAAACCTACCGGCAGTCGGGTCACGGGTCGAACCGCGTCACCCCGACATGCGACAGGGGCCGTACGCCGGTGGCGTACGGCCCCTGTCGGGCAGCTGTGAGGCTGTGGCTCAGGCGCCGACCTCGAAGCGGGCGAACCGCTTCACGGTGGTGCCGGCCTGGTCCAGGACAGCCTTGACGCTCTTCTTGGCCTCGGAGACCGACTCCTGCTCGAGCAGGACGATCTCCTTGTAGAAGCCGCCGAGGCGACCCTCGACGATCTTGGCGATCGCCTGCTCGGGCTTGCCCTCCTCGCGGGTCTTCTGCTCGGCGATGGAGCGCTCGCTCTCGACGACGTCGGCGGGGACCTCGTCGCGGGTGAGGTACTGGGCCCGCATCGCGGCGATCTGCATCGCAGCGCCTCGGGCGGCGGCGGCGTCACCCTCGAACTCGACCAGCACGCCGACGGCCGGCGGGAGGTCGGCGGCACGCTTGTGCATGTAGACCACCGTCTCGCCCTCGAAGTAGGCGACCTGACCGAGCTCGATCTTCTCGCCGATCGTGATCGCCAGGTCCTGGACGACCTCGCCGACGGTCTTGCCGTCGAGCTCGACCGACTTGAGGGTGTCGACGTCGCCGGCCTTGGCGGCGTCGGCGGCATCGGCGATGCGCTGGGCGACGGCGATGAAGTCGTCACCCTTGGCCACGAAGTCGGTCTCGCACTTGAGCTCGACCAGCGCGCCACCGGAGGTGGCGACCAGGCCGGCGGACGCCTCGCGCTCGGCGGCACGGTTGGCCGCCTTGGCAGCACCCTTGACGCGGAGCAGCTCGACAGCGCGGTCGAAGTCGCCGTCAGCCTCGGTGAGTGCCTTCTTGCAGTCCATCATCCCGGCCTGCGTCAGCTCACGGAGCTTCTTGACGTCGGCGGCAGTGAAGTCGGCCATGGTCCTTCTTCCTTGAGTTCAGGTCCCCCGATGAACAGGGGTGTCAGGGTGGAACGGGCAGAACGATCGAGAGGTCGGTCGCGAGCTCGGGGCCCGCGACCGACCGTCCGGATCAGTCCTTCTTCGGCTCCGCCTCGGCGGAGTCGGCGGCCTCGGCGGCGGGCGCCTCGGTCTCGGCGGGAGCCTCGGTCGCAGCCTCGGCGGCGGGCGCCTCGGTCTCGGCGGGAGCCTCGGGCGCAGCCTCGGCGGCGGGCGCCTCGGTCTCGGCGGGGGCTTCGGCGGCGGGCGCCTCGGTCTCGGCCGGAGCCTCGGCGGCAGGCGCCTCGGTCGCAGCGTCAGCAGCAGCGTCGGCGGCGGGCGCCTCGGACGCGGCACCGGTGGCCTCGGACGCGGGCGCCACGGCGGCAGCGTCGCCGCCCGTGGCGGCGACGGCGGACTTCTCGGCGTCACCGGTGAGCAGCTCGCGCTCCCACTCGGCCAGCGGCTCCTCGGCACCGACGGACTCACCTGCGTCGCCGGCCTTGACGCCGGAGCGGGCGATGAGGCCCTCGGCGACGGCGTCGGCGACCACGCGGGTCAGCAGGCCGACGGCGCGGATGGCGTCGTCGTTGCCCGGGATCGGGAAGTCGACCAGGTCGGGGTCGCAGTTGGAGTCGAGGATGCCGATGATCGGGATGCGCAGCTTGCGCGCCTCCTCGACCGCCAGGTGCTCCTTGTTGGTGTCGACGATCCACACCGCGGAGGGGACCTTCGACATCTCGCGGATGCCGCCCAGGGTCTTGTCGAGCTTGTCACGCTCGCGCTTCATCTGGAGCAGTTCCTTCTTGGTGCGGTTGGAGCCCGCGACGTCGTCGAAGTCGACCTCGTCGAGCTCCTTGAGGCGGTTGATCCGCTGGTGCACCGTCTGGAAGTTGGTGAGCATGCCACCGAGCCAGCGCTGGTTGACGTAGGGCATGCCGACGCGGGTGGCCTGCTCGGCGATGGCCTCCTGCGCCTGCTTCTTGGTGCCGACGAACATCACGACGCCGCCGCGGGCGACCGTCTCCTTGACGAAGGCGTACGAGCGGTCGATGTAGGCGAGCGACTGCTGCAGGTCGATGATGTAGATGCCGTTGCGCTCGGTCATGATGAAGCGCTTCATCTTGGGGTTCCAACGACGGGTCTGGTGACCGAAGTGGACGCCGCTCTCGAGCAGCTGGCGCATGGTGACGACTGCCATGGGTTCTCCTGTTGTGGCGGAGGCGCTCACCGGTGTGCCCGACCTTGAGGCAGGTGCGAGCCGGGAGCGGATCTCCTGAGTGTTTTCAGTTGCTGCACCCGACGGGTGTCGGCTGCCCTGACGCTCACGCGCTGATCCGATCCGCACCAGTTTGAGCCGGTGCGAAACTGAGGATCGGCGCCCGCGGGCGATCGGAACCGAGAAGCGTTCCGTCGCGGTCTGCGAGCGTGCGAAGTCAGTCCGTGAGGACTGCTCCGACCATCGTAGGCCACGCCTTCCCCGCCGTGCCAATCGCTGGACGCGGGCCACGAACCGTCCCCCGCACGAGCCGATCCGCGCTCATCCACAGGCGACGACGACCTGGCAGCACTCCGAGCGTTCCGAGCGCACGATCGACCCATGCGCTGCTTCGTCCGAGCCCTGGTCGCCGCCCTCATGGTCATCGGGTCCATCGCCCTGTCGGCACCGCCCGCGGCCACGGCCACCGAACCGGTGGGTGAGTGGCCGCTCGTGCCCGAGCCCGACGTCGTACGCCCCTTCGAGCCGCCACCCGCGCCCTGGGCCGCGGGGCACCGGGGCGTCGACCTGGCCGGGCGCCCCGGGCAGGTCGTTCGCGCCGCTCTGGGCGGGACGGTCGGCTTCGTCGGCTCGATCGGCGGCAAGCCCGTCGTGACGGTGGTCCACGATGCCCGCCGAACGACGTACGAGCCGGTCGTGGCCACGGTGGAGCGGGGCCAGGAGGTGTCGGCCGGAGAGCCGCTGGGCCGACTCGCCGTGACCGACAGCCACTGCTTCCCGGCGGCGTGCCTCCACTGGGGACTGGTCCGTGGGGAGCAGTACCTCGACCCCCTCGCGCTGGTCGGCGCCGGGCCGGTGCGGCTACTGCCGCTGTGGCGCGACGAGCCGGTCACCGCCCGGCTGCCGTGGACTCCCCCACTGGCGCCCTGGCGGGTGACGGCGCGTCATGCACGTGGATGGGCCTGGTGGTAGGCCTTGCGCAACCGGTCGGTGGTGACATGCGTGTAGAGCTGGGTCGTCGCCAGCGAGGCGTGCCCGAGCAGCTCCTGCACGGAGCGGAGGTCCGCACCCCCCTCGAGGAGGTGGGTGGCAGCCGTGTGACGCAGCCCGTGGGGGCCGATGTCCGGCGCGCCCGGGACGTCGGCGATCCGGCGATGGACGAGCTCACGCACGACCCGCTGGTCGATACGCCGGCCGCGGGCGCCCAGGAACAGGGCAGCGCCCGCTCCCTCCGCCCGCAGCACCGGGCGCCCCAGTCGCACCCAGCGGTCCACGGCCCGACCGGCCGGGACGCCATAGGGGACCGAGCGCTCCTTGCGGCCCTTGCCGAAGACCCGTACGACGCGCCGCTCGGTGTCGACGTCGTCGATGTCGAGCCCCACCAGCTCCCCGACCCGGATGCCGGTCGCATAGAGCACCTCGAGCATCGCGACGTCGCGCAGGCCCATCGGGCTGCCGTCGTCGGCCAGGTCCGCTGCCGCGCGGATCAACGACTCGGCCTCGTCCGCGCGCAGCACCGGTGGCAGCGTCTTGTGTCGCTTGGGTGAGCCCAGCGCGGCCCCGGGATCGCTCGGGATGCGACCGGTCCGGTGCAGCCACGCCGTGAAGACCCGCGCTGCCGTCGCCCGACGCGCGATGGTGGTGCGGCTGCGGCCGGTGGTCTGGAGCTTGGCCAACCAGCTGCGCAGGGCCCGGAGGTCGAGATCGGCCAGGTCGTCGACACCCAGGCGCAGGCAGTGGTCCAGCAGGCTGGCGATGTCACCGAGATAGGCCCGGACCGTGTGGGGCGTGAGGTCGCGCTCGGAGACGAGGTGGCGCTCGTAGTCGCCAAGGGTGCGCGCCATCGCTTCGGGCAGGGCCGCCGTCGCGCTCGGATCGTTGCTCACACGGCGATCGTAGGTGCGCGGCGGACCGTCAGCCGGCACCTGCGAGTCGCCACCCGCCCGCCTCCACGCGCACGAAGCCCTTGTCCTCGAGCCGCCTCAGCGCAGGATCGGTGTCGCGCACGTGCAGGCCGCTGAGCCGGGCGATCGACACCACGTCCGCAGGCCGGCTCACCGGGACCCACTCCAGGACCCGCTGCTCGGTCGGGGTGAGGTGGTCGCGGGGGCGTTCCTCCCCACGCGGATCCTCGACGAGGTGCTGTCCCGACGCCCCGATCAGCTCGAGGACCTCGGAGCCGTGCGTGACGAGCGTCGAACCGCCGCGACGGATGCAGAGGTGGACGCCCTGCGAGACGTAGCTCGTGACCGGCCCCGGCACGCACATCACCGGTCGGCTCAGCTGCTCGGCCCACGCAACGGTGTTGAGGGCGCCACTGCGCAGCGCGGCCTCGACGAGCACGGTGCCGCCCGTCAGGGCTGCGATGAGGCGGTTGCGTGCCAGGAAGCGGAGCCGGGTCGGCGCCGAACCGGGCGGCTGCTCGGACACGACGGCGAACTCGGCCGCGAGGTGGGCCAGCAGCCGACGGTGCTGGAGGGGATAGACGCGGTCGACACCGCAGGCGAGCACGGCGACCGTGGCGCCGCCGGCGAGCAGGGTCGCGTCGTGGGCGGCGAAGTCGATCCCCTTGGCCCCACCCGAGACCACGGGCACCCCCGCAGCCACCACGGAGCCGACCAGGGCACGGGTGACCTCGATGCCGTAGACCGATGCCGACCGGGAGCCGACCATCGCGACTGACGTGGCCAGCTCGGTCAGCGGCATCGGGCCTCTGACCCAGAGTCCCGGCGGAGTGCCGCCCAGCCCCTGGACCTCGATGCCGTGGTCGAGGTCGTCCAGCCCGACCGGCCACTCGGGGTCACCCGGCACCAGGAACCGAATGCCGCAGCGGTCGGCCTGCTCGAGCCGGCGGGCGGCGTCGACCTCGCGGATCCGCTCCGGCAGTCGGCTGTCGCGGCGTCCCTCCAGCTGCACCTGGAGCGCCCCCTGCGGACCGAGCTGGCGCACCAGCGAGGACGTCGTGACGTCGCCCGGCTCGACAGCGCAGCTGAGCACCACGCGCGCCAGCCGGTCGGCCTCGTCGACCCCGCTCACAGCGGCGCTCACCGGTGCGCTCACGACGCCGCCCACGCCGACACCGCGGCGACCCGAGCTGGCAGTGTGCGGGCCGGATCACTCGAGCGCAGCACGAGCGCGATCTCGGCCTCGGGCACCCCCGGACGGTCTACGCCGGCGCAATCGGCCACGCTCCAGGCGAGACGCTGGACGCGGGTGAGACCGCGGCGGGTCAGCCGCCCGCAGGCGAGCTCGGCCTCGACCAGGCGCTGACCAGCGGGCTCGAGGGGCCAGTCCTGCGCCAGAGCCGACCCCGGCACCGAGGCATTGAGCTGCCACGGGCGGTCACGGTAGCGGCGCGCCTGGCGCAGGCGCGCCTCGGTGACCCGTGCCCGGACGTCGGCCGACGACTCAGGTGGAGCAGCGGCGGGATGTCCGTGGCGCACGCCCTGAGGCCGCACCTCCATCCAGACGTCGACCCGGTCGAGGATCGGGCCACTGAGCTTGCGCTGGTAGTGCTGGCGCTGGACCTCGGTGCAGTCGCAGGGGCCGGCGGAGGCGCCGCCGCCGTAGAAGTTGCCGCAGGGGCACGGGTTGGCCGCCAGCACGACCAGGGAGCGGGCGGGGTATGTGGCGGACTCATCACCGCGGGCGATGGTGACCTCACCCGCCTCCAGCGGCTGGCGCATCGCCTCGATCACGTCGGCACGGAAGTGTGGGAACTCGTCGAGGAACAGGACGCCGTGATGGGCCAGGCTCACCTGGCCGGGACGGACCCGTCCCGTCCCCCCGCCCAGCACGCTGGCCGCGCTCGCGGAGTGGTGCGGGGCGAACCACGGTGGACGACGCAGGAGGCACGACCCCTCGGGCAGCAACCCAGCGACCGAGTGGAGTGCGCTCACCTCCAGCGACTGCTCGGTGGTGAGGTCGGGAAGGATCGTCGGGATCCGCTCGGCGATCGAGGTCTTCCCCGTGCCGCGCGGGCCGACGAGCATCAGCGGGTGACCGCCCGCGGCCGCGACCTCCACGGCGTAGCGGACGTCCTCGAGCCCGTCGAGATCGCTCAGGTCGAGGTCGGCCAGTCGGTCGTCGCCGCGCCAGCTCGCCAGCGGACTGGCCGACGGGCCGGCCACGGGCGGCGCCTCCGGGACCTCCGCCCCGCGCAGGACCGCCGACACCTGGGCCAGCGACCGCACGCCGAAGACCGTCATGCCCGGCACGAGTGCTGCCTCGGCTGCCTGCGGCTCCGGCACGAACACGCGACCGATGCCGTGGGCGGCCGCGGCGATCACCATGGGCAGCACCCCCGGCACGGGGCGCAGCCCACCCGAGACGGACAGCTCTCCGACGAAGGCCCAGCCGAACAGGAGGTCGGGCGTCAGGTCCTTGTGGCCCTTGTCGGCCGCCATCACCGCGATCGCGATGGCCAGGTCGTAGTGGGTGCCGGCCTTGGGCAGGTCGGCCGGGGCGAGGAGGATCGTCACCCGCTTGGTCGACGGCCAGCGCCCACAGTCGTTGTTGATGGCCATCCGAACGCGATCGCGCGCCTCGGACAGGGTCTTGTCGACGCGCCCGACCAAGGTCGTCGTGACCACTCCCGGGGACACGTCGACCTGGACGTCGATGACATGCCCGTCGGCTCCGCGCAGGGCGATCGTCCGGGCCGTCGCGAACGCCATCAGCCGATCCCTTCCACGTGCTCCACCTCGACCGGGCGTCCGGGCGCCACCAGCACGCCCACCATGTCGATGCGGACGTCGTCGGGGTGGGCCTGGTGGACCCGGAGCCACCTGGCCGCGAGCCGGCGCAGCCGGTCGACCTTGACCTGGGTGACGGCCTCCAGGGGCGAACCGAAGTCGAGCGAGCTGCGGGTCTTGACCTCGCAGATGACCAGGGTCGTGCCGTCCCGCAGGACCAGGTCGATCTCACCGGCCTCGCACCGCCAGTTGCGGTCCACCAGGACCATGCCCCGGCGCGTGAGGTGGCGCGCGGCGATGGACTCGCCCCGCTCACCGAGAAGTCGTCGGCGCTCCGCGGCAGGATCGGGAACGAAGGGTGATGCAGTCCGGGTCGAGCTGGCCATCGTCGGTGCCTTCCGTCAGGGAAGGCACCAGCACAGCGCGCGGCTCCGACGCTCGGCACCGGATCGGGGACGGGCCTGTGGAGAACACCGGATCCGGCCGGCCTGTGGATGGTCGGCGGCCCGCGATCTGGGTCTCGTGACGGGCGCCAGGGCGCCCTCCTCGACCAACGGGGGACGACAGGGCGCCCTCCTCGACCAACGGGGGACGACAGGGCGCCCTCCTCGACCAACGGGGGACGACAGGGCACCCGCCTCGACCAGTACGCCGTCAGTCCTTGGGCGGGTCGATCTCCTGCGGCGCCAGCTCCTCGACGTTGACGTCCTTGAAGGTCAGCACCTTCACGTTCTTGGCGAACCGCGCGGGGCGGTACATGTCCCACACCCACGCATCCGTCATCGACACCTCGAAGAAGACGTCCCCGCTCTCCGAGCGGGCCTTCACGTCGACCTGGTTGCACAGGTAGAAGCGCCGGTCGGTCTCCACGACGTACTTGAAGATCCCCACCACGTCGCGGTACTCGCGATAGAGGGTGAGCTCCATCTCGGTCTCGTACTTCTCGAGATCCTCGGCGCTCATGCGTCCTCCTCCGCGTACGGGTCCACGTGCTCAGGGCCGAGACTAGTGGCCTGCTCCGGCTCGAGCCCCGCGGCGCGTCGCACGTTGACGAACCGCATGCGGTGCAACGGGCAGGGTCCGTGCTCGGCGAGCGCGACCTGGTGCGCCTCGGTGATGTAGCCCTTGTGCGTCCGGAAGTCATAGAGCGGCCAGGTCGCGTCGAGCTCCCCCATCAGCCGGTCGCGGGTGACCTTCGCGATGACCGAGGCAGCGGCGATGCAGGCCGCGACCCGGTCGCCCTTCCAGACCGCCAACCCCGGGACGCCCAGGCCGTCGACGGGGAAGCCGTCGGTGAGGACGTACGACGGTCGCACCTGCAACCGGGCCACGGCCCGACGCAGCGCCTCGACGTTGGCCACGTGCATGCCGAGCCGGTCGCACTCCTCGTTGTCGATCACGACCACCGACCACGCCACCGCCCGGCGCAGCACCTGGGCGTAGACGCGCTCGCGCGCCGCCTCGGTGAGCAGCTTGCTGTCGGCCAGGCCCGGGACGATGCCGGCCTTGCCCGGCGGGAGCACGACCGCGCCGGCGACGAGCGGGCCCGCGCACGCGCCGCGCCCGGCCTCGTCCACCCCAGCGACGGGCTCGATGCCGGCTCTGCGCAGGGCGCGCTCGTAGCCGTACAGCCCGGCGTCACGGCGTACGGTGACGCCGCCCGGGAACGGTTGGGGCAAGGTCACCCCTGCCTCACGACGTCGGGTCCGGCACGTCCTCGAACGTGTCCGGACGGAGGTTCCAGCGGAAGCGGTCGGCGGGCCACAGCAGCACGAAGACCTTGCCGACGACGAGGTCGGCCGGGACGAACTCCTCGCCGGGCACACACTCGGTCTCGTCGTCCTGGCACATGTGTTGCGAGGAATCGGCCGAGCGCGACCGGTTGTCCCCCATGACGAAGATGTGGCCCTCGGGGATCGGGCCGACCTCCCAGGGCTTGTCGCAGGCACCGTTGGTGGGCATCGGTCCGTTGCACGTGGCGCCGAGCCGCTTGATGTAGTCGCCCTCGACGAGCGGCTTGCCGTTCACCATCAGCCGACCCTTGTCGTCGCAGCACTCGATGGTGTCGCCGGCCACGCCGATGACGCGCTTCACCAGGTGTCCGCCCGTGGGGTAGAGGCCGATCCTGGCCATCACCTGGGCGACGGGGTTGGTCGGTCCGGCGGCGTCCTGCGGACCGAGCCACCCGCCCGGGTCCTTGAAGACCACGACATCGCCGCGCTCGGGCTGGTCGTCGCCCCAGTAGGACACCTTCTGGATGAGGATCCGGTCGTTGAGGATCAGCCCGGGCTCCATCGACTCCGACGGGATGTAGAAGGCCTGGACGAAGAACGTCTTGATCACGATGGCGAGCACCAGGGCTACACCCAGCAGCAGGATCGTCTCCTGCCACAACGGCAGCTGCTTGCGCTTGGGCTTGCGCTCGGGCTTGCCGCCGGAAAGCGATGACCGCGGTTCCTCGCCCATGGTGGTGGACGTGGTACCGCGGTCATCAGAAGTCACGCGCAGAGACTAACCAGTCTCTGGTTGGACCGGCGCCTCGCGGCGCGCGGTCCGATGGATCACATCTCGCGGCGCTCCTTGATCTTCGCTGCCTTGCCGCGCAGGTTGCGGAGGTAGTAGAGCTTGGCGCGACGGACGTCACCGCGGGTCACGATCTCGATGGTCTCGAAGATCGGGGAGTTCAGCGGGAAGGTGCGCTCGACGCCGACACCGAAGGAGACCTTGCGGACGGTGAAGGTCCGGCCGATGCCCGAACCGTGGATGCGGATCACGACGCCCTGGAAGACCTGGACGCGCGAGCGGCTGCCCTCGACGACCTTCACGTGGACCTTGATGGTGTCACCGGCGCGGAAGGCCGGGACGTCGTCGCGCTTGTTGGCGTTGCCGAGCTCGGCGAGGACATTGGTCATGGTTGCTCCTCGCGGGTGCCACAGGTCAACCGCGGATCTCAGGTGTGGTGACGGACTCGGTCGGTCCTCGGTGCGGCCGGCCGCTGCGCCCCCTGTGGCAGGTGCGGTACGGCGGTTCCCCGGGGTTGTGCTCCGGGCGGACCTGGCCTCGAGTGGACCGAGGGTTGAGTCTGCCAGAGATTCAGCGTGTGCGGGAAATCGCCCGGGGCTTGGTCAGGACCACGGCGCCCGCCGGTGCCTTCCGGTCCGGCCGCAGCCTGAAGCCCGCCTTCTTGTACATCCGCAGGTTGCTGGTCGACCCTGCGCCGGTGAACAGGACGTACGACCTCACGTCGGCGGGGGCAGCCTCCTCGATCAGCTCGAGCAGGGCGCGGCCCAGCCCACGGCCCTGGAGGTCGGGAGCGACCATGACCCGGCCGATGTCCCACTCCCCTCGCCGGTCGACCCTGCCGCGCACGGCACCGACCAGGCGCCCCGAGGCGGGGTCGCGGGCGACGAACACGGTCCACTCCCCCAGCCCGCGGCGTACGTCGTCGAGGGACTCGTTGAGCGCCGGGATGTCCACGCCGGGGTTGGCCTCGAGCTCCTGCAGCCAGCAGGCGCGCTGGAGGGTGTACAACTCCCCCGCGTCGGCGGGCACCGCGGGACGGACGTCGAGGTCGGCCAGGGACCCGGTGGTCGCACCCGGCGCGACGAGGTCCGGACGGCGCTCGGCCGTCCGTGCCACCTGCTGCTCGCGGCGCCACGCTGCGATCCGGCCGTGGTCACCCGAGAGCAACACCGCGGGTACGTCGTGGCCGCGCCAGGAGGCGGGCTTGGTGTAGACGGGGTACTCCAGCAGGCCGTCCTCGTGGGACTCCTCGACGAGCGACTCGGCGTTGCCCATGAATCCGGGCAGGAGTCGCACCACGGCCTCGGTGATCGCCAGCGCGGCCACCTCGCCGCCGTTGACGACGTAGTCACCCAGCGAGATCTCCCGCACGCTGCCGATCGTCGCCGCGTGGTCGATGACGCGCTGGTCGATGCCCTCGTAGCGGCCGCACGCGAAGACGAGGTGCTGGTGCTCGCTCAGCTCACGGGCCACCTGCTGCGTGAACGGCTCCCCGCTGGGCGTGGTGAAGATGATGATCGGACTGGACTCGGCCGGGCCAGCGACGGCGTCCAGCGCAGCGCCCCAGGGCTCGGGCTTCATCACCATGCCGGCACCGCCGCCGTACGGTGTGTCGTCGACCGTGTGGTGCCGGTCGGTCGTCCAGTCGCGCAGGTCGTGGACGCGGACGTCGAGGAGGCCCTTGTCGCGAGCCTTGCCGGGGAGGCTGAGCCCGAGCGGTGCGAGGTAGTCGGGGAAGATCGAGACGATGTCGATCCTCACGAGGAGCTCGATCCCTTGGGGTCCTTCTCGTCGGGGAAGGGCGTGACCAGGCCCGGACGGTCGGCGACCACGACGCGCCCGCCGGGCAGGTCGACGTCGGGGACGAGCGCCGCCACGAACGGGACCAGCGTGTTGCGGCCGTCAGGGGTGCGGATGGTGAGCAGGTCCTGCGCCGAGCCGTGGACGACGGCGGTCACCTCGCCCAGCACGGTGCCGTCGGTGTCGACGGCAGCCAGCCCGATCAGCTGGTGGTCGTAGTACTCCTCGGGGTCCTCCGGCAGCTCGTCCGCGCCGAGGGTGGCGTAGAGGACCGTGCCACGGACGGCCTCGGCCTCGTTGCGGTCCGACAGCTCCTCGAAGGTCACCAGCAGGGTGCTCTGGTGCCAGCGTGAGCGCGAGACCGTGAGCGAGGTCGGGCGGCGGTCGGCAGCGGCAGGCGCCTCGGCACGCAGCGTGGTGCCGGCGGCGAAGCGGCGGTCGGGCTCGTCGGTCCGTACGTCGAGGGTGACCTCGCCGCGGATGCCGTGCGGCTTGCCGATGCGACCGACCACGACCTCGATGTCCTTGCTCACGCGGTGAGGCTATCGCTCCGGTCGCGATCCCCGGGTACCCGGGGAAACTGGAGCCTCACCCCCGAAGTTTCGCACTGGAACCGCAAGTTTCCCCGGGTAACCGGGGAAACCGACAACACGGGAGAGCGACCCCACACATGCACGACGGGCGCCACCCCGGATGGGGTGACGCCCGTCGACACAGCTCGTGCCGGGCTAGCGACGCCGGTCGGTGTCGACGAAGTCGACGCGCGCACCGCCGCGGCCCGCGAGGGCCGAGACGACGGTGCGGAAGGCGGTCGCGGTGCGGCCGTTGCGGCCGATCACCTTGCCGAGGTCGTCGGGGTGCACCCGGACCTCCAGGATCGAGCCGCGACGCATCTGCTTGTCGCGGACCACGACGTCGTCGGGGTTGTCGACGATGCCACGCACCAGGTGCTCGAGAGCCTCGGCCAGCACGTCGCTCACGCCTCGCTCTTGCCGGCGTCCTCGGCGGTGACCGTCTCGGTGGCCTCAGCGGCCTCCGCAGCACCCTCGGGGGTCTCCGACGCCGGAACCGGGGCCGGAGCCTCGGAGGTGGTCTCGGAGGTGGCCTCGGCCGGGGCCTCGGTCTTCTCGGCCGGGGCGGCCTCGGTCTTCTCCGCCTTCTCGGCCGGAGCAGCCTCGGTCTTCTCAGCCTTGTCGGCCTTCTTCTTGGACGTCGTCGCGGCGCTCTTGGGCTCGCTGGCGACCTCCTTGAGGGCCTCGTTGAAGATGTCGAGCTTGGAGCGCTTGGGCTCCTTCACCCGGAGGGTGCCCTCGGTGCCCGGGAGCCCCTTGAAGGTCTGCCAGTCGCCGGTGATCTTGAGGATCGCCTCGACGGCCTCGGACGGCTGCGCGCCGACGCCGAGCCAGTACTGGGCCCGGTCGGAGGTCACCTCGATGAAGGAGGGCTCCTCCTTCGGGTGGTACTTGCCGATCTCCTCGAGTACCCGGCCGTCGCGCTTCTTGCGCGAGTCGACGACGACGATGCGGTACTGCGGCACCCGGATCTTGCCCAGGCGCTTCAAACGAATCTTGACGGCCACGTTTGTGGTGTCTCCTCAGAAATTGTCGTGGGTGAGTGACCTTCAACCAGGTGGGGACCGGGTCAGGTCACTCGAAGGGCACTGCATCGTCCGGATGAGAGGGTCCGGGCGTGCAGGACACAAGGGGTGATTCTGCCAGACGCACGCCGCGCACGACCAATCGGCCTCAGTCGAGACCGATGAACGCCCGGAAAGGTGCCAGTCCCGCCACGTCCACCGGGTGCTCACCCCGGACGAAGTCCTGCGGACGCAGGACGAGTGACTGGTTGAGCGCCAGCTCGCCCTCGCGGCGCTTGAGCCGGCGTACGCCGTTGGGCTGGTAACCGACCCTGCGCGAGACGGCGAGGGAGGCTGGGTTGTCGAGGAACGCACCCGAGGTGACCTCCACCGCATCGAGGTGGTCGAACGCGAACGCGCAGACTGCCTGCCTCATGGCGGTGCCGATGCCCTGTCCCTGGAACTCGCGCCCCAGCCACGACCCGGTCTCGCCGGTACGGGTGACGAGGTAGTCGGTGGTTTCGAAGCCCTGGGTGCCGACCAGACGCCCCTCGTGGAGGACCGCGAGCTGCAGGCCCCACCGGCCCGGGGAGAACTCGGCACGCGAGCGCCAGTGGTAGGCCGCGGTGTTGCGCACGAGGTCGGTCTCGGGCACGGCGGTCCAGGGGAAGTAGAAGGGCATCTCCCCGGCGTCGTGGATGCCTCGGCGGGCGAGGTCGCACAGCTCGGGCAGGATCTCGTCGGAGATCCCGCGCATGACGAGTGGGCCGGCCGTCAGGGTCAGGCCCAGGGGCGGGAAGAGGTCGGCGAGGGTGCTCACGGGCCCATCCTCATCTGCGCCGGAGCACCCCCACAAACCGCTGACGCCGATTCCCACGTTCGGGCCCGCCAGCGCGCACGCTCGTGCAGGGTGGGCCGACAACCACTCGACGCAACAGACAGGAGCACTCGGCGCATGAACCACACCTCCCGCACCGCCACCGTTCTGGTCGCAGCCGCAGCCCTGGCAGTCCCCGCCGGGCTCGTGAGCTCGGCCGAGGCAGCCGCCAAGCCGAAGTCGGACTCGACGGCCGAGACCGTCAAGGCGCAGACCAAGCAGCTGCTCAAGGCCATCTCGGGCAAGGACAAGCGCCTCTCCAGGCTCAGCACCAGCAGCGCCGTCGTCCGCCTCGTCGACAGCACCGAGGTCGAGCTCGTCGCCAACATCGAGGACGCGCGTACGGTCCTCGCCGACCTCCGGTCGAGCGTCGAGGACGCTGACAGCGCCGTGGACACCCGCGCGGCGCGGCGGGAGCTGCGCTCCTTCCGCGTGGAGAACTTCCGGATCGTGGTGAACGTCCTGAGGAAGGCCGAGGGCCTGGCCGAGGCTGCGGCCGCCGACCCGGGAGCCGTGGAGCACCTCGCCGCCGCGGAGGCTGCCGCGCTCGAGATCGACGCCTACAGCACCAAGCACGACATCCGCGGAGCCCGCGCGCACGTCCGGGCCGCCAAGGCTGCGCTGGAGGCAGAGACAGAGGGCTGAGCGCCCACGCCCGCCCTTGGCGCCGTGAGCCGGCTCAGGCCACGGTGACCCCGCGCAGCACCACCGCGGCAGGCGTACGCAGCACGGACAGGTCGTCCACCGGATTGCGGTGATAGACGACGAAGTCCGCCGACGCACCTTCCGTGAGGCCGTCCACGCCGAGCCACTCGCGCGCGCGCCAGCTGGCAGCACCCAGGGCGTCGTGGGCAGGCATGCCGATCCGCACGAGCGCCTCGACCTCGCCGGCGATGTTGCCGTGCCGGCTGATGCCGCCGCCGTCCGAACCGGCGTAGATCGGCACCCCGGCCTCGTAGGCGGCCATGATCGTGGCCGGCATCCGCGCGTAGAGGTCGGTCATCGTCGCGGCGTAGGCGGGGAACCTCGCGCCACCGGCGGCCGCGTGCTCGGGGAACTTGTCGAGCTGCATGACGGTCGGCACCAGGCGGGTGCCGTGCTCGACCATGGCGTCGATCAGGTCCTCGGTGAGCCCGGTGCCGTGCTCGATGCAGTCGATGCCCGCCTCGATGAGTCCGGGCAGCACCCCGTGGCCGAAGCAGTGCGCGGTGACCTTCGCTCCGTTGGCGTGGGCGGCCGCGATGGCGTCGGCGAACGCCTCGGCCGGGAACGAGGGCGCCAGGTCGCCGTCCTCACGGGAGATCCAGTCACCGACCAGCTTGATCCAACCGTCGCCGTTGCGGGCCTCCTGGGCGGCGTACGCGGCCAGGTCAGCGGGCTCGACCTCGTGGGCGTAGCCGCGGATGTATCGCTTCGTCGCGGCGATGTGACGACCGCAGCGGATCAGCCGAGGCAGGTCGTCGCGGTCGTGGATCCAGCGGGTGTCGGCGGCCGAGCCGGCGTCGCGGACGAGCAGCGCTCCCCCGTCGCGGTCGTCGATCGCCTGCTGCTCGGTGGCGGCCTCGTCCACCGCGCCGAAGTCGTCGAGACCCAGGTGGCAGTGGGCATCCACGAGGCCCGGCACGATCCAGCCGCTCGCCGCGGTCTCGGCGCCGGGCTGCGGCTCGTAGGTGACCCGGCCGTCGACGACGTACAGGTCGCGCGCCTCGCCGTCAGGCAGCACCGGACCGCGGAATCGCTGTGCAGTCATGGCGGGGACGTTACAGCTGGTCGAGCAGCCAGGACGGGCTCATCGCCATCGCGCCGAGACCCTGCACCCGCGACTGCAGGAAGCGGTCGGCCGTCACGACGGTGACGCGCCGCCCGGCAGCGAGGGCGATCGACACCTGGTTCTCGATCTCGGAGTCACCGTCGCGCGGCGCGTGCACGGTGAGCACGTGCGCGTCGCGTCCGGCCTTCACCCCACCCTTGGCCCCGCCCTCCAGCACCAGGACGATCACGTCGTACGTCGTGTCCCCCACGAGGAGGCGCTCGTGGAGGCGGCGGGCCGCGCCCGGACGGTCCTTCCACCAGCCGTCCGGCACCGAGCCGACGACGTTGGCGGCGTCGACGACGAGCACCGAGGTCATTTGAGGAACTGGGAGAAGTCCTTGGGCAGGTTGAGCGCTTCGGCAGCCTTCTCGTAGTCCACGTCGGCGCCGTCGGGGTCGCCGAACGGGTTGGCTCCCTTGTCGGACCCGGCTGTCTTGTCCGCAGCCTTCTGCTGGGCCGCCTTGGCGGGGTTGCCCGACACGCGCTTGCCAGCCTTCTTGGGGCCCTTCTTGGCCTGCTGCTTGCCGCCGGCGCGCTTGCCGCCACCGGCCCCGGGGAGACCGGGCATGCCCGGCATGCCGGGCATCCCGCCGCCGCGGGCCATCTGCTCCATCATCTTGCGCGCCTCGAAGAAGCGGTCGACGAGCTGGTTGACGTCGGAGACCTGGCGACCCGACCCCTTGGCGATGCGCGCCCGGCGGGAGCCGTCGAGAATCTTCGGGTTGTCGCGCTCGGCCGGCGTCATCGACTGGATGATCGCCTGGATGCGGTCGATCTCGCGCTCGTCGAAGTTCTCCAGCTGGTCACGGAACTGGCCCATGCCGGGCAGCATCCCCATGATCTTGGTCATCGAGCCGAGCTTGCGGATCTGCATCATCTGCTGGAGGAAGTCCTCCAGCGTGAAGCCGCCCTTGGTGCCGAGCTTCTCGGCCGCCTTGAGGGCCTGATCGGAGTCGAAGGCCTTCTCGGCCTGCTCGATGAGGGTGAGCATGTCGCCCATGTCGAGGATGCGCGACGCCATCCGGTCGGGGTGGAACAGGTCGAAGTCGGTCATCGCCTCGCCGCTGGAGGCGAACATGACCGGCTTGCCGGTGATCGAGCGGATCGACAGGGCGGCCCCACCTCGGGCGTCGCCGTCGAGCTTGGTGAGCACCACGCCGTCGAAGCCGACGCCGTCGAGGAACGCCTGCGCCGTCGTGACGGCGTCCTGGCCGATCATCGCGTCGACGACGAAGAGCACCTCGTCGGGCTGGACCGCGTCGCGGATGTCGGCAGCCTGCTTCATCAGCGTCTCGTCGACACCGAGTCGACCGGCGGTGTCGATGATCACGACGTCGTGCAGCTTGCGCTTGGCCTCCTCGATCGAGGCGCGGGCGACGTCGACCGGGTTTCCGGTGCCGTTGCCCGGCTCGGGCGCGAAGACGGGCACCCCGACGCGCTCGCCGTTGACCTGGAGCTGCTGGACGGCGTTGGGGCGCTGGAGGTCGGCCGCGACGAGCATCGGCGTCTTGTCCTGGCTCTTGAGCCACAGCGCGAGCTTGGCCGCGAGCGTCGTCTTGCCGGCGCCCTGGAGGCCCGCGAGCATGATGACCGTCGGGCCGGACTTGGCGTAGCGCAGCCGGCGCGTCTCCCCGCCGAGGATCTCGACGAGCTCCTCGTGGACGATCTTGATGATCTGCTGCGCCGGGTTGAGAGCGCCGCTCACCTCTTCCGAGCGCGCCCGCTCCTTGACGGCGCCGACGAACTCCTTGACCACGGGCAGCGCGACATCGGCCTCGAGGAGCGCGATGCGGATCTCGCGGGCGGTGGCGTCGATGTCGGCGTCGGAGAGCCGGCCCTTGCCGCGCAGGTTCTTGAAGGTGTCGGCAAGGCGGTCGGAGAGTGTGGCGAACACGGTGGTCAGTCAGTCCTCAGGATCGAAGGGCGATACGCCTGTGAAGCCTAACCGTCGTGGGTGACTTCGGAGTCCTCGACGCCGTCATCATCCGCCCAGCGCGGTGCGTACGGCGTGGGCAGCGGTCGCGGCCCGCTCCTCGGTCGGGCGGACTCCCCCCTCCTCCTGGACGTAGAAGACGTCGACGGCCTGCGGACCCAGCGTCGAGACGTGGGCGGAGGCGACGGTCAGCCCCAGCCCGGCCAGGGTGGCCAGGACCAGGTGGATGACGCCCAGCCGGTCCGACGTGCGGATCTCCAGGACCAGCGACTGCCGTGAGGCTGCCGGACGCACCTCGACGATCGGCGGCAGCTCGTCCGCTGCGCGCGCGGGGTGGTCGGGGAACCGCTGGGTGCCTTCGGCCACCCGGCGGATGCGGTCGCGCACCACGGCCGGGTCGAGGTAGGCGTCGGGCACCTCCCAGGCACTCACCCCCCACTCACCGTCGGCGTCGACCTGGCCCCACGCACGAGCCGCGTGCACCGGGACGCGCAGCGCGGTCAGGGCGCCGGCCACGTCGGCGAGGAGCCCGACCCGGTCCGCGGCCACGACGGTGACGGTGGCGCCGCTCTCCTGTGGCGTGATGTCGACCGCCACCGCGCCCGCGTCACGTCGTACGTCGTCGGGGACGGGCAGCACCGCTGCCGAGAAGGGGTCGCCCGGCTCAGCGCCGAGGGCGGCGGACGCACGGGACGTGAGCCGGTCCACGAGCGAGGCCCGCCACGTCGTCCAGGCGGCTGGGGAGGTGGCCCGGGCGTCGGCCTCGGTGAGGGCGCGCAGGAGCTCGAGGCTGGCCACGTCGGGGACGTGCGAGAGCAGCTCGTCCGTGGTTGCGGGGTCGTCGGGGTCGCGGGTGGTCGCGAGGGTGGCGAGCACCAGGTGCCGGCGCACGAGCGCGGCCACGACCTCGGCGTCGAGGTCGCTGAAGCCCATCCGCGCCACGATCTTGCGCGCCAGCGGCTCCCCCGCGACCGAGTGGTCGCGCCGGGAGCCCTTGCCGATGTCGTGCAGCAGCGCCGCGACCAGGAGGAGGTCCGGCCGGCGCACCGACCGGATGAGCGATCCGGCCTCGGCGCAGGTCTCCACGACGTGTCGGTCGACGGTGAAGCGGTGGATCGAGGAGGCGTGCGGGAGGAGCCGGATCTCCTCCCACTCGGGCAGGAAGCGGTCGAGCGCCCCGGTCTCGTCGAGCGTCTCCCACACCGGCATCAGGCCCGGCCCGCTGGCGAGCAGGCGCACGAGGGCGTCGCGGGCTGCGGCCGGCCACGGAACAGGGAGGTCGGCGCCCTCCCGGACGAGGCGCGCCGCGGTGGTCGGCGCCAGCACCACGTCGCGGCTCGCCGCCTCGGCGGCTGCGCGCAGCAGCAGGGTGGGGTCGTCGCCCGGACTGGTCCCCCGGTCGAGCACCACCTCGCCGCGGGACAGGGCGATGCCGGGGGCCAGGGGCGTGAGCGCCGGCGTGCGCCGTTCCCGCTCGCTGGAGGGCCGCGCCATCACCGCGTCCGTACGACGCCAGGCCAGGCGGGAGAGGTGGGCGATCCGGCGCCCCAGGGAGCGGACGTGGCGCTGGGCGGCCTCGGCGTCGGGCAGCGCCAGCCGCTCGGCGAGCGGGCCCCACATCTCGGGGGCGACCCGGTCGCTGGCCCGCCCGGTGAGCACGTGCAGCTCGTCGCGGACGTCGAGCAGCGTCATCCGGGCGGCCTCGAGCGCGGGTGTGGAGGCGTCGACCAGCCAGCTCGCCTCGAGGGCCTTGAGCACCCCGGCATCGCGCAGGCCTCCCTCGGCCTCCTTGAGGTCGGGGACGGCGACATGGGCGAGCTCGCCCATCACGTCGTGGCGCTTGGCGGTCAGGTCGCGGAGCTCGGGGAGCCGGGTGCGGGCCTGGCGGCGCCAGTCGGCGAGCATCGTCGTGCGCAGCCTCATCGTCAGCCCCGGGTCCCCGGCCAGGTGCCGGGCGTCGAGCAGCCCGAGGGCCACCCGGAGGTCGGCGGCCGCCTCCAGCATCTGGCCCAACGAGCGCACCGAGTGGTCGAGGCGCCAGCCCGAGTCCCACAGCGGGTACCACAGCGCGGACGCCAGCCGGCCGGGGTCGGTCCCGTCCTCGTGGACGAGGACCACGTCGAGGTCGGAGTGGGGCGCGAGCTCGCCGCGGCCGAATCCACCGACCGCGACCAGGGCCACCCCTGCCGCGGGTCCACCGGAGGCGTCGTACGCCTCTCGGCAGAGCCCGTCGGCCGAGGCGGCCCGGGTCTGACGTTCTGCAGCGGTCACCGGACCATCAGAGCGCGGAGGCGTCCTGCTCGCCCGTGCGAACCCTGACGACGGTCTCGACCGGGCTGACCCAGACCTTCCCGTCGCCGATGCGCCCGGTCTGCGCGGTCTTGACGATGATGCCGAGAACGTCCTCGGCGTCGGCGTCGTCGACCACGATCTCGATGCGGATCTTCGGCACCAGCGCGATGTCGTACTCCGCACCGCGATAGACCTCGGTGTGACCCTTCTGGCGGCCGTAGCCGCTGACCTCGGAGACGGTCATGCCGGCCACGCCGAAGGTCTCCAGCGCCTCCCGGACGTCCTCCCACTTGTGGGGCTTGATGACTGCGGTGATGAGCTTCATGCGTGGGCTCCTTCGGTGCTGGAGGTGCTGGAGGTGCTCGAGGCGAGGATTCCGGTCCCGCCGCCGCTCGTGCCGCTGTGCAGGTCGTAGGCCGTCTCACCGTGGGCGGCGAGGTCGATCCCGTTGACCTCGTCCTCCTCGTCGAGCCGCAGACCCATCGTGTACTTGATCGCCAGGGCGATGATCGCGGTGAGCACGCCCGAGTAGGTCACGGCCACCAGGACACCGAGGGTCTGGTCGCCCAGGGACCCGGCGCCCCCACCGTAGAACAGCCCGTCGATGCCGCCGGCGCCGTCCGCGGTGGAGAAGAAGCCGATCAGCACCGTGCCGATGACGCCACCGACCAGGTGGACCCCGACGACGTCGAGCGAGTCGTCGTAGCCCAGCTTGTACTTGAGGCTGACCGCCCAGGAGCAGGCGGCACCGGCGATGGCACCGATCGCGACGGCACCGCCGATGTCGACGGCACCTGCTGCCGGGGTGATGGCGACCAGGCCCGCCACGATGCCGGAGGCGGCGCCGAGGGAGGTGGCCTTGCCGTGCAGCAGGCGCTCGATGAGCAGCCAGCCGAGGATCGCGGCGAAGGTGGCCAGGGTGGTGTTGGCGAAGGTACGGCCGGTCTCGGAGTAGAACTGCGCGAGGAACGCGTCGGGGTCCTCGTCGAAGGTCGTGCCGAAGACGATGGAGCCGACGTTGAAGCCGTACCAGCCGAGCCACAGCATGCCGGCGCCCAGCATCGTCAGCGTCAGGTTGTGCGGACGCATCTGGTCCTTGGGCCAGCCGATGCGCTTGCCGAGCAGGAGGACGAGCACGAGTGCCGCGACACCGGCATTGATGTGGACCGCGGTGCCGCCGGCGTAGTCCTGCGCACCGATGCGGCCACAGATGAGCGAGTCGTCGGTGCAGCTGAAGACCATGTGGGCCATCGGGAAGTAGACGATGAGGGCCCACAGGGGCACGAACACCACCCATGCCGAGAACTTGAGCCGGTCCGCGACCGCACCGCTGATGAGGGCTGCGGTGATGATCGCGAAGGTCATCTGGAACATCACGTAGATGTAGTTGTCGGTGGTGACGCCCTTGAGCCAGAACAGCTCGAAGGGGTTGGCGAAGAAGGTGCCGCCGCCGCCGAAGCCCATCGACCAACCGACTGCGACGTAGAGGATGCCGACGATGGCAGCCGCGATGAAGGACATCATCATCATGTTGAGCACTGACTTGGATCGCGACATGCCGCCGTAGAACAGTGCCAAAGCGGGCACGGTCATCATCAGGACAAAAGCAGTCGCGACGAGCATGAAGGCGTAGTAGCCGTCCACAGAACCTCCAGGGAACGTACGGGGGGTGGCCGCCAACCTCATGACGCCGGTGTCATGCGGGCAGCCGACCTGTTGCCCGAAACCCTGCGGGTACGACGTTTCCTCGTGCACCGCGCTGTGTTGCGGTCAGGCAACAGATTCCGCCCGCGTGTTACGTGCGTGTGAACGACCGGGGCGGCAGACGGCCGGCGCTTGTTAGTGTTCGGCCGTGTCCAGACTGGCCGTGATGGCGCACTACGACGTCGCCGGGGCGCTGCGACCGCACGTACGGGGACAGGTCGAGGCGCTCGCCGCCTCTGTCGACAAGCTCGTGGTGTGCACGACCGCCCAGCTCCAGGACTCCGCCCGACAGTGGCTCGGCGAGCGGGCCCTCGTGGTCGAGCGTGCCAACTACGGCTATGACTTCTTCAGCTACAAGGTCGGGCTCGACGCGGCCGGCGACCTCTCGGGCTACGACGAGGTCGTCGTCTGCAACGACACCTACGTCTTCGCCCTCGACTCCTACGACCCCGTCTTCGAGGGCATGGCCGACCGTCCGTGCGACTTCTGGGGCCTCACCTCAGCCGAGCGGGTGGCGCCCCACATCCAGTCCTTCTTCATCGCCTTCCGGCCGTGGGTGGTCGCGTCGCACGCCTTCTCCACCTTCTGGGAGGAGATGGAGCCCATCTCCAAGCGCCGGCAGGTGATCCGGCGCTACGAGGTCGGGATGTCACGCCGCCTCTACGAGGCCGGCTTCAGCTCCGACACCTACTTCGTCGAGACACCCGAGGACCGCCGGATCGCGCGCGAGCGGATGCGCTGGTGGGCCGCCCACCGGTCGTCGTTCCCGCGCAACCGCGCCGAGATCCGCGAGTGGCGCGAGCGCGCCGGCGAGCCGTGGAACCCCGCCCGCAGCCTCGCCGACCGCGTCCTCGACAACGCGCGGCTGCCCTACGTCAAGATCGACACGTTGCGCTACGACCCCTACAACCTCGACGCCGCGCGGCTGCTCGAGCTGTGCGAGCGCCGTTTCCCCCAGCGCTTCGCCGGCGTGCGCGAGTTCCTCGAGGAGACGTCCGAGGACTACCCGCTGCGCGACAACGAACGCCTGCACCCCACGCCCTTGGCGCTCGAGCCCCTCTTCCCCCGGGTGAGGTACTCCGATGCGCGCTGATCGCCGCTCGCAGGTCAAGCTCGACGATCCTGCGCAGGTGCTGGTCGACTCCGGACTGATCGACACGGCCTACGTCGCCGCCCAGCTGGGGGTCACCTTCGACTCGCGACTCGACGCCGCGCAGGCCGTCGTACGAGCCGGCGACGTCTCGCCGCACCCGTTGTTCGAATCGCAGTGGGTCGGCCGCCGGCGCTCCTGGCAGCGCTCGGGCCAGCACCCCGTCGTGTGGTACGTCTCGGAGCGGCGACGTCGCAACCGGCTGGCGCCCCACCCCCTGGTGGACCCGCGCGTGATCTTCGCCGCCCACCCCGAGGCCCGCCTGCACGACTACGGCGCCCTGTCCTACTGGCTCTCGGTGTCGGGCCCCACTACTCCGCTGCCGACCCGGATCCTGCCGCGCAAGGTCACCTGGGGGACCTATCGCAAGGCCGCGATCGAGGCGGCGGCCGCATGGCGCGAGGAGGTCGTGGTCGAGCGACCCGAGCTGCTCGGACCGACCGGTACGCCCCCCGCCGCCGCGACCACGTCGCCCGCGGTCACGATCGTCATGTCCACCCGGGACGACGGGCCGATCGTGCGCCAGAGCGTCGCGTCCCTGCAGGCGCAGACGGTGACCGACTGGCACCTGGTCGTCGTCGACCGTGGCTCGGATGACGACACCGTCCCGGTGCTGCACGGCTCGGCCGCCTTCGACGACCGCATCACCGTGGTCCCGGAGGCACGGTGCGGGCACGGCCGCGCCCTCAACGTGGCCCTCGAGCACGTCACCTCCGAGCACGTCGCCTTCCTCCCCGCCGGCCGTGAGTGGAGCCCGGACCTGCTCGCCGACCTCCTCGCGGAGGCGCAGTCCACCGGCGCCGCCCTCGTGCTGGCCGGCAGCGGTTCGCTGGCCCGCGACCGCGTCGAGCTGCTGGGCGGTCGCGGGGTGGACCTGGCGACCAGCCTGCTGCGCCTCGACGCGATCAAGGACGTCGGCGGATTCGACGAGGGGCTGGGCGGCGCCGTCGAGCGCGACCTGGTGCTGCGCCTGACCCGCGACCATGCCCCCGCACCGGTCGACGTACCCGTCGCCCGTCGCCCGGATCCGACCCCGACCGGCTTCGGCGACGACTGGGACTCCGTGGTCCTCGAGCGCCAGCTGGTCGACTGGGATGCGGCGGCAGCGCGGACGCTCGACGAGAGCCTGGTCACCTATGTGCTGCCGCTCAGTGCCGAGCCGCGTCGCACGGTCGAGTGGCTCGGCGCGATGCCCCGCGAGGGCGTCGAGCTCATCGTCGTCGGCATCGGACTGCGTCGGGCCCACCGTGTGCTGGCCGCATCGATCGCCGCGGTCAT
This sequence comes from uncultured Actinomycetota bacterium, assembly GCA_963721925.1. Taxonomy (GTDB): domain Bacteria; phylum Actinomycetota; class Actinomycetes; order Propionibacteriales; family Nocardioidaceae; genus Nocardioides. Next base: position 375,739 of record CAVRLH010000001.1, on the reverse strand, counting down.
CTCGGGGGCGCGCTTCGTCTCGATCACCGCGGACGTCAGCACGTCGGCGGCCACCAACGTGGGGATCACCCAGGCGGCCGGGGCCACGGTCCTCCTGGTCCGCCCCGAGGCCATGCCCCCGCGCCAGCCCATCGCCGAGCTCCTCGCCTCCGTGGTGGCCCAGCCCGACGTCGCCGTCGCGCAGCCCCTCATCGTCGACCTGGACGGGGTGGTCCTCAGCGCCGGCGCCCGGTTCAGCCCGGGGCACCCGCATCCCGAGCTCTTCCTCGCCGGGCTGCCGGCCTCCGACGCCCGTCGCATCGGTCAGTGTGTCGTCGCTGCTCCCGCGGCGCCGCTGGTCGCGGTACGTACGTCGACGGCGATCGCCCTCAAGGGCCTCAGCAGCAGGTTCCACTCGGTGCTCGCCGAGACCGACCTCGGACTGCGGGCCTACGCCGCCGGACTCGGCCGATCGGTCCTGGTCCCCGGCGCCGTCATCACCTCCCGCACCCCCTACGCGCGACCCGAGGAGCTGATCGGCGCCCTGACCTCGTTGCGCCGTGACACGGCGCTCGCACCGCCCGACGACGCCGCGACGCTGCTCGCCACGGCCGGGTTCGAGGTTCTCGGGCAGCGCAACCGCCGCATCACCGCAGACCCGGAGGACCCCGCCTCCAGCGCGGTCCTCATCCCCGAGCTGGTGGTGCGACCCGTGACCGGCATCGATGAGTCGCCACCGCGGTTGCGGTGGGCGATCGACATCGCCGCGCCGGCGGCCGCGCGCGGAGACCGCTGGGGTGACACCTACTTCGCCCGGTCGCTCGCCGACGCCATGGAGCGGCGCGGCCAGCACGTCGCCGTGGACCGTCGAGACGCCCGCGACCGCGACTCCCGCGACTTCGACGACGTCCTGCTGGTGCTGCGCGGCCTGGACCGGGTGGATCCCCGACCGGGCCTGCTCAACGTGGAGTGGATCATCAGCCACCCCGACATGATCGAGCCAGAAGAGGTCGTCGGCTTCGACGCGGTGTACGCCGCGAGCACCAGCTGGTCGTCCCGGATGAGCCGCGAGTGGGGCCTCCCGATCGACCCGCTGCTCCAGTGCACAGACGCGCGCTGGTTCCACCCCGACCGTGCCGAGCCCGACACCGGTCCCCAGCTGCTCTTCGTCGGCAACTCGCGCGGGGTCTACCGCTACGCCGTCCGCAGCGCCCTGGCGATCGGCGCCGACCTGACCCTGCACGGCAACGACTGGACCGAGTTCGTCGACCGCGAGCACATCACGTCAGGGGGCGTCGCCAACGAGGAGGTCGGCGAGCTCTACGCCTCGGCCGGGATCGTCCTCAACGACCACCACCTCGACATGCGGCGCGACAGCTTCGCCTCCAATCGCCTCTTCGACGCCGCGGCCTGCGGCGCCCGGATCCTCAGCGACCGGATCGACGGCCTCGAGGAGACCTTCGGCGGCCTGGTCGTGCCCTTCGACAACGAGCACGAGCTCGCTCGCCTGGTCACCCCGCCCTACGACGCCTTCCCCGACAACGCCACGCGGCGCGAGATAGCGACGCGCATCGTCGCCGAGCACAGCTTCGACCAGCGTGCCGAGACACTCATCGACGACGCCGTACGCCGTCTGCTCGCCCGCCGCGGCTGAGCTGGCTCAGGAACCACCCAGCAGGGCGTCGACGAAGGCGGCGGCGTCGAAGGGGGCCATGTCGTCGGGCCCCTCGCCGAGGCCGACGAGCTTGACCGGGACGCCGAGCTCGCGCTGCACCTGCACGACGATGCCGCCCTTGGCCGAGCCGTCGAGCTTGGTGAGCACGATGCCGGTGACGTCGACGATCTCGCTGAAGACACGGGCCTGGATGAGGCCGTTCTGACCGGTGGTGGCGTCGAGCACGAGCAGCACCTCGGTGACCGGGGCCTGCTTCTCGATGACCCGCTTGACCTTGCCGAGCTCGTCCATCAGGCCGGCCTTGTTCTGCAGGCGGCCGGCGGTGTCGACCAGGACGGTGTCGATGCCCTGCTCGATGCCCTGGCGGACCGCCTCGAACGCGACGCTGGCGGGGTCGCCGCCCTCCGGGCCGCGGACCACCTCGACACCGACTCGCTCGCCCCACGTGGCCAGCTGGTCGACGGCGGCCGCGCGGAACGTGTCTGCGGCGCCGAGGGTCACGCTGTGGTCCTCGGCGACGAGGATGCGGGCGATCTTGCCCACGGTCGTGGTCTTTCCGGCTCCGTTGACACCGACCACGAGGACCACGCCGGGCTTCCCGTCCGTACCGCTCACCTGCAGGCGGCGGTCCATGTCGGGTCCGACGAGCGCGATGAGCTCCTCGCGCAGCACGGTGCGGGGGTCGGCACTCCGGCCGCCCTCGACCCGCAGGCGGGCGCGGAGCCGCTCGACGAGTGCCTGGGTCGGCGCGACCCCGATGTCGGCGGTCAGCAGCGTGTCCTCGATCGCCTCCCACGTGTCCTCGTCGAGGCCGTCGCGGCTCAGCAGCGCCAGCAGACCCTTGCCGAGCCCGCCCTGAGATCGGGCGAGCCGCTGGCGCAGTCGTACGAGCCGCGACGCGGTGCTCTCGGGCGTGTCGAGCGCCGGGGCGGTGGGGACATCGACGGCCGGCTCGGGTGGAGCCTCGGTGACGGTCTCCGTCTCGTCCGTCGGCGGCGCGATGACGTCGGTGCCAGCCGCGGGCGGCACCGATCCCTTGCGGCGACCGGCAGTCAGCAGGCCAGCGAGCGTGAGCACGCCGACGACAGCGATGCCGATGATCAGATACAGCCATTCACCCATGGCTCAATCCAATCATCATCGTCTCGACGGCTCGCCGGGGGCGGTGAGTGAGGGGGGTTCTGATGAGACAAAAGCCGCCTCACGCACCGCTTCGACCGAGGTCAGACCCGGGGCGGTGAGTGAGGCGGGATCTGAGAAGAGAAAACCCGCCTCACGCACCGCTTCGACCGAGGTCAGACCCGGGGCGGTGAGTGAGGCGGGATCTGAGAGGAGAAAACCCGCCTCACGCACCGCTCGACGGAGGTCAGACGCGGGACTCGGCGTCCTCGAGCGTCGGGAGGGAGTCGACTCCCTTGCGCATGGCGTCGCCGAGCTGGGGCACCACGGGCAGCTCCTCGCCACGGTGCGGGTAGGCGACGTAGACCGCCACGGCGCAGGCGACGAGCACGCCGAAGGCCATGAAGAGGATGATCGCGAGCATGGGGTTTCCTCCCGAGAGACAGCGGTACGCAGTGGACCGGTTCCCCCACGGTGACACATCGTGGACCCGGATCGCACACCGGCGGGCGTCGACGGCGCGTCGATGTGGTGCCCGTCACTCGGGAGGCGCAGCTCGCAGCAAGGGGGTGACGGCGTCCCGGATCGCGTCGGGCATCGGCACCACCGGCCGGTCGCCGGCGCCTCGGGAGTTGTCGACGTACACGTGCACGAAGCGACCTTCGGCCGCGGCCTCGTCGGAGGAGCCCTGGAAGAGCCCGATCCGGTAGATGATCGAGCTCGTGCCGACCTTGTCGACGACCAGGCCCATGTCGATGGGCTCGGGGAAGCCGATCTCGCGGAAGTAGCGGCAGCTCGTCTCGGCGACGACCCCGATCCGCGGCAGTTCGCGTACGTCGAGCCCGGTCGCGTCGTAGAGGTGGGCGTTCACCGCGGTGTCGAAGAGCTCGTAGTAGGTCGCGTTGTTGAGGTGGCCGTAGGCGTCGTCGTCACGCCAGCGGGTGGTCGCCTGCCGCCATGCGACGTAGTCGCCCCGCGCGGGGACGTCCTGTGGCATCAGGCAGACTCCGCGTCGCGCAGGCGCTGGGAGATGACGGCCGAGACCCCGTCGCCGCGCATCGTGACGCCGTAGAGCGCGTCGCCGACCTCCATGGTGCGCTTCTGGTGGGTGATGACGAGCAGCTGCGAGTTCTCGCGCAGCTCCTCGTAGATCTCCAGCAGTCGGCCCAGGTTGGTGTCGTCGAGCGCGGCCTCGACCTCGTCGAGGATGTAGAACGGCGACGGGCGGGCCTTGAAGAGCGCGACCAGGAAGCAGACCGCGACCAGCGACCGCTCGCCACCGGAGAGCAGCGAGAGGCGCTTGACCTTCTTGCCGGCCGGGCGCGCCTCGACCTCGATGCCGGTGTTGAGCATGTCGCCGGGAGTGGTCAGCACGAGTCGGCCCTCGCCGCCGGGGAACAGCCGCGTGAATGTGGAGTCGAAGGCCTTGGAGACGTCCTCGTAGGCCGCGGTGAAGACCTGCTCGACGCGCTGGTCGACCTCTCGCACGATGTCGAGGAGGTCCTTGCGGGTGCGCTTGAGGTCCTCGAGCTGCTCGGTGAGGAACTTGTGCCGCTCCTCCATGGCCGAGAACTCCTCCAGGGCGAGCGGGTTGACCCGGCCCAGCATCGACAGCGAGCGCTCGGCCGAGCGCAGCCGCTTCTGCTGCTCCTCCCGCACGAACGGCACCGGCTCGGGCGCATCCTGCCCGTCGGGGACCTCGCCGCTGAACGGCACCAGGGTCGTCGGGCCGTAGTCGCCGACCAGGCCGTCGGGGTCCATCCCCAGCTCCTCGAGCGCACGCTCCTCGAGCTGGTCGATGCGCATCTTCTGCTGCGTACGGGCCATCTCGTCGCGGTGGACGGAGTTGACGAGCTCGTCGTGCTCGCGACCCAGGTCGCGCAGCCGGGCGCGGACCGCCATCAGGTCCTGCTCGCTCCCCCGCCGCGACTCCTCCACGCCGGCGCGCGCGTCGGCGGCGAGCATGACCGAGCGCTCCAGCTGGTGGAGCACCACCCGCACCGCACGGGAGACGGCTTCGGCGGCCCGGCCCTCCCGGATCAGGCGCTCGCGTCGCTCAGCGGCCCGGGCCCGCGACTCGCGCTCGGCCGAGGCTGCCCGCAGCAGCGAGTCGGCGCGCCCGTGGAGGGCCCGTGCCCGCTCTTCTGCCGTACGCAGCGCAAGGCGTGCATCCATCTCGCCCTGCCGCGCCTGGCGGGCGCCGTCGGCGAGCCGTTCGCGCTCGGAGGTGTCGGGCTCCTCCTCGGAGACGTCCTCGGCCGCGGCGAGCCGGGCCTGGAGATCCGCCAGCCCCGCCTGGTCCTGCTCGCGCGCCTGCTGGGCGGTGACCATCGCGCGCTCGAGGCGCTCCGCCTCGCCCTTGGCGGCGCGGGCCTGGGAACCGTACTGGCCGAGCTCCTCGGCCACCGCGGCAAGCGTGGCGTCGGACTCGTGGAGCTTGGCAAGGGCGACGTCGACCCGCTTGAGGGCGTCGTGGCGTGCCGCCTCGAGCCGGGAGATCTCGAAGCCGAGCCGCTCGGTGGACGCGGTGGCCGCGGCCAGCCGGGTGGTCGCCTCGTCGACGGCGGCCTGCACCTCGATCAGGCTGGGCTGGCGAGAGGAGCCGCCCGCGGCGTAGTGGGCACCGAGCAGGTCTCCCTCACGCGTGACGGCGGTGACGTCGGGCAGGTCGGCGACCAGCCGGCGGGCGGCGTCGAGGTCGTCGACGACCGCGACCTTGTGCAGCAGCCGGACCAGCGCGCCGCGGACGTCGTCGGGGGCGCGCACGACGTCGAGGGCGTACGACGCGGTGCCGGGCAGGTCCGGCCAGTCCACGTCGTCGACCGGTGCCCCGCCCAGCAGCAGCCCGGCGCGGCCGAGGTCGTCGCCCTTGAGGTGGCCGATCGCCTCCACCGCGGCGTGGGAGTCGGTGACGACGACGGCGTCGGCGGCGGACCCGAGTGCCGCGGCAACCGCCGCCTCGAAGCCGTGCTCGACGTCGAGGAGCGCGGCCACGGACCCGAGCAGGCCGCCGACCTCGTCGGTCGCGGCCAGCAGCGCCCCGGCGCCGTCCTTGCGGTTGAGCCCGATCTCGAGGGCGTCACGGCGGGCGATCAGTCCAGCCCGGTCGCGCTCGGCCTGTTGGGCCTCCTCGCGTGCCCGGGCGAGCTGCTCCTCGATCTCGTCGAGGGTGCCGACGGCATCCTCGTGCTCGGAGTCGAGGCCTTCCTCGCCGGCGTCGAGACCGGCGACCTTGGTCTCGAGGGCGGTGAAGTCACGCTGCGCACGCTCGGCGCGAAGGACGGCATCCTCGCGGGCATCGGTGAGTCGCTGGATCTCGGCGTCGGCTGCCTCGGCCCGCGACGTGAGGGCGTTGACCTGGCCGTGCAGCCGGGCGAGGCCCTCGCGCCGGTCGGCGGCCGCGCGCTGGAGCCCTGCGATCCGGCGGTCCTCCTCGGCGGCGGCGTCCTCGGCCGCGCGCTTGGTGGCCACGGCTGCCTCGAGCGCCTGGCGCTGCCGCTCGACCTGCTCGGCGATCTCGGCCTCCTGCCCGCGGACCCGCTCGGCCTCCGCCTCGAGCTCGTCGGGGTTGCGGCCGGAGTCGACGCTGTCGGGCTCGGCCGCACCGGCCGCGTTGCGGATGCGCTCGTCGGCCAGCGACGCGGTGCCCCGCAGACGCTCCTTGAGTCCCGAGAGCGCGAACCAGGTCTCCTGCGCCGCGGCCAGGCGCGGCAGGTCGTCGCGGAGGGTGGCCTCGAGCCGACCCTCCTTCTCGCGTCCGGCCGCGACCTCGGCCTCGACCTGCTCGCGGCGCTGCACCAGCAGCGTCTCGTCGGCCATCTCCTGGCTGAGCGCGGTCCGCGCCGTGACGAGGTCGTCGGCCAGCAGCCGTGCCCGGGCATCCCGTGCGTCTGCCTGCACGGTCGCCGCCTGGCGCGCCACCTCGGCCTGACGACCGAGCGGCTTGAGCTGGCGGCGGATCTCGGAGAGCAGGTCGGCCAGCCGGGTGAGGTTGCCGTCGGTGGCGTCGAGCTTGCGGAGCGCCTTCTCCTTGCGCTTGCGGTGCTTGAGGACGCCCGCGGCCTCCTCGATGAACCCCCGCCGGTCCTCGGGGGTGGCGTGGAGGATCGAGTCGAGCTGCCCCTGACCGACGATCACGTGCATCTCGCGGCCGATGCCCGAGTCGCTGAGCAGCTCCTGCACGTCGAGGAGACGACAGCTGTTGCCGTTGATGGCGTACTCGGAGCCACCGTTGCGGAACATCGTGCGGCTGATCGTCACCTCGGCGTAGTCGATGGGCAGCGCGCCGTCGGTGTTGTCGATGGTGAGCTGCACCTCGGCGCGGCCCAGCGGCGGGCGACCGGACGTGCCGGCGAAGATGACGTCCTCCATCTTGCCGCCGCGCAGGCTCTTGGCGCCCTGCTCGCCCATCACCCAGGCGAGTGCGTCGACGACGTTGGACTTGCCCGAGCCGTTGGGCCCGACGATGCACGTGATGCCGGGCTCGAGCTGGAGAGTGGTTGACGAGGCGAAGGACTTGAAGCCCTTCAGCGTCAGGCTCTTCAGGTACAACGCAGATCTCCTCGGATACGACGGCATGCGCGACGGCTGGACCGGGGAAGCGGGCGCCGGGCCAGACTACGACACCGGGCGCTCGTGCGAGCGTTGCGCACGCGGGTGGCCCGGGAGCATGCTGGCGGGATGCGCAACCTCGCCCGCATCCTGACGATCGTGCTGTCGACCCTGGGGGCCCTGCTGGTCGTGCCAGCACCGGGCGGCGCGACCGTGCCGGACCCGCTCACCCGGCAGCACCTGCTCACGCTGGGCGACTACGTCAGCGTCTACCCGACCCTGCGGCAGCCGTTCCGTGTGGTGCTGCGCTCGCCCGTGTTCGCGCCGCGTCGGTGCGAGGACCAGGGACAGGTCGTGCGGGGCGCGACCCGCATCCAGGGCAGCCTGTCCACCAGGTCGCGCCGACGCTCGGTCGACCTCATCGACCAGAACCTGGTGCGGTTCGGCAGCGTCGCGCGAGCACGCTCCCTGGTCCGGCGCTACCGAGAGTTCAGCAGGGCGTGCGTCGGCGACGTACGCACGGACGACGGTGAGGGTGGCAGCGTCCTCCTCAGGAACCGCGCGTGGCAGCCGCCGCGCGTCGGTGACCAGTCGGCCGGAATGCTGATCGGCTGGTTCTCCGGCGGCGCCGTCACGTGGCGTCGGGTGCTGGCCGTACGCGTGGGCCGGACCGTCTCGGTGCTCGACGTCAGCTTCTCCGACACCCGCCCACCCCGGGCCGACGTCGTCGCCCTGGGCGAGGTGGCCGTCGACCGCCTCGACTGACAGCTCGCCGCCCGGTTCAGGCGGGTCGACGCCGGCGGTGCACCAGGAGGGCGATCAGCGCGCCGCCGCCGAGCATCAGTCCCGGGGCGACGGCCAGGCTCGGAGCGGACTGGACGGACGGCACCGTGCCGATCCCGTCGCCGGGCACGTCGACCACGTAGACGTCGAGCCCGCGCACCAGGTCCACCGAGTAGATGAGGTTGGTGCGCTGGGAGGTCGCCACGCCCTTGCGGTTGTAGACCGGTGCCCACATCGAGTCCCACACCTCGGAGGCACCCCAGGTCGCGTAGCCGTGGCTCGCCGGCGCGGTGGGGTCGGTCACGTCGATCAGCTGGGTGCCGCCGCCGTAGAAGCCGATCGCGACGATGCCGCTGGGGTGGTAGTCGAACCAGTGCGCCGAGCAGAACGCGCCCGCCGGGATCGGGAAGGTGCCCAGGTCCGCGAGCTCCACCTTGGCCAGCGGCACGATCGAGCCGTCGGACCCGTCGAGGCGCTTGATGTGCCAGGTCTGGAACGATCCGGCGGTCGCACAGTCGGGGTCCTCGTAGTCCTCCTCGGTGACCAGCAGGATGTTGCCGTTGGCCAGCGAGGGGGACGCGTTCGGCCGGAAGGCCTTCGCGTTGGGCCGGAAGCTGTTGTGGTGGATGAAGTCGTTGAAGTGGTTGACCGACCCCTCGCGGGCGGTGTCACCCGCGGCACCGGTGTTGGCGACCTCCACCGGCGCGAGGGGGTCTCGTACGTCGAAGACGTACGACCCGCCGGCACCGGTGTGCGTGGCGTAGCCGGCCGCATCGACGTTCCACTTGTGCCCGCCCCAGCCCACCGCATCCGAGCGGAACGGCTGGATCCCGGGAGTGGCCTTGTCGCTGTCCACCTCGACAGGGTTGTCGAGGTCGGTGAGGTCGAAGACCGAGAAGCTGCCCTGTCCGGGCACCTCGGAGTCGTCGCCGGCCGAGTAGGCGTAGCGGCAGTCGGTGCCGTCGATGCAGGTCACCGTGTGCGTGCTGGTCGTCGCCTTGACCCGCGAGCGGACGTGCGGGGCGGTCGGGTCGGTGACGTCGACGATGACCAGCTCGTAGTCACCGGTGACCGGGTCGTTGACGTGCTCGAGGTCGTCGGGCGAGGCCTGGTAGAGGTCCACCCCGATCATCGCGAACCGGTCGGTGCGGTCCTTCGACACCTTGCGGTCCCCGCAGTTCATCGCCTCGTTCTCGAACTGCGCGCTGGGCATCGACCCGACCTCGCGCGGGGCCAGCGGGTCGCTCACGTCGTAGACGGTCACGTCGTCGAGGCCCGACATGACGAAGTAGGGCGCGGAGTGCAGGAAGCAGCCCGAGACGCCAGCACTGCCCGGCCGGACGGCGGCCAGCCGGACGTTCGGCGAGCTGATGAACGGCACGGAGAGCCCGGCGTCGTACGTCCGGGCCATCCGCTCGGCGCGGTCGCGGTCGCTGTGGGCGTGGGCGGCTCCGCCGGCGAGGATCACCGAGAGCGACAGGAGCCCGGCGGCGGCCAGGCGTACGGGGGTGGGAAGGCGCATGTCGGTCCAACGAGCCGGTCGCGGGGGCGTTACGCCGGCAGGTCGAACACGTCCTCAGAGGTCCCGCTTCATCTGTTGCTGGGCGTCAGGCACGACCGAGGACGTCGCGCAGCGCCGCGAGCACCAGGAGCACGGCGTCGGGGCGGGCGTTGTGTCCCATCAGCCCGATCCGCCACACGCTGGCGGCATGGGGGCCGGCACCGGCACCGATCTCGATGTCGTAGCGCTCGAGCAGCTCGCGACGTACGGCGGCCGAGTCGACACCGTCCGGGACCTTGACGGTGGTGAGGTCGGGCAGGCGGTGCCCCTCGGCGGCGAAGAGCTCCATCCCCATCTCCTCGAGGCCGGACTGGAGCGCGTCGCCGGCTGCCTGGTGACGCGCCCAGACGGCGTCCAGACCCTCCTCCAGGATCCGGGTCAGGCCGGCGTGGAGGCTGGCGACCATCGCGGTGGGCGCGGTGTGGTGGTAGGTCCGCTGGCCGGTGCCGCCGTCCTTGACGCCGGCCTCGCCGACGTAGCCGCCGAGCATCCCGAGGTCGAGGTACCACGAACGCGGCTTCTCGACGCGTCGGTCGAACGCGCGGTCGTTGATGGTGAACGGCGCGAGCCCGGGCGCGACGCCGAGACACTTCTGGGTGCCGGCGTAGCCGATGTCGACGCCCCAGTCGTCGGCGCGGAGCTCGATCCCGGCGATCGAGGTGACCGCGTCGACCAGCAGCAGCGCGTCACCCTTGCCGGCGCCCAGTCCGGCGATGTCGGATCGGACCCCGGTCGAGGTCTCGGCGTGGACGGCGGCGATGATCGCGGGCGACGGGTGGGCGGCGAGGACCCGGTCCACGTCGACCGGTTGGCCCCACTCGTGCTCGACGGCGACGACCTCGGCACCGCACCGGGCGGCCACGTCCGTCATCCTCTGTCCGAAGAGCCCGTTGACCGCGACCACGACGACGTCGCCGGGGTGCACGGTGTTGACGAAGGCCGCCTCCATGCCCGCCGAGCCGGTGGCGCTCAGGGGCAGCGTGCGGGCGCTGGAGGTGCCCCACGCGGTGCGGAGCATCTCGCAGGTCTCGTCCATGATCCGGAGGAACTCCGGGTCGAGGTGACCGAGCAGCGGATCAGCCAGGGCGCGGGTGGCCTCGGGGTAGGGGTTGGACGGACCAGGACCGAAGAGGTGGCGCTCGCGGATCATGGCGATGACCGTAACGGAGTCGGGGCGCTCACAGGACTGCGCCCGGGTTGAGGATGCCGTCGGGATCGAGTGCGTCCTTGACCCGCCGGGTCAGCGCCATCACGTCGTCACCGAGCTGGTCGGGCAGCGCGGACTTCTTGGTCCGGCCCACACCGTGCTCGCCCGTGATCGTGCCGCCGAGTCGGATCGCTGCCACGAGGATGTCGTCGAAGGCCGCCCGGGCCCGACGCTCGGAGCCCTCGTCACCGGCCGTGTAGACGATGATCGGGTGGGTGTTGCCGTCGCCGGCGTGGGCGACGACCGGGATCTCCACCGCGCGCTCCGCCGCGATCTCGGCCACGGCGGCGAGCAGGTCGGGCAGCAGCGGCACCGGCACCCCGACGTCCTCCAGCAGCAGGGCGCCACGGGCCTCCACCGCCGGGAACGCGGCGCGGCGCGCGGCGACGAACATCTCACCCTCCTCCGGGTCGTCGGTCACCACGACCTCGACGGCACCCGCGGCCCCGCACGCCGCAGCGACTGCCTCGATCTCGTCGAGGCGTGAGTCACCCGCCGCATCGGACTGCACCAGCAGCAGCGCGCCGGCCGACCGGTCGAGGCCGCGCGGTGCGAAGTCCTCCACCGCGTTGATGGACGCCTGGTCCATCAGCTCCATCATGGAGGGCCGGAGCGTGCGGCGGACGGCGACCACGGCCCGCGCGGCGGCGTCCACCGTCGCGAACGAGGCGACCAGGGTGGCGGGCGGCAACGGCAGCGGGACCAGCCTCAGGATGGCTCGCGTGACGATGCCGAGCGTTCCCTCGGACCCCACGAACAGCTTGAGCAGCGAGAGCCCCGCCACGTCCTTGATCCGCTTGCCACCGAGGGAGACGAGGGTGCCGTCGGCCAGCACCACGTCGAGGCCCAGCACGTAGTCGGTGGTGACGCCGTACTTCACGCAGCACAGACCACCTGCGTTGGTCGCGACGTTGCCGCCGATGGAGCAGATCTCGTACGACGACGGGTCGGGCGGGTACCAGAGACCGTGCTCGCGCGCGGCCGCCTTGACCGCGGCGTTGAAGGCGCCCGGCTCGACGACGGCCAGCTGGCAGTCGACGTCGATCTCGATGGCCCGCATCCGCTCGAGGCTCAGCACGATGCCGCCGTCGACCGCACTCGCCCCTCCGGACAGCCCGGACCCGGCCCCACGGGGGACGACCGGCACCCGGTGCGTGGCGGCCCAGCGCATCGCGGTCTGCACCTGGTCGGCCGATTCTGCACGGACCACTGCGACGGGGGTGCCGGCACCGGTGTCCCTGGACCAGTCGAAGCGGTAGTTCTCCAGCGTGGCCGGATCGGTCGCGACGACTCCGGCGGGCAGGGACTCGACGAGCTCGGCGAGGGCATCCACCCGGCCATCGTGGCACGGCTCGTCATGCCGGTCAGGCCTGTGCAGCCGCCACCTCGTCGGCGTGCGCGATGTGGCCCAGCTGGCGCCAGACCAGCGCCAGGGTGACTCCAGCGCCGCCGAACGCGAACCACCAGGGCGCGGTCAGTCCCCAGGTGCTGGCGATGAGACCGCCGAGGAGCGACCCGATGAGCATGCCGCCCATCACGCAGATCATGTAGACCGACCCGACCCGCCCCTGGAGCTCGCTCGGCACCGCCCGCTGGCGGACGGCCTGAGACAGGGTGCCCCAGATGAAGGCGTAGGCACCGAAGACGAACATCAGCGGGTACGCCGTCCACGGCGAGGTGGTCAGGGCCATCGCGAGGTGGAACAGCACCTCGGCCAGCAGCACGGTGCGCATGAGCGTGGCGAGGGGCAGGCGCTTCTCGAGCCTGCCGTAGGAGGCCGTCGCCAGCAGAGCACCCACCGCGGAGGTCGTGATCAGCAGCCCGAAGCCGGCCTCGTCGATGCCGACCCGCTCCAGCGCCCAGAGCACCAGCACCGACCACGGGGCGGCCCACGTGATGTTGAAGACCACGATGATGACGGCCAGGGTGCGCACGGGCGGGTTGCCCATCAGCCACCTGACCCCGTCGGCGATGTCCTGACGGATGTGCGTGTCGACGTTCGCGCGCACCGCTCCGGGGGGCGTACCGATCCGGGACACCAGCACGACACCCACGGCGATGCAGAGGACCGTCGCCGCGAAGGGCCACACCATCCCGACAGTGAAGAGCAGGGCGCCGACGGCCGGGCCGACCAGCTGGTTGCCGGTGATCATGCCGGCCATCAGCCGGGAGTTGGCGATGCCGAGGTCGCGCTTCTCGACGAGCATCGGGGTGAGCGTCCCGGCGGTGGCGTCGACGAAGGTCTCGGCCGTGCCCAGCGCCAGCATGGCGACGAGAACGATGCCGATGTTGACGTGCCCGGTGAGGACGACCGTGCACAACCCCGCGAGCACGAGCCCGCGCACGCCGTTGGCGACGATCATCACCCGGCGCCGGTCCAGCCGGTCCGCCAGCGCGCCGGCGAACAGCCCGACGAGGAGCCACGGCGTCTGGAGGGCGATCATGGCCGCGGCGACCAGGAACGGTTCGCGGGTCTGCGAGGCGACGAGGAGGGGGCCGGCCGCGATGAGCATGCCGTCACCGAGGTTGGTCACCCATGACGAGGCGACGAGCCAGCGGAACCCGGTGCCGAGTCGGGCCGGGAGGACGGTCTCGACGAGGCGGCTCACAAGCACCGGAGCCTAGGCGCAGGCCGAGGTCACGCGAGCTGCAGCTCGACCTCACGCACGGCGGCCGCCCGTTCGGCGGTCAGCTGGTCGTTCTCTGCCTGGAGCCGGAGGACGAGCGCCTGCAGGTCCTCGACTCGGGTGCGCAGCCGTCGGTTCTCCAGGGTGAGAGCCGCCGTCGTGCGCAGATCGCTGGTCACATGACCGATCAGCGCTTTGGCCATGGGGAGCCTTTCGGAGGAAGTGGTGCGGCCGCGAGGGGCCGTCTCCCAGAATCCCACCCGTCCGGGCGTGGGTCAATGCGTCGGGTCTACTGCGTCCGCGGCCGTCGCTGGCACCGCGGGCAGAAGTAGGACGACCGATTCATGAAGGGGACACGTCGGATGGGCGTGCCACAGCGGCCGCACGGCGCGCCCTCCTGGCCGTAGGCGTCGAGCGACCGGTCGAAGTAGCCCGACTCGCCGTTGACGTTGACGTAGAGCGCGTCGAAGGACGTGCCGCCCTGGGCCAAGGCCTCCCCCATCACCTCACGGACGTGACCGAGCAGGCCGCGCAGCACCGCGCCGGTGAGCCGGTCGCCGGGCCGGTCCCCGTGCAGCTTCGCGCGCCAGAGCGCCTCGTCGGCATAGATGTTGCCGACCCCGGAGATCAACCCCTGGTCGAGCAGCAGCCGCTTGATCCCGGACGTACGCCGTCGGGTGCGGCGGACGAACTCGGCGTCGTCGAACTCCCGGTCGAGGGGGTCCCGGGCGATGTGGACGATCTCGGTCGGGAGCTCCGCCCCACCGCTCGAGACCAGCAGGCCACCGAACATCCGCTGGTCGACGAAGCGCATCTCGAGCCGACCGCCGGGTGTCGTGGCCGGCGAGAGGGTGAATCGCACCCGCAGGTGCCGCTCGTCGGGTGCCCCGGGCTCCGTGAGGAGCATCTGGCCGCTCATCCCGAGGTGGCCGAGCAGCGCATCGCCGCTCACCTGCCCCGGTGCGGGGGCGAGGGCCAACCAGAAGTACTTCCCCCGGCGACGGACCGCGTCGATGCGGTGGCCCACGAGGGCCGCGGCGAAGCCGGAGGTCCCGCGCGGGTCACGGCGCAGGGGGCGCGGGTGAAGGACCTCGACGGACTCGATGACGTGTCCGAGGACGTGGCGTTCGAGGCCGGCCCTGACGACCTCGACCTCGGGGAGCTCAGGCACGGGTGAGAGCTCGGATCAGGCTTCGGCGGCCGCGGCCCGGGCGTCGCGGATCTCGCCGTAGGCGGTCTCGGCGGCGCCCTGCTCGGCTTCCTTCTTGGAACGACCGGCGCCGTTGCCCAGGACCTGCTCGCCCACGCGCACGCGTGCGACGAAGGTCTTCATGTGGTCGGGGCCGTCGTCCTCGATGAGGTACTCGGGCACGCCCAGGCCGAGGTCGGCCGAGAGCTCCTGCAGCGAGGTCTTCCAGTCGAGGCCGGCGCCCATCAGTGCGGCAGCCTCCATCACCGGGTCGAAGAGCCGGTGGATGACGGTGGCGGCCTCGGACAGGCCGCCGCTGAGGTGGATCGCGCCGATGACCGCCTCGACCGTGTCGGACAGGATCGAGGCCTTGTCGCGACCGCCGGTGGTCTCCTCACCGCGACCCAGCTTGATGTGCCGGCCGAGGTCGATCTCGCGGGCCACGTCGGCCAGGGCGCGGGCGTTGACCACAGCAGCGCGCAGCTTGGCCAGGCGGCCCTCGGAGAAGTCCGGGTGGGTGAGGTAGAGCGTCTCGGTGACGACGATGCCGAGCACCGAGTCGCCGAGGAACTCCAGGCGCTCGTTGGTCGGGATCTGCCCGTTCTCGTAGGCGTACGAGCGGTGCGTCAGCGCGCGCTCCAGCAGCTCGGGGTCCAGAACCGGATCCCCGAGCGCTGAGCGGAGCTCGTCGGTGGTCAGAGGACCTGGCGACGGTCGGCGCGGGCGCCGTACTGGCCGCACTGGCCGCAGGCGCGGTGCGGCAGGTGCTTGACGCCGCAGGCGGGGTTGGCACACGTCACGAGCGAGGGCGCGACGGCCTTCCACTGCGACCGGCGGTGACGCGTGTTGCTGCGCGACATCTTCCGCTTCGGAACAGCCATGGTTGTCTCCTGTTGCTTCGAGTTGCTCCGGCCGGGAATCCCCGGGCCGGGTTGATCAGTCCTGGTCGTGCGTGAGCTGGTCGAGCCCTGCCCAGCGCGGGTCGATCGGCGCGTCGTGTGCGTGATCGGGATCGTCCGCCAGTCGCGCACCACACTCGGTGCACAACCCGGGGCAATCCTCTCGGCACAGCGGCTGGAACGGCAGTGCAAGCACCACCGCGTCCCGCAGCAGGGGCTCGAGGTCGAGCAGGTCGTCCTCGAGCTGGCTGGTCTCGTCGTCCAGGTCGCGGTCGTTGTGCTCCGCTGCCCGGTCGTGCTGCTCAGGGTAGACGTAGAGCTCCTGCAGCCGCGCAAGGATCTCGTCCTCGATCGGCTCCAGGCACCTCACGCACTCCCCCTCGAGCGCGGCCGTGGCCGTTCCCGTGAGCAGCACTCCCTCCATGACCGCCTCGAGGCGCAGGTCGAGCTCGACCGGCGACCCCTCGGGGACACGAAGTACTTCGATGCCAAGTTCTGTCGGCGCCGGAACGGAGAGCTCGACCTCACGCTGGGACCCCGGGCGGCGGCCGAGCTCGCGGGTGTCAAGCACGAGCGGCGCCCTCGGGTCCAGACTGGTCAAGACGAACTCCCATTTCTGGACACAAAACACAACCGGAGAATCGTATCCGCCGCCGTGTGAGGGGGCAAAACGAGTGGCCGTCGGCTCAGCCGCTGCGCTCAGCGAGACGGCGAAGGAGCTGCTCGTGGACCGCCTCCGGCACCAGACCGCGTACGTCGCCGCCGAGGGCCGCGACCTCCTTGATCAGGCTGGAGGACACGAACGCGTTGCCGACCGCGCCGGGAAGGAACACGGTCTCGACGTCGGTGAGGCGGGAGTTCATCTGGGCCATCGGGAGCTCGTACTCGTAGTCGCCGGCCCCGCGCAGGCCCTTGACGATCGCACCCGCGTCGATGTCGCGGCAGAAGTCGACGATGAGGCCCGTGAAGCCGGCCACCCGCACGTTCGCCAGGTCGGCGGTGGCCACCTCGAGCATCGCGATGCGCTCGTCAGGGGTGAAGAGCCGGTCCTTCGACGCGTTGGTCCCGATGGCGACGACGACCTCGTCGAAGAGCCTGGCAGCGCGCCCGACGATGTCGAGGTGACCGTTGGTGACCGGGTCGAAGGACCCGGGACAGACCGCTCGTCGCACGCGGGGCTCCCCTTCGATCGCGCCGCTGGAGGCGGCTGGCCGGATGGGTCCGGCTAGGTGGCGAGACCGTACCAAAGGGCGGTCTCGCCGTAGCGCTTCGTCCGCTCCCCCTCGATCCCCTTCGGCCACGTGACCTCGCTGCGACGCCCGGGGCGCTCGACGACGACCAGCGCTCCCGGCACCAGCCAGTCGTGCGCCACGAGGGCGGTGAGGTCGGCAGCCACCTGCTCGTCGGGGGTCGGGTAGGGCGGGTCGGAGAAGACCAGGTCGTAGGGGGCGATGGGGGGTGAGCGGAGCGCGGTCGTGACGCTCGCGGTCACCACGTGCGCCCGCGCGAAGCCGAGGGTGGCGGCGTTGCGCGAGATCAGCGCGGCCGTGCGCCGGTCCTGCTCGACGAGCGTCACCACGCCGGCTCCCCTCGACCACGCCTCGAGGCCGACGGCGCCCGATCCGGCGTAGAGGTCGAGGAAGCGCAGCCCGTCGAGCGAGCCGCACCGCGACTCGATCGCCGAGAACAGCGCCTCCCGGACGCGGTCGCTCGTCGGCCGGGTCGTCTGGCCCCGAGGCGTGTCCAGGCGACGGCCGCCGGCCGTTCCCCCGATGATGCGTGTCATGTCCCCGTGCTCAGCCCTTCTCCATGAACTCCGACGCGGCGGAGTGCTCGACCTCGGCCACGGCGGCGGCGAGGTCGGGCGCCCGGGCCAGCCCGGGGTCCTCGGAGAGTAGCTCCTCCGCTGCCTCGCGGGCACGGACAATCGTCTTCTCGTCGCGCAATACCCGAAGTGTGACGAGACCCGAGCGGAAGCCGGACTGGCTGGCGCCCAGCACGTCGCCCTCGCGTCGCTGCTCGAGGTCGACCCGGCTGAGCTCGAAGCCGTCGGTCGTCGAGGCCACCGCGTCGAGCCGGTCGCGTGCCGGCGAACCGAGCTCGGCATGGGACACGAGCAGGCACAGGCCGGGCAGCCCTCCCCGGCCGACGCGCCCGCGGAGCTGGTGGAGCTGGGAGACGCCGAAGCGGTCGGCGTCGAGCAGCACCATGGTGGTGGCGTTGTGCACGTCGACACCGACCTCGATCACGGTCGTGGAGACGAGCACGTCGATCTCCCCCGCCGCGAAGGCCCGCATGGTGCGGTCCTTCTCGTCCGGGTGCAGCCGGCCGTGCAGCATGGCGACCCGCAGCCCCGCCAACGGCCCGGCGACGAGCTCGGCATGGACGT
Source organism: uncultured Actinomycetota bacterium (assembly GCA_963721925.1). Lineage (GTDB taxonomy): Bacteria > Actinomycetota > Actinomycetes > Propionibacteriales > Nocardioidaceae > Nocardioides. The sequence continues at coordinate 357,760 of CAVRLH010000001.1, read as the reverse complement.
CCTCGACTGCGGCCAGGGACCGCTTCGGCGTGATCTCGGCCCCCTCGTCGTCGACGTCGACCTGGTCGGTCTCGCCCTCCTCGTGGGTGTCGCCGCTGATCCGCGGGCACACGACGTAGACCTGGTGACCCTTCTCGCTCTCCTCGCGGACCCGCTGCCAGACACGCGAGATCCACGTGGGCTGCTCGGCGAGCGGCACGACGTTGGTCTGGATCGGGGCGCGCCCGGCCGGCAGCTCGGCGAGCACCGAGGTCTCCAGGTCGCCGAAGACCGTCATCGCCACCGTGCGCGGGATCGGCGTCGCCGTCATCACCAGCACGTGCGGGGGCGTGCCTGCCTTGTCGGTCAGCGCTGCCCGCTGCTCCACGCCGAAGCGGTGCTGCTCGTCGACCACGACGAGCCCCAGGTCGGCGAACTCGACGCGGTCCTCGAGCAGGGCGTGGGTGCCGATGACGATGCCGGCCTCGCCGGTGACGATGCGGAGCATGGCCTCCTGGCGAGCCGCCCTGCCCATCGAGCCGGTGAGCAGCACGACCGTGGTCGCCTCCGCGGCCCCGCCGAGCATCCCGCCCTGGGCCAGGTCGCCGAGCATCGTGCTGATCGAGCGGTGGTGCTGCTGGGCGAGCACCTCGGTCGGCGCCAGCAGGGCTGCCTGGCCGCCGGCGTCCACGACCTGCAGCATCGCCCGGAGTGCGACCAGCGTCTTCCCCGAACCGACCTCGCCCTGGAGCAGCCGATTCATCGGGTGCGAACGGGTGAGCTCGGTGGCCACGAGGTCGCCGATCTCGCGCTGGCCGCCGGTGAGCTCGAACGGCAGCCGTGCGTCGAACGCCGCCAGCACCCCGTCGGTGCGCCCCTCCCGGGCTTGCGCGCCCACCGCGCGGTGCGCCGCCCGCCGTCGGGCCAGCACGAGCTGGAGCACCAGGGCCTCCTCGAAGCGGAACCGCTTCTGGGCAGCGCCGAGCTGGCTCCACTCGTCGGGACCGTGGATCCAGCGCAGGGCCTGGGTGACGGTGATCAGGTCGAAGCGCTCGCGCAGCTCGGGCGTGAAGACGTCCGGCACGCCGGTGACCAGGTCGAGGGTGGTGGCGATGACCTTCTGCAGGTCCCACGAGTAGAGCTTCGCGGTCAGCGGGTAGACCGGCATCAGCTTGCTCATGCTGGCGGCCTCGGCGCCGTCGAGGGCGAAGCCATGGGGTTGCTCGAGCTGCCAGCTCTGCCGGAACTGCTTGGCCTTGCCGGTGAAGATCGCACGGCTGCCCGGCGTGAACTCGTCCTCGTGTCGCTGTGCCATGGCCTGGTAGGGGCTGAACAGGGTGACGGAGAAGTCCGGCCCGTCGGTGCGCAACCTCACCGTCGTACGCCACTGGCGGCGGTTGCCGCTCGTGAAGGGTGCGCTCTCGCAGGAGCGGACCTCGCCGACGATGGTCAGGTGCTCGCCGACGACCGGCTCGGCGACCTCGGACAGCTCGGTGGACGCGACGTAGCGTCGCGGGAAGTGACGAAGCAGGTCACCGACCGTGCGCAGCCCGAGACCCTCCTCGGCGAGCTTGCGCTTCTTGTGGCTGTTGCCGAAGACCGCCCCGACAGGGCTGTCCGGCGTGATGGCGACCACGGCTGACCGACCTCACTCGACGCTGACGAGCAGCGGGTAACGCGGTTGCCCGCCCTCGTGCAGCGCCACGTCGACGGTCGGGTGGTGCTGCTCGACGTAGGCCAGGAGACGGGCCGCGAGGTCCGCGCCGTCCTCGCCCGAGACGATCGTGACGAGCTCGCCACCGCCGCCGAGCAGCCGCTCCAGCACGTCGACGGCCACGGTGTCGAGGTCGGACCCGACGACGGCGAAGTCGCCCGCGATCACGCCGAGGGCGTCCCCGGGCTCGCAGGGCCCGGCCATCGTGATCGCCTGCCGGGCGGCGACGGTGACGGCACCGTGCCGGGCGTGCCGTGCGGTCGCGGTCATCTCGCGCACGTCTGCGTCGAAGGCGCGACCGGGCTCGTGCACGGAGATCGCGGCCAGGCCCTGGACCTGCGCGTGGGTCGGGATCACCTCGACCGTCACGTCGTGCTCGGCCTCGGCGGTGCGCGCAGCGATCTCGGCAGCCCGCACGGTGTCCGCGTCGTTGGGGAGGACGACGACCTCGGCCGCCCCGCAGCGCGTGATCGCCTCGAGCAGCTGCCCGGTGGACGGCCGCTGGCCGGGGCCGCCGCGTACGACGACGGCGCCTGCCGACTCGAAGAGCTCGGCCAGGCCTGGACCCGCGGCCACCGACACGACCTGGCGCCCGGTCCGGCTCGACGCCTTCTGCCGGGCCTCGCTGACCTGCTCGGCGAAGTGGGTGACCCGGATGCGGTGGGGTCGGCCGGCGGTGATGCCCGCCTCGACCGCCGCGCCCACGTCGTCGACGTGCACGTGGACGTTCCACAACCCCTCGCCGCCGACGACGACGAGGCTGTCGCCGAGGGTCGCGAGCGCGGCTCGGAGCGAGGTGACGGCGTCGTCCTCGGCGTCGAGGAGGTACATCACCTCGTAGGCCGGGCCGTCCTCGGTCAGGTCGTCGGTCGGCACGGCCACCGGGATGTGGCGGGTGCCGATGGGGGCGGCGTACGGCGTCGGACGGCGCCCCGTCGCGGTGGTCTCGGCGGCGTCGAGGACGACACACAGGCCGCGCCCCCCGGCGTCGACCACACCGGCCTGCGCCAGCACCGCGAGCTGCTCCGGGGTCCGCGCGAGCGCCACTCGGGCGGCCGCCGCTGCGGCGGACAGGATGGTGCGGGCCCGCGCCGATGGTTCGCGCGCCGCCTCCAGCGCAGCGTCGGACGCGGCCCGCGCGACCGTCAGGATCGTGCCCTCCACCGGGGTGCCGACCGCGGCATAGCTGGCATCGGTCGCGGCGGCCATCGCCGTCGCCATCACGTCGGCCCGTCGGTCCTCGGTCGTCGCCGCCCCGAGATGACGTACGAACGCGCGCAGCATCTGGCTCAGGATGACGCCGGAGTTGCCCCGCGCGCCCAGCAGGGCCGACCGCGCGAGCACGCCCATCGCCTCGGCCAGCTCGATCTCCGCGTCGGCCGCCATCGCCTCGCGCAGGCCGTCACGGGCCGCCGAGACGGTCAGGAACATGTTGGTGCCGGTGTCGCCGTCCGGCACCGGATAGACGTTGAGGGCGTCGATCTCCTCGCGAGCCGAGGACAGGGCGTCGGTCGCGATGTCGACGAAGCGGGCGATGCCGTGCAGGGTGATGCCGTGGCTGACTTGCTCCATCGAGTCGGGTGCTCCCAGGTGTGTTCGCCGGCTGTGTGTCGCGGCCCACAGAGTAGTGCCCCGGCTCATGCCCCCTGCGATTTCATCTCCTCCGCAGTCCTCGGCTACTCTTGCGCGGTTGCCTGCTGCCGGCCTTCATCGGCGGCAGGACCCTGACTACAACCCTCGAACGGATCGGAGTGCACGGTGGCTGCCGTCTGCGACATCTGCGCCAAGAAGCCGGGCTTCGGAAACAACCGTCCCTGGTCGCGCAAGATCACGAAGCGTCGTTTCAACCCCAACATCCAGCGCGTTCGGGCGACCGTCAACGGCACGCCCAAGCGCCTGAACGTCTGCACCGGCTGCCTCAAGGCCGGCAAGGTCTCGCGCTGACCTGACCAGTTCTTCACGACGACCCCGGCTCCGGCCGGGGTCGTCGTCATTTCAGCCGGCTCTGTCGGAGTCACCGGCTACCCGGTGACTCCTGCACGACGCAGGACCCACGATCGAGGGCTCAGAAGTGGGTCCAGCCGGTCGGACCGTCGTAGGGACCTCCGTCGACCGTGACGCCCTCGCCCTCGTGGACGGCCCCCACGACCTGCCATCCCTCCGGCACCGACGCGATGTCGGGGAAGGTGGCCAGGAGCGCGTGGTCGTCACCGCCGCCGAGGATGAACTCCAGCGGGTCAGCACCCAGGGCGGCCCCCACGGCCTGGAGCGGTTCGGGGATCTCGAAGGCCCCGCGTCGTACGTCGATCGCGACGCCGCTCGCCTCCGCGAGGTGGCCCGCCTCGGCAAGCAGGCCGTCGGAGATGTCGATCAGGGAGGTGGCACCGGCCTCGGCCGCCAGCTTGCCTGCGGCGTACGGCGGCTCCGGTCGGCGGTAGGCCTCGACCAGCACGCGCGGTGAGCGGAAGCCGCGACCGAGCACCGCGAGGCCGCCGGCGGCCCAGCCCTGACGGCCGACGAGGGCGAGCACGTCGCCCGGCCCGGCGCCCGAGCGGAGGACCGGGGACGTCGTGCACTGGCCGAGCACGGTCACCGCGATGACCAGCTGGTCGGAGCGGGTGAGGTCTCCCCCGACCACGTGCGCGCCGACCTTGTCGCACTCCGCCGCGAAGCCGCGGGCGAAGTCGAGCGCCCACTGCACGGGCAGGTCGGCGGGAGCCGCAAGACCGATGGTGAGGTGCCGCGCGGTGCCGCCCATGGCGTTGACGTCGGAGATGTTCTGCGCGGCGGCGCGGTGCCCCACGTCCTCGGCGCTGGCCCAGTCGCGGCGGAAGTGGCGACCCTCGACCACCATGTCGGTGGAGACCACCACGTGCCCGTGCTTGATGCGCAGCACGGCCGCGTCGTCGCCGGGGCCGACGAGCACGTGCTCGTCGGTGCCGAAGAGCTTCACGAGCTCGGAGATCAGGCCGAACTCGCCTGTGTCGGCCAGCGTCGCGTCGGGGGGGAGGACCATGGCTCCATCCCACCAGATCCGCTCCGGATCCCAGTGGACCGAGCCCCTGTCGGCCCGCCCTCGCGGCGCGGTAGGTTGGCCCCGACACACCCCGCAATGACGAGACCGAGGAGTCCACGATGGTCGTCCAGGCCTACATCCTGATCCAGACCGACGTCGGCAAGGCCGCCGAGGTGGCCAAGGCCATCGCCCAGGTCAGCGGCGTCACGCTCGCCGAGGACGTCACCGGTCCCTACGACGTGATCGTGCGCGCCGAGGCCAAGAACGTCGACGAGCTGGGCAAGCTCGTCGTGTCGAGGGTCCAGAGCCTCGACGGCATCACGCGCACGCTGACGTGCCCGGTCGTCCACATCTGACGCCACACGTGCACCGACGACGACGCCCCGGCCCCAGCGGCCGGGGCGTCGTCGCGTCCGCGGGCGTGTGCCTGCTCCTGACGGCCTGCAGTCCCGGCACCGTGTCGATCGACGGGCACGACCTGTCCGGGGCCGACCGGGCCACCTGTCGGGCCCTGGTCGACGACCTCCCCGACACCCTCGCCGGCGAGCTGCGCCGATCGGTGGATCCCGACGACGCGTTGGGCGCGGCGTGGGGCGATCCGGCGTACGTCCTGACGTGTGGCGTGCCGCAACCCGGCGACTACCAGCCGACCGACGAGTGCAGCTCGATCGCCGACGTCGGCTGGTGGGTCCCCGACGACCAGCTGCGCGACATGCGGCAGGACGCCTCCGCGATCGCCCTCAGCCTGACGCCGTACGTCGAGGTGCAGGTGCCCGCGCGCTATCGCGCCGACGGCATCGACCGGGCCCTCGCCGAGCTGGCGCCGGTGCTCGAGGAGCACCTGGCCGAGGGCCGACCCTGCCTGTAGGTCAGCGCAGGCCGGTCCCGCGTCGGAGCGCGAGCTGGACCAGCCGGTCGACGAGCTCGGGGTAGGCCATCCCGGTCGCGGCCCAGAGCTGGGGGTACATCGAGGTGGGTGTGAAGCCGGGCATCGTGTTGAGCTCGTTGATCACCAGCGACCCGTCCGGCCGCACGAAGAAGTCCACCCGGGCCAGGCCCTCGCAGGACAGTGCATCGAAGGCACGCACCGCCATCGCCCGCAGCCCCTGCTCCGTCTCGGCGTCGATGTCGGCGGGGATGTCGATCTCGGTGTGCTGGTCGGCGAGGTACTTGGCCTCGAAGTCGTAGAACTCGTGGTCACCGCCGGTGCGGACCTCACCGGGTCGGGAGGTCTCCGGCGGGCCGTCGAGGGTGCCCAGCACGCCGCACTCGATCTCCCGGGCGCCCTCCATCGACTCCTCGACGAGCACCTTGGGATCGTGGCCGAAGGCCTCCTCCAGCGCGTCCGCGATCTCGTCGGCGGCGTGGATCTTGCTGATGCCCATGCTCGAGCCGGCGCGCGCCGGCTTGGCGAAGGACGGGAACCCGAGGTCCTCGATGCGGGCCAGCGCGCCCCCCTGGTCCTGCTCCCACTCGGCACGGGTGACCACGATGCCGGGGGTGACCGGCAGCCCGGCAGCCTGGAGGACGACCTTCATGAAGGCCTTGTCCATCCCGACCGCCGACGCGAGCACACCGGAGCCGACGTAGCGCACTCCGGCCATCTCGAGCAGGCCCTGCAGCGTGCCGTCCTCACCCCACGGGCCGTGGAGCAGCGGGAACACCACGTCGACCTCGCCGATCACCGCCGGCACGCTGGCCGCCTCGGTCACCACGAGGTCGGTGCCGGACGTGCCACCCATCAGCGCGATCGGGGAGCGGTCGCCGTCCACCTCGGGCAGGTCGGTGCCCTGGATGGCCAACCGTCCCGGCTCATCGGCCTCCAGCACCCACCGGCCGTCCAGGGCGATGCCGACGGGCACGACGTCGTAGGCATCCCGGTCGATCGCGGCCAGGACGCTGCCCGCGGTGACGCACGAGATGCCGTGCTCGGAGGATCGTCCGCCGAACACGACGGCGACGCGCGGCTTCGGGCCGGGCAACCGGGGGGTGGTCTCGTTCATCGGGCCGACCCTATCCACCTACGCTGGCACGCATGGCAACAGATCCGTCCCACAAGCTCAGCACGATCGCCGTCACGGCCGGACGGCCCGAGCGCACACCCGATGCACCGCTGAACACACCGATCACGATGGCCGCGACCTACGTCGCCGGCGGCGAGGTGGAGTACGGCCGGTACGGCAACCCGACGTGGACGGCCCTGGAGGACGCCCTGGGCGCCCTGGAGGGCGGTCGCTGCCTGACCTTCGCGTCGGGGCTGGCCGCGGTCGCCACGGTGCTCGACCTCGTCGCCGCAGGCGGCAAGGTCGTCGTGCCGCGCCACGGCTACACCGGCACGATCATGCAGCTCGCCGACCTCGAGTCGCGCGGACGGCTGCGCGTCGAGCTCGTCGACATCACCGACACCGAAGCCGTCGTCGCCTCGTGCGCGGACGCCGCACTGGTGTGGCTGGAGTCGCCGACCAACCCTGCGCTCGAGCTGGCCGACATCGTGACGATCACTGCTGCCGCCCACGAGGCCGGTGCCTATGTCGTCGTCGACAACACCTTCGCCACTCCCCTGCTCCAGCGCCCGCTGGAGGACGGGGTCGACCTGGTCGTCCACTCCGCGACGAAGTACCTCGCCGGTCACTCCGACGTCCAGATGGGCGCGATCGTCACCCGCGACGACGACCTCTGGGCCGTCCTCAAGGGCCGCCGCGACCTGGTCGGTGCGATCCCCGGTCCGTTCGAGGCCTGGCTGACGCTGCGCGGCCTGCGCACCCTCCACCTGCGCGTCGAGCGGGCCCAGGCCAACGCCCAGGAGCTCGTACGACGCCTCGGCGAGCACCCGGCGATCGCCAGCGTCGCCTACCCCGGCTTCGGCGCGATCGTCAGCGTGGTCCTCGCGCAGGGCGAGATGGCTGCGGACCTGCTCACCCGCAAGACCCGCCTCTGGGTGCACGCCACGTCCCTCGGCGGCGTGGAGTCGAGCCTGGAGCGGCGCCGCAGGTGGAAGGCCGAGGCGCCCACCATCCCGGACGCGCTCGTCCGGCTCTCGGTCGGGATCGAGGACGTCGACGACCTGTGGGACGACCTGCGGACGGCGCTCGACGGATGCGTGGGCTGACCGGGGTCCCCGGTCAGTCCGTCTCGGCCTTGGTGTCGCGCGCGATGAACGAGTTCATCATGTCCTGGGCGGTCATCTTCCCGTCGACGACCGCGTCGACGGCTGCGGCGATGGGTGCGTCCACGCCGTTGGCGCGGGCCAGCGCGAGCAACGACTTGCAGGACTTGGCACCTTCGGCGACCTGACGGGTCGAGGCGTAGATCTCCTCGGTCGTCATGCCCTGCCCGAGGCGCTCGCCGAAGGTGCGGTTGCGCGACAGGGGCGAGGAGCACGTGGCGACGAGGTCGCCCAGTCCGGCCAGCCCCATGAGGGTGAGCGGGTTGGCGCCCTGGGCCATCGCGAGCCTGGCGGTCTCGGCGAGACCCCGCGTGATGACCGAAGCGGTCGTGTTGTCACCGAAGCCCAGGCCGACTGCCATGCCGACAGCGAGGCCGACGACGTTCTTGTAGGCACCACCGATCTCGCAGCCGAGGACGTCGACGGAGGTGTAGGGCCGGAACGCCGGGCCGTGGGTGATGGCCTGCAACCGCTTCGCCGTCTCCTCGTCGGCGCACGCCACCACCGAGGCGGCGGGCTCACGACGGGCGATCTCGCGCGCCAGGTTGGGCCCGCTGACGACGGCGATGCGGTCGGCAGAGGCGTCGGTGACCTCCTGGATGACCTCACTCATCCGCATGAGCGACCCCAGCTCGACGCCCTTCATCAAGGACACGAGGGTGGCCTGCGGCGGCAGGATCGGCGCCCAGTCCGCGAGGTTCTCGCGCAAGGTCTGCGACGGCACGGTCAGCACGACCACGTCGGCACCGGCAGCGACCTGCTCGGGATCGGTCGACGCAGTGACCGAGGGCGGCAGCTCGATGCCGGGAAGGTAGTCGGTGTTCTCGCGACGATCGTTGATCGCCTCGACCACCTCCTCGCGGCGGCCCCAGAGCATGACGTCGTTCCCGGCGTCGGCGAGCACCAGCGAGAAGGCGGTGCCCCACGATCCGGCACTGAAGACAGCGATCTTGGTCATCGTCTGGGTTTCCTCCTCGGCCCGCGGGCGTCGTCGTTGGGGTTGCCGGTCTCACGTACGCCGCGCTCGCGCGGGTCGAGTCGATGCTCCGGGGCCTGCTCGCCGCGCAGGTCGGCCACGAGCGCGGTGATGGCCACCATGATCCGGTCGGTGGCCTGGGTGATCACCTCGGCCGTGTGCTCCTTGGCCACCAGGTCGGCCAGGTCCACTGCGTCGCCGGCCTTCATGGTGATGTGCTTGCGCGGCCACAGGTGCGGCCTCTTGGTGTAGGGCGGCAGGATCTCCTGCGCACCCCACTGCCCGACCGGGATCACCGGGCACCCGGTCTCCAGCGCGATCCGCGCCGCGCCGGTCTTGCCCTTCATCGGCCACAGGTCGGGATCGCGGGTGAGGGTGCCCTCGGGATAGACCACGATGCATTCGCCGTTGCGGACCGCACTGACCGCCGCGTCGAACGCGCCGACCGCGTTGCGGCTCATCCGTTCGACGGGGATCTGCCCTGCCGCGTTGAGGAAGCCGCCCAGTGCCTTGTTGGTGAACAGGCTCGACTTCGCGAGGTAGCGCGGCAGCCTGCCGTGGTCATAGACGAAGTGCGCCGACAGGAGCGGGTCGACGTGGGAGATGTGGTTGATCGCGACGATGCAGCCGCCGGTGGCGGGGATCCGCTCCCCGTCGATCCAGGTGCGTGAGGACGCGGCCAGCAAGGTGGGCTTGAGGACGGACGCGCCGAAGATGAAGGGCACCCCCCGCTTCTGCTCCAGCTTCCTGACCCGCACGCGGAGCAGGCTACTCGGTCGGCCGCCCTCCCGGCGGTCACCGGCAGCGCAGGTCGTCGGGGGTGGGAGGATCGTTCGCGATGTCACATGCACCGAGCCCCAGGCCCATTGTCGTCGTCGTCCCGGTCAAGCCCCCCGCCGTCGGGAAGTCCAGGCTCGCTGACCTGCCCGCCGGCAAGCGCCACGACCTGGCCGAGGCGTTCGCCCTCGACACCGTCGCGGTGGCGCTCCGCACCGAGGGCGTGCACGCCGTGCTCGCCGTCACCGACGACTTCCGGCTGGCGGCACTGCTGCGCGCGGCCGGGTGCGAGGTGATCCCGGACGGGACCACCGACGACCTCAACGCCACCCTGGTCCAGGCCGCCGCCGAGGTCGTACGACGTTGGCCGGGCGCCCTGCCGGTCGCCCTGTGTGCCGACCTGCCTGGGCTCGTCGCGGCCGAGCTGCGCGCCGTTCTGGACAGCGTGTCGCCCACCGGCGCCGCGTTCCTGCGGGACCGGTCGGGCACGGGCACGACTCTCTACGCCGCGGACGCGGCGGACTTCGCCCCACGGTTCGGCAAGGACTCGGCTGCCGCGCACGTGGCCGCCGGAGCCCACGAGATCGACGTACCTGCTCCCAGCGTGCGGGCCGACGTCGACGACCTCGCCGACCTCAACGCGGCGCTCGTCGCCGGTGTGGGTCCGCACACCGCGGCCGCCACCGGACGGGCCGGGCCGTCGACCTCCGGACAGCACGAGGGCGGGCCACCCGTGGGGTGACCCGCCCTGAGTGACCGTGCCGAGGTCAGGACTTCTTGGCGGTCTTCTTGGCCGGAGCCTTCTTGGCGGCGGTCTTCTTGGCGGGTGCAGCCTTCTTGGCAGGTGCCTTGGCAGCAGCGCTGGTCTTCTTGGCCGGTGCCTTCTTGGCCGGGGCCACCTTCTTGGCCGGCGCCTTCTTGGCAGCAGCCTTCTTGGCCGGTGCCTTCTTGGCAGGAGCCGCCTTCTTGGCAGGAGCCGCCTTCTTGGCAGGAGCCGCCTTCTTGGCAGGAGCCGCCTTCTTGGCAGGCGCGGCCTTCTTGGCAGGTGCGGCCTTCTTCGCCGATGCCGCCCTCTTGCCGGCTGGTGTCGCCGAGGCAACCGCGGCAGCGGCCGCACGCACGGCGGCGGGCGGCTTGGGCATGGTGGCAGCCGTCAGCTTCGGCAGCTTCTTGGCGCCGGAGATGATGTCCTTGAGCTCCTTGCCCGCGGAGAACTTCGGCACCGCCTTCTTCTTGGACTTCATGCGCTCACCGGTCTGCGGGTTGCGCACCCAGCGAGCGTTGCGGACGGCCTTCTCGAACGAGCCGAAGCCGGTGATGGCGACCTTCTCGCCCTTGGCGACCTCTCGAGTGATGGTGTCGAGCACCGAGTCCAACGCGTGCGCGGCCTGCTTGCGGTTCCCCTCGTAACGCGCGGCGAGCGCGTCGATGAGCTGTGTCTTGTTCACTAGCTTCCCTTCCAATGAACCCGGAAGCCGAGCTTGTGCTCGACCTTCTGCGTCGCACGCTAGGCATAGGGAGGGGTGACCACAATCACCATTGGCCCTAAAACACCATGTATTTCGGGGTTTTGAGGCCAATGTGCGTCAATTGCCGCCAGCGGGGAGCGCTTCGAGCATCAGGTCGGGGTTGTCTCGCGCGGTCACCATGGCGCGCCACTGGTCGACGAACAGCGCCAGTCGGGTGCCGTCACTGCGTTCGAGAACCTCGACTCCGCGCATCCCGGCCAGTGCCGAAGCGCCGGCGGCATCGGTGCGACGGGCGACCTGGTAGTCGAGCCGGGAGAACCTGATCGGAGAGTTGAACTCGTTGGTCATCCGGTCCTCGACGACCTCGAACTGCATCGGCCCGACTGCCGCCAGGACGGGGCTCTGGTCACCGCGCAGGTCGGACCGCAGCACCTGCACCACGCCCTCCTGGTCGAGCTGCTCGATGCCGCGGCGGAACTGTTTGTAGCGGCTGATGTCGCCGGCGCTGGCGGTCACGAAGTGCTCCGGCGCGAAGCTGGGCACGGGCGGGTACTCGATGGCGTCACCGACGTAGACGGTGTCCCCCACCCGGAGGGCCTGCGCGTTGACGAAGCCGATGATGTCGCCGGGCTCGGCCCGCTCGACAGAGGTGGTCTCGCGGCCGAAGACGGCCTGGGCGAACTTGGTGGCGAACGGGCGCCCGGTCGTGGCGTGGGTGACGATCATGCCCCGCTCGAAGGTGCCCGACACGACCCGGGCGTAGGCCAGCCGGTCGCGGTGGGCGTTGTTCATCCCGGACTGCACCTTGAACACGAACGCACTGAAGTCGTCGTCGACCCGGCGCACCGACCCGTCGACGCCCGTCGTCGGGCTCGGGTCCGGAGCCACGTCGAGCAACAGGTCCAGCAGCTGTGCGACGCCGAAGTTCTGGAGTGCCGAGGCGAACATGACGGGCGTGGTCTCCCCGGCCAGGAAGCGCTCCTGGTCGTGGTCGGCCTCGTCGAGGGTCAGCAGCTCGTGCTCCTCGACGGCGTCGGCCCACAGGTGCGCGTCGTCCGGCTCGACATCGTCCGAGGACATCCGCCGCTCGGGCGCCCGGGTGGCGCCGCCGGCGGTGCGGGTGTACTTGACGAACTCGCCGGTGCGGCGGTCGAGGACCCCGCGGAAGTCGCCGGCCTCACCGACGGGCCAGGTCAACGGAGTCGGACGGAGCTTGATCTTCTCCTGGATGAGGTCCATCAGCTCCAGGGCCGACAGCCCCGGCCGGTCCCACTTGTTGATCACCGTGATGACCGGGATGCCCCGCAGGGCGCACACCTTGAAGAGCTTCAAGGTCTGCGGCTCCAGACCCTTTCCGGCATCGACCAGCATGACCGCCGAGTCGACCGCCGACAGCACGCGGTAGGTGTCCTCGGAGAAGTCGCTGTGTCCGGGAGTGTCCACCAGGTTGATGACGTGGTCGCGGTAGACGAACTGCAGGGCGGCCGACGTGATCGAGATGCCGCGCGCCTTCTCCATGGACATCCAGTCGGACACCGTGGCGCGGCGGTCGCCCTTGCCGTGCACGGCCCCCGCCTCGGTGATCACCCGCGCGTGCAGGGCGAGTGCCTCGGTCAGGGTGGACTTGCCCGCGTCGGGGTGGCTGATGACGGCGAACGTACGACGGGGGCGGGTGTCAGGCACCGCCCGAATCTACCGGCCGGAGCGGCGTACTACCTCTTCGCCGGCTGTGTGGCAGGACTTCAGAGGGTGACCGGCTTGAAGCTGGGGCGGGTCGCCTCGAAGGCGGCGATGTCGGCGTCGTGGCCCAGCGTGATGCTGATGTCGTCGAGTCCTTCGAGCAGGCGCCACCGGGTGTAGTCGTCGATGTCGAAGGAGTCCTCGACCGCATCCTCACCATGGCCGGCCCGGACGGTGCGGCTCTCCAGGTCGACGGTGATCTCGCCGCCGGGGTTGTCCGCGAGCCAGTCCCACAGCCGCTGCACGACCTTTTCGTCGACCTGGGCGGCGAGCAGACCGGCCTTGCCGGAGTTGCCGCGGAAGATGTCGGCGAAGCGCGAGGAGATGACGACGCGGAAGCCGTAGTTCTGCAGCGCCCAGACCGCGTGCTCGCGCGAGCTCCCGGTGCCGAAGTCAGGACCGGCGACCAGCACCGAGCCCGCGGCGTACGTCGGATCGTTGAGCACGAACGACGGGTCGTTGCGCCACGCTGCGAAGAGGCCGTCCTCGAAGCCGGTGCGGGTCACCCGCTTGAGATAGACGGCGGGGATGATCTGGTCGGTGTCGACGTTGCTGCGACGCAGCGGGACACCGACGCCGGTGTGGGTCGTGAACGCGTCCATGTCAGTTCTCCTCGTCCAGGGCAGGGAGGTCGGCGGGGCTGGAGAGCGTGCCGCGCACGGCCGTGGCCGCGGCGACCGGGACCGAGACCAGGTGCGTACGTCCGCCCTTGCCCTGCCTGCCCTCGAAGTTGCGGTTGGAGGTCGACGCGCTGCGCTCCTGCGGAGCGAGCTGGTCGGGGTTCATGCCCAGGCACATCGAGCACCCGGCACCGCGCCATTCGGCGCCGGCGTCGACGAAGACCTTGTCGAGGCCCTCCTCCTGGGCCTGGAGACGCACCCGCACCGATCCCGGTACGACGAGCAGCCGGGTGTCGGCGGCGACGGTGCGGCCCTCGAGGATCGAGGCGGCCAGGCGCAGGTCCTCGATGCGGCCGTTGGTGCAGGAGCCGACGAAGACGGTGTCGACCTTGATCTCACGCATGGGCGTGCCGGCCGTGAGGCCCATGTACTCCAGCGCCTTCTCGGTCGCCACCTTGTCGGAGGCCTCCTCGAAGTCGTCCGGGCTCGGCACCGATGCGCTCAACGGCACGCCCTGGCCGGGGTTGGTGCCCCAGGTGACGAAGGGCGTCATCGTCGAGGCGTCGAGGACGATCTCCTTGTCGAAGACCGCGTCCGGGTCGGAGGTCAGCGTCTTCCAGTGGGCGACGGCTGCGTCCCAGTCGGCACCCTTCGGCGCCTCCGCCCTGCCCTCGATGTAGTCGAAGGTGGTCTGGTCGGGAGCGATGAGTCCGGCCTTGGCACCCCACTCGATCGACATGTTGCAGACCGTCATCCGGCCCTCCATCGAGAGCTCCTCGATGGCGGGGCCGCGGTACTCGACGATGTAGCCCTGCCCGCCGCCGGTGCCGGTGTGGGCGATGAGGGTGAGCACCAGGTCCTTGGCGGTGACGCCGGCGGGCAGCGAGCCGTCGACGGTGACCGCCATCATCTTGGGCTTGGCCTGGGTCAGGGTCTGGGTGGCGAGCACGTGCTCGACCTCGGAGGTGCCGATGCCGAAGGCGATCGCCCCGAACGCTCCGTGGGTGGAGGTGTGCGAGTCGCCGCAGACGATCGTCATGCCGGGCTGCGACAGCCCGAGCTGCGGGCCGACGACGTGCACGATGCCCTGCTCGATGTCACCGAGCGGGTGCAGCCGCACGCCGAAGTCGGCGGCGTTCTTGCGCATGGTCTCGACCTGGGTCCGGCTGACCGGGTCGGCGATCGGCTTGTCCCAGTCGAGCGTCGGCACGTTGTGGTCCTCGGTGGCGAGCGTCAGGTCCGGACGGCGCAGGGTCCGCTTCGCCAGGCGCAGGCCGTCGAAGGCCTGCGGCGAGGTCACCTCGTGCAGGAGGTGCAGGTCGATGAAGAGAAGATCGGGCTCTCCCGGAGCCGTCCGGACGACGTGCTCGTCCCACACCTTCTCGGCCAGGGTCCGACCCATGACTCATCACTCCTTCATCAGCGGGCCCCTCGCGGATATCGGAGCCAGTGAGATGAGGTTAGCGCTTGCATCCCACTCCCTGAGATGAGAATATCGGTATATGGACAACGGATCTGGCGTCGGAGTACTCGACAAGGCCGCTCTCGTGCTCGCCGCCCTGGAGGCCGGACCGGCCACCCTCGCCGGGCTGGTCGCCGGCACCGGGCTGGCGCGACCGACCGCCCACCGCCTCGCGGTGGCCCTCGAGCACCACCGGCTCGTCGCCCGCGACATGCAGGGCCGTTTCGTGCTCGGACCACGCCTCGCAGAGCTCTCCGCCGCGGCCGGCGAGGACCGCCTGCTCGCCGCGGCCGGACCCGTGCTCGCGCGGCTGCGCGACATCACCGGCGAGTCCGCCCAGCTCTGGCGTCGACAGGGTGAGCACCGTGTCTGCGTGGCCGCCGCAGAGCGCCCCTCCGGCCTGCGCGACACGATCCCGGTCGGCTCGCAGCTCACCATGAACGCCGGCTCGGCGGCCCAGATCCTGTTGGCGTGGGAGGACCCCGAGCGCATGCACCGCGGCCTGCAGAGCGCGGCCTTCTCCGCGACCGCCCTCTCCGGCATCCGCCGTCGCGGCTGGTCGCAGTCGGTCGGCGAGCGGGAGCAGGGCGTGGCGTCCGTCTCGGCTCCGGTCCGGTCCCCCGGCGGCAAGGTCATCGCCGCGGTCTCGGTCTCCGGCCCGCTCGAGCGACTCTCGCGGCAGCCCGGACGGATGCACGCGCCCGCCGTGCTGGCCGCAGCCGACCGCCTCTCGGAGTCCCTCCGCCGCGCTGCCGCGGAGTAGGCCTGAGTACGCCGTCGGATGCGCGTCGCAGCCCACGGGCGGATGGTGGAGCCATGTCCCACCTCCTCGCCGTCCTCCTGCGCGTGGCCGTCCTCGCTGCCGTGGTCACTGCCTACATGACGCTGGTCGTCCCGTCGATGAGCCAGCCCCGCGACGCCAACATCGGTGCCGGCCTGATCGCCTTCGGCGTCGTCATCGTCGTCACTGTCGCCTGGTCCTTCGTCGACGGACGCCGAGCAGGTCTCGCTCCGACGGCGATCCGCTGGGCGGGCGTCGCCGTGGTCTTCTCACTCGGCTGGGTGGTCCTGCTCGCGGTCGGAGACGGTGACACCTCGTTGGGCTCGCGCGAGGCGGTCGGCGCCGCACTCGCCCTGATCCCGTTCACCGTCGGGCTGGTGCTCGTGCCGAGCCTGGTCGGCGCGGCGATCGGGCAGCGCCTGCGCCGAGAGTCCTGATCGCTCAGAACAGTGCGTCCTGCTCCAGCTCGAGGAGCTGCTGCTTGCGCTCGAGTCCCCCGGCATAGCCGGTGAGGGTCCCGTTGGCACCGATGACGCGATGGCACGGCACCACGATCGGGATCGGGTTGCGACCGTTGGCGAGGCCCACGGCCCGCGAGGCCGCGTTGGTCATGCCCAACCGACCGGCGACCTGGCCGTACGACGCGGTCTCGCCGTAGGGGATGCCGCTCAGCTGGTGCCAGACGCGACGCTGGAAGTCGGTGCCGATCGGCGCGAGGGGCAGGTCGAAGTCGGTGAGCTCGCGGCCGAAGTACGCCGTCAGCTGGCGTACTGCCTCGGCCAGCACCGGCAGGTCGTCGGTGCGGGACCCGAGGGGGCGGCCGTCGGCGGGCGGCTGGAACGGCGAGAACTCGATCGCCACGATGGAGCCGTCACGCTCCACGATGCGCAGGTCACCGATCGGCGAGGGCATCACGGTCCACATGTCAGGACTCCTTCGTGGGGGGGTTGGGGATGGGTGCAGGGACGGGCGTGTCGGGCATCAGCGTGTTCCACAGGTGCATGAGGGCATAGGAGCGCCACGGCCGCCACCGCTCGGGGTCCGCAGGGCCTCCCAGCCCGTCCAGCACGCGGCGCACGGCGAGGTCGGTGGGCAGGAAGACGTCGGGATGTCCCAGGGCTCGCATGGCGACGTAGTCGGCGGTCCACGGACCGATTCCGGGCAGCGCCACCAGCGCCTGGCGTACGTCGTCGCGGTCGGGGCCGCGGTCGAGCACGACGTCTCCGTGTGCGAGCGCCGACGCCAGACCCACCAGGGCACGTCCGCGCGCTCGTGGCATCGGCAGCGTCTGCGGGTCGACCTCCGCCAAGCTCGCCGCATCGGGGAACAGGTGGGTCAGCCCGGGCACGTGCGACTCCACTGCTCGGCCGTGCTGCGCGACGATGCGTCCGGCGACGGTGCGCGCGCCGGTGACGCTGACCTGCTGGCCGATGACGGTCCTGATGGCCGTCTCGTCGCCGTCGACCTGGCCCGGGACACGCAGGCCGGGCGTGGCCTGCACGAGGTCGCCGAGCACCGGGTCCGCGCCGAGGTGCTCGTCGACCGCCCGCGGGTCGCAGTCGGCGTCGAGCAGCCGGCGTACGCGCTCGGTGGCTGCCGCGGTGTCGCGCAGGTCGTGCAGCCAGAACTCGGCCGGGACGAACCCCGTGCCGCCGTCCGCCGCGATGTCGGCGAGGTCGAGTCGGACGGTGCCCGGACCGTGCGGCAGGTCGAGGGTGCGGGCGTAGCAGCCCGGTCCGGCGACCTCGACGCCCGGCACGAGGTGATAGGCCAGGAAGTCGAGGAGGCGGCGACCGGCGAAGGGGGTCCGGACGGCGAGTCGCATGGTGACGGCTCCCCGACCGCTCACCCGGTTCCCGGTCCGTCGGCGACCCCGCAGCTCGCTCGGCGAGGCGGCGTAGATGTCACGCAGCGTCTCGTTGAACTGGCGGACGCTGGCGAAGCCGGCCGCGAACGCGACGTCGGTCAGCGGCAGGTCGCTCGTCTCGATGAGCACCCGGGCCGTGTGCGCACGGCGAGCCCTGGCCAGGGCCAGCGGTGCCGCCCCGAGCTCCTGGGTCAGCAGCCGGCCGAGGTGGCGCGAGGTGTAGCCCACCCGCCGGGCCAGTCCGTCGACACCTTCCCGGTCGATCAGTCCGTCGGCGATCAGCCGCATGGCACGACCGGCCACGTCGGCGGCGATGTCCCACTCGGGACTGCCCGGGGTCGCGTCGGGCAGGCACCGCTTGCAGGCGCGGTAGCCCGCAGCATGCGCACTGGCGGCCGTGGCGTGGAAGGTGACGTTGGCAGGCGCCGGGGTCCGAGCCGGGCACGAGGGACGGCAATAGATCCCGGTGGTCCGGACGGCGGTGTAGAACACCCCGTCGAAGCGCCGGTCGCGGCTGCTCACCGCGCGGTAGCACGCCTCGGTGTCGAGGTGTCCGGTCGGCGTCATGCGGGAAGTCTGGCGCGGACCGGGCCCCCACACCAGCGGAAAACGGACACGACGGCACAGCGACGTGGTCGTCGGCGGACCGATGGTGTCGAGCAGGTCGCCGAACCGCTGGTCCCCACCAACCACACGTCGTTCCGGGAGCCGGCGGCCTCAGGAGGTGGTGGAGAAGGCCGCGTCGAATGCTGCCGAGGGCGCGTCGAAGGCGAGGCGCCGGACGAACTCCAACGCCTCCGGCGCACCGACCAGGCGGTCCATGCCGGCGTCCTCCCACTCCACGGAGATGGGGCCGTCGTAGCCGATGGTGTTGAGCATCCGGAAGGACGCCTCCCACGGCACGTCTCCGTGACCGGTCGAGACGAAGTCCCAGCCGCGGCGCGGATCGGCCCAGGCGAGGTGGGAACCCATCCGCCCGTTGCGCCCGTTGCCGACCTGCTTCTTCGCGTCCTTGCAGTCGACGTGGTAGATCCGGTCCTTGAAGTCCCACAGGAAGCCGACCGGGTCGAGGTCCTGCCACACGAAGTGCGAGGGGTCCCAGTTGAGCCCGAAGGCCTGCCGGTGCCCGATCGCCTCCAGCGCGGCCACCGTCGTCCAGTAGTCGTAGGCGATCTCGGAGGGGTGCACCTCGTGCGCGAACCGCACGCCCTCGCTGTCGAAGACGTCGAGGATCGGGTTCCAGCGGTCGGCGAAGTCCTGGTAGCCCGCATCCACGAGGTCCTGCGAGGCCGGCGGGAACATCGCGACGTACTTCCAGATCGAGGATCCGGTGAAGCCGACCACGACGTCGACACCGAGCTTGCGCGCGGAGCGGGCGGTCATCTTCATCTCCTCAGCCGCACGCTGACGTACGCCCTCGGCGTCCCCGTCGCCCCAGATCCTGTCGGGCAGGATGCCACGGTGACGCTCATCGATCGGGTCGTCGCACACGGCCTGGCCCTTGAGGTGGTTGCTGATCGCGAAGACCTGGAGGTCGTACTTCTTCAGCATCTCGAGCTTGGCGGGGACATAGGAGTCGTCCTCGACCGCGGCCCACGGGTCGAAGTGGTCACCCCAGCAGGCGAGCTCGAGGCCGTCGTAGCCCCAGCCCGAGGCGAGCTTGCACACCTCCTCGAACGGCAGGTCGGCCCATTGGCCGGTGAACAGGGTGATGGGGCGTGGCATGCGTGCTCCTCAGTTGTGATGGCGGTGCTTCGGCAGGCTCGTTCGTCGTCTGGTTGGTCGATTGTCGAGTCGTGGTCAGACGTTGCGCAGCACCTGGCCAGTCGTTCACGGCTGGATCTCCTGCCAGGAGTCGGTGTCGGAGCTGGTCTCGACGGCAGCCAGGACTCGCTGCACCCGGAGGCCGTCGGCGAAGGAGGGTGCCGGGTCGCTGCCTGCGGCGATGTCGTGCACCAGGTCGACGACCTGGTGGGTGAAGCCGTGCTCGTAGCCGAGGAGGTGGCCTGGCGGCCACCACGCACCGACGTAGGGGTGCTGCGCCTCGGTGACGACGATCCGGCGGAAGCCGGCGATGCGAGTCTCCTCGGTGCCGTCGAAGAAGTGGAGAAGATTCATGTCCTCGAAGTCGAAGGCCAGGCTGCCGGCGGAGCCGTTGATCTCGATCCGGATGGCGTTCTTGCGGCCGTTGGCGAACCGGGTGGCCTCGAAGACGCCCAGCGCCCCGCCGCGGAACTCGGCGAGGAAGGTCGCGGCGTCGTCCACGGTGACCGTGCCCGTACCGGCGCCCGCGGTGCCCGAGAGTCCAGCGTGCTCGCTGGGCAGCGGACGCTCGTCGACGAAGGTGCGCAACCGGCCGGAGACCCGCCCGATGCTGTCGCCGGTGATGAACTGGGCCAGGTCGATGATGTGCGCGCCGATGTCGCCGAGGGCGCCGGAGCCTGCCTTGCTCTTGTCGAGGCGCCATGACATCGGCGCCTGCGGGTCGACGATCCAGTCCTGGAGGTATTGGGCCCGGACGTGGTGCAGGGTCCCGAGCCGCCCTTCGGCGACGAGCTGTCGCGCCAGGGCGATCGCCGGGACGCGCCGGTAGGTGAAGCCGACCATGGAGCGTACGCCGTGGGCGGCTGCCTTCTCGGCGGCCCGCACCATGGCTTCGGCCTCCTCGACCGAGTTGGCCAGTGGCTTCTCGCACAGGACGTGCTTGCCGGCCTCGAGCGCGGCGATCGCGATCTCCGCATGGGTGTCCCCGGGGGTGCAGACGTCGATGAGGTCGATGTCGTCGCGGGCAACCAGCGCTTCCCACGACGTCTCGGTGGAGTCCCAGCCGAGGCGACCGGCGGCCTGCGTCACCCTGGCGGCGTCACGACCCGCGAGGGCGGCCAGGCGGGGGTGCAGGGGCAGGTCGAAGAACCGGGGGGCGTTGCGCCACGCCTGGGAGTGGGCAGCGCCCATGAAGGCGTAGCCCACCATGCCGACGGACAGGTCGGCGGCGGCGTCGGATCTCGTGGTCAACGGTCCTCCTCGTGCTGGGTTGAGGCGGGGGTGCGGGCAGGCGGTACGAGCCGATCCGCGATGTCGGGGGTGGCGGCGGCTCCCGGAGAGGGAGCCGCCGCCGATGGTTCAGCGAGCGATCAGCGGGTCGGGCTCAGGACTCGAAGGCGGAGTCGACGTACTGGTCGACGTTGTCCGAGGTCACGACGGGCGCGTAGAGCTGCACCATCCGCGGGACCTCGACCTCGACCAGGTCGGCCACACCCTTCTGCTGCACCAGCAGGCGGGCCAGCTTGACGCCGTCGGCACCTTGCGTCGACGGGTAGATGACCGTCGCCTTCAGGACGCCGCTGTCCTCCTGGATCGAGCGCATGGCGTTGGCGGAGCCGGCGCCGCCGATCATCACGAACTCGTCTCGGCCGGCGTTCTCGATGGCGGCCAGGACACCGATGCCCTGGTCGTCGTCGTGGTTCCACAGGAAGTCGATCTTCGGCTCGGCCTGCAGCAGGTTGGACGCGACCTGCTCGCCGCTCTCGACGGTGAACTGAGCTGCCTGGCGGGCGTCGACGTCGAGGCCGCACTCGGACAGTGCGTCCTCGAATCCCTGGCTGCGGTCCTGGGTCAGCGGCAGCGAGTCGATACCGGCGATCTCGGCGACGACGACGTCCTCGTTGCCGCCGGCCTCCTGGCAGATGTAGGCACCGGCCGAGACGCCCATGCCGTAGTTGTCGCCGAGGACCGTGACACGTGCGGCGTTGGGGTCGTCAAACTCACGGTCGACGTTGATGACCGGGATGCCGGCCTCCATGGCCTGCAGCGCCACGCGCGTCATCGCCGCGCCGTCGAAGGGCAGCAGCACGATGGCGTCGACTCCGTCGTTGATGAAGGTCTCCACCTGGCTGATCTGCAGGTTGACATCGTTGGTGCCCTCCGCGATCTGCAGGTCGAGATCGGGGTACTGGTCGGCGAGGTCGCGGACGTTGTTCGTGATCGCCGCCATCCAGCCGTGGTCGGCTGCGGGCGCCGAGAAGCCGATGGTGACCTGGTCGCCCTCTTCGTCGTTGCTGCCTTCGGCTGCCACGGGGGCGGAGTCGCCGCTACCGGATCCAGGCTCGTCAGCCGCGTCCTCGGCGCTGCCGGTGCAGGCGCTGAGGGCCAGGACGGTGACCGCGCCGACCACGAGTCCGGGGAAGTAGCGGCTCTTGTGCCGTGAGGTTGTGGTGCGCAGTCGCATGGGTGTGCTCCTTGTGTCTGGTTGGGTGCGGTGGTGCGGTTCGCTGTGCTGCGGCGGTGCTGGTCGTGCCGCGGTGGTGCGGATTCCGAGTCATGGGGCAGGACGGCTAGGTCGAGGTAGAGCGTCGGGCCAGCCGCTGCTGGAGCAGCACGGCGACGACGATGATCAGGCCCTTGGCGACCGCCTGGGTCGAGGAGTCCTGGTTGTTCAGGACGAAGACGTTGCTCAGCGTGCTGAAGATCAGCACGCCGATGACGGTGCCGACGATGGTGCCGCGGCCGCCGGAGAGCAGGGTGCCGCCGATGACCACTGCCGCGATCGCGTCGAGCTCCATGAGCGTGCCGTGGGTGGAGCTGCCGGTCGACGTGCGGCCGATCAGCATGAGGGCGGCGAGACCGCAGCACAGTCCGACGAGCACGTAGAGCATGACCGTGTGCCGGTTGACGTTGATGCCGGCCAGGCGCGCGGCCTCGGGGTTGCCGCCGACGGCCAGGGTGCGGCGACCGAAGGTGGTGCGGTTCAGCAGCACCCAGCCCCCGACCGAGACCAGCGCGAAGATGACCACCAGGAGCGGAACGCCCAGGATGTCGGCGGACCAGAAGTCCTTGAATCCCTCGACCCGCACGATCTGCGTGCGTCGCTCAGAGATGATCTCGGCGAGCCCGCGGGCCGAGGCCAGCATGGCGAGCGTCATGATGAAGGGGACGATGTTCCCGTAGGCGATCAGGACCCCGTTGACCAGCCCGCAGGCCGCACCGACAGCGAGGGCCGCGAACACCATCACCAGCCAGTGGGTGTCCTCGGCCATGGCCTGCGTGGCGAAGGTCGTGGCCCACACCGATGCCAGCGCGAGAATCGCGCCGACGGACAGGTCGATGCCTCCGCCGGTGATCACGAACGTCATGCCGATGCTGACCACGCCGATGGTGGCAGCGAACCGGAGGACGGTCAGCGCGTTGTCGAGACTGGCGAAGCGGTCACCGGCGGTGGCGACGCCGACGACGCAGATCACGAGCAGCGCAACCACCAGGCCGAGGTTGCGACCGAAGGGCCCGCTCATCAGTCCGCCGCCTTGGTCCGTGTCGGCTGCCGCCTCCTCCACGTGGACGGATTCGGCCGAGGGGCCGACGGTGTTCTCCACGTCGTCCGTGTCGGGCCTCCTGCTGGCTCCGGGGCTCGTGCTCTGCTCGCTCATGCGGCGCTTCCTTCCATGACCAGATCCAGGACGCGGGACTCGTCGATCTCACTCGCCGGCCCCTCGTGCACGACATGGCCCTCGCGGACCACCAGCACTCGGTCCGCGAGTCCGAGCACCTCTTCGACCTCACTCGACACGACCACGACTGCGACCCCGGAGTCGGCCAGCGAACGCACCACGGCGTAGATCTCGGCCCGGGCACCGACGTCGACGCCGCGCGTCGGCTCGTCGAGGAGGAGCACCCGGCACTCGCGGAGCAGCCAGCGCGACAGCACGACCTTCTGCTGGTTGCCGCCCGAGAGCAGCCGCACGAGTCGGTCGACCCCCGCAGGGCGTACGTCGAGTGACTCGGTGACCTTCTGGGCGCGTCGGCGCTCCTCGCGGGTGTCAAGGAAGCCCAGACGCGCGAAGCGGCCCAGCGTCGAGATGGTGATGTTGCGGTAGATGGCCTGGTCGAGCAGCAGGCCCTGGCTCTTGCGCTCCTCCGGGCAGAGGCCGACGCCTGCCTTGACGGCGTCGGGCACCGAGCCGCGACGCAGCTCGCGACCCAGGACGCGCACGGTGCCTGCCGACGGGCGGCGGGCGCCGTAGAGGGTCTCGAGGATCTCGGAGCGGCCGGCGCCGACGAGGCCGGCCAGTCCGACGATCTCCCCGGCGTGGACGCTGAGGTCGACGCCCGAGAACACACCCGGCAGGTCGATGCCGATGACCTCGAGGACGGGCTCACCCGTGATGGGCGCCGCATCGCCGCGGGGCGGGAAGACGTACTCGATCGAACGTCCGGTCATCAGCTTGATGAGGTCGGCGGTGGGGGTGTCGGCCACCGCCAGTCCCGATGCGACGGTCCTGCCGTCCTTGAGGACGGTGATCCGGTCGCCGATCTGGCGGATCTCATCCAGGCGGTGAGAGATGTAGACGACTGCGACGCCCTCGGCGGTGAGGTCGCGGATGACGCGGAAGAGGTTGTTGACCTCTCCCTGGTCGAGCACCGCTGAGGGCTCGTCGAGGATGAGCAGCCGGGTGTCCTGCGACAGCGCGCGCGCCATGCTGACGATCTGCTGCGCAGCAGGCGACAGCCGCCTCACCGAACGTGTGGCGGGGATCTCCGGGTGTCCGAGGCGAGCGAGCAGCTCGCGGGTACGGCGGTTGGTCTCACTGCCCTGGCTGAAGCCGGCCCGGCTCAGCTCGTGACCGAGGAAGATGTTGTCGGCGACGCTGAGGTCGGGGACCAGGTCCAGCTCCTGGTAGATCGTGGAGATGCCGAGGTCCATCGCGGTCTGCGGGGTGGACAGAGCGACGGGCTCCCCCTCCCAGCGAATCTCGCCCTCGTCGGGCTGGTAGCTGGCGGAGAGCACCTTGATCAGCGTCGACTTGCCGGCACCGTTCTGGCCGAGCAGGCAGTGCACCTCGCCGGCCCGCACCTCGAGCTCGACGCCCCCGAGGGCCAGGACGCCGGGGAATCGCTTGACGATGCCGCGCATCTCCAGGAGCGGCTGGCCCGGTCGGGGATCGCTGCTCGCGATGGTCGTCTGGATGTCGGTCATGACATCGCCTCCAGGGGCCGGGCCGCTCGGGGCACCAGGGTCGGGTCGTCGTAGACGTGGTTGATGGCGACCGCAGCGGCCCCGCGCACCGCGGCGGAGAATCCGAGCTCGGAGAGAGCGATCCGGGTGCCGCCGGCGTCGGGTGCGAGGACGCCGAAGGCCACCTCGGCCTCGACGTCGGCGAGGATCCACTCGCCGATCTCGCCGAGGTAGCCGGACAGGACGATCATCCCGGGGTTCAGGGCGTTCGCCAGGGCTGCAGCGCCGATTCCGACCCAGCGCCCCACCTCACGCAGCGCTGCGAGCGTCCGCTCGTCACCCGCGTCCGCGCGCCTGTTGATCTCCTCGACCCTCGACTCCAGGTCGAGGTCGGGTGAACGCAGGGGGTCTCCCTCGTCGGAGGCCATGTCGATGAGCCGGCTCAGGCCGATGACGGTCTCCCAGCACCCGGTCCGCCCGCAGCCGCACCGGCGACCGTCTCGCTCGACCACCATGTGCCCGAACTCCCCGGCGAAGCCCAACCGGCCCTGCAGGGGGCGCCCGTCGGAGACGATCCCGCCGCCGATGCCTACCTCGCCGTGGATGACCAGGATGTCGCGTCGGTCGGGATCACCGGGAGTGGCCTCCGCGACGGCTGCGAGGTTGGCCTCGTTGGCGACCTCGACGAGGTAGGCGGGGTCGCCCAGCTTCGTACGCACCAGGCTGGCCAGGGCGACGTCCTGCCACCCCAGGTTGGGGGCGATCGAGACGGTGCCGCGGTCATGGTCGACAAGACCGGCGACACCGACCACGACGGACACGGGCGCGGCGCCACGCTCGGCGAGGTCAGCGATCATGCCCGAGAGCAGCTCGACCAACCGGTCGACGACCTGGTCAGGGTCGGACCCGCGGGTGTCCACCGACGTACGACGTTCGCCGACGGTCTGACCGGCCAGGTCTACGGCGAAGGTGGTGACGTGCTGCACGTTGATCTCGGCGCCGATCCCGAACGCACCAGCGCCGTCGATCTCCACGATCGTGCCAGGGCGACCGACGGCGCCACGCTCAGCACTGCCCTCGCGCAGGAGCCCACGATCGATGAGCTCGCTGACGAGGCTCGAGACGGTGCCCTTGTTCAGTCCGAGATCGGCCGCCAGGCGGGCCCGCGAGCGCTTCCCGTCGTCACGCAGACTGCGCAGGACCAGGGCGAGGTTGGCACGGCGCACGGTTCCCTGGTCCGAGCCACCGGAGGTGGCGGCGTGCCAGCCTTCACGTGGTTGCGACATGGGTTCCTCGATCTGTTGCTCGGCACTGGTGTGACCTGCGCCGACCGAATTAGTTTGATGGCACGCCAAACTAAGTCAGTGACGCCGATCACGTCAAGGGTCGGTGCGGCGAGATCGACAGCCGGGCGCAGGCGCCGGGCAGAGCTGCCGCGTGTGACGCCCACGAGCCGAGAACGACGAAGAGGCCCCGTCCAGCGTTTCCGCTGGACAGGGCCTCTTCTCGGATCTGTACCCCCGACCGGATTCGAACCGGCGCTACCGCCGTGAGAGGGCGGCGTGCTAGGCCGCTACACAACGGGGGCTCGCACGTGCTGCAGATGCGCAGCGGGTGAAACTATAGCGGGGTGGAAACCTCGCTCCAAATTCCGATCTGGTCGACCGGAACTCGCTGGGGTACTAGGACTCGAACCTAGAACAACTGGACCAGAACCAGCCGTGTTGCCAATTACACCATACCCCATGGGGGTATCAGCACGACCGCTGGGCGAACGTCCTGACCACCTCTCGGCCCTTTGCAGAACCGACGTCAGAGGTTACACGCGCGGAGGTGAGGCCTCCAAAACGGGGTCCCCCGACGGCGGTGGGAGTGCGCTGCCGACAGCAGGTCCCGTGGTCGACAGACCCATCGCCCGGGCGACCCACAGGGCGAGGGCGAGGTAGACCAGCGACTGGGTCAGGGTGGAGAAGATCATCCACCAGCTGCTCGCACCGGTCGCGTTGACCGCCTCGGTGAAGTCGCCGAACGCGAGGGCGAGTCCGTAGGCCAGGAAGTTGTTGAGGACGTGCATCGCGATGCTCGCCTCGAGCCCACCGGTGCGCAGGACGAGGACGCCGGCCACCACGCCGAAGGCGAAGCGGTCGAAGAAGACCGGGGGCGCCTGGGAGAAGCCGTGGAACAGCGCGAAGATCAGCGCCGGCCCGACCACCGCGAGGACCTGGGCGACCCGTCGGGCGCGCACCAGCGAGCCGAACGCCTGTGTGAGGTAGCCCCGGAAGAGGTACTCCTCCCCCGCCGCCTGGAAGGGAGTCAGCAGCAGGATCACCAGGAGGAAGTCCCGCGTGCGCTGGGTGAAGTCGTTGAGCTCGGCGGCGGGCGCGCCGTCCGGGGCGTTGGGCAGGAGGACGGCCACGATGAGGGCAGCGATCAGGGCCACGACGGACACGCCCACGCAGGCGAGGAGGTACTTCCAGCGGATCCGGGGGGCGATCGAGGCCAGCCAGCGCGGCTTGAGGCCGTGGAAGGCCCAGGAGACCAGCCAGGCCAGCGGGATCGCAGACGCCAGCACGATGTTGACCACCGCGAGCGCCGTCGGGGTGACCTCCTCGCTGAGGTCGAGCACGCGGGCGGCTTCGGCGGCCGAGCTCCCACCCGCCATCAGCGCCACCACGGCGATCCCACCGACCACGATCGGGACGACCGCGAAGACGAGGACGATCAGCAGCAGGCTGCCGACGACCGATCGCCAGATCCCGGAGCGACCGACGCGGTGCAGCTCGTGGTACTTCGGGCGGAACGCCGGATCGCTGGAAAGGGACATGTCAGGCGAGGGCGGACTGCAGGCGCGCAAGACTGCGCTCACGACCCAGCAGCTCCATCGACTCGAACAGCGGCGGGCTGATGCGGCTCCCGGTGACGGCGACGCGCACCGGACCGAAGGCCACCCGTGGCTTGAGCTCCATGCCCTCGATCAACGCCACCCGCAGCGCCTCCTCGATGGCCCCGGTCGACCAGGGCCCCAGCCCCGAGAGAGCCTCGTACGACGCCCGGACGACGCTGCGCCCGGTCTCGTCGAGCAGCTTGGCCACGTCGTCGGCGTTGCGCTCGAACGCGGCCTCGTCGACGAAGAGGAAGCCCAGCATCGCCGGCGCCTCGGTCAGCTTGTTGATCCGCTCGGCGACCAGCGGCATCGCGAGCTCGAGCAGGGTGGCGTCGGCGTCGGAGACGGGGTCGCTGACGACGCCGGCTTCCTTGAGGAAGGGCAGCGCGCGGTGGGTGATGTCGTCGACGGAGAGCAGACGCAGCTGCGCGACGTTGATGGCCTCGGCCTTCTTGAGGTCGAAGCGCGCCGGGTTGGGGTTGACGTCCTTGATGTCGAACGCCTCGACCATCTCCGACATGGAGAAGATGTCGCGGTCGCCGGAGATCGCCCAGCCCAGCAGTGCGAGGTAGTTGAGCAGGCCCTCGGGCAGGAAGCCCTGCTCGCGATAGGCGAGGGCGTGTGCCTCCGGGTCGCGCTTGGACAGCTTCTTGTTGCCCTGGCCCATGACGTAGGGCAGGTGGCCGTAGGCCGGGACCGCCTGGGCGATGCCGAGCTCGACGAGAGCCCCGAAGAGCGCGAGCTGGCGCGGCGTGCTGGACAGCAGGTCCTCGCCGCGCAGGACGTGGGTGATCTCCATCAGCGCGTCGTCGACCGGGTTGACCAGCGTGTAGAGCGGGTCACCGTTGGCGCGCGAGAGCGCGAAGTCGGGCACGTTCTCGGTCTCGAAGGTGATGTCGCCGCGGACCAGGTCGTCCCACGTGATCGAGCCGTCGGGCATCCGGAACCGCACGATCGGGGCGCGCCCCTCGGCCTCGAACGCCGACCGCTGCTCGGCGGACAGGTCGCGGCAGAAGCCGTCGTACCCCTGCATCTTCGAGCCGCTGGCCTTGCGACGGACGTCGACCTCGTCGTTCCTGCAGAAGCAGTCATAGGTGTACGACGAGTCCCGCAGGCGGGCGAGCACGTCGGCGTAGATGTCGCCGCGCTCGCTCTGCTTGTAAGGGCCGTGGGGTCCACCGACCTCGATGCCCTCGTCCCAGTCCAGTCCGAGCCAGCGCCACAGCTCCAGGATGGCGTCGTACGACTCCTGGGTGCTGCGCTCCTTGTCGGTGTCCTCCATGCGGAAGACGATGGAGCCACCGTGGTGGCGCGCGAAGGCCCAGTTGAAGAGGGCCGTACGGACCAGCCCGACGTGGGGCGAACCGGTCGGGGAGGGACAGAAACGGACGCGGACGGTGCTCAACGCGTTGCCACCTTGTTGGTCAGGGAGCCGATGCCGGCGATGGAGACCTCGATCTCGTCACCGACCTCCATGGGACCGACACCCTCAGGGGTGCCGGTGAGGATGACGTCGCCGGGCAGCAGCGTCATCACCGAGGAGACGTACGCGACCAGGGCCGGCACGTCGAAGATCATGTCGGCGGTGGTGCCGTCCTGGACGACGTCGCCGTTGAGGTAGGTCTGCACCGCGCGACCGTCAGCGAAGTCCTGGGGGTCGAGGTCGGTCTCGATCCACGGCCCCAGGGGGCAGAAGGAGTCGAAGCCCTTGGCTCGGGCGAACTGCACGTCCGACTCCTGGAGGTCGCGGGCGGTCACGTCGTTGGCGATCGTGTAGCCGAAGATCACGTCGGTGGCCTGCTCGACCGGCACGTCGCGGCAGATGCGGCCGATGACGACAGCGAGCTCGCCCTCGTAGTGGAGGTCCGAGGTCTGCGCCGGGTAGAAGATCGGATCGCCCGGACCGACCACCGTGGTGTTGGGCTTGAGGAACATCAACGGCTCGGCCGGCACCTCGTTGCCGAGCTCGGCCGCGTGGGCGGCGTAGTTCCTGCCGAAGCCGACGACCTTGCTGCGCGGGATGATCGGGGCCAGCAGCCGGACGTCGGACAGCTGGTGCTCCTGGGTGAGGAGCTTGATGCCGACGTAGAGGGGGTCGCCGGCCAGGGCCACGACGACGGAGTCCTCGGCAGGCTGGCCGAACGCGTCGACCTCGCCCGTCACGACGCCGAACTGCGGCTCCTCGCCCGTGCTGAACCGACAGATGCGCATGCACCGAGCCTAGCGAGCAGCCGCTCGCCGCAGCGCATCGAGACTCCCCTCGACGTCTGCGACCGTGGTCGACCAGTTGCTGACGCTCACCCGCAGGACGGCCCGGCCACGCCACCGCGAGCCGGTCATCCACGCCGTGCCGTCAGCCAGCATCGCGTCGACGACCGCCCGGGTGTGGTCGTCGTCGCCGAAGGCCGCGCACACCTGGGTGAAGACGACGTCGTTGAGCACCTCGGCACCGTCGATGGCCTCGATGCCGTCGGCGAAGCTCCGCGCGTGCTCGCAGAATCCGTCGACCAGGTCGGCCACGCCGGCGCGGCCCAGGGACCTCAGGACCGCCCACACCGCGAACGCGCGGCCCCGGCGGCTGATCTCGGGGACCTTGTCGAAGGGCTCGCCCACCACGTCGTGGATGAGGTAGTCGCCGTGCATGCCCATCGCGGCACGCAGGGCCGCCCGGTCGCGGACGATCGCGAGGCCGCAGTCGTAGGGCACGTTGAGGGTCTTGTGCGCATCGGTCGCCCACGAGTCGGCGGTCTCGAACCCGGCCACGAGGTGGCGATGGTTCGGCGAGGCCGCCGCGAAGAGCCCGAAGGCGCCGTCCACGTGGACCCACGCACCCGCGTCGTGGGCAGCGACCACGCACGCCTCGAAGGGATCGAAGGCGCCTGAGTGCACGTTGCCGGCCTGGAGGCAGACGATGGTGGGGCGGCCGTCTCCCGCCTCGAGTGCCGCGGCCAGCGCCCCCGGATCGATCCGCCCCTGGTCGTCCACGGCCACGGGGTCGGGTGTGCCGAGCCCGAGGTAGCGCAGGGCCAGGTCGATCGTGTCGTGCCGCTCGGCGCCGACCAGGACGCGTACGCCGGGTGAGGCGGCCATGCCCTGCGTCGCGACGTCCCAGCCGTGGCGGCGCAGCACCTCGTCACGGGCTGCGGCGAGGCAGGTGAAGTTGGCCATCGTGCCGCCGGTCACGAAGCCGATCGCGCCGTCCGGCGGGAGCCCGAGCAGGTCGAGCAACCAGGTCTCGGTGACCTCCTCCACCGCGGAGTGGGCGGGGGTGAGGGCACGCAGGCCGGCGTTCTGGTCCCACGCGCTCACCAGCCAGTCGACCGCCAGTGCAGCGGGGTGGGTGCCGCCGATCACGAAGCCGAAGAAGCGACCGCCCGGCATCGCTGTGAGACCCGGACCGCACGCGGCGGCGAGCTCGTCGACGACCGTCGCCGCATCGGTCGGGCCGTCGGGGAGGACGGGGTCGAGACGCTGGACCATCTCCTCGGTCGTCAGCCGTGGCGGCACCGGGCGGTCCCCGAGGGAGGCGAGCCACTCCAGGGCCAGGGCGTGGGCGCGGTCGAGGCCGGCACTGCGGTTGCTGTCCATCTGGCCAGTGTCCGACGGCAGCGCGTCCTGGTCGAGAGGGCGACGCAGGTGGTCTGGCCCTAGCCTTGGGCCGGTGAAGGTGCTTCCCGCGGTCGACTGGCGTCCCCTGGCCGACGCCCATGCCGCGCGCGTCGACGAGTTCCTCGAGCCCCACCTCGCTCGCCGGGCCGAGCGGGTCAAGCACCCGGTCCACGACTTCCTCTTCACCTACTACTCCCAGCGTCCCGCGCAGCTGCGACGCTGGCACCCCGGCTTCGGCGTCGCGCTCGAGGAGGCGCCCGAGTACGCCGGCCTCAAGGGCTACTCCGCCGCGCCCGCCACCGTCTCGCAGACCCGCGTCGACTCCCAGCGTCCGCTCCTCACCTCGGTGCTCCGGCTGCTGAGTGCGACGGCCGGCCGGGCGCCGCAGTTCGGCTGCTTCGGTCTCCACGAGTGGGCGATGGTGCACTCGGCCGACCAGACCCGGCACGACTGGCCGCTGCGGCTCGGACAGGCGGGCACCGACACCGTCGTCGAGTCGCACCGGATCGCCTGCTCGCACTTCGACGCGTTCCGCTTCTTCACCCCGACCGCACGGCCGCTCAACACCCTCCAGCCTGCACGCGACGATCGGCCCGACTTCGAGCAGCCGGGCTGCCTCCACGCCGGCATGGACCTCTACAAGCACGCCTTCCGGCTCACGCCGATGATCTCAAGCGACCTGGTCGCCGACTGCTTCGAGCTGGCCCGCGACATCCGCGTGCTCGACATGCGCGCGGCGCCGTACGACCTCGCGGACCTCGGCTTCGAGCCGGTTCCGATCGAGACGGCGGCGGGCAAGGCGACGTACGTCGAGGCACAGCGCGGGTTCGCCGAGCGCGGCGCGCCGCTGCGGGCCAGGCTGATCCAGGAGTGCGAGCGCCTCCTGGCCCCAGCTCAGAACTCGTAGCCGAAGGCCTCGATGGTGTCGGCGAACACCGTCGCGACCCGCTCGCGCGAGGCGTCGGTGTAGAGCTCGCGGTAGTGGCCGGAGGGGCGGGCGTTGCCCTTCGCGCGCGGCAGGTCGGGCGTGCCGGGCAGGCCCAGCTGCATCCAGACCGCGGTGAGCTCCTCGTCGAGGTTCTCGTAGCGCAGCACGCGGTCCAGGGCCATCGTGCCGCGGATGCGGTAGAGCCGACGGTTGTTGGAGAGCTGCTCGATCCAGATCTCGTTGACGTAGGTCTCGAAGTCGGGGAGCTCGGGGAGGTCCTTGTACTTCCAGAAGTAGAGCGAGACCACTGCGTCCCACGGGTTCCGCTCGATCGCGAAGGTGAAGTAGTCGGCCCAGGCCTGCTCCCCCACCAGCTCACGCGTCGCCTTGGCGCCCATGTGGTTGTAGGCCTTGCGCGGCAACGGCGGCGACTCGAAGTTCTGCGGGCCGCGCCCGCCGGCTGCGCGTCGCAGCGCCTCGTCCTCGGGACTGATCTCGGTGATGACGTCGGCGGGGCCGCACACCTTGGACAGCGCGATCTCCACGCTCGTACCCGCGGTCTTGCGGGTCTTGAGGAAGATGAAGCGGTGGGTGTGGGACGCGATCACGGGGACGACCCTATCCGCCGCTGCACCGATAGCGTGGGCCCGTGGCGACCCCCTGGACAGTCGACGGCCCCACCGTGACCGGGCGGCACTTCCGCCACGACGACTGGTACGCCGAGGAGCTGGGCGCCGCACGGTTCACCGACTGCACCTTCACCGACGTCGACCTCTCCGAGTCCTCGACCTCCGGTGCGACGTTCCAGGACTGCACGTTCCACGGCGGTCACTTCAACGCCTCGACCCACACGTCGACGGCCTTCGTGGCCTGCGACTTCCGGCGTACGACGTTCTTCGACGCCACCCTCGACGGCTGCAAGCTCGTCGGGACCGTCTTCAGCGAGTGCGTCCTGCGCCCACTCACCGTGAGAGGCGGGCAGTGGCAGGGCGTCACCATCCGCGGCACCAACCTGAGCCGGCTCGACCTCACCGGTGTCGACCTGCGTGAGGCCGACCTGTCGATGTCCGACCTCAGCCGGACGATCCTGGCCCGTGCCCGGCTGGACCGCGCCGACCTGCGCGGGGCCACGCTGGACGGTGCCGACCTGCGCGGCGCGAGCCTCGACGGTGTCGACCTCGCGGCGGCGCAGCTGAGGCGGACGAAGGTCGACCTCGCCGGCGCCGTGCTGCTCGCCGAGCTCCAGGGGGCCGAGGTCGACACGTCGGCATGAGCCCGCCGGCCCTCAGGCGAGACGTGCGCGCAGTCCGTCGATCACCAGGTCGAGCCCGAGGTCGAAGTCGGGGAGCGAGTCGAGGCCCCGGTCGACCGCGCCGGCTGCGATCGCCTGCCGTGCGGTCTGCTCCTCGAAGGTGTGTCCGAAGACGTAGTGGACCAGCGTCCGCGAGGCCACCGCCACGAGCTCGTCGGACACGTCGGCGTCCGCCATGATCTTCTCCATCTCCGCCACCGGAGCCGCGGCTCCGAGCCCGAAGGCCCAGACGGTGGCGACCACGTCGGCGCCGTCAGTGCAGGCGAGCATCGCGTCACGCAGCTCCGAGCAGACCTCGCGCAGCCGGTCGGGCCACTCGACCGCCGTCCGGGGGCGGGAGCCGCGGGCCAGGATCTCGTCGGCGACCGCGGCGAGCAGCGCCTGCTTGCTGGCGAAGTGGTGGTAGATCGCGCTCGGCTGCACGTCGAGCTCGGCACCGAGTCGGCGCATGGTCAGCGCGGCGAGGCCCTGGCCGTCGAGCAGCGCGACGGCGTGCGCGAGCACGTCGCTGCGGTGATGAGCCACACACCCTCCCGGTTCGTGGACAGCGTTGACGGAGTGTTCGCGGCCACCCTAACCTGAACACCGTTCAGGTCACCCCGCCTCACCTCGAGCACCGTCAGCAAGGAACTCCCGATGACTGCCACCACCCCGCCCGAGACCACGTCCGGCTCCGGCCGGGCCGACGCCCCCGCGGGCTCGTCGTCCCCGACCCGGGACATCGCGCTCGTCGCAGCCTTCGCTGCACTCATCAGCGCCAGCGCCTACGTCGGCGCGATCCCGGTCGGCAGCGCCGGCGTACCGATCACGCTCCAGACCCTGACTGTCATGCTGGCCGGCTGCATCCTCGGCCCGCTGCGTGGCTTCTCCGCCGTCACGCTCTACCTCGCGCTCGGCGCTGTGGGCCTGCCGGTCTTCGCCGAGCACTCCTCCGGCATCGGCGTCTTCTCCGGCCCCAGCGGCGGCTACCTGATCGCCTTCCCGCTAGCCGCGGCCCTCGGCGGCTTCCTCGTGAAGTACGTCGCCCGCGACCTCCGCACGCGCGCGATCGTGGTCTTCGCGTGCTCGATCACTGCCAGCATCTTGGTCATCCACCTGCTCGGGATCCTCGGCATGATGCTCTACTTCGACGTCTCGTTCCGCGAGGCGGGCACCTACGACATGCCCTTCTGGATCGGCGACATCGTGAAGACCTCGCTCGTCGCGATGATCGCGGCCGAGGTGCACCGCGCCTTCCCCCAGCTGCTGCAGCGCGACTGACTCTTGCCCACGATCCACTTCGAGCAGGCGGCCGTCCGCGTCCCGCTGCCCGGCCGCGGCGAGCGCGAGATCCTCGCGCCCACCACCCTCACCCTGACCGAGCGCCGGGTCGGCATCATCGGCGCCAACGGGTCGGGGAAGTCGACCCTCGCGCGGATGGTCAACGGCCTGGTGCGTCCGTCGTCGGGCCGGGTCACGGTGGAGGGCCGCGACGTGGTGCGCGAGGGCGCGGCCGTACGCCGGATGGTGGGGTTCTGCTTCACCGACCCGGCCGCGCAGCTGGTCATGCCCACGTGCGTGGAGGACATCGAGCTGTCGCTGCGGCGCACCGTCAAGGACTCTGCGGCCCGCCGCGAGCAGGCCCTCGGCGTGCTGGCTGCCAACGGTCTCGACGACCACGCGCACGACTCCGTGCACTCCCTGTCCGGTGGCCAACGGCAACTGCTCGCGCTGGCCGGCGTGCTCGCGCTCGAGCCCACGATCGTGGTGGCCGACGAACCGACCACGCTGCTCGACCGGGCCAACACGCGCCGGGTGTCCGAGTCCCTGTTCGGCCTGACGCAGCAGCTGGTGCTGGTGACGCACGACCTCGACCTGGCCGCCCGCTGCGACCGGGTCCTCGTGATCGACTCGTCCCGGGTGGTCGCCGACGGCGATCCCGACGAGTCGATTGCCCGCTACACGGCCCTGGTGGATGCATGAGCGACCTGATGGCCGGGCTGCACCAGCCCGGCAACACGTTCCTCCACCGTCTACCCATCGGCGCCAAGGTGTTCGGGCTCGCAGTGCTCAGTCTCTCCATCGTGGTCGTGCGCGACGTGCGGATCGCGCCGGTCTTCCTGGCCGTGACCCTCCTGCTGGCAGCGTTGGCCCGCGTGCCGATGCGCTCGGTGTGGCGCGCAGCCCGCGGCGTACTCCTCATCGCGGTCGTCGCGAGCGCGTTCCAGTGGTGGTGGTACGGCGGCGAGAAGGCCGCGGAGACCTTCCTCGACCTGCTCAGCCTGGGCCTGGCCGCGCTGTCGCTGACGGCCACCACCTCGGTCAACCAGATGGTCGACGCCCTCTCCCGGTGGGCGCGGCCGATGCGGTTCCTGGGGGTCGACCCCGACCGGGTGGCCCTCACCGTCGCGCTGACGATCGGGGCGCTGCCCGGCACCATCGCCATCGCCCGCGAGACCCGGGACGCGGCGCGAGCCCGAGGGGTCGACCGCAACCCGCGGGCGTACCTCTCGCCCTTCGTGATCCGGGTCGTGGCGCGCGCCCACGAGTCCGGCGACGCGCTCCACGCACGCGGGATCGGCGACGACTGAGGGTCACCAGCCGTGCGGGCGCCTGTCCACCCACGGCACCGCCGACTCGACCTGAGCGGCGAGCGAGAGCAGCAGCTCCTCCTCGGCCGGCCGCGCTGCCAGCATCACGCCCACCGGCAGGCCGTCGTCGGTCCAGTGCAGCGGCAGCGAGACCGCCGGCATGCCGGTGACGTTCCAGGCGCTGGTCCAGGGGGTGAATGCCTTCTGAGCGGCGAAGTCGCGGGCAGGGTCGCCGTCGTCGCGCAGCGCCCCGACCTCGACGGGAGGGGTGGCGAGGGTCGGGGTGAGCACCACGTCGTAGGGCGCAAGAGCCGTGAGTGCCGCGGCGGCGTGCTGGCGGAGCCGACCGATGGCCAGCCCGAAGTCCGGACCGCTCACGGCGTGACCGCGATCGCCGAGCCAGCGGGTGAGCGGGCGAAGCCGGTCCTCGCGACCGGGCGGCACCGGCGACAGCGCCGTGAGGACCGCCCAGCAGGTCTCGAAGTCGACGACCGCCTCCGGGGCGATCGGCACCGGCACGTCCTCGACGTCGTGGCCGAGCGACTCCAGCAGGCGGGAGGCGTCCTCCCAGGCGCGGACGCTCGACGGGTCGACGGCGACGTCCGCGATGACCGGGGTGACGAAGCGCCCGACCCGGAGCCGCCCGGGCTCGCGATCGCACGCCTGCAGGAAGGGCGCCGACGGGGCGGGAGCCCAGAACGGGTCGCCGACCCGGCGTCCGGCGAGCACGTCGAGCAGGGCGGCCGCGTCGCGGACCGTGCGGGCCAAGGCGCCCGCGGTCGCCAGGCCGACCGGGTCCCCGTACGTCGGGGCGCCGCTGATCCGGCCGCGCGACGGCTTGAGGCCGACCAAGCCGCAGCAGGAGGCGGGGATCCGGATCGATCCCCCGCCGTCGGAGCCGGGCGCGACCGGCAGCAGCCCGGCGGCGACCGCGGCGCCGGCGCCACCCGAGGATCCGCCGGCGGTGCGTGAGGTGTCCCAGGGCGTCACCGCGGGAGGTGCGACGTCGGGCTCGGTGTAGCAGGGCGTGCCGAACTCGGGGGTGTTGGTCTTGCCCAGGCTCGGCATGCCCGCGGCCCCGAGGGAGAGGACGAGCGCGTCGGACTCCTCAGGCACGAAGTCGTCGTACGCAGCGGAGCCGAAGGTGGTGCGCACCCCCGCCGTGGGGTGGAGGTCCTTGATGCCGGTGGGCACGCCCCACAGCGGACCGGCGTCCGCGGGCCGACCCGTCTCGGTCAGCCGTCGGGCGTGTTCGCGCGCCAGGTCGTGGGTGGTCGTGATGAAGGCACCCACGCGATCGGCACGGCCGGCGTAGTGCTCGACCAGCTCGAGCGGCGACACGTCACCGGTGCGTACGGCGTCGCCCAGCTCGAGGGCGGTCAGGTCGTGGAGCACACGTCGACCGTACCGACCTCAGCGGGCCATCTCGGTGAGCTTCCGCTTCATCGCGGCGATCTCGACCTGCTGGTCGGAGCCGACATGGCTGGCGAGCTGGAACACTTCCGACTCCTGCCCGCCCTCGCCCTGGGTCAGCAGCGACTCGACCATCACGACGGCGCCCTCGTGGTGGCGGATCATGAGCTGCAGGAAGAGCCGGTCGAAGCGCGGTCCGGTGGCGCGCTCCAGTCGGGAGAGCTCCGCGGGCGAGAGCATGCCGGGCATGCCGTGCGCACCGACGGAGTGGCCTGCGTGCTCGTCTGGAACGTCCTCACCGCGGCTCGTGAGCCACCGCTCCATCTGCTCGATCTCGTCGACCTGCGAGACCTCGATCCGCCCGGCCATCGCGGCCAGGTCGGGGTCGGCAGCCCGGTCGGCCACGAGCGCGGTGAGGTCGAGGGCCTGCCGGTGGTGCGGGATCATCCCCTGCACGAAGGCGACGTCTGCCTCGGTGTAGGTCGGTTCCTCGATGGCCTCGACCTCCTCGGGGGACAAGGTGGCGCCGGACTCCCCCGGTGCACCGAGCTGCACGACCCGGGCTCCGCCCTCGGGCTCCGGGTCGTCGGAAGTACATCCGGCCAGGCTGATGACCAGCAGGGATGCCGTCACCACGCCTGCCGCTCGGATGCGGGTCGAGCGGAGCTCGGGGGTCGACGCCATGGGCCCTCCGTTGTGGACGATTTGACGCGCTTTGGGTCTGGCGGTGACGTATGTCACATCGGTACCTTGACCGGACCATAGTAGGTCGACCGCTCCACGGCCCGCCGCGAGCAGCACCCGACCGACCAACCAGGGAGGGTCACCACGATGTCTCGACTACCTGTTCTGAGCCGGTCCAGGACGAGCGCGCTGGGGGTCCTCGTCCTGCTCGGCGCCCTGCTGCCGGTGGCGGCGTCCGCCGCTGAGGACGACCCGCGCATCGGCCTCGCTCCGGGCTACTTCCCCTGGTCGGAGGCGAGCAGCAACATCGAGCTGCTCGACAACGACCCTCGTGTGGCGCCGTTCGACGCTGCCCCCGGCAACTTCGGCTTCGTCAACTCCGACCTCGCCTTCACCGGCACCAACGCCATCGTCGGCAGCTTCAACGGCTTCCAGGTCTACGACGTCTCCGACCCCGCCGACCCGTCACTGCGCGGCTCGTTCGTGTGCCCGGGCGGTCAGGGCGACGTCTCGGTCTTCGGCGACCTGCTCTTCATGTCGGTCGAGGAGACCCGCGGTCGCATCGACTGCGGGACCCAGGGCGCGTCGGGAGCGGTCAACCCCGAGCGTTTCCGCGGAGTGCGGATCTTCGACATCTCCGACCTCGACAACCCGGTCCAGCTGCCCGGCGTGCAGACCTGCCGCGGCTCCCACACCCACACGATCGTGACCAAGCCCGGCGTGACCGACAAGATCTGGATCTACAACTCCGGCACCTCCGGCGTCCGCTCCTCGCTCGAGCTGGCGGGCTGCGAGAACGCCAACGTCAACAACCAGGCTCCTGTCACCACCGGGAACCCGACGCAGTGGCGCATCGACGTGATCGAGGTGCCGCTCGCCGCGCCGGAGACAGCAGCGATCGTGAGCCAGCCGCGGATCTTCACCGATCCGGTCACCGGCGCCTTCAACGGCCTCCAGAACACGCCGTCCGGGACCCCGCACCCGTCTGGCACGAACTACTCCCCTGTCCCCAACACCAACACGTGCCACGACATCACGGCCTATCCCGAGGCCGGCGTGGCCGCCGGCGCGTGCCAGGGCAACGGCATCCTGCTCGACATCTCCGACCCGGTGAACCCGGTGCGCATCGACGCGGTCTCCGACCCGAACTTCTCCTACTGGCACTCAGCGACCCTCAGCAACGACGGCAAGACAGTGATCTTCACCGAC
Organism: uncultured Actinomycetota bacterium; assembly: GCA_963721925.1. Lineage (GTDB taxonomy): Bacteria > Actinomycetota > Actinomycetes > Propionibacteriales > Nocardioidaceae > Nocardioides. The sequence continues at coordinate 318,635 of CAVRLH010000001.1, read as the reverse complement.
GAGTGGGGAGGCGGCACCAGCGCTCGCTGCCGCGCCACCGACCAGCCGGAGTGGGGCGCCGACGCGATCTTCGACATCGTCGGCGGGAAGATGCAGTTCCGCAGCTACTACAAGCTCCCGGTGCCACAGACCGCCCAGGAGAACTGTGTCGCCCACAACTCCTCCCTCGTCCCCGTACCGGGTCGCGACATCCTCGTCCAGGCGTGGTACCAGGGCGGCCTGTCGATGATCGACTTCAGCGACTCGGCCAACCCCGTCGAGATCGCCTACTTCGACCGCGGACCCATCAACACCCCCAATGCCACCGGCCTCAACCTCGGCGGCCTGTGGTCGACCTACTGGTACAACGGCACCATCTTCGGCAGCGAGCTCGCGCGCGGCTTCGACGCGTTCAGGCTGCTGCCGAGCGAGCACATGTCGGAGAACGAGATCGCGGCAGCCGGCGAGGCGCAGGTCGAGCAGTTCAACGCCCAGCACCAGACCCGCCTCACCTGGGCGCCCAGCTTCAACGTCGCCGGGTCCTACTTCGACCAGGCCGTGCGCTCGGGTGAGCTGTCCGGAGAGACGCTGAGCAAGGTGTCCAAGCACCTCGAGAAGGCGGAGGAGCTCGACGGCAAGGGCGCCGGCGCGTCGGCGAAGGCCCAGCTGGCCAACGCCATCAAGGTGCTCGACGACACCGGTGACCAGGGCGAGCTCAAGGTCGCCCTGCAGGAGCTGCGCAACAGCCTCTAGCCATCAGCTGGGACCGGCCTCCGCGGCCGGTCTCAGCGGTGCTGGCGGCGCAGACCGAAGGTGAGGCCGTCCACGAGTGCGCCCCAGGACGCCTCGATGACGTTGTGGCCGACCCCCACGGTGACCCAGGACGACTCGCCGTCCGTGGTCTCGATGAGCACCCGCGTGATCGCGTCGGTGCCGTGCCCCTGGTCGAGGATGCGCACCTTGTAGTCGATCAGCTCGAACTTCGCGACCTCGGGGAACGCCTGCCCGATCGCCTCGCGCAGGGCGGCGTCGAGGGCGTTGACCGGACCGTTGCCCTCACCGGTGACGACGTAGCGCACACCCTCCGCTCGCAGCTTGACCGTCGCCTCGGAGACGGCCTCGCCGCCGGTCCGGGTCTCGGTGATGACCCGCCACGACTCCACGTCGAAGTACGACGGCCGTGCCCCCTCGACCTCCTCGACGAGCAACAGCTCGAAGGATGCATCGGCGGCCTCGAAGGTGAATCCGCTCTGCTCCATGGCCTTCACGCGATCGGTCACCCGGGTCACCAGCTCGCGATCGCCGGACAGGTCGAAACCGAGCTCCCTGCCCTTCAGCTCGATGGAGGCGCGGCCGGCCATGTCGGAGACGAGCAGGCGCATGTCGTTGCCGACGCCGACCGGGTCCATGTGCTGGTAGAGGTTGGGGTCGACCTTGATCGCGCTCGCGTGCAGGCCGGCCTTGTGGGCGAAGGCGGAGGTGCCGACGTACGGCTGTCGTGAGGCCGGCGGGAAGTTGGTGACCTCGGCGACGGCGTGCGCGATCCGGGTGGCGTCCTTGAGCATCCCCGCGGGCAGGACCTGCCGGTCCAGCTTGAGCTCGAGGTTGGCGACGACGGCGATCAGGTCGGCGTTGCCGGTGCGCTCGCCGTAGCCGTTGACCGTGCCCTGCACGTGGGTGGCCCCGGCGTCGACGGCGGCCAGGGTGTTGGCGACCGCGCAGCCGGTGTCGTTGTGGCAGTGGATGCCCACCCGCGCTCCGGTCGACTCGATCACGTCGACGACGACATCTGAGACCCAGTCGGGCAGCATCCCGCCGTTGGTGTCGCAGAGCGCGACGACCTCGGCTCCCGCCTCGGCAGCCGTCCGCAGCACCTCGAGCGCGTACGCCCGGTTGTCGCGGTAGCCGTCGAAGAAGTGCTCAGCGTCGAGGAACACGGTCTGGCCCTCGTCCCGCAGGTGCGACACGGTGTCGCGGACCATCGCGAGGTTCTCCGCAAGCGTCGTCTTGAGGGCGAGCTCGACGTGACGGTCGTGCGACTTCGCCACCAGGGTGACGACGCTCGCGCCCGAGTCGCGCAGGGCAGCGACCATCGGATCGTCCGCAGCTCGTACGCCCGGGCGGCGGGTCGAGCCGAACGCCGCCAGGCGGGCATGGCGCAGGTCGAGCTCCTGGCTCGCACGGCGGAAGAACTCGGTGTCCTTGGGGTTGGCGCCGGGCCAGCCGCCCTCGATGTAGCCGACACCCAGACCGTCGAGATGGCGCGCGATGGCCAGCTTGTCGGCGACCGAGAGATTGAGGCCCTCCTGCTGCGCGCCGTCGCGCAGGGTGGTGTCGTAGACGTGGAATGCGCCCTGCAGGTCCATCGGTCGTCCCTCGGTCGGAGCTGGTCGTGTCGTCACAACAAAAAACCTCCTGGGGTGCAGGAGGTCGGCGCGTCGGGGATCCCGGCGCGCTAGGCAATGATGATGGTGCTGGTGTTCACATGAGCCATGCTGCCACGAGATCGCCGGCTGGGCGCCGGTGTCTCGGGATCTGGTTGATCACGGCGCGAAGACGCAGAACTCGTTCCCCTCGGGATCCGCCAGCACCTTCCAACGCTGCTGGTCCCAGAGATGGGCAGCACCCCGACCGATGAGCTCGTCGACCCGGCCGACGACGTCCCAGTGCAGCCGGTTGGGTTCGGTGCGCGGCTCGGGGACCGGCGCGAAGTCGAGCGTCATCCGCTCGTCGACGGCGACGCCGGTGAGTGTCCAGACGTCGTACTCCGTGTCGTGCTCGGGCTCCGTGCCGAACAGGTCGCCCCACCAGCGAGCAAGCGTCTCGGGGTCTGCGCAGTCGATGCCGATGCCGTGGATCCGATAGTCCGGCAACCGGTCGGGTGGACGGGCGAACGCGCAGAACTCGTTGTCCTCCGGGTCGGCCATGAGAGTCCACCCGAACCCGGTCTCCGAGGACGGCGCCAGCACCCGACCGCCCAGAGCGACGAGCTCGTCGATCGAGGCACAGTCGACATCGAGGTGAGTACGGTTCTTCGCGCGGTGAGGGCGATCGACCGGGTTCACCCACAGCGTGTGGCGTGGCGTCGGACCGTCGAGACGAGCCGGGGGCTCGGCGCCAGCGACCTCCAGCCCGCTCACTGCGGCCCAGAAGCGTGCTTGCGCGTCGACGTCGAGTGCATCGATGCAGAGGTCCTGCCAGGTCACGAGCGCCATGCCCCATTCAAGCAGTGACCGCAGACACCGCATGATGTCCGGATGCACGACGTCCGCAGCCGTCTCGCGAGCGAGCGCGATCAGACGCTCGCGCGCCTGGCCAGCCTGACCGGCGACTTCGACTCGGTCGTGGCCGCCTCGCTCGACACCAACGCCGACGACGAGCACGACCCCGAGGGCGCGACCATCGCCTTCGAGCGGTCCCAGATCGGCTCGCTCATCACGCAGGTGCGACACCACCTGTCAGAGATCGACGCGGCAGTGGTGCGCGTGGATGCTGGGACGTACGGCGTCTGCGAGCGCTGCGGCAGGTCGATCGGTGACGCACGGCTGGAGGCCCTGCCGGCGGCGCGCACGTGCATCGATTGCGCCGCTCACGTCCGCCGGGTGACCTGACCCGCCCAGCCACCCCGGGGAACCCGGGCGACTCACAACCAGCTGGGCAGCTGCACGCCGGAGAAGGGAGCGTTGTCGTCCGGCGCCCAGCTCGTCCCCGTGGCCGCCGTCGCAGCGCCGAGCCCAGCCGCACCCGCACACACGAGCAGCGTCACCAACAGCCACGGCACTCCACGCCGTGCCACCGGATCGACCACGCGGTGCAGTGAGGAGCGCACCCGCTCCCCACCCGGCCCCCACCACATGGCGAGGGCAAAGCCTGCCCCGATGACGGTCAGGGAGGTCGCCACTGACCACGACGCCGCGAAGCAGATCAGCGCGAACGCGGTCGCGATGCCCAGGCTCCAGACGAGGAGCAGCAGGGTGCCGGGGATCGACCGGACGAGGTGCCACGGAGTGGCGAGCAGCAGCTGCGGGGCGTCGTACCACTTCACTCCCCGTAGGCGGCGTCGGTTGCCGACGGACGATGCGGCCATCGACCCGCTGCGCAGCAGCCACGCGCCGAGCGCACAGAGGAGCACCGTGACGTAGGGAGCGAACGCAACCGAGGAAGCCACCACCGCACCTCCGGCCAGCACCAGCGCGTGGCGTCGCAGCCGCTCGGCACCGCTGACCCGCGGGCGGACGGGGCCGTACTCGCCGACGTGCTCGGGAGGGACCAGGGGGGTGGTCGCCGGCTCGTCCTGCCAGCCGGCCGACCAGTGGTTGAAGGGCGCGGTCACCGGGATCTGCGTCGTGTCCACAGCGGCTGGACCCGACGACGTACGCGACGGGCTGGGCATGCCACCGCTCAGGTCCTCCAGCCACTCACGCACCTCAGGCAGAGAGGGCCGGTCGGCTGCAGCGGGAGCCAGTGCCTCCTCGAGCAGGTCGAGGATCGAGCCGTCCAGGCCGGAGAGGTCGTGCTCGCCACGACGCACACGATCCATGATCGCCATCGACGGGCCACGGCCGAAGGGGGCGCGGCCGAGGCCGGCGTACGCCACGGTGGCTGCCCAGGCGTGCACGTCGGAGGCAGCCGTGGCGTCCTCGCCGTGGAGGATCTCGGGCGCGAGGTAGCCCGGCGTGCCGAGCAGCCATCCGGTCATCGTCAGCCGCGGGTCGTCGGCGACACGGGCCAGGCCGAAGTCGATGAGGATCGGGGTGCGGCCCTCCATGATCACGTTGGACGGCTTGATGTCGCGGTGGAGGACGCCGACCGCGTGCACCGCCTCGAGGGCCTCGGCGAGGCAGTCGGCGAACCACAGGAGGTCGTCGCCGGTGAGCGCGCCCTCCTCGTTGACGTGGTCGTGCAGCGAGAGACCGGGGACGTAGCGGGTGGCGACGAACGGGATCTCGCCCCACGGGTCGGAGTCGACGATCTCGGCGACGCGGCGGCTGCGGATGAGGCTCAACGAGTTGACCTCGCGAGCGAGCCGTTGGCGTGCCTCGTCGTCGCCGACGATGTGCGGTCGCAGCACCTTGATCGCGACCGGCCGCTCCCCCGGCCTCTGTCCGAGGTGGACCACGCCCATGCCGCCCTCGCCGAGACGGGCGCGCAGCGCGTAGCCACCCACCGTCAGCCCCGGCGGCGGCGCCTCGGGGCGCGGTGAGGTCGTCACGCCACGAGGATACGGGCGGAAGTCGGCCAACTGGCCGATCCCCGCGGCGCGCGCCGGGGGCAGCCCGGTCAGCAGACCCGGTGCAACCAGCCGAAGGTGTCCTCGGCGCGACCGAACTGCATGCCGACCAGCGCCTCACGCAGCCGCATCGTCAGGTCGGTGCTCTGTGGCGCCGGTGCGATGCCCGACGGCGCACGGAGCTCCCCGACCGGCGTGACGACGGCCGCGGTGCCGCAGGCGAAGATCTCGGTGATCTCGCCGCTCCCGACACCTTGGCGCCACTCGTCGATGGAGAACTTGCGCTCCTCCACCGCGTGGCCGAGCTTCCCGGCCAGCTCGATGATCGAGGCCCGGGTGATGCCCTCGAGGATGGTGCCGGTCTCGGGGGTGACGATGTGGCCGTCGGCATGGACGAAGAAGAGGTTCATCCCGCCGAGCTCCTCGACGTAGCGGAACTCCTGGTCATCGAGGAAGACGACCTGGTCGCAGCCCTTCTCGATCGCCTCGCGCTGGGCGGCGAGCGAGGAGGCGTAGTTGCCGCCGGTCTTGGCCGCGCCCATGCCGCCTCGGCCTGCGCGGGTGTAGGTCTCCGAGAGCCACAGGTTGACCGGCTTCACACCACCCTTGAAGTAGGCGCCCGCCGGTGAGGCGATCACCATGAAGGTCACGTGCTGGGCCGGCCGCACGCCGAGGAAGGTCTCCGAGGCGAACATGAAGGGCCGCAGGTAGAGCGCCTTCTCGCCGCCTCCCCCGTTGACGGAATTGTCGGGCACCCATCGCTGGTCGACCGTCACCAGGGCGTCGACGAGCTCGACGAACGTCTCGACCGGCAGCTCGGGGAACGCGAGCCGCTGGCTCGAGCGCACCATCCGCGCGGCGTTCTGGTCGGGTCGGAAGGTCCACACCGAGCCGTCGTCGTGGCGGTAGGCCTTCATCCCCTCGAAGGTCTCCTGCGCGTAGTGCAGCACGGCAGTCGCCGGGTCCAGGGAGAGTGGCCCGTACGGCGTGATGCGTGCGTTGTGCCATCCGTTGTCCGGCGTCCACTCGATCGTCAGCATGTGATCGGTGAAGTGGGTGCCGAAACCGGGGTTGGCCAGGATCTCCTCGAGACGGGAGTCGTCGACAGGGGTCGTGGTCGCCGTGGTGCTGATCTGCATGGGCCAAACCTACCTGTGGTCGTCCCCCACCTACACGGGCCTCGGGAAGGCGATGGCGTGGGAATGTGGGTGGATGGATGACTCCCGGGACCGCTACCCCCTCGTCTGGATCGTGCTGGGCCTCGCCCTCGCCTGCGTGCCCGCCTTTGCCAGCTGGTTCACCATCTGCGGGATCTCCGGCTGTTCGGGCGGAGGCTTCGGGCGCTCGACCGACCCGAACACGACGCTCGCCCTGCTCGTCACGACCGGCGCCGTCGCCGCCCTACCGGCAGCTGTGCATGCCCTCGTGAAACGCAGTCCGCGCCTCCTCGCCGGAGCTCTGGTGCTGGGTCTGGTCGCGGCCTTCGTCGCTGGGCTGATCGTCGGCTCCGACTTCCGCGGCTGTCCCCGCAACGTCGAGCGGGCGACCTGCCTGGACGAGACGCGGCCCTGAGCCAACACCCCAGCCGACCGTGAGCACCTGGATCTCAGCGCATCGAGTAGGTGGCCAGCGAGATGCCGACGTAGTGACTGGCGAAGGCGACCACGGTGAAGGTGTGGAACACCTCGTGGAATCCGAACCAGCGCGGCCACGGGTCGGGCCGACGGAGGCCGTAGACCACCGCACCCGCGACGTACAAGGCGCTTCCAGCCCCGAGCAGGGCAAGGGCCGCCACGCCGCTGTCCCCGAGCCGCGAGGCGCCACTGATGAGGCCCGGGTAGAAGAGCAGCGCCCCGAACCCCGCGGCGATGTAGATCGGTGGTGAGAGCCACCGCGGGGCATCGGGCCAGAGGAATCTCGCCGCGACACCCAGGACGGCGCTCGACCAGACGATGGTCAGCATCAGGCCGCGGTCCGTGCCGTCCAACAGGAGCAGGGCCGCCGCCGTGCACGAACCGGCGATCAGCACGAAGATGTTGCAGTGGTCGAGGTGACGCAGGATCAGCCACGTCTCGGGTGACCAGTTGCCGCGGTGGTAGGCAGCCGACCCACCGAACAGCACCAGTGCCGAGGCCATGAAGACTGCCGAGCCAGCTCGGGTCGGGCCGTCGGGAGACAACGCGACCAGCACGATTCCCGCGATGAGTGTCGGCGGCACGATCGCGAGGTGGAGCCATCCTCTGAGGTGCGGCTTCACCTCGGCTATGGATTCCCGCAGCTGGTGGGCGTGGGAGACAGCCGGATCGGGCGTGGTCGGGTGCGTGACGCTGAGGGGGCGCATGGCTCGGATCTCCGACGGCGACGCGCGGGGTCCGGGTGCGTGACATCCAGGTTGGGTTCAAGCCGGCGCTGCGCCGACTGCGTGGCCACCCTACTCGCAGCACCCCAGCGTGTGCTGCGAGTACCGAACGAGCGTCAGCTGCCGTTGCACGCCATACCGGGCGACGGCACGACTCCCTTCAGCCCGGCCCGCACGTAGATGCCGTAGCTCTGCACCCCGTGGTAGCGATCGACGCCGCCAGGGCTCTGATTCCCCCTCATGGCCAGCTCGTCGTCGTCGAAGCCCGGAGGGTTGCCCTCGATCCCGTCTGCGGTGTCCAGACCGGAGAACACGCATTCCGACGCGGCGCGGTTCGGTGCGGGGATGTCGTTGCCGTTGCCATTCACCTCGCCGGCGTTCGCAACCCCGGCTCCTGACAGAACAAGACCCGCCGCGACTGCGCAGATTCCCATCAAACGTTTCATGACACGCGTTCCCTTCCATCGTCGAGATGCTGACCGGACCCGGCGCGCCAGTGAACGACGCACAGTCCGCTCTGTTGCGACATCATCGCCCGGGCCGTCGACGGGTTGCATGCCTCAATCTGAGGAGTTCCCCACGAGACCACACCTACGTCCGTTGTCAGGCTGTGGCCGCTCGGCGTGCGGATGCGACATATGCGAGGCCGGGAACCCTGAGCCCGTCCGAGGTTTGATACCGCGCCAGCCCTTCGCGGACCATCTCCCGGATGGCAGCCAGATCCGGAGCAGGCAGCACGGCGAGGCGTTGCTTCAGCGGGCCCGCGAGATCGATGCGCAGCTGCCAGTAGTCGTCGAAGGATGCGTCGTGGGTGGGTACATCGACCCGCTGCAGGCAGACCTCGGCGAGCCCGGCCGCGGCTAGTGTCGTCTCCAGCGCACCGTCCGCTCCCAAGGAGAACGGACCGGGGGTTCCATGCAGGGGAACCGGTGTGCCGGTGTGCCGGTGTACCGCGTCTGCCAGCACTCCGAGCCACGGGTTGCGATCGCGTGGACCCCACACCGCGACGGCCGTCCGGCCGCCCGGCCGCAGGACTCGGGCGATCTCAGTGGCTGCTCGGACCGGGTCGAGGGCGAACATGAGTCCCTCCCGGCAGACGACGATGTCGAATGACTGGTCTGGCGCATCGATCTGCTCCAGGTCGAGGACCCGCGTGCTGACCTGTGTGGCGGCTCCATCGACGTGGGGGCGACGCGCCGCCCGCGTGGACGCGATCGCCACCATCTCCGGCGCCACGTCGGAGAGGACGACCCGTCCTCCGGGTGTGACATGGTCGACGATCGCCAAGCCCAGGCCACCTGCGCCGCAGGCGAGCTCGAGCACCTCGTCGCCGGGAGCAGGCGCGACGGCATCGATCATGAGGCGGGTGACAGCCTCTGCGCGTTCCTCGACGTGATCGCCATGCTCACCCCAGGACTCGGCGACCGAGCCCCACATCTGGTGTACGCGGTTGCGGATCTCCTCGGCGGTCGGCCGTAGAGCGGTCTCTGTTGACATCTCGGTTCCTCCCTCGGTAGTTCGTTACATTCGACAAGTAACGAATATTGCTACTCTAGGCTCATGACCGCCGAAGTCAAGAGATCGCGCACCTACAACTCCTCGCTGCGCGCACAGCAGGCTGCTGCCAGGCGCCGCAAGCTGGCCCAGGCCGCCCGGGATCTCTTCGTCGAGAACGGCTACCCGGCAACGACGATGGATGCGGTTGCGAAACGCGCAGGCGTCTCGCTCAAGACGGTCTACAACGCCTACCGCACCAAGGCAGGCCTGCTCAGAGCGGTATGGGATCTCTCCCTCAAGGGTGATCTCGACGACGCACCCATCGCCGAACGCCCCTGGTACACCGAGCTTCTGTCGGAGCCGGATCCGCACCGGCAGCTCGCGCTGACAGCGGCGAACTCACGAATCGTCAAGACGCGCATCGGGCCGATGCTCAAGGTGATACGAGACGCCGCACCCATCGACGATGACCTCGCGGCTCTGTGGGAACTGATCCAGACCGACTTCTGGGCCAACCAGGGCGTGATCGTCGAAAGCCTTGCCGACAAGGGCTCCCTGCGACCTGGACTCGATGTTCAGGTCGCCACCGATCTGCTGTGGACCCTCAACCACCCAGATGTCTGGCTTCTTCTTGTCGATCGGCGAGGCTGGTCACCAGAGGATTGGGAGAGCTGGTTCGCCAAGACCTGCCAGGAGCAGCTGCTCGGGTGAGGAAGCCGACGCCGGCCTACGTGCGTCGGTGGAATCTGAGGTCGCCGTTGGGCAGACGGTCGGTGCGGAAGGCGTTGTCGTGGGCTCGGTGGTGGTGATGGCTGCAGAGCAGGAGCCCGTTGGTGAGGTCGGTCTTGCCGCCGATGTTCCAGGGGGCGAGGTGGTGGGCCTCGGTCCAGGTGCCGGGGATGTCACAGCCTTCTGCCCGACATGTCTTGTCGCGGATGAGGAGCGCTTTGCGTTGGCCGGGGCTGAAGAGTCGTTGGGCGCGGCCGAGGTCGAGGGGCACACTGTCGCCGCCGAGGACAGCGGGGATCATCTTGGCGGTGCAGGCCAGGCGACGGGCCTGGGCTGCGGTGATGAGGTCTCCGGTGAGCTCATCTCCGGGGATCAGGCCGGCGCCGATGAGGTCGGCGGTGGCGAGCTCGGCCCTCAACGAGTCCAGGCTCATCGTGATGACGAGCGTCGTCGCATCACCGCCGTGGATCGGGAAGCGCGAGATGTCGAGGGACTCGAGGAACTGGCACAACGCCTCGCCCATCCGGCGCGGGTAGGGCAGCCGGTTGAACGGATCCCCCTCAGCCACGTCGTCCGCACCGGCGACCGGGTCCTTGCGCGGGTTCGCGTAGGCCTCGAGGTAGGTCGCGAGCCGGGTGGCGGCCGCGTCGGGCAGTCGCCCGGAGATGCGGGTGGTGCCATCGCCCTGACGCCGCATTGTCAACCGGGTCAACGCAGCAGCATTGGCCTCGAGCTCGGCCAGCCGGCGAGCCTCGGCTGCCTCGACGACCTCCGGCGCGACGACCTCCAGGACACGACGCCCGAGGCGACCGAGCTCCTTCGGACCGAACTCACCCGCCGCAGCAACCAGGTGCTCCTCGGCCCGCGAGAGCGTGTCGTCGTCCACGGTGTCGGGCAGCGCATCCAACGCGCGCACGATCACGCGTGCCTGGACGACATTGGCGTCACCGGCTCGCAACGCCGCCGCGAGGATCGGGTAGCGCCGATCGAGAGCGAGCGCCAACGTCAGGTCGGCGCGGGCCGCATCGAACCGGACATGCGTGTGCTGGGCCAGCCAGCCGGCCGCATCCTTGGCCGCCGCCCCTGCGGCAACATCGCCCGCATCGGCCAGCACCCGCAGGCGCAGCTCAGCGACCTGCGCCTCGACACGGGACAAGCCCTTCAGCGCAGCCACCTTGTCATCGGTGGACATGAACGTCGGGTTCACCCCGGCCACGGCCTTGAGCGCCCCGGCCATGTCAGAGGCACACGCAATGATCGGATGGGTCACGACCCGGGCCTCCTCTTCGACGACTACACCGCCCACGCCTCGTGCGTGGCTCTCAGTGGTCGTCGCTCCTGGAGGCCCCGGCACCGGGACTATTACTCACCCTCGCGACTGGCCCTCCTGCCGCTCCCACCGCCACCCGCGCCTTGCCTGCGAGTGAAGCGGATCCAGATTCCGAAGTGTCATTCGGGCCTGCGGCCCACCCTACCACCCCATCACGACTATCAGAACACATGTTCGATCAAGATTCACCGAAGATCCAGCTCGCCTGTGTGATGTCTCAGGACATGGGTGACAGTTCTGTGTCAGGACATCGGTGACAGTTGGTGTCTCAGGACTTCGGTGACATTCAGGTGTTCTTGGGGCGTGGTCCGGGTGGTTGGCCGTTGCCCACGTAGGTGATGCCGGGATCCGGGTCGGGTGTGCTCGGCAAGGAGCTCGCCTTGCAGGTCGGTGATGGTGATCTTGTCGCCGTCGGTGATCACCAGGACCTGCGTGAACCTGTGTTCGACGTCGATCTTGTAGAAGACCTTGTCGACGGCGATGACGCCGGCGGAGCTGACTTTCCTGACGCGGGTATCGGGCGGCAGGTCTGTCGGCGGCGGTGGCTGAGGAAGCCGGGATCGGGTCGGCACTGGCCGGTCGAACCATGGCCGCTGGTCAGCTTTGGGTCGCGGCGGTTCAGCCTTCGCGGTCGCTTCCCAAGCCGTCAGCGGGGTCACCCGGCCCGGTAGTCCCTGGTGGAATCGCTCGTTCTTGCCCTGGGTGGTCGGCTTGTAGGGCTTGCCGGTGATCGCCTCTACCTCGAGTCGCGACACATGATCGACGAGCTGGCCCACCAACCCACGCCGCGAAGGGTTCAGCGCGATCCCGTTGTCGGACAGCAGCCGTTGCGGCACGCCATGCTCGGCGATGGCCTTGTCGACCACCCTGATCGCGTCCATGACGGTCTCACCCCACGCGACATGAGATGCGACGGCGTAGCGCGAGTGGTCGTCGATGAGCTGGAAAATGACGCACTTGCGGCCGCCGGTCAGCACGTACTCGGCGGCGTCCAACTGCCAGCACGCGTTCGGCGCCGGATAGACGAACCGGCGCCATGCCGAACGCGGCCTCTTCCTCGGCTCGAGTCGCGCAACGCCTGCCTCACGGAAGATCCGAGCCAACGACGCGACCGAGGGCACCGGCTCCAGCCCCATCGCGTGCATCTTGTCGTGCACGCTGATCGGCCCGTGGTCCAGCCCCGAGGACTCCAGTGCCGCACGCGGCGCATCATCGGGCCACCGCGAGATAGCGAGACGGACACGGGGATCGATGGGTTCACTAGCAGCCATCCCCGAACCATCAGGGCACAAGTGTCACCACCAAGACCCATCAAACTGTCACCGATGTCCTGATACAGAACTGTCACCGATGTCCTGCGACATGACAGATCCGGCTCGCCGCGCGAGCCCCTAGGCGAGTCGCGCTGCGATCGCGTCGCCGACCTCGGACGTACGCCGACTCGTGCCGGGCATGCGGTCGGCCAGGTCGGCGAGCACAGCGCCCTCGATGCGGGCGGCGGCGTCGGGGTGCCCCAGGTGGTCGAGCAGCAGGGCGGCGGACAGGATGGCGGCGGTGGGGTCGGCCTTCGCCTGCCCGGCGATGTCGGGCGCCGAGCCGTGGACCGGCTCGAACATCGACGGGGCGGTGCGGTCCGGGTTGATGTTGCCGGACGCCGCCAGCCCGATGCCGCCGGTGATGGCGGCCGCGAGGTCGGTGATGATGTCGCCGAAGAGGTTGTCGGTGACGATCACGTCGAAGCGCGCGGGGTCGGTGGTCATGAAGATCATCGCCGCGTCGATGTGCATGTAGTCGCAGGTGACATCGGGGAACTCGGCGCCGACCTCTCCGAAGAGCCGCCACCAGACCGAGCCGGCGTGGACGAGGACGTTGGTCTTGTGGACCAGGGTCAGCTTCTTCCGGGGTCGCTTCCGGGCTCGGGCGAACGCGTCACGCAGCACCCGCTCGACGCCGTACGCGGTGTTGACCGAGACCTCGGTCGCGACCTCCGCCGGGGTGCCGACGCGCAGCGCACCGCCGTTGCCGGTGTAGGGCCCCTCGGTGCCCTCGCGCACGACGACGAAGTCGATGTCACCGGGCTCGGCCAGGGGTGAGGCCGTGCCGGGGAACAGCCGCGAGGGGCGCAGGTTGACGTAGTGGTCGAGCTCGAACCGCAGGCGGAGCAACAGACCGCGCTCGAGGATGCCGGGCGGCAGGTTGGGGTCGTTGGGCTTGCCGCCCACAGCTCCCAGGAGGATCGCGTCGTGCTCGCGGATCTCGGCGAGCACGGAGTCGGGCAGCACCTCGCCGGTCGCGAGGTAGCGCTCGGCACCCAGGTCGTAGCGCGTCGGGGAGAACGTCACCGGGGAGGCGGCCTCGAGGATCTTGAGGGCCTCCGCGGTGACCTCCGGACCGATCCCGTCGCCGGGGATGACGGCGAGGGTCGGACGTGTCCCGGAAGGGGTGGACGCGGGCTGCTGGGTGTCGGGCATGCGGGCGAATCTAGTTGTCGTCCGGGCGCTGGCCGCCGTTGTCTCGCAGGTCAAGCGAGGTCTGGAGGGCCGCGCTGACGTTCTCGAAGCTGGTGGGGTTCTCGGGGTCGTGCGCTGCCGGGCCCCAGTCGGGATACATGTCGTACATCGGTCTCACTCCTGCGTGTCGGATCGGGTCTCGGATGAGAGGCTCGAAGACACCGACACCACGGCGGGTGAGGGATGCGGGGTGTGCGGGGATCGCCCGGGTGGCCCGGCTACCGGCCTGCCTGTGCCTGATGAGGTGCAGGGTGCGGATCGCGCGCCTTGCGGCAGGACCCGCCGCGGAGGCGGTGGCTTCGAACTCTGAGGTTCTGAAGGCCGGGGGCGGACATCCTCGTCAACGCCGAACACCGCGACGAGGTGGCCTTCTGTCAGGCCCCGCCGCGGCGAACGATAAGTACGAAGACGTTCCGCATGGTGAGCAGATCGTACGACGGCCCCGCGCCGCCGTCACCTGGATTGTTCAATCGTGTCAGATCCTGAGATGGCCGACCGGCCTCTGAGACTCCACGCTCGGGGATGACAGACTCGGCGCCCTCATGTCTGCCCCTCCCGAACTCCCCGACATCGTCTCCCGCGCCTTCGACGTCTGTCGTCAGGCCGGCTACGTCTCCTTCTGCCGCAACGAGACCGGTCGCCTGCTCGCCACCCTGGCCGCGACCCGCGGCGGCACGATGGCCGAGTTCGGCACCGGCTGCGGTGTGGGCACCGCCTGGCTGCGCAGCGGCGTACGCAACGGGGCGCACATCCTCACCGCCGAGCTCGACAAGACCCTGGCCGGTGCGGCCCAGCAGATCTTCGTCGACGACGCCAAGGTCGAGGTGCTGGCCGCCGACTGGAACGTGCTGCGCGACCGCGGACCGTTCTCACTGCTCTTCCTCGACTCCGGCACGCCCTCGGAGGTCGGCGTCGAGGCGGTCGTCGACCTGGTCGAGCCGGGCGGCATCGTCGTGCTCGACGACTTCGCCCCCTGTGAGTCGTGGCCCCCGATCACCTACGGCCGGGTGGACACCCTGCGCGAGCAGTGGCTCACCGACGAACGGTTCACCGCCGTCGAGGTGATGGTGGCCGGCGACGCCTCCGCGGTCATCGCGACCCGCCGCTGAGCCCGGCGTGACCGCCCTCGCCGTCGCCGCGCCCAACCCCGCAGCAGCCGACGCAGCCGAGGACGTCGCGCGAGCCGGCGGCTCCGCCGTCGACGCGGCGATCGCCGCGGCCCTGGTCGCGATGGTCAACGAGGTCGGCCTCGTCTCGTTGAGCTCGGGTGGATTCGTCACCGTCCAGCCGACAGCGGGCGCGGCGTACGCCGTCGACGGCTGGGTCGACATGCCCGGCGTCGGTCGCCACGACACCGCTCCCCCGGCACGGACCTGGGACGTGTCCACGGCCTACGGCGGCGGCGTCTCGATCACGATCGGCCCGGGCTCCGTCGCCACCCACGGCTCTCTCGCCGCGTTCGGCGAAGCCCATGCCCGCGACGGTCGGCTGCCGTGGCGTGAGCTCGTGGCACCCGCCATCGACGTGGCTCGCGGTGGGTTCCGGCTCGGCTCGGCGTCCCGCTACTACCTGCGTCACGTCCACGACGACGTCTTCGGGTGGGACTCTGCGAGCCACCGCGCGCTGCACGACACGGAGGGGCGGCTGACCGAGGAGCGGGTGCACGTCCCGGACCTCGCGGCGACCCTGGCGGCCATCGCCGCCGACGGGCCGCGAGCCCTCCATGAGGGAGACCTTGCCGGACTCATCGCCGCCGACGTCCAGGATCGCGGTGGACTCCTGGGGGCGGCCGACCTGGCGGCGTACGAGCCCGTGGTCCGCGCGCCGCTGACCACCCGGGTCGGTGCGTGGAGCCTCGCGACGACTCCCCCGCCGTCGGTCGGCGGCGTGGTCATCGCCTCGATGCTTCGCCTGCTCGACGACCGTCCGCGAGGCCGGTGGGAGCCCGACGACGTCGCGCACCTGGTGCGCGTGCAGCGGGCGGTCCTCGGCCACCGACGCGAGGTGCTGGAGACCGCGGACGACCTGGACGCTGCCTCACGAGCCTGGCTGGACCGGGTCGACGCCGACCATCGCGCGGTGCTGGAGTCGGGGTCGACCGCCCAGGTCTCGGTCACCGACGCCGAGGGCGCGGCCTGCTCGATCACCGTGTCGTCCGGCTACGGCGCGGGCATGATCGCCGCCGGCACCGGCATCTGGCTCAACAACTGCCTCGGCGAGCAGGAGCTGAATCCCGCCGGTCGTCGTGTCCCTCCCGGCGCCCGGCTGCTCTCCAACATGGCTCCCACGGTCGGTCGGCACGACGACGGCTCCACGCTGGCCATCGGGTCACCGGGCGCGGACCGGATCACCACCGCCGTCGTCTCCGCGCTGGCCGGATTCGTCAGCGGCGACCTCGACCTCGCCGCAGCCGTGGCACATCCGCGGGTTCACGTCCACCGGGCGGGGCTGCCCGACGAGGAGGTCCGCCGGGAGGAGGGGCTCTCGATGTACTACGGCGGTGTCGGAGCCGCGCTCACCCGGGCCGACGGCTCTCTCGAGGCGGTCGCCGACCCGCGGCGTGAGGGCGTCGCGCGCGTCATTCCAGGTCGACGGTGAACCACGGCAGCATCAGCTGCGTCAGCGGACCGATCGCGAGCGCGTAGATCACGGTGCCGATCCCGAGCACCCCGCCGAGCAGCAGCCCGATGACCACGACGGCCACCTCGAGGGCCGTCCGGACCAGGCGCAGCGAGAGCCCGGTGCGTCGGGAGAGCCCGGTCATCAGCCCGTCCCGCGGGCCGCGACCCAGCTGGGCGCCGATGTAGAGGGCGCTCGCCAGTCCGCACAGGAGGACACCGCCCAGCATCAGCGCCATGCGCGTCCACAGCGCGTCCGGCTCCGAGAGGACGGCGAGGGTCGCGTCGGCCGAGAGGCCGACCACGACGGCGTTGCTGATGGTGCCCAGGCCGGGGATCTCGCGCAACGGGATCCACAGCACCAGGACGACGAAGCTGAACAGGATGACGGCCTGGCCCAGGCTCATCGGCACGTGCCGGACGAAACCGGAGTGCAACACGTCCCACGGCGCGAGCCCGAGCGCCCCGCGCACCATCATCGCCAGCGAGACGCCGTAGAGGAACAGCCCGACGAAGAGCTGGGGCAGGCGCCGGGCGAGACGGCCGGCGCGCAGCTGCGCGAGCGGACCGAGCTGGGCGAGGGTGACGGGTGCGTGGGTGGTGGAGCTCATGACACCAGTGTGGACACGATTGGCCTTGTTGAACATGGCCAATCATGGGAAGGTGGCCAGCATGAGCCGGACCATCAGTGCCCAACGCGTAGCCACTCTGGTGGACGGCTACCACCGCTCCCCGGCCTATGTCGGGCTGGCCGAGAGCCTGCGGGTGCTCATCGGTGACGGCCGCATCGGGCTGGACGTACGCCTCCCGAGCGAGCGCGAGCTCACCGCTGCCCTCGACGTCTCCCGCGCGACCGTCACCCGCGCCTACGACCTGCTGCGCGAGACCGGCTACGCCGAGGCGCGCCGCGGGGCGGGGACCTTCACCCGGGTGCCGGGTGGGCGCCGCCAGTCCCACGACCGTGCGCTGATGCCAGGACTGACCGACGAGCACACCATCGACCTCAACTGCGCGGCCGGCTCGGCACCACCCGGGACCGCCGAGGCCTATGCGGCGGCAGCCGAAGCCCTGCCTGCCTACCTCTCCGGGCCGGGCTACTTCCCCCTCGGCGTCCCGGCGCTGCAGGCGCGCATCGCTGCGTCGTACGACGCCCGCGGGCTGCCGACCTCACCCGAGCAGATCATGGTCACCCCCGGCGCCCTCGCCGCGAGCGCGATCGTGGCGCAGGCCCTGACCGGGCCCGGCGACCGCCTCGTCGTCGAGAACCCGACCTATCCCAACGCGACCCAGGCGCTGCGCCACGCCGGTGCCCGCCTGGTTCCGACGGACGTCGATCCCGGCGGCTGGGACATCGCCGCCCACGGTGCCACCCTGCGCCAGGTGGCGCCACGGCTGCTCTACCTCATCGCCGACTTCCAGAACCCGACCGGCCTGCTGATGACCGACGAGCAGCGAGCCGAGCTGGCCGCGCACGTGCGGCGTGCTCGCACCATCGCCGTCTGCGACGAGGCCCACCGCGACCTGGCTCTCACGCCCGGCCTCGCCGAGACCATGCCGCTGCCCTTCGCCGCCCACTGCCCGTCCACCGTCACCATCGGCAGCGCCAGCAAGAGCTACTGGGGCGGGCTCCGTCTCGGCTGGCTGCGGGCGCCACTGCCGATGGTCGACCGGTTGCTCGAGGCCCGGATGAGCCTCGACCTGGGCGCCCCCGTCTTCGAGCAGCTCGCGCTGGTCGAGCTGTTGGACCGCGCGGACGAGGTGCTGCCCGCGCACCGCGCCCGGTTGCTCCAGCAGCGCGACGTCCTCGTCGCCGCCGTCCGCGAGCACCTGCCGGAGTGGCGGTTCCGGGTGCCGGACGGCGGGCTGGCCCTGTGGTGCGAGCTGCCCGAGGCCCTGGGCACCGCGACGACGGTCGAGGCCGAGAGACGCGGCGTCGTCGTCGCCCCCGGACCGGTCTTCGCCGTCGAGGGTGGGCTCGACAGGTTCGTGCGCATTCCGTGGACGGCGTCCCCCGAGAACCTCACCGAGGCCGTCCGGCGCCTGGCCGGCGCCTGGCAGCACGTCACCACGGACGCAGCCCGGCCGGCGACGCAACGCGTCGCCGGCCGGGTGATGGTCGCCTAGCGACCTGTCAGGAGCGCGTCACTTGGGCGCGACCTCGACGGTCATCACGTCGTGCTTGTCCGACACCACCCGGATGGTGGTGCCGGTCTTGGGCGGGTTGACCCCGTACCAACCGGGCTGGTAGCGGCCGGCGTGCTCGCCGGTCGTCGCGTGCTCGTCGGAGTCGAACCACCACGTCTTGGTGTCGTCGAACATCTTCACCGCCGCCTGGCGACGGATCTTGCCCACGACACCGTTGAGGTGCAGCGTGACCGGGTTGGTCGCCTCGAGCCCGAAGGTCGAGTCGTACGACGCGATGCGCGGACGCATCAGGGTGCCGTTGGCCCAGTGGTGGAACGTCGGGTGCGCGTCGATCGGGAGGATGAGTCCCTCACCCGGGTGGTCGCCCACGTTGTTGTCCGTCTGCGAGTCGTCCCAGTAGCTGAGCAGCAGGCCGTCCTGGTAGCGGAAGTGCTCCACCTCGTCCGGACGCGTGCTGGCGTAGCCGAAGTTGTAGGCCGTGGCCAGGGACTTGTCGTAGCCGTCGTACTGGCGGTTCTCGGCGACGTAGGCGTTGAAGAACGTCTCGGCCTCCGAGCCCGTCGTGGTGCGGAAGCCGTTGAAGGTCCAGCCCTCGTCGGCGGTCTCCGCGGTCCCGATCATGGTGCCGTCGATGGCGATGTCATCGACACGGAAGCCGCTCTCGATGGCCGCACCGTCGGTCTGGTAGCGGAATCGGACCGCAGTGGTTCCGGTCGGCAGGGTCGCCGTCAGGGGCTGCCACCCGCCGCTCGTGCCCGTGATGCCCGCACCACTGGTGTTGAAGCCGCTCAGGTTGTGACCGGCATGGGTGGCCGAGTCCGACCGGTTGGTGAGGACCGGGGTCCACGTCGTCCCACCGTCGCTCGACGCCTCGAGGAACGCGTAGTCCCAGTCCTCCTCGATCTCGTGGTTGACCGTCGCGGTGAGGCTCGTCCCCGTGATGCCGGTCTTGGTCATCGTGGTGTTGAGATCGTTGCCCTGGGTGGACCAGAAGTAGCTGGCGCCACTGCCCGGGGCAGGTGCCCCCAGCTCGAGCGGGCGCTCCTTGTCGGGCAGCACGGTGAACAGCGCCTGGTAGCCGTTGTCGGTGGCCGGGGTGTTCTTGCTCAGCCGGTGCGTCGACGTCTCGTCGGAGAAGGCCACGTCGTAGAACGGCCCCTTGTCACCCTGTTCGTTGAGCCAGCCGAGCTGGAACCGCTCCCAGGCACCCAGGTCGGTCGGGTGGTCGCCGATGGTGTCGCCACCGTCGCCGATGTTGGCGCCCGACGACATCAGGCTCCAGAAGCCGGTCGAGTTCTCGGCACCGCCGGTGTTGCCGGAGGTGTCGTAGAGGTCCGGCAGTCCGAGGTCGTGGCCGAACTCGTGGGCGAAGACGCCCAGGCCGCCGTTCTCGGGCTGGATCGTGTAGTCACCGACCCAGACACCCGTCGGGTTGTTGGGGACGGGGTTGGCAGCGGACGGGCCGAGGCCGAACCCACCGCCGTTGGAGCCGACGTTGACGCCGACCTGGCCGCCGGGGCCATTTCCCTGGAGGTTGGCGTACCAGCGGTGGCTCCAGATGGCGTCCGAGCCGTAGATCGGGTCGCCGGCCGCCTCGTCGCCGCCTGCGTGGACGATCTGGAAGTGGTCGATGAAGCCGTCGGGCTCAGCGAAGTCGCCGTCGCCGTCGATGTCGTAGCGGTCCTGGACGTCGAAGGTCTTGAGGTACTCGGTGATCTGGGCCATCGACTTGCCGGAGTCGAGCTCGTTCTGCACCCATACCGCCAGCGCGTCACGCACCAGGGCCTTGGTGGAGGCACAGCTCGTCGCGGGGGATCCGACGGGGTTGCCGCAGTACGCACGGCCGTAGAGCGCCTGGTTGTAGGGGACCTTCACCCACTCGGTGACGTCGCCCTCGATGGAATACCGACCGGAGGACTGGGTCTTGTAGTACTCCCGCATGCGGTTGAAGTACATGTCCTCGTAGTGGCTCTGGTTGAAGTCCTCCTGCCAGATCGTCGTGTTGTCGGTGGCGCGGTCGGGCTTCGGGATCTCGTTGTGCAGCGGGCCGTCGAACTTCTGCGGCTGCGGCGCCGGCAGGTTGAAGCCGTTGTTGGGCGGGTCGACGAAGCGCTTGTCAGTCGCGGTCTCGTAGCGCTGGTTGCCGAACTCGGCGAGCACCACGAAGATCCGGTCGGTGCCCTCGAGCTCGAGCGGCACCTCCTGGCCCTTGCCGCTGCCCTTGGCGAACGGCTTCTTGCCCTCGAGCTTGCGCTGCAGGGCCGTGGCCTTCTGCTTGTCGCGCTTCGCCTTGATCTTGAGCGGGTGCTTGGGCTCGTGACCACCCTGCCGCGGGTCGGCCGACGGGGCCTCCTCCGGCGCGGTGGCACCGGGGTTGGCGGTGGTGGGCGAGCTCACGAGCAGTCCGGCGGCGACAAGGCCGGCGGACGCCACGATGGCTGCAGCCCGGGTACGACGACGTGAGAGGTCTCTCAACGGTGATTCCCTCCTACAGGCAGGGACACCGCAGGTCGAGATCGTCGCCCGAGACATCCCTGATCCGATGACCGCCACCCAACGCGGCGGTCCGAGGGGGATCGTCCTTCGTAACCGGCCTCACACGGAACCCCCACAGGGGGGTAACGACCTTCTCGTTATGGAAACGTGACCAGTCCGGGAGGTCAGGACAGGTCGACGGCACGCACGGAGGCAGCGTCGATCGCGACCTCGATCTCGGCGAGGGTGTCGGCCGGGATGGCCGAGTCGACGCTGAGGGCGACGAGCGCCTCGCCGCCCCTGTCGGTGCGTGAGACCTGCATGCCGGCGATGTTGACGTCGGCCTCGCCGAGGATGCGGCCGACCGTGCCGACCATGCCCGGCCGGTCGGCGTACGTCAGGAAGGCGAGGTGCGTGGTGGGCTCGATGTCGACGTCGAAGCCGTTGACCTCGACCAGGCGCTCCTTCTGGCCCAGGCCGACCAGCGTGCCGCTGACCGAGATCTGGGTGCCGTCGGCCAGGGTGCCGCGAAGGGTGATCAGGTTGCGGTGGTCGGGGCTCTCGGAATCGGTGACCAGACGCACCTCGGTGCCGCGCTCGGCAGCCAGGAGGGGAGCATTCACGTAGGAGACCTGCTCCTCGACGATGTCGGCGAAGACGCCCTTGAGCGCCGCGAGCTCGAGCACCTTGACGTCGAACTCCGTGATCTCGCCGCGCACCTCGACGTCGAGCTGCTGGGCCACCTCACCGGCCAGAGCGGTGAAGACGCGGCCGAGCTTCTCGGTGAGCGGGATGCCGGGTCGTACGTCCTCGGCGATGACGCCGCCCTGGACGTTCACCGCGTCGGGGACGAGCTCTCCGCTCAGCGCCAGGCGGACGGAGCGGGCGACGGCGATGCCGGCCTTCTCCTGCGCCTCGTCGGTGGACGCGCCGAGGTGGGGGGTGGCCACGACGTTCTCGAGCTCGAAGAGCGGGCTGTCCGTGCAGGGCTCGGAGGCGAAGACGTCGAGGCCGGCCGCAGCGATCTGGCCGGTCTTGAGGGCGTCGTGGAGCGCCGCTTCGTCGACGATGCCACCGCGCGCGGCGTTGACGAGCACCAGGCTCGACTTCGCCTGGGTGAGCTGCTCGGCGCCGATCAGCCCGACGGTCTCAGGGGTCTTGGGCAGGTGCACGCTCATGAAGTCGGACTCGGCCAGGAGGGTGTCGAGGTCGACGAGGCGTACGCCCATCTGCGCGGCGCGCCCGGCCTGGACGTAGGGGTCGTAGGCGATGACCTTCATGCCGAAGGCGTTGAGGCGCTGGGCGACCAGCACGCCGATGCGCCCGAGGCCGACGATGCCGACGGTCTTCTCGTAGAGCTCGATGCCGGTGTACTTGGAGCGCTTCCACTCGCCGTTCTTCAGCGCGGCGTGTGCCGGGCTGATGTGGCGGGCGGCGGAAAGCATGAGCGCGACGGCGAGCTCGGCCGCGCTGACGATGTTGGAGGTCGGCGCGTTGACCACCATGACGCCGGCCTGGGTCGAGGCCTTGACGTCGACGTTGTCGAGGCCCACGCCGGCCCGGGCCACGATCTTGAGCCGGGACGCGGCGGCGAGCGCCTCCGCGTCGACCTTGGTCGCGGAGCGGACCAGGATCGCGTCCACGTCGACGATGGCCGGCAGCAGCTCGGCGCGGTCGGCACCGTTGCAGTGGCGGATCTCGAAGTCGGGACCGAGCTCCTCGATGGTGGCAGGGCTCAGCTCTTCGGCGATGAGTACGACAGGCTTGGTCACAGCGGAATTCCTCGATGGTGATCGAAGGGGTCAGAGCCGCACGACGCTGTGCGCCGCACACTCTACCCGCGGCGCGGGACCATCAGGTGGCGGCTCCCTACGATGGACGCATGGGCGTGATGGACGAGGCGGAGCGGTTCGAGCCGGCGTCGGTGGCGGCGTGGTCGCGCTGGCTGGCCGACCACCACGACCGGGCTCGCGGGGTCTGGCTGGTGTCCCGCCGCAGGGACGCCGACCGGGCCTTCTCCTACGAGGAGGCCGTTCTCGAGGCGCTGCGCTTCGGCTGGGTCGACTCCACCCAGAAGCCGGTGGACGAGACGCGGTCGATGATGTGGTTCGCCCCGCGCCGCCCGGGCAGCGTGTGGACCCGGATCAACAAGGGCCGGGTCGCCCGCCTGGAACAGGCAGGGCTGATGGAGCCGGCGGGTGCTGCCGCCGTCGCAGCCGCCCGGGAGTCGGGCATGTGGACGCTGATGGACCCGGTCGAGGACCTGGTCGTGCCGGAGGACCTCGCTGCCGCGTTCGACACCCACCCGGGCTCGCGCGAGCACTGGGAGTCCTTCTCGCCGTCGTCGCGCAAGATGATGCTGGCGTGGATCGTCATGGCGAAGAGGCCAGAGACCCGGACGGTCCGCGTCGAGACGACGGCCGAGAAGGCCGCACGGGGCGAGAAGTCCCGGTAGGTCGCGTCAGACGGCGCAGCCGTCGGGGCCGCACGCCGCGCCGCCGCTCACCATCTCGATGGCCGGGTGGGAGTCAGCCCAGGCGCGGTCGAGGACCTCGCTGAACGCCTCGACCGGCTGCGCGCCGGAGACGCCGTACTTCTGGTCCACGACGAAGAAGGGGACGCCGGTGGCGCCGTAGGCGTGGGCCTGCTCCATGTCGGCGTGCACCTCGGCAGTGAACTCCGTGCCCGCCAGCACCTCGTCGACCCGCTCGGCCTCGAGCCCTGCGGCCACACCGACCTCTCGGAGCACGGCACGGTCGGCGACGTTGCGGGCGTCGGTGAAGTACGCCTTCAGCAGCGCCTCCTTCACCACGCCCTGCAGGTGGTGGCCGCCCTGCTCGTGGCCGAGGTGGATGAGCCGGTGGGCATCGACGGTGTTGAGGTGGAGCGTCTGGGAGAGCCGGTAGATCAGTCCGTCCTCGGCGGCGACCGCCTCGACGCGGTCCTGCATCTGCTGTGCACCTGCCGGTGACTGGCCGTACTTGCGGGCCAGCATCACCGCGGTCCCCTCGGTGGGCTCGGTGGGCGCGCCGGGGTCGAGCAGGAAGGAGCGCCAGTGCACCTCCACCTCGTCGGCGTGCTCGAAGGACTCGATGGCCTTCTCGATGCGGCGCTTGCCGATGTAGCACCAGGGACAGACGACGTCGGACCAGATCTCGATCTTCACGTCCACGCCAACGCCGACCGGGCGTGCGCTGTTCCCGGTCAGGACTCCTGGCGACGCACGGTGCCGCGGCGGGCGGCGTACGTCACGGCGAAGCCGAGCACCAGGGCGAGGAGCACGCCGAGGTTCGCGTAGGGCCAGTTGCCCTCCCAGTAGCCGTCCGCCTCCATCCAGGTGCCCAGACCGAGCGGCTCGAGGAGGTAGCCCTGCCAGTTGTTCCAGGAGGCGGAGGTGGCGAAGTTGTTGACGACCAACCCCCAGCCGAGCACCGACGCGACGACCATGGTGCCGATCGAGACCCAGTCGAACGACCCGTAGCGACCTGACGCATCGAAGAGTGCCTCGTCGTCGTAGTCGCGCTTGCGCAGGGCGATGTCGGCGATCATGATCCCCGCCCAGGCGGCGAGCGGTACGCCGAGCGTGATCAGGAAGCTCTGGAAGGGCTCGATGAAGTTGGTGGCGAAGAAGACGACGTAGACGGTGCCGAGCGTCAGGATGATGCCGTCGACCAGGGCAGCCGCCGTGCGCGGGATCTTCACGCCGAGGCTGAGCAGCGTCAGTCCGCTGGAGTAGATGCCCAGCACCGCGCCGCTGACCAGGGCCAGGATCGCGGCGAGCAGGAACGGCACGAGATACCAGGTCGGCAGCAGTGTGCCCAGGGTGCCGATCGGGTCGGAGACGATGCCGGCGGACAGCTCCTCGGAGGAGCCGGCGAGCAGGAGACCGAAGAGCACCAGGAGCACGGGGGCGATCGCGCCGCCGAGGGTGTTCCAGCCGACGATGGCCGCACCCTTGGCGTCGCGGTGCTGGTAGCGCGACCAGTCGGCGGCGATGTTGATCCAGCCGAGTCCGAAGCCGGTCATCACCATGACCAGGGCGCCCACCATCTGCTGGGTGCTGCCGCTGGGCAGGTCACGGACGGCCGACCAGTCGATCTCGTCGAGGGTGAGGGCGACGTAGACGATCGTGGCGATGCCGGTGATCCAGGTCAGCACCGACTGCATCCGCATGATGATGTGGTAGCCCGCGACGCTGGCGGACACGATCATCAGCGCCACGACGAGAGTGGCGATGACCTTGGTGGTGGTGCCGCCCGACCAGCCGAGCTGGTCGAAGATCGTGGCGGTCGCCAGGACGGCGAGGATCGCCAGGAAGGTCTCCCAGCCGATCGAGACCAGCCACGAGACGACGCCGGGCACCTTCTGCCCGTTGACGCCGAAGGCCGCGCGGCTCAGGACCATCGTCGGCGCCGACCCCCGCTTGCCGGCGATCGCGACCACGCCGCACAGCGCGAACGAGACCACGATCCCGACGACCGTGACGACCGCGGCCTGCCAGAAGGAGATGCCGAAGCCCAGCACGAACGAGCCGTAGCTGATGCCGAAGACCGACACGTTCGCGGCGAACCACGGCCAGAAGAGGTCGGCCGGGCGCGCCGTCCGATCCGCCTCGTCGATGATCTCGATCCCGGTCGTCTCGACGCCGAGACGGCGGGTCTGCTCGAGGCCGGACCCCGTGGTCGCTGTGTCGCTCATGGGTGAATCGTCGCGCACGGGTGCGTCCGGGGCCAGCACCGGATGTCGATTGCGTCCGCACGTCGCCGGGTGAGACTCTCCGGGCCATGACGACGAGCCCGTGGCCGATGCAGGTCGACGACCTGGTGTTCCGCGAGGCCGTCGAACCGGACATCGCGACGTTGCAGTCCTTCCGCAACACGCCGGAGGTCAACCACTTCATGGTGCGCACGTACGTCGATCCCGACGACCTGCGGCGCGACTGGCTCTCCGTGCCGAGCAGTCCGACCGACTTCTCCTGTGTCGTCGAACGCGACGGCCGGGTGGTGGCGATGGGGTTCCTCGACGTGGTGGACGGCTCCGGGCAGCCCGGGCATCCCACCCGCACGGACGGGCTCATCGGTTACATCGTCGATCCTGGCGTCGCCGGGCAGGGCATCGGCACGGCGACCGCGAGGGCACTCCTGGGAGCGGCGTTCGACGGGCTCGGGCTCCGCCGCGTCACCGCCGGCGCGAACGCCGACAACCTCCCGTCCGTGCGGGTGCTCGAGCGCGTGGGCATGCGCCGCGAGAGCCTGGCGGTCAAGGCGCTCTGGCACCGGGAGCTCGGCTGGCTGGACGAGGTCCAGTACGCACTCCTCGACGAGGAGTGGGCTGCACGTCAGCACTGATCCTTGCTAGGTGCTGCCGAACTGTCGTGGACGGATCGCCATGCCCACCAACCCCTCCACGGGGCCCCTGCGCCATGCCCCCCGACGGACCACTGCGGGCCACACCCGTGCCAGCACGAGCGACCCACCGAGCAGCACCGCCAGGTTCGTCCATGAGTCGTCGCGCTGTCCCGGGTGCAGGACCCGGACGTCGTAGGCGAGCCAGAGGACCTGCAGCACGTAGAGGGTGATCGTCATCGCGCCGGTGGCGGCCAGCAGGGACACGAACCTGCGGCCGGGCGCGCGGCGGGACAGGACCCGGGCCGCGGCTAGACCGACGCCCAGGACCCCCGCCGCCAGGAGGGCGTCCAGGACGGTCTCCTGGGCCGTGCCCGAGTAGGGCACCAGGTCGATCCGACCGAGCTGCTCAGCGGCGAGCATCGCCGCGGCGAGGAGCAGCAGCACGGCACCGACGATGCCCGGCACCAGCACCGAACGGGTCCGTGAACCGTGCAGCCACCAGCGGGAGAGGAGGATGCCGATGGTGGCGTAGACCACCATGGGCAACGGCCAGTAAGGACCATCCGCCCCCACGGCTCGGGCGATCTCGGTGCTCCAGCTCCCGACGAACGCCGCCAGCGCGACCGCCCCCACGGCAGCCACCGGCAGGCGCGCGAGCAGTCCGGCCACCACGACCAGCACGCCGAGGTGGACGAGCACGATCACGACCTGGGCACCGGCCCGCTCCAGCGCGAGACCCAGACCGATGAGCACGACCGCGCGCACCGCCATCGACCACCACCACCGCCGAGCACCGGTGTCGGCACCCAGGACCCCGAGCTGGGCGCCGACGCCCACGAGCAGGGCGAACAGGGGCATGGTGAGGTACTCGCTCAGCTCCAGGACATGCGCGGGCCCCGGGACCGGCGCCACGTGGGCGACGTACATCGATGCCACGGCCAGGAACCGGACGACGTCGACGTCGGTCCGGCGTTGGCTCACGGGGTCATCCTGCTCCCTCGAGGTGTGTCGAGGGAGCAGGATGCCGCGATCAGCGAGCGGAGGTGCCCTCGACGTAGTCCGTGTCGTGCGACTTGACCCACGCCATCAGCTTGCGCAGCTCACGGCCGGTCTGCTCGATGGGGTGGGACTCCCCGGTCTTGCGGAACTCGGTGAACTCGGGCGAGCCGTTGTCCATGTCGGTGATGAATCGCTCGGCGAACGCGCCGTTCTTGATGTCGGCGAGCACGTCCTCCATGTTCTTCTTCACGTCCGGGGTGATGACCCGCGGGCCGGAGACGTAGTCGCCGAACTCGGCGGTGTCGGAGACCGACCAGCGCTGCTTGGCGATGCCGCCCTCATACATGAGGTCGACGATCAGCTTGAGCTCGTGGAGGCACTCGAAGTAGGCGACCTCGGGCTGGTAGCCGGCCTCGGTCAGCACCTCGAAGCCGTACATCACCAGCTGGGAGGCGCCGCCGCAGAGCACGGCCTGCTCGCCGAAGAGATCGGTCTCGGTCTCCTCGGTGAACGTCGTCCTGATGCCGCCGGCACGCAGGCCGCCGATCGCCTTGGCGTAGGACAGGGCGAGGTCCCAGGTGGTGCCGGACTCGTCCTTCTCCACCGCCACCAGGACCGGCACGCCGCGACCGTCGACGTACTCACGACGCACCAGGTGGCCCGGGCCCTTGGGCGCGACCATGAAGACGTCGACGCCCTCGGGCGGGGTGATGTAGCCGAAGCGGATGTTGAAGCCGTGGCCGAACACCAGGGTGTCGCCCGGGGTGAGCGCCGGCTCGATCTCCTCGGCGTAGAGCTTTCGCTGGTGCTGGTCGGGCGCGAGGATCACGATCAGGTCGGACTCCTCCGCAGCCTCCCGCGGGGTGAGGACGCGCAGGCCCTCGGCCTCTGCCTTCTCACGGCTCTTGGACCCCGGCTGGAGGCCGATGCGGACATCGACCCCGGAGTCGCGCAGCGACAGCGCGTGGGCGTGGCCCTGGCTGCCGTAGCCGATCACGGCGACGTTCTTGCCCTGGATCAGGCTCAGGTCGGCATCGTCGTCGTAGAACATCTCAGCCACTGGGGGCTCGCTTTCTTCGGTGGGGTTTCTACTGCGTGGAACGGTTGGTGGAATCAGGTGGCGATGGGGGGTGCCGGGACCGGGACGGGCCGCAGGGTGCGCTCGCTGATCGAGCGCGAGCCGCGCCCGATGGCGACCATGCCCGACTGCACCAGCTCGCGGATGCCGAACGGCTCGAGCACGCGCAGCAGGTCGGCCAGCTTGTCGGCGTTGCCCACCGCCTGCACGGTGACGGCGTCGGGCGAGACGTCGACCACCTTGGCCCGGAACAGCTGGACGGCGTCGAGCACGGCACCGCGCGTGGACGCATCCGCGCGCACCTTGACGAGCAGCAGCTCGCGGTTGACCGAGGCGGAGCCGTCGAGCTCGACGATCTTGATGACCTCGACGAGCTTGTTGAGCTGCTTGGTGACCTGCTCGAGCGGGGACTCCTCGACGTTGACCACGATCGTCATCCGGGAGACCTCGCGGTGCTCGGTCGGGCCCACGGCGAGGCTCTCGATGTTGAAGCCGCGGCGGGAGAACAGTCCCGCGATGCGGGCCAGGACGCCGGGCTTGTTCTCGACCAGGACGCTGAGCGTGTGCTTGGACATCAGATGTCATCCTCGTCGAACTGGGGCGCCAGGTCGCGCGCGTACTTGATCTCGTCGTTGCTGGTGCCGGCAGCGACCATCGGCCACACCATCGCGTCACGGTGCACCCGGAAGTCGACCACGACCGGCTGGTCGTCGATCGCCATCGCCTTCTCGATCGTGGCGTCCACGTCACCGGGCGACTCGCAGGCCAGTCCGACGCAGCCGTAGGCCTCGGCGAGCTTGACGAAGTCGGGGATCCGCTTGGAGTGGAGGTCGGTGTTGGAGTAGCGCTCGTTGTAGAAGAGCGTCTGCCACTGCCGCACCATGCCGAGCGACTCGTTGTTGATGATCGCGACCTTGATGGGGATGTCGTTGATGGCGCAGGTCGCCAGCTCCTGGTTGGTCATCTGGAAGCAGCCGTCGCCGTCGATGGCCCACACGGTGGTGTCCGGCATCCCGACCTTGGCGCCCATGGCGGCGGGCACCGAGAAGCCCATCGTGCCGAGGCCACCGGAGTTGATCCAGGTGTTGGGCTTCTCGTAGCCCACGTAGTGCGCCGCCCACATCTGGTGCTGGCCGACGCCGGAGCAGTAGATCGAGTCCGGACCGGCGATCGCGCCCAGCCGCTCGAGGACGTACTGCGGGGCCAGCGAGCCGTCGGCCGGCGCGTCGTAGCCCACGGGGTACTGCTGCTTCACGCCCGAGAGGAAGGCGACCCACGCCTCGTAGTCGGCCTCGGCACCCTCGACCTGCAGCTGCGCGACGAGGGCGTTGATGACCTCCTTGCAGTCACCGACGATCGGCACGTCGGTGTGGCGGTTCTTGCCGATCTCGGCCGGGTCGATGTCGGCGTGGATGATCCGCGCGTGCGGGGCGAACGAGTCGAGGTTGCCGGTGACCCGGTCGTCGAAGCGGGCGCCCAGGCTGATGATCAG
Organism: uncultured Actinomycetota bacterium; assembly: GCA_963721925.1. Classification (GTDB taxonomy): domain Bacteria; phylum Actinomycetota; class Actinomycetes; order Propionibacteriales; family Nocardioidaceae; genus Nocardioides. The sequence continues at coordinate 288,846 of CAVRLH010000001.1, read as the reverse complement.
GTCGCTCTTCTGCAGGGCCGCCACGGCCGCGACCGTGCCGTGCATGCCGGGCATGCCGAGGTGCTGGGGGTGGCTGTCGGGGAACGCGCCGCGCGCCATGAGCGTGGTCACGACCGGGATGCCGGTCAGGGCCGCGAGCTGGGCCAGCTCGCGAGATGCCGCCGCGCGGATCACTCCCCCGCCGACGTAGAGCACCGGGCGCCGCGACTCCTTCATGAGCCGCACGGCCTCCCTGATCTGCTTGGAGTGGGGAGTCGTCACCGGGTGGTAGCCGGGCAGCTGCAGCTCGGTGGGCCAGGTGAAGGTGGTCTGCGCCTGCAGGGCCGACTTGGCGATGTCGACGAGCACCGGGCCGGGCCGACCGGTCGAGGCGATGTGGAACGCCTCCGCGATCGTTCGCGGGATGTCGAGGGGGTCGGTCACGAGGAAGTTGTGCTTGGTGATGGGCATCGTGATGCCGCGGATGTCGGCCTCCTGGAAGGCGTCGGTCCCGATCATCGCGGCGCCGACCTGACCGGTGACCGCCACCATCGGCACGGAGTCCATGTGGGCGTCGGCGAGCGGGGTCACCAGGTTGGTCGCGCCCGGGCCCGAGGTGGCCATGCACACGCCGACGCGACCGGTGGCCGCGGCGTACCCCTGGGCCGCGTGGCCCGCCCCCTGCTCGTGGCGCACGAGGATGTGGCGGATCCGCGTGGAGTCCATGAGCGGGTCGTAGGCCGGCAGGATCGCCCCGCCCGGGATGCCGAAGATGTCGGTGACCCCGGCCGCCTCCAGCGACGTGATCAGGCTCTGTGCCCCGTTGACCTGTCCGCCCTGCTCGGTCATTGCGTCCCTTCCTGGGAGTGCTGCTTCATGTGCGTGGTGCTGTCCGGCCAACAAAAAACCCCTCGGCCCGGTGGGCGACGAGGGGTGACGCGTGTGCGTGGGGTCTGGGACCTCAGCTCACGCGTCGCGTGCGTACAAGGATGATCTCGGTGCGCATGCGACAACCGTCGCCGTCGGGGCCTTTCGGCGTCAAGCCAGTCTGCCACTCGTCCCAACATCTGGAACGGCAGTCCCAACATGTGTCAGCGCGCGGCGACCGAGCAGATGCACGACCGGTTGCCATCGGCGTCCTCCAGGACCCAGTACGACGGCGCCTCGGCGTCGCTGACCAGACGTCCGCCGGCTGCCAGCACTGCGTGCACCCGGTTCTCCGCCTCGTCGACGGGCACCCAGACATCGAGGTGCCAGCGCTGCGGTGGCTCCGCGTCAGGGAGTGCGCTGCCCTCGCCGCCCGGCTCCTGGAACCACATCGGCGCGGGCTGGTCGCCCAGCAGCGCGGCGTAGAAGGGGGCGAGCCGTTCCTCCGACGCGGTGTCGAGGCAGAGCTCGACCTCGGTCTGCTTGACCGGGTCGACGGCGATGCCCGCCTCGGCTGCGAAGTCGCTGATGCGCCGGGCCAGCTCGACGTCCCGGCTGGTGACGCCACCCACGTCGTGGCTGCTCAGCATGACCCGCACCTCGGGATAGGTCAGCGTGATGTCGGGATGGTGGTCGGCCTCGTCGGCAGCCGCGCCGATCCGGTCGACGAACGAGACACCGGTCGCGAAGTCGCCGGTGCGGAAGCGTGCTCCGATGCCGGTGAGCATAAGACGCCAGTCGGCGAGTCCCTCCTGGGCGATCTCCGAGGGCGAGAGCTTCTGCTTGGGGTCGGACATGCCTCCACTGTGGCACTTCTGGCAGGGTGGAGCCATGGGTGTGAGCGACACGTTCGAGCGGTTCGTGCACGCTGCCACGGTGGTCCCCCGCCTCTTCTCCGCGGCCCTCGCGGCCGGTATCGGCCCCGCCGGCGCGGTGCAGGTCCTGCGCATCTCCGAGGTTGCCCTGCGGACGTCCACGTCGCGCGGTCGCGGCGTACCGGGACGCGCCAACGCGCTGCGCCACTTCGTCTGGCAGGCCCTGCTGACCGCGCGGTTCGACCGCTCCGTCGCCGCCTCGATCGCGCGGGCGCAGGAGGAGGGATCACCGAGCCGGCGGGACTCGCGCGTCGACGAGCACAACAACGCCGTGGGGCAGGACTACGGCGAGGGCGACCCATCGCTCGCCTCCGGGTCGCTCACCGACGCCGTCGACCGACTGGTTGTGGTCGGCCTGCAGAAGTGGGAGTCCGACGAGCTGATCTGGGTCAAGCCCAGGCAGTGAGCCCCACGCGGTCGTGCTCGCCCTCGGGCCAGACCGCGCGGACGACACCGGCCGCCGCCAGCGCCTTGCGGCAGCCGGGGCACGGCGGGTCGGTGATGTAGGCCGTGGAGCCCTTGGTGTCGCGGGTGGCGAAGAGCAGTGCGTTGACCTCGGCGTGGATGGCGATGCAGAAGCCCGGGGTGCCGGGTCGGTCGTAGTCGCCGAGCCCGGGCACGTCGTCGTAGCCCAGCCTGCCGCGCGGGCAGGCGCCCTGCAGGCAGTCGTCCTCCCCCGGCGCCGCCCCGTTGTAGCCGGTGGCGATGATCCGGTGCTCGATCGTGAGGACCGCGCCGACGCGGCGACGGGTGCACTTGGCCCGCGCCGAGACTGCGGCGGCGATGCCGAGGAAGTAGTCGTCCCAGCCTGGCACGCCGGGTGGGACGGTCGCGGGTCTGGTCGTGGGGTCGCTCACGGGAGCACAGACTGCCCGATCTCGCCGGGGTTGTAGGCCACTTCCCAGCGGAAGCCGTCCGGATCGGCGAAGTAGCCGGTGTAGCCACCCCATGGGCGCTCGGTCGCCTCTTTCACGTCGCCGGCACCAGCGGCGCGGGCGTGGCCCAGGACGACGTCCACGCCCTCCTTGGTCACCACGTTGTGGGAGAGCGTGACGGGCGGAATCCCGCCACGGGCCGGCGCCTCGCCGACCTCCGCGGTGAACCCACGCTCGTCCCAGAGGCTCAGCACGACCTTCTCGGCGACCCGGAACATCAGCACCTCGCCCGGCATGTAGAGCTCGGGCTCCCAGCCCAGCCCACCCACGTAGAAGTCCTTGCTGGCCGCCAGGTCGGTCACGGCAAGGGTGATGAAGCTGACGCGCTGGTCCATGTCACTGCTCCTGCTGGGTCGTCTTCACTGGGACGTCTTCTCGGCCGGCCGGGCAGCGAGTCGTACGCGTTGGCGCCCCGCCGCGTCGAAGTTGCGGTCGTCGAGCCAGTCCTCCATCGCCTTCTTCACGCGTGGCCACTCACCGTCGGTGACGGAGAACCAGTCGGTGTCGCGGTTGCGGCCCTTGTGGACCAGCGCGTTGCGGAACCGGCCCTCCCAGATGAAGCCGAGCCGGATGGCGGCGCGCCGCGAGGCCCCGTTGAGGCTGTCGCACTTCCACTCGTAGCGTCGGTAGCCCAGGTCGTCGAAGGCGTGGCGCATCAGGAGGTACATCGACTCGGTGGCGGCCCGGCTGCGCTGCAGCTGGCGGCCGAAGGCGATGCTCCCCACCTCGATCGACCCGTTCACCGGGTCGATCCGCGACAGTGAGCAGAAGCCGACTGCCTGGCCCGTCTCGCGTGCGACGATCGCGAACGACAGCGCTCCGTCGACAGCATGGCTGTCGTCGACAAGCGTGGCCAGCTCCTCGCGGGTCTGGGGTCGTTCCCAGGACAGGTAGGTCCACAACGGGTCGTCGTCCTCGCGGCACAGGGCGTCGAAGAGATCGTCCACGTGCGCCGCGGCGAGCGGCTCGAGGCGTACGCCCCTGCCCTCCAGCACGACCGGCACCGGCACGGGGCGCGGCGCCCAGTCGAGCTCGCGGCCGATCCGCTGGCCGTGGGCGTTGGTCGTGCTCACTGTGTCTCCCGGTTGAACTCGTTGACCTGGATCTCCTGGGTGATCCGGCGGACGTCAGGTCCGACCTCGATCGTCGCAAGGGCTCCGTTGACGAAGGGCAACCGGGGTGGCACGTGACCGAACTCCAGGTCGAAGACGATCGGGAGGTCCAGGTCACCGAGCGCGTCGAGCACCGCCTCGCGTTGGGTCATGGTGTCGGAGTCGGGGGCCCTCGTCCGACCGATGAGGATCGCGGCGGCGTCGTCGAACCAACCGGCGTAGCGCAGCCCGTGGAGCTGGCGGCACACGCTGTAGGCCTCGTCCTCGCACGCCTCGAGGTAGACCAGGGTGCCCTCGGGGCAGTGCTCGCGAGCGAAGCCCGGCACGTCGCCGTACGGCGTCCCGGCGAGGGCGCTGACCGTGTCGAGGCAGCCGCCGATGAGCCTCCCGGTCGCCTCGAGGTGGCTCTCCCCGTTCTCGGCAGCTCCGTGCAGGCTCCACTCCCCCGCGCCGACGTGCGCCCACTCGGTGGCGGTGTGGTCGTCCTCGAAGCGGACCCAGTCCGCGACCAGGCCCGAGTCGCGCTGGACGACCGGGCCGCTTGCGCGGGCGATCTCGAGCCAGTGGGTGAGCCCATCGGGGACGGCGTAGGGGGTGTCGGCCAGGTTGTCGCCGTGCAGGGTGGCGATGCCGGTGCGCAGGGTCAGCGGGAGCATCACCGTCGACATGTCCGACCAGCCGACCAGCCAGGTCGGCTCGGCCGCGGCGATGGCGTCCCAGTCGAGCTGGTCGAGGAGGTCGATCGCGGTCTCGCCGCCCCACGGCGGGACGATGGCGCGGATGGCCGGGTCGGTCAGCATCGCGGTGAGCTCGGCGGCGCGTGCTGCCTTGGGAGCCGACACGTGGCCGGTGCCGTCCATGCAGTCGCCGACCACGACGTCGTACCCACGCTGCCGCAGCCAGTCGACGGAGAACTCGATCCGCCGAGCGCCCGCACCCTCCACACCGCTGGACGGTGAGGTGACGCCGATCCGGTCACCGGGGCGCAGCGGGGCGGGGAAGCGGATCATCGTCGCAGCTCCTGACCCACCGCGGCCATGCCCGCCTCGACCTCGGCGAACGACGTCGACAGGGGCGAGAGGCCCACCCGCAGGCCGCCGGGGTCGCGGTAGTCCGGGATGACGTCGCGCTCCCAGAGCCTCGCGGTGACCTCGCGCATCCGGTCGTGGTGCAACGTGATGTGCCCGCCGCGCAGGGCCGGGTCGCGCGGCGAGGTCACGGTCACCTCGGGCAGCGTCGCGTCGGCGACCTCGATGGCGTACGACGTCAGCGCGACGGACTTGTCCCGGATGGCCTCCATCCCGGCCTCCTCGACGAGCTCGAGCATGCTCTGCATCGCCACCATCCCCAGGATCGGGGGTGTGCCGGAGATGAACCTGCGGATGCCCTTCGCGGGGGCGTAGCCCGGGCCCATGAGGAACGGGTCGGCGTGCCCCATCCAGCCCTGGATGGGCTGGGTGAGCTCGTCCTGGAGCCGCGCGGCGACGTAACCGAAGGCCGGTGAGCCGGGGCCGCCGTTGAGGTACTTGTAGGTGCAGCCGACGGCGAGGTCGGCGCCCCACTCGTCCAGGGCGATCGGCACCGAGCCGGCCGAGTGGCACACGTCCCACAGCACCAGTGCTCCGGCGTCGTGGGCGATCCGGGTGAGCTCGGGGGCGTCGGCGAGCCAGGCGGAGCGATAGGCGACGTGGCTGAGGATGACCAGCGAGGTCCGCTCGGAGACGGCCTCGGCGAGCTGGTCAGCAGTCACCCCGGTCGCGGTGTCGACCTCGATCCAGCGCAGGGTCAGGCCTCGTTCGGCGGCGATCCCCTCGGCGACGTAGCGATCGGTCGGGAAGTTGTCGCTGTCGATGACGATCTCGGTGCGCGCCGGGTCGCGGCGCACGACGGCGTCGACCGCGGCGCGGATCAGCTTGTAGAGCCACACAGTGGTCGAGTCGCCGATGGTGGTCTGGCCGGCTGCCGCACCCAGGGTGACCCGGCCCAGGTCGTCGCCGAGAGTCGTCGGCAGGTCCATCCAGCTCTCGTCCCAACCGCGGATCAGCCGACCGCCCCACTCGTGGTGCACGAAGTCGCTGAGCCGATCGGCGGTGGCCGCCACCGGACGCCCCAGGGAGTTGCCGTCGAAGTAGACGAGGTCGGAGGCCGCGCCGACGAACCTGTCGCGGTAGGACGCCAATGCATCGGCCGCATCCAGATCGGTTGCTGTTCTCACCCGGCCAACTCTCGCAGATCCCCCTGCACGGTCGATCGGGCCCCGCTCAGCCGCAGATGGCGCCGTGCGCTGCGGACTGGACGAGCTTGGCGTACTTGCCGAGTACGCCCTTCGTGTACTTCGGCGGGTTGGGCTCCCAGCCCTCCTTGCGCGCCTCGAGGTCGTCGATCTGCACGTCGAGGGTGGCGCCGGCGACGTCGAGGGTGATCGGGTCGCCGTCGCGGATGAACGCGATCGGACCCCCGTCGACGGCCTCGGGGGCGATGTGGCCCACGCAGAGCCCGGTCGTGCCGCCGGAGAAGCGGCCGTCGGTGATGAGGAGGACGTCCTTGCCGAGGCCGGCGCCCTTGATCGCGCCGGTGATGGCGAGCATCTCGCGCATGCCGGGTCCACCCTTGGGCCCTTCGTAGCGGATGACGACCACGTCGCCGGCCACGATGGCGCCCTCGGCGAGCGCGTCGAGGGCCTTGCGCTCCCCGTCGAAGACACGGGCGGTGCCGGTGAAGGTGGTGTCGTCGAACCCGGCGCTCTTGACCACCGCGCCCTCCGGTGCGAGCGAGCCCTTGAGGATGGTGATGCCGCCGGAGGCGTGGATCGGCCTGTCGAGGGTGCGCAGGACGTCGCCGTCCAGCTTGCGGGGGCTGAGGGCCTCGAGGTTCTCGGCCATCGTCCTGCCGGTGACGGTGAGCGTGTCGCCGTGCATGAAGCCGGCGTCGAGCAGCGCCTTCATCACGACGGGGATGCCGCCGATGCGATCGACGTCGGTCATCACGAACCGTCCGAAGGGCTTGAGGTCGCCGATGTGCGGGACCTTGCTGCCGATCCGGGTGAAGTCGTCCAGCGTCAGGTCGACGTCGGCCTCACGGGCCATGGCGAGCAGGTGCAGGACGGCGTTGGTGGAGCCGCCGAGGGCCATGACGACGGCGATGGCGTTCTCGAAGGCGGGCTTGGTCATGATCTGCCGGGCGGTGATGCCCTGGCGCAGCATCTCGACGACCGCCTCTCCCGAGCGATGGGCGAACCCGTCGCGGCGACGGTCGACAGCGGGGGGCGCGGCGCTGCCGGGCAGGCTCATGCCGATGGCCTCGGCGACGCTGGCCATGGTGTTGGCGGTGTACATCCCTCCGCACGCGCCCTCACCGGGACAGATCGCGCGCTCGATGCGGTCGACCTCGTCGCGGGTGATCTTGCCGGCCAGGCAGGCACCGACGGCCTCGAACGCGTCGATGATGGTCACGTCGTTGCCGTCGACCTGCCCGGGCATCGTCGAACCGGCGTAGAGGAAGACGCTCGCCAGGTCGAGGCGGGCCGCAGCCATGAGCATCCCGGGCAGCGACTTGTCGCACCCGGCGAGCAGCACCGAACCGTCCAGCCGCTCGGCCATCATCACCGTCTCCACCGAGTCCGCGATGACCTCACGGCTGACCAGGGAGAAGTGCATTCCCTCGTGGCCCATCGAGATGCCGTCGGACACCGAGATGGTGCCGAACTCGAGCGGGTACCCCCCGCCCGCGTGCACGCCGTTCTTCACGGCCTTGGCCAGGCGGTCGAGGGAGAGGTTGCAGGGCGTGATCTCGTTCCAGCTGGACGCGACACCGATCTGGGGCTTGGCCCAGTCGTCGTCACCCATCCCGACCGCGCGCAGCATCCCTCGCGCAGCAGCCCTCTCGAGTCCGTCCGTGACGTCGCGGGAGCGGGGCTTGAGGTCGTGCTCTTCGGCGGCGTGGGTCATGGCCTCAGGCTAGTCGTGACCTGCGGGCGCCGACGCCATGTCTCACCCGATCCGGGATCCGTCAGGCCGATCGCGGAGTGTCGGCGCTCAGGGCGGTCGGCCACACACGCCCGCCGCGAGCACGCTGACGACGATCGGCCTTGAGGTCGTCGAGGTGCCGAGCCTCGGCGCCCAGCTGCCGCAGGCTCGGGTGGTCGTCGGGCTTGCCGAACAGACGTCGTTCGACCATCCGGCGCCACGGGCACGTACGGAACCGGACCAGCGGAACGTTCCGCGTCCTGGACCGTTGGATCCACAGGTCGTAGAAGGCAGTGGACGCCGCCCCGCGCGGCACCCACCAGCCGCGCACCGTCAGATCGACGTGCGCCGGGAATCGCCGCCCACCGCGGTCACGGGCGCCGTCGTCGCGCATCGGACCAATCTCGTCGCCGGCCTCGTCCTGGATCTCCACAGTCAGCCGAGCCATCCTCAACAGGGCGTGCAGGACACTGGCACGCGGACTCACCCTGCCTGTCTCCCACCGCGCAACCACCGACTGTGACACCTCGAGCAAGGCGGCCAGCCCGCGCTGCGAGACGTCCAGGATGCGGCGTACGCGTCGGATCAGTCCCGGGATCTTGCCGTCGAACGGGCCCATGAGATACCACTCGACCTCCTGCTCGGTCCACGTCTCGTCGATCCGGTCGTCGTCGATGTCCCGGTTGATGCTCCCCGTCATGCCTGCCCCCTGTGTGGTCTGGACTCGTCCGTCCATCACAGCGACGCCCACCGACAACCGCGTCGGGCTATCCACAGCCCCCTCGCATCGGCCCGCCGGTCGGGGCACTTGTGCATGAGTCGCTCAGAGACTCACGCCTAAGTAGCCGGCGGAGGGACAGCCGCGCTTGCGCTTGAGTCGCTCAGAGACTCAAGGGCAAGTGGTCAGTCCTGCTCGGCCTCTCGCTTCAGCGACGCCAGGCCCCTGTCGAAGTCGTTTCCGATCGTCTTGTCGAAGTAGAGCTTGCCCATGATGCCCATCAGGGCACTGCGCTGGCCGGTCATCGTCCAGGTCACCTCGGTGCCGGAGCCCGCTGGCACCAGGTCGAAGCTCGTGACGTTGCTCGCCTTGAAGGGCTTGAGGAACTGCAGGTCCACGACGACCGACCGCGGGGTGGATGCGGTGATGGCCATCTCGCCCTCGCCGGCCTTCTTGTTGCCCGACCAGTGGTACGTCGAGCCGACGCCGTGGTCGGGACCGGAGTACTCCCGGTGGAGGTCGGCGTCCAGGCCCTCCCAGGGCGACCACCTCTGCCACTCGCGGAAGTCGTCGAGCAGCGGGTGGACTCGCACCGGCTCGGTCTCGATCCGGATGCTGCGGGACATCGAGAAGTCGGCCATGGCGCGAGCCTAGACCTCAGTCGATGCTCGCCGCACGGACGACGAGGACGTCGGGAAGGTCCTTGTGGATCTCCTGCCAGGTCCGGCCCTCGTCCGGGGAGCACCACAGGCCACCGTTGCGACCGCCGAAGTAGAGCCCGACGTCGCCATGGTCGTCGGCGCACATGGCGTCGCGCATGACGGCGGCGTAGTAGCCCTCGGGCAGGCTGCCCTCACCCAGCGCCTCCCAGGAGGAGCCGGCATCCGTCGTGCGGTAGACCCGGGCCTTGCCGTCGACCGGCCACCGGCCCTCCGCCCCGTCGATCGGGAAGTTGTAGGCCGTGTCACCGCGGTGCGGGTGGGCGACCATCGCGAAGCCGAAGTCCGTCGGCAGGCCCGGGGCGATGTCCTGCCAGGACGCGCCTCCGTCGTCGGAGCGGTAGACGCCGCCGTGGTTCTGGAGGTACAGCCGCTCGGGGTCCGCCGCATCGCGCGCCACCTTGTGGACGCACTGCCCGAACTCCGGGTAGTTGCGCTCACCCGGGAAGAACTCGGCCTTCACACCGGTGTTGGACGGAGCCCAGGACTCACCGCCGTCGGCGGTGACGTAGACGCCTCCGGTCGAGAGCGCCACCAGGACGCGGTCGGGGTCCGCAGGGTGCGGGAGGATCGTGTGGAAGGCCTGCCCACCGAAGCCCTCGTTCCACTCCGGTCGGTGCGGGTGGTCCCACAACCCACGCACGAGGGAGAAGGTCTCGCCGCGGTCGTTCGAGCGGAAGACGGCTCCGGGCTCGGTGCCCGCCCAGACGACCTCGTGCCCACCGTCGGGAGACAGGCCGGGCTGGAGCTGCCACACCCGCGCGAGCGTCGCGCCGGTGTCCTCGGGGAAGCGGGCTGCGCCGTTGGGCGTCTCGTCCCAGCTCTCCCCCACGTCGTCGGAGCGCCAGACCTGCGGACCCAACCAGCTCGAGGACGCACCGGCCAGCAGGCGGGTGCCGCCGCCGCGCTTGTCGATCATGACGGAGTAGACCTCCTCCATCGGGAAGTGCGGTCCGGTCCACGACCATGCGCTGCGGGCCTCGTCCGAGGTCCCGAGCCACAGGCCCTTCCGGGTGCCGACCATCAGCAGCGTCTTCATCGGTGCTCCTTCGCCGTGACTATTCCGATTTGGAACACTACTCTGGCCACACCATGAGTCAAGACCTTCCGGTGACGAGCTATGCGATCCTCGGCCTGCTCACCTTCGGCGACGAGCTCACCGGCTACGAGGTCAAGCGACGTGCCGAGTTCACCCTCCGCTTCTACTGGGTCGCTCCGGCCATGAGCCAGATCTACTCCGAGCTGCGCCGCCTCACCGAGCGCGAGCTGGTGGTTGCCGAGTCGCGCCCCGACGACGGCCGTGACGTGACGACGTACGCCATCACCGACAAGGGCCAGGACACCCTCCGCACCTGGCTGGAGGACACCCCCGCCGGGTTCCCCGTCCTCAAGCACACGGTGCTCCTGCGCATGCTGATGTCCAACGCCAGCGATCCCGTCAACGTGACGCGCATGCTCGCGGACTACGTCGACGAGCTGGCTGTCGCCCGCGCCGAGCTGACATCGGTCCGCGAGAGGCTCCGCGGTATCGACGGCCCGGGCGACGCCTTCCGCTTTCCCGCACTTGTCGCTGACTGGGGGCTCGACTACTTCGCCGCGGAGACGCGTCACGCACGACGGGCCATGCGCGAGCTCGCGGCCGACACGCCCTAGATTGGCGCCGTGACCTCGCGACTCGGCCCCGTGTGGCTCGTCGTCATCGGGATCCTCTCGGTGCAGGTCGGCGCGGCAGTGGCCAAGAGCCTCTTCGGCGAGATCCCGCCCACGACCATGGTGTGGCTGCGCCTGGCCACCAGCGCGATCGTGCTCCTGGCACTTGCCCGCCCACGATTCCGCGGCCGCAGCCGTCAGGACTGGCTGGTCGTCATCGGCTTCGGCCTGAGCCTGGGCACCATGAACTGGGCCATCTACCAGTCCTTCGCCCGGATCCCGCTGGGGATCGCGGTCACCATCGAGTTCATCGGCCCCCTCACTCTCGCCGTCCTCGGATCGCGCAGGGCACGCGACCTGCTCTGGGTGCTCCTGGCGGCTGCCGGCGTCGTGCTGCTCGGCTTCGAGCCCGCCGACCTCGACCGGTGGGGCGTCGCGTACGCCCTGCTCGCCGGCGCGGCGTGGGCCGCCTACATCCTGCTGAGTGCGGGCACGGGTCGGCGCTGGCCGGGCTTCGACGGGCTGGCGGTGGCGAGCCTGATCGCCGCGGCGGTCATGACGCTCCCGGCACTGGTCATCGGCGGCACGTCCGTCTTCGAACCGCGGGTCCTGCTGATCGGCGCACTCGTCGGGCTGCTCAGCTCGGTCATCCCCTACAGCGCCGAGCTGGTGGCTCTGCGGTCCCTGCGTCCGGCGGTCTTCGGCATCCTGATGAGTCTCGAACCTGCGGCCGCCGCACTCGCCGCCATCGTCGTGCTCGGCGAGCTCCTCTCCCCGCTGCAGTGGCTGGCGATCGCCTGCGTCGTGGGCGCGTCGGTGGGCGCCACCCGCTCGGGGGCCGCGCCGTCGCAGGTCGAGCCCGCGCCGGACTGAGCCGCCTCACCGACGACCCGGCACAATCGGGCCATGCGCTCGCGTCTGGTCCTGACCTCCCTGGCCCTGCTCGGCCTGACGGCCGCGACCGGCTGTGCCAACGAGCAGGAGCCACTGCCCCGCATCACACAGCCCACCGACCTGCCAAGCGAGCCGACGCCCAGCGAGCCCACCTCGTCCGGCACCCCGAAGTCCACCGACAGCGACCCCCGGGCCGTCGGCACCCTGGTCGACCTCCTCGAGGTGCCGTGGGGGCTGGACTTCCTGCCCGACGGCGCCGCAGTCGTCACCGAGCGCATCTCGGGGCGGGTCCTGCACGTCACCCCCGATGGCACGCTGAGCAGGCTCGGCGCCATTCCCGAGGCGGTGCCCCAGGGCGAGGCCGGGCTCCTCGGAGTCGCCGTGTCGCCCGACTTCGAGTCCGACAGCTCACTGTTCTTCTACACCACCACGGGCACGGACAACCGGGTGCTGCGCGCCGAGCTCGACGGGATGAGGCTGGGCCCGACGGACGTGGTCTTCGACGGCATCCCGCAGGGCTTCATCCACGACGGCGGTCGGATCGCGTTCGGTCCGGACGGCTACCTCTACGTCGCGACGGGCGAGACCGGAGACCCCGAGCTGGCCCAGGACCCCGACAACCTCGGCGGCAAGATCCTCCGCCTCACCCCCGATGGCGATCCGGCCCCCGGCAACCCGGAGGCCGACTCCCCCGTCTGGTCGATGGGCCACCGCAACGTGCAGGGCCTGGCCTGGGACGACCAGGGGCGCCTGTGGGCCTCGGAGTTCGGCGCCTCGACCTTCGACGAGCTCAACCTCATCGAGAAGGGCGGCAACTACGGCTGGCCCGAGGTCGAGGGCACCGGCGGCGGGAGCGAGTTCATCGACCCCCAGCTCGTCTGGCCGGTCGAGGACGCCTCGCCCAGCGGCCTGGCCTGGGCCGACGGCCACCTCTGGATGGCCGGCCTGCGGGGCGAGCGCCTGTGGCGCATCAACGTCAGCCGGGCGGGCAGGGCCACACGGCCGACCGAGTTCTTCAGCGAGGACTACGGCCGACTCCGCACGGTGATGGCAGCACCCGACGGCACGTTGTGGCTCACCACGTCCAACCAGGACGGGCGCGGCGACCCGACGCCGGCCGACGACCGGATCATCGTCATCCAGCCCTGAGGGCCGCGATCAGCCCGGCTGCACCACCGCGCGGCGAGCCGCGCGACGCAGCGTGGTGAGGATCGCGGGGCCGAGCACGACGATCGCCACGCCCGTCGTGATCGCGCGCCCGGTGTCCCAGCCGCCGGTCGAGGTGAGCAGCGTGTAGACGAGGAACCGGTGCGCGTTCTCGAGGACCGGGGCCCCGGCGACGTAGGCAAGCGAGCCCTCGTTGCCCGGGACGACGATGCCGAGGGTGAAGGGCCAGTAGCTGAGGTTCATCAGCAGCCCGTAGAGGTAGGAGGCCACCACGGCGTAGCCCACGAGCAGGGCGATCTCGGCGCGGCCCCCCACGCGACGCGGCAGGAGTCCGGCTCCCATCCCGACCCACGCCGCGCAGATCATCTGGAACGGCAGCCACGGCCCCACCCCCGCGGTGAGCAGCGCGGAGGCGAAGAGCGACGTACATCCCAGGGCGAAGCCGAAACCGGCACCGAAGACGCGCCCGCCCAGGACGAGCAGGAAGAACACCATCTCGATGCCGGCCGTGCCGGCGCCCAGTCCGCGCATCACCGCGTTGATGGCCGAGAGCACCCCGAGCACGGCGAGCACGCGGGAGTCCATGCCTCCCTCGCCCATCTCGGCCAGCACGACCACCATCACCAACGGGAGCAGCGCGAGGAACACGAACGGCGGCTCCACCCGCTGACCGGGCTGGGCGTTGAGCAGGAGCGGCCAGCAGAGCATCATCAGCCCCGCGAGGGAGGCCAGGGCGAGGACCGCCGCGGTGCGGGGACCGATCGGCAGGGCGACGTGGGTGCGCGTGGTGATCACGGCGACCCCTCGAGCGCTGCCGCCACCTCGTCGACGGTGAGCCACGGAGCGCCGAGCACCTTCGTGACCTGCGGCGCGAAGGACGGGGACTCCGCCAGGACCCGCTGCCGGGGACCCCTGGAGACGATCTCCCCCTCGGCGAGGACGACCACGTCGTCGGCCACATGTGCAGCGAACTCGACGTCGTGGGTCGCGAGGAGGACGGCATGCCCGTCGCCCGCGAGGTCGGCGACGATGCGGGCCAGCTCGGTCTTCCCCGCATAGTCCAGACCGCGCGTGGGCTCGTCGAGGAGCACCACCGGCGGCCGGGCGGTGAGCACGATCGACAGCGCGAGGGCGAGCCGCTGGCCCTCGGACAGGTCGCGAGGGTGGATGGTCTCGTCGATGCCCGGAGCCAGCCGGTCGAGCAGCGTGCGGCAGGTTCCCGGCGTCGCGTCGGAGCCCGCGTCCGCGGCGGCGCACTCCTCGGTGACGGTCTCGAGGTAGAGCAGGTCGGCGGCCGTCTGGGGCACGAGCCCGACGTGCGTACGACGCTCGGTGGGCGACAGGTCGGCGGGGTCGTCGCCGGCGACGTCCAGCGACCCGGAGCGCCGCTTGCCCGACCCCTGGAGGGCCCAGATCAGGCTGGACTTGCCGGACCCGTTGCGTCCCATCAGGACCGTCACGCGGCCGGTCGAGAGCGTCAGGTCGACCTCGCGCACGGCGACGTGCTTCCCGTGCGCGACGGTGATCGCGCGGGCGGTGAGCAGGGACGGGGAGTCGAACGCCGGCGCAGGTGCGGGAGGCGTGAGCTGGGGCAGCGAGCGGGCGTGCCGCCGGGCGTCGCGGACCGTCAGCGGCAGCGGCTCCCACCCGGCAAGACGTGCGAGCTCGACCAACGGCGGAGCGACCGGCGAGTCCGCGAGGACCCGCTCGGGACGGTCCACCCGGATGCTGCCGTCGCCGGCGACCAGGCAGATCCGGTCGCAGAACGGGACGACCCGCTCGAGGCGGTGCTCGGCGAGCAGCACGGTCAGGCCGAGGTCGTGGACGAGGCGGGTGATCGTCGCCAGGACGTCCTCGGCGGCCGTCGGGTCGAGTGCGGAGGTCGGCTCGTCGAGCACCAGCACTCGAGGGTGCATGGTGAGCACCGACCCGATCGCGACCCGCTGCTGCTGACCGCCGGAGAGCGTGCGCAGGTCGCGCGACCGGAGGTCGGCGATGCCGAGCAGGTCGAGCGTCTCCTCGACGCGACGGCGCATCGTCTCGACAGGGGTGCCGAGCTGCTCCATGCCGTAGGCGAGCTCCTCCTCGACGGTGTCGGCGACGAACCCCGCCAGCGGGTCCTGGCCGACGTAGCCGACGAGGTGCGCACGCTCACGGGGTGGCTGCTCGACGATGCTCGTCCCGTCGAGCAGGACGTCACCGGACAGCACGCCGCCGGTGAACCTGGGCACCAGCCCGGTGACCACGCCGAGCAGGGTCGACTTCCCGACGCCCGTACGGCCGGAGACGAGCACCAGCTCTCCCTCGTCGAGGGTGAGGTCGACGTCGCGCAGGACCTCGTGCTGGTCATAGCGGAAGGTGATGCCGCGCAGCTCGATCACTCAGGCCACCGCCTGTCGGAGCCCGGCGCGGCCGAGGCCACTGGCCGGGACGGGCGTGGCGACGGCGGGGAGGGTGCCGAGCAGCCCCACCGCCAGGGCGAGCGGGGAGAGGTACGGCGCGACGTCGACGCCGGGATAGGCCACAGCGACCTGGCTGTGGCCGAACCACCAGCCGAGCACAGCGACCAGGAGGCCGACGGCGACGGTGAGGAGCTCGGGGGCCTGCCAGGAGTCCGGGCGGTAGCGGGTGCGTTGCACCCGACGCCCGGCGCTGGCGAGGCCGAGGACGGCGACGAGGACTCCCACCCCGAGCATCGGCAGCGCCAGGATGCGCGGTGCCGTCGGGTCGAGCCACGCATAGGTGCCCACACAGATGCCGGTCAGGGCGAGCATGAGCAGGGAGCCGGTCACCCAACGCTCTCGGGTGGTCGCACCTCCGGACCGGCCGTAACCACGGGTGTCCATCCCGGCCGCCAGGGCGAGCGAGCGCTCGAGCGCGTCCTCGAGGACCGGGACGAGGAACCGCCGCAGCCGCCCGACGCCGGTCGTCGTACCTCCCCGGAGCGCCTGGGCGGCGCGGACCCTGCGGGCGCTGTCGGCGAGCTGCGGGAAGATCGTCACCGCGACGACCAGCGCGGTGCCGATCTCGTACAACGCCGGCGGCACCGAGGCGAGCAGGCGCTTGGGGTTGGCGAGCGAGTTGGCCGCGCCGACGCACAGGATGATCGTGGCCAGCCTCAGGCCGTCGTAGAGACCGGCCAGCAGGGCCTCGCTGGTGATCGGCCCGAGCAGCCGGACCCCTGCGGCCCAGGTGGGCAGGGGGACCTCCGGCAGCTCGAGCAGCACGTTGCCGATCTCCTGGCCGCCGAAGACGATCCGGAACACCACGCGGAGCACAACCGTGAGCGCGGCGAGCATCACGTAGAGCCGGAACGAACGCCCGAAGGGGTGACCGGATCGGCGCGCCATCACCACCACCGTCGCGGACCCCATGATGAGGAGCAGCAGCAACGGGTTGGTGGTGAGGGACGCTGCGGTGGCCAGCCCGATCGCCCAGGACCACCAGGCGATCGGGTGCAGGTCACGCGGCAGGGCCGATCCGGTCACGGCGCGTCAGACCCCCCGTCTACGGCGCGCCAGGACGGCACTGCCCGCGATTGCGATCGCGAGCAGGCCGACGATCGTCCACGTGACCGACGCCGGGATGCGCTGGGGCTCGTCGAGAGCGGTCCCGGCGCTCGGCGACGGGTCACTCGCCGGTGAGTCGCTGGGAGACTCAGACCCGAGCGGAGCCGCCCCGTCGTCGTCACTTGCCGGTGAGTCGCTGGGAGACTCAACGTCCACGGTGGGGTCGTCTGACCCCTTGCCCGATCCGTCCCGGGACCCTCCACTGGACCGTGAGTCTCCAGGAGACTCAGAGGCAAGGAGCGACTCCGAAGGCGTCGTCGGCGACCCGGACGGGCTCACCTGAGGAGACGAGGTGCCGCCCGAGCCGGTGCTGCCGCCACTTCCGCCGCCAGCGCCAGGGGTCGGGCTGGACGACTGCGACCCGCCGTTCGACGGCGTGGCCGTGGGCGACGAGCCTGTCGAGGACGAGCTGGGGGACGACGTCGGCGATGACGAACTGGGTGACGAGGTCGGCGACGGGGTGGGAGACGGGGTCGGAGTGGCCGTCGGCATCACCGGCGGAGCGACCCCTGGCGGCACGGCACCGCTGTTCTCCCGGCCCTGCTGCCACGACAGGCCCACCGAACCACCGGCCGGCACGGTGAGGCCACCGATGCCGTACGACGAGTAGGTCCACGTGGCCTTCGAACCGTCTGCCCACCAGAGCCCCCAGTAGGCGCTGGACGGGGAAGCGTTGACGCAGGGGTCGGCTGCCGGCTCGCCCTGTACCCGGCACACGAAGCCAGGCTGCCGGGAGGCGTAGGTGATGCCGACCCCGACCGACGCGACGATCTGGGCGGCGCTCTTCCCCCCACCGTCTGCCGCGCAGGCAGTGATCGTGCTGCCGCCGAGCTCGCGGAAGTCCACCACGACGCTGACGCCGCCCGCGGAAGTGCAGGTGGCCGCGTCGGCGGCGGGGGCGACCGCCGCCGACGCGAGCAGAACGGCTCCCCCGCCCAGCATGGTCACTGCCAGGCGGTGGGCGAGAGATCGCGTCCTCGAGATCATGCGGATCAGCCCTTGCTCGGCTTCAGCCAGAACGTGGTCACCGCACGCTTCGCGCCGGACGCCTTCTGCATGGCCTTCACCTTCACCTTGCCGTCGGCCAGGACCACGCGACCGGCCTTGGTCAGCTTCAGCACGAGCCGCTTCTCCGCGTCAGCAGCCACCGTGTAGTCGCGCTTCGCGATGGTGACCACGCGCTTGCCCGACCCGATCGCCACCTTGCGAGCGGTTCGGACCTTGAGCGACCCCTCGCACGCGACGCTGGACTCGCAGGACACCGTGACGGCGAACCGGTTGCGCTTGACCTTCACCACGCGCTTGGTCTCAAGCGCTCCGACCTGCGGCACGGGAGTCGGGGTCGGGGCCGGGGTGGCGGTCGCGCTGGTGGTGGCGGTCGTCGAGCCGACCAGCGTCGTGAGGCGGAACGTGTGCGTGGCGACACCCGCAGGCAGCTGGAACGTCACGGTCTGCGCCGCGCCGGTCCCGGTGACCTGCTTGGCCTGACCACCGAAGCTCACGCAGGCCGGCTCGCCGGCGCCGAGGCCGGTGACAGCGACGCTGACCGTGCTGTTCTCGACAGCGCTGGCGGGAGCCGTGATGCCGAGCACACCGGCCCCCTCGGGGACGTACGCCAGGGCGGGCAGTGCCTGGGCGCTCGCCCGACGGTACTGGTCACGCTGCGCCACGCTGATCGCGCCGGCAGCTCGCGAGCTGCTCAAGGGCTCGGCCTTGAAGGCGACCGCACCGTTCTCGGCAGCGAGCGTGCTTGCGCACGGAGCCAGGTCGGCGACCTGCAGCCCGCGGAGCCACGTCGCGGCCCTCGTCGACGCACTCTCGTGACCCGCCTCGGCGAGTGCCCATCCGGCCAGACCCGTGCTGTTCGCGTTGAAGCCCTCGGGTCCACCGGCGCTGAACGAACCGTCAGCAGCCTGCTGGGTCTTGAGCCAGGAAGCGGCAAGCAGTGCCGCACCCTTTGCCCTGGCGGACGCGCCGGGGGTGTCGAGGATGTTGATCACCGTGAGTGCCGTGGTGTCGACGCTGCCGGTGTGGGTGCCCGACACGCAGCCCTGCTCGAGGGCGTTCTTGTCGGCGGTCAGGGTTGCGCGGAAGAACCCTTCGTCACACTGCTGCTCGAGCAGGAACGACTCCACCTCGTCGGCGAGTGGCGAGCCCTGACCGGTCAGTCCACGCGCTGCCCATGACTGACTGATGACGTTCAGGGAGTCGGTCGGGGCGTTCGACTGGTAGTCGAACTCGTCCTGGTTCTGCACCCGGCCGATGATCGGCTCGGAGACACCCACCGTGCCCTCCACGACGGCCTGCAGATCCTGGCCGCCGAAGGCGGTGGCGTCCTTGCCTGCCACCTGCGCGAGTGCGATGGCCTTCGCTGCCGAGCCGGCGTAGATCGTGCCGAAGGAGTCGTACCACTCGGTGACCTTGGGTGCTACCGCGTCGGCCACCAGCGTCACCGTGCCGTCCTGACCCCCCACTGCGTGGAGGGCGAACGCGATGTCGGCGGAGAGACCGAAGTCGTCGTACACGAAGGTGTCGAACTGACCGACGACGATGCCATCGGTGAGCTGGGCCTTGAGCCAGGTGGCACCCGCAGAGACCGCACGGTCACCTGCTGGGTGAGCCTGCGCCGGTGCTGCCCCGACAAGAAGGGTGGTGGAGGTGATCGCGGTGGCGATCACGAGGGCGCCGGCTCTGCGGAGCCCAGGCGACTGGAGGTGCTTCATGGTTCCTTCCTCGCTGCGACAGCGAGGGGAACGGCATGCACCGCTACGCCCCCGCTGCATTCCTCGACAGCGATGGTGATCAAGACGCGTCGAGGCAGGTGTTCCGGCTCACACGGGATCTCTCCCGTGCCTACGGTTGCGGGTCAGCGCCGGATTCGGACCGGCTTTCCCCACCTCGGGCGTAAGTGGTGCCGACCCGGGTGGGTGCGGCATGCGCAGCCTAGCCCTCGATCTGGCCAGGACGCACCTCGGCCCGGCGTCGTGGACGCCGGGCCGAGGGTTGTTGCGAGGTGGTGGTGCTGCGATCAGTGCTGATCAGCTGGAGACGCTCAGTTGCGGACCCGGAGCGACGTACGCGCCTGGTCGTCGGAGGTCTTCACCAGGCCGACGCGCCGCTGGTTGCCGGCGGGCAGCTGGAGCTTGCGCACGATCTTGGCGCCGGACTTCTTGCCCTTCACGCGGCGGAAGTCACCCTTGACCTGCATGCAGGCGCTCTCGCTCGGGGCCAGCCCGTAGACCCGGAACTGCACGCGGTCGCCGGCGCGAGCCTCGCGACGCACGGACACGATCCGGAGCTTGTCCTTGCTCGCCGGGGCGAACTGCAGGCCCAGGATCGCCTGCGCGGTGGCACGGCGCCACTCGTCACGGGCGTCGGCGGGGATGCCGCTGGTCTTGGCTGCGGTGACCTTCTCCTTGCGGTAGGCGACCGCTCCGGTGTCCTTGGTCAGCGCCGTGCGGCACTTGTACTTGTCGACCGGCTGGTTCTTGCGCACCCACAGGGCAGCCTTGAGGGCAGCGTCGCGGTTCTTCAGCAGGCCCATGGCGAAGCCGGCGACGGCCGTCGAGTTGGTGTTGATCTGCGCGGTGCCGGTGCCGCCGCGGATGGCCCCGCTGTTGCGCTGACGCGCGGCCAGCCAGGTGCCGGCCTTGGCCAGGGCGTCCTTGACGGCCTGGCTGCGGTCACCCGACTCGATCAGGTTGATCACTGCGAGCGAGGTGGCGTCCGGGTCGGCCTCGCTGCCGGCGACGCCCTCGGCGCACGACTGGCTGGGCGTGGCTTCCTTGTCGAAGTTGAGCCGGAAGTAGCCCGATGCGCACTGCTGCTTGAGCAGGAAGTCGCGAGCCGTACCCGCCTCGGCGGACTTGGACAGGGACAGGGCGCGTACGGCGTACGCCTGGCCGATCACGTTGGCGTAGTCACCGAACTCCGACTTGTCGGAGACGCGACCGGCGAGGGGGTTGGCCACGCCGTCCTTGAGTGCGTCGGCGGTGCGCGCCTCGACCTCGGTGATCAGGTTGCGGCCGCCGTAGCTGGTCGGGTTCTTCTTGGCGATGCGCGCGAACGCAGCGGCCTTCGCCGTGGCGCCGACGTAGGACTCCTTGGTCCCGTCGCCGATGTAGTCGGCGATGCGCGGCTCGAGGGCGTTGTTGATCGCGGTGACCGTCGCGCCCTGGCCGGACACGGTGGAGAGCGCCATGCCGGTGTCGATGGTCAGACCGAAGTCAGGACCCTGGTTGGCGACGATGAGGCCGTTGGTGAGCTCTCCGGCGAGCCATTCGGCGGCGATCGTGGAGGGCGTGCTGTCGGTGCTCGAGAGGGACTTGGCCGCCCGGAGGGCGGGTGACGGATCTGCCGAGGCCGGGGCGGCGAGCAGGCCGACCCCGAGTGCCGCTGTCGACAGGGCGACCAGGGTCGATCGGATGGGTCGATTGAGGTGGTGCATGACTTCCTTCCGGCTCGCCGAGGGAAGTTAGACCCTGACGGCCAGGCCGTCCCCCGTGTTGCTGCGAGCTTTGGTTGGTGATGTGACCAATGTGACTCGCCACGACCCTAACAAGTTGTCTAGACCGTCCAAAGACCTGGCCCGGGAGGCGTTCGCCTCAGGCGAGCTTCTCGAGGATCAGCTCGCGCACGCGCCCGGCGTCGGCCTTGCCGCGCATCTCCTGCATGACCGCGCCGATGAGCGCTCCGGCCGCGGCGACCTTGCCGTCGCGGATCTTGTCGGCGACCTCCGGGTTGGCCTCGATGGCCTTGTCGACGGCCGCACCCAGGGCTCCGTCGTCGGAGACCACGGCCAGCCCGCGCGAGGCGACGACCTCGTCGGGTGTGCCCTCCCCGGCAAGCACGCCCTCGAGGACCTGGCGCGCCAGCTTGTCGTTGACCGTCCTGTCGTCGACCAGCGCCTGGACACGGGCGACGTCGGCGGGCGTGATCGGCATGTCGACCAGCTCCACGCCGTCCTCGTTGGCACGCCGGGCCAGCTCGCCGAGCCACCACTTGCGGGCCGCCTGCGGGGCGGCGCCGGCGGCGATGGTCTCCTCGACCAGACCCAGGGCCCCGGCACCGATGGTGTCGCGCATGTCGAGGTCGCTGAACTCCCATTCCGTCTGGAGTCGGGCGCGTCGAACGGTCGGGTTCTCCGGGAGCGTGCCGCGCAGCTCGTCGACCCACTCGCGGCTCGGCGCGACCGGCACGAGGTCGGGCTCGGGGAAGTAGCGGTAGTCGTCGGCGTCAGACTTCACGCGCCCGCTCGTCGTGACGCCGGTGTCCTCGTGCCAGTGCCGGGTCTCCTGCAGGATCGACCCGCCGCCGTCCAGGATCGCGGCGTGGCGCTGCATCTCGTAGCGCACGGCCCGCTCGACCGAGCGCAGCGAGTTGACGTTCTTGGTCTCGGTGCGGGTGCCGAGCGAGCCCGTCCCGACCGGTGCGAGCGAGAGGTTGACGTCTGCGCGGATCGAGCCCTGGTCCATGCGGGCGTCGGAGACACCCAAGGCGACGATCAGCTCGCGCAGCTGGGCGACGTACGCCTTGGCGACGGCCGGGGCGTTGGCCCGCGTGCCCATGATCGGCCGGGTGACGATCTCGATCAGCGGGATGCCGGCCCGGTTGTAGTCGACCAGGGAGTGGTCGGCGCCGTGGATGCGGCCGGTTGCGCCACCGACGTGCAGCGACTTGCCGGTGTCCTCCTCCATGTGGGCGCGCTCGACCTCGACCCGCACCACCTCGACGCCGCCGTCGTCGGTCGGCACGGTGACGTCCATGTAGCCGTCGAACGCGATCGGCTCGTCGTACTGGGACGTCTGGAAGTTCTTGGGCATGTCCGGGTAGAAGTAGTTCTTCCGGGCGAAGCGGCACCACTCGGCGATGTCGCAGTTCAGGGCGAGACCGATCCGCATCGCGGACTCGACGGCGACGCGGTTGACCACCGGCATCGCGCCGGGCAGGCCCAGGCACGTCGGGCAGACCTGCGTGTTGGGCTCGGCACCGAACTCCGTCGGGCAGCCGCAGAACATCTTCGAGAGCGTGTTGAGCTCGACGTGGACCTCGAGGCCCATCGCGGGGTCGAACTTCTCCAGCGACTCCTCGAACGTCAGCAGTGCGTCACTCATCGGGTGGCTCCTTCGAGGGCCGGGGCCCGGTCGAGCAGGGGCGAGCCCCACTCCTGCAGCAGCAGGCTCTCCAGCGCCGCGCCCACCTGGTAGAGGCGGTCGTCGGCGAGCGCGGGCGCGAGGATCTGGAAGCCCGCTGGGAGCCCGTCCTCCTCGGCCAGTCCGCTCGGCACCGAGATGCCGGGGACGCCGGCGAGGTTGGCAGGGATCGTCGCGAGGTCGTTGAGATACATCGCGATCGGGTCGTCGAGCTTCTCCCCCAGCTTGAAGGCCGTGGTCGGGGCGGTCGGCGAGACGAGCACGTCGACCTGCGCGAAGGCGGCCTCGAAGTCCCGGCTGATCAGCGTGCGCACCTTCTGGGCCTGGCCGTAGTAGGCGTCGTAGTAGCCGCTGGACAACGCATAGGTGCCCAGGATGATGCGGCGCTTGACCTCGTCGCCGAAGCCGGCGTCGCGGGTCGCGCGCATCACGTCCTCCGCGCTCGGGTCACCGTCCGGCACCACCCGGAGGCCGTAGCGCATGGCGTCGAACTTCGCGAGGTTGCTCGATGCCTCGGCCGGCAGGATGAGGTAGTAGGCGGCCATGGCGTGCACGAAGGAGGGGCAGGACACCTCGACGACCTCGGCACCCGCCTTGACCATCAGGTCCACGGACTCCTGGAACCTGGCCATGACACCCGGCTGCCACCCCTCGCCCGCCAGCTCGGTGATGACGCCGACCTTCAGGCCGGTCAGGTCACCGGACGCGCCGGCGCGGGCTGCGTCGGTGAAGGAGGGCCACTCCTGCTCGATGGAGGTGCTGTCGCGGGGGTCGTGCCCACCGATGATGTCGTGGAGCATCGCGGCGTCCAGGACGGTGCGGGTGACCGGCCCGGCCTGGTCGAGGCTGTTGGCCAGCGCCACCAGGCCGTAGCGGGAGACCCCGCCGTAGGTCGGCTTCACGCCGACCGTGCCGGTCACGGCACCGGGCTGGCGGATCGAGCCGCCCGTGTCGGTGCCGATGGCGAGCGGCGCCTCGAAGGCGGCCACGGCTGCGGCCGACCCGCCACCCGATCCGCCGGGGATCCGGTCGAGGTCCCAGGGGTTGTGCGTGGGGCCGTAGGCGGAGTGCTCGGTGGAGGAGCCCATCGCGAACTCGTCCATGTTGGTCTTGCCCAGGATGGGCAGGCCCGCGGCGCGGAGCTTCGCGACGACCGTCGAGTCATAGGGAGGGATCCAGCCCTCGAGGATCTTCGAGCCACACGTGGTGGGCAGCCCCTCCGTGGTGAGGACGTCCTTGACCGCGATCGGTACGCCGTCCAGCGGGCTCAGCGTCCGACCTGCCGCACGCCGGGCGTCGGACTCCGCCGCCTCGGCGAGCGCCCCGCCACCGTCGACGTGGAGGAACGCGTGCACGGCACCGTCGACGGCTCCGATCCGGTCGAGGTGGAGCTGGGTGAGCTCGACGCTCGTGATGCTGCCGTCCGCGAGCGCCTGGGCCGCCTCGGCCGCGGTGCTCCGGATGCTGGCGCTCACTGCTCCTCGCCCAGGATCCGCGGGACGGAGAACCGCTGCTGGTCGACGGCGGGTGCGCCCGACAGCGCCTGCTCAGCCGTCAGGCCGGGAGTGACGACGTCGTCGCGGAAGACGTTGGTCAGCGGCAGCGCGTGCGAGGTCGGTGGCACGTCGTCGCCGGCGACACCGTTGATGGAGGCGACTGACTCGAGGATCACGCTCAGCTGGGGGGCGAGGTGATCGAGCTCGGCGTCGTCGAGGTCGATGCGGGCGAGCGTGGCCAGGTGCGCCACTTCGTCCCGGGAGATCTCAGGCATGGGGGCAATCCTAGGGAGAGTCCGCGCGCGACTCCGCCCGGGCCTCTGGTCGAGACCCGGGCGGAGCGTCGTACGTCAGTCCTGCTCAGCAGCTGGAGCGCTTCTCGGCCGCCTTGCAGGTGTCGTTGCCGCCACGCCCGCGGGCGATGTCGAAGCCTGATCCGCCGTCGAGGCGATCAGGCTGGCGGGACCCGGTCATCACGTCGGAACCGCCGCGCCCGTAGATCAGCACGCGGTAGTCGGGGTGGGCGGTGATGATCTCGGACTCGTTGCTGCCCTTGAAGATCGTCAGGGTCCTCGCCGGGAGCACGACGTCGCTGAACCCGTTGATGCGGCCCTGCAGGGTGTAGGGCACCAGGTCGCGGATCGTGGACTTCCCCTTCTTCTGGTCGATGCGCAGCGTGGGCTTCAGGCTGGGGTTGGAGTTGGGCAGGAGGCGCAGCTTGTCCTGACCTCCGTGGCCCTTGGCCACGAAACCGGACTCCACCGGGATCGGGAAGCTGACCGTGTCGACGCCCCCACCCCCGCGGAACGTCTGGTGGCTCTCCGAGGTCGAGCTCAGGACGTCGTCGCCGGTGCCTCCGACGAAGGAGTCGATGCCGACCGTGCCACTCAGGATGTCGTCCCCGGCATCCCCGAAGAGCCGGTCGTTGCCGACCACGCCGGCGGTGTCCGCTGCGATGGTGTCGTCCCCACCCCGGCCGAAGATCGTGTCGTCGCCCCCGCGGGCGAGGATCACGTCGTCGGAGTTGGTGCCCTTGATGGTGTCGCCCAGCGGCGAGCCGACGATCCGGATGCCGCCACCGAAGGTGACAGTGTCGTTGCCCTCGGCCGCGATGGGCACCGTCCTGGAGGCCTGGAAGTCGGCGATCACCGGGGCGGGAGCGTTGGCGTAGGAGACGCCGTCGAGCAGGGTCTTGGTGCCCTCGGTGGCGGGACGGGCGTCGTAGCCGAGGTCGATCGTGTCGTCGCCCTCCCCACCGGAGACCGTGTCACCCTTCTTCACCACTCGTCCGAAGGCGTCGATCCGCAGCAGGTCGAGCTCACCCCAGATCCGGTCGTTGCCGGGGCCGCCCCAGATGGTGTCGGCGCCGTCGCCGCCGCAGATGACGTCGTTGCCGCCGAGTCCGCGGATCCGGTCGTTGCCGGGGCCGGCGACGATCACGTCGCGCTTCGGGGTGCCGGTGATCGTGTTGCTCTTGGCGTTGCCGACGATCGTCG
Organism: uncultured Actinomycetota bacterium; assembly: GCA_963721925.1. GTDB lineage: Bacteria > Actinomycetota > Actinomycetes > Propionibacteriales > Nocardioidaceae > Nocardioides. The sequence goes on along the minus strand of CAVRLH010000001.1, from coordinate 263,192 downwards.
CCTTCAGGCCGCCACAGGTCGGCGCGGCTGCCTGCGCAGTCGGCACGACGGACAGTGGAACGGCGAGGCCGATGGCCAGAGCCAGGGATGGGACGAGTCGCATGGTGGAACCCCTCGAGATAGACGTACCCGATCTCCTAACCCCTCAGCGGGTTCTCAAACCTCGAATGGCGTCCTATGAGAGCTGATCGGCGATGGCCTCGGGTCCGGACTCGAGCAGTCGGGTGAACTGCGCCTCGTCGAGGACCGGGACGCCCAGCTGCTCGGCCTTCTCGGCCTTGGAGCCGGCGTTGTCGCCCACCACGACGTAGTCGGTCTTCTTCGAGACCGATCCGGAGGCCTTGCCGCCGCGGCTGATGATCGCCTCCTTCACCGAGTCGCGGGTGTAGTCCACCAGCGAGCCGGTCGCCACGATCGTGAGGCCCTCCAGCGTCCTGGCGACGGATTCGTCGCGTTCGTCGGCCATGGTGACCCCGGCCTCACGCCACTTGCGGATGATCTCGAGGTGCCACTCGGACTGGTCGCCGGTGAGCCACTCGCGCACGGACGCGGCGATGGTCGGGCCTACGCCCTCGGCGTCGGCGAGCTCCTGCTCGGAGGCGTCCACGATCGCCTGCATCGAACCGAAGCGGGCTGCGAGAGCTCGGGCCGCCGTGGGCCCGACGTGCCGGATGGACAGCGCGACGACGACGCGCCACAGGGGCACCGCCAGGGCCTGGTCGAGGTTGGCCAGCAGCCGCTCGCCGTTGGCGGAGAGGACCCGTCCCTCCCCCTCGGTCTTCTTCGCAGCGCGGGTGAACAGCTCGGTCGTGAGCAGCTTGTCGCTCGTGAGGTCGAAGATGTCTCCCTCATCGGTCATCACGCCCGCCGTCAGCAGGGCATGGGCGGCCTCGGAGCCGAGTCCCTCGATGTCGAAGGCGCCACGACCCGCGACGTGGAAGACCCGGTCGAGCAGCTGGGCCGGGCACGCACGGTGGTTGGGGCAGCGCAGGTCCTTGTCCCCCTCCTTCTGCTGCACCAGTGGGGTGTGGCACGACGGGCACGTCGTGGGCATCCGCCAGGGCCGGAGCCCCTTCGGGCGGAGGGCCAGCACCGGCCCGACGATCTCCGGGATGACGTCGCCGGCCTTGCGCAGCACCACGGTGTCGCCGGGGCGGACGTCCTTGCGCTTCACCTCGTGGGCGTTGTGGAGCGTCGCGCGCTCGACGGTCGACCCCGCCACCTTGGTCGGCTCCATCACCCCGAACGGCGTCACCCGGCCGGTCCGGCCGGTGTTGACCTCGATGGCGAGCAGGACGGTGTTGACCTCCTCCGGGGGGTACTTGAACGCGATCGCCCACCGGGGCGCGCGGCTCGTCGACCCGAGCCGCCGCTGGAGCGCCACCTCGTCGACCTTGACCACGACGCCGTCGATCTCGTAGCCGACGATGGTGTGGCGCTGCTCGCCGACCTGCTCGATGAACGCCTGCACGTCCTCCAGCGTGTCGACCACCCGGACCTGCTCGGAGACCGGCAGGCCCCACGCCCGCAGGGCGTCGTACGCCGCACTCTGCGCAGGCGGGTCGAAGCCGTCCCGTGCCCCGATGCCGTGGCACACCATGCCCAGGTCGCGCGTCGCGGTGACGCGCGGGTCCTTCTGACGCAGCGACCCGGCAGCGGCGTTGCGCGGGTTGGCGAACATCGGCTTGCCGGCATCGACCATCGAGGCGTTGAGCCGCTCGAAGGCGTCGCTGGGGAGGAACACCTCCCCGCGCACCTCGACGAGCCCCGGCACCGGGTGCTCGTCGGTGCTGGTCAGGCGGTGGGGCACCGAGGCGATCGTCTTGACGTTGGGCGTCACGTCCTCGCCCGTACGTCCGTCGCCGCGGGTCAGTGCCCGGACGAGGCGGCCGTCCTCGTAGAGGAGGTTGATCGCCAGGCCGTCGACCTTGAGCTCGCACAGCAGGGCGGGCGACGAGATGCCCTCGCGCAGGATCCGCGTGTGCCAGGCCGCGAGCTCGTCGGTGGAGAAGGCGTTGTCGAGCGACTCCATCCGCTGGAGGTGGTCGACGGCGGTGAACTCGGTGGACACCGCGCCACCGACCTTCTGGGTCGGCGAGTCGGGGGTGCGCAGCTCGGGGAAGTCGTCCTCGAGTGCCTCCAGCTCACGCAGGCGGGTGTCGAAGTCGGCGTCGTCCAGGGTCGGGTCGTCGAGCACGTAGTAGCGCCAGCGGGCGTCCTCCACCTGCTCGCTCACCTGGCGGTGACGCTCGCGCGCCTCGGGCGGAGCGGTGGCGACCACAGATGCGTCGGGGTGCTGGTCGGACGTGCTCATGGGGACAGTCTGCCGGTCGGCACCGACAGCTGCAGACGCCGGTAGGCACGCAGGTCCAGACCGGATGAAACGAGTTTGTTCCATCGGAATATCCCTGCCTACGGTCGGGTTGAGCGAAACGAAACCGTTCCGTTTCATCACCTCCTCACCGCGACCACCGCGACCACCGCGACCACCCGATCGGAGTCCCGTGACCCACGCCGAGACCAGCACCGTGCGTCCCCGTGTCGAGGGTGAGCGCGAGCTCGAGATCTTCGACGCGACGCTGGAGATCCTCGACGAGGTCGGCTACGACCTGCTGACGATGGACGCCGTCGCCGCTCGGGCGAAGGCGTCGAAGGCCACGCTCTACCGGCGCTGGAACGGCAAGCCCGAGCTCGTGGTCGCGGCCATCATGTCCCGCAAGGGTGAGGCCGTCGTCCCGGACACCGGCAGCCTCCGCGGCGACCTGCTGGCGGCGTACTGCGGCTCCGGGGGCCTGAGCGATCCGCTCGCCCAGTCGGTCCTCTCCGCCGTCGTCACGGCGATGGGGCGCGACCCGGAGTTCGCCGAGGTCTACCGGCGCGACTTCATCGGCCCGAAGATCGCTGCCTCCTGTGCCATCTACGAACGCGCCCGCGAGCGCGGCGAGGTCCACCCCGACGTGGACCTGTCGGTCCTCGTCCCGGCGCTCGCCGGCATCGTCCTGCACCGCGCCTTCCTGCTGGGCGACCAGGTCACCCCCGAGCTCGTGGGGCGCGTCCTCGACCAGGTCGTCCTCCCTGCCGCCCAGCACGGGCCCTGCCCGTCGCCGATGGCCCCACTGTCGGACCCCTCTGCTGAACTCCCCGTCACGACCCACGAAGGAACCCCATGACTGACACCGCTCCGGTCGCCGCCGAGGTGACCCCCGAGCAGCACAAGCGCCTGCGCTGGGCGCTCGTGCTCATCTCGCTGGCGCAGCTGATGGTGGTGCTCGACAGCACCATCGCCAACATCGCGCTCCCCTTCATCGGTGCCGACCTCGACATCGACCAGGCCAACCTGTCCTGGATCGTCACTGGCTACGCGCTGACCTTCGGTGGCTTCCTGCTGCTCGGGGGCCGCCTCGCCGACCTCTACGGCCGCCGACTGATCTTCATCGTCGGTGTCCTGGTCTTCGCGCTCGCCTCCCTCATCGGCGGCTTCGCCCAGAACGAGATCATGCTGCTGTCCGCCCGGGCCTTCCAGGGCCTCGGCGCGGCGATGGCCTCGCCCGCCGCACTCGCCCTGATCACCACGACCTTCCCGGCCGGCAAGGAACGCAACCGGGCCTTCGCGGTGTACGCCGCCATGGCGGGCGTCGGCGCAGCCGTCGGGCTGATCCTGGGTGGGTGGCTCACCGGCCTCGACCCGATGCTGGGCCTCGAGGGCTGGCGCTACACCTTCCTCATCGTCGTGCCGATCGGCCTCGCTGCGGCCTTCTTCGCGCCGCGATTCTTCGACGAGTCCGAGCGCCACACCGGCTGGCTCGACATCCCCGGCGCCATCACCGGCACCGGTGGCCTGCTCGCCATCGTGTTCGGCCTGTCGCGCGCCGGCCAGGAGGAGTACGGGTGGGGCGCCACCAGCACCGTCACCAGCCTGGTCGCCGGCGTCGTCCTGCTCGCACTCTTCGTGCTGGTCGAGTCGCGCGTGGAGCACCCGCTGCTGCCGTTCCGCATCTTCAGGAGCAGGAACCGCGCCACTGCCTTCGCGGTCATGATGATCGTCCCGGCGGCGATGTTCGCGATGTTCTTCTTCCTCTCGCTGTTCATCCAGCTCGTCGTGGGCTACTCCCCCCTGCACACGGGTGTGGCCTTCCTGCCGTTCTCGATCGCGATGATCATCTCCGCGACCGCCGCGTCCAAGCTGGTCAGCGTCGTCGACCCGCGCTACCTCTCGGGCATCGGCACGTTGCTCTCGGCGACAGCCCTCTACGGCTTCAGCCGGATCACCGTCCCGGAGGACCCGACCTCCATCCTCGCGTCGATGCCGACCGCCCTCGGGGGCCAGGGAGTCTCCCTCGGTGACGGCGTCAACTACTGGACCCAGATCCTGCCGTTCATCGTCCTGATGGCCTTCGGCATGGGCCTCAACTTCGTGCCGCTGACCCTGGTCGCGGTCCACCACCTGCGAGCACAGGACACCGGCATCGGCTCCGGCGTCCTCAACACGATGCAGCAGGTCGGCGGCGCCCTCGGCCTCGCCACGCTGAGCACGGTGTCGCTGCACTTCGCCCAGACGCGCGCGGACGAGCTGGCTCCAGCGATCAGTGCGGCTGCCCCGGGGATCGACCAGCAGGCACTCGCCCAGCTGGCCGGCCTCGGCGCCTTCACCGAGGGCGCCACCATGGCGTTCTTCGTGGGCTCGCTGATGATGATCGCGGCCTCCGTCATCGTGTGGCTCTTCCTCGACGTCAAGCACGAGGAGCTGGCCACCGAGGCGACGCCGGAGGGGGTCGGCGTCCACTGACGCCTGTCCCATCCGATCCCCCCGACCGCTCCGAAGGAGAGTCGTGACCGATCCACTCCTGACCACGTACGACGCGCCGGGCCGACCCCGCGCGATGATCCTGGTGCTCCACGGCGGCAAGCCGCGGTCCAGCCAGCCCATCGACGGGCGCAGCGCCTCGTGGCGCCGGGCCCTGTGGCTCCAGCGGGCCATCGCACAGCGCGCCCACGCGTCGGGTGTCGGGGTCTGGCTCCCCCGCTATCGCGAGCGCGGCTGGAACGGCGGGGCTGACCGGGTCGCCGATGCCAGGTGGACGCTGGACCGCGTGCGTGAGGTCCACGGCGAGGTGCCCGTCATCCTGCTCGGGCACTCCATGGGCGCGCGCCTCGCCGTCCACGTCGCCGACGACACGTCCGTGCGCGGCGTGGTCGGCCTGGCGCCGTGGTGGTCAGCGCACGACCCGGTCTCGACCCTCGCCGGGCGGACACTCGTGGCCGCCCACGGCCGGCGCGACCGGATCACCTCGTTCAACGAGACCGGCCGCTACGTCGACCGCGCTCGCGGCGTGGCGGACAGCGCAGAGCTCCACGACATGGGGGCGCTGGGCCACTACATGCTCACCGGGTCTGCGCGCTGGCACGACGTGGCCATCACCTCGGCGCTCGCGATGCTCACCGCGCACGGGGTCAGAGGTTCGCAGCGACCGTCCGCGACAGGCTGAGCGCCTGACGCGCCCAGTCGCGCCCGGCGCCGGCCAACCCGCAGGTCGGGGTCACCACGAGGTGCTCACGGGCGACCTCGGGGTCCAGGCCCAGCATGTCGAACCACCGCTGCACCCGCTCGGTCACGCGCGCATCGGACGGACGTTCTGCCGGATCGGTGGACGGCACGACGCCGATCGCGGCCGTGCGGCCACCCTCCAGCGCCTCCGCGAACGCGTCCAGGTCTGCCGGGCCCAGCATCGACAGGTCCGCCGACAAACCGGTCGCGCCGGCACCGGCGACCAGGGACCACGGCGTCTCGGGTGCACATGAGTGGACCCATGCCTCTCCCCCGGCCTCCACCACCGCGGAGATGACCCACTCGAGGTGGGTCGACGCTTCCGGCAGGTCGACGCGACGGTGCCGACCGAATCCGCTTGCGGTGGGGACCTTGCCCCCGATGACCGATGCGAGGGCCGGCTCGTCGATCTGCACGATCCAGCGGTCCACGTCCCGCAGGCGACGGCGCAGGTCGGCGAGGTGGACCCGCACGCCCTCGGCCAGGGCCTGCGCGAGCTCGCGGCGCGCCCCGTGGTCGCTGAGCAGCTTGTCGCCCCGGGGCTTCTCCACGGTCGCGGCGAGGGTCCACGGCCCGACGACCTGGGTCTTGAAGGTGCCGCGGCTGCCCTGAGCCAGCTCTTCGACCGTGTCGAGGTCCTGCGCGAGGAGCGACTTCGCGCGGCGATGATCGGCGCCGCTGGCGTCGGTGAGTCGCCAGCCGGCGGGTTGCAGGTCGGCGGCGAGCCCCGAGACCACGGCCAGGCCGCGTCCGGTCATCCCCGCGTGCACCCCGCGGCCTGGTACCTCGGGCACGTGGGGCAGGTCGGGCAGCTCACCGAGCACGACCCGGACTGCCTCGGCGAAGTCCTCGTCCTCCGAGCCGGGCATCGATCCGACCGCTGACGCCAGGCTCATCGGGCCTCCGCCTCGGACAACAGCGTGGACGCGGCGCCGTCGACCGACCGCGACGACGCGCTGACGAGCGCGACGCCGGTGCCGAGGCTGCGATCCATCCCGACGAAGGAGCGGAAGCCTCCAGTGCCTCCGTTGTGCCAGGTGACCTCACGCCCGGCGATCGTGCCCGTCAACCAGCCGGCACCGATCTGCATGGGGCCTCCGAACGGCGCGACGGGCTCGAGCGCGTCGGCCCCGGGCACGCGTTGGTCGAGGATCGCGCCGAGCAGGAGAGCGAGGTCAGCGGCCGACGAACGTACGCCGCCCGCGGGCGCGATGGCCTCGTTGGCCCACGGCTCGACCTCCGCCCCTCGGCGGTTCCGTGGGGTCACGGCACCGGGACGCAGCTGGTCGACCGACGTCGCGACGTAGGTGTCCGCCAGGCCGAGCGGCTCGGCGAGGCGCGTGCGCACCAGGTCGGCGTACGACACCCTGGCGGCCGCCGCCACGGCGTGGCCGAGGAGCTGGAAACCGAGGTTGGAGTAGGACGGCTTGCCGGGCCGCGTCAGCTTCACGCCGTCGAGCAGTGCGAGCAGCCCGGAGAGGTCCTCGCGGTAGGGGTTGCGGCCGTGGCGCCACAGCTCCCACGTGCGCGCGAGCATGTCCGAGCCGCCCGCCAGCCGCGGCAGTCCCGAGCTGTGCGTCGCGAGCGAGGACAGGGTCAGCCGTCCGACCGGACCCGTGATCTCGAGGTGGTCGCCGAGCGTGGCGTCCACGGCGACCTCGCCACGGGCGAGGGCGTCGCGCCACAACAGCCCGGTGATGCCCTTGGAGACGGATCCGAGCTCCACGTCGCCGTGCACGTCGGTGCCGTACGCACCCGTCTCGGTTCCGGAGGGTCCGACCCGAGCCACGACGTACGTCGTGTGGCGCGGACCGAGCGTGTGGCCGGCCCGCGTCAGCAGGTCGCTCACCCGCCGACCCTGCGGGTGGACTCGATGGTGGCGGACCCGACGACGCGGGAGCCGTCGTAGATGACCGCCGCCTGGCCAGGGGCGATCCCCTCGGCGGGGTCGAGGAGCTCGATGTCCACCCGGTCGCCGAGCACCTGCACCGTGGCGCGGTGCTCCGCACCGTGGGCGCGCAGCTGCACCGTGCCGTTGACGGTGGCCGGGACCGTGCCGCACCACCTCGGGCGGATGCCGGAGACGTGGTCGATCGCCAGCCGGTCGCGCGGTCCCACCGTGACCGTGCCGCTGACCGGCTCGATGTCGAGGACGAAACGCGGCTTGCCGTCGGCCGCGGGCGTGCCGAGGCGGAGCCCGCGGCGCTGGCCGATGGTGAACCCGTAGGTGCCCGTGTGGGCACCGACGACGTCGCCGGTCGTCTCGTCCACGATCTCCCCGCCGTGGTTCGGCGCCCGGTCGCCGAGCTTCTCGCGCAACCAGCCGGCGGTGTCGCCGTCGGCGACGAAGCAGATGTCGTGGGAGTCCGGCTTGTCGGCCACCAGCAGGCCACGGCGCTCTGCCTCGCGGCGTACGTCGGGCTTGCTGGTGTCTCCCAGCGGGAACATCGAGTGGGCCAGCTGCCGCTGGGTGAGCACGCCGAGGACGTAGGACTGGTCCTTGCCGTGGTCGACGGCCCGGTGCATCTCGATCAGCCCGTCGTCGCCGGTGCGGAGCTGGGCGTAGTGCCCGGTGGCCACCGCGTCGAAGCCCAGCGCGAGCGCGCGGTCGAGCACGGCGGCGAACTTGATCTTCTCGTTGCACCGCAGGCACGGGTTGGGCGTGCGGCCGGCGGCGTACTCGTCCATGAAGTCCTCGACCACGTCCTCGTGGAAGCGCTCGGAGAGGTCCCAGACGTAGAACGGGATCCCGATCACGTCGGCGGCGCGTCGGGCGTCGTTGCTGTCCTCGATCGTGCAGCAGCCGCGGGCACCGGAGCGGTACGACGCCGGGTTGCGGCTCAGGGCCAGGTGCACGCCGGTGACGTCGTGGCCGGCCTCGACAGCACGGGCGGCGGCGACCGCGGAGTCCACCCCGCCGGACATGGCGGCGACGACGCGAGCCATCACAGCCCCTTGGCGGCCCGTGCGCGCTCGACGACCGGGCCGATCGCCTCGACCAGCGCGTCGACGTCGGCCGGGGTCGACGTGTGACCGAGGGAGAAGCGGAGCGAGTGTCGGGCCTGGTCGTCGTCACAGCCCATGGCGAGCAGCACGTGGGAGGGCTGGGCCACGCCGGCGGAGCACGCCGACCCGGTCGAGCACTCGATGCCGCGGGCGTCGAGGAGCATCAGCAGCGAGTCGCCCTCGCAGCCGGGGAACCCGATGTGGGCGTTGCCGGGAAGCCTGCCCGGGCCCATCTCGGCACCGTGCAGGTGCGCGTCGGGGACCACCTCGAACACCCGGCGCACCAGGTCGTCGCGCAGTGCCGAGACGCGCGTCGCGTGCTCGTGCTGGGCCTTGACCGAGTGCTCGACGGCCGCAGCCAGACCGGCGACGGCCGGCACGTCGAGGGTGCCGCTGCGGATGTCGCGCTCCTGGCCGCCACCGTGCACCAGCGCACTCACGGCCAGGTCACGGCGTACGACGAGGGCACCCACGCCGTAGGGGCCGCCGACCTTGTGACCGGTGAAGGTCAACGCGTCGACGCCGGAGGCGGCGAAGTCGACCGGGACGGTCCCCAGGGCTTGGACGGCGTCGGTGTGGACCGGGATCCGGTGCTCAGCGGCGATCGCCACGACCTCGTCGATCGGCTGCAGGGAGCCGACCTCGTTGTTGGCCCACATGACGGAGACCAGGGCGACCGACCCCGGGTCCCTGTCGATCGCGTCCCTCAGGGACTCCAGGCGCAGGACCCCCTGGGAGTCGACCGGAAGCAGCTCGACCTCGGCACCGTCGGACTCCTCCAGCCAGTGGAGGGGATCGAGGACCGCGTGGTGCTCGATCGCGGTCGACAGGATCCGGACCCGGCGCGGGTCGGCTGCCCGGCGGGCCCAGTAGATGCCCTTCAGCGCGAGGTTGTCGGACTCGGTCCCACCGGACGTGAAGACGACGTCGCCGGGGCGGGCTCCGATGACCCGGGCGATGGTCTCCCGGCACTCCTCCACGACCCGGCGGGCGGCCCGGCCGGAGGCGTGCAGCGAGCTCGCGTTGCCGACCCCACGGAGGTGGTGGGTCATCGCCTCGACCGCGACCGGCAGCATGGGCGTGGTCGCGGCGTGGTCGAGGTAGACGATGCGGTCGGTCATGACCTGCCAAGCGTACGGGTCGGGCATCCGCGCCTGCCCATCGTCCCGTCTCGATCAGGCTCCGAGAAGCGGCAGCCACGCGTGGTCGGCGGCCTCACGGCGTACGGCGTCGCGGAGCCACGCCTGCTCGGCGGAGCCCAGCAGCGGCCAGGTGACCTCGAGGTCCGCGCGGTCCTTGCCCCGGTCAAGCCGTGCCTTGTGGTGGAGCACCACCTCGGGACGCATGTAGCGCAGCCCGTCGGCGGCCACCCACGTCACGTCGGCCAGCGGAACCACGTGGTCGGGATCGCGCCGCGAGACCCACAGTCCGTCGCGGTCCTCGCTGAGGATGCAGTCGAGGAACCACGGCGCCGTCGCATGGTCCCGCAGCCATACCTGGCCGGCTTCGGCGTGCGGCTCGGGCCAGTCGGCGTTCAACGGCCGGATCGCACCACTGCCAGCACTCCAGATGTGGTGGCGCTCCCCCACCATGGCCTGCAGGAGCGGCAGGTCGCGACGCCAGATCACCAGGTCGATGTCCTCGTGCGGACGGGCGACGCCGGTGAACGCATCGATGGCCCAGCCGCCGACGATCCACCACTCGCCGTCGTAGTCCGCCATGAACGCGGCCAGTCCTGCCGGGTCAAGTGCGTCCCAATCGCCGTAGAGGCGAGCGAAGGCGGTCTCCTCGGCAATCTCCTCGGGACTCGGCTGCCAGCTCATCCCGCCACGCTAACCGTCGGCGTCGGCACGACAGCGATAATCGCGGCATGGACTTCCAGCAGATGCAGGCACGAGCTCGGGCCGTCCGGTCGCGTTACGCCGAGGTCGAGGCGGCGGAGTACGGCCGCTCGTGGACGACCGAGGAGATCATGCTCGGTTTCCTGGGCGACGTGGGCGACCTGGCCAAGCTCGTGCAGGGCAAGGCAGGGGTGCGACCGCGCGACGACCTCGACGAGGCTCTCGCCCACGAGCTCGCCGACTGCCTCTGGAGCGTGCTCACCCTGGCCGACGCGTACGACGTCGACCTCGTCGGTGCCTTCACCAACACGATGGATGAGCTCGAGGAGAGCCTGGCGGCGCCCGAGGACTGATCGAGGCGAGCGGGATCTTCGACGAAACTTGATAGAACATGTGTTCTTATAGTGGTGATGGAGTGGTAGGGTGGGCCGCAGGCCCGAATGACACTTCGGAATCTGGATCCGCTTCACTCGCAGGCACGGCGCGGGTGGCGGTGGGAGCGGCAGGAGGGCCAGTCGCGAGGGTGAGTGATAGTCCGGGATCCGGGCCTCCAGGAGCGACGACCGTTGTCAGTCACGCGGAGCGTGGCGAAACCGTCGTCGAGGGGAGGCCGACCGTGATTCATCCGATCGTGACGTGTGCCTCCGACATCTCGGCGACGCTCAAGGGTGTCGCGACGATCAATCCGACGTTCATGTCGAGCTGATGACAAGGCGGCTGCGTTGGTGGGGTTGGTGCGCGCCGAGGCCCAGCTGGTCGAGCTGCGGCTGCGGGTCCTGGCCGACGCCGGTGACCTTGCCGAGCAGACCGCGGCGAGGGACGCGGCGGGGTGGCTGGCGCAGACGACCCGGACCCGGTTCGCCGACGCCCGTGCCGACCTGAGGCTCGCCACGGCGTTGGAGCGTGAGCTCCCGGTGCTGGGCGCGGCGATGCGCGAGGGCGACGCCACCCTGGCCCAGGCCCACGTCATCCACCGTGCGGTCACCGCGCTCCCGGCGAGCGTGGACCCGGACACCGTCGCCCGGGCCGAGGCGCACCTGGTCGCCCAGGCTGCGGTGTTCGGGCCGAAGGAGCTCGCCCGGCTCGGGCGGCGGATCCTCGACGTGGTGGCCCCGGAGGTCGCCGAAGCAGCCGAGGCACGCCGGTTGGCCGAGCTCGAGGCCCACGCCGCCGAGAAGACCCGCCTCACGATGCGCCGCCTCGGTGACGGCACCACCCGCATCTCCGGGCGGGTGCCGGACGCCTGCGCGACCCGGCTCGCGACGTTCCTCGAAGCCATCGCCAACCCCCGCACCCCGAACGGCAGCGTCGAGACGGCAGACACCGGTGATCCGTTCACCCGGTTGCCGTACCCGAAGCGCCTCGGGCAGGCACTGTGCCGGTTCCTGGAGTCCCTCGACCCGACCCGGCTCCCGGTCCACGGTGGTGATGCGACCACCCTGATCGTCACCATCCCCCTCGCCTCCCTGCGCACCGAGCTCGCGACCGCCGACCTCCTCGGGGGTGGCCTGGTGCCCGGTGACGAGGCCACCGGTGACCTCATCACCGCAGCCCAGGCCCGACGCCTGGCGTGCACCGCGAAGATCCTCCCCGCCGTCCTCGGCGGCGACAGCATCCCCCTCGACCTCGGCCGCGCCCGACGGCTCTTCTCACCCGCCCAGCGCAAGGCACTGCTGATCCGCGACACCACCTGCCGCGCCGAGGGCTGCGAGGTCCCCGGCACCTGGTGCGACGCCCACCACACCGACCCCTGGTCAACCGGAGGGCCCACCGACCTCACCAACGGTGTCCTGCTCTGCAACCACCACCACCACCGCGCCCACGACAACACCTACCGCAACGACCGCCTCCCCAACGGCGACCTCAGATTCCACCGACGCAGATAGGACGGGCGGACGACCCCGCCCGCGCTATCGTCACCGCGTGACGGGACAGCGAGATCTCTACGTCGTCGCACACCCGGAGGCAACCCACGCCGTCGACCAGCTCGTCGGTGGCTGGTACGACTCCGAGCTCACCGACCACGGGCGAGCGGACGCAGAGGCCATTGCAGCTCATCTCAAGAGTCTTGTCCCGGCCGACGGAAGCTGCCGCGTCTTCGCGTCCGACCTACGACGTACGCGAGACACCGGGCGCGTCGTTTCCGAGGCGCTCGGCAGCGAGCTGAACCTCGATGTCGGGCTGCGCGAGCAGTCCTACGGGGTCGCCGAGGGCCGGCCCCCGGGCACGGTGCCGTTCACGCCACCCCCACCCGTGGGTGACCGAATGCGTCACCATGACGGCGTAGACGGGTCCGAGACCAGGTGGCAATGGGCGAGCCGCGTCTACGCCGGCATGCAGCGCATCCTCGAACAACCGTGGAATCAGGCAGTCGTGATCACTCACGGCGGGAGCCTCACCTATGTGGTGGCCGCCTGGGTCGGCATGCCCCTCGACACTGCGGGCTACATCAAGTTGAAGGTGTCCGCCGGCAGCATCACCCACCTCCGCGAGGACGACCAGTTCCGCGACCGTCAGGTCGTCACCCTCAACGACCGGTCGCACCTGAACGACTGACCAGCATCGGTCAGAGCAGCACCAGGTCGTCGCGGTGGATGACCTCGCGCTCATAGGCCGCGCCGAGCGCCACCTTCAGCTCGCTCGTGGACCGCCCGAGCAGGTCGGGGAGCTCGTCGGCGTCGAAGTTGACCAACCCGCGGGCGATCACCGCACCGTCCGGACCGGCCACGTCGACGGCGTCGCCGGCCACGAAGGCTCCGGCCACGCCCGTGATCCCAGCGGCGAGCAGCGAGGCGCGGCGCTCCACCACCGCGCGTACGGCTCCGGCGTCCAGGGTCAGCGTCCCCAGACCGGAGGTGGCGTGCGCCAGCCACAGCTGCCGGGTGGGACGCCGCGGACCGGTGGCCTCGAAGAGGGTGCCGACCTCGGCACCGGACAGCGCCTCACCGGCCTGGTCCGCAGACGTGAGGACGACGTGGATGCCGGCGCCAGTGGCGATCCGGGCTGCCTCGACCTTGGTCGTCATGCCTCCCGTGCCCACCCCGGCAGCACCGGTCGACCCGATCGTGACGGCAGCGAGGTCCTCCTCGGACCGCACCCGCGAGACCAGCCGGGCGCCGCCCCGTGCGGGCGGTCCGTCGTAGAGGCCGTCGACGTCGGAGAGCAGGACGAGCAGGTCGGCGTGCACCAGGTGCGCGACCAGTGCCGCCAGTCGGTCGTTGTCGCCGAAGCGGATCTCGGAGGTGGCGACGGTGTCGTTCTCGTTCACGATCGGCAGGACCCCGAGCTCGAGGAGCTTGGCGAAGGTCTGGTGGGCGTTGCGGTAGTGGGCGCGCCGGGTCACGTCGTCGACGGTCAGCAGCACCTGCCCGGTCACCAGCCCGTGCCGGGCGAACTCCTCCTGGTAGCGATGGACCAGGAGGCCCTGGCCGACCGATGCCGCGGCCTGCTGGGCGGCGAGCCCGCGCGGCCGCCTGGCGAGGCCGAGCGGGGCGAGACCGGCCGCGATCGCACCGGAGGAGACGAGGACGACCTCGCTACCGGCACCTCGGGCGGTCGCCAGCACGTCGACGAGACGGCGTACGCGAGCGGGGTCGATCCCCCCGGCCTCGGTCGTCAGCGACGACGATCCGACCTTGACGACGACGCGCCGAGCACCCGAGACCAGCGCGGCGCGGTCGTTCACTCCTCGCCGTCCCAGTCAGGGTCGTCCTTCGAGCCGATCTCGTAGGCCATCGGGCCGATCCCGGAGCTGGTCACCGTCTTCGGAGCCGCCTGCCTGGTCCGGTCGATACGGCCGGCGACATCGGCTCGGGCCTCGTGCTCCTCCTTGGTCTCCATCGCTTCGTCGATGTCGCGGCGGCGGGTACGCGACGGACGCTTCTCGCGCAGCCGTTCGTCCTCGCCACGGCGGCCCAACATCTCGGCGCCGGCCTCGATGCTGGGCTTGAAGTCGAAGACGACCGCGTTGTCCTCGTGACCGATGATGACAGCGTCGCCCTCCTCGGCACCGAGCTTGACCAGCCGGTCCTCGACACCGAGCCGGTTGAGCCGGTCGGCGAGGAACCCCACAGCCTCTTCGTTGCTGAAGTCGGTCTGGCGCACCCAGCGCTCCGGCTTCACGCCTCGAACTCGCCAGCCCTCGGGCGTCTCGATGATCTCGAAGTCGGCGCCGCCGTTGACCGCAGCGGGGCGGAGCACGATGCGGGTCGCCTCGACCTCGGGGAGCTCGGCCCGCGCGGCCAGGACGATCTCGGCCATGGCGTAGGTGAGCTCGCGCAGACCGGCACCGGACGCGGCGCTGACCTGGAAGACACGCAGGCCGCGCTTGCTCAGCTCCTCGGTGACCATGTCGGCGATGTCCTGGCCGTCGGGGACGTCGATCTTGTTGAGGGCGACCAGGCGGGGACGGTCCTCGAGCCCGCCGTAGCGCTGGAGCTCACCCTCGATGATGTCGAGGTCGTCGGCCGGGTTGCGGCCCGGCTCGATCGAGGCGGTGTCGATGATGTGCACGAGCGCCGCACACCGCTCGATGTGGCGCAGGAAGTCGTGGCCCAGGCCGCGACCCTCGGCAGCACCCTCGATGAGACCCGGCACGTCGGCGACGGTGAACGTCGTCTCGCCCGCGGTGACCACGCCGAGGTTGGGGACCAGGGTGGTGAAGGGGTAGTCGGCGATCTTGGGACGGGCCCGCGAGATCGCGGCGATGACCGAGGACTTGCCCGCGCTCGGGAAGCCGACGAGGCCGATGTCGGCGACGACCTTGAGCTCGAGCCTGACGTCGAGCTCGTCGCCGGGCTCCCCCAGCAGCGCGAAGCCGGGGGCCTTGCGCTTGGACGAGGCCAGCGCTGCGTTGCCGAGGCCGCCGCGACCACCGCTGGCGATCACCAGGGTCGTACCGGCTCCGACGAGGTCGGCCAGCACGTTGCCCTCGCCGTCCTTGACGAGGGTGCCGTCGGGCACGACGAGGACGAGGTCCTTGCCGTGGGCCCCGTTGCGGTGGTTGCCGGCACCATGGCCGCCGTTCTCGGCCTTGCGCCGGGGGCTGTGGTGGTAGTCCACCAGCGTCGTGACGTTGGCGTCGACCTCGAGGATCACCGAGCCGCCGGGGCCACCGTTACCGCCGTCCGGGCCGCCGAGCGGCTTGAACTTCTCGCGGTGCACCGAGGCCACGCCGTGTCCGCCGCGCCCCGCAGCGACGTGCAACGTCACGTGGTCGACGAATGTGGGAAGTGCCATGGGGACAACCTTTGCGGAAGTTTTCGCTGGATGAAATGCCGAAGGGCGCCCCGATGTTGGGGCGCCCTTCGGTTGAGAGGTTCAGTGGAACGGGTGCGTCACTCGCCGGGGACGATGTTGACGACCTTGCGGCCGCGGCGGGTGCCGAACTCGACGGCGCCGGCCTGCAGGGCGAACAGGGTGTCGTCGCCACCGCGACCCACGCCCGTGCCCGGGTGGAAGTGCGTGCCACGCTGGCGGACGATGATCTCGCCGGCGAGGACGACCTGGCCACCGAAGCGCTTCACGCCGAGGCGCTGCGCGTTGGAGTCGCGACCGTTCTTGGTGCTCGCGGCACCCTTCTTGTGAGCCATTGTTCAGTCCTTCTGACGAGTTTGACCGTGTCGACCTCGAGCGAGAGCTCAGAGGGAGATGTCGGTGACCTTGACCTGGGTGTACTTCTGGCGGTGACCCTGGCGCTTCTTGTAGCCGGTCTTGTTCTTGTACTTCTGGATGATGATCTTCGGGCCCTTGGTGCGACCGGTGACCTCGACGGTCACGCTCGCCTTGTCGAGACCGGTCGCGGTGACCTTCTCGCCGTCGACGACCATCACTACGGGCAGGGTAAGGGTGTCACCCTCGGCAGCCATCGCGTCGATCTCGATGACGTCGCCAACGGCGACCTTCTGCTGCTTGCTGCCACTGCGCACGATTGCGTACACGGCGACTCACTCTCCTCGATCAGGACTACAGGAAAAAACTTCGGGTCTGCGCACGACACCGCCACCGGATTCGGGACAGTACGCCGCGGGGCGGGCGCGCAGGGATCGGCGTGTTGAACGCCGAGGGCAAAGACTACGGGATCGGGTGGCGACCGGGCAAAACGGGGGTCAGGGCCGGTGGGAGACTGACTCGAGGGCGATCACGCGCCCCGGGCTGAGCCACGCCTGACCGGAGTAGTCGTCCTTGCGTACGGCGAGGCTGGCGATCTCGCGCACGGCGATCGTCGCGTCGCGCAGCTTGAACCGGCTGGCCACGGTGTCGTGGGACTCCCGGAGCGTCACCGGCACCTCCCACACCTCGATGGCCTGCTGCTCGGCGGCGAGCACGAGCTCGACGGTCCACATCAGCCCGCTCTCACGCGAGACGGCCGCGAACGAGCGCGCCCATTGTCCGTCGACCCATATCGTGCCTTGGCTGTCGCCCACGACGGAGTGCAGCAGCGCGCTCCTCAACCAACGGAACACCCGGGACTGCACCTCGCGGCGAAGCGACCTGTCGGTGTGAGAGGCCGGATGAGCCTTGGACCCGACGGCGACGACGGCCTCCGGCGGCAGCGCCGCGAAGGCGTCGAGGTCGCTGAAGCCGAAGGGCAGGTCGTCGGCCGTGAGCAGCACCCGGTGCCCGCTGCTGGCGAGGACGCCTGTCCGCAGCGCATTGCCGAGCCCGGGTTCGCTGTGGATCACGGTGAGGTCGACCTCGTGCTCCCAGCTCCCCTCGATGGACTCCAGGAGCGAGGTCGTCTCGTCGGTCGAGCCGTTCTCGACCACGATCAGCTCGTCCTCACCCGTCAGGCGGCCGGCGAGCTCGGCGAGTGTCGCGGCGATCACCTGCTCACCGTTGCGGGTGGGCACCACGACCGACCACCGTGCCCGCGGATGGGGCTCGCGGACCGCCGCCCGCGAGCGGGCCACCGTCCGCTCGTCTATCCGTACCGCCGAGGGCAGCGTGGAGATTGCCCAGACCAGACCGCCGAGGGCGACCGCGGTGAGAAAGCCCAACCCGGCCGCGAGCTCGCTGAAGTAGTAGAGCATCGGCATCACGAGCACCGTCGGGACCAGGCCCAGGAGCAGGATCGGCACGGTTGCCGCCGACACGTGGCGCAGCGTGGACCGATGTGGTCCCCGTCGGCGCCAGACCATGACGGCGCCGAACAGGATCACCACCACCATGGCCGCGAAGTGCTTCACCGTGAACAGCGTCTTCGTGAAGTAGAGACGCAGTGCTGCCCACGGTGACTCCGTGACCTGCTCCAGGTAGAGCTCCTTGAGGATCGCGTCGTACTCAGCGCTGGCGATCACGACGTCGGGGTTGATCTCGCGCGCCTTCTGCCAGCCGAACTCGTCCGACCAGACGACTCCGAAGGGCGACGCCTCACCAGTGATCGGTTGGGGGTAGGAGAGGCCGAGGTAGAGAGGGTGCCAGGTGCCGTGGGCGTCGGGCAGTCGCGACGCCTCCGGCAGGACCACCTGGTCGCGGGACTCGTTGATGCGGTCCATCACGACGACGGGCAGCGAGAAGGCCGCGACCACGCTGATCGACGCCGCGACCAGGGCCACCGCCCAGCGCAGGCGCCCCCGCCAGGCCACCCACCACACCACAGCGACGGACAACGCGATGCCGACGCCTGACATCGAACGCAGCAGGTTGCCGCAGGTGGCGAGCACCACGAAGACGAGCGTCCAGACGAGCGCGGAGCGCACGCGGGGGCGACGGGTGACGACGTACGCGACGAGCACCAGGGAGAGGAACATCAAGGACGCCGGCAACCCGTAGAGCGCGTAGACACGCGTGGGCGACACCTGGTCGGAGAGGCCGTACTCGGTACCGACGAGGACCGTGCCCTCGTTCGCCAGCCAGATCACGAACGGCAACGCCAGCATCGCCATACCTGCGCGGGCGCGCCGGAAGATCCTCGCCACGGTCACCGGGAGCAGCAGCATGGGCAGCGCACACAGCAGTGCCATCGCCCATGCGAGACCCGGGTACGGCGAGTCGGAGCCAGTCAGCCGTCCCATCCAGGAAGCAATGAGATAGCTTCCCGGGTCGTCGTCGCCCGCGGCCTTGGTGAGCCCCTTGCCCGGCACCCCGCCGCCGTACCAGGATCCCGTCCCGTTCTCCTTGACCAGGGGCACCCCGGTCTGGAGGTAGGCGTCGTAGGTCGACCGCAGCTCCAGGTCACGCGCCGGGTGGTAGGGCAGTTCCGGCATGCTCAGCACGGCCAGGGCGGTGCCGAGCGCCAGAGCGCCCCCGGCGCACAGCAGGAGGACGTTCGTCGCGCGCGGCCAGGGTTGATCGCCCGGTGACAGGCTCCAGGGAACCCTCCGAATCGGGTCGCCTGCGTCGGTTCGAGCGGAATCCACCACTTCCGATGCCGTCGTGTCCCCGAGCTTCGCGGACGGCTCCTGAGTCATCGCTTGCGCGAGCCCTTCTTCTTGATCGGTACGTGCTCGACGGTGGACGCTTCGGCGACCGCAGGCTCAGCGCCGGAGTCGCTGTCACCGGACTCGGGCGCGGTGCCGGTCTCGCCCGACTGGGGCACCGGCGGCGGGCCGGCGGGGCGGCTGGCCGAACGACGACGCGTCCGGGTCACCACCTGCGGCTTGCTCGGCTCCACGGGAGCCTGGACGGCCTCCGGCTCCGGCTCGGCTACTGCCGTCGGCTGCGCCTGCGGCTCGGCCACCTCGGGCTCGGCCACCTCAGGCTCCACCACCTCAGGCTCCGCCACCGGAGCCTGGGCTCCTTTGGGTGACTCGACCTCGTCAGGTGTCGGAGGCGCGGCGTCAGCATCGTCGACAGTCCGGTCCTGACGCGCCATCGCGGCCACGTCCTTGGGCGAGGGGGTCGGCGCGGGCGGGGAGCTCTGCTCCTTGGACTCGACGGAGTCGTCACCCTCGCTGCCGCGACGGCCGCGGCGGCGATTGCTCTTGCGACCCTCGCCGTCCTCGGACTTGCCGGCCTCGACCGGCTCCTCCTTGATCACCACGCCGCGGCCCTGGCAGTGCTCGCAGTTCTCGCTGAACGACTCGAGCAGGCCGGTGCCGATGCGCTTGCGCGTCATCTGCACCAGGCCCAGCGAGGTGACCTCGGCGACCTGGTGACGGGTGCGGTCGCGGCCCAGGCACTCGACCAGGCGGCGCACCACGAGGTCGCGGTTGGACTCCAGGACCATGTCGATGAAGTCGACGACGATGATGCCGCCGATGTCGCGCAGCCGGAGCTGGCGCACGATCTCCTCGGCCGCCTCGAGGTTGTTCTTGGTGACGGTCTCCTCGAGGTTGCCCCCGGAGCCGGTGAACTTGCCCGTGTTCACGTCGACGACCGTCATCGCCTCGGTGCGGTCGATGACCAGGGAGCCGCCGGAGGGCAGCCACACCTTGCGGTCCAGGCCCTTGTGGATCTGCTCGTCGATCCGGTAGGTGGCGAAGACGTCGCGACCGTTGTCGGGCCGATCGAACTTCTCCACCCGCTCGGCCAGGTCGGGGGCGACCGCCTCGACGTAACCACGGACGGTGCCCCAGGCGTCGTCACCCTCGATGACGAGCTTGACGAAGTCCTCGGTGAACAGGTCGCGGACGACCTTGAGGGTCAGGTCGGGCTCGCCGTAGAGGAGCTGGGGGCCGGAGCCCTTGTTGGAGGACTTCTTCTCGATGTCCTCCCAGCGTGACTTGAGCCGCTCGACGTCGCGGGTCAGCTCCTCCTCGCTGGCACCCTCGGCCGCCGTACGCACGATGACGCCGGCAGTGTCGGGAACGATCTCCTTGAGGAGGGTCTTGAGCCGGTTGCGCTCGGTGTCGGGCAGCTTGCGCGAGATCCCGGAGGTGGTGCCGTCGGGGACGTAGACGAGGAAGCGGCCGGCGAGGCTCACCTGGCTGGTCAGCCGGGCGCCCTTGTGGCCGATCGGGTCCTTGGTGACCTGGACGAGGATCATCTGCCCGCTGGAGAGCACCGACTCGATCTTGCGGGCCTGCCCGTCCTTGTGACCCAGGGCCGACCAGTTGACCTCACCGGCGTAGAGGACCGCGTTGCGGCCCTTGCCGATGTCGATGAACGCCGCCTCCATGGAGGGCAGCACGTTCTGCACGCGGCCGAGGTAGACGTTGCCGATCAGCGAGGTCTGCGACTCGCGCGCGACGTAGTGCTCGACGAGGACCTTGTCCTCGAGGACGGCGATCTGCGTGAGCTCCTTGCGCTGGCGGATGACCATGACGCGCTCGACGGACTCGCGGCGGGCCAGGAACTCGGCCTCGCTGACGATCGGCGCACGACGACGCCCGGCCTCGCGACCCTCGCGGCGGCGCTGCTTCTTGGCCTCCAGCCGGGTGGAGCCGGCCACCGCGGTGATCTGGTCCTCTGCCGAGCGGGTCCTGCGGACCCGGGTGACGGTGTTGGGCTCGTCGTCGGACTCGACGCCGCCCTCGTCCCCGGAGCGGCGGCGGCGACGACGTCGACGCGACGTGCCCTCGCCGTTGCCGTCACCGGAGTCATCGCCCCGCTCCTCGGAGGTCTTGTCCTCGGAGGTCTTGTCCCCGGAGGCCTTGTCCCCGGAGGTCTTGTCCCCGGAGGCCTGGTCGCCACCCGAGGAGTCCTCGGTGTCGCCGGACTCGTCGGTCGACTCATCACCACCGGAGCCGTCGCCGGACTTGCGGCGGCGGCGACCCCCGCGACGACGGCGGCGGCGGGCGCCACCCTCGCCGTCGCCGGCGTCGTCCTGGGCGTCGGAGGAGCCCTCACGGGTGTCCTCGTCGGCGGCTCCGGCGGGCTCGGCCTCGACGTCGTCCGACGGCGCTGCAGCAGCCTTGGGGGCGCTCGACTTCCGGGTGCGCGAGCCGGACCTGCGCGCGGCGGGCTTGTCCTCGGCCGGCTTGTCCTCGGCGGGCACGTCCTCGGAAGGCTCGTCCGCGGCGGTCTCGTCCTCGGCGGGCTCGTCCACGGCCGGGGCCGCGGCGGGCTTCTTGCGCGTACGTCGCGTGGTCGTCGTGGTCGCGACCGGAGCCTGGAAGAGGACGGCCACACCACCGGCTGCGGGCTCGGCCTCGGCGGCCGGGGCCTCGTCCGGGCCGGGGCCTCGTCGACCGGGGCTTCGGGGGCCGGCGCCGCGGTGGCCTTCTTGGCGGGTGCCCTCCGGGCTGCGGCCTTCCTGGTCGTCTTCTTGACGACCGGCAGCTGCGCCTCCGCGGCGTCTGCCACGGGCTCGGCGTCAGGCTCCACGGCGGAGGCGGCCTTCGCGGCCGTCTTCTTGGCCGGGGCCTTCTTGGCGGCCGTCTTCTTGGCCGGGGCCTTCTTGGCGGCGGCCTTCTTGGCCGGGGCCTTGCGCGTCGTACGGGTCACGACGGGCGGGGTGTCGGCGGTGCCGACTCCCTCGGGGACCGCGCCCTGCGGGGTGGTGTCGCTGGTGTCTGTCTGGTCGGAATCGAGCATGTGGTGCTCCTCGGGCACCTGCTCCGGTGCCGGTCTGGCGTTCCCACCGATCCGCGGACCAGGGGACGCAAAGCTTCTGTGGCGCCGACACCCTCCGCGTGAGCGTCACCAGGTGCCGGGTGCCACCTGCCGCGGTCGCCGGGCCGCTCGAGCCTCTGTCACTGACTCGGGTGGCCGCGTCGCGGTCCGGTGACGTCCACCACCAGGGGTGCCGACCCATCCCCAGTCATCAGGGTGTGCCGGCGAGAACGTCGTCGGCTCGGCGGATCCGGTCTGCGACCCGGGGCCGTCGAACGTGGCGAGTATCGCACATCGGACGGCAGGCGCCCTAGGTGCGGGACGTCAGCGGGTCGCCGAGCTGACCGTCGGCCAGGAGCGGGCCCTGCGCGATCCGGGTCATCAGCGGTGCCTCCCCGGCGTCGAGACCGGCCACCGACGCCAGCGCCCTCAGCACGTCGTCCGGGCGTACGGCCGGGGTGCCGTGGCGCAGCACGAGGTCGAGCACCGCCCCGGGCTCCCCCTCGACGAGGTCGAGTGACAGCACGGCGGCACGGGCGTCGAACTCGCGCATGCCCTTCTTGGTCATCCGCTCGACGAGCACCTCGTCGGCGGCCAGGAACTGCGTCACCGCGTCGACGACGACCGCACCGTCCGCCGCGACGCCGATGCGCCACCGACTGCCCTCGAGCAGGTCCGAGAGGGATCCGCCCGGTGACTCCACCACCTCGAGGATGTCCAGACCGGGTGGCAGCGCCTCGTCGAGCTGGGCGTGCACGTCCGCGGGGACGACCACCTGCGCGAGCGCCAGCTCGAGGTACTCGGCCTCGCTGGCCGAGCCGGTCGGCGCGGCACCGGCGTAGGAGATGCGGGGGTGGGGGTTGAACCCGGAGGAGTACGCCATCGGGATGCGGGCGCGGAAGACGGCCCGCTCGAAGGCCCGGCTGAAGTCACGGTGGCTGGTGAACCGCAGGCGACCGCGCTTGGCGTAGCGGATGCGCAGCCGCTGCGCGGGTGGGGCCTGCTGTACGGGCGGTTGCTTGGGCACCCGCCGAACGTAGCCGAGCGCCGTCAGCCCGCGTCGGGCGACTCGGAGACAGGCGGCTCCCCGTCCTGGTGGAGGCGCAGCAGGGCGACCTCCTCCGCGAGCGTGCGGGTGCGCTCCTCCAGTCGCCCGATCTCATAGCTGAGCTGGATGGTGAGCACCAGGAGCAGCATGCTCGCGCCGAAGAACAGCAGGTTGGCGGGCACCTGCACACCGAGCAGGTTCGCGGCCCACGTCAGGATGCCCGGGAAGACGACCAGGAGCACCGTGAGGCCGACGACGACCACCCAGATGACGGCGTACTTCTCGCGCAGGCGCTGACGGCGCAGCATCTCGAACAGGACGGCCAGGATGACCGCGCCGCCGATGAGCCCCAAAGTGAAGGTCGAGTTCATGACTTCTCCTGCCCCAGAGTCTCCGTGGCGGCCGGCCAGCGGCGCACCAGTGCCAGCCCCAGCGCCACGACGGCGCGGGCGAGGTAGAGGGTGGCCCGCAGCGAGCTCTGGCTGGCCTGGCCCACGGTGCGCGGCCGCATGTGCACCGGGATCTGGGTCACCGTGCAACCGACCCTCAACGCGATGACCAGGGACTCCACGGTGTCACCGAGGTACTCCGCGGGGTAGTGGTCCGCGAACACGGCCACGGCCCGCCGGTTGGCAGCCCGGAAGCCGCTCGTGACGTCGGTGAGCCGGACGTCGGCCAGCCGGGTCAGCACCTTGGCCAGCAACCACATGGCCCATCGCCGGGGGCCACGGGCGTGGTACTCCCCCTCACCGGCGAAGCGGGCGCCGACCACGACGTCCGACTGCTCGAGCCCCGCCACGAGGTCGGTGAGGTAGCGAGGGTCGTGCTGGCCGTCGGCATCGATCTGCACCACCACGTCGTAGCCCTCGCGCATGGCATAGCGATATCCCGTACGCATCGCACCACCGACGCCGAGGTTGAACGGCAGTCGGGCCACGAGTGCGCCGGCAGCGGTGGCCGCCTCGGCGGTCCCGTCACCGGAGCCGTCGTCCACCACGAGGATGTCGACGTGCGGCTGCGCCAGCCTCACCTCGGCGATGGTGTGGGCGATGACTCGCGACTCGTTCCACGCCGGAATCACCACCAGTACGGATGGCGAGTCCCCAGACGACATGGCCCGGAGTCTAGGGGGCGGGGTATGCGGCTGCGGCTGCCCCTAGAGTTCGACGCGTGAATCCGGACCCCGCCGCCCCTCGCACCAGGGGCGTCGGCCGTGGTCGGGGTGGTGCGGGCGTCCTCGTGACGGCGACCTTCGCGGTGTCGAGCCTGCTCGGCTTCGTGCTGCTGGCCATCATGTCGCGCTGGCTGACCGAGGACCAGAACGCCCAGTTCCTGGCGGTGTGGTCGCTGCTCTTCGGCATCGGCGGTGCCTTGTCCGCCGTCGACGCGGAGTCCTCCCGCCTCGCCGCACACGCCAGGCTCGAGGGCCGGCGGGTCAGCGGTCAGGTGGCCCTCGTGGGCACGATCGGGATCACCGGTGCCGTCGTGGTCCTGCTCGCCGCCACCGCCTTCCCGGGTGTCGGCCCGATCCTGCGAGGGTCGCCGGCGGTCCTCGTGGCGGCCACCGCCATGGTCGTTCTGTTCGTTCCGCTGTGCGTGACTCGAGGTGTCCTGCTGGGCACCGGCAGGGTGCGGGCCTACGCCGGCGTGGTGCTGGGCGAGGCGCTCCTGCGCGTCCTGCTGGCCGCGGCCCTCTTGGTCACCTGGCAGTCCCCCTTCCTGTTCGGGGCAGTGGCCGCGATCGCCGTCGGAGGTCTCGCGTGGCTGCCGGCGGTCCGATCGGTGAAGCGCGCCGTCGAATGGCGGAGCACCGACCGGTCGTGGGCACGCGCTGGTCGCAGCGTGGGCGCGCTCGGACTGGCCAATGCGCTCTCGACGCTCCTTCTCGCTGCCTATCCGGTGCTGGTGACCACCGTCGTGGGGAGCACGCAGGGCCTGCAGGTCCTGTTCGCCGCCGTGATCCTGACCCGGCTGCCCCTCGTCGTCGTGGCCCCGTTGCAGGCAGTGGCCGTGCCGTGGGCCACCCGCGCCCTGCACGGTGGCCAGCAGGCCATGCTCCGGCGACTCTGGGCCCAGGCTGCGTCGGCGTTGGTCGTGCTCGTGCTCGTGGCGGGCTTGGCCGGCTGGTTCCTCGGGCCGTGGGCGCTGACTGTCTTCCAGGGCGCGGGCTATCGCGCACCCGCGAGCATGATGGCGCTGTTGCTGGCCGCGACGTGTGTGCTGGCCTTCGCCCTGCCCCAGCTCGCCGTCCTGGTCGCTGCCGAACGTCACGCCCAGGTGACCACCGCATGGGCGGTGGGGGTGCTGGTGGCCACCGGGTGGCTGTTCCTGGGTCCCGGCGATGCGCCCACCCGGGGGACGGTGGCCTACGTGATCGGCTCGGTCCTGGTCTACGCCGTCAGCTCGCGTGGGCTGCTGGCCGCCACCAGGGCCACCGCCCACTGACCGGACGCAGGTCAGGCGCGGTGCTTGTCCACCGCCCGCTCAGCACGACGGGCCGCCCAGCCCTGCCTGGCGACGGCCGCGATCCCCCGCCACATGCCGGCTGAGAACACGACGCCGAACACCGGCGCGAGCACCGAGAATCCTCGTACGTCGGACTTCGAGACCCCGGCCCGGCGGAGGAACGCCCCTGCGCCGAACAGCCCCAGCGGTGCGGCCAGGAGCAGCCTGGGCCATCGCCACACGGCCAGGAGCGCGAACGGAGAGGCCACGAAGTAGGCGATGAGCGGCCGGTAGAGACGCGTACCGGGATGGAGGTAGCTGTCGAGGAGCAACGTCCCGCGCTGGAACGAGTGCCGGACGAAGTCCGACATGTCGGACCGGGAGACGTAGTCGGCGGCGTACTCGGGAGACATCCAGATGCGCTCCCGAGCCGCGATCCACCGGATGAGGGCGGTGTCGTCGGAGGCGTTCTTCTCGTCCTCGTAGAGGCTCGCGAGCTGCGAGTAGCCCTCCAGCAGCAGCGCCCGCGGACAGATGAAGCCGCCCGTGCCCTTGGGGTAGAAGTCGAAGTCGTCGGTCCCGAAGTTCACCAGCCTCGGCTTCGCCAGGTAGCGGCGCCACCCGAGGTAGGTCAGGACGTACCAGAACTGCGCCTGCGGGTTGTCGTCGCGAGGGATCTCGATGTGGCAGTTCCAGACGCGGGCGTCGGGATGCTCCTCGATCAGTCGCGCCAGGTTCACCAGCGCGTCCGGGTGCATGAACACGCGCTCCCCGATGAAGGAGACCAGCTCCCCGCGCGCCAGCTCGACTCCGCGGCGGCTGGCCGCGAGACGCCCCTGGTTGGACTGGGACTCCAGAAGGATGGGGACGTCGGTCCCGCTCGCGAACTGCCGCACCAGGGCCGCCGTGTCGTCGGTCGACCCGTCGTCGACCACCACCAGCTCGATGCCGGGCCAGTGTGCCCGGTCGATGGCGGCGCAGAGCCTCCCGAGCGTCGTCTCGATGAGACCGGCCGCGTTGTGGCAGATCACCACGAACGACAGGGTGGGCGGTGGGGTCTGGGCCACTGGACTCCTCGGCAAGCACGGTTCCTCGACGGTCGTCAGATCCTAGACCGGGCTGTCAGACTCCGATCACACCCGTCGCTCGCATCGCTGGCCATCGGCCCTTGATACGTTTCCGGCCGCGGCCGGCGCTCCTGTGCGGCCCGATCTCGTGAGAGGAAGACATCGTGTCGATCGCCTTCATCGCCGGGACGACCGCGGAGGTCATCAAGCTGGCACCGGTGATGAGAGCGCTCCAGGACCGGGGCGAGGACCTCGAGCTCTGGAACACCGCCTTCCACGTGGGTGGGCTCCCCGCCACGTTGGGCGACCTCGGGCTCCCCGAGCCGGCCGTCGACCTCGTCCCCCGACGCCACCAGAAGGACGTCGTCAAGGTGACACAGGTGCCGGTGTGGGGTCTGCGGATCGTGGCCCACTTCCTGCGCCACCGGCGTGCGCTGCGTCGGCGCCTGGCCCGCAACGGCGCGCGGCCGCTCGTCATCGTGCACGGCGACACCTTCAGCACGGTGATCGGCGCGGTCATCGGGCGGCTCCTCGGCGCCCAGGTCGCCCACGTGGAGGCGGGCATGCGCACCGGCAACATCTGGCACCCGCTGCCGGAGGAGATCAACCGGCGCGTCGTGGCAAGGATCGCGACGATGCACTTCGCCCCGACCGAGCACGAGGTCGCGCACCTTCGCCGCGAGCGGGCCAAGGGCCCGATCGTGGACACCGGCGCCAACACCGTGGTCGACGCGCTACGGCTGGCGATCGACGGCGACGCGCCGACGCTCGCCCTGCCCGAGCAGTTCGGGCTCGTGACCCTGCACCGCTTCGAGATGCTGCGCGACGGGGAGACCCTCACCGAGACCCTGCGGGTCCTGCACGAGGCCAGCCGAGCCATGCCGCTCGTGATGCCGGCCGGCAACACCGAGCGCAACCGGATCGAGGAGCTCGGACTGTCGGGGCTGTTCGACGACGAGCACTTCCGGCTCGTCGAGAAGCAGCCCTACGCGCGCTTCATGCCACTCCTGGCGCTCGCCAGCTTCGTCGTGACCGACTCCGGTGGGCTCCAGCAGGAGTGCGGCATCCTGGGCAAGCCCGCGGCCATCCACCGGGAGGCCGTCGAGTCACAACAGGGCATCGGCGAGAACCTGCTGCTCACGAGGCTCGACATGGGCGAGCTGCGCAGGTTCCTCGACAACTGGCCCGACTATCGGCGTCCGTCACAGCTCGAGGTCTTCCATCCCACCCGGGTGATCGTCAGTGAGCTCGAGCAAGCCGGCCACCTCGCCGGCGCCGGCTCACCCGAGCCGGACGTCAGAGCCTGATCTCGCTGCCCTCCGCGGCCGATCGCAGGCAGGCGTCCACGACGCGCAGGGTCTGTACGCCCTCGCGCATCGGCACGATGCCAGCGGCGGCGTCGCCCAGGACGGCGTCGCGGAAGTGGGCCAGCTGCACCGCGAGCGGCTCGCGCTTCTGGATCGCGAATCGCGTCACGTCCCCCTCGTTGACCCCGCGGAACGTGGTGACCGCGTCCCAGTCGCTCTCGAAGGTGCCGTTGGCATAGAAGGTCAGGTCGCCGGTGAGGGTGTCGGCGACCAAGGCGCCGCGCTCGCCGGTGGCGACGCTCTGGCGCTCCTTGCGGGGAGACAGCCAGTTGACGAGGTGGTTGGCGATCACGCCGTTGGCGAGCCGGCCGGTGGCCACCACCATGTCCTCCTTGTCGCGTCCCGACCGGTGCTGCACGTGGGCCGTGAGCCGCACGTACTCGGAGCCGGCCACCCACGCCGTCAGGTCGAAGTCGTGCGTGGCGAGGTCCTGGATCACGCCGACATCGGTGATGCGGGGCGGGAACGGGCCCTGACGTGAGGTGGTGATCTGGTAGATCTCGCCCAGCACGCCCTGCTGGATGCGCGCTCGCATCTCGAGCACGGCGGGGTTGCACCGCTCGACGTAGCCGACACAGCCGACCAGGCCCGCCTGCTCGAACGCGTCCGCCACCCGCTCGCCTGCCTCGACGGAGTGGGCGATGGGCTTCTCGACCATGGTCGCGACACCCGCCTCGGCCAGTGCGAGCGCGACCGCCTCGTGGTGCACGGTCGGGACAGCGACAATGGCCGCGTCCAGACCGGCGGCGACGAGGGCCGCCACGTCCGGCAGCACCGGAAGCGAGCCGGCCACCCCGAACTGGTCTCCGCCCGGGTCGGCGACAGCGACCAGCTCGATGCCGGGCGTGGCCCGGATCACCCGTGCGTGGTGGCGCCCCATGGAGCCGAGGCCGATGACGCCGAAGCGCAGATCGTCAGTCATCACGCACCCGCCTTGACCACGGAGTTGACGGCCTCGACGATGCGGCCGAGGTCGTCCTGGGACAGCGACGGGTGGACCGGGAGGGACACGACCTCTGCGGCAGCTCGCTCCGTCTCCGGCAGGTCGAGCCCGGGCGCGAAGGCCTTGAGGGACTCCAAGCGGTGGTTGGGGATCGGGTAGTAGACACCCGATCCGACCTGGAACTCCTCACGCAGGCGGCGTACGAAATCGTCGCGGCCCTCGGCCACCCGGATCGTGTACTGGTGGTAGACGTGGGTCGCGTCCGCGGAGACAGCCGGCACGGTGACGCCTTCGAGATGAGCGTCGAGGAAGGCAGCGTTGGCCCGGCGGGAGTCCGTCCACGCGCCCACCTTGGTGAGCTGGACGCGGCCGATCGCGGCGTGGATGTCGGTCATCCGGTTGTTGAGGCCGATGACCTCGTTGGCGTACTGGCGCTCCATGCCCTGGTTGCGCAGGAGCTTCACCCGGCGCACGAGCTCGTCGTCGGCGCAGGAGACCATGCCTCCCTCGCCCGAGGTCATGTTCTTGGTGGGGTAGAGCGAGAACATGCCGAACGACCCGAAGCTGCCGACGCTGGCGCCCTGCCAGGTCGCGCCGTGGGCCTGGGCTGCGTCCTCGAAGATCATCACGCCACGTCGCTCGGCGACCTCGGTGAGCGCCGTCATGTCGGCCGGGTGACCGAAGAGGTGCACGGGCATGATCGCCTTGGTGCGCTCGGTGATCGCCGCCTCCACCGCCTGGGGGTCGAGGCAGAAGTACGTCGGCTCGATGTCGACGAACACCGGGGTGGCGCCGGTCAGCGCGACGGAGTTGGCGGTCGCCGCGAAGGTGAAGGACGGCACGATGACCTCGTCACCGGGGCCGACGCCGGCGGCAAGGAGGCCCAGGTGCAGCCCGGAGGTGCCTGAGTTGACGGCCACACAGGTTCGTCCATCGACCAGCTGGGCGCCGAACTCCTGCTCGAAGGCAGCAACCTGGGGGCCCTGGGCGACCATGCCGGAGGAGAGCACGGCATCCACCGCGGCGCGCTCCTCGTCGCCGATGATCGGCTTCGCCGGTGGGATGAACTCACGCTGTGTCACTGCACTGTCTCCTTGAATGTTCCGTCGATGACCTGGTGGCTGATGCCGGTGGAAGGGTCGAGCAGGGAGCCGTCGTCGAGCTCCTGGAGGCGGGTCCCCGTGCGGGAGACCCATCCGATCTGTCGTGCGGGGACCCCGGCGACCAGCGCGTGGGCGGGTACGTCGCGGGTGACGACCGCACCCGCGGCCACGAGGGCCCAGGCACCGATCCGCACCGGCGCGACGCAGACGGACCGCGCGCCGATGGACGCGCCGTCGTCGATGCTCACCCCGACGGCCTCCCAGTCGCTCGCCGACTTGAGCGATCCGTCGCCGTTGACCGCGCGCGGGTAGGTGTCGTTGGTCAGGACCACGGCCGGACCGATGAAGACTCCGTCGCCCAGTCGGGCGGGCTCGTAGACCAGGGCGTAGTTCTGCACCTTGCAGTTGGCGCCCAGCTGCACGCCGCTGCCGATGTAGGCACCGCGCCCGATGACGCAGTTCTCGCCGAGCACCGCACCCTCACGTATCTGGCTGAGGTGCCAGATGCTGCTGCCGTCGCCGATGGTCGCCTCGGGAGAGACCTCCGCGGACTCCACTGCTCGATAGGACACCCGATCTCCTTCTCTCAACCGGCCGGCTGTGGCTCGGGCGGGTGTGACACTACGACGTCACCGGGCTCCCGACCCCAATTCAGGACGACCAACGGGGCCGCGAACACCGCGAAGGCGACGGCGGCGATGAGCGTGACGGTCGATGGCGAAGGTGCCGACTGCCACCACCACTCCAGGTCGTCGATCATCAACGGGCCGTCGACTCCGGTGACGTAGCGGCGGGCATTGGCGTAGAGGGCAGCCGTGTTGGCGACGGTGAGCGCCAACCAGATCAGGACGCCCTGGACCCGCGAGAGGCGCAGGACCTGGTCGAGGGCCGGGCCCATCAGCAGCACCGCGAGCAGCACCGGCATCAGCGGGAGGATGTAGCGCGGCTGGACGCTCTCGCCCACGATCAGCCGTGTCCGGTAGAGAGTCATCAGCGGCAGCACGACCATCGGCAGGAAGATCAGTCCCGCGGCGATCGCCTTCGGCGTGCTGAGTCGCCCGAGCCCGCTGAGGCCGAGAAACCCGATGATGAGCGCGACGGGGTAGGCGGTCACGGAGTGCACGGGTGTGTCGAGCCACCCCAGTCCGAACGCATAGCCGAACATGCCGCTGAAGAGCGCGGGCCACTCCAGGAGGAGGTTCGGGACCACCTCGCTCAGCGTGCGTTCGGTCTCGGCGGAGGCTCCGGCGATGCTCGCCACCTGGGTCGCTGCCAGCACCCGCCACAGGCACACCAGGGCGACGACCGCCGGGATCGCCACGAGGCGCTTGTCGGCCCACAGCGTCCGCCAGTGGAGGACACAGATCGCCAGGGTGATCACGCCGGCGTAGACAGGGGCGTCACCGCGTGCGCTGAGTGCCATCACGAGGCCGACCAACCCCAGGGCGCCGGCCGCGACACGCTGCCGTCGACCGCCGGCGAGGAACAGGGTGTGCAGGGCGAAGCCGTAGCCGGTGAGCCCGGAGAGCGACCAGCTGCTGGGGTTGACCGAGGCGAGGATGAACCAGCCCAGCGGGATCAGCACCGGGACCAGGGTGAGGATCATCAGGCGGCGCACCGTGGTCGTCGTGACGAGAGCGATGGCACCGAGGAGCAGTGCGGCCAGCGCCACGTTCGCGATCCGCATGGCCACGATGGACTCCGGAACGGTGTCCCGGACGAGGAAGTGCATCGCTCGGTAGAAGCCGCCGGGGTAGCCACCGTTGTCGAGCGCCTCGGTCGTCACCCGCTGGCCCCTGAGCGGCAGCTGGCAGGCGCCGGACTCGGCGGACGCGAAGGCGAAGCAGTTGGGGTTGGCCACCAGCGCCGGGACCTCCACCACCCGCCCGCCGGTGGCCTCGGACTCACCCACCACGCGACAGGTGTCGGCGGGCGTCGACGAGGTCGCGTCGACGCACCAGATGGTCGCCTGGTGGTAGTTGTCGTCCGGAGACGAACCGGGAGGCGAGGACAGCGCCCACATCGCGCCACAGACCGTCGCCGCGATCGCGACCACGACGATCGACCCAAGTCGAAACATGGCCCCCTGCTCTCACCGTCAACAACGTCGGCGACACACCCTAGCCAGTGATCCGGCTGTGCCCGCTTCGGGACCCGGCGGAGCGCCCCGCCGGGGCACGAGACCTCAGACGACGCTGAGCGGCAGCAGCCGCTGCCCGGTCGGGCCGATCTGGATCTCGGTGCCCATCTCGGGGCACACGCCGCAGTCGTAGCACGGCGTCCAGCGGCAGTCCTCGATCTCGATGTCCGCACCGTCGGCCACGGCCAGCGCGTCCTCCCAGTCGCTCCAGAGCCAGTCCTTGTCGAGCCCGGCGTCGAGGTGGTCCCACGGCAGCACCTCGTCGTACTCCCGCTCGCGCGTGGTGAACCAGTCGACGTCGACCCCGGTGCCGGCGAAGGCCAGCTCGGCGGCGGTCATCCACCGGTCGTAGGAGAAGTGCTCGCTCCAGCCGTCGAAGCGGCCACCGTCGCGCCACACCTGCTCGATGACGGCACCCACGCGACGATCGCCACGCGACAGCAGTCCTTCGACGATGCCGGGCTTGCCGTCGTGGTAGCGGAACCCGATCGCCCGGCCGTAGCGCTTGTCGGCGCGCACGGTGTCGCGCAGCTTCTTGAGGCGTTCGTCGGTGGTGTCGTGGTCGAGCTGGGCCGCCCACTGGAACGGCGTGTGCGGCTTGGGGACGAACCCCCCGATGGACACCGTGCAACGGATGTCGTTCTGACCCGTGACCTCGCGGCCCTTGGCGATGACCTTCTTCGCGAGATCGGCGACCTGGAGCACGTCCTCGTCGGTCTCCGTGGGCAGACCGACCATGAAGTAGAGCTTCACCTGGCGCCAGCCGTGCGAGTAGGCCGCGGCGACGGTGCGGATGAGGTCTTCCTCGGTCACCATCTTGTTGATGACCTTGCGCATCCGCTCCGACCCGCCCTCGGGTGCGAACGTGAGGCCCGAGCGTCGGCCGTTGCGGGAGAACTCGTTGGCGAGGGTGATGTTGAAGGCGTCCACCCGGGTGCTGGGCAGCGAGAGCGAGACGTTGGATCCCTCGTAGCGATCCGCCAGGTCCTTGGCGACCTCGCCGATCTCGGTGTGGTCGGCGCTCGAGAGCGACAGCAGGCCGACCTCCTCGAAGCCGGTCTTGCGGATGCCGTTCTCCACCATGGCGCCGATGGTCTCGATCGAGCGCTCGCGCACCGGGCGGGTGATCATGCCGGCCTGGCAGAAGCGGCAGCCGCGCGTGCACCCGCGGAAGATCTCGACGGAGAAGCGCTCGTGGACGGTCTCGGCCAGCGGCACCAGCGGGTTGGCCGGGTAGGGCCACTGGTCGAGGTCCATCAGGGTGTGCTTGCTGATCCGGAAGGGGATGCCCGGGCGGTTCGGCACGATCGCCTCGATCGAGCCGTCGGCGGCGTAGGTCACGTCGTAGAACTTCGGCACGTAGACACCGCCGCTGACCGCGAGGCGTCGCAGCAGCTCGTCACGACCACCGGGCCGGCCTTCGGCCTTCCACTCGCGGGCGACCTCGGAGATGGCGAGCACGATCTCTTCACCGTCGCCGAGCACGGCAGCGTCGATGAAGTCGGCCACCGGCTCGGGGTTGAAGGCCGCGTGGCCGCCGGCGATCACGACCGGGTGGTCGTCGCCGCGATCGACCGCGTGCAACGGGATCCCGGCCAGGTCGAGCGCGTTGAGCATGTTGGTGTAGCCGAGCTCGGTGGAGAAGCTCAGGCCGAAGAGGTCGAAGGCACCGACGGGTCGGTGGTTGTCGACGGTGAACTGCGGGATCGGCCCCAGCTCGTCACCGGTGCGCATCACCTGCTCCATGTCCGGCCACACCGAGTAGGTGCGCTCCGCCAGGATCCAGTCGCGCTCGTTGAGCACCTCGTAGAGGATCTGGACGCCCTGGTTGGGCAGGCCCACCTCGTAGGCGTCGGGATACATCAGTGCCCAGCGCACCGTCGTCCCGTCGGGCGCGCAGTCCCACTCCTTGACGACGGAGTTCAGCTCGCCGCCGACGTACTGGATGGGCTTCTGCACCGACGGAAGCTTGGCTTCGAGTCGGGGGAAGACGCTGGCGATCGAGACAGGGGTAGACACGGCGAACAGCCTACGACGAGGAGCCCTGCTTCTTCTTCTTCGCACGGAGCGCACGACCGGGGCGGTCCGGCGTGGCGTGCAGGCGGGCGTCCAGGAGCCGGTGCGGATCCAGGTTGGGACGAGCCACGGTCGCGGGGGTGTAGACGTCGTCCTCGGGGATCCCCCACCGACGGATGACCAGGTGGCGCTCCCACGCCTCCACCGAGCCGTCGCGCGTCTGGGACTCGAAGTGGAAGAGCACGCAGTTGGCCACCCAGACCGTACGGAGCCCGGTGCGGCCCACCTTGTAGCAGAGGTCGACGTCGTTGAAGTTCGACGGCAGCGCCTCGGTGAACCCACCGATCTCGAAGAACGTGTCGCGGTTCATGGCCGAGCAGGCAGCAGTCACACCGGTCACCTCCCGGTTGACGATGAGCTCGCCGAACGGTCCGCTCTCCTCGCTGGACCAGAAGCGGAACGGGTGGTGGTAGTGGGTGTTCCAGTAGCCGTGGCACGCGTGCTGGATGGAGCTGTCGCTGAACAGCAGCTTGGCGCCCGTCAGCGCGACATCCGGCTCGTCCAGCGGTCCGACGAGGTTCTCCAGCCACCGCTCGGAGATCACCTCGATGTCGTCGTTGAGGAAGACGAGACGCTCACCCCGGGCGTGCAGAGCGCCCAGGTTGATCTTCTCGGAGAAGTTGAACGCCTTGGCGTACTCCACCAGGACCAGTCGCGGTCCGACGAGCTCGCGCAGCTCGTCGAGGACCTCGGCGGGGGTCGGCAAGTCGTGGACGACCACGATCTCGAGGTTGTCGTGGGTGGTGCGGGCCAGCAGCGAGCGCACCGTCTCCAGCACCAGCACGCGACGCTCGCCGAAGACGACGGCCGAGGACCCCAGGGTGGGGATGATGATCGACACCGACGTCTCGGGACGCAGCTCGCGCTCGATGACGTAGCGGCCGGGTTCGCGCCCGTGCTCGACGCGGCCGGCGATGCCGAGGCGGTCGAGCTGGTCCTGCACGGCGCGACGGCCCGCCTCGGCGGCGTAGGGCTTGGCGTCGATCTGGGCCGAGGCCGACCCTGAGATGGCACGCCAGTGGTAGAGCACGTGGGGGATGTGGACGACCCGTCGGGCCCGCTCGGTCACGCGCAGTGCGAGGTCGTGGTCCTGCGAGCCGTCGTAGCCCGCACGCAGACCGCCCACCTCGCGAACGAGGGACGTACGCATCACCGAGAGGTGGGAGGTGTACATCTGGCCACGGAGCCGCTCGGGCGACCAGTCGGGCTTGCGGAACTCGCCGTAGGTCTCCCCCGACGCGCCCACCTTGTCCTCGTCGGAGTAGAGGTAGTCGACATCAGGGTGCGCGGAGATCCGGCGAGCCACCCGGGCAAGGGCGTCCGGCGTGAGGAGGTCGTCGTGGTCGAGGAAGACGAGGAACTCCCCCAGGGCCTCGCCCACGCCGTCGTTGGTGGCCGCCACGATGTGGCCGTTCTCGGCGCGCTCGACCAACCGGATGCGGCTGTCGGCACCGGCCGCACGTCGGATCAGGTCACGTTGGCCCTCACCGGGCGAATGATCGTCGACCAGGATCCACTCCCAGTCCTCGTGCTGCTGGCCGATCACCGACTCGACGGTCTCGGCCAGCACGTCCAGCGGCGTGTCGTAGACGGGGGTGATGATCGAGAAGAGTGGCGGCCCCACGCTCATCGAGCGCCTCCGCGCAGGCGCCGCGCGACACGACGCGTGAACGACGTGCGGGACTCGAGCTGCTGTTCCGCCTCGCCCAGCCGGCGCTGGAGGCCCTGGTTGTTCTTCTGGGCAGCCGCCAGCCGACCGCGGAGCGACTCGACCTGGGAGGTGAGCCCCTCCTTGCGCCGGGTGAGCGCCTTGGTGCGCTTGGTGGCCTGGATCAGCTGGTCGCTCAGCGAGATCACGTCACGATTGAGCCGGCCGACCTCAGCCTCGGTGCCGACGGCGTGGTCGCGCTGCACCAGCAGGCGGTGCCGGGCCTCGACGGCCTCCGACTCCCCGCGCACGGCGCGCTGCTCGTACGCCGTCAGGGCGCGCTCGTAGTGACGGGCCACGTCGGCGGCGGACAGCTCCATCCGCTCCCACAGGCCGACCCGGTGACCGGAGGCGCTCACCTCGACGTCCGTACGCCGGACGAAGCCCTGGGCGAGCAGCTCGTCCACGACGGACGGCTCGGCGGGGTCACCGATGATGACGACGCGATCGTGCTCGGCGTCACCGGTGCGGACGGAGGCGTCGACGTCACGCTCGCGCAGGGCGCCGGCGACCGCCTCGGCCGACACACCCAGGACGCCCACCCGCCTGGCGTCCATGGTGGAGAGCGTCGCCGCCACGTGGCGTACGCCCGCACCCGTCAGGTCCGTCTTGCCGCGATGCTCCGCGTGCCTGCTGTCGCCCACCTGAGCGTCCCCTCGTCGTCGTCCGTACGTGCGGACGTCAGGCTATACGTCAGCGACCCACGAGCGAGCGCGGGACAGTGAGCAGCCTGGTCGAGATCGCCGCCGACGACCTCAGGTGGATGTTCTGCAGCAGGCCGAGCGCGAGCATGCCGGCGAACAGCGAGCTTCCGCCGTAGGAGACGAACGGGAGCGGGACGCCCGTGACGGGCATGATCCCCAGGCACATGCCGATGTTCTGGAAGGCCTGGAACCCCCACCAGCAGGCGATCCCCGCGGCCGCAACCCGCCCGAACATGTCGCCGGCCTCCGCCGAGATGGCCAGGGCGCGCCAGATGACCACCGCCATGAGCAGGATGAGCACCCCCGCACCCACGAGTCCGAGCTCCTCGCCAGCGACGGTGAAGATGAAGTCGGTGTGCTGCTCGGGGACGAAACCCGAGCGCGTCTGCGAACCGTCGAAGAGGCCCTGCCCGAAGAGGCCGCCGTTGCCGACCGCGATGCGCGCCTGCTCGGTGTTGTAGCCGGCCCCGCGAGGGTCGAGGCCGGGATCGGTGAACGCCAGGAACCGGTCGACCTGGTAGGGCTTCAGCACCCCCAGGGACACCGCCACGATCGCGCCGGCGACGCCGCTCAGGGCGAGTCCGCCCAGCCACCATCGACCGGCACCGGCGACGGCGAGCACCCCGAAGACGGTCGCCGTGAGCACCAGCATGGTGCCCAGGTCGGGCTGGAGCAGGATGAGCGCGGCCGGGATCCCCGCAATGGCCAGCATCGCGACGACCTCCAGGCTGCCCACGGCCCGCCCCCAGCGCCGCTCGGTGCGTTCGGCGACCACGAGGGCCATGCCGATGACGACGGCGAGCTTGGCGAACTCCGAGGGCTGGATGGACATCCCGCCCACCTGCAACCACGAGCGCGAACCGTTGATCGTGCTCCCGGCGACGAGCACCAGCGCCAGCCCGACGACGCTGCCGAGGTAGGCGACCGGGGCCAGGATCCGCACCCAGCGGTGGTCGACGGCCATCACCGCGACCATCAGCACCACGCCGATCGCGACGTTGACCATCTGCTTGCGGAGGTAGGCGGTGGTGTCTCCCCCGGTGAGGTCGGCGCGGGTGGAGGTTGCCGACCACACCAGCAGGGTGCCGAGGACGACCAGGGCCAGGGTGGCGGCCATGAGCAGCCAGTCGAGCCCGGGGGTCCGCAGGCTGCTGGGGGCGGAGCCGCGGTTCACTCCCCCACCGCCGGAGGCATGATCGAGCCGTCCTTCATGAAGGTCGGCAACGACCTGGTCTGGACGGTGCCCGGGATCGCCGCCCGGCCGGGGCGCACGTCGAGCCCTTCCACGCCGTAGAGCGCCTCCCAGACCTTGCGGATCGCGTCTCCCGTGGAGCCCGACCCGGTGCCGCCCTGGCTGATCATCATCACCACGACGTAGTCCTCGGTGTAGGACGCCACCCATCCCGTCGACTGCTTGCCGTAGACCTCGGCGGAGCCGGTCTTGGCCCGGATCTTCACCTTGTCCAGCGGGAAGTCGAGGAGCTTCCAGTTCATCGTGCCGCCGGGCAGCGCCACTCCCTGCAGCGCCTGGTCGATGAACCGGATGTAGCGCTGCGGGACGTCGACCTTGGCCGTCGGGCGAGGCGCGATGCGGCGCAGCACCTTGCCCTCGGGGCTCACGATCGCCTTCGCGACGGTGGGGGCGAAGAGGGTGCCGCCGTTGCTGAGCGCGGCGTACGCGCGGGCGAGCTGGAGGGGGGTGACGATGGTGTCGCCCTGCCCGATCGAGAAGTTGACGGCGTCGCCGGCGCGGTAGGCATAGCCCTCGATGCAGAACTCGCGGGCGAACTTGTAGACGAAGTCACTGGTGCCCCGGGTCTGCGGCTTGTCGGCGAGCTCGCAGTAGAAGTCCTTCATCGACTCGTAGTAGGCACGCTTCCACGGTCGGTCGGCGATCCTGCCGGGCGCCTCGCCCGGCAGGTCGATGCCGGTGCGCTTCCCGAAGCCGAACTGCTTGGCCTCCTCGACCAGCGGGTCACGCGCGTCGACGTCGTCGACGTCGGACCCGAAGCGCTGCCAGAAGTTGTAGCCGATCTGGTAGAAGAAGGTGTTGCACGAGACGGCGAGCGCCTGGGCGAAGCCGATGCTGCCGTAGGAGCCCGACTCGTAGTTCTTGAAGACGCGGTTGCCGACCTGGAAGCCCGACGGGCACGACAACGTCGCGTCCGTGCCGTAGCCGTTCTGCAGCGCCCCGGCGGTCATGAACGGCTTCCACGTGGAGCCCGGTGCGAACTGTCCCTGCGTGGCGCGGGAGAGGAGCGGGGTGCCGGCCTTCTCGGAGTAGAGGTGGTCCAGCTCCTTCTCGGTGATGCCGCCCACCCAGACGCCCGGGTCGTACGTCGGCTGGCTGGCCATGGCGACCACCCGACCGGTCCGCGCCTCCAGGACCACGGCGGCACCCGCGTCGGCGACGTAGTTGCGATTGGTCACCGAGTCGCGGAGGCCGCGCTGGGTCCGGATGGACCTCGCCAGCTCACGCTCGACGATCCCCTGGACCTTCGCGTCGATCGACGTGACCAAGGTGTCGCCGGGCGTGCTCTCGACGATCGAGTCGTCGCCCAGCACCCGACCCATCGAGTCGACGGCGACCCGCCGGTAGCCGGGCAGGCCGCGCAGCCACTCGTCGTACTGCTTCTCCACGCCGGCGCGGCCGACGACCGAGGCGCCGTTGAGGGAGCGGTCGTCCTTGTCGGCGGCGAGGTCGTACTCGTCCTCGGTGATCGGGCTGAGGTAGCCGAGCACGTGCGCGAGGTTGATGCCGTAGGGGCGGGGATAGGAACGGACGTTCTGCTGCTCGGCCAGCACCCCGGGATAGTCCTCGGGCTGCTCGAGCACCCGCAGCGCCACGTCCTTGGAGACGTCGGTGGCCACCGGGACGGGCTGGTAGGGAGAGCCGTTCCAGCAGACGTCACGGACGCTGCCCGGGTCGCCGCAGGTGAGGAGTCGGTCCTGGACCTCCTGGGGCTCGACCTCGACGGCGACGGCGACGCGACGCAGCAGCTCGGTGCGCTCGTCCTCGGCGAGCTTGCCGAGCAGGGTGCGGTCGACCGAGATGACCCACGAGGTGCGGTTGGCGACCAGCGGACGCCCCTGGTCGTCGACGATCAGCCCGCGCTGGGGCTGGACGACGATGTCGCGCACCGACTGGTTGGCGGCCTGAGCCTGGTAGGACTCGCCACCGATCACCTGGAGGTAGTAGAGACGGACGAAGAGCGTGGCGAAGAGCGAGAAGACGAGTGCCTGCACGACCACCAGTCGCAGGCGACCGCCGCTCGTGGCAGCCCGGCCACCACCGGGGGCCGTCACTCGACGGCCCACTGGGGACTGAGCCGCGCGAAGAGCTTCATCAGCGGCGGCAGCACGAAGGGCGTCAGCAGCACGTCCCAGACGACCGCGACGAGCACGACCTCCAGGAGTCCCGACACCGACATCGCCGGGTCGGAGAGCAGCATGCCGGTCAGCGCGAAGAGCGACGTCGCGACGAAGGAGGCCGCGGCCACCGTGGCGACGACCGCGAGTGCGGTGGGCTTCACGTCCTGGCGTATCCGCGCGGCGAGGAAGGCGACCACGGTGAGCGCCAGCGCCCAGCGTCCGGCGACGTGGTCGGCGGGCGGGGCGAGGTCGAGCATCACTCCGGCGGCGAAGCCCAGCAGCAGTGCGAAGGGGGCCTCCACGGTGAGCGCGGCGGCGACCACCACGAGCAGGCACAGGTTGGGGACGATGCCCTGCCAGGCCAGGTGCGGGAAGAGCGAGACCTGCACGACGAGGGCGACGACGACGGCGGCCAGGGCGACGACCCACCGCAGCTGGCTCATCGCAGGCTCCCGTCGGCCTCGATGACGGCCCGGTCGCTGTCGGAGCCCGAGGGCACCATCACGCCCACCACGTCGAGGGAGGAGAAGTCGACGAACGGCTCGACCACGGCGCGCTGCGACGCCTCGCGCAGGCTGCTGTAGACCTCCTTGATCGTGCCGATCGGCACGCCGGGCGCGTAGGGGCCGCTGGTGCTGCCCCAGGTGACGACGGTGTCGTCCCGAGCAGGGATCGAGGCGTCGTCGACCAGGCGCAGGTCGAGCCCCGCGTCCTGGTCGAGCGTGCCGCTGCCGTTGACGAAGCCGATCTCCATGCTCGATCCGACGCGACCGCCCACGGTGGAGTCGGGGTCGATGATCAGCAGCACGGTGGCGGTGGTGCGGGTGACGCGCAGGACGCGACCCACCAGCCCGTCGTTGTTGACGACCGTCATGTCGGGGCCGACGCCCGCCGCTGAGCCGGCGTCGATGGTGACCGTGAAGCTCTGCGACTGGCGCGAGCCGACGGCCACCACGCGGGACGGGACCAGGGCATGACCCAGGTCGGTCGCGGCGCTGGTGAGACCGTCGTACTGCTCGAGGCGGTTGCGGTCGAAGCCGGCCAGGTCGACCTGGCCGCGCAGCTCGGCGTTGCTCGCCTCGAGCTCGCGGACCTCCGCGGCGAGGTCCCCCTTGCTGCGGAACCAGGCAGGCACGGAGGTGAAGGGACGTACGGCGCTGGCGGCCGCTGCCTCGGCGGGCCCGAACGCCTCGCCCACGGCGCGCCGCACGGGCTCGAGCGGGGACGTCGCACCGCCGGACACGTCGAGGGTGATCAGCGTGATGCTGGCCAGCACCAGCGCGACCAGGAGCGACCGCGGCGGTCGGTTGCGTGCCTCGAGCCGGTCGAGCCCTCGCCAACGACGCTCGCGTCCGTCGTGTCCCCCGAAGGCCCCCATCAGCTGGCCCCCATCAGAACCGCCGGGGGTCCGAGACGAGGACCTGTTGGAGGGCTTCGAACTCCTCGACGCACTTGCCGGCACCCAGGGCGACCGACGACAGCGGGTCCTCGGCGACGTGCACCGGCATCCCGGTCTCGTGCCGCAGCCGCTCGTCGAGCCCACGGAGCATCGCGCCGCCGCCGGTGAGCACGATGCCGCGGTCCATGATGTCGCCGGCCAGCTCGGGCGGGGTCTGGTCGAGGGTGCTGCGCACGGCGTCGATGATGTTGTGGAGCGGCTCCTCGAGGGCCTGGCGCAGCTCGGAGCTGGAGACGACGACCGTGCGGGGCAGGCCGGAGACCATGTCGCGACCGCGGATCTCGGCGTCCGGCTCGGTGGGGAGCGGGAAGGCCGACCCGAGGGTCATCTTGACCTCCTCGGCGGTGCGCTCCCCCAGCATCAGGGAGTACTCCTTCTTCATCCACGCGATGATCGCCTGGTCGAGGTCGTCGCCCGCCGTACGGACCGAGATGCTGGTCACGATGCCGCCGAGGCTGATCACCGCGACCTCGGTGGTGCCGCCGCCGACGTCGACGATCATGTTGCCGGTCGCCTCGTGGACGGGCAGGCCGGCGCCGATCGCGGCAGCCATCGGCTCCTCGACGATGTAGACCTTGCGGGCACCGGCCTGGTAGCCGGCCTCCTTGACCGCGCGCTGCTCCACGGCGGTGATGCCGCTCGGGACGCAGATGACCATGCGCGGCTTGGCGAAGTAGCGGCGGCGGTGCACCTGCTGGATGAAGTAGCGCAGCATCTGCTCGGTCGCCTCGAAGTCGGCGATGACGCCGTCCTTCAGGGGCCGGATCGCGGCGATGTTGTCGGGCGTGCGGCCGATCATCCGCTTGGCCTCGTGACCGACCGCGAGGACCTCGCCGGTGCTGGTGTTCATGGCCACCACCGACGGCTCGTCGAGGACCACGCCCTTGCCGCGGACATAGACGAGCGTGTTGGCGGTGCCGAGGTCGACGGCCATGTCCCGGCCGATGAAGCTGTTTGCCATGCCGCTGATGCCCTTGCAGGTCGGGTCGTGAGTGACGGGTGAGGGCCCCACGCCCGTGCGACAGCGGGCCCTCTCTCAGCGTAGGTAGCCCGGTCGCCCGTTCCCGGGAGGACACGCGCGTCACATGCGCCTCACCGGGCCCGACCTCAGGTCAGGCCGGCTCAGGTCAGGTCGGCGAACCAGATCCCGATCTCGCGGGCGGCCGACTCCGGGGAGTCGGAGCCGTGCACGAGGTTCTGCTGGACGGCCAGGCCCCAGTCGCGGCCGAGGTCGCCACGGATGGTGCCGGGGGCGGCCGCGGTCGGGTCGGTGGCGCCGGCGAGCGAGCGGAAGCCCTCGATGCAGCGCTCGCCCTCGATCACGATGGCCGCAACCGGTCCGGACAGCATGAACTCGACGAGCGGCCCGTAGAACGGCTTGCCCTCGTGCTCGGCATAGTGCTCGGCGAGCAGGTCGGGGGTGGGGGTGCGCAGCGCGAGGGCGGCGAGCGTGTAGCCCTTGGCCTCGATGCGGCGCACGACCTCACCGACGAGGCCACGGCGTACGCCGTCGGGCTTGACGAGGACGAGGGATCGCTGGACGTCGGTCATGCGTGCAGCGTAGCGAGCCTCAGCCGTTCTCCGACCGCCAGGCTGCCCAGGCCTCGGCACGCTCGCGCTCGATCTTGCGACCCAGGAGGTCGGCGCCGGCCCACAGGGCGGTGAAGACGAGGCCCAGGCCGAACATGACGGGGATGACGAAACCGAGGCCGACGGCGGCAGCCTGCACGACGTAGCCGGCGACATAGGCCCACTCCGCGCGCAGCATGCCGGCCAGCAGCAGGCAGACGACCGCGAGCCCGAGGCCCACCGCGAGCGCCGTGCCGGTGTCGACGCCGGCGATGGTGATGAGCACCGGGGTCGTCAGGCCGAGCGCGATCGCCTCGAGGGACAGCACGGCGGCGCACATGCCGCGGCGCGGCGAGCGTTCGGTGTTGGCAGGCGCCTGCGTGCCCTCCTGGCTCACCGGCGGCCCTTGAGCATCGTCCGGGCCTCGCCCACGGTGACGACGGAGCCGGTGACCAGCACCGCGCCAGCACCTATCGAGACGTCGATGGCCTCCCCCGCCTCGGCGAGGGTCGCGGCCCGCTCGATCGCATCGGCGAGGTCGGCGACCACGCTGACCCGGTCCTCACCGAAGATCTCGACGGCAGCGCGGCCGAGGGCGGCTGCCGACATCGAGCGGGGTGTCGAGTTCTGGGTGCAGACGAGGTAGGCGAGGTGGGGCTCGAGGGCGTTGAGCAGCCCGTCATGGTCCTTGTCCTCCATCACGCCCATCACGCCGACCAGCGGGCTGAAGGAGAAGGAGTCCTCCAGCGCTACCCCGAGCGCCTCCGCACCGTGCGGGTTGTGCGCCGCGTCGAGCAGGATCGTGGGGCTGCGCCGGATGATCTCCAGCCGTCCCGGCGACGTCATCTCGGCGAAGGCGGCCCGGACGAGATCCTCGTCGAGCACGTCGGTGCCGGCGAAGGCCTCGGCCGCCGCCAGGGCCACGACGGCGTTCTGGGCCTGGTGGGCGCCGTAGAGCGGCAGGAACACGTCGTCGTACGTCGCGCGCAGGCCCTGGAGCGTGAGCATCTGGCCGCCGACGGCGGGCGTCCGCGAGACGACGCCGAACTCCATGCCCTCGCGCGCGACGGTCGCCCCGACCTCCGCGGCCCGCTCCAGGAGCACGGCTGCGACCTCGGGGGTCTGCTCGGCCAGGATCGCGATCGAGCCCGCCTTGATGATCCCGGCCTTCTCGGCCGCGATGGTCACGGCGTCGTCGCCGAGGTACTTCGCGTGGTCGATCGCGACGGGCATGACCACCGCGACATCGGCGTCGACGACGTTGGTGGCGTCCCAGCTGCCGCCCATGCCGACCTCGACCACGGCGACCTCCACCGGCGCGTCGGCGAACGCGGCATAGGCCATCCCGACGATGGTCTCGAAGAAGCTGAGCGGGTGGTCCTGCTCGGCGTCGACGAGGTGGGTGTAGGGCGCGACGTCGTTGAACGCGCGGACGAACGCCTCGTCGTCGAGAGGCTCCCCGTCGACGCAGATCCGCTCGCTCATCCGCTCGAGGTGGGGTGAGGTGAACCGGCCGGTGCGCAGGTCCAGCGCACGCAGCAGGGTCTCGACCATCCGGCTGGTGCTCGTCTTGCCGTTGGTGCCGGTCAGGTGCACCACCCGGAAGGAGTCCTGGGGCTCACCGAGGAACTCGATGAACGCCCGGATGCGGTCCAGGCTGGGCTCGAGCTTGGTCTCCGGCCAACGAGACAGCAGGGCATCCTCGACCTCGGCGTAGGTCTGGGCAGGTCGGGCACTCA
Source organism: uncultured Actinomycetota bacterium (assembly GCA_963721925.1). GTDB lineage: Bacteria > Actinomycetota > Actinomycetes > Propionibacteriales > Nocardioidaceae > Nocardioides. The sequence continues at coordinate 218,624 of CAVRLH010000001.1, read as the reverse complement.
GGGAAGGCTCAGTCATCGCGTGTCGAGTCTAGGGCGCACGCCCCGGGCTGCCGGCAGCGCGCCTCATGTGACGACCAGGTGCTCGGACATGTCGACCACGGGCCGATATCCCAGGCCGGCGTAGATCTTGTTGGACGTCGGGTTGGCCTGGTCGGTGAACAGGCACATCCGGTGGCCCGCCTCGAGTCCACGGCGGGTGAGCTCGCCCACGACGTACGACGCGATGCCGCGACCGCGGTGCTCACGCGGTGTGAACACCGGCCCGATCCGGCTCACGCCGTACGACGGCAGGCTGGCGCCGCTCAGGTGCGCGACCTCGCCGCCGGGCAGCTCCCAGAGCCACTCGACACCCTCGCGGATCCTGATCAGGACGCTGTCGAGGGTGTTGTGCTCGCCGGAGTCGGCCCCGGGCTCGCGTCCGGCCTGCTCGTCGGCCTCGTGGTGGAACGCGGTGAACCACTCGAGCACCAGCTCCGCGTCGCCCTCGGTGGCCCGGCGCATCGTCCCCTCAGGAGCTGGCGGCACGTCGACCGAGGTGGCCTCCCAGAGCCGGGTGTGCTTGTCCACGACGAGCGAGCCACCCCACAGTCGCGCGGTCTCCTCGGCGAGCACGCGTGACCCCGGCAGTGCGCCGTTGGCCCCACCGAGCACCTCTCCGCGCTCGTGCAGCGCCGCGGCGAGGGCGGCCGCCGCACAGTCGTCCATCGACAGGGAGAAGGTCGGGTAGGGCTTGAAGGGGGCCGTCCGCATGGAGGCGCTGACCACGTCCCCGGAGTCGTCCCGGGCGACCACCCACCAGCGCTCGAACGGCGCCCCCACCTCGGTCCACGAGTCGATCCCCGCGGCCACCTCGCGCGCCGTCCGCGTCGTGACGCTGGCGATCACCGAGCCCAGGACCGGGTCGGTGGCGAGCAGCGGACCGGCTGTGTCGAGGAAGGCCTGCGGGGTGTCGAAGAACTCGAGCTCCATGGCTTCCACGCTAGCGAGCGATCACCCCTGGAGGTAACTCGTTTTCGCAGGCCAGAGCGCCGTCCATAGACTGCCGGGCATGACTGACACCCCCACGCCTGAGGCCACGGAGACGACCAGCACCGACCCGCGTGCCGTCGTCGTACCGGACCGCCCGGCGCTCGAGGGGCTGGAGGACAAGTGGTCTGCCGCGTGGAAGTCGCAGGACACCTACCGCTTCGACCGCAGCCGCGGCCGTGAGGACGTCTTCTCCATCGACACTCCCCCGCCGACCGTCAGCGGCTCGCTGCACGTGGGACACGTCTTCTCCTACACCCACACCGACCTGATCGCCCGCTACCAGCGGATGCAGGGCAAGAGCGTCTTCTACCCCATGGGCTGGGACGACAACGGCCTGCCGACCGAGCGGCGGGTCCAGAACTACTTCGGCGTCCGGTGCGACCCGACCCTGCCCTACGACGACGCCTTCACGCCGCCCGAGAAGCCTGATCCCAAGAAGCAGGTCCCGATCAGCCGCCCCAACTTCGTCGAGCTGTGCGAGCAGCTGGTCGAGGAGGACGAGCAGGTCTTCGAGGCGCTGTGGCGTCGCCTCGGCCTCTCGGTCGACTGGAACGAGACCTACACGACCATCGGCCCGAAGGCCCAGAAGGTCAGCCAGACGGCGTTCCTGCGCAACTTCGCGCGCGGTGAGGCCTACCTCCAGGAGGCGCCGACCCTCTGGGACGTCACCTTCCAGACCGCGGTGGCCCAGGCCGAGCTCGAGGCCCGCGACTACCCCGGCGCCTACCACCGCGTCGCCTTCCACCGACCGGACGGCACCCCGGTCCACATCGAGACCACGCGGCCCGAGCTGATCCCCAGCGTCGTCGCCCTCATCGCGCACCCCGACGACGAGCGCTACACCGGGCTCGTCGGCACCACCGTGACCTCACCGGTCTTCGGCGTCGAGATACCAGTGGTGGCGCACCCGGCCGCGGAGCCCGACAAGGGCGCCGGCATCGCCATGTGCTGCACGTTCGGCGACCTGACCGACGTGATGTGGTGGCGCGAGCTCGACCTCCCGGTCCGCACGCTCATCGGCCGCGACGGCCGGATGCTCCGCGACGTCCCCGCCTGGCTGGAGGGAGAGGCGGCTGCCGCGGCGTACGCCGAGATGGCCGGCAAGACGACCTTCAGCGCACGCGAGGCGATGGTCGCGAAGCTGCGTGAGTCCGGCGACCTCGACGGCGAGCCGAAGCCCACCCAGCGGATGGCCAACTTCTACGAGAAGGGCGACAAGCCGCTCGAGATCGTCTCGACCCGCCAGTGGTACCTCACCAACGGCGGTCGTGATGCGGGGATCCGCAGCGAGATGCTCGACCGGGCAGCCGAGATCGAGTGGCTGCCCGCCCACATGAAGCATCGCTACGACAACTGGGTCGGCGGCCTCAACGGCGACTGGCTGATCTCGCGCCAGCGCTTCTTCGGCATCCCCTTCCCGGTCTGGTACCCCCTCGACGACGAGGGCAACCCCGACCACGCCCACCCGCTGATGCCGAGCGAGGCCGAGCTCCCGATCGACCCCTCGACCCAGGCACCGGGCGGCTACGACGACGACCAGCGTGGCAAGCCCGGCGGCTTCATCGGCGACCCCGACGTGATGGACACCTGGGCGACCTCCTCGCTCACCCCCCACATCGCCGGTGGCTGGCTCGACGACGAGGACCTCTTCGAGCGGGTCTTCCCGATGGACCTCTGCACCCACGCCCACGACATCATCCGCACCTGGCTGTTCTCCCGGGTCGTGCGCGCCCACTTCGAGAACCACGCCGCCCCGTGGACGCACGCGATGATCTCCGGCTTCATCGTCGACCCCGACCGCAAGAAGATGTCGAAGTCCAAGGGCAACGTGGTCGTCCCGACCGAGATCCTCGACAAGTACGGCGCCGACGCGGTCCGGTGGCGCGCGGCCATCGCCCGCTCGGGGCAGGACTCGCCGTTCGACGAGACGCAGATGAAGGTCGGCCGGCGACTGGCGATGAAGATCATCAACGCCTCCAAGTTCGTCCTCGGCAACGTCGGCGCCACCACGCTGGTCCCCAGCGCGGTCAGCGCCCCGGTGGACTGTGCGCTCCTGGGCGGGCTCGAGGTGGTCGTCCGCAAGGCCACCGACGCCTTCGACGCCTACGACTACGCCACCGCCCTCGAGGTCACCGAGAAGTTCTTCTGGGAGTTCTGCGACGACTACCTCGAGCTCGTCAAGGGCCGTGCCTACGACGTCGACGGCGGCATCAGCACCGAGTCGGCGAAGGCCACCCTGGCCATCGCGCTGCACGTGCAGCTGCGGCTGCTCGCGCCGTTCCTGCCCTACGCCACCGAAGAGGTCTGGTCGTGGTGGCAGGAGGGCTCGATCCACCGTGCACCCTGGCCGGTGGCGAGCGACCTCGGGGCGGCCGCTGCGGCCAACCCGCTCGTCCTCGACGCCGTCGCGGCTGCCCTGACCGGCATCCGTGGCGCCAAGTCGCAGGCCAAGGCCAAGATGCGGGCACCGCTGTCGCGCGTCGAGATCACCGGTCCGGCCACGCTCATCGAGGGTGCGCGCCAGGCGGAGGACGACCTGCGTGCCGTCGGCACGGTCGTCGGCGAGCTGGTCTTCACCGTCGACGAGGCGGCGACCGACCTGCGCGTCACCGCCGAGCTGGCGCCGACCGAGGAGTGAGTGGACCCGGGGCGTGACAGCCCGAGGGTGATCAGGCCTTCTTCAGTGCCTTGGCAGCGGCCTTGTCGGCCTGCTTCAGTGCCTTGGCAGCAGCCTTGTCGGCCTTCTTCAGTGCCTTGGCAGCAGCCTTGTCGGCCTTCTTGCCGGCCTTCTTCAGTGCCTTGGCAGCAGCCTTGTCGGCCTTCTTGCCGGCCTTCTTCAGTGCCTTGGCAGCAGCCTTGTCGGCCTTCTTGTCGGTCTTGCCAGTCCTGTCGCTCTTGGCCGGAGCCTGCGGCTGCTCGGGAGCGGTCGTCGGGGCGGGCTGGGAGTGCTTCGCCGACCCCACGGGCTTGGCGGTGAGCTCGTCAGGCACGGTGACGGCTGCGGGGATCTCAGCCCGCACGTCTGCCGGGGCCGGGGGGCTCGTGTGTGTCGGTGTGAAGATCGGCTTGGGTGCGTCGAACACGCCGAGAACCGCATCGACCCGACCCGTCGAGACGATCATCAGGACAGCGCACAGCACGCTGACCACCGCGAAGGCCCATACCGGCCGCTTCAGCTCTACACCCACTGGAACTCCATCCCACATGTCAAGGAGACGGAGGCTACACGGGGCCATGACGCGCAAATGACACCGGATCACCATCCGGTCTAGACCGCTCTTCCACAGGCCTCAACCGGAGCGTGTGATGCGTCAGGCGGACTTCTTCTTCTTCGCCTCGGACTCACGCAGGATGAGCGTCGGAGCCGCGTCGTCCTCGACGGTCTCGCGGGTCACGATGACCTTCGCCACGTCGCCGCGGGAGGGGACGTCGTACATCACGTAGAGGAGGACCTCCTCGATGATCGCACGCAGTCCACGGGCACCGGTGCCCCGCTCCAGGGCCGCGTCGGCGATCGAGTCGATGGCCTCGTCGGTGAACTCGAGCTCGACGCCGTCGAGGTCGAAGAGCTTCTGGTACTGCTTGACCAGCGCGTTGCGCGGCTCGGTGAGGATCTGCACGAGGGCGGGCCGGTCGAGCTTGGTGACGCTGGCGATGAGCGGCAGCCGGCCGATGAACTCGGGGATCAGGCCGAACTTGGTGAGGTCCTCGGGACGCACCTGCGCGAGCAGGTCGTCGGCGTCGCGCTCGGCGGCGCCGCGCACCTCGGCGGTGAAGCCCAGCGACTTCTTGCCCACCCGCTGCTCGATGATCTGCTCGAGGCCGGCGAAGGCACCGCCCACGATGAACAGGATGTTGGTGGTGTCGATCTGGATGAACTCCTGGTGCGGGTGCTTGCGACCGCCCTGTGGCGGCACCGACGCAGTCGTACCTTCCAGCATCTTCAGGAGCGCCTGCTGGACGCCCTCGCCGGAGACGTCACGGGTGATCGAGGGGTTCTCGGACTTGCGGGCGACCTTGTCGATCTCGTCGATGTAGATGATGCCCGTCTCGGCCTTCTTGACGTCGTAGTCGGCGGCCTGGATGAGCTTGAGGAGGATGTTCTCCACGTCCTCACCGACGTAGCCGGCCTCGGTCAGCGCCGTGGCGTCGGCGATGGCGAAGGGCACGTTGAGCATGCGGGCGAGGGTCTGGGCGAGATAGGTCTTGCCGCAACCGGTCGGGCCGACGACCAGGATGTTGGACTTCGCGACCTCGACGACGTCGTCCTTGACCTTGCCGCTGACCGGCTGGAGCCCGGACTGGATGCGCTTGTAGTGGTTGTAGACAGCGACCGCCAGGGACTTCTTGGCCTGCTCCTGACCGATGACGTAGGAGTTGAGGAACTCGAAGATCTCGCGCGGCTTGGGCAGCTCCTCGAGGCTGACCTCGGCGCCCTCGGCGAGCTCCTCCTCGATGATCTCGTTGCACAGCTCGATGCACTCGTCGCAGATGTAGACGTTGGGTCCCGCGATGAGCTTCTTGACCTGCTTTTGGCTCTTGCCACAGAAGTTGCACTTCAGCAGGTCGCCGCCGTCACCGATGCGTGCCACGAGTCATGTCCTCCAGTCTCGCCGGGCGGGGGCCCGGCTCTTCAAGCCTCCCGACGGTACCCCGTGCCGGCCCCCGACGGGGGCCGGACACGAGATGTCGCGGGCCATCATTTGATCCGGTCAGGTGAGCGCCGGGGTGCCCTTGCGCGACTCGATCACGGCGTCGATCAGACCGTATTCGACGGCCTGCTCGGCGGTCAGGATCTTGTCGCGCTCGATGTCCCTGCTGACCTGGTCGATGTCCTTGCCGCTGGAGTCGGCGATCATGCGCTCGAGGAGCTCACGCATCCGCAGGATCTCGTTGGCCTGGATCTCGATGTCGGAGGTCTGGCCGAACGTGCCCTCGGTGTAGGGCTGGTGGATCAGGATCCGACTGTTGGGCAGCGCCATCCGCTTGCCCTTGGCGCCCGCACCCAGCAGGATCGCGGCCGCCGAGGCAGCCTGGCCCAGGCACACGGTCTGCACGTCGGGCTTGATGAAGCGCATCGTGTCGTAGATCGCGGTCAGCGCGGTGAAGGAGCCACCGGGGCTGTTGATGTAGATGGAGATGTCGTTGTCGGGGTTCATCGTCTCCAGGCACATCAGCTGCGCGATCACCGCGTTGGCGACGTCGTCACTGATCGGCGTGCCGAGGTAGATGATGCGCTCTTCGAAGAGCTTGGCGTAGGGGTCGATGCGGCGGAAGCCGTAGGACGTGCGCTCTTCCCACTGCGGGATGTAGTAGTTCATCGGGGTCAGTCCTTCTGCCGCGCAGGGCGGCCTTCGTCGGCGGCCTCACGAGCGTTGGTGACGACCTTGTCGACGAGGCCGTACTCCACCGCCTGGTCGGCGGTGAACCAGCGGTCACGGTCGGCGTCGGCGACGACCTGCTCGACCGTCTGGCCGGTGTGCTCGGCGATCAGGTCGAGCAGCACCTTCTTGATGTGGAGCGACTGCTGGGCCTGGATCTTGATGTCGGAGGCCGATCCACCCATGCCCGAGGAGGGCTGGTGCATCATGATCCGCGCGTGGGGCAGGGCGTAGCGCTTGCCCTTCGTGCCGGCACAGAGCAGGAACTGGCCCATCGAGGCGGCCAGGCCCATGCCGACGGTGGCCACGTCGTTGGGGATGTAGTTCATCGTGTCGTAGATGGCCATGCCGGCATCGACCGAGCCGCCGGGGCTGTTGATGTGCAGGAAGATGTCGGCCTCGGGGTCCTCCGCGGACAGCAGCAGGAGCTGCGCACAGATCGCGTTGGCGTTCTGGTCGCGGACCTCGGAGCCGAGGAAGACGATGCGCTCGCGGAGGAGTCGCTGGTAGATGTGGTCGTCGAGACCGTACATCCCACCGGCGCCGTTCATCTCCGGCGAAAGGGCTGGGCTGGAGTTCTGGTTCACGCTTGCGACACTAGCCGGAAGGTCGGACACTTCCACGCGATGACCCACCCTGTTCGCCCACAGCGGATTCGCCGGCGGACCAGCACGTCGCCCGATGCGACGAGCCGGCGCCCAGCACCACACAGGTGCCGGACGCCGGCTCGGCGTCGTGAGGGGCGGGGCTCAGGCCTCGGCCTGCTCCTCGTCCGGCTCGTCGGCGGGGGCCTCAGCGGCCGGCTCGCCGATGGTGCCGTCCGGGCGGAGGTTCTTCAGCTCGACCACGTTGCCCGAGGCGTCGGTGACGGTCGCGGACTCCACGATCGTCGCGAGCGCCTTGCCGCGCAGGATCTCCTGCACGAGGTCGGGGATGTGGTTGTGCTCGAACATGTGGTTGGCGAACTCCTGCGGGTCCTGGCCGGACTGCTGGGCGCGCCGCACGAGGTGCTCGGAGAGCTCGGCCTGGTCGATGCCGAACTCCTCGGCCTTGGCGACCTTGTCGAGGATGAACTGCGCGGCGACGGCGTCACGGACCCGGCGCTCGAGGTCGGCCTCGAACTCCTCCTGGGTCTGTCCCTCGTCCTCGAGGTACTTCTCCATGGTGATGCCGGCCATGCCGAGCTGCTGCTCGACGTTCTGGCGACGGGCGTTGAGCTCGTCGGTGACCATGGTCTCGGGGAGCGGGATGTCGACCTTCTCGAGGAGTGCCTCGAGGACGGCGTCGCGAGCGGCCGCGGCCTGCTCGAGACGCTTGCCCCGTCCCAGGCGCTCGCGCACGTCGGCGGTGAGCTCCTCGGCGGTGTCGAACTCGGAGGCGAGCTGAGCGAACTCGTCGTCGTACTCGGGCAGCTGCTGCTCCTGGACGGCGGTGACCGTGACGGTGACCGCGACCGGGTCCCCGACCAGGTCGCCACCGACCAGCTCGGAGTCGAAGGTCGAGTCCTCGCCGGCGCTCAGGCCGACCAGGGCCTCGTCGAGACCCTCGATCATGCCGCCGCGGCCGACCTTGTAGGACATGCCGGTGACCTCGCCGCCCTCGACCGTCTCGCCGGCCTTGGCCGCGACCAGGTCGATGGTGACGAAGTCACCCTCGGCGGCGGCCCGCTCCACCGTGGACAGCGTGCCGAAGCGCTCGCGGAGAGCCTCGACCTGCTCGTCGACGTCGGTGTCGGAGATCTCGATGTCGTCGACCGTGGCGGTGAGACCGTCGTAGGCGGGGAGATCGAACACGGGCTTGACGTCGACCTCGGCGGTGAACTCGAGGGTCTCGTTGTCCTCGAACTTCGTCACCTCGATGTCGGGCTGGGCCAGCGGCTCGAGGTCGTGCTCCTGCAGGGCAGCCATGTAGGACTGCGGCAGGACGTCGTTGATGGCCTCGTCGAGCACCGGCCCGCGACCGACCTGGCGGTCGATGACGGCAGGCGGGACCTTGCCGCGGCGGAAGCCCGGGACGTTGATCTGCTTCGCGATCTTCTGGTAGGCCGCGTCGAGGCTCGGCTTGAGCTCCTCGAAGGGCACCTCGACAGTCAGCTTGGCCCGGGTCGGGCTCAAGTTCTCGACGGCGCTCTTCACAAATGTCTCCTGATGCAGTGGTCGTGGTGCAGCGGTCTGGGGGTGTCGTGCGGCGCTGGACGCAGCAGCCGCAAACCTCGTCAGTCTATCGACGGCCGGGGCACAGGCCGAATCACGACGTCGACCCCCTGCGCCGTCCGGACGACGGTGTCGGGGCGACAGGACTCGAACCTGCGGTCTCCTGCTCCCAAAGCAGGCGCGCTAGCCACTACGCTACGCCCCGCCAAGCGGGCCCCGGAGCACCTCCGGGGAGGGGCCGCGACCTGCTTGGAGCGGATGACGGGAATCGAACCCGCGTAATCAGTTTGGAAGACTGGAGCTCTACCATTGAGCTACATCCGCGCGCGATCCGGCGACGTCTCCGTCTCCGGTGCGGGAGTCATGCTGCCACACCTGGGGCCCGCCACGACAACCCAGCCACCCCCTCAGCGACGGTGCACCAGGAGCAGCGCACGATCGTCGTTGCGTGAGCCGAGCGCGTTGATCAACCGCTCCGCTCCCCCCTCGAACTCCCCGCGCAGCAGGTGCTCGGCCTGGCCCAGCATCTTGTCGATCCCGAGGCTGATGTCGCGGGTGCGCGTCTCGACCATGCCGTCGGTGTAGAGCAGCAGCGCATCCCCGGGTCGCATCTGCCCGGACTGCGCCTCGAAGGTGGCGTCGTCGACGAGGCCGAGGATCGGACCCTCCGACTCGATCACCTCCCAGCGACCCGAGCCCGCGTGCCGCACGGCGGCGGGCGGGTGGCCTGCGGTGCGGATGTCGTAGCGGCCCGTGGGGAGGTCCAGCGACAGGTGGATCGCGGTCGCGAATCCCTCGTCCCAGTCCTGGCGGAGCAGGTAGGTGTTGGCGGCCTGCAGGAACTCGCTCGGCGGGAGGGCACTCAGCAGGCCGCCGATCGCCCCGGAGAGGAGGAGGGCACGGGTGCCCGCGGCCTGGCCCTTGCCCGACACGTCGACGACGGCGACCTCGAGGCGGTCGCCCGCGAGCGAAGCCACGATGAAGTCGCCGGCGAACGGCGTCCCGCCGGCGGACCGGAGCTCGGCGGCGGCGTACCAGTTGTCCGGCAGGGTGGGGATGCCGCCCTGACGCAGGATCCGGTCGCGCAGGTCGACGAACATCGACTCGCCCTGGATGCCCGCGACCCCGAGCCGGGACCGCCGGAACGACGAGAGCAGCACGAGGAGTCCCAGGCTGAACATCGTCACGACGCTGACGACGATGCGTCGGGTGATGTCGGGCTGCGTCGGCACCACCACCGCCAGCACGAACAGCACGAAGACGACGAACCACGGCAGCTGGCGCGGCCCGAGCATCAGGCTCGAGACGACCAGGGGCACCATCAGGGTGACCAACGGCACCGAGTCGGGCGCCGCCCTCACCAGGGCGCCGAACACCAGCGTGGCGAGCACGAGCAGCACGAGGGTCTGCGAGCCGCGCGGCACCACGTGGTTGATGCCCGAGGAAACCCTGCCGCCCACGGCGGAGGTCCTCAGACGGCGCGCACGAGGAGAGGTCATGTCCCGGTCCTCACCCTCCGTCGGGATCCTGCTGGGGAGACTGTACGGCCCGGGACCGGAACTTTGGCTGGCATCGCGGACACCAGAAGATGTTGCGCCCCACGAGCTCGCCGGTGCGCACCGGCGCGCCGCACACGTGGCACGGCATCGAGGTGCGCCGGTAGACGTAGACCTCGCCCCCGTGGTCGTCCGCGCGGGGAGGCCGCCCCATCGACTCGGGCGTGTGCTCGGGGCGGACCGTGTCGATCCGCCCGGAGGCCACTCCCTCGCCCATGAGCTCCACCAGGTCGTCCCACATGGCTCGCCACTGCCCGACCCGCAGGGTGCGCCCGGGCCGCAGCGGGTGGATGCGGTGGCGGAAGAGCACCTCGGCCCGGTAGACGTTGCCCACGCCGGCCAGGACCGCCTGGTCCATCAACAGGTCGCCGATGGCACGCGGGCTCCGCGAGATCCGGCGCCAGGCCAGGTCGGGTTCGGCGTCGGCACGCAGCGGGTCCGGGCCGAGCTTCGCCAGGACCTGGTCGCGCCGGGTCGCGGTCACCAGCTCGCACACGATGGCGCCGCGCAGGTCGGCGTACGCCGTCCCGAGCCCCGGCACCCGTTGGTCGAGCGCCTGGTCGAGCGCCGTCGAGACCAGCCGGAGGCGTACGGCGCCGCGCGGGGGTTCGACGTGTGCGACCGAGGTGTGCACGTCGAACGTGCCGATCAGGCCGAGGTGGACGTGCACGAACCGCTCACCCTCGAACTCGACGAAGAGGTGCTTGCCGGCCGAGTCTGCTCCCAGCAGGGTGCTCCGGTCGAGCACGGCGGCATCGGCGGCGAACCTGCCCTGCGGGCTGGAGGCGCGAACGATCCTCCCGGCGAACGCGGCCGAGAGGTCGTCGGCCAGTCGTCGGAGGGTGTGCCCCTCAGGCATCCGCAGCGTCGCCGTCGGGCCCGCTCAAGGCGGAGTCCGGCAACGGCGGCAGCTCCTGGGTCTCGTCGTAGACCGAGACCTGGGCGATGCGGCGCACGTGGCGCTCGTCGCCGGAGAAGGGCGTGGTGAGGAAGACCTCGACGAAACGGGTCATGTCCTCCACCGAGTGCATCCGGCCGCCGACGGAGACCACGTTGGCGTCGTTGTGCTCGCGGGCAAGCACAGCGGTCTCCTCGGACCAGGCCAGGGCGCACCGGATCCCCTCGACCTTGTTGGCCGCCATCTGCTCGCCGTTGCCCGAGCCGCCGATCACCACGCCGAAGCTCTCCTGGCCCTCGGCCCGGTCCCCCGCCACCCCCTCGGCCGCCCGCAGGCAGAAGCACGGGTAGTCGTCGAGGGCGTCGTAGACGAAGGGGCCGTGGTCGACGATCTCGTAGCCGTGGTCGATCAGCCAGGTGATCAGGTGGTCCTTCAGCTCGAGGCCGGCGTGGTCGGAGCCCAGGTGAACGCGCATGGGGAAAGTCTGGCAGAGGCCCCCGTCCGTTGCCCTGCCCGACACGGACTGTCGCGGGTCAGGCCAGGTGCTGGTCCACGTAGCCGGCCACCTGCCGGATCAGCGGCTCCGACGCCGCGAACTGGGGGTGCCGCCAGAAGCCGTGGGTCTGCCCGAGGCAACGGACCGCGACGGTCTCCACCCCCGTCTCGGCGACCAGCCGAGCCAGCTCCTCCCCCTCGTCGCGCAGGGGATCGTGCTCTGCGCTGGCGACGAACGTCGGCGGCAGGGTGTGCAGGCGGTCGGACAGCAACGGCGCCAGGTCGGGATCGTCGTAGTCGGCCTCGGTGCGGGCGTACTGCTCCCAGTACCAGTCCGCCTCCTTCGGGTCGAAGCCCGACGCCGGACCCTCTGCCCACGAGGGGAAGCTCGCGCGCGGGTCGAGGAAGGGGTAGACGAGGACCAGCACGGAGAAGAAGCCCGGGTTGCGCAGGGCGGCCACCAGCGCCAGGTTCGCGCCGGCCGAGTCGCCGTGGGCGGCGTACGGCCCCTCCGGACCGTGGCCCGCCGCCAGCCAGCGCACGACCGTGTCGAGGTCGTCGGGGGCGGCCGGGAAGGGATCCTCGGGTGGGCGGCGGTAGTCCACGCTCAGCACCGCGCGGCGTACGCGGTTGGTGAACCGGCGGCACACGGCGTCGTGGACGTCGATGTCGTTGAGGACGAAGCCGCCACCGTGGGCATGGACGACGAGCCCCGGCAGCGCATCGACCGGGGTGTAGAGCCGGCAGCGGACGCCGTCGGCCTCGAGGTCCTCGACGTCCGCAACCTCCTCGCGCGGCTGGCGCAGGTTGAGCTGACGGACCTCCTCACGGTGGGCAGCGAGGTCGAAGCCGGGACTGCTCAGGTCGGGGGACGTGTCCGCCGCGACGGCAGCACGGACCTCGGGATACATCACCGGACGATCCGCAGGTTGAAGTCGGCGGTGCCCAACGACCCCATCAGCCGCAGCCACAGCGGCAGCCACATCTCGGTGCCGCGGGCGGTCTCGATGCCGCCGAGGTCGATGACGTCGCGGTGACCGAGCTCGGCCAGCAGGGCCGTGACGACGGCCTTGGCGTCGGCGTCGTCGCCGCTGACGAAGACGCTGGTCGCCTCCGACAGCCTCTCCGGATGGACCATGAGTCCGGCGGCGAGGGTGTTGAGGGTCTTGACCACGCGGGTGTCGGGGTGGGCGCGCTGGATCTGCTCCCCCAGTGAGTCGGTGTCCTTCACCGCCAGCGTGGGCGGGAAGCCTCCGGAGAAGTCGAGCGGGTTGGAGATGTCGACCAGCACGGTCCCCGTCAGGTCCCCGGCCGCCGCCAGGAGGTCCAGGGCCGCCAGGCCGTTTCCTGCGTGCACCACGATCTCGGCGCCGGACGTCGCCTCGGCGAAGGTCGTCAGCTCCACCGACTCGATGTCGCCCCAACCCTCTCGGGCGCGAGTCGCGGCCGGATCGCGGGTGCCGAGGCGTACGTCGTGACCGAGCTCCGCGAGCCGGGTCGCCATCGCCTGGCCGACCGCTCCGGTGCCGAGCACCGCGATGCGCATCGCCACCACCTCAGCGCGACATGAGCGCGTCGAGCGCGACGGCGACAGCGGCGGCGACCCGGAAGTCGACGCGCTGGTCGGGGACGGTCACGAGGTAGCGGTCACCGATCGACATCCTGCGGGTCACCGAGAACAACGGCTGACCGGCGGGGTCGAGGAAGTCGAAGTGGATCGGCAGGAAGCCGAGCTCGGTGAACCGGCGGACCAGCGCCACCACCTGGTTGCGCTCCTGACCGGTGCCGGTGAAGCCGGGGCCTTCGATGTGGAACGTCGAGCGCAGCAGCGAGGCCCCGAAGTCCTTGCGGAAGAAGCCGATCTGCGCGCCCGACTCGTCGGTGACGTCGTAGCCGGCGTTGAGGTCGAGCTTGCGGCGCGCCTTGAAGCCGAAGACTGCTCGACTCTTGCCGGCGTCGGCCCAGAAGGTCACCTGCTCCTTGAACGCCATCCGCTTCTGCTCGGCGAGCGCCATCAACCGCACGGGATTGCCGGCCTCGTCGGCCTCGGAGATCTCGTAGCGGTTCACCATCAAGGTCAGCTTCTGCTTGACGACGAACGTCGGCAGATACATCTCGGCGGTCATGGCACCAGCCTAGGCGTCAGCCGGGAAGCGCCTTCTCGAACCACCAGCCGGCATCTGGGTTGCCGTTGTAGTCGTCGATCTCGACGTAGCCGGTGGCCCGGTAGAGGCCCACTGCGGGTGCCATGTCGCGCCCGGTGTCGAGCCGGGCCGCTGTCGCGCCGAGACCGACCGCAGCCGCCTCCAGAGCGGCCAGCAACCGCCGCGCCAGACCGTGTCCGCGCGCCGACGGATCGACGTACATCCGCTTGATCTCGGCGATCCCGGGCGAGAGCAGGCGTACGCCTCCGCAGCAGACCGCCTCCTGCCTGCCCTCGGGGTCACCGCGCCAGCCGACCAGCCAGGCACCACGGGGCGGGGCCAGCTGCTCGGGGGTGACGCCTCCACTCCAGCCGTGGTTGAGCGTCACGCCCAGCGAGACCAGCTCGGCCTCGTAGGCGGCGAGCAGCCGCGCCGACTCCCGGGAGTCGGCGACGACGGGTCGCAGGTCGACGTCAGCCACCGACGCGGGCGAGCTCTTCGTCGATGATCGAGGGGTCGAGCTTGGTGAAGACCGGGCTGGGCTTCTCGACCTTGGCGCCGGCCGTGATCGGCCGCGACTCCCAGGCCGGGGTCGTGGAGTAGTCGCCGGTGATGACGGGGTAGGACACGAGCCCGGCGCCGTTGTCGGGATCGAGCTCGTCGACCTGCTCGATCCGCGGCATCGGCACGAACTCGCCCGTGCCCCCCAGCACCAGGTGCACCTTGTTGGCCGCGTGCGGCAGGAAGGGCGCGAGAAGCGTGTTGCAGTCGCTGACGCACTGGGCCGCGACGTGGAGGACGGTCGCCAGGCGGTCGCGCTGGGACTCGTCCTTCATCTTGTAGGGCTCGGTGACGGTGACGTACTTGTTGACCTCGCCGACGATCCGCATCGCCTCGGAGGTGGCCGCGCGGAGCCGGTGGCGGCCCAGCAGGTCACCCACCGTGCCGAAACCGTCCTGGACCGCGGCCAGGACCGCCTCGTCGACCGGTTCGAGATCGCCGCGCGGGGGGATCTCACCGAAGCCCTTGGCGATCATCGTGGCCGTGCGGTTGACCAGGTTGCCCCAGCCCGCGACCAGCTCGGAGTTGTTGCGGGTGACGAAGTCGGCCCACGTGAAGGCCGCGTCCGAGGTCTCCGGACCGGCTGCGCAGATGAAGTAGCGCAGCGGGTCGGGGCCGTAGCGGGCGAGGAAGTCGCCGACGTAGAGCACGTGGCCGCGCGAGGTCGAGAACTGCTGGTCGCCCATGGTCAGGTACTCCGACGAGACCACCTCGGTGGGCAGGTTGAGCTTGCCGTACGACCCGGGCTCCCCGCCCCGCGATCCCTGGCCGTTGTAGGCCAGCAGCTCGGCGGGCCAGATCTGGGAGTGGAAGACGATGTTGTCCTTGCCCATGAAGTAGTAGGACAGGGCGTCCGGGTCGTTCCACCAGGCCCGCCAGGCCTCCGGGTCACCCGAGCGGCGGGCCCACTCGATGGACGCCGAGAGGTAGCCGATGACCGCGTCGAACCAGACGTAGAGGCGCTTGGTGGGCTGGTCCTCCCAGCCCGGCACCGGGATGCCCCAGTCGATGTCGCGCGTCATCGCACGCGGCCGGATCTCCTTGAGGATGTTCTGGGAGAACTTGATGACGTTGGGCCGCCAGTGCCCCTCGGCCGCGCGCTCGTCCAGCCACACCGTGAGTGCCTCGGCCAGGGCGGGCAGGTCGAGCAGGTAGTGCTGGGTGTCGACGAAGTCCGGGGTCTCACCGTTGATCTTCGAGCGCGGGTTGATGAGCTCGGTCGCGTCGAGCTGGTTGCCACAGTTGTCGCACTGGTCGCCGCGCGCGTCGGCGTACGAGCAGATCGGGCAGGTGCCCTCGATGTAGCGGTCGGGCAAGGTGCGGCCGGTGGACGGGCTGATCGCGGCCAGGGTCGTCTGCTCGACCATGTAGCCGTTGGCGAGGCAGACGCGGAACATCTCCTGGACGACGCCGTAGTGGTTGCCGGTCGTGGTCCGGGTGAAGAGGTCGTAGGACAGGCCCAGGTCGGCCAGGTCGGTGACGATGACCTGGTTGTTCTTGTCCGCCAGGTCCTTGGCGCTCACCCCCTCGCTGTCGGCGGTGACCAGGATGGGCGTCCCGTGCTCGTCGGTGCCCGAGACCATCAGCACGTCGTGGCCGGCCATCCGCATGTAGCGGCTGAACACGTCGGAGGGCACGCCGAAACCGGCGACATGCCCGATGTGGCGGGGGCCGTTGGCATAGGGCCAGGCAACGGCGGACAACACACGGGTCATGGGCGCAAGAGTAGTGGCGACCAGTTGCCGCCCCGGCGGGGACCTGCCCCGAACACCTAGGGTGCGGGGATGTCGACCGACGTGATCCTCATGTTGACGCTGGCAGCACTCGGCGGCGTGCTCGCTCCCCTTCTTCGACTGCCTCCGCTCGTCGGCTTCCTGGTGGCCGGCTTCGTCCTGGCCGGGCTGGGCGTGGAAGGCGGATCCACGCTCGAGGCGATGGCCGACCTCGGCGTCGTGCTCCTGCTCTTCGCGGTCGGACTGAAGTTCGATCCTCGCAACCTCGCCCGTCGCGAGGTGATGGGCGTCGCGAGCGTCCACGTGGTGACGAGCGCGTCGATCGTCACCCTGGTGCTCGGCGGGCTCGCCCTGGCCGGGGTCTCCCTCGTCGCTGACGCCACGCCTGCAGCGCTCGCACTGGTGGCGATGGCGCTGTCCTTCTCCAGCACGGTCGTGGCGATCAAGGTTCTGGAGGAGCAGAACGCCACGCGGTCGCTGCACGGCCGCACCACCGTGGGCATCGTCGTCATCCAGGATCTCTTCGCCGTCGCCGTGCTCGTGCTGGTCGGGGGTGAGGCACCCGAGTGGTGGGCCCTTGCCCTGGTGTTGCTCGTGCCCGCAGCCTGGCCGGTGCGCCGGCTGCTGCAGCGCCTCGACCACGGCGAGCTGCTGCCGCTGGTGGCTGTCGTGCTGGCGCTGCTGCCCGGCTATGCCCTCTTCGAGGTCGTCGGGCTGAAGGGCGACCTCGGTGCCCTCGTCGTCGGCATGTTGCTCGGGTCCTCCTCACGGGCCGAGGAGATGTCCAAGTCGATCTTCTCGGTCAAGGAGCTGCTGCTCGTCGCGTTCTTCCTCTCGGTGGGGCTGAACGCGACCCCCGACCTGGGCGACCTCGGCCTGGCCCTGGTGCTGCTCACGCTGGTCCCGCTCAAGGGACTCCTCTTCGCGGTCCTGCTGCGAGCGTCGGGGCTGCGGGCGCGGAGCGCGACCTTCACCGCCACCTCGCTGGCGAGCTACTCGGAGTTCTCCCTGATCGTCGTCGTCGCCGGGACCTCTGCCGGCGTCCTCGACCAGGGCTGGCTGGTGGCCGTGTCGACCGCCGTGGCGCTCAGCTTCGTGCTGTCGGTGGTCATGGGCCAGCAGATCGAGCCGCTCGCGCGGCTCGCCACGCGTTGGCTCGCCGACCCCTCGGACGATCGCCTGCACCTCGGCGAGAGATCGGTGGACCTCACGCACGCCGATGCCATCGTCCTCGGGATGGGGAGGTTGGGTCGTGCGGCCTTCCTGCGACTCACCGATGGCTACGGGATGAGGGTGAAGGGCATCGATTCCGACGCCGCCCGGGTCGAGCACCTGACGCAGGCCGGGCTGGACGTCGTCGACGGGGATGCGACCGACGCCATGTTCTGGGAGCGGGTGACGGCCGCCGGAACCGTCCGGCTGGTGGTGCTGGCCATGCCCTTCCACGGCAGCAACCTCAGCGCCCTCGAGCAGCTCGAGCGGAGCCAGTTCGACGGGACCGTCACTGCGATCACCCGCTACGACGACGAGACCGCCCAGTTCACCGAGCGGGCCGGCGTGGTCCCGATGTACGAGGCGGCCGGTGCCGAGCTGGCCGACCGAGCCGCCCTCGCAGCCGACGTGACCGACCCTGGCGCGGGCCCGGGCGACGGGATCAGCTGAAGTCGAGCTCCCCTGTGCGCGAACGCTTGAGCTCGTAGAAGTAGGGGAACTTCGCGAGGGCGACCGCGCCGTCCCACATCTCGCCGGCTTCCTCGCCGCGGGGGATCTTCGAGAGGACGGGGCCGAAGAAGGCCGAGTCGTTGATGTGGATGGTCGGCGTGCCGACGTCGTCACCCACGGGGTCCATGCCCTCGTGGTGGCTCTTGGCCACGGCGTCGTCGAGGGACTCGTCGTCCCACGCCTCGATCAGGTCGGCCGGCAGGCCGGTGTCGGCCAGGGACGCGGCGACCATGTCGCGGTCGAGACTCTCGCCGTTGGTGTGGCGACGGGTCCCCACCGCGGTGTACCAGTCACCGAGCGTCGCGTTGTCGTACTCCTGCGCGATCTTGATCGCGACCCGGACGGGCTTCTCCGTGTCAGCCAGCATCTCGCGGTAGTCCTCGGGGATGTCCTTGTCCTTGTTGAGGTAGGCCAGCGACATGACGTGCCACTGAGCGTCGACCCCGCGGACCTGCTCGACCTCGCGGATCCAGCGCGAGGTGATCCAGGCGAACGGGCAGAGCGGGTCGAACCAGAAGTCAGCAGTAGCCATGTCGTCCCCAAGGCCCGCCGACACGGTGGTATTCCCCCCGGGCTGACATGATCTGCCGCATGCCTGGAACCAACCTCACCCGGGACGAGGCCGCCGCCCGCGCCGCCCTCCTGGACGTCACGTCGTACACCGTCAACCTCGACTTGACGAGCGGTCCGCAACCCGATCAGAGCACGTTCGGCTCCGTCACGACCCTGGAGTTCACCTGCCGCGAGCCCGGCGCCTCGACGTTCGCCGACCTGGTCGCGCCGACGGTCCGCGAGATCACCCTCAACGGCCGCAGTCTCGACCCGGCCACGGCGTACGTCGACAGTCGCATCGCGCTGGACGGGCTCGAGGCCACCAACACCCTCGTCGTCACCGCCGACTGCGCCTACTCCAACACCGGTGAGGGACTGCACCGCTTCGTCGACCCGGTCGACGACCGCGTCTACCTCTACAGCCAGTTCGAGGTGCCGGACGCCCGGCGGGTGTTCACCACCTTCGAGCAGCCCGACCTCAAGTCGGTCTTCACGTTCAACGTCACCGCCCCGTCGCACTGGGTCGTGGTGTCCAACTCCGAGACCCCCGAGCCACGTGAGGTCGGCGACAGTGCGTCGGTGTGGAACTTCCCCACCACCAAGCGGATGTCGACCTACATCACCGCCGTCGTGGCCGGTGAGTACCACGGCGAGTTCGACACCTACGAGGGCAAGTTCGGCACCATCCCGCTCGGCCACTACTGCCGCCAGTCGCTCAAGGAGCACATGGACACCGCGGAGCTGGTGAATCTCACCAAGCAGAGCTTCGAGTTCTTCGAGGAGCAGTTCGACTACCCCTACCCGTTCGGGAAGTACGACCAGCTCTACGTCCCCGAGTACAACATGGGTGCGATGGAGAACGCCGGCTGCGTCACGCTGCGCGACGAGTACCTCCCCCGCAGCCGCCAGTCCCGCTCCTTCTTCGAGTTCCGCACCTCCGTGATCACCCACGAGATGGCCCACATGTGGTTCGGCAACCTCGTCACGATGCGCTGGTGGGACGACCTGTGGCTCAACGAGTCGTTCGCCGAGTGGGCCTGCTACTGGTGCGAGGCCAACGCCACCGACTTCACCGACGCGTGGACCGGCTTCGCCAACGCGCGCAAGCTGACCGGCTACCGCGCCGACCAGCTGCCCTCGACCCACCCGATCGCGGCCGACAACGTCGACCTCCACGCGGTCGAGGTCAACTTCGACATGATCACCTACGCCAAGGGCGCCTCGGTGCTCAAGCAGCTCGTCGCGTGGGTCGGCCTGGAGCCCTTCCTCGACGGGCTGCGCGCCTACTTCAAGGAGTGGGAGTTCGGCAACCCCGAGTTCAAGGACCTCCTCGCCTCGCTCGAGAAGTCGTCGGGGCGCGAGCTCCAGGGCTGGGCGCAGGAATGGCTCCAGACCGCGGGCGTCAACACCCTCGCGCCCGACTTCGAGCTCGACGCCGACGGCAGCTACGCCTCGTTCTCGGTCGCACAGTCGGCGCACCCGGACTGGCCGACGTTGCGGCGCCACCGCCTCGGCGTCGGTCTCTACGACATGGTGACCAATGAAGCGGGCGAAGGTCGACTGGTCCGTCGTGACTACATCGAGATCGACGTCGAGGGCGCCAGCACCGACGTCCCCGAGCTCGCCGGCGTGAAGCAGCCTGCGCTCCTGCTGCTCAACGACGAGGACCACGCCTACGCCAAGATCCGTCTCGACGACCGCTCCCGCGCGACTGCCGTCGAGGGCCTCTCGCGCCTCGACGACTCGCTGGCCCGGGCGCTCGTGTGGGGTTCGGCGTGGGACATGACCCGTGACGGCGAGATGCGCACCCGCGACTGGGTCGACCTGGTGCTCGCCAACATCGGCCAGGAGACCGATGCGTGGGGTGTCACCAAGATCCCTGCGTCCACGGCGCTCGCGGTCAACTTCTACTCCGATCCCGCGCACCGGGCCGAGCTGAGGGCCACCTGGGAGTCCGGCCTTCGCGAGCTCTTCCTCGCTGCCGAGGCCGGCAGCGACCAGCAGCTGACCTTCGCGCGGTCCTTCGCTGCGGCTGCCCACCGTGATGACGCCCTCAGCGACGTGATCGGTCTGCTCGACGGGTCGTCGCCCGTGGAGGGCCTGGCCGTCGACCAGGACCTGCGGTGGGAGCTCATCACGGCGCTGGCCAAGGCGGGCCGCTTCGGTGACGCCGAGATCGACGCCGAGCTCGAGGTCGACAACACCATCTCCGGCAAGGAGAAGGCCGCCGGGGCCCGCGTGGCCCAGCCGACGGCCGAGGCCAAGGCGGCCGGCTGGACGGCGATGATGGACCCGGCGACGCCCAACGAGACCTCGCGCGAGATGACGCTGTCCATCTTCCGCTTCGGCCAGGAGGACGTGCTCCAGCCCTACCTCGAGAAGTTCCTCGAGTCTGCCGAGACGTCCATCGACACCCTGGGCTTCCACAAGGCCTCGGTCGTGCTGGAGTACGGCTTTCCGAAGGCACTGGCCTCACCCGCCACGATGGCCCGTCTGGACGAGTGGTTGGACGACAACAACGCACCCAAGGGCGCCGTCCGCTACGTCAGTGAGGCGCGCGCCGAGGTTGCCCGGGCCCTCGACGCCCAGGCCTGCGACGCTCGCTGACCGACGTCAGGCGCGGGCGTGGAGAGTGTTCTGCGCCCGCGCGTGGTCGGCGAGCAGGGCGATGCCCCGCGACAGCCCGGACGTGAGGTTGCCGTCTCGGAAGTCGCTCTGCATGCTGAGGACGGCGAGCTCGACCTCGGCGTCGGTGAGGTGGCGGCGTACGTCGTGGCCGGTGATGACCTCGGTGGCCCGGCGGGCCGGGTCGACGCACACGAGCACGCTCCGATCCGGAGCCACGAGGCGCTGGTGGAGCCGGGTGGCGAAGGACCGGGTGTCGGCACCCTCGGTCGGTCCGACATAGACGGAGAACTCGAAGCGGCTCTGCTGCTCGGCGAGCCTGATCGCCTTGTCGAGGGTGAGCCGGTCGGTCGGGCTCAACGGGTCACCAGCTGCCACTGGCTCCACCCGTCCGTGAGTCGTCGGTCCCTGCGGGGGGAAGCTCGCGGGCACCCGCACGCGGGCCGCCCAGCCACTGCGCGTCGCCGCCGCTGTGGTCGGGGAGCAGTCGCTCACCGCGGACCATGGAGGGCAGGTAGACCGCGAGGGCGATGAGCACGAAGAGCAGGATCGGCCCGCCGGCGAGCAGCAGCAGCGCCTCCAGGTTGTCGACCGCCTTCGGCTCGCTCCAGCCCTCGGGCACGTCGGCGTACGCCGGCGAGGCGAGCAGGGCCACGGACGGCGCAGAGAGCAGGACGGCGGCGCGGCCGACGCTCCGGGACGTGGCGCGACGAGCGGGGGCGGTGGGCCTGGCGTGCGTGGTCACGTAGGAGAGGCTATCGCCCATACTGGCCCCCATGTTGACCGACTCCTGCCTGGAGACCGAGGCGATCTGCAACTGGACCTTCGAGGCGACCGGCAACCAGCGGCTCGCCCACCTCGCGGACTGGGCGGTCGGCAAGCCGTCTGCGCTGATCGGGCTGATCCTGATCGGCCTGGTGGTGCGCTGGCTGCTGCACCGGGTCATCGACCGCATCGTGCGCCGGGCGGAGACGGGCATGCTCCCCGATCGCATCAGTCGGGCCGTCACCGGCGGCAGGGTCGGTGCGGCGCTCAACCTGCGCGAGGACGCCGGCTACACGCGCCGCGCCCAGCGCGCGCAGACCATGGGGTCGCTGCTCAAGAGCATCGTCAGCGGCGTCGTCTTCACCGTCATCGTGCTGATGTTCGTCTCCGAGGTCGGCTATGACATCGCGCCCCTGATCGCGAGTGCGGGCATCATCGGGGTGGCGCTGGGCTTCGGGTCCCAGGCGCTGGTGAAGGACTTCCTGTCGGGGATCTTCATGATCTTCGAGGACCAGTACGGCGTCGGCGACGAGGTCGACCTCGGCGAGGCGGTCGGGACCGTGGAGGCGGTCAGCCTGCGGGTCACGCGGCTGCGCGACGTCAACGGCACCGTCTGGTACGTCCGCAACGGCGAGATCCTCCGCGTCGGCAACATGAGCCAGAACTGGGCGCGGACGGTGCTCGACATCAGCGTCGCCTACGGCGAGGACCTCGCCCGTGTGCAACGGGTGCTGGCCGACGTCGCCCACGACCTGTGGGAGGACGACGACTTCACCGGTCGCGTGATCGAGGAACCGTCGGTCTGGGGCGTCCAGGAGCTCGGCGCCGACGGCGTGGTCGTCCGCCTCGCGCTGAAGACCGCGCCGCTCGAGCAGTGGGCTGTCGCGCGCGAGATGCGCGCCAGGATCAAGGCCCGCTTCGACCACGAGGGCATCGAGATGCCCTTCCCTCAGCGGGTCGTGTGGATGCGCGAGGGGGAAGCACCGCGGGCCCAGCGCTCCGGTGAGCACGAGCAACCCCTCGCGGACGGGCCGGCGCAAGCGGAATGACCCACGGGAGGGAGGATGGCTGCGTGACCACCACCTTCTACGACGAGATCGGCGGCGCGGAGACGATCCGCGCCATCGTGCACCGCTTCTATGAAGGAGTGGCCGGGGACGACGTGCTGCGGCCGATGTATCCCGAGGAGGACCTCGGTCCGGCCGAGGAGCGGTTCGCCCTGTTCCTCGTGCAGTACTGGGGCGGACCGACCACCTACGGCGACCAGCGCGGCCACCCCCGCCTGCGGATGCGGCACGCGCCCTTCCAGGTGACCCCGACCGCCGCCCAGCACTGGCTGGTGCACTTCCGGGCGGGCCTCGACGCCGTCGACCTGACGCCCGAGCAGGACGCGAGGTTCTGGGACTACGTGACCCACGCGGCCCAGTTCATGGTCAACACGCTCGAGTAGGAGCTCAGCCGGAGAGTGCGGCCCGGTAGGCCTCGGGCACCGGTGCGGGTCGCCCGGTCGCGCTGTCGATGCGGACTCCGACCACCCTGGCCCGCGCGAGCACCTGGTCGCCGTCGAGGACCACCGACTCGAAGATCGCGGACGTCCGCCCCACCTGCGCCACCCAGGTCCGGCAGTCGTAGGGGTCGGCTCGGAACAGGATGGGCCGCTTGTAGTCGACATCGGTCTGGGCAACCACCAGGTGGAAGCCGTCGCCCAGCTCGCCACCCTGCGACACCATCAACCGGATGCGAGCCTCCTGGAAGTACTCGAAGTACTTCACGTTGTTGACGTGGCCGTAGACGTCCACGTCGGAGAAGCGCACGTGGATCGGGTGGGCACCGCCGGGCACGTCGACGACGTCGACCGCGGGCCCGGGCCGAACAGGTGCTTGGCCGTCGGGCTCCTCCGGCTCCAGCAGCCGGCCGAGCACGGACCGCTCGTCCTCGTGCAGTCGCCGGGGTCGCTCGATGGCGAAGACGTACGGCGTCAGGACGGTGCGCGCCCGCAGGTAGACCGTGCGCTCACCGGACTCGTCCTCGTCGTAGACCTCGTAGGCCATGGTGAAGCTCGCTGCGCGGATCTCCGTCACCCAGCACTCGACGGAGACGAACTCGGAGCTGAAGGTGAGCGATGAGACGTAGGTGACCTCGTGGCGGACCACGACGACGCCCTCAGCCAGGTCGTCAGCGCGGCTGTCGGGCGCGTGCGTGCGGAAGAGGTCGACCCTGGCTTCTTGCAGGTAGTCGACGTAGGTCACGTTGTTGACGTGGCCCAGCTGATCGAGGTCGGCCCACCGCAGTGGGCACCGGTAGACGTGGCGCACACCTCGATGGTCGCAGAGTGGTCGGCCGGGGAGGTGGAGGCGTCCGTCACGCGACACGCCGACTAGAGTGGGCCACGTCTGTGCGCCCCTCTAGATCCGGAGTCTTCATGCCCGAGGCAGTGATCGTTTCCGCAGCTCGATCCCCCATCGGTCGAGCCAACAAGGGCTCGCTGAAGGACTTCCGGCCCGACGACCTGACTGCCCTGGTCGTCCAGGCGGCACTCGACAAGATCCCTGACCTCGACCCCTCCACCGTCGAGGACCTGCTGCTCGGCTGCGGCCTCCCCGGTGGTGAGTCGGGCAACAACATGGCGCGGGTCGTCACGACCCTTCTGGGGCTCGAGGTCCCCGGTGCGACGGTCACCCGCTACTGCTCCTCCTCGGTGCAGACGAGCCGGATGGCCTTCCACGCGATCAAGGCCGGCGAGGGTGACATCTTCGTCTCGGCCGGCGTCGAGACGGTGTCCCGCTTCGCCAAGGGCACCTCCGACCACATCCCCGGCACGCGCAACCCGCTCTTCGAGGAGGCCGGGGCCCGCACCGACGACTACGCCAAGGGCGGCCAGGACTGGCACGACCCCCGCGAGGCCGACCAGCTCCCCGACATCTACATCGCGATGGGTCAGACGGCCGAGAACGTCGCCCGGATGCGGGGCCTGGACCGCAAGGAGCTCGACGAGTTCGCCGTACGCTCGCAGAATCTCGCGGAGAAGGCGATCGCGGACGGCTTCTGGGCGCGCGAGATCACCCCGGTCACCCTGGCCGACGGCACCGTGGTGGCGGCCGACGACGGTCCCCGCGCCGGCGTCACCTACGACGCCATCTCGGCGCTCGACCCGGTGTTCCGCCCCGACGGAGTGGTGACGGCCGGCAACTGCTGCGCGCTGAACGACGGCGCTGCGGCGGTCGTGATCATGTCGGACACGAAGGCCGCCGAGCTCGGACTGACCCCGCTTGCCCGGATCGTCTCCACCGGCGTGTCGGGGCTCTCCCCCGAGATCATGGGACTGGGCCCGGTCGAGGCGACGAGAAACGCCCTGAAGTACGCCGGGATGAGCATCGGCGACATCGACCTCGTCGAGATCAACGAGGCGTTCGCGGCCCAGGTGGTGCCGTCCTACCAGGACCTCGGCATCGACCTGGACCGGCTCAACGTCAACGGCGGCGCGATCGCGGTCGGGCACCCGTTCGGCATGACCGGAGCCCGTCTGCAGAACACGATGCTCAACAGCCTGGACTGGCACGACAAGTCGACCGGCCTCATCACGATGTGCGTCGGCGGCGGTCAGGGCATGGCGATGATCATGGAGCGCATCGCCTGACCAGTTCGGGGACCGTTTCCCACTAGGCTCGCAGCATGACTTCTTCGGGAGACGTGCACTGGCTCGACGACGAGCAGCAGCACTCGTGGCGTGCGCTGGTGATGGGCATGACGCTGCTGACCGAACGCCTCGACGACGACCTGCGCCGCGAGTGCGGCATCTCGCTGACCGAGTACGAAGTGCTCGTCCGCCTCTCCGAGCGGCCCCAGCGGTCCATGCGGATGGCACACCTGGCCGATGCCATGGCGTACTCCCGCAGCCGGGTCACCCACACCGTGGCACGCATGGAGGGGGCCGGCTACGTCGTGCGCGGCACCACGCCCGAGGACGGCCGCGGCGTGGTGGCCACCATGACGGACACGGGGCACGACCTGTTGGTCAGAGCTGCCCCCGGCCACGTCGGGAGCGTGCGACGCAACCTGGTCGACCTGGTCGATGCCCAGGACTTCTCGGCGGTCGGCCGGGTCTTCGACCGGGTGTCCGACCACCTCGTGACGCGCCACCCGGAGAGCGAGATGCGGGGCTGACCGTCAGCGCACGGGCTCAGTCGCGGGTCAGGCGGCGGTGGGTCACCCGGTGCGGGCGCGCCGCCTCGATGCCGAGGCGCTCGATCTTGTTCTCCTCGTAGGCGGCGTAGTTCCCCTCGAACCAGAACCAGTTGGCCGGGTCCTCCGCGTCGCCCTCCCAGGCGAGGATGTGGGTGGCCACGCGGTCGAGGAACCAGCGGTCGTGGGACGTCACGACGGCGCAGCCCGGGAAGTCGAGCAGCGCGTCCTCGAGCGACGACAGCGTCTCCACGTCCAGGTCGTTGGTGGGCTCGTCGAGGAGCAGCATGTTGCCGCCCATCTTCAGCGTCATGGCCAGGTTGAGGCGGTTGCGCTCACCACCGGAGAGCACGCCGGCCTTCTTCTGCTGGTCGGGACCCTTGAAGCCGAAGGAGGCGACGTAGGCGCGGCTGTTCATCTCGAAGTTGGCGACCTTGATGAAGTCGAGCCCGTCGGAGACGACCTCCCAGACGTTCTTGTTGGGGTCGATGCCGCCACGGCTCTGGTCGACGTAGGAGATCTTGACCGTCTGGCCCACCTTGAGCTCGCCCTCGTCGGGCTTCTCCTCACCGGTGATCATCCGGAAGAGCGTGGTCTTGCCGACGCCGTTGGGGCCGATCACGCCGACGATGCCGGCGCGGGGCAGCTTGAAGGAGACGTCGTGCATGAGCGTGCGGCCCTCGAAACCCTTGCCGAGGTCGTCGGCCTCCAGCACGATGTCGCCGAGGCGCGGGCCGGCCGGGATGTTGATCTCGGAGGTGTCGATCTTGCGCATCCGGTCGGCCTCGGCCGCCATCTCCTCATAGCGCGCGAGCCGCGACTTGCTCTTGGTCTGGCGGGCCTTGGCGTTGGAGCGCACCCACTCGAGCTCGCGCTCGAGGACCTTGGCGCGCTTGGCGTCCTTCTGACCCTCGATCTTGAGGCGGCTCTGCTTGGTCTCGAGGTAGGTCGTGTAGTTGCCCTCGTAGGGGTGCGCCTTGCCCCGGTCGAGCTCGAGGATCCACTCGGCGACGTTGTCGAGGAAGTAACGGTCGTGGGTCACGGCCAGGACGGCACCGGGGTAGGTGGCGAGGTGGCCTTCGAGCCACTGCACCGACTCGGCGTCGAGGTGGTTGGTGGGCTCGTCGAGCAGCAGCAGGCTGGGCTGCTGGAGCAGCAGCTTGCACAGCGCGACGCGGCGGCGCTCACCACCCGAGAGGTTGTCGACGAGCATGTCCGGCGGCGGGCAGCGCAGCGCGTCCATGGCCTGGTCGAGGCGGCTGTCGAGGTCCCACGCGTTGGCGTCGTCGAGCTCGGTCTGCAGGTCACCCGTCTCGGCCATGAGGGCGTCCTGGTCGGCGTCGGGCTCGCCCATCTCCATGTAGGCCTCTTCGAGGCGCTTCATCTTGGCCTTGATCTCACCGACGGCCTCCTCGACGTTCTCCAGGACCGTCTTGCCCTCGCTGAGCGGCGGCTCCTGCTGCAGCATGCCGACCGTGGCGTCGGGGTCGATGATCGCGTCGCCGTTGTTGGCGTGGTCGAGGCCCGCCATGATCTTCAGCATCGAGGACTTGCCCGTGCCGTTGGGTCCGACGACGCCGATCTTGGCACCGTGGAGGAAGGAGAGGGTGACGTTGTCGAGGACGACCTTGTCACCGTGGGCCTTGCGCACATTGCGCAGTGTGAAGACGTACTCAGCCATGCGGGCGAGCCTACGGCGAAGCGCGCCCGCGCCGACAATCGCGCCTACGCCGCCACCCTCACGCCGCGGCCTGTGCCGACTCCGGGCGGGCGAACACCGCGGTGCCGTGCGAGAGGTCGTGACCGATCGCGCTCGCCACCACTTCGTAGGACGTGACCGCCTTGCCCTCGCGCTCCCACACGTCCGCCACCAGGCGGCCGGTGATCACCACCGGATCACCCGAGTGGAGCGACTCCGCGACATGGAGCGCCAGGCTGTTCCACGCCTTCACCGTGTGCCACGAGGTGGTGCCCTTCACCCACTCCCCGTCGCGCAGTCGGCTGGGGGTGCACGCCACCCGGAACGAGGCGACGTGCCGGCTCTCACCGACCTCCCGCAGGGTGACGTCGGTGCCGAGCCACCCGGTCAGGGTGATCTGCGTGTCGAACATGAGGTGCCTCCTGTCTGAGGCGGCGGACGGCTCCACCGCGCTGCCCCCAAGGCTCGACGCAGCGACCGACACAGACCCGAAGCGAGGCACGCGGCGTGTGGAGAAGGCCGATCCACACCCACGTGTGGACGGAAAGTGGCCCGTGACTCAGCGGAGCGCGACTGCCAGGGCCTCGCGCACCTCGGCGTAGGAGGCGAGCTCGGCCTGGATCGGGACCACGACCACCTCGGCGGAGACCTCGGAGATGGCGTCGCGCAGGCGCTTGTCGGCGCGCCGAGCCCGCGACCTCGCGGTGAGCGAGACCAGCCAGCGGCAGACCAGCGCGAGCAGCACGCCGATGAGCACCCCGCCGAGCAGCAGCAGAGTCGGCAGCGCGAAGCCGCCCACCTCCGGGGTCGGCGGCTCGGGCAGTCGGGCGTAGGAGCCGAAGGCCAGCAGCGCGAGCCATGCCCCGCCGACGATCGCCGAGATGATCAGGGCGTACTGCAGGACCCGGACCAGACCCGCCCAGACGGGGATCCGGTCGGCGCCCAGCTCGGTGCCGGCCACCGCCTTGTCGAGCCGGTCGTTGAGGTCGGGAAGGCGCGAGACCGACGCCGCGCGGACCGCATGCGCCCACGAGGGCGCCATGCCCTCGCCCACCTGGTCGGCCAGCGCCCGCACCTCGGAGTCCACGCGTGCCTGCTGGACCCCGCTCGCCTTCGGGACCGAGGTGCGCGAGGAGCCGGTGAGCTCCTTGCCGGACGACCCCAGGTCGAGGTGCAGTCGCTTGAGGGGGTCGGGCTTGAGGCGCGAGACCCACGCCGTGATCGGCCAGCCCGTCGCCCGGTTGGCGCGCAGCCGCGTCGAGTCCGCCACGGCCTTCACGACGGTGGGCACACCGGCTGCGTCGGCGAAGGCGTCGTCGAGGGCGGCGACCCGCTCGTTGGACAGCGTCGGGGTCTTGCCCGTGCCGACGGCGTCCTGCAGGCGCTGGGCCGCGGACCTGACGTCGGCCTCGAGACGCACCCGGGTGGCCTTCTTCTCCGCCACCCGCTTGATGACCATGGCGCGCAGCTCGTCGATGCCCCAGCCGTGGCGGGCGCTGATCGGCAGCACCGGGACGCCGCTCAGGCCGTCGAGCTCGAGCAGCCGGCGGACGTCGGCCACCATCGGTTCGCGACGGTCCTCCGGAACGGTGTCGATGTGGTTGAGCACGACGAGCATCACGTCGCTGTGGCCGGCCAACGGCTTGAGGAAGCGGTCGTGGATGGCGGCGTCGGCGTACTTCTGGGGATCGAGGACCCACACCAGCATGTCGGCCAGCTGGACCAGCCGGTCGACCTCGAGGTGGTGGGAGACCTCGGTGGAGTCGTGGTCGGGGAGGTCGAGCAGCACGACCCCGCGCATCGCGGCGTCCTCGTCGGCGTGCGACAGCATCGAGTCCCGCGTGACCTGGTGACGGGGTGGGATGCCGAGCCACTCCAACAGCTCCTCGGCACCTTCCTTGCCCCACACGCAGGCGGTGGCCCACGAGGTGGTCGGTCGACGTACGCCGACCGCGGAGAGCTCGAGCTCGGTCAGGGCGTTGAAGGTGGACGACTTGCCCGACCCCGTCGCACCCGCCAGCGCGACGACGGTGTGGTCGGCGGAGAGCTTGAGGCGGCCGGTGGCGCGCTCGGCGGTCCGGGTCGCCTCGTCGACGATGGTGTCGTCCACCCGCCCACGGGCGGCCCTGGCCGCGCGGTCGAGTCCTTCGACGCGGGTACCGATGTCAGAGCTCCGGGTGACCAGCTTCTTGGCCCCTTCGAGCAAGGACGTCATGGATCCCTCAAGGTTGTGTATGGATGTCGTACGACCCAACCCTAGGGTGCGCTCCCCTACGTGACCGCACCGTAGGGGGTGTGTGATGAGGCATAACGCAGGTCGTCGACCCGGCGCGAGGCCGCGCGCAGCCGGTCCGGCACCTCAGGTGAGACCTGGAGGCCGTCGAGCAGGTCGATGTAGCGGCGGCGTTCGGCGTCGAGGAGCTCGGCAACCTTGACCTCCAGCTGCCGTCGCGCGCGCTCGGCCAGGGAGCGGACGGCCTGGTCCCCGAACACGGCCTCCAACAGCTTCTGGCCCAGGACCGCCGAACCGCCGGCGATGCCGGCCTCGGCCCCGGTGACGCCCGCGGTGTGCGCGAACACGACCACCATCAGCGCCACCGACAGCCCGTTGACGCCGAAAGCCAGGAAGCGCGCCGTCGAGCGCTTGTCCGCTCCTTCGGTGCGCACCATGTCGAGCACGTCGGACTGCCAGTCCCGTACGGCGCGCTCGGCCCTGCGGCGGAAGTCGCGTGACGCTCGACCCAGGTCCTCGCCGGCGTCCCCGAGCAGGACCTGGCCGGCTGCCGTTCCCCTCCACGAGGCCTCAGCCCTCTCGGCCGCGGCCTCGGCGTGCTCGAGGACGAGCGTCTCGAGGCCCGACTCGACTGCCACGGTGACGCGTTCGGCCTGCTGCGGCTTGCCCTTGATGGCCCCGACCACCCGGTCGCGGAGCCAGCCGACCCGCGTCTCGAGCGACCTGAGGAGCTCGCCGGTGCCGACGAACTCCTGCCAGCGGGCCAGCACCTCGCCGCGCAGCAGGGTGCCGTCGGCGGACGCCTCGCCCACCGCGACGACAGCCCGGTCGTAGGCCTCGTTGGCGTCCTCGCGCAGGCGACGGACGGCGTCGGTCTGCTCGGTGGCCGCGTCGGCCACCGAGTGGGTGCGTCGGGTCAGGGTGCGCACGGCGCCGTCGAGCGTCTGCTGGACGACTGCCGATCGGGCCTCCTGGTCCTCCGCGAGGGCGTGCAGCCACGTGCGGATCTCGCCCACCGACTCGGCCGTGAGCAGCCCCTCCTCGCTGACCGGGCCCTCCTCGACCGTGAAGAGCGGGGAGTCCTTCAGTCCGCGGCTGGCCAGCATCCGGGCGAGGTGGGTGGTGATGGTGTCGACGGCGTCCGGCGGGGTCCGATCGAGCACGATCGCCACGGCGGCGGACCGGTCGGCGGCCTTGCGCAGGAAGTCCCACGGGACCTGGTCGGCGTACCGCGCGGCGGAGGTCACGAAGAGCCAGAGGTCGGCGGCCGCGAGCAGCTGGGCGGCGAGGATCCGGTTGCGCTCCTCGACCGAGTCGATGTCAGGGGCGTCGAGGATCGCCAGCCCCGGGCTCATCGCCTCGGAAGGCACCAGCTGGAGCGCCTCGGGGTCGTCGGTGGAGCGCTCGACCCGCTCGAGCTCGGGCAGCAGTCGGTCCTGGCCGAACCAGTGCGCGTCGTCGGGGTGGTGCACCAGGACGGGCGACCGGGTCGTGGGGCGCAGCACGCCGGGCGTGGTCACCCGGCTGCCGACCAGGGAGTTGACCAGCGTCGACTTGCCTGCGCCGGTGGACCCGCCGACGACGGCGAGCAGCGGTGCGTCGAGGGTCATCAGTCGCGGGATGACGTAGTCCTCGAGCTGGTCGACCATCTCCGTCTGGGCCGCGCGCTGCTCAGCGGCACCAGGCAGCTCGAGGGGCAGCCGGGCCTCCTGCAGCGCTCCGCGCAGGCGTACGAGCGCGGTGACCATGGCAGTCGTCTTGTCGGGTACGCGGCGGGCGGGCGTTTCTTCGTCGCTCATCGGGTGGGCACCACCTGTCCGGGGAAGGAGATGAAGGGGCGGATGGTGCGCAGGGCCTCGACGTGCTCCTGGCCGCGATCGCCGAAGTCGCCCGGGGCGGTGCCGCGCAGGTAGCGGTGGTGCAGGTAGCCGAGCTCGATCGCAGCCGCCTGGTACTCGCGCATCGCGCGCTCGGCCTGGGGTCCCGACCGCTTGGCCCACTGGCGCGAGTGCCGGCGGGCGCGGAGGTCCACCAGCCACGGGATGTCGGAGGCGGGGATCAGGCCACGTTGGGCAGCGTCGTTCAGGGCCGCGGCGAGCAGGCCGTGCTCGGAGCGTCGGCGGTAGACCGCGAACGCGACGACGGCCAGGAAGACCGGGAACATCATCGTGCCGTAGACGAGGAAGAAGCCGGACGTGCCGGACAGTGTCGAGTAGTTCCAGGCGGCATGGAGCGCGATCGCCAGTGCCAACCCGACCAGGGGCGCGAGGAGCTTGACCGACGCACGGCGCGAGGAGATCGCCAGACCGACGCCGATGCCGATGAACGCGGTGAAGAAGGGATGCGCGAAGGGACTGATCACGCCACGCAGGACGAACGTCACGGTGAGCGCCGCGGTGCCGCCGGGACCGACGTCGCTGCCGCCGTCGTAGGCCGCGGCGAGGTAGAGGATGTTCTCGGTGAAGGCGAAGCCGATGCCCACCATGCCGGCGTAGACGATGCCGTCGAGCACTCCGTCGAGCTCGTGCCGGCGCCACCAGAGCAGCAGGATCAGGAACGCGCCCTTGGTCACCTCCTCGGTGATCGGTGCGACCACCGCGAGGCTGTCCTGCTCGCTGGCGCCGCCGACCATGCCGAGGGCCTGGAAGACCAGCGCGGCGGCGGTCGCCACGAACGCACCCCACAGCAGCCCGGCCAGCAGGAGCGACCGGGGCTCGGGCTCGTAGCGGTCGAGCCACATGAAGCAGCCCACGAGCGGGCCGACGGGGATGGCGGCCAGCAGGGCGGCGAGGGCGAGGGAGGCGGGCGCACCGGAGAGGCCGATGACCACGGCCATGGCCAGCCCTCCCAGGAGGACCAGCACCCCCACGACGACGGTGAAGGCAACACTGTCGCGGCGGCGTCCGTGCATGCCCGGCAGCGTAACCGAGGCGCCCCCTCGGACCCCCTTCGACGCTGCGCGTCGGCGTACAGTGACCCGCGTGAGCGAGCCGACTGCCGAGAACCCAGCCGAGAACCCAGCCGAGCCGAAGACCGAGTCGCACGACCCCGCCGTGCCGGCCGCCTACGCCGCCTTCATGCGCACCGGCTGGGGCGATCGTGGGCTCGACGTGCCGCGTCACCCGGTCGCCGAGCCGGCAGCCGCGCGCCGCGCGAAGCTCGCCGACGCCTTCCCCGGGGAGCGGTTGGTCCTGCCGGCCGGCACCTACAAGGTCCGCGCCAACGACACCGACTACAGGTTCCGGCCCGACACCGCCCACACCTACTTCTCCGGCAACCAGACGTCGGATGCGGTGCTGGTGATCGAGAGCGGGTCGGACGGGGTCGGCGAGGCCATCCTGTATGCCCGGCCTCGCTCCGAGCGCGACACCGACGAGTTCTTCCGCGACCGCCAGTACGGCGAGCTCTGGGCCGGACGACGACCCTCGGCCCAGGAGATCTCCGACTCCCTGGGGATCGAGGTGCGCCACGTCAAGGACCTGCCGTCCTTCGACGACGACCGGAAGACGCGCGACCTCACCACCGACGAGGACCTCGGCCGCGTGGCCGACGAGCTCCGGCTGATCAAGGACGACTGGGAGGTCGGCGAGCTCCAGGAGGCGTGCGACATCACCACGCTGGGGTTCGAGGACT
The DNA here is from genome assembly GCA_963721925.1 of uncultured Actinomycetota bacterium. GTDB lineage: Bacteria > Actinomycetota > Actinomycetes > Propionibacteriales > Nocardioidaceae > Nocardioides. Next base: position 185,263 of record CAVRLH010000001.1, on the reverse strand, counting down.
CGGTGCGCGAGTGGGACCGGGTGCAGGAGTTCGGCGAGCGGTGGATCGAGGGCACCTTCTTCCGCCGCGCCCGCGCGATGGGCAACGACATCGGCTACGACTCGATCTGCGCCGGCGGATCGCACGCCACGACGCTGCACTGGATCGACAACAGCGGCCCCATCGAGCCCGGCAAGCTGGTGCTGCTCGACATGGGGGTGGAGGGCAACAACCTCTACACCGCCGACGTGACCAGGACCCTGCCGGTCGACGGCACCTTCACCCCGCTGCAGCGCGACCTCTACGACCTGGTCCTCGATGCACAGCAGAAGGGCATCGAGGCCGTCCGGCCCGGCGTCCCGTTCCTCGCCGCCCACCACGCCGCGATGGAGGTCCTCGCCCACGGCCTGTCGGACATGGGCCTGCTGCCGGTGTCCGCGGAGGAGGCGCTCGACCCCGAGTCCAAGCTCTACGCCCGCTGGACCCTCCACGGCACGTCGCACATGCTGGGCATGGACGTCCACGACTGCGGCCGCACGTCGGTCGACATCTATCCCAAGGGCGACCTCGCCGCGGGCATGGTCCTCACCGTCGAGCCCGGCCTCTACTTCCAGGAGGACGACCTGCTCGTCCCCGAGGAGCTGCGCGGCATCGGCATCCGCATCGAGGACGACATCCTCGTCACCGCCGACGGCCACACCAACCTCTCGGCCGCGCTCCCCCGCACCTCCGCCGACGTCGAGGAGTGGATGGGGCGGACCCGCTGACGGCCACCTCCGGGATGGACTGCCACCACTACGACGCCTTCCGCTGCCGGTCCTGCAGCCTCCTCGAGGTCCCGAGAGCGCGACAGCTCTCCGACAAGGAGGCGCACGCGCGGTCCCTGGTGGCCGCCCCCGTCTGGCTGCCGACCGTCGCGGGGCCCGAGGCGGGCTTCCGCAACAAGGCCAAGATGGCGGTCGGCGGGACGGTGGACGCCCCCACCCTCGGGATCCTCGACCGAGCGTTCGTCGGCATCGACCTGCGCGACTGCGGCCTGCACTCCGCGAGCATGGTGTCGGCCCTCGGGGTGATCTCCTCCTGGATCCGCGACGCCCGCCTGTCGCCGTACGACGTGGGGGCGCGCAGCGGCGAGCTCAAGCACGTCCTGCTGACCGAGTCGCCCGACGGCGAGCTGATGCTGCGCCTGGTGATGAGGTCGACGGCGCTGGAGGCGAAGGTCCGCTCACGCCTGACCGCGTTGCTCGAGGCGCTGCCGACGATGCGCGTGGTGACGATCAACGTCCAGCCCGACCACAAGGCGGTGCTCGAGGGTGACCGCGAGATCGTGCTGACCGAGGACGCGACGCTGCCGATGCGGCTGGCCACCGGGGTGACGCTCCGGCTCGGACCGAGGTCGTTCTTCCAGACCAACACCCTCGTCGCCGAGGCGCTCTACGACCAGGCCCGGTCGTGGGTCGCCGACCTCGCGGTGCACAGCATCTGGGACCTCTACTGCGGAGTCGGCGGATTCGCCCTGCACCTTGCCGGACCCGGCCGCGAGGTGCTCGGGGTCGAGGTGTCGGCCGATGCGATCGCCGCCGCGCAGTCGACGGCCGACGAGCTGCGCGTCGACGCGCGCTTCGTCGCCGCGGACGCGACGTCGTACGCCGTCTCGGCGGGCGTGGTGCCCGACCTCGTGGTGGTCAACCCGCCCCGGCGTGGGATCGGCCCCGACCTCGCCGGCTGGCTCGAGGCTTCAGGCGTCGAGCACGTCGTCTACTCCTCGTGCAACGCCGAGTCGCTCGCGCGCGACCTGGCGCTGATGCCGTCGCTGCGGCCGATCGAGGCGCGCGTGCTGGACATGTTCCCGCACACGACGCACTACGAGGTGCTCGTGCTGTTGGAGCGCTGACGGGCGGCCGACGCCGACTGTCCTCAGCGCCGGTAGGACGCCGCCGACGTCCGCAACCGCCAGCTCACCAGGGCCAGGTCGACCGCGGTGCGCCGTTGCCGGTCTGCCAGGTCGAGGCCGCCCAGGGCCTGCGCGATCCGCTCCAGCCGGCCGTACAGGGTCTGCCGGCGGATGCCCAGGGCAGCCGCGGCTGTGGTCTTGGACAGCCCCGCCTCCAGGTAGGCCTCCAGGGTCGGGACCAGCTCGGAGCCGGTGCGCGCGTCCACCTCCAGCAGCGGACCGAGCTGGTCGGTGACGAATCCCTCCAGAGCGGTGTCGGCCACCACCGACGACAAGAGGTGGTAGACGCCGAGGTCGTTGGCCAGGACCACCCCGCCCTCGATCGCGAGCCGGTCCGCGAGGCGGGCGGCGTCACGCGCAGCAGGCAGCGACCGGGCAAGTCCGGCCTCGTCGTCGACCAGCGCCCCGGCCACCAGCCGGACCACCCGGCCACCGACCGTGGCCGCCAGCTCGGCGTTCATCGCCTCGGCCGCCTGCTCCAGCCGGGGGCGCAGCAGCGCCGGCCGCACCGACACCGCTGCCAGCACCTCGCCGTCCACCTCCCCGACCAGGCACGGGCCGAACACCTCGCGCAGCGCCCTCGTCGTCGCCCGGACCCCGGTCGACGCCTGGTGCGGGGCCGCGGTGACCACCACCAGGGCCACCGCGCGCTCCCCCGGGCGGACACCGAAGCCGATCGAGCGAGCCCGCGCGATGATGTCGGCCGAGGTCAGGTCGGAGCCGTCGGCCAGGTCGTGCAACAGGTCCGCCGCGGCCGAGCCCCGATGGCCGCTCCGGCGTCCCTCGGCCGCGAGGCAGAGCGCCAGGACCCCGGCGCAGAGCTCGACCAGTCCGGGGCACCCCGGGTCCACGACGGCCAGGAGCATCCGCGGGCTGCTGGCCACCTCGACGGTGAGGGCACCCGGCCCCCGTACGTCCGCACCGGAGACCAGGTTGCCCCCGTCGTCGTACAGTCCCGCGGGCCTCTCGCAGACCGTCGCGACCACGGAGAGCATCCCCGCCGTGCCGGCCCCGGCCAGGAGCGACCGGTGCAGCTCCGTGGTGGCCCGGTCCGTACGCCGCAGCTGCCGCAGCTCGTCCTGGAGCAGCAGCGGGTGCACCGTCTCGGTGACCTGGATGAAGGGCACCACACCGTGCAGCGCGACGAGGGGCAACCCGCTGTCGCGGGCGGCGGCGACCATGCTGGGCGGTGCGCCGGGGAAGGTCCGTCCCAGCTCCAGCAGGAGCGCCGCGACCCCGCGGCGCGCCAGCGCCCGGACGTAGTCGGCCAGCGCTTCGGGGGAGTTGCCGACCAGCCCGAGCCCCGTGGTCAGCAGCACCTCACCGCCCTGGAGCAGGGGCGCGATCTCATAGATCTCCGAGGTGTGGATCCAGCGCACCTCGCGCGTGTCCAGGTCGCTGCCGGACAGGACCTCCACCCGGGCCGACTGCATCAGTGGCAGGGCCAGCAGGTCGGCCACCGTGAACGCCATGTCCCGATCATGGGCGGGTGCTGACGTTTCGTCCAGTGCCGACCCACATGAATGGACAAGTTGTCTCTGGCGTCTCGGCCACGGCTGGACTTTGATGACACCAGGCCCATCCCGCTTTCCGGAGGTTCACGATGCGCAAGGTCACCCGCTCCATCGCTCTCGTCTCGGTGTCCTGCCTGGCACTCCTCGCTGCCTGCGGAGGCACCACCGGAGACGAAGGGGCCAGCGACGACAGCGCCGGCGCCCCCCTCGTCTACGGCGTCTTCGCCACCCCCCTCGAGGAGCCGTGGGACGGCGCCATCCACGCCGCCCTCACCTCGGCGGCCGACGACGGCGAGATCCGCTACAAGCACGTCGACGACCTGAACACCTCCGACGCGATGGAGCGCGGCCTGCGCGACATCGCCGAGAACGAGGAGCCGGCCGCCATCGTCGGCGACGCCTTCGCCGCTGAGGAGGCGGTGCGCACGGTCGCCGCCGACTACCCCGACATCGTCTTCGCCTTCGGCTCCGGCGAAGAGCCGGTGGCACCCAACATGAGCGTCTTCGACAACTGGCTCCAGGACCCGGCCTACCTGGCCGGCATGGTCTCGGGCGAGCTGACGAAGTCGGACACCATCGGCGTGGTCGGCGCGATGCCGATCCCGGAGGTCAACCGGATCGTCAACGGCTACATCGCCGGGGTGAAGTCCACCAACCCCGACGCGACCGTGAAGGTCTCCTTCATCAACTCCTTCTTCGACCCGGCAGCCGCCAAGCAGGCCGCCGAGGCTCAGGTGGCGGCCGGTGCCGACGTGCTCTTCGCAGAACGGGCCGGCGTCATCGAGGCCGCCAAGGAGGCCGGCATCCCCGCCATCGGCATGATGGTGGACCAGCAGGACGAGGCACCCGAGAACGTCGTGACCTCCCTGGTCTGGAACGTGCGGCCCACCGTCGACGCGATCATCGCCCAGATCGCCGACGGCCCGGAGGCGGTCGACCTCGGGGAGTACTCCTTCCTCAAGGCCGGCGGCTCCTCGATCGCCCCCATCAACACCGATGTCGTCGGCGGCGTGCCTGCCGAGGTGGTCGAGATGGTCAGCGCCAAGCAGGAGGAGATCATGAGCGGCTCCTTCACCACGCCGGTCGACGAGAGCAGCCCCAAGGGCTCGATCGACGTCTCGCAGTAGACCCACCCGACCAGGACCGAGCCGAGCCCGAGGACAGGAGGAGCCGTCATGCCCGAACACCTGCTTGCGCTGGACGGCATCACCAAGCGCTTCGGCGACCTCGTCGCCAACGAGGACATCAGCCTCGTGGTCGCCCCCGGGGAGGTGCTCGCCATGCTCGGGGAGAACGGAGCGGGCAAGTCCACCCTGATGAAGGTGATCTACGGCCTGCTGCGGCCCGACAGCGGCCGACTCGTCATGGACGGCGAGACCCTCGACATCAGCTCGCCCCGTGACGCCATGCGGGCCGGCATCGGCATGGTCACCCAGGAGTTCTCCCTCGTGGAGACGATGACCGTGGCCGAGAACGTCGCCCTGTCGGCGGTCGGGTGGGGTCGGGTGGACGCGAAGGCGACCCAGGCGCGGGTCCTGGCGGCGATGGAACGCATCGGCGTGCACATCGAGCCGGCTCGGCTGATCTCGTCCCTGTCCATCGGCGAGCGGCAACGCGTGGAGATCATCAAGGCGCTCTTCCACGACTGCCGGGTGCTCATCCTCGATGAACCGACCGCCGTGCTGACCCCGCAGGACATCCGGGCGCTCTTCACCACCGTGGAACGGCTGCGGGCAGAGGGACTCGGCGTCCTGTTCGTCTCCCACAAGCTCAAGGAGGTCGCCGAGATCTCCGACCGGGTGGTCGTGCTGCGTCGCGGTCGGCTCGTCGCGGAGCGGCGTACGGCTGACGTCGGTCCCGAGGAGCTGGCCGGCCTGATGATGGGCGTGGCGCAGGCCCCGCTGGCCGGGGCCGAGACCGCAGCCGCCGTGGGCATCGTCCGGCAGCAGCCGGCCGACTCCCCCGCCGGCTCCCGCCGCGGGGCCGGGCCCGCGGTGCTGGAGGTGTCCGGGCTCGTGGTGCCGCGAGACGGTCGTGACGTCGTCGACGGGATGGACCTGGTCGTGCACCGGGGGGAGATCCTCGGCGTTGCCGGCATCAGTGGCAACGGCCAGACCGAGCTGGTCGAGGCGCTCTGCGGCACCCGTACGCCTCGATCGGGGAGCCTGCAGGTCGACGGGGTCGACATCACCAAGGTCAGCGTGGCCGACCGGCTCTCGGCCGGGCTGGGCCGACTCACCGAGGACCGGCGGGGCAGCTGCGTGCCACAGCTCAGCGTGGAGCAGAACCTGGTCCTCGAGGACCTGGCCGACTACACCAGGCGCGGGTCGCTGGACCGCCGGGCGGTGCGTGCACATGCGCTCGCCATGATCGAGCAGTTCGAGATCCGGGCCGAGCCGACGACCCCCGTCGGCACTCTGTCGGGCGGCAACATCCAGAAGGTGCTGCTGGCTCGAGCCCTGCACCGGCGACCCCGGATCCTGGTGGCGGCCCAGCCCACCCGCGGGCTCGACATCGGCACCTACCGCTACGTGCACCAGCAGCTCGACGAGCTGCGCGGCGAGGGCGCCGGAGTGCTGCTGGTGTCGGAGGACCTCGACGAGCTGCGCATCCTCGCCGACCGCATCGTGGTGGTGCTGCGCGGGCGGATCGTCGGTGAGCTCCCCGCGGCCGAGGCCACCAACGAGCGCCTGGGCGCCTTGATGACCGGTCAGGACGCCGCCTGATGTCGCGACAGCTGCCCCACCTCGTGCTCCGCGGGCACCAGCCTCGCTGGCTCACACCCGTGGCCATGGCCGCCGCGGTGCTCTTCACGGTCGCGCTCACCGCGATCCCGATCCGGTTGGCCGGTGCCAACCCGACCGCCACGTTCGAGCGCTACCTCGTCCGGCCGCTGTCCAGCCAGACCAGCGTCTTCGAGGTGCTGCTGACGGCCACCCCGCTCGTGTTCACCGGGCTGGCCGTCGCGATCGCCTTCCGGGCGGGCTACTGGAACATCGGCGCCGAGGGTCAGTTCCTCGCCGGCGCCGTCTGTGTCACCTGGGTCGGCACCACCTTCACCGGCCTGCCTCCGCTGGTGGCCATCCCGGTGGGGTTCGTCGCCGGTGCCGTCGGTGGGCTCGCCTGGGCCGTCGTGCCGGCCTGGCTCAAGCGGCGGGCCGGCATCGACGAGGTCGTCACGACGCTGCTCCTCAACCCGGTGGCACTGCTCGTGGTGCAGGGCCTGCTCAACGGGCCGTGGCGCAACTCCCGCACCGGATTCACCGACTCCGACCGCCTCGGGGCGGGGTTCGAGCTCCCGCAGCTGCTGTCCGGCAGCCGGGCCCACCTCGGTCTCGTGGTCGCTCTGGTCCTGCTCGCCGTGACCTGGTGGGTGCTGGCCCGGACACCGCTCGGGCTGCAGATCACGTCCTCGGGCATGGCGCCCAGGACGGCTGAGTTCTCCGGCATCCCGGTGAAGCGCCTGCAGTTCCGGGTGGCCCTGGTGTCGGGAGGCGTGGCCGGAGTGGGTGGCGCCTCGCAGGTGATGGGCGTGCAGCACCAGCTCACCCAGGGGATCAGCAACGGCTACGGCTACACCGGCGTCATCGTCGCCACCCTCGGCGGATTGTCCGCGATCGGCGTGCTGCTGGTGGCGCTGCTGCTCGGTGACATCGCGGTCGGCGCCCAGAACGCCTCGCTGGTGCTTCAGCTCCCGCCACAGCTCGGCCAGGTCTTCGGTGCGCTGCTGCTCCTCTCGGTCCTGGCAGCACTCAGCTGGCGCCGCTACCGGATCGCATGGAGGCGGAGCCCATGAGCCTCAACGTCGTTGCACTGGTCTCGGCGATGCTCGTGATCGCCACCCCTCTGGTCTGGGCCGCGGTCGGCGAGCTGGTGATCGAGAAGACCGGCATCCTCAACCTCGGCATCGAGGGCACGATGGTGGCGGGAGCCTTCGTCGCGTTCGTGGTCGCCGACCTCAGCGGCTCCCCCTGGCTCGGCCTGCTGGCGGCGATCGTCGCCGGCGTGCTGGCGGGGTTGCTGATGGGCCTGCTCACCGTGACCCTCGGGCAGAACCAGCACGTCTCCGGGCTCGGGATCACCCTCCTCCTGATCGCCCTGTCCGAGTTCACCTTCCGGGTGCGATACGGCGGCGAGCGACCCCGACTGCCGGCCAAGTTCCACACCGTCCTGGACGGTGCCGGGATCCTGGACCAGCACTGGATGACGTACGTCGCCTTCCTCGTCCTGGCCCCGGTGACCTGGTGGGTGCTGCGCTCCACCGGCACCGGCTACCGACTTCACGCGGTGGGTGAGAGCTTCGACGCCGCCGAGGTCGCCGGCATCCCGGTCAATGCCACGCGCTACCTCGCCCTGGTCGTCGGCTCCGCCCTGATGGCGGTGGGCGGGTCCTTCATCACCCTGTCGGTGCTGGGCACCTACACCCTCGACATCATCAACGGCCGCGGCTGGGTCTGCATCGCGCTGGTGATCTTCGGGACCTGGCGGGTCTGGCGCGTGGTGGCCGGCGCCCTGCTCTTCGCGGTCACCGACGCACTCCAGCTCCAGCTCGCGATCACCGACCTGTTCTCCGGCGTCCCCCGCGAGCTGATGCTCGCCCTGCCCTACCTGGTGGTGATCGCTGCGCTGGCGATCTGGGGCCGCTCGGTGCACTACCCCTCGCAGTACCTCAAGGCCTACCGCCGTGGCTGAGCCCGAGCGCGGTCGGAGACACCCGTCGACAGGAGCAGCCACGTGAACGACTCTGCCGCAGACCTCGAACTGCTGGCCCTTGCCGTGGCCGAGGCCCGAGCCGGCCTTGCCGAGGGTGGCATACCGATCGGCGCAGCGCTCGCCGCGGAGGGGGCGCTGCTCGGCACCGGTCACAACAAGCGGGTCCAGCTCGGCAGCAGCATCCGCCACGGTGAGACCGACTGCCTCGAGAACGTCGGTCGGCTCCCGGCCGCGACGTACGCCCGCGCGACCATCGCGACCACCCTGTCCCCGTGCGACATGTGCACCGGAGCGATCCTCCTCTACGGCATCCCGCGGGTCGTGATCGGTGAGAACCGCACCTTCCTCGGCGGGGAGGAGCTCCTGAGGTCGCGGGGAGTCGAGGTCATCGTGATCGACGACGAGCAGTGCCGCACGCTGATGGAGGACTTCATCGCCGCCAACCCCGAGCTGTGGAACGAGGACATCGGGGTCGAGGACTGAGCACCGTCCCGGACGCTCATCATCTCGGTGGCTTTGCCTTGAGGTGCAGTCGATAGGTGAGCTTGCTGTGCCCGCCGTCGTTCGAGACCTGGATCGAGCTCTTGTCCTTCAGGGCAGGATCGAAGGCGAAGCCGCTCGGGGCGGTGAAGGTGAGCGTGTAGATGTAGTTGACGTTCTTCTTCGCCACGGAGTTGAAGTTCCCGCCGACCAGCTCCCAGTCGGCGAAGAGGAACCCGGACCAGGGCGTGGTGGTCATGATGGCCGTGGCTGGCTTCGCGATCGGGCTGCCGGCGGTCGGTGCCTGAGGGGCGTTGAGGACGGTCTCGACAGCGCTGATCTCTTGTGTCGCTGGGACATCCGGCCCGTTCACCCAGATGGGGTTGGTGATGGCGAGGCGGTTCCCGGCAGAGACGGCCGCGAGCGCGTACCACTGCTCGCCCTGGACCCCGTTGGCCGTGAGCGTGAAGTTCCTGGAGCTGGTCAGGTCAGCTCCGGTGTACGTGGTGCGGGAGACCAGGTTCTTCAGTGGGAAGGGGCCGGTCCCGGTGCCGGTGCCGGTGCTGCTGAAGACGTAGATGTCGGTGATGTTGCCCAGCGCGGACACGTTGAAGTCGGCCGTGAAGGTGCCGTTCTGGTCCGCCCGGTAGGTCTCGCCGTACACCTTGCCGCTGGTGGGTGCGATGAAGACGCCGCTGGAGTTGAAGCTGTGACCGGCCGCCTGGCTCCTTCCGAACTCGATGGAGAAGTCATCGAAGCTGGCCTGGCTCTTGACGTCGCCGTCCCTGACATGGACGTAAGACCGTCTGCCACCGCTCCCCGTTCCGCCACCCGAGTCGTGGATGTCGGTGGAGGCATGGATGTAGTGGGGCCTCTCCACCGTCACACCGCGGTGGGTGCCACCGGTCAGGTAGGCACTCCAGAAGTCGAAGGCCTCGTTGAGAGTCGTGGCGCTGAACTGGGCCTCGATGCCGTCGAAGTCCTCGCTCATCCCCCCGGGCACGGTGCGGTCGTCATCGGCGAGGAAGAGCCCGTATGAGCTGTTCGGGTGGTTGACGCCGATGGCAGCACCGGCGTTGTGGCCGTCATCGAGGATGCCCTGGTGGGTGTTGTTCGTGTCGATGATCGGGTTCTCTTGAGCGCAGTCTCGGAAGCGCTCGTAGGCGGACTGGGTCATCGGCATGATGTCGTGGTGAGCCCAGCTGGGCGTGACCTCTTCGGAGGGCATGTAGCCGGCAGCGCCCAGCGTGCGCGACCAGCCGTAGACCGGGCAGTTGTCCAGCACGTACTGGTGATCGTCGAGAGTGGGCACTTCGAGTCCGGCGGTCACCTGGGCCTTGGCGACCACCTCCGGCGGAGAGAACGCGTCCGACCTCGTTCCGTGGTGATGGTTGTCGACGCCGTACCAGTCGGTGGGAGCGCTCAGGGGCTTGTTGATGACGACGGTGCGGGAGGGGTCCGTCGTCGTGTTGCCAGTGATGGTTCGGGAGAACGTGTTGGTGTTGGTGGTGTAGGAGTAGAAGCCAAAGCCCTCCCCCCAGGCGGTGGCGGAGTAGTTGCCCGGGGCGACCATCGCGGTCACCTCGCCCTTCTTCACCGAGCCGTCCGCGCGGTTGTCCGAGAAGAAGAAGTTCTGTCCGGTGAAGGTGATGAGGGGGTTGGCACCCGCCGAGACCCTTCCCCACACGGGATCGCCGTTCTGGTCCTGGAAGTTGAACGTCACCGGCACCTTGTACTGGCCCGTTTGCAGGTTGACGCCGCCAGCCGGCACCGAAGCGCTGGTGAAGTTCGCGCTGACGGTTCCCGGGACCGTGCCCTCTTTCTCGACCCGCAGGTTGTAGGTCTGGACAGCGTTCTCATTCGGTAGATCGATGCTGTAGTTCCCGGCCTCGTCGCCCATCACCCAGCCGTGCAGCGAGTTGCCACGGAACACGATGACGACCGGGTAGGAGACCGGAGCGCCAGCTGAGTCGGTGACGGCGCCCGAGACGTTGAAGGTCTCCAGGCCCTTGTAGTCCGCCCAGAAGTCGTAGACCTTCTGCCAGGACGCCTGGTCGTCGATCATCAGGTAGGACTCATACGATCGGCTCTCCCCCTCCACGTAGGGGCGGTCCGCAAAGAGGAGCTCGCGATAGCCCCTGGCGCCGACGAACTGGCTGAAGGGGTGCGTCCTGCCGTCGGATCCCGTGTTCAGGCCGGGAGATATCAAGCTCGTCGAGAACTGGAACTCGGGCTCTCCCGCGTCGCCGGCGACCCAGTTGTAGGAGTTGGCGGTCGACAGAGCTGCCACCGTCTTGGTGTCCACCCCCACCCCGCCCTTGTTCGATATCACGACCTCGTTGTTTGCTGAGGTCGAGAAGCCCACGCCGTTGTTGTGGATCGTGTCGAACCAGTAGGCGTAGTCCTTGTCCGGCGCGATGCTGTAGTAGGAGACCACGTCGAGGTCTCTGGCGACCGAGACGCCGTTGAGGTTGTAGGGGACCGCGAACTTGCGGTTGACCTGGACCGCCGGCATGCCGTTGACCTCGTCGATCGACTTGGTCTCGAAGTTGTAGCTCACCAGGTCGAAGTAGACGATGCCGGTGTTCGACGGCGCCCACGCATCCCAGGTGTTGAAGAGGAACTGAGCCGTCAGCACGGTGTCCTCACCGAAGGTGGCGCCCTTGAGGTCGGAGCTCCCTGGTGGCACCGTGACGCGCCCGGCGTCCAGGATCGAGCCACCGGGGTAGCCCCACGGGTCATCGGTGCCCGCGGCCAGCACGATGCCGACCCGGTCGTTCATGATCAGGATGTCGTGGGGGTTCTGGCCGAACCCGTCCTGGAAGACCGGCGTGTTCCCGTCGGCACGGCTTCCCAAGTAGGACCCGACCGTGCCGATGTAGAGCTCTGGTGTCGAGACGCTGCCGTTGGCGATGGCTGGATCGATGGAGAACTTGATCGGGTTGTCTGGGTCATCCTGGACGACCCTCCCGGCCGGCGCCTGGACCTGGCTGGGAGCCTCGGCGTCGGCGACCGCGGACTGGGCCAGGACGGGGGCCGCGATGCTCACGGTGAAGATCAACGCCACACTCGCAGCGAGTCTCGATCTGGCCTGACTCGCTGTCTTCATCGGGCACTCCCTCGGGATTGTGTGAGCTGAACTCGAACCAAGGAGGGGCCGACTCGCCTACCTGCTTCTCGCACAGCGTCCGTGACGGAGGCCTAACCGTTTCGCAATATGGCACCGCGCTGGATGCGTGTCAATGGATCACCTCCGGGGTCCGTCACTGGACGGATGTCGACAGGTTCAACGCATGGATTGGGCACTGGACTCGACACGTGGGCGGTCCCGTCATCCGTTGCAGCCTCTTGCGGCACAATGGCCGCGGACTGGAATCCCAGCCGGTCCCCCGCCCCCGTAGCTCAGCTGGATAGAGCAAGAGCCTTCTAATCTCTAGGTCGCAGGTTCGAGTCCTGCCGGGGGCGCCCATCCCTGTGTATTGCTTCGCCTGATGGGTGACGTTCAGCCTTCGGCTGGTGGGATCAGTGACGGTGAGTCGGTCTCGAGCGTGGCAACCGGGTTCGGGGGGTGCAGTCGCGCCAATCCGGTGATATGCCCGACTCAGCCACGCGGACCCCTTGAACCAACATAAACAAAGGTGTATAAAGACATTCACAGATATGACGCAGATCACACGTGTCCGAGCGGGACACGACAAAGGGGTCGAGTCATGAAGGCCCTCGGGAGAGATCTCGCTGGCGACGCCCAGGCAGTCAAGGAGCGGACCACGACGATGAGAGTGCAACGTAGGAACTGCTCGAGCTGGCCTTCACGCCGGCCAGTCACGTCGATTGCGGCGCGGGACGGCCGAGCCGACCAGGAGTTGGTTGAGCGATGACGCCGACCGCGCCACACACAGGGCCTTACCAGCTGCCCGACCACAACCTCGGGCTCGACCTGATGCGAGCCACGGAGGCGGCCGCGATGGCAGCCGGGCGGTGGGCCGGACTCGGGGACAAGGAAGCCGGTGACGGCGCCGCCGTCGACGCCATGCGTCACGTCCTGGCCGGCGTGCAGATGCGCGGGGTCGTGGTCATCGGTGAGGGGGAGAAGGACGAGGCGCCCATGCTGCACAACGGTGAGCAGCTCGGGAACGGCACCGGACCGGAGATGGACATCGCCGTGGATCCCGTCGACGGGACGACACTCCTGGCGGGCGGCATGCCGAACGCGATCGCGGTGATCGCAGCAGCGGATCGCGGGTGCATGTTCGACCCCAAGGACGTCTACTACATGGAGAAGCTCGTGGTCGGGCCGAGCGCCGCCGGGAGGGTGGACGTCACGGCTCCGACAGAGGAGACGCTGCGGGTGGTGGCCGACGCCAAGGGCGGCTCCGTCTCCGACGTGACCGTCGCCGTGCTGGACCGGCCCCGTCACGCGGAGCTCATCGCCCGCCTGCGTACGGCTGGCGCCCGGATCAAGCTCTTCCCCGACGGTGATGTGGCGGTGGCGATCGCGGTGGCCCGGCCCGAGTCGGGGATCGACGTGCTCATGGGCGTCGGCGGCACCCCGGAGGGCGTCATCACGGCCTGTGCCATGAAGGCGATGGGCGGGGAGATCCAGGCGCGTCTCTACGCGGCCGACGACGAGCAGCGACGCCGGGCTCTCGCGGCGGGCCACGACATGGACCAGGTGCTGGGGCTCGACGATCTCGTGACCTGCGACAACACCTTCTTCGTGGCGACCGGTATCACCGACGGAGATCTCCTCCCCGGGGTTCGCTACTCCGGTGGCGGCGCCCGGACCCGGTCGCTCGTGATGCGCTCGCAGAGCGGCACGGTGCGCGAGGTCAGCAGCGATCACGTGCTCACCAAGGTGCTGCGCCATGCAGGGGAACACCCGTGATCCACGGAGCTCTCGCTGGCCACGTCACGACAACGCCTACACATGTGAACCGACAGGAGTGATCCAGGGATGCACAAGCTCGTCTACCACTTCAACGAGGGCGACAAGGACCAGAAGGATCTGCTGGGTGGCAAGGGCGCCAACCTCGCCGAGATGACCAGGCTGGGCCTGCCGGTCCCCCCGGGCTTCGTCGTCACGACGGAAGCGTGCCGCCACTACCTGGAGCACGATCGCCTGCCGGACGATCTGAAGGTGCAGGTCACCATGGCCCTGCGTCGTCTCGAGGACGAGGTCGGCCGCCGTCTGGGTGACTCGGTCGATCCGCTCCTGGTGAGCGTGAGGTCCGGAGCGAAGTACTCGATGCCGGGGATGATGGAGACGGTGCTCAACGTCGGGCTCAACGACTTCTCGGTCAAGGGCCTGATCGAGGAGTCGGGGGACGAACGGTTCGTCTGGGACTCCTACCGGCGGTTGATCCAGATGTTCGGCAAGACCGTCCTTGGCCTGGAGGGCGACGACTTCGCGCACGTGCTCGATGCGACGAAGGCGGCCAAGGGGATCACCAACGACCTCGAGCTGGACTCGAGTGACCTTCGTCAGCTCGTGGATGACTTCAAGGCGGTCGTGGAGGCGAAGTCTGGGCGACCGTTCCCCCAGGACCCACGCGAACAGCTCGACCTGGCGATCCGGGCCGTCTTCGAGTCCTGGAACACCGACCGCGCCCGCATCTACCGGCGCCGGGAGCGCATCCCCGAGGACGCAGGCACGGCGGTGAACATCTGCACGATGGTGTTCGGCAACCTGGGCGAGACCTCCGGCACCGGTGTCTGCTTCACCCGGGACCCCTCCACGGGCAAGCCCGGGGTCTACGGCGACTACCTCGTCAACGCGCAGGGGGAGGACGTGGTCTCCGGGATTCGGAACACCCTCTCGCTCGATGACTTCGCAGAGGTCGACGCCGCGTCCCACCAGGAGCTCACCAAGATCATGCGGCGCCTGGAGACCCATTACCGCGACCTGTGCGACATCGAGTTCACCGTGGAGCGGGGGAAGCTCTGGATGCTCCAGACCCGGGTCGGGAAGCGCACGGCTGCCGCAGCGTTCCGCATCGCCACCCAACTGGTCGACGAGCAGCTGATCACGATGGACGAGGCGCTCGAACGGGTCGGCGGACCGCAGCTGGCCCAGCTCATGTTCCCGCAGTTCGACGCCGAGGCCGAACGTACGCCGTTCACCCGGGGCATGGCGGCCTCGCCGGGCGCTGCCGTGGGCAAGGTGGTGTTCGACTCCGCTACAGCGGCCGCGTGGGTGGCTGGCGGAGAGACGGTCGTGCTGTTGCGCCAGGAGACCAACCCCGAGGACCTCGAGGGCATGATCGCCGCGACCGGGATCCTGACCAGTCGCGGCGGCAAGACCTCGCACGCGGCCGTCGTGGCACGGGGCATGGGCAAGACCGCGGTCTGCGGCGCCGAGGCACTGCAGGTCGACGAGGAGCTCAAGGTCGCCAGCTCCGGCGGCGTCGAGGTGCACGAGGGCGACCTGCTCTCCATCGACGGCTCGACCGGTGAGGTCTTCGTGGGGCGGTTGCCGGTCGTTGCGTCGCCCGTCGTGAAGTACCTCGAGGAAGGCCTGGAGCCGGCACTCGAGCTGGTCGACGAGGACACCGCCGACCTGATCCGAGCGGTGGATCGACTGCTGAGGCATGCCGACTCGGTGCGCACCATGGAGGTGCGCGCGAACGCCGACACCGGACCGGACGCGCTGCGGGCGCGCCGGATGGGGGCCCAGGGCATCGGCCTGTGCCGCACCGAGCACATGTTCCTCGGTGACCGGCGCGTCCTGATCGAGCGGGTGATCCTGGCCGGGACGGCCGCGGAGCGCGAGGAGGCGCTCACTGCGCTGCTGCCTCCCCAGCGGGAGGACTTCGAGGAGCTCCTCGCCGCGATGGACGGGCTCCCGACCACGATCCGGCTGCTCGACCCCCCGCTCCACGAGTTCCTGCCGGACCGGTCCGACCTGATGGTCAAGGTGGCCCGGGCCGAGGAGCAGGGAAGCGTTGACGAGGCCGACGTACGGCTGCTCGCGGCGGTGAACCGGCTCCACGAGTCCAACCCGATGCTGGGTCTGCGGGGAGTCAGGCTCGGCCTGACCGTGCCAGGTCTGTTCGCGGGTCAGATCCGTGCGATCGCCGAGGCGACGGCGCGCCGGTTCAAGGACGGACATGCCCCGAAGCCCGAGATCATGGTGCCGCTGGTGGGATCGCTGATGGAGCTGCACCTCGTGCGGGAGGAGGCTGCCCGGATCCTCGCGGAGGTAGCCGAGGCCGAGGGGGTTCCGCTGGACATCCCCATCGGCACGATGATCGAGCTGCCGCGTGCGGCGTTGACGGCGTTCCGGATCGCCGAGGAGGCTGACTTCTTCTCCTTCGGCACCAACGACCTGACCCAGACGACCTGGGGCTTCAGTCGTGACGACGTCGAGGCGGCCTTCTTCGCGGCCTACCTCGACAAGGGCGTCTTCACCACGTCCCCGTTCGAGACCCTGGACGCCGACGGCGTGGGCAGGCTCGTCGACATCGCCACTCGTGAGGGTCGTCGCACCCGCCCGGATCTCAAGGCCGGGGTGTGTGGCGAGCACGGGGGAGATCCTGAGTCGATCCACTTCTTCCACCGCGTCGGGTTGGACTACGTCTCCTGCTCGCCCTTCCGCGTCCCGGTCGCCCGGCTCGAGGCAGGCCGCGCCGTCCTCGGCAAGCGCGAGGAGGACACGTCTGACGACGTCGACATCCTGCGCGCCTAGGTGTGACGCCCGGGCCCACCACCGAGCACTCCGGCGTCGAAGGCCTTCAGCACGGAGGCCCGGTCCTCGGCGGTGAGGTCCCCCTCGGAGACCGCCTCGTCCAGCCGGTCTCCCAGCGCCGTACGCCGCTCGTCCGCGCGACCCTGCTGCAGCTCCTCGAAGGCCGCGGTGACCTCGGCTGCGGAAAGGTCGAGCTCCTCAGCGAGCGCGTCGATCATCTGACCACGCCGCTCTTCGCGCTCGCCGTCGGCCGGCGGGGTGGACCGATCCCTGGTCTGCGAGGGCTCGAGCTGCTCGCGGACCGACTCGAGTGCGGACTGGAGCTCGGTCTCACTCACACCGAGGGCCTCGGCGAGATCGGGGCCGCCCAGCCCATGACCACGCCCCGGGCCGCGGCCGCGTTGGCCGCGCTCGGCGGAACCGGTGTCGGTTGCGGAACTCGCAGCGGGTGTCGAGCTGTCGGACTGGGCTCCGTCGTCGGCCGCCGAGGCGATTCCGATTCCGCCCATCGCCAGACCTGCTCCGGCGATGCCGGTGGCCACGCCGCGTCGGATGTTGGTGGATCTGTTCATCGGGACTCCTTGTCGAGATCGTGTGCTTCGTTCGGTCTCGACCATCCCCAGCAACCCTGTGCAGAGACTGTGCTCGGCCTCCGAGTTCGATGTGCGTCCCGTCCGCTCACGATCCTTTGATGGATGGCGAGGGCGGCGCCGATCGGTCGGCAGCGACGCCAGCGTGCGGGTCACGACGGGCGTGGGCATCTGCCAGCAGCTGCCGGGCGACGGTGATGGCCTGGGGTGTGTCGGGCAGGATGCGTCCGGCCGCGCGCAAGGGACCAGCGACCCCGATCGTGGTGAGGACGGCCTCGTGCCCCGGAGCGAGGCCCGAGAGCAGGACCGGGATGCCCCGCCGCTGGAGCCTCGTGATCGTGTCGCCCAGGACGTGTGCGCCGGTGGCGTCCATCGACGTCACCCGGGACATCCGCAGGATGACGACGTCGACCTCCACGAGGTCCGGCAGCTCGAGCAGGAGCCGGTGCGCCGCGGCGAAGAACAGCGGACCGTCGATGCGGTAGGCGATGACGTGCTCGGCCAGCAGTGCGCGCTCCTCCTCGCTGTGGTCGCCCTCGTCCAGCTCGACAGCGTCGATCCGGGCACTGCCCGCGACCGTGCGAAGCGCGAGGACGATGGCGACCGCGACCCCGACACCGACGGCCGTGACCAGGTCCAGCGCGACGGTCACGGCAAAGGTCAGACACACGATCAGGCCGTCCGAGCGGGTTGATCGGACGAGCGCGATCAGCGAGCTCGCCTCGACCATCCGTACGCAGGTCGCGAAGAGCACGCCTGCCAACGCGGCCAGCGGGATCTCGGACACCAATGGCGCAGCGACGAAGACCAGCACGAGCAGGATGACGGCATGACTGACGGCGGCCAGCCGGGAGCCGGCACCGGCGCGCACGTTGACTGCGGTCCGAGCGATGGCCGCGGTGGCGGGGATCCCCCCGAACATCGGGACGACGATGTTGGCCAGACCCTGGCCGAAGAGCTCCCGGTCGGGGTCGTGGCGTTCGCTCACCGTCATGGCATCGGCGACCGTTGCGCTCAGCAGGCTCTCGAGCGCCGCCAGCGCGGCGACCGCGAGGGCCGCTGTGGCCAGGACATGCACGGCCCCGAGATCGATGAAGCCCAACGAGGGCACCTGGAGCGTGGAAGGGAGATGTCCCAGCGTGACCAGACCCAGGTCGCTGAGGTGGGCGACCAGGGTGGCGGCAGCGATTCCGATGAGCGAGTACGGCACCCGTGGATGCCATCGCGCTCCGGCCAGCATCAGGAGCATGACGCCCAGGGACACGACCGGGGGCGCCAGCTGCGGCTGGCTGACGAACCGCCCGACGGCGTCCGCCGCCATCGCCCACACCTTCTCGCCGGATGCGTCGGTCACACCGAGGGCCGCCGGGATCTGCTGCAGGGAGATCACCACGGCTATGCCCGCGGTGAAGCCCTCGATGACCGACACGGGCAGGAAGCGCACGAATCGTCCCAGGCCGGCAAGAGCCATGCCGACCAGCACCAGGCCGGCGAGCAGCCCCACCATGAGGACGCCGGCCGGACCGTGCGCATGGACGACGGGTATCAGCACGACGGTCATCGCCCCGGTCGGTCCCGAGACCTGGATGTTGGAGCCGCCGAAGACCGCCGCGAGGATCCCCGCAATGACGGCCGTGGTCAGTCCGGCCTGCGCTCCCAGCCCGGAGGCCACGCCGAAGGCAAGGGCGAGCGGCAGGGCCACGATCGCCACCGTGAGCCCGGCGACCAGGTCCTGGCGGGGGTGGCGGCGCATGGCGACCAGGTCGTCGACCGCGGGCAGGAGCCCCGTGAGCGCGCCGAGCGCACGGCGGGTGCGGTCGCTCCTCACCCGGACGCGGCTGAGTCGCGGAGGTCGGCGAGAAGCTCCTGCTGGTCTGCCCACAGGGCAGCCAGGATCCGACGGCCGTCGAGCAGCAGCCCTGCGACGTCCGGGGTGGCCAGGGAGTAGAGAACGCTGCCGCCCTCGCGGGAGGACCGGACCAGACCGGCACGGCGCAGGACGGCGAGCTGTTGCGACAGGTTCGAGGCCTCGACCTCGATGTTGTCCAGCAGCTCGTGGACGGGTCGCGGCCCGTCCTGCAGCAGCTCGAGGACACGGATCCGGGCGGGATGGCCAAGGGTCCTGAACAGCTCGGCCTTGGCCTCGTACAGGGGCACGTTTCGCGGTGCGCGCTCGCTTCGTGGGGCCATGGCTTGAACTATACCTCACATGAAGAAGTCTTCAAGTGAACCCGGGCACCCGGGTTCAGAGGCTCTTGGCCACGGTCAGCAGGACCGCGGAGTCCTCGATCGCCTGGAGGGCGTGCCGGGCGTCCGGGATGGTCAGGAGGTCGCCGACCGACCCGTTCCAGCTCTCCTCGCCGGCGATCAGCGTGACGCGGCCGTGGAGCACCTGGAGCGTCGCCTCACCCGGGCTCTCGTGCTCGTCCAGCCTCGATCCGCTGCGCAGCGCGATCAGCGTCTGGCGCAGGACGTGCTCGTGGCCGCCGTGGAGCGTGTGGGCGCTGCGACCGCTGGACACCGTCGACGCCTTCTCGAGGTGGTCGCGGACCAGGGTTGTCAGTGACTCGTGCTGCATGGCTCTCCTTGGTGAGTTGGACGCTCAGCCGACCCGGTCCCAACCCCGGCGGGGTCGGTGGCTCCCGAGCTGGTCGTCGTCACGGCTGCGGTAGACGATGTAGGGGCGGGTGAGATATCCCAGCGGGGCGCTGAACACGTGGACGAGGCGGGTGAACGGCCACAGCGCGAAGAGCCCGAACGCCACCAGGGCGTGGAGCTGGAAGCCCAGCGGCGCCTCGCCCATCAGGTCGCCGTCGGGCTGGAAGGCGAGGAACGAGCGGAACCAGACCGACACCCCTTCGCGGTAGTTGTACTCACCGCCGATGGTCAGGATCGAGCCCGCGACGGTGTTCCACATCCCCAGCACGATGGCGACGATGAGGAAGGCGTACATCACCTTGTCCATGACGGTCGTCGCCGAGAAGACCGGCCCGACGGTGCGGCGTCGGTAGACCAGGATGGCCAGCCCGACGACGGTCGCGACCCCGGCGAGCAGGCCGCCGCCGACCGCTGCGAGGTGGTAGAGGTGCTCGTCGATGCCCACCGCGTCGGTCCACGACTGCGGGATCAACAACCCGAAGACGTGGCCACCGATGACGCCGAGCATCCCGAAGTGGAACAGCGGGCTGCCGATGCGCAGCAGCCGGTTCTCGTAGAGCTGGGACGACCTCGTGGTCCAGCCGAACTTGTCGTAGCGGTAGCGCCACAGGTGACCCACGACGAAGACCGTGAGACAGATGTAGGGGAACACGACGAAGAGGAAGACGTTCATGTTCGCACTCCCGGGAAGGACGGCATGGGCAGGAGCGTCGTGCCGCTGGACGCGCCGGGACTGAACTGTGGACTGGCGAACGGCGCCAGGCCGACCTCCTCCTCGGGAGGACCCTCGGCGGCCAGTCGTCGTACGGCGTCTCGCTCCTCGCCGCGCAATGGCGGGAGGGTCGCCGTCACCGCGTCGAGCAGGCTCGCCCAGGGCGAGCGCATGTCGCGGAGCGAGAGCCGCAGGAGCTCGAGGCCGGCCCGGTGGTCGAGCATCAGCTGCCGGCCCCGCTCGCGGTCGATCGTGGCCGCGAACTCGAGGACGACGCACAGGTGGTCGGGCAGCTCCGCGTCGTCGAGCTGGAAGCCGGCACCGAGGTAGGTCTGCTTGAAGCGCAGCAGCGCCATCCCCCGCTTGCGGGTGTCCCCGTGGGCGAAGTAGGTCAGGAAGAGGTTGCAGCGACGCCGGTTGTCGAACGTCTCGACGTAGTCGGCCTGGAGCTCCGGCAGCGGCGTCGACTCGAGATGACCCAGGAAGTCGCGCAGCGAGTCCCCGATCGCCGGCGGCAGCCCCGCGGACGCCGACCTCAGGAGCTCGGCGCGGCCGAGCATCGCCTCGTCGGGGTAGTCGAGGAGCAGCGAGACCGACTGCCACACGATGGTCAGCGTCTCCGGCGGGAGCGCCGACCTCGTCCGCCGGCCGCTCACTGGTCCGACCCCTTCGGCGGGAACAGTCCGGGCGGCGAGCCCTTGCCGTCCCAGTTGAGCAGGTTGACCCGAGTGCCCTTGTCCTCCGGACCGGCGAGCGAGTCGGAGGTCTGCCGGTCCTGCAGCATCTGGAAGTTCTCGACGGCGATCGGCGTCGGCACTCCCGACCCCTCACCGAAGAGGTCCTGCTGACCGCCGCCGTACTCGGAGACGGAGCACTCCGTCGACAGCTCCTCCAGCGAGTGCGCCTGCTCGGCGTGCGCGGCCGGGATGACGTAGCGCTCCTCGTACTTCGCGATCGCGAGGAGGCGGTACATGTCGTACATCTCCTCCTCCGTCATGCCGACCGCGGCCGGGATCGAGGCGTCGGGGTCGCGGCCCATGTTGATGTCGCGCATGTAGCACCGCATCGCGGCCAGCTTCTTGAGCACGGCGTCGACCGGCTCCACGTCGCCCGCCGTGAAGAGCTCGGCGAGGTACTCGACCGGGATCCGGAGGGCGTCGATGGCGGCGAAGAGGTTGCCCTTGTCCTCGGCGTCCTCCCCCGTCTCCTGGACCACGTCGACGACCGGCGAGAGCGGCGGGATGTACCAGACCATCGGCATCGTGCGGTACTCCGGATGCAGCGGCAGGGCCACCTTGAAGGTGTTGATGAGGGCGTAGATCGGGGAGCGCTGGGCGGCGTCGATCCAGTCACGGGCGATGCCGGCCTTCTCCGCCTCGCGGATGACCTCAGGGTCGAAGGGGTCGAGGAAGACGTCGCGCTGCGCCTCGTAGAGACCGTGGTCGTCCTCGGTGGACGCGGCCTCGAGCACCTTGTCCGCGTCGTAGAGCATCAGGCCGATGTAGCGCAGCCGGCCGACGCACGTCTCGGCGCACACGGTGGGCAGGCCCACCTCGATGCGCGGGAAGCAGAAGGTGCACTTCTCGGCCTTGCCGGTGCGGTGGTTGAAGTAGATCTTCTTGTAGGGGCATCCGGACACGCACTTGCGCCAGCCGCGACACTTGTCCTGGTCGACCAGGACGATGCCGTCCTCCTCGCGCTTGTAGATCGCGCCGCTGGGGCACGACGCGGCGCACGACGGGTTCAGGCAGTGCTCACAGATCCTGGGCAGGTAGAACATGAAGGTCTGCTCGAACTCGAACTTCACCTTCTCCGCGATCTTGGCCAGCATCGGGTCGCGGTGGGCCGTCTCGGTCGAGCCGCCGAGGTCGTCGTCCCAGTTGGCCGACCACTCGATCTTCATGTCCTTGCCGCTGATGAGCGACTTGGGTCGCGCGACCGGGGTGTGCTCCTGGGCCGGTGCGTCGGTGAGGGTGGAGTAGTCGTAGGTCCACGGCTCGTAGTACTCCCCGATCGACGGCAGCTTGGGGTTGGAGAAGATCGTCAGCAGGTTCATGAGCCGGCTGCCGCCCTTGAGCGCCAGGCGCCCGCGCTGGTTGAGCTCCCAGCCGCCCTTCCACTTCTCCTGGTCCTCGTAGGTCCGCGGGTAGCCGAGCCCGGGCCGGGTCTCCACGTTGTTGAACCAGATGTACTCCGTGCCGGACCGGTTGGTCCACGCCTGCTTGCACGTGACCGAGCAGGTGTGGCACCCGATGCACTTGTCGAGGTTCATCACCATTGCCATCTGCGCCATGACCTTCATCAGTACGTCACGTCCTGGCTGCGCTTGCGGATGATGGTGACCTCGTCGCGTTGGTTGCCGGTGGGCCCGAGGTAGTTGAAGGCGAAGGTCAGCTGGGCATAACCGCCGATGAGGTGGGACGGCTTCACCAGCAGGCGCGTCAGCGAGTTGTGGATGCCGCCGCGCTTGCCCGACGTCTCCGCGAGCGGGACGTCGATCAGCCGGTCCTGTGCGTGGTACATGTACACCGTTCCCTCGGGCATCCGGTGCGAGACGATCGCGCGCGCGACGACGACGCCGTTGCGGTTCACCGCCTCGATCCAGTCGTTGTCCTTGATCCCGACCTTGACCGCGTCCCGGTCGCTCATCCAGATGTTCTGGCCACCGCGCGACAGCGACAACATGAAGAGGTTGTCCTGGTACTCCGAGTGGATGGACCACTTGTTGTGCGGCGTCAGGTAGCGCACGGTCAGTCCCTCGACCTGATCCACCCCGTCGACGGCCGTGCCGTCGGAGACGTTCCCGAGGTCGGGCTCGGCGAACAGGGCGGCCATGTTGAGCGGTGGACGGTAGATCGGCAGGCCCTCGCCGAGCTCGGTCATCCAGTCGTGGTCGAGGTAGAAGTGCATCCGCCCGGTCAGCGTGTGCCAGGGCTTCTTGCGCTCCACGTTGATCGTGAAGGGTGAGTAGCGTCGGCCGCCCGTCTCCGAGCCCGACCACTCCGGTGACGTGATCACCGGAACCGGCGGACCCTGGGTGTCGGCGAAGGTGATCTGCTTGCCCTCGTGCTCCTCGGCCAGGTCGGCGAGCCGCACACCGGTCCGCTTCTCGAGGGTCTTGAAGCCCTGGGTCGCCAGGTGGCCGTTGGTGGTCCCCGACATCGCGAGGATCGCCTCGCAGACGTTGACGTCCTTCTTCAGGGACGGCCGACCGTCGGCGACGCCGCCCCGCACGGCGCCGTTCTTCGCGCGGAGGTAGTCCACCTGCTTGCCCAGGTCGAAGGTCACGCCCTTGGTGGTCGCGCCGAGGGAGTCGACCAGTGGGCCCAGCGCGTTCATCTTCTCGGCGACCGCGCCGTAGTCACGCTCGACCTCGACCAGCTTGGGCATGGTGACACCGGGGATCGGCTCGCACTCGCCCTTCTTCCAGTCGCGCACGACGCCGTGCGGGTTCGCCATGGCGTCCGGGGTGTCGTGCGTCAGCGGCACGGCGACCACGTCCTTGCGGACCCCGAGGTGGGTCGCCGCGAGCTCGCTGAACTTCTCGGCGATCGTCTGCCACGCGTCCCAGTCGGTGCGCGTCTGCCACGGCGGTGCGATGGCGGGGTTGAACGAGTGCACGAACGGGTGCATGTCGGTGGTGTTGAGGTCGTGCTTCTCGTACCAGGTGGCGGCCGGCAGGACGACGTCGGAGAAGATCGTGGTGCTCGTCTGCCGGAAGTCGATCGTCATCAGCAGGTCGAGCTTGCCCTCGGGCGCCTGGTCGCGCCACGTCACGTCGACCGGCCGGTGCTCCTCGGGTGTCTCGGTCGCCCGGACGGACGAGTCGGTGCCGAGCAGGTGCTTGAGGAAGTACTCGTTGCCCTTGCCCGACGACCCCAGCAGGTTGGCCCGCCAGATCGAGAGGATGCGGGGATAGTTCTGCGGCGCGTCGGGATCCTCGCCCGCGAAGTCGAGATCGCCCGACTTGAGCTGGTCGACGACGTACTCCCCCACCGGCCTGCCGGCGGCCGCCGCGTCGTCGCTGAGGTCCAGCGGGTTGCGGTCGAAGGTGGGGTAGGACGGCATCCAGCCCATCCGGGCGCTCTGCGCGATCACGTCGGCCGTGGACTTGCCCGCCAGCTGACCGGCACCTGTGGTGGCGGAGAGCGTGTCGGCACCGAACTGGTCGTAGCGGAACTGGTTGGTGTGGAGATACCAGTACGCCGTCTGGATCATGTTGCGCGGCGGTCGGTTCCAGTCCAGCGCGTTGGCGATCTGGGTGTAGCCGGTGATCGGCCGGACCTTCTCCTGCCCGACGTAGTGCGCCCAGCCACCGCCGTTGACTCCCTGGCAGCCGGTGAGGTTGGTGAGGGTGAGGAACGCGCGATAGATCGTGTCGGAGTGGAACCAGTGGTTGGTGCCGGCCCCCATCACGATCATCGAGCGGCCCTCGGACTCCTCGGCGTTCGCGGCGAACTCCCGGCCGATCCGGGCCGCGGTCGCGGCCGGGACGCCGGTGATGGCCTCCTGCCAGGCGGGTGTGTACGGCGACTCCGCGTCGTCGTAGCCCGTCGCCCACTCCCCCGGCAGCCCGTCCCGCCCGACGCCGTACTGCGCGAGGAGCAGGTCGAAGACCGTCGTGACCAGATGGCCGTGGACGCGGCGGACCGGGACACCACGTGGCAGGTCGGCGGCGGCGCCGTCGGGTGTGTCGAAGCGCGGCATCCGCACCAGCGCGGTCTCCACGGCTGCGACAGCACTGCCCATCAGCGACAGCTGGGGGTCGACGTCGCCCAGCTCGAGGTTCCACCGTCCGACGCCGGCCTCGCCGTAGCGGTGCCCGAGCGACCCGTTGGGCACGACCGGCTCACCGGTGCGTGCGTCGATGAGGACGGTCTTGAAGGCGGCGTTCTCCTCGGCTGCCCGCGTCGGGTCGAGGTCGGAGGCGGTGAGGAACTTGCCCGCGGTGAGCTGTCCGTCGACACCCTCGTCGAGCTTCACCAGGTAGGGCAGGTCGGTGTAGGTCTTGACGTACTGCGTGAAGTACGGCGTGTCCCGGTCGATGAAGAACTCCTTGAGGACGACGTGGCCCATCGCCATCGCCAGCGCGGCGTCGGTCCCGGGCTTGGCGGGCAACCACTCGTCGGCGAACTTCACGTTGTCGGCGTAGTCGGGCGCGACCGCGATCACCTTCTGGCCGCGGTAGCGCGCCTCGGTCATCCAGTGCGCGTCGGGCGTGCGGGTGACCGGGAGGTTCGAGCCCCACATGATCAGGTAGCCCGCGTTCCACCAGTCGCCCGACTCGGGGACGTCGGTCTGGTCGCCGAAGACCTGGGGTGAGGCGACGGGCAGGTCGGCGTACCAGTCGTAGAAGCTCAGCATCGAGCCGCCGATGAGGTTCACGAACCGGGCACCCGAGGCGTGCGAGACCATCGACATCGCCGGGATCGGCGAGAAGCCGGCGACCCGGTCCGGGCCGTACTTCTTGATCGTGTGGACATGCGCGGCCGCCACGATCTCGGCGGCCTCGTCCCACGTGGCGCGCACCAGCCCGCCCTTGCCGCGCGCGGACTTGTAGGCCTTGGCCCGTTGCGGGTTCTCGACGATGTGCTCCCACGCCTTCACGGCGTCGCCACCGTGCTGCGACTTGGCCTCACGGAACATCTGGAGCAGGACACCGCGGACGTAGGGATAACGGACCCTCGTCGGCGAGTAGGTGTACCAGGAGAACGCGGCGCCACGCGGGCAGCCGCGGGGCTCGTACTCCGGGGAGTCCGGACCGACCGACGGGTAGTCGGTCTGCTGGGTCTCCCAGGTGATGATCCCGTCCTTGACGTAGACCTTCCACGAGCACGACCCGGTGCAGTTCACCCCGTGGGTGGAGCGGACGACCTTGTCGTGGCTCCAGCGGTCGCGGTAGAAGTCGTCGGCCTCGCGGCCGCCCTTCTCGGTGAGGGTGCGCAGGTCCTTCGAGACCGTGCCCTTCGTGAAGAACCTCCGACTGCGCACGAGGGCGTCCTCCACTCTTGCCCCCATCGCAGTCGATGCGTCCTGTCCTCCGTCGGCTCGAACCTCGGTGGTCACCCGTACCCCTTTCGTTGTCGTCGGCGGCAGGGCTGCCGTGCGCTTCCCAGTGAACAAGGCCCAGGTCCGCCCAACTAGGGACCAACGTCCCTACGTCGCAGGTCGTTGCTCGACCATGCTGACGTTGACCGCCCTGAACTCGTGGTGGCCAGGCAACTGACCGGAGAAGACATGTCAGCCACCACGGACGCGGGCACGCCCCCCGAGCGGCTCGACCCCGAGCCGGTCCCCACGGGGGCCGGGCGGGTGCTGACCCTCTCCACCGTCGCCTTCACGCTGATGTTCGCGGCCTGGCTGATGTTCGGCGTCCTCGGCCTGCCGATCCGCGACGAGTTCGGCCTGACCGACGTCCAGCTCTCCTGGCTCTCCGCGGTCGCCATCCTCAACGGCGCGCTGTGGCGGCTCCCGGCGGGCATCGCCGCCGACCGGTTCGGCGGCCGGGTGGTCTTCACGGTGCTGCTGCTGGCCACCGCGCTCTTCTCCTACCTCGTCTCGCAGGCCGGCAGCTACGGCATGCTGCTGCTGCTCGCCTTCGGGGTGGGCTTCGCGGGCAACGCCTTCACCGCCGGGATCGCCTGGAACTCCGCCTGGTTCCCGCGCCACCACCAGGGCTTCGCGCTCGGCGTCTTCGGAGCCGGCAACGTGGGCGCGTCGGTCACGAAGTTCATCGGGCCGGTCCTGATCACCGCCACCGCGGGTGGCACCTACCTGGGTTTCGTCGAGGGCGGCTGGCGACTGATCCCCGTCATCTACGCCGTGCTGCTGGTCGTCGTGGCGGTGCTGCTCTGGACCCTGACCCCGCGCCAGGACCGCAAGCCCGGGGCCGGTCGGCCGCTGCGCGAGCAGCTGGTCCCGCTTCGCGAGATCCGGGTGTGGCGGTTCAGCGCCTACTACGTGGCCGTGTTCGGGGCGTACGTCGCCCTGTCGGCGTGGTTGCCCAAGTACTACGTCGACAACTTCGGCGTGTCCCTGAGCACCGCCGCGCTGCTGACGGCGACCTTCATCTTCCCGGCCAGCCTGCTGCGGCCCGTGGGCGGCTGGTTCTCCGACCGGCTCGGGGCCCGCCGGGTCATGTACTGGACCTTCGCCATCATGCTGGCGACGAACTTCGTCCTGATGATGCCCAACGGGCACGTCGTGGTGCAGGTCTCGGAGAAGCACACCTCCTCGGGGGTCGCCGAGGTGCTCCCCTACTCGATCGGTCTGTGGCCCTTCGCCGCCCTGGTCTTCCTGCTCGGATGCTCCATGGGCATCGGCAAGGCGGCCGTCTACAAGCACATCCCGGAGTACTTCCCCACCGAGGTCGGCTCCGTGGGCGGGCTGGTGGGGATGCTCGGCGCGCTGGGCGGCTTCTTCCTCCCGCCCCTGTTCGCCTACACGACCGCGTGGACCGGGCTGCCGTCCGCGACCTTCTTCGTCCTGTTCCTGCTCACCCTGGCGTGCGCCGTGTGGATGCATCTCACGGTCGTGCAGATGCTGCACGAGCAGTCGCCCGAGCTGGCCGACCACTTCGAACAACCCACCCCCAGAGAGGCTCGAGTCTGATGCCGACGCCGCCCACCCCCACCAACGTCGAGCGCCGAACCGGGAAGGAGTGGCTCCAGGACTGGGATCCGGAGAACGACGAGACCTGGGACCAGGCGCTCGCGTGGCGGACCCTGTCCGTCACGACGTTCACGCTGACGCTCGCCTTCGCGTCCTGGTTCATCGCCAGCGCGCTGGCGCCCAAGCTCAACAACCTTGGCTTCGACCTCACGCAGAACCAGCTCTACTGGCTCGTGGCACTGCCCGGCCTCTCGGCGGGACTCCTACGACTGGTGTGGATGGTCCTGCCGCCGATTCTCGGGACCCGCAGACTGGTGTCACTGACCACGCTCCTGCTCCTGTTCCCCCTCGTCGGCTGGGCCATCGCCGTGCAGGACCCCGACACCTCCTACACGTGGCTGTTGGCGCTGTCGTTCATGTCCGGCATCGGTGGCGGCGCCTTCTCCGGCTTCATGCCGAGCACCTCCTACTTCTTCCCCCGCCGCATGCAGGGGACGGCGTTGGGTGTCCAGGCCGGCGTGGGCAACTTCGGTGTCTCACTCGTCCAGTTCGTGACTCCGTGGATCATCGGCTTCTCGATGATCGGCTTCCTGGGCGTCTCCCAGACCGAGTCGTTCCCGGGCAAGGCGGCCAAGGACGTCTGGTACCAGAACGCCACCTACGTCTACGTCCCGTTCGTGATCATCGGCGCGATCCTCGCCTGGACGATGCTCAAGAGCGTCCCGATGAAGGTCAACGTGCGCCAGCAGTTCGACATCTTCAAGAACCAGGACACCTGGTGGATGACGCTGCTCTACATCATGACCTTCGGCACCTTCGCCGGCTTGTCCGGACAGTTCGGACTGCTCATCAAGAACCTGTACGGCGGCGGCAACGCGGAGATCGCCCGCATCCTGTCCGACGGGACGACGCTGGTGCTGGTCGAGGGCTACGCCATCCCCGACCCGGTGAAGTTCGCCTTCCTGGGCCCGCTCATCGGCGCCGGCGCCCGGGTGCTCTTCAGCCCGCTGACGGACAGGATGGGCGGGGCCCGGTGGACGCTCCTCGCCGGCATCGGCATTCTGGCCTCGGTCCTCTACACCAGCATGCAGCTCTCCCCCGATGCCGGAGCCGGCGCCAGCGCCCTGGAGGCCGACTTCGACAAGTTCCTCTACGGCATGCTCGCGATCTTCCTCTTCGCCGGCATCGGCAACGCGTCCACGTTCAAGCAGATGCCCATGATCTTCGAGCGTCGCCAAGCCGGTGGCGTGATCGGGTGGACCGCGGCGATCGCTGCCTTCGGCCCGTTCTTCTTCGGCGTCGGGCTGACCCTGATGGCACCGGAGACGTTCTTCTACATCGGCGTGGCGTTCGCGGCGATGTGCGTCGCCATCACGTGGATCCGCTACGCCCGTCCGGGCGCGCCCAAGCCTTCATGACCATACGCGCGTGGCGGGCCGACCGGCGTGTCTGCGCTGTCCAGGGCTGGCGGCCGGTCAGGATGTGCCCAGGCCCCGCCACGTATGAGGTTGCGGGGCCGAATACTTCTCCGTGACGACCCAGCCGGACGACCCAGCCGGACGACTCAGCCGGACGTGTGGGCGTAGGCGTCGATCTCGCTCTCGATCCGCGCCTTGACGTCCGCCGGCGCCCACGAGGCTCGTACGGCGGCGCGCGCCAGGTCGGCGACACCCGACTCGTCGAGATCCAGCAGCCCGGCCGCCACCTCGTAGTCGTGGTTGAGGGTGGTGGCGAACATCGGCGGGTCGTCGGAGTTGATCGTGACCGTCACGCCCGCCTCGACGAAGGCGCGCAACGGATGCTCCTCGATCCGGTCCACCGCTCGCGTGGCGATGTTGGACGTCGGGCACACCTCGAGCACGACGCCCTCCGCAGCCAGGTGGGCGAGCAGCTCGGGGTCCTCGGCGGCCGAGCACCCGTGGCCGATGCGCTCGGCGCCCAGGAGGTGCACGGACTCCCACACCGTCGCCGGTCCGGTGGTCTCACCGGCGTGCGGGACCGAGTGCAGGCCGGACGCACGGGCCGCGTCGAAGTGCGGCTGGAACTGCGCCCGCGGCACCCCGATCTCCGGACCGCCGAGCCCGAAGCCGACCAGGGCGTCGGTGCGGTGGTCGAGCGCGTAGGACAACGTGGCGTCCGCGGCCGGGAGGCCGCTCTCGCCGGGGATGTCGTAGATCCAGCGCAGCACCAGGCCGAAGTCGCGCTCGGCGGCGATGCGGGCGTCCTCGATGGCCTCGGTGTAGGCCTCGATCGCGATGCCACGGGCGACCGACGTGTACGGCGTGCAGGTGAGCTCGGCGTAGCGCAGGTTCTGGCCCTGGGCCATCTCGCGGGCCACCTCGTAGGTCAGCAGCCGGACGTCCTCCGGTGTACGGATCAGGTCGACGACGGCGAGGTAGACCTCGATGAAGTGCGCGAAGTCGCGGAACTCGAAGAACGCGCGCAGGTCGTGGGGGTCGGTCGGGACTCCCGCCGCCGGGTGGCGCGCGGCCAGCTCGGAGACGATGCGCGGCGAAGCAGAGCCCACGTGGTGCACGTGGAGCTCGGCCTTGGGCAGTCCGGTGATGAAGTCAGCGAGGCTCACGCCGCGCAGTCTCTCAGCCCGACGTCCCGATCATGGCCGCGGCGATGTCGTTGAGGGTCTCGCCCTCGACCAGCTCGCCGTCGACGAAGACCGACGGAGTGGAGTTGATGCCCGCCTTCGACGCGGCCTCGCCGGCCGCCTCGACCCAGCCCTCGAAGGCCATGTCCTCGATGCCGGGACGTACGGCGGACTCCTCGGCGCCGGCCTCGACCGCGAGAGCCACCAGGTCGTCCTCGCCGGGGAAGGGACCGGACTCCGCCGGCTGGTCGGCGAAGAGGAGGTCGTGGAACTCCTTGGCGACCTCAGGACCGGACTCGTCCAGCACGACCGCGAAGGCATTGGCTGCCTCGGGCGAGTAGTCACTGACCCGCTCGAGGAACGGCAGCGGGCGGTACTCGACGCTGAGCTCCCCTGCCTCGATCCCCGCGTCCAGCTGGTCGCCGACGGTCTGCTCGAGCTGACCGCAGAAGGGGCAGAGGAAGTCCTCGTAGATCACGACCGACTTCGGCGCATCCGGCTCACCGATCACCAGGCCGTAGTCGTCGCTTGCTCCCGCGGGAGGCGTGTCCGGCTTGTCGGAGCCCAGGTTCGTCACGAGGAAGTAGCCGCCGACGATGAGCACGAGCACACCGGCGACCAGGCCAAGCCGAGTGACCTGCTCCTTGCGCTTCTGGGCCTTGCGACGCTCCTCGGCGGCGATCTTGGCACGCTCGGTGCGCGCCCGTCGGGCTTCCCGCTTGGCCTGCGTGGAGGCCTTCTCGTCAGCGGTTCGGTGCGAGGTCTTCTTCTGCGCCATCGAGGCTTCCTTCGTCGTCGGTTCTGGGGTCGTGGTCGGTGCTTCGGGTGAAGAGGACGCTGTCCAGCGCGAGCCGGGACCGCGGACGGACCACCAGCCAGACGCTGAGAGCGAGCAGGCCGATGTCGCGGGCGATCTCACCGGGGTACTTCTCGGCCGCGTCCGGGATCACACCGCCGCCGCCGAAGCAGCCGCAGTCGATCGACAGGCCACGTGCCCACGCCGAGGAGATGCCGATGATGAAGGCGACGAACAGCAGCGCCGACACCGCGGAGGCGCTGCGGGTCAGGACCCCCAGCACCAGGCACAACCCGACGACGACCTCGACGACCGGGAGCATCTGGCCGACCGCGGGCACGATCGCCTCCGGCAGGAGGTCGTAGGCCCGGACGGCACGGACGCTGTCGGCGGGGTGGAGCAGCTTCAGCCCGCCTGCGACGAGCCACACGCCGCCCGCCACCAGGCGCGCCACCAGGCCGATCCAGTCCTTCACGCCCCCGACCCTAGGAGATGAGACTGAGTCGACGCTGAGAGCCTCGACGGGCGGATGGGTAGGGTGACCGCTCGTGAGCGACAGACTGGTGTGGATCGACTGTGAGATGACCGGCCTCGACCTCGGCGCTGATGCGCTGATCGAGGTGGCGGCCCTCGTCACCGACTTCGAGCTCAACGTCCTCGGCGAGGGCATCGACGTCATCGTCAAGCCCTCCGACGAGGCGATGGAGCAGATGATCGACTTCGTCCGCACGATGCACGTGCACTCCGGCCTCATCACCGAGCTCGAGGGCGGTACGACGCTGGCGGACGCCGAGCAGCAGGTGCTGGCCTACATCAAGGAGCACTGCCCAGACGGCAGCCGCCCACCCCTGGCCGGCAACACCGTGGCCACCGACCGCGCCTTCCTCGCCCGCGACATGGCCGAGCTCGAGTCGTTCCTGCACTACCGGATCGTCGACGTGTCCTCCATCAAGGAGCTCTCGCGCCGCTGGTTCCCCCGCGCCTACTTCGCCGCGCCCACCAAGCGCGGCAACCACCGCGCCCTGGCCGACATCCAGGAGAGCATCGAGGAGCTGCGCTACTACCGCGAGGCCGTCTTCGTGCCGCAGCCGGGTCCCGACAGCTCGACTGCCAAGGAGATCGCAGCACGTCACGCTGGCCAGTTGACCGGCCTCGGGCCCGATGCGGAATCTCGGGCCTGATTGCCCTACACTTCACGTCGTCCTCGCGCTCTGCGCGAGCAGACATGGTGGGTATAGCTCAGCTGGTAGAGCGCCGCCTTGTGGTGGCGGATGTCGCGGGTTCAAGTCCCGTTACTCACCCCAACGAGACGAGCCCCCGACCTGCACAGGTCGGGGGCTCAGTCGTCGTCGCGACGCGACGGGATCCGCAGGGGCAGCGGCACCCCGCCGATCGGGTGCGCCTTCGCCACCTCGCCCATCGCGTCGACGATGTTGCGCAGGTTGATGATCAGCGCGCCGTAGACCGGCCACTCGGCGGAGCGCTCGGTCGACCTCAGCTCCTCGGTGAAGTCCTCGAGGCGCCGGCGTACCGCGAGGAGGACGACCGGGTCGGCGTCGCGCGCGCCCCGCCCGGCGTCGCCGAGCATCTCGATCCAAGGGTCGGCGAAGTCGGCGCCCCAGGTCTCCCGGTGGGCCTGCTGGCTGCCGAGGGTCCGTCCGAGGCTGCGTGTCTCGGCCACGGCCTGCTCCATGCGCCGCAGCAGCTCGTGCCACTGCGTCGGGTCCTTCATCTCCCGGGCCGACCGTCGGGGGTTCATCCGCGCGCTCTCCTGCGCCTGTCGCACCAGCGCCCAGGCCTGGTCCAGGTCTCCGTCGAGGTCACGCGTGCGATCGATCCATCCGGTGACGTCCTCTCCCTGACAGCCGTCGCCCAGACCGTCCGCGATCTCGACCAGCAGCTCGCCGATGCCGTCGTCGATGCGATCCATGGCCTGCGCTGCCGTACGACGTCGCAGCGGCGGCCAGACGATCACGTTGACGAGCAGCCCGACAGCAACCCCGATCGCGGTGTCGAGCAGCCGCGAGATGAGCAGGGCGTCGCTCTCGAAACCGGTGGTGAGGACGACCAGGCCGGTCGTCGCGATGGTGGTGGCCTCGGCACCCAGCCACGGCACCGAGCCGAGCACCAGGGCGACGACCAGCAGCACGGTGATCGCCCAGGTGGACAGCCCGAGGGACTCGCCCACGGCAGTGGCCAGGAGCACCGCCACCACGGTGGCGGCCACCTGCTGGGTGCCCTTGGAGAACGTCCGGTAGACCGTGGCGTGCACCACCAGCAGCGCCGCCCACGGCGCGAGGAACGGCTGCGGCAGGTCCAGCACGCTGGCGGCGATGACCCACGCGGCCACCGCGGCGAAGACGGTCTTGGCCAGCTGGAGGATGTCGTTCCACCAGATCGGGTCGCTGAGGCGTGCGTCGATCCAGTCCCTCATCGTCTCCCTCATCCGGCTGAACCTATGTCTCGCGCCGGCGTCGCAGCGTGGCGGGAAGGGTCAGCAGCACCGCCAGCACGATGCCGATCACCATGCCGATGGAGTTCGCCGCGACGTCGCGCGGGTCGGACACCCGTCCCGGGACGGAACGCTGGATGTTCTCGATCATGGATGTCAGCACGATGCCCGCCGCCAGGGCGACGAACCACAGGCGCGTCCCGACGAGCAGCAGGAGGAAGACACCCAACGGGAGGAAGAGTCCGATGTTCGCCAGGAACTCGATCCGCTCGATGCTCAGCCGGCTGGTCAGCGGCGCCAGGTCCGGGTAGCGCTCGAGCCGGGCGAGGATCCTGGCCGCCAGACCCGCGTAGTCCGGTTGGTCTTCACCAGGGGTCAGGGTGACCAGGCCGACGAAGCCCAGGTAGGCGACGGTGAGCAGGCTCAGGAGGGGATGACGGTGCAGCACCGCACCATCATCCGCCGGGTGCCGCAACCCGCGGTGGTCGGGACTAGGTTGTCGGGATGGAATCGCGAACCAGCAGCTATGACGTCGTCGTGGTCGGCGGCGGGCACAACGGCCTGGTCAGCGCGGCCTACCTCGCCCGCGCCGGGCTCTCGGTCCTGGTGCTCGAGCGCCTCGGCCACACCGGTGGCGCCGCCGTCTCCGTCGAGCCGTTCTCCGGCCAGCCGGTCCGGCTCTCGCGCTACTCCTACCTCGTCAGCCTGATGCCCGAGGAGCTGATGGCCGACCTCGACCTCGACATCCGGCTCGCCTCGCGCACCACGGCGTCGTACACGCCCTGGGTCCGTGACGGCCGCGAGGGCGGCCTGCTGGTCGAGCGCCCCGAGGGCGAGGCGACGCGTGCCTCCTTCCGCGACCTCACCGGAGGAGATGCGGAGTACGCCGCGTGGCTGGCGTTCTACGACGAGGTGGGCAGCCTCTCCGCCGCCGTCGCGCCGACCCTGATGAAGCCGCTCCCCCTCGAGCGCGACGTGCGGGCACTCGTCGACGCGCGCATCTGGGCCGACGTCGTCGCGGAGCCGCTGGGTCGCACGCTCCAGTCCCGGTTCACCGACGACACCGTGCGCGGGGTGGTCGCCTCCGACGCCCTCATCGGCACGTTCGCCTCGATGGACGACCCGTCGTTGATCCAGAACCGCTGCTTCCTCTACCACCTGATCGGCAACGGCACCGGCGAGTGGCGGGTGCCGGTGGGAGGCATGGGCGCCGTCACGACGGCGCTGGCCAGGGCGGCCGTCGACGCGGGCGCGGAGATCGTCACCGACGCCGGAGTCAGCGCCATCTCCCCAGGCCCGGACGGCGCCGAGGTGACGTGGCACGACGGGACCGGGACTCGCACCGTCACCGGCCGTCGGGTGCTGTCCGGCGTGGCGCCGTGGGTGCTGCGGATCCTGCTCGGTGAGGGCGAGGAGGCCGAGTCGAAGCCCGTCGGCTCCCAGCTCAAGATCAACTTCCTGCTCGACCGGCTCCCGGCGCTGAAGTCGGGTGTCGACCCGGACGTCGCCTTCGCCGGCACCCTCCACCTGGCCGAGGACTACACCCAGCTCGAGCGCGCGTACGCCGCTGCCGCCGGAGGGACGGTGCCCGATCCGGTGCCGGGCGAGGTCTACTGCCACAGCCTGACCGACCCCTCGATCCTCGGCGACCGCGCCGGATCGGCACACACGCTGACCTACTTCGGCCTGCACACGCCGGCCGGCCTGTTCGACGCCGACCCGTCGGCCAAGGACGTGGCGGTGCGCAACGCGCTCGCCGCGCTCAACGCCGTCCTGGCCGAGCCGATCGAGTCCTGCGTGTCGCGCGACTCCGACGGCAACCCGTGCATCGAGGCCAAGATCCCGCAGGACATCGAGAAGGACCTCGCGATGCCGGGCGGCCACATCTTCCACGGCGACCTGGAGTGGCCGTGGGCGTCCAACCGTGCCCGCCTCGACACCCCGGCCCAGCAGTGGGGCGTCCAGACCGACCACGAGTCGGTGCTGCTCTGCGGCTCCGGCGCGCGACGCGGCGGCGCCGTCTCGGGGCTGGGCGGCCACAACGCCGCCCAGGCGGTGCTCGCCGAGCTCGGGTGACCCCTCGATTTTTTCATCGCCCGGCCCGCTGATAAAGTTCCACTCGCTTCACCACGCGCCATTAGCTCAATTGGTAGAGCAGCTGACTCTTAATCAGCGGGTTGGGGGTTCAAGTCCCTCATGGCGTACAGAAGCCGAAGAGCCGGTCCGTTGTCGGACCGGCTCTTCGCATGTCAGTTGAGCTCTTCGCGCAGGAGCGGCGGGGTGAAGCCCTCGGGGCGGATGCCCGTCTTGTCGGCGTAGAACTCGCGGACGAGATCCATGTCGGCCTTCACGTCGCCGGTCGGGTGGAACGTCGGGCCCCACCCGACGGTGCGGGTCGGGGCGTCGATGTAGGCGAGCGTGATCGACAGTCCGCTCTGCTGCGCGATCCGGTAGAAGCCGGACTTCCAGTACTTCCCGCGCTCACGGGTTCCCTCGGCCGCAAGGCCCAGCAGCCACGCGTCGTCGCCGTCGGCCTCGGCCAGGAGCTCCTTGATGGTCGACGCGGGGTTCTTCCGGTCCAGCTCCACGGCGCCGGTCGAGCGCAGCAACCAGCCGAGCGGGCCCTTGAAGAGCTCCTTCTTGACCAGGAGCCGGATGTTGATGCCGTAGGTCCAGGCCAGCAGGATCGTCAGCACCCAGTCCCAGTTGGATGTGTGCGGCGCCCCGACGAGCACGCCGCGCTCGGGCACGGTGCCGACCGCCTTCCATCGGACGGCGCGCAGCGCGACGCGGGCGATGGTGCGTCGGACGAGGAAGTGTCGGCTCACAGGGAGGACGCTAGCGGGCCACAGCGCTCAGCGTGTGACGCGGCGTACGACGACGAGCAGCGCGACGAAGCCGACGACCGCACCGGCGACCTTCAGGATGTTGTCGGTGCGGGGCTCACCGGTGTCGAGATCGACGAAGGTGGACTTCACCGTCTCCACCTGGCGGCCGATGATCGTCTTGGGGTGGGCACGGTGGGCGAGCTGGTCGATGGTCGAGGCCAGACGCTGGCGCGTCTCCTCGATCTCGCGCTCGAGCGCGCTCATGTCCTGGGTCACCCGGGCAGGCTATCAATGCGACGGGGGTCGAAGCCCCACGGCAGCTCCAGCCGGTGTGCGGCCATCAACGGCTCGTCGGTCAGCACGTCGAAGGTCGACCGATCGGCCACCACGACGCCCTCGCTCAGCACCACGCTGCGCGGACAGAGCTCGAGGGCGTAGGGCAGGTCGTGGGTGACCATGAGCACCGTGACGTCGAGGCTGCGCAGGATGTCGGCGAGCTCGCGGCGTGAGGCCGGGTCGAGGTTGGAGGACGGCTCGTCGAGAACGAGGATCTCCGGCTCCATGGCCAGCACCGTCGCCACGGCGACGCGGCGCCGCTGACCGTAGGACAGGTGGTGGGGCGGGCGGTCGACGAAGTCGGCCATGCCGACCAGCTCCAGCGCCTCCATCACCCGGCGGTCGAGGGCCGCCCCCTTCAGCCCGAGGTTGGCCGGTCCGAAGGCGACGTCCTGGCGGACGGTGCCGAGGAACAGCTGGTCGTCCGGGTCCTGGAAGACGATGCCGACCCGGCGGCGGATCTCCTTGAGGTGCTCCTTGGCGACCGGCAGGCCGCTGACCGTGACCGACCCCGCGCCCGCACTGAGGATCCCGTTGAGGTGCAGCACCAGGGTGGTCTTGCCGGCGCCGTTGGGGCCGAGCAGCGCGACTCGTTCGCCCTCGTGGACGTGGAGGTCGACGCCGAAGAGCGCCTGGTGACCGTCGGGGTAGGCGAACGCCAGCCCGTGCACGTCGAGGACGGGGGTGCTCACTGGTCCACCTTCACTGCGGCAACCTGCCGTCGTACCCGCGCGAGAGCATGGCGAGGTGGACCCGCTCGCCGCGCTCGTAGGACCGGATGAAGAGCGCGCCCAGCGACCTCGCGAGCGTGGGCCAGTGGCGCGGCGACCGCGGGTCGCAGCCCCGGGAGCGCAGCGCCGTCATCATCCGGCCGAGCTCGGCGGTGACCACGTCGAGGTAGCGGATCATGAAGCCCATGATCTGCACGACCAGGTCGGGCATGCGCAGCCGCTGGAGGCCACGCAGCAGGTCCTGCGGCTCCGTCGTGGCCGCGAGGGTGAGCGAGGCGAGCACGCCCAGAGTCCCCTTGACCAGCAGCGCGATGCCGGCCTGCAGACCCGGCTCGGAGACGCTCACGCCGAGCACCTCGGTGCGTGGACCGGTGGCGATGAAGGGCACGAGGACGGCGAAGATCGCGAAGGGGACCTCGACGACCATCCGGGGCGCCAGGTAGGTCACCGGGACCCTCGAGAGGGCCACGACACCCAGGAGCAGCACCGCCGCCACGACGTACGCCGCCTGCCACGACCGCGGGATCGCGACCACCAGCAGCATGAAGCCGAGGAGGACGAGCAGCTTGAGGTGCGCCGGCGCGCGGTGGACGGGGCTGTGGCCGTGGAAGAACAG
This sequence comes from uncultured Actinomycetota bacterium, assembly GCA_963721925.1. Classification (GTDB taxonomy): domain Bacteria; phylum Actinomycetota; class Actinomycetes; order Propionibacteriales; family Nocardioidaceae; genus Nocardioides. Next base: position 147,007 of record CAVRLH010000001.1, on the reverse strand, counting down.
CCGGTGGCCGTGTCCGGCGCCCATCAGCTCTCGCCGTCGGTGGGCTCGTCGTGGCGGCCGCGGCGACGCACCGCCCAGAACAGGCCGGTGGAGAGCAACGCCATGATGCCGACGCCGAGGAGGCCGGCGAGACCACCGCTGAGGCGGGAGTCCTCCACGCCCTTGACCTGGTAGCCGGCGATGGGGCTGTCGGACGCGGCCGACTCCTCCGCCGAGTCGCTGAAGCCGGTGCTCTCGGCCACGAACTGCAGACCGTCGGGGTGGCTGCTGGCGTAGTAGCTGCCGACGCCGGCGATCAGCAGGCAGGCGAGCAGGCCCACGACCAGGAAGGTGCGCTGTCTCATCCCGGAGTCCTTCATCGGGCCGACACCTCGCGGATCTCGAGCTGACGGTCGGCCAGCACGCGGCGAGCTCCGCGGACCAGGTCGGGTCGCGTGGACATGACGCTGGCGACGACCAGGCCGGTGATCACGGCCTCGCCGATCCCGATCACGAGGTGCCAGCCGACCATGGTCACGAAGACCTTGGCGTCGTCGACGGGGGCCGTCCCGCCGAGGGCGAACAGGCCGGCGAAGACGCCCGCCACGACCGGCACGGTGACCAGCGCCGCGACCGCGGCCGCGGGGGCGATGACGCCGGAACGGTTGGGCAGGACCTTGCGGAGCAGGGTGAAGACACCCCAGCCGACAGCCACGCCGACGAGCGCCATCAAGGTGATGTTGGTGCCGAGGGCCGTGATGCCGCCGTCTGCCATCAGCAGTCCCTGCACCAGGAGCACGACGCTGATGCACAGCACGGCCGACCACGGTCCGACCAGGACGGCAGCGAGGGCGCCCCCCAGCAGGTGACCACTGGTGCCGGCACCGACCGGGAAGTTGATCATCTGACCGGCGAAGACGAAGGTCGCCACGAGGCCGGCCATCGGGGCGGTGCGGTCGTCGAGCTCGCGACGGGCACCGCGCAGGGCGACGGCGATCCCGGCCGCCGCGACGACACCGGTCGCCACCGACGTCGGCGCGTCCAGGAAGCCGTCGGGCACGTGCATCGATCCACTCCTGTGCTGGTTGGATGGAGGCGCCGACCCGCATCCCCCGATGACGGGCCGGCGCCGCCCCCGATCTTATTGCAAAGATGTTGCAACAACCACACCGGCCCAGGACAGGAGCCCGAGATGACCGACCGTCTCTCCCTCGGCGACACCGCCCCCGACTTCACCCTCACCAGCGACACCGACGAGAAGGTCGCCCTGGCCGACCTGCGCGGTCGACGGGTGATCCTCTACTTCTACCCCGCGGCCATGACGCCGGGCTGCACCAAGCAGGCGTGCGACTTCAGCGACTCGCTCGACTCGTTGCGCGGCGCCGGCTACGACGTGCTGGGCGTGTCCAAGGACAAGCCGGCCAAGCTGGCGAAGTTCCGCGAGCGCGACCAGCTCACCATGACCCTGCTGTCCGACGAGTCGCTCGAGGTGCACCGGGCATACGGCGCCTACGGCACCAAGAAGCTCTACGGCAAGGAGGTCGAGGGCGTGCTCCGCTCCACCTTCGTGATCGATGCCGACGGCAGGATCGAGCTCGCTCAGTACAACGTCAAGGCCACCGGGCACGTCGCCAAGCTGCGCCGTGACCTCGGGCTGGACTGAGAGACTCGACCCCTGGCGCCCGTAGCCCAACGGCAGGAGGCACACGGTTTAGGTCCGTGACAGTGTGAGTTCGAATCTCACCGGGCGCACCCGAAATGCCGCGAGTTCACCCTGGTGAGCCGTGTCACCCCTAGAGTCCGCGCATGGACTCTGCGCTGACCACCGTCGGACTGCCGCTCGCCCTCGCGATCATCATGTTCGGCCTGGGTCTCGACCTGACGATCGCCGACTTCAAGCGGGTCAGCCGTGCTCCCAAGGCCGTGGCCGTGGCGTTGGCGTGCCAGATCGTGCTGCTCCCGCTGATCTGCTTCGGACTCGTCGTGCTCTTCGATCTGCCCGCGCTGCTCGGCATCGGCATGCTGCTGCTCGCGGCGTCGCCCGGTGGCACGACCGCCAACCTCTACAGCCACCTCTTCAAGGGCGACGTCGCCCTCAACATCACCCTCACCGCCATCAACACGGTGATCGCGGTCGTGACCCTCCCGCTGATCACCGGCTTCGCGATCGCCTGGTTCGACCGGCAGGACGACGTGACGATGCCGCTGGTCGAGATCGTCAAGGTCTTCGCCCTCATCCTGCTGCCCGTCGGCGTCGGCATGCTGGTCAACGCCAGGTCGCCGGGCTTCGCCCGCCGGATGGACAAGCCGGTGCGGATCGGGTCGGCGGTCATCCTGGCCGTCCTCGTGCTCGGCATCCTGCTCGACCAGCGCGAGAACGTGGCTGACTACATCGGCGACGTCGGCCTCATCACGGCCGTGTTCTGTGCGATCAGCCTGCTCGTGGGCTACTACGTGCCGAAGGCCGCGGGAGTCACCGGTCCGCAGGCCATCGCCTCCTCGATGGAGGTCGGGGTGCACAACGCGACGCTGGCGATCTTCGTCGCGGTGGAGGTCCTCGACGAGGTCGAGATCTCGGTGCCCGCCGCCATCTACTCGCTCGTGATGTTCATCTTCGCTGCCCTGTGGGGGATGTGGGTCTCGCGCCGGGTGTCGGCGGACGAGCCGGTCTCAGCCCGCTGACAGGTCGGCTGCGACGTACGGCGCCAGCTCGCGCAGCGCCCGGCCCCGGTGCGAGATGAGGTCCTTCTCCCCGGGCGCGAGCTCGGCGGAGGTGAGGCCGGACTCGGCGTGCTCGTCGGCGACGAAGAGCACGTCGTAGCCGAAGCCGCCACTCCCCCGCTGCTCGCGGATGACGCGTCCCGGCATCCGACCCTCGACCACCCGCTCACGACCACCCGGCTGGACCCACGCGACCGCGCAGGTGAAGTGGGCGCCGCGGCGCTCGTCGGGTACGTCGCTGAGCTGGGCGAGGAGCAGGTCGTTGTTGCGCTCGTCAGCCTTGGCCTGCCCTGCCCATCGCGCCGAGAGGACCCCGGGCATCCCGTTGAGGGCGTCGACGCACAACCCGCTGTCGTCGGCGATGGACGGCAGGCCGGTCGCCGCGACCCCGGCGCGGGCCTTGAGCAGCGCGTTGCCCTCGAAGGTCGGCTGGTCCTCGACCGGCTCGACGTAGCCCTCGACGTCACCGATGCCGAGGACCTCGATGTCGGGCACGTGCTCGGCGAGGATCCGCTGCATCTCGAGGATCTTCTTGCCGTTGGCCGAGGCCAGGAAGATCCTCATCGAGCGAGGGCCTCGTGCTGCATCCGGGTCAGGTCGGCGCAGCCCCGCTCGGCCAGCGCGAGCAGCGCGTCGAGCTCGGCGCGGTCGAAGGCAACACCCTCGGCAGTCCCCTGGACCTCGACGAACTTGCCGTCGCCGGTCATCACGACGTTCATGTCGGTCTCCGCTCGGACGTCCTCGACGTAGGGCAGGTCGAGGCGCGGGACGCCGTCGATGATCCCGACGCTGACGGCTGCCACCGAGCCGGTGAGCGGCTCGCCGGTCAGCGCACCGGAGGAGCGGAGGTGGGCCACGGCGTCGGCCAGGGCGACGTACGCGCCCGTGATCGCAGCCGTGCGGGTGCCGCCGTCGGCCTGGAGGACGTCGCAGTCGAGGACGATCGTGTTCTCACCGAGCGCCTCGTAGTCGATCACGGCACGCAGCGAGCGGCCGATCAGCCGGGAGATCTCGTGCGTGCGGCCGCCGATGCGGCCCTTGACCGACTCGCGGTCCGACCGGGTGTTGGTCGCGGCGGGAAGCATGGCGTACTCCGCGGTGACCCAGCCCAGGCCCGAGCCCTTGCGCCAACGCGGCACGCCCTCCGAGGCGGAGGCGGCGCACAGCACCTTGGTGCCGCCGAACTCGATCAGCACCGAGCCCGCGGCGTGGTCGAGCCAGTTGCGGGTGATCGTGATCGGGCGGAGCTCGTCGTCGGTGCGGCCGTCGGCGCGGGAGGCAGTCATGGAAGCGATCCTAGGAGAGCCTGGAACGGCCCAGCGCGGCAGGCGCTACTTGAACTCGATGCGCAGGAGGCGGGCGATCCCGACGGCCAGCGGGATGACCAACCAGATGGTCCCGGCGGTGACGATCTGGGCCCACTCCTCACCTGAGGGCGTGTAGTCGCCCGTGAACAACGGCGTCTGAGCGGTGTTGAACTCGATCCAGGGTGCGACCTTCTCGAAGCCGGAGCTGAGCGAGCCGAGGATGCCCGCGGCGATCGGAAGGATCAGGCTGTAGACGAAGTAGCCGACGATGGCCGCCGCCGTGTTCATCAGCAAGGTGGCGATCGCGAACCCGATCAGCACACCGATCACGTTGGCCAGCACGAAGCCGTTGAAGAGCAGGTTGCCGTCGACCGACCACGCGGCCGATGCTCCCGCGGCGATGCCGACGAAGGTGCCGACGACCGCGATGAGGGCCGCCAGGACCATCACCGAGAAGGCCAGCGCGAAGCCGGCCAGGAACTTGGCGACCACGACCCGTGGCCGCCGCGGCTCGAGGGTGAAGGTGACCAGACCGTTGCGCTGGCTGGCCTCGCTGGTCACCAGCATGATGATGAGGATCGGCATGAAGTAGCCGAGCACTCCGCCCGCGATGCCGAGGAAGTCGCCGTAGCCCTTGGCGTCGTCCGGTGCGGCGAAGGCGTAGATGACCTGCACGACCAGGACCAGGGCGAGGATCGAGATGGTGAACCACCGACCGGCGCGGGTGTCGAGCGCCTTGCGCAGCTCGACCTTGGCGAGCCTGGTCATCGGGACCGGCGTCGTGGACGCGACGTCGATCGCTCCGGTGAAGGTGTGGGTGCTCATGACCGGGCTCCTTCGGGGGCGGGCTCGCGTTGCGTGTCGGAGGTGAGCTCGAGGAAGAGCTCCTCGAGGCCACCGTCGGCCGAGCGCAGGTCGGTGAGGACGATGCGGTGCTCGGCCGCGACCCGGCCGACGTGGACGGGCGCGGTCTCCACGCGCAGGCCCTGGCCGGCCGCGGAGACGGCGTGGCCGGCGTCGGCGAGAGCCCTGGCAAGCTGCTCGTTGTCGAGGGAGGTCACGTTGGTGATCAGGTGCTCGGCACCCGCGAGCAGCGTGGCCTTGTCGCCCTGCGCCACGATCTTGCCGCGGCCGATGAGGATCATCTCGTCGGCGATCAGCTCGACCTCGTTGAGGAGGTGGCTGGAGAGCAGCACGGTGCCGCCCCGGTCGGCGTACCCCTTCAGGAGGCCGCGCATCCAGCGGATCCCAGCCGGGTCGAGTCCGTTGGCGGGCTCGTCGAGGATCAGCACCGAGGGGTCACCCAGCAAGGCGTGGGCGATGCCCAGGCGCTGCTTCATGCCGAGCGAGTAGTTACGCAGCCGCCGCTTGGCCTCGGACGCCTCGAGGGAGACCAGGTCGAGCATCTCGTCGACGCGCGAGGTGGGCAGCCCCATCGTCTCGGCACCGATGCTGAGGATCTCGCGGCCGGTGCGGCCGGCGTGCTGGGCCGAGGCATCGAGCAGGACGCCGACGTGGCGGCCCGGGTTGGGGATGTCCCGGTAGAGATGTCCCCCGATGGTCGCGCGGCCCGCAGTGGGCGCCGTGAGCCCGACCATGATGCGCATCGTGGTGGTCTTGCCGGCACCGTTGGGACCGAGGAAGCCCGTCACCCGGCCGGCCTCAGCAGTGAAGGTGACGTCATCGACGGCGCGGAAGTCGCCGTACGTCCGGGTGAGGCCTTCGACCTTGATCATGGCGACATCACACCACGTAGGTCGCGCCCGCTCGTGCCACGTCGAGCGGGCCCGACCACTCGCCGCGTGCCTCGGCCTCGGCGACCGCGGGGTCGTGCCACGGCGGGATGTGGGTGAGGACGAGTCGTCCGACGCCGGCAGCAGTCGCCGTACGCCCGCAGTCGGCGCCGGTCAGGTGCAGGTCGGGCGGGTTCTCGTCGCCGGTCTGGAAGGACGCCTCGGCCAGGAGGAGGTCGGCACCGGCTGCCGCCTCGTCGAGGGCAGCGCAGGGTCCGGTGTCCCCGGAGTAGACGAGGGTGCGACCGTCGGCGGTGACCTTCAGCGCGAAGGCCAGCACCGGGTGCACGACCTCGCGCGCCTCGATCCGGAAGGGACCGAGCTCGACCGGTGCGCCGTGCGCCCTGAAGGCGAACTCCTCGGTCATGCCGGGATCCTCCGGCAGGTCGTAGGCGCGGGCCATCCGCTCGGCCGTGCCGTGCGGACCCCACACCGGGATCGGCTGCTGCGGGCCGGTCGGGTGGTACTTCCTCATGACGTAGTAGCCGCAGAGGTCGAGGCAGTGGTCGGCGTGCAGGTGGCTGACGAAGACCGCGTCCACGGCCAGCGGGTCGACGTAGCGGTGCAGCTGGCCGAGTGCGCCGTTGCCGAGGTCGAGCAGGATCCGCCACGTGCGCCCGTCGTGGTCGGCCTCGAGGAGGTAGCAGCTCGCCGCCGACTCGGGACCCGGGTAGGAGCCGGAGCAGCCGACGATGGTGAGCCTCATGCGCGACCCCCAGCGAACTGGGTCGCGCTGAGCAGCTCGCTGCCGAGGAAGCGGCGGCCGGTCGTCGCGAAGTCCTCCGGGCTGCCCGTGGTCGAGAACGAGTAGTCGGGCTCGCCGCCCTCGCGCATCAACCCGGTGCGCGCGAGCATCTTGTAGACGTCCTTGGCGCACTCCTCCGCCGAGCTCACGAGGGTGACGTCGTCGCCCATGACGTAGGAGATGACACCGGTCAGCAGCGGGTAGTGGGTGCAGCCGAGGATCAGGGTGTCGACGCCCGCGTCGACCAGCGGGTCGAGGTACTCGTGGGCCGCAGCGAGCAGCTCGTCACCACCGGTGATGCCCTGCTCGACGAACTCCACGAACCGCGGGCACGCCGCGATGTGCAGGTCGAGGTGGGGCGCCGCGGCGAATGCGTCGTCGTAGGCCATCGAGTCGGCGGTCGCCTGTGTGCAGATGACTCCGACGTGGTGGTTGCGGGTGGCGGCGACGGCCCGGCGGGTGGCCGGGAGGATCACCTCGACGACGGGTACGTCGTAGCGCTCGCGCGCGTCGCGCAGCATCGCCGCGCTGGCTGAGTTGCAGGCGATGACGAGCGCCTTGACGCCCTGGTCGTAGAGGTGGTCGAGGCACTCGAGGGCGTACTCCCTGACCTCGCCGATCGGCTTCTGGCCGTAGGGCTGGCGGGCCGTGTCGCCGAGGTAGACGACCGACTCGTGCGGAAGCTGGTCGATGACGGAGCGGGCCACGGTGAGGCCGCCGAACCCGGAGTCGAAGATCCCGATCGGGGCGTCAACGGTCACGGGCGGCACCCGGCAAGGCTAGGGCTGGGACGCGGGAAAGGCACGCGCCGGGCCGCGTCGACCTGATCACACGCCTGTCGACAGTGACGGCGTATCGTCGCGCCGTGCGCATCCGTTCCTTGCTCGTCGCCCTGCTCGCCCCTGCTGTCGTCGTGCTCTCGGGCGCGGCAGCGCCTGCGCCGGTCCTGCCGGACCGCGAGCCGCCGACGGCAGTCGCGGACCAGACGGGTGCGGCCGACTCCGTGCTGGCGATCTCCATCGACGGGATGAGCGTCGCCGCGGTGCGCCGGCTGGGCAGGGCGCAGCTGCCGAACCTCTACCGGTTCATGCGCGCCGGCGCCTCGACCACCAACGCGCGCACCGAGCGGGAGATGACCGTGACGCTGCCCAACCACACGGGCATGGTCACCGGGCGCCGCATCGACGCCGCCAAGGGCGGCCACGGCGTCACCTGGAACGACGACCGGACCACGCCCGGCACGGTGCAGCAGGCCGCCGGACAGGACGTCGCCTCGGTCTTCACCGTGGTGGACGCGGCCGGCGGCTCGACCGCCCTGTTCGCCGCGAAGACCAAGTTCAGCCTGTGGCAGCGCTCGTGGCCCGCCGCCATCGACCGCACCACCATCCACAAGAACAACTCCGTGCTGGTGGACCAGCTGGTCGCCGACCTCGACCAGGACCGCGACTTCCGCTTCCTGCACCTCTCGCCACCCGACGTCGCGGGCCACGCGCACGGCTGGATGTCGAAGCGCTACCTGCGCGCGGTGCGGCGCTCCGACGCCCTCCTCGGCCGCGTCGTGAGGGCCGTCAGCTCCGATCCGGTCCGCCGGGCCGGTACGACGATCCTGCTGACCAGCGACCACGGCGGTCACGGCCCCGGGCACAGCAACCCGCGTCTGCTCGACGACTACCGGGTCGTCTTCATGGCCCGCGGCGCTGGTGTGGACCGCGGCGTCGATCTCTACGCCATCAACTCGACCTACAAGGATCCCCGCGCCCGCCGCACGGTCTACGGCATGGCCCGCCCGCCGGTGCGCAACGGGATGATCGCCAACCTCTCCCTCGACCTGCTCGGCCTGCCGGCCGTCGAGGGAAGCGAGTTCGACCTCGCCCAGGACCTGTCCCTGTCCCAGCCCTGACCTCAGCGGGGTGCGCCGGACTCCCACGCCAACGGCCACGGGTTGAAGCGGCACGCCCCGGTGCCCTTGGACTGCTGCATCATCACCGGCGCCGGACCGCCTCCCGGCGGACAGCCGACGTGACCACGGCCCAACCAGTGACCCGTCTCGTGGTTGACCACCAGGTGGCGGTAGTCACGCAGGGACCTGCGTGCCCGGTTCCACGCGGGTGAGGCGTGCTTCCATCGCTCCTGGTTGATGATCACGTAGCGGCCGACCCGGCACGACCACGTCGCCGAGCAGCTCGCGGAGAACGACGGGACCGCGGCCGCCGCCGCGAGCACGAGCGTGAAGTCGCCCCCTCGGGCGACACGACGGAACTGCACCCCACCGGCCCGCCACCCGCGCGCGTCGTCGAAGGTCTGCTGGGCCAGCCTGCGGAAGGCCGCCATGCTGGTGCTGATCGGGCCGCGGGTGATGACCGAGTAGGTCACCCGACGACGTACGGGGGCGGCGTGGGCGACCTTCCGGGTCGGGTCGGTCGCGAGGGTGGTCCACGCGTGGCCCTCGGCGCGCACCCGGACCTCGACGCTGATGCGGGCACCGACGTCGAGCGGGCCGAGGCGGTAGCGACGCTCGTGGGCACCGGCGATGCGCTCGCCGTCCCGCAGCCACCGGAAGACCTTCTCCTCCGGGCGGGGCAGCCACCGCCCGGGGTCGGCGCGCAGCACCTGGCCCTGCCGCGCCGTGCCGGTGATGGACGGCGGCTCGGTGTTGACCAGGGGGATCCGCTCGATGCGTGCGTCGGCAGGCGCGGGCAGCAGGGCCAGCAGGAGTCCAGCGAGGACGGCGCGCATCACGCAGACGACTCTAGGACGCTACGCCCACAGCTGTCCGTCGAGACGGTCCTCGGCCTCGTCCACCGTGCCCTCGTAGGCGCCGGTGGAGAGGTACTTCCAGCCGCCGTCGCACACGACGAACGCGATGTCGGCGCGCTCCCCCGCCTTGACCGCCTTGGCGGCCTGGCCCAGCGCGGCGTGCAGGATCGCGCCGGTCGAGATGCCGGCGAAGATGCCCTCGAGCTCCAGCAGCTCACGGACACGTCGTACGGCGTCGCGCGGGCCGACGGAGAAGCGCGAGTCGATCAGCGACGCGTCGTAGAGCTCGGGCACGAAGCCCTCGTCGAGGTTGCGCAGGCCGTAGACGAGCTCGCCGTAGCGCGGCTCGGCGGCCACGATGCGTACGTCCGGCCTGGTCGCGCGGAAGAAGCGCGAGACGCCCATCAGCGTGCCCGTCGTGCCGAGGCCGGCGACGAAGTGGGTGATGTCGGGGAGGTCGGCGAGCAGCTCGGGGCCGGTCGTCTCCTCGTGCGCGAGGGCGTTGGCGTCGTTGCCGTACTGGTAGAGCATCACCCAGTCGGGGTGCTCGCCGGCGATCTTCTTGGCCACCCGCACTGCTTCGTTGGAGCCACCGGCCGCGGGCGAGGAGACGATCTCCGCACCCCACATGCGCAGCAGCTGTCGGCGCTCCTCGGAGGTGTTCTCCGGCATCACGCAGACGATGCGGTAGCCCTTGAGCTTGGCCGCCATCGCCAGGGAGATGCCGGTGTTGCCGCTGGTGGGCTCGAGGATCGTGGCACCGGGGCGCAGGGTCCCGTCCTTCTCGGCCTGCTCGATCATCTTCAGAGCCGGCCGGTCCTTGATGGAACCGGTCGGGTTGCGGTCCTCCATCTTGGCCCAGATGCGGACATCCGGGCTCGGTGACAGCCGCGGCAGCCCGATCAGCGGCGTGCCGCCGACGGACTCGAGCAGGCTGTCGAAACGGGTCATCCGCCCGCGACCGCCGGGAGCACGACGACCTGGTCGCCGTCGCTGAGCTCGGCCTCGAGCCCGCCGATGAAGCGCACGTCCTCGTCGTTGATGTAGACGTTGACGAAGCGGCGCAGGTCGCCGTTGTCCATCAGGCGGTCCTTGATCCCGGGGTGGTTGCCCTCGAGGTCGTCGATGAGCGCCGTCAGCGTGGATCCCGCCGCGTCGACCGCCTTGGCGCCGTCGGTGTAGGTGCGCAGGATGGTGGGGATTCGGACCTCGATGGCCATCAGCTGGAGCTCTCTTCCTGGGTGTTCCGGGGAGGCGTGATCGTGACGTCCTCTTCGGTCACGACACCGTCGATGATTCTGTATGACTTGAACTCGATCGGGCCCTCGTTATTCCCGTGCTGGCGTGTGCTGACCAGCACGTAGTGAGCATTCGGCTCGCTCGCCAGGCCGATGTCGGTGCGGCTGGGGTAGGCCTCGGTGGCGGTGTGGGAGTGGTAGATCACGACCGGCTCCTCGTCGCGGGAGTCCATGTCCTTGTAGAGCGCGAGCAGGTCGGTGGAGTCGAACTCGTAGAACGTCGGGCTGCTCGCGGCGTTGACCATCTCGACGAGACGCTCGGGGCGGTCGCTCCCCTCGGGTCCGGCGACGACCCCACATGCCTCGTCCGGATGGTCGCGCTTGGCGTGCGCCACGATGGCGTCGTAGGTCTTCTGGTCGATGGTCAGCACGGGTCAAGGGTAGGCAGCGAACCGAAGTGACCGGCGGGCGTCTCAACGCCTAGCGCCGGTCAGGCCCAGATGGCGGCCGGGATGCCGTCGGAGAAGACCTCCGGCGCCTCGGGGAAGGACTCGCTCGTCCCCAGCGAGTGCCGGACGGCCGACCAGGCTGCCGCACAGGCGTCGAGCAGGTCGTCCTCGCCGAAGCCGGCGCCCCGGAACCAGTGCGGCGCCACGATGCCGTGGCTCGCCAGCGCTGCGCGTCGGGCTGCCACGCCGTCGACGTCCTTCTTGCGGGCCAGCACCGGCGCTCCCGCCATCCGCGCGAAGCTCACCTCGGGGTGCACCTCGATGACCGCCACACCGGGCCGCGAGCGGACCCATGCGTCGACCTGCAGGATCTTCTCGCGCAGGGCGTACGCCTGGGCGCTGACGCTGGTGCGTCCCTCCGTGGCTGCCAGGTTGGCCGCCCGTCCGTCGGCGTAGGAGTCGGCCTCGAGGGCGGCGCGCACGGGGGTGGAGAAGACCGAGGAGGACTTGCCGCGCAGGACCCGGCGGGCCTCGGCATCGGCCAGGCGGCCGCCGCTGTCGGGCAGGCCGATGGGGATGTCGATCGCGACGACCACGACCTGGGCGGTCTCCCCCACCAGGGCCACCAGCTCGCCGATCGTCGGTGCGACGAAGACGCTCGCCCGCAGGTCGCGGTCCAGCACGACGCCGACCCACCCACCGGGGCACGCGTCGACCCCCAGCACCGGGTGGTCCGGGGCGAGCGGCTCCACCGGCTCGGCCTGGCCGGGCGGTGCGACGAAGCGGGCCTCGCGCTCACCGCTCAGGGCGGACCGGATCCGGGTCACCATCGTCTCGGTCATCGGCGGCAGCGCGCTGAGCGGCCACCAGCGCACCTCGGTGGACTCGTCGTCGGCGACGCGGGCCTCGCCCTCCAGCCACGTGCACGCGAAGGTCAGGTCGAGGTAGGCCGCGCGGTCGCCGTTGTCGTGGCGGATCTCGGGGTGCGCGCCGGTGGACGCGAGGCGGTCCACACGCACGCGGACGCCGGTCTCCTCCATCGCCTCGCGGGCGGCGGCGACGGCGGGCTCCTCGCCCGGGTCGACGATGCCGGTGACCGGTGTCCAGGCACCGTTGTCGGAGCGCCGGACCAGCAGCACGTGCCCGTCGCCACGGGTGATCACCGCGGTGACGCCGGGCAGCCAGAGCGGGTGGTCGCCGATCATCCGGCGGATCTCGACGACGAAGTCGGGGATCGGGCTCACGACGTGAGGGCCTCGATGATCGACTCCTGGAGCCAACCGACCCACTCATAGATGTCATGGGCCTGCGCGCGGGGGTCGTCGTCGGGCAGGGAGTGCCAGTAGTCCTCGTCGCCGGCCTCGACCTGGAGCCGGGTCGCGAGCGCGAGGCGGATGTCGGTGAACGCGCGCATCCACGCCTCGGCGTCGGCCTCGCTGAGCTCGACGTCGATCATCAGCCCCTCCTCGGTCAGCTCGGGCGGGAGCCCGGCCTCCTCGAGCGTGTCGATGACGAGCCCGGAGGCGGCGGCCTTGCCGTCGCGCAGGCCGCTCTCGGTGAAGCGCCGGAAGTCCGCGGCGGCGTCCTCGTCGTCGGGGTACGCCGTCGGGAAGAGGCGTGCCAGCACCGGGTCCTCGGGGATCGTGGTCGCGCCGGAGAACTCGGCCATCAGCGCCTCGAACGGGTCGCTGGTCGCGGACGCGGGCTCGGCACGCTCGTTGCGCAGCAGCTCGACCATCTGCGAGGTGAGCGACCGCAGCAGGTCGGCCTCGAAGCCGGTGAAGGTGGCGATGATGCGGCCCGACTTGCGGTGCCGTTCGAAGGCGGTCATCAGGAGGCCTTCTCCATCGTCGCCCACAGGCCGTACTCGTGCATGGCCTGCACGTCGCGCTCCATCTCCTCGCGGGTGCCGGTGGACACGACGGTCCGGCCCTCGGTGTGCACCTCGAGCATGAGCTTCTCGGACTTGGCCTTGTCATAGCCGAAGTACTTCTGGAAGACGTAGGCGACGTAGGACATGAGGTTGACGGGGTCGTCCCAGACCAACGTCACCCACGGCTTGGCGAGGAACGTGATCTCGTCGGGGGTCAGGGTCGGCTCGACCTCGACCGGGCTCGCTGCTGACACCCTCACATCGTGGCACAGTGGCTGTCGTGACGAGCTCATCGGCGCTCCTGACCGACCACTACGAACTCACCATGGTGCAGGCCGCCCGCCGTTCGGGAGCCGCCGGCCGGCGTTCCGTCTTCGAGCTCTTCCCTCGACGGCTCCCCGAGGGCCGCCGCTACGGCGTCGTCGCGGGGGTGGGTCGCATGCTGGACGCCATCGAGGAGTTCGCCTTCGACGAGGCGGCTCTCGCAAGCCTGGAGGAGGTGGTCGACGCCGACACGCTGCAGTGGCTCTCGACCTACCGCTTCTCCGGCGACATCTGGGGCTACGCCGAGGGCGAGGCCTACTTCCCCTACTCACCGATCCTGGTGGTCGAGGGCACCTTCGCCGAGGCGGTGGTCCTGGAGACCCTGCTGCTCTCGATCTACAACCACGACTCCGCGATCGCCTCGGCCGCCAGCCGGATGACCCTGGCCGCCGGTGACCGCCCCTGCATCGAGATGGGCTCCCGCCGCACCCACGAGCAGGCTGCCGTGGCGGCGGCGCGGGCGGCGTACGTCGCCGGCTTCGCCACCACCTCCAACCTGGCTGCCCGCCAGCGATACGGCATACCGACGTCCGGCACCGCCGCGCACTCGTTCACGCTGCTGCACGACACCGAGGCCGAGGCCTTCCGCGCCCAGGTGGACACGCTCGGCGTCGGCACCACCCTGCTCGTCGACACCTACGACGTCACCGAGGCGGTCCGGGTCGCGGTCGAGGTCGCCGGGCCGGGGCTCGGGGCCGTGCGGCTCGACTCCGGCGACCTGGGCGAGGTCGCCCGCGACGTCCGCGCCCAGCTCGACTCCCTCGGCGCGACCGGCACCCGCATCATCGTCACCAGCGACCTCGACGAGCACGCCATCGCAGCACTCGCGGTCGCGCCGGTCGACGGCTACGGCGTCGGCACCCAGCTCGTGACGGGGTCGGGGCACCCCACCTGCGGTTTCGTCTACAAGCTCGTCTCCCGCGCGGACGACTCCGGCGAGCTGGTCCCGGTGGCGAAGGAGTCCCCGGACAAGGCCTCCGTCGGCGGGCGGAAGTACGCCCTGCGCCGCCGCTCGCCCGCCGGCGTCGCCCAGGTCGAGGTGGTGGGCATCGGCACACCGCCCACGGACGACGGAGACGATCGCGGCCTGCTCGTGCCGCTCGTGCGGGCCGGCGAGGTCGTCGGCCGGTCGAGCCTCGACGACGCCCGAGCGCGCCACCTCGCGTCGCGCGCCGAGCTCCCGCGGGCGATCAGGATGATGTCGTCGGGAGAAGCGGTGATCCCCACGGTGCACCTGCCCGGGTGAGCGCGGGCGCTAGCCTGACCACATGACCCGCGCGCTGATCGTGGTGGACGTCCAGAACGACTTCTGTGAGGGCGGGTCGCTGCCCGTCGCGGGTGGGGCCGAGGTGGCTGCCGACATCGGCCGGCTGCTGCACCACTGGTCGGCACGCGACGCCCACGCGCCGGCGTACGACGTGGTGGTGGCGACCAAGGACCACCACGTGGATCCGGGCGCGCACTGGGCCGCCAAGCCGGACTTCGTCGACTCCTGGCCCGTGCACTGCAAGGTCGGCACCGAGGGTGAGGGCTTCCACCCCAACCTCGACCCGCAGCCCTTCGACGCCGTGTTCGTCAAGGGCGAGCACGCCGCGGCCTACTCCGGCTTCGAGGGGCACACGACGGCCGGCGACGGCCTCGCCGACTGGCTGCGCGGGCACGGAGTCACCGAGGTCGACATCTGCGGGATCGCCACCGACCACTGCGTGCGCGCCACCGCCCTCGACAGTGCCGGCGAGGGTTTCGACACGCGGGTGCTGACGGCCCTGTGCGCCGGCGTGGCACCGGAGACCACCGCCGCCGCACTCACCGAGATGACGGTCGCAGGGATCGAGCTGGCCTGATCAGCACCACTTCTCGGTGACCGTGCGCAGCACCTTGAGGGTGCGAGCAGTGCCCTGGCCGAGAGCGCGGAACTCCTTCGAGCCGAGCAGCTTGGAGGTGTGGATGTCGCCGTCGAGCAGGGCGTGGGCCGCCCGTCCGTCGACCACCACGGTCTCCCCCGCATGCTCGAGGGCGTGGACGGATCGCGCCGCGGCGGCCGGGGGCGCCGCGTCGTACAGCGTCACGTAGTGCTGGCCGGCAGGATCGTGCTCCGCGTGCAGCTCCTCCGCGCGGGCGGTCAGCGCGGCCAGGTCCGCGGTGGTGAAGACGACCGTCGGGACCTCGAAGCCGGCGGCGTCGGCGTAGGCCTTCTCCAACGCTTGCCGGACCCTGGCGACCGAGCGGGCCGAGTGGCCCAGCCGCACGTTGCCGGTGTTGATGTAGGTCTCGACGTCGGTGCCACCGGCAGCCTCGGTCGCTGCCCTGATCGCGTCCTTGGGGAACTTCCGGGTCGCCCCGAGGTTGATGGCGCGCAGGAAGGCGACGTAGGTCGGCATGGCGTCATTCTTGCGCGAGACGGGCGACGCGCGGGGACCACGCGAGCCTCGCGGCGGCGGATAGGACTACGGTGGAGTGCATGAAGACACGATCCCTCGTCATTGCTATCAGCTCCGCCGCACTCGCACTGACTGCCGCAGGATGCGCCAAGGACGACTCCACCACGGCCACCGATTCGGGCATCGAGCTCGTCAAGGAAGACGTGCTGACCATCTGCACCCACCTCCCCTACGAGCCCTTCGAGTTCACCGAGGGCGGCAAGGTCGTCGGCTTCGACCCGAGCGTGCTGGAGATCGCTGCGGAGGCGAACGGCCTCGAGACCGAGGTCCTCGACGTCGCGTGGGAGACGATCACGACGGGTGAGGCCCTCAACACCGGCCAGTGCGACGTGGGCGCCGGCGCCATGACCATCACCGACGAGCGTGCCGCGGTCATGGACTTCACCGACCCCTACTTCGAGGCCACCCAGGCCCTGATGACCAAGACCGGCTCGGGCGTCTCCTCGCTCGAAGACCTGGCTGGCAAGACCGTCGCCGTGCAGGACGGGACGACCGGCGCCGACTACGTCCGCGAGAACGCCCCCGAGGACACCAAGATCATCTCCTTCGAGGACTCCTCGCTCATGCAGCAGGCAGTCCGGACCGGCAAGGCCGACGCCGGCGTCAACGACAACGGGCTGCTCAACTACTTCGTGAGCCAGAACCCCGACGTCGAGGTCGTCACCGAGTTCAAGACCGGCGAGAGCTACGGCTTCTCGGTCAAGAAGGACAGCAACCCCGAGCTGCTGGCCGCCATCAACGACGGGATCGCGAGCGACGAGTACGACGCGGTCTACGAGGAGTGGTTCGGCGTCGCCCCCAGCGCCTGACACTGCCCATCCCACGACGAAGGTGATGTGAGTCCATGGCGAGTCCCCGACAGCGTGCCGCCCGATGGCGTTACGTCCAGTACGCCGTGCTGGTCGCCGTGGTCCTCACGTTCGCCCTCGTGGCCGACTGGGGTCAGATCCAGCGGGCGTTCTGGAACTGGGAGCTGGTCAAGGAGCAGTTCCCCCGCGTCCTGACGATCGCGCTCAAGAACACGATCATCTACACCGCGTGCGGCTTCGCGTTCGGCCTGGCGCTCGGCCTGATCCTGGCGCTGATGCGGCTCTCGAGCGTGGGGCCCTACCGGTGGATCGCCACGGCGATCATCGAGCTGTTCCGCGGGCTCCCCGCCCTGGTCGTCTTCATCGGGCTCAGCGTCGGCTTCAACCTCGCCTTCCCCCAGTACGAGATCCCGTTCGGCAACCTCGGCATCGTCACCCTGGCCCTCGGCCTGGTCGGCGGCGCCTACATGGCCGAGACCATCCGGGCCGGCATCCAGGCGGTGCCCAAGGGCCAGATGGAGGCGGCTCGTTCGCTCGGCATGTCGCAGGGACGGGCCATGATCAGCGTGGTCGTTCCGCAGGCCTTCCGGATCATCCTGCCGCCGCTGACCAACGAGCTCATCCTGCTCACCAAGGACTCCTCGCTGGTCTACATCCTCGGCCTGTCGCTCGCCGACTACGAGCTCACCAAGTTCGGCCGCGAGGGCATGAACTCCGCCTCCAACCTGACCCCGATCGTCGTG
The DNA here is from genome assembly GCA_963721925.1 of uncultured Actinomycetota bacterium. Lineage (GTDB taxonomy): Bacteria > Actinomycetota > Actinomycetes > Propionibacteriales > Nocardioidaceae > Nocardioides. Next base: position 129,828 of record CAVRLH010000001.1, on the reverse strand, counting down.
ATCGCGCTGTGCTACCTGCTGATCACGGTGCCGCTGTCGATCATCGTTCGCCGCATGGAAAGCCGCTCGGAGAGGGCTCGCTGATGACCACCGACCACCGTTCCAACGTCACCAGCGAGCGCTCCGAGGCAGCGATCGACGTCCAGGACCTCCACAAGAGGTTCGGCCCCAACGAGGTGCTCAAGGGCATCGACTTCCACGTCGGCAACGGCCAGGTCGTGTGTGTCATCGGGCCCTCAGGCTCGGGCAAGTCCACCCTGCTGCGGTGCGTCAACATGCTCGAGACCCCGACCAGCGGGAAGATCTTCGTCGAGGGCGAGGAGATCACCCACCCCGATGCCGACGTCGACAAGCTGCGGGCACTCATCGGGATGGTCTTCCAGCAGTTCAACCTGTTCCCGCACATGACGGTCCTCCGGAACCTCACCATCGCGCAGGAGAAGGTGAAGGGCCGCTCGAAGGACGAGGCGGTCGAGGTCGCACGCTCCACGCTGGCCAAGGTCGGGCTCTCGGAGAAGGAGTCGGCCTACCCCGCCCACCTCTCCGGCGGGCAGTCGCAGCGGGTGGCCATCGCGCGAGCACTGTCGATGAGTCCCGACATGATGCTCTTCGACGAGCCGACCTCGGCCCTCGACCCTGAGCTCGTCGGCGACGTGCTGGCCGTCATGAAGGACCTGGCCGCGGAGGGGATGACGATGATGGTGGTCACCCACGAGATGGGCTTCGCCCGCGAGGTGGGCGACAACCTGGTGTTCATGGACGACGGCGTGATCCTCGAGGAGGGCGACCCGCTCGAGGTGCTGACCAACCCCCAGCACGAGCGGACCCAGGTGTTCCTGTCCAAGGTGCTCTGAGCGTCAGCCCTTCATGCACTGGCTCGGCGGGGTGACAGCCGGGTCGAAGAGGTGCTTGGGCGGCTTCACCGAGGTGCCGTCCTGCGCCTCCTTCATCGTCATCGTCCACCAGCCTGCCCGCTTGGTGTCGATGTCGGCGAGCTCGGCGGCGGGCACGTCGGCCCACATCCCGAGGACGTCCACGCCGATCTCGAGCAGAGGGCCGTGCGGGATGACGACCCCGTCGGCCGCGACGCCCTTGAGGCCCGCAGGAACGGTCGGGAAGAGTCCGCGCGGCATGCCCGTCAGCACGACCTGGGCCGGGATCCGCACCTGGACCCCGTCATCGTCGAGACCCACGGCCTTGGCGTCGGACACCGGCCAGGTGGGGTCGAGCTTGGTCGGGAGGGCCCACGTCCGGGCCTGGTCGCCGGTGATGTCGGCCCAGCAGTCGGAGGCGGACGGTCCCCAGGCCTCGCTGTTGAAGTAGGTGCGGCCGGCGACCACGAGGTAGTCGACCAGCTGCTTGTTGCCGTCGATGCGCGAGTCCATGGTGACCTCGCTGTAGCCGGTCGAGCCGCTGAAGCGACCGCTCAGCTCGAAGATCTGCCTGCCACCCTTGTCGGGGGACTTGGTCAGGAGCTGACCGCTCCACTCGACCATCCCCATGGTGTCGACCTGGGAGGCGAGCTCGGCGAGCTGGTCGCCCTCGGACACGACCTTCTCGGTGTCGCTGGGAGCAGCAGAGCCCGAGCCCCCGCAGGCGGTGAGGCCCAGCAGGGCAGCCGAGATCGCCACGGCAGCGTTACGTCGTCCCACGGTGTCCCCATTTTTCACTCGTCGTGCGGTGGTGCTCCCGAAGTCAGGGTAGGGCTGGGCGCACGCGATGTCCTTGGAATGCGTGATCTGCCGGGTCAGGCGTGGGAGGCGGAGTCGAGCCACCCCCTGGCCGCTCCCACCACGGCCGCGGTCAGGTCTGCCACGACCGCCGAGCCGAGGGTCCAGTGCTGCCAGAACAGGGGTACGTCGACGCGCTTGCCCGGCACGAGCTCGACCAGCTCCCCCCGTGCCAGCTCGGCCGCGACGTCCGACTCCGGGAGCAGTCCCCACCCCATGCCCACCCGGATGGCCCGGTCGAACTCGCGCACCGACGGCAGGTAGGTCGCCGGCGGCGCGAGGTGGCGTCGCGTCACGCGTCGTGCGAAGTCGTGCTGGAGGGAGTCGCTGCGGTCGAAGGCGACGACGGGTGCCTCGGCGAGGGTCACCGACCCGACGCCGGCGGAGAAGTGAGCCTCGTGGAAGGCGCGGGTCGCCACGGCGACGTAGCGCATCCGGCCCAGTCGCACGACACGGCAACCGGGCACCGGTCTCGGCTCGGCGGTGATCGCAGCCATCACCTCTCCGCGACGCAACCGCTCCGCCGTACGCGTGTGGTCCTCGCGCACGACCTCGAAGACGACCCGGTGGCGGGTCTGCACCTCGGCGAGCGCGTCGACGAACCAGCTGTAGAGGGTGTCCGCGTTCACCGCGATGGGCAGCGAGCTGTAGGACGTCGAGACGTCGTCGGCGCCCTCGACCAGCTCGGCGACCGCCTCGCGCTCCAGGATCTCGGTCTGGGTGGCGAGGCGCACGAGCACCAGGCCCGCCTCCGTGGGCTCCAGCGGCTTCACGCGGTGCAGGAGGACGCGACCGATCCGGGTCTCCAGCGCCTTGATGCGCTGGCTCACTGCCGAGGGCGTCACGTGGAGCTCGCGGGCGGCCGCCTCGAACGTGCCGAGCCTGGTCGCGACGACCAGTGTGCGCAGGGCCACAGGGTCCAGCTGAGTGATGTCTTTCATAGTTAGACATCCTAATGATTCATCAGAATCCTTCGCTGGATTGATGGCCAGGGCGTGTCTACCGTTGGTCACATGTTGCACGTGACGCTCACCGGTCTGGTCACCGGACTCGCCCTCATCGTCGCCGTCGGCGCGCAGAATGCCTTCCTTCTCCGCCAGGGGATCCGCGGCGAACAGGTCCTGCCCATCGTGCTGACCTGCCTGGTCTCCGACGTCGTGGCCATCTCGCTGGGAGTGGCCGGTCTCGGCGTGGTCCTCGAGCGGTGGCCGGCAGTGCTGCCGATCGCCCAGCTCCTCGGTGGGCTCTACCTCATCGCCTTCGGCGTCCACGCCGCGATGCGCGCCTGGCGGCCCACGAGCCTCGTCGCAGGTGAGGGCACCGCCCTGACCACCGGTCGGGCCGTGCTGCTGACGCTGGCACTGACCTGGCTCAACCCGCACTTCTACCTCGACGCCGTCCTCATGCTGGGCACCGTCGCCAACAGCTTCGGCCCGGACCGTTGGTGGTTCCTGGCCGGTTCGCTCACCGCGAGCGTGCTGTGGTTCTTCGGCCTGGGCTTCGGTGCCCGACTGCTCCGCGGACTGTTCGCCCGGCCCGCGGCCTGGCGGGTGCTCGACTCGGCGATCGCCGTGCTGATGGGCGGTCTCGGCGTGGGCCTGCTCGCGCACTGAGCCGTCAGGGGCCCTCGGCCAGGGCCTCCTGGAGCCGGGCGATGGCGATCGGACCCACACCGTGGATCGCGGCGAGGTCAGCGGCGCTCAGGTCGGCGACCTGCTCGAGCGTGGTGATGCCGAGCCCGCGCAGGCCTCGCGTCGCCGGCGCGCCGATGGTGCGCGGCAGGGGCGTACCGCTCTCACGCGGCGGGCGCACGCGCGGCTCGGACAGTCCGGCGTCGACGACCGCCCGACCCCGCGGCGACAGGAGGTAGCCGATGGCGAGCGACTCGGTCAGGCCGAGCTCCTTGAGCTTGCGGACGTCCTTCTTGAAGTCGGCCGTCTCCCGCCCCACCTGCTCGGCCAGGTCCGGCGCGCGGACGGTGGGATGGAGGTCGATCAGGTCGAGTGTCTCGCGCGTCCAGGGGCCGTACGCCGAGGACGCGTCGAGGCGGTCCAGGCGTGCGTTGATCGCGGCGATCTCCGCCTCGTCCGGCACGGCCTCCCGCAGGGCCTCGCGCGGGTCCGGACCGGCGTACGCCAGTCCGATCCGCCACGCGGGGTCGCCGGCCCTGTCCGCGAGCGCCTGCGTGAGCGCGGCCAGCGTCGACGCGCCGGCCCGCCGGGCGTCCTCGGCCCGGAGGCTGGCCACGGCGACCCGTTCGACGGACGTCACCTCGATCAGGCCCACCGCGGTGCGCATCTGCGTCCCCACGACCACCCGCGGCCTGGCCCAGCGTCGGAACGCCAGGTCGACCGAGCCGGCCTTGATGGCGGCCAGCTCGGCCGGGCGGATCATCATGGGACCAGCCTAGGACGACTCAGAGGTTGCCGCGGGCGTCCTGCTCGCGCTCGATCGCCTCGAAGAGCGCCTTGAAGTTGCCCTTGCCGAAGCCGAGCGAACCGTGGCGCTCGATGAACTCGTAGAACACCGTCGGACGGTCACCCATCGGCTTGGTGAAGATCTGGAGGAGGTAGCCGTCCTCGTCGCGGTCGACCAGGATCTTGCGCTTCTTCAGCTCCTCGATCGGTACTCGGACGTCGCCGATCCGGGCCCGCAGCTCCGGGTCGTCGTAGTAGGAGTCGGGGGTCTCGAGGAACTCGATGCCGTTGTCGCGCAGGATGTCGACCGAGCGGAGGATGTCGTTGGTGGCCAGGGCGATGTGCTGGCAGCCGGCGCCGTCGTAGAACTCGAGGTACTCGTCGATCTGCGACTTCTTCTTGGCGATGGCCGGCTCGTTGAGCGGGAACTTCACCCGGTGGTTGCCGCTGGAGACGACCTTCGACATGAGCGCGGAGTAGTCGGTGGCGATGTCGTCCCCGATGAACTCGGCCATGTTCGTGAACCCGAGGACCTTGTTGTAGAACTCGACCCACTCGTCCATCCGGCCCAGCTCGACGTTGCCGACGCAGTGGTCGATGGCCTGGAAGAGGCGCTTGGGGTGGCCCTCGACCCGGGCCACGGTGGTCGTCCGCTCGACGTAGCCGGGCAGGTAGGGGCCGTCGTAGCCGGAACGGTCGACGAGCGTGTGGCGGGTCTCGCCGTAGGTCGCGATGGCGGCCATGCGCACGGTGCCGTGCTCGTCGGACTCGTCGTGCGGCTCCACGAGGATCGTGGCCCCCTGCGAGCGCGCGTGCTCGATGCACTTGTCGACGTCGGGGACCTCGATGGCCAGGTCGACCACGCCGTCGCCGTGCTTGCGGTGGTGGTCGAGCACCGGGCTGTCCGGGGTGACTCCGCCGGTGAAGACGAAGCGTGCCGAGCCGGACTTCAGCACGTAGGACTTGGAGTCGCGGTGGCCGGTCTCCGGGCCCCGGTAGGCGACCAGGTCCATCCCCAGCGCGAGCTGGTAGAAGTTCGCGGACTGCGTGGCGTTGCCCACCACGAAGCACACCGCGTCCTGCGCCGTGACGGGGAAGGGGTCGGACGAGGCGTCGTACTCCACCAGGCCCACGAGCTGCTGCAGCTGCTCGAGGGTCAGGCCGGCCTGCTCCTCTTCGTGGGTCAGCACGGTCAGCGTCGATTCAGTCATGGGCCCAACTCTGTCGACTGACAGGCAAGGTGTGCAACAGTACGACAGAACATTGTGCAGTTTGCACAGTCAGGGGGGTTGCCATGGATGAGATCGACAGCAGACTGATCGACCTGTTCGCCGCCGAGCCCCGGATCGGGGTTCTGCAGGCCAGCCGTCGGCTGGGCATCGCCCGCGGCACCGTGCAGGCACGCCTCGACAGGCTGGCGTCGTCGGGGGTCATCACCGGCTGGGGTCCTGAGGTCTCCCCCGAGGCGATCGGCTTCCCCGTGATGGCGTTCCTCACCCTCGAGATCCGTCAGGGCTCTGCCGCGACCGGCGGGCACGACGCCGTGGCCACCCACCTCGCAGCGATCCCCGAGGTGCTGGAGGCCTACACGATCACCGGTGCGGGCGACATGTGGGCGCGGGTGGTCGCGCGGTCCAACGCAGACCTGCAGCGGGTGATCGACCAGGTGCTCACCGACCCCGGCATCGACCGGTCCACCACGGTCATCGCGCTCGCGACGCAGATCCCGCACCGGGTGCTGCCGCTGGCGCGGGCATCGGTCGGCTGATCCGTCAGCGCAGTCGGTCGGCGACGGCCGTTGCCGCCGCGATGACCTGGGGCGCCACCTCGGCCTCGTCGATCGAGCCGTCGAGGGTGACGATGCCGACGCTCGCGCGCAGGCCCTCGACGCCTCGCACCGGCGCGGCCAGGCCCCTCGCCCCGGTCTGGAGCTCACCGCTCGTCACGGCGTACGCCGCCGAGTCGACGTCGGGCACGGACACGAGCAGACCGATGGCCTTGCCCGCAGCCCCCTGCGACAGCGGATGGCGCGCCCCGATCCGGTAGGCGACGTGGAAGTCGGTCCAGGTCGGCTCGACCACCGCCAGGGCGAGCGCCTCGTCGCCGTCGGCCACGGTCAGGTGGGCCGTCGACCCGACCGCCTCAGCCAGCGAGCGCAGCACCGGCATCGCGAGATCGCGCAGCAGGGGCTGCACCGCGCTGGCGAAGTGGAGGACACCGAGACCGACGAAGAGCCTGCCGCGTGCGTCGCGGCGGATCAGGCCGTGCTGCTCCAGGGTGCTGACCAGGCGGTAGACGACCGTGCGGTTGATCTCGAGCCGCCCGGACAGCTCGGTGACGGTCAGCCCCTCCGGGGAGTCGGCCAGCAGCCGGAGCGCGCGGAGGCCGCGGTCCAGGGTCTGCGAGATCTCCGCGGGCATGGCCCGAGCCTAGTGGCCCGCGTCAGGACGACTGACGCATCGCCCATTCGCGGATACGGTCGATGCGTTGGTGCAGCTGGTCGGCCGTGGCCACTGCCGCCGGAGGGCCACCGCACTCCTTGCGGAGCGCGGAGTGGGTGATGCCGTGCGCCTGGCCGGTGCGGTGGTGCCAGGCGGCGACCAGGCCGTTGAGCTCGCGGCGCAGCACGCCCAGCTGCTGGTGCGTGGTGAGCTCCTGCACCGACTCCCCCGGGCGCTCGGTCTTCTGGATGCGGGCACGCTCGCTCTGCCGCGAGTGCAGCAGCTCGCGCACCTGGTCGGGGTCGAGCAGACCGGGGATGCCGAGGAAGTCCATCTCCTCCGCCGAGCCGGACACGACCTCGCCGGAGTGGCCGAACTGCGCTCCCTCGTAGAGGACGTGGTCGAAGGAGGCGGTCGAGCCGAGCGCCTCCCACGACATCTCCAGCTCGTCGGAGGCCGACTCCCCCGCGTTCGCCTGGGCCAGCAGGTCGTTCTCGGCGGCGAAGATGTCGTCCTCGTCCTGCACCCGTCGCCCCAGGACGTGGTCGCGCTGCGCCTCCATGTCGGAGGCGAACTCCAGCAGGTGCGGCACGGAGGGCAGGAACACCGAGGCCGTCTCGCCACGGGAGCGAGCGCGTACGAACCTGCCGACGGCCTGTGCGAAGAACAGCGGTGTGGAGGTGGTGGTCGCCCACACCCCGACGGCCAGCCGCGGCACGTCGACGCCCTCGGAGACCATCCGGACCGCCACCAGCCAGCGCTTCTCGGACTCGGTGAAGGCGGCGATCTTCTTCGAGGCGCCCTTCTCGTCGGAGAGCACGACGGTCGGCGACTCGCCGGTGATCTTCTTCAGCAGCGCGGCATAGGCGCGCGCGGAGTCCTGGTCGCTCGCGATGACCATGCCACCGGCGTCGGGGACGTGCCGACGCACCTCGGAGAGGCGGGTGTCCGCGGCCTCCAGGACGGCGGGGATCCAGGAGCCGAGCGGGTCGAGTGCCGTACGCAGCGCGTGGGCGTGCATGTCCTTGGTGAGCGGCTCGCCGAGGCGGGCCACGATCTCGTCGCCGGCCCGGGTGCGCCACTGCATCTCGCCCGAGTAGGCCAGGAACAGCACCGGGCGGACGACGTGGTCGGCCAGCGCATGGGCGTAGCCGTAGGTGAAGTCGGCCGCCGAGCGCGGGATGCCGTCGTCGCCCGGAGCGTAGGTGATGAACGGGATCGGGTTGATGTCCGAGCGGAACGGCGTACCCGTCAGCGAGAGACGCCGGGTGGCGGGGTCGAAGGCCTCGCGCACCCCCTCGCCCCACGCCATCGCGTCACCGGCGTGGTGGATCTCGTCGAGGATCACCAGCGTCTTGAAGCGCTCGGTGCGGATGCGCATCGCGAGCGGGTTCACCGCGACACCGGCGTAGGTGACGGCGATCCCGACGTAGTCCCCGGAGGTCTTGCCCTTGCCCGCGGAGTAGGTCGGGTCGATGGGGATGCCGGCCCGGGCGGCCGCCTCGGCCCACTGGGTCTTGAGGTGCTCGGTGGGTGCGACGACCGTGATCCGGTCGACGATCCGACGGCTCAGCAGGTCGGCGGCCACGGTCAGGGCGAAGGTCGTCTTGCCCGCCCCGGGGGTCGCGACAGCCAGGAAGTCACGGGGCTGACGCGCCTGGTAGGTGTCCATCGCTGCCTGCTGCCACGCGCGCAGGGAGGGTGCCGTGCCCCAGGCAGCCCGGTCCGGCCAGGCGGGAGACAGCGGCAGCTCGGGCCGCCCGGTCACTCGCCGGAGCCCGAAGGGTTGTCGCCGCCAGGCTTGTCGCCGGACTTCATCGACTCCCAGATCTCCTTGCACTCCGGGCAGACCGGGAACTTCTCGGGAGCCCGGCTCGGCACCCAGACCTTCCCGCACAGGGCGATGACGGGGGTGCCCATCACCATGGCCTCGGTGAGCTTGTCCTTGGGGACGAAGTGGGAGAACCGCTCGTGGTCGCCCTCGTCCGTGGGCACCGTCTGACGGTCTTCGATCGTCTGACTGCCGGGAGAGAAACCGATGGTGCTCATGATGGACCAGCCTAACCGCAGGGTCAGTTGAGGTCAGGATCGACGGGCCGATTCACGTGCCAGGCCAGCATTCCGGGCTGACGTCGCATCACGTCGCGCCACAGTCCGCCGGTGTCGCCCCGGAAGGCGTCACCGGCCTCGCCCGCGACGACGTACCAGCTGCCCTCCTCGATCTCGCTCTCGAGCTGGCTGGCCCCCCAGCCTGCGTAGCCGGCGAAGACCCGCAGCCCGGCCAGGCTGCCGTCGACGAGCTCGATCGGGGTGTCGAGGTCCACCATGCCCAGGAGCCCCGAGACGGGACGCCAGCCGACCGGCGGGTCGTCGATCACCCGCAGCGTCCCACCGCGATCGCGCCGTCGACACCGACGGGCCCACCGCGGAACAACACCTCGGGCTCGGCGACCACGTCGCGCCAGGGCTCGAGCACGTCGACCACGAGGATCGGCGAGGGCCGGTTGAGCACAACTCCGAGCGCTCCGTCGTCGCTGACATCGAGCAGCAGCACGACGGTGTCGGCAAAGTTGGGATCCTGCAGTGCGCTGGTCGCCACGAGCAGCATCCCGGGGGAGACCTGCATGCCGACCATTGTGTCTGATCCCTCCCGTCCCGGATACCGGCTTCGGGCCGTCGCTACTTCGCGAAGGTGACGTCTCCGGTCGAGGTCGGGACGAGCTCGATCCACACGTGACCGGCCGGCACGAGCATCGCGCCGGCCTTGGTCTCGAGACCGATCTCCCCGGTCAGACCCTTCTTGGTCCAGGTGCCGCGGATGACCCGGCCGCCGTGGAACAGCAGAGCCGAGCCCTTGCCCTCGAACTTGGTCTCCGGCACCGGGTAGCCGGCCGGGTCCTTGTAGCCGGCGTCACCGATCTGCACGCGCAGCACCAGCACCGAGTCGGTGGGGAACTGGTCGTCCTGCGCGGCGTAGGAGTTGGTGTTGACGTAGCGGCCACCCTGGAACTGCCACGACGTCGCGTGCCCGCCGAAGCTCGCGGTCATCGTCTTGGCCTTGCCGCCCTTGGGCAGGTCGGCCTTGGTCCCGAAGGGCAGGTAGGGCGGAGGCTCCTCGGACGCCTTGAGGCGCTTGGAGATCTCGCCCAGGCGCGCGAAGAGGTTGTAGGGGGCAGAGCGGCTCGTCTCGCGGTAGACGCCGGCGGCACCCTCGGTGATCCATGGGATGCCCGCGGCCCGGACCCGGTTGAGGGTGACCTGCGCGGCGCCGCTGGTCACCACGGTCGCGCCGTCGGGCACGATGCCGATGTCGCTGGCTCGCATCGAGCGGACCGGGCCGATGTTGCCCGGCACCTTCGAGTAGTAGAAGGCCGCCAGCCGGGTCATCCCGCCCTCCACCAGCTCCTCGACGACCAGGTCGGCCTGACCCAGCCCGACCTGCGGGGCGCTGGAGGAGGTGTTGTCGACCTTGGTGACGATGACGGGGTGCTTGGGCGCCTTGCCCGTGCGCTCGAGACCGGTCAGCGGCCAGTACGTCGGCTCCGGCGGCTCGCTCGACTCCGACGCGGTCGGCTCGCTCGGAGCGGCGTCGCCCGCCGGCGTGTCATCGGAGTCCCCGCCGCACCCGGCGAGCAGGAGCACGGCCGCGAGGAGCGAGGCGGTGACGGCTCTGGACGACGAGGGACGAACACGGTGACGCACGGAAACTCCGATCGAGCGGGGGCTGACTCCACGAGTGTGGGGGCGCACCTCCCCCGAACAGGGAAGGCGCGCCACAGGGTACGCCCGGCGCACGACCGGGCACGATCCACGCTCAACCGAGCTTGCGACCGCCGTCGACGTAGAGGGTCTGACCGGTGATGAAGGACGCGTCGTCACTGCAGAGGAAGGCAGCCGCCGCAGCGATGTCCTCGGGCTGGCCGACGCGACGCAGGGGGGTGTCCTCGGCGTTGAGGCGCTGGAGCTCCTCGGGCTCGAGCTTGAGCCGGCGCGCCGTGGCGTCGGTCATCTCGGTGGCGATGAAGCCGGGGGCGATCGCGTTGGCGTTGATGCCGAACGGGCCGAGCTCGATGCCGAGGGTCCGGGTGAAGCCCTGGATGCCCATCTTGGCCGCGGAGTAGTTGGCCTGCCCGCGGTTGCCCAGCGCCGAGACGCTGGAGAGGTTCACGATCTTGCCGTAGCGCTGCTCCACGAAGCGCGACTGCGCGGCCTTCGTCATGTTGAAGGGGCCCTTGAGGTGCACGGCCATGACCAGGTCCCAGTCGTCCTCGGTCATCTTGAAGAGCATGTTGTCGCGGGTGACGCCGGCGTTGTTGACGAGGTGGTGGATCCCACCGAGCTCGTCCACGACCCGCTGGACGGCGGCCTCCGCGGCGGCGGCGTCGGCGACGTCGCAGGCGATGCCCACCGCGCGCGCTCCGTTGCCTTCGCCGGTCGAGCCTGTCGGGACCAGCCGTTCGGCCGCCTCCTGGGCCGCGGCCTCGTCGAGGTCGAGGAGCGCGACCGATGCGCCCTCGGCGGCGAAACGCTGGGCGATGGCGAAGCCGATGCCGCGAGCGGCTCCCGTGATGACTGCGACGCGTCCGTCGAATTGACCCATGAGGGGCTCCCTGGAGATGGGGGTGGAGATCGAATGACTGGCGCTCCGAGGCTACTCAGTCGCTAAGGTGTGCGGGTGCGTCGGGGGGAGTTCCGGGCCGCGGCCGTCGTGGCCGCCGTGATGGCCGTGATGGCCGCACTGGTCGCGTGGACCCATCACCTCCCGCTGCGTGATCCCGACGGGGCGTCCCTGCCCACCTGGTTCCGACTGCCGGTGATCGTCGCCTCGGCGGTCATGCTGGACATCGCGGCCCGCTGGGTGCTGCTGGTGCATCGCGGGGGCTCAGCCGCCCGGGCTGCCTTCCGCGCGGTGCTGGTCGAGCGCTGGAACCGCGACCAGATCATGTTCACGGTCAGTGGACTTCTCACCTGGTACGTCGCCTACGTCGCCTTCCGCAACCTCAAGGGCTACGTCCCGTTCGTGACCGACCGGCTGGCGGACTCCGGGCTCGCCCGCCTCGACCGGCTGCTGTGGCTCGGCAACGACCCGGCCGTCGTCCTGCACGACGTGCTCGGCACGACCTGGGCCAACTGGGTGGTGGCAGGCGTCTACCTCGTGTGGATCGGCCTGGTGCCGGCCAGCCTGGCCATCGCACTGGTCTGGACACGTCGGTCGACGGCGGGCGCGTGGTACGTCACGGCGATCTCGATCGACTGGTGCCTCGGCGCGATCATCTACTACGCAGTGCCGTCGGTCGGTCCTGTCTACTCCTCGCCCGAGTGGTTCTCGGACCTCGCCCGCACCCCGAACACGTCGGTCAACGAGATGCTGCTCTCGGACCGCATCGAGGTGCTGGCCGGTCCTTGGGACACCCACGCCGTGCAGACCGTGGCCGCCTTCGCCTCGCTGCACGTGGCCGTGATGGTGACCATCTGCCTGATGGCGGAGCAGATGAGGCTGCCCACACTCGTCCGGGTCGCGGCCTGGACCTTCCTCGCGCTCACCATGGTGGCCACGGTCTACCTGGGCTGGCACTTCTTCGTCGACGTCGTGGCCGGGGCGGGCGTCGGCGCTGCGGCGTTCGTCCTGGCGGCGCGAGCCACCGGCAACCCGCTGCGTCGGCGGCCAGAGCCGTGGACCTTCCGCGCCGTCGTGGCGGCGTCGGACTACTCCCGGGCCGAGGCGCTCCCGGGACGCCAGGGCTGACGCCTCACCAGATCCAGGACCGCACCTCGGCGGCAGGGACGGACCGGGTCGAACAGGGTCATCACGGCGCGCGTCCGAAGACGTCGCTGGGAGCCATGTGGTTGTCCCGCTGGTTGAGGAGGTCGCGCAGCGACCGTCACGAAACCAAGGCGCTTCGCAGGCGCTCGGCGTACTCCTCCGCCTCGCCGGCGGCGTACTTCGTGCGCGGCCAGAAGAAGCCGCGCAGCCCGTCGCCCTTCGTCCGCGGCACGACGTGGAGGTGCAGGTGCGGCACCGACTGGCTGACGGTGTTGTTGATGGCCATGAAGGAGCCCTGCGCCCCGAGGCCGTCCTTCACTGCGGTGGCCAGCTGCTGGGCCGCGGCGAGGAAGCCGTCGCGCGCCGCGGCCGGCAGGTCCGGAAGGGTCTCGACGTGCTCGCGCGGCACGAGCAGGACGTGGCCCTTGAAGACGGGCCGGGTGTCGAGGAAGGCGAGGAGGGCGTCGGTCTCGAGCACGACGTGACCCTCGACCTCGCCGGCGATGATCCCGCAGAAGACACACCCAGCCATTGCCGGATCGTGTCACAGACGCGCTCCACAGACGCGATCCAGCGGCAAGGCCGACTGTCGGTGGGTCCGCCTAAAATCGAACGCATGACCGACCCACTCACTCTCCTCGACAAGCCCGACCTCCTGGCCGCGGCGAGCCGGGTGGTGCGGGAGCGGCGGCTCGGCGAGGTGCGCGACCTCCAGGTGCTGTCCCAGTGGGCTGCGGTCCACTCCGCCGACCCGACGCAGGGTCCTGACGGCGAGCTCGCACGACGACTCGGCGACGTTCTGGTCCACCCCGGCGGCGACGGCACTCCGGGCGTCCAGGACTTCTGCCTCGGCGAGATCGCGCTGGCCCGCGGCACCGGTGTCACGGCGACGACCAACGCCCTGGCCGACGTGCTCGACCTCGAGCACCGACTGCCCCGGACCTGGGCGGTGGTGCGTGCCGGCGACGCCGAGGTCTACATCGCACGTCGCGTCGCCAGGCTCTCGCGCCACCTGCCCGTCGCTCGGGTGGGGATCGTGGACTCGGCCGTCGCCCGGATCATCGACCACGAGGCCGGCGGCCGGGTCCTCGCCGTCGCCGAGGCAAAGATCATCGAGGCCGACCCTGCGCTGCACGACCAGCGTGTCGAGGCCGAGCGAGCCCGGCGCTATGTCGGCATGGGTCGCAGCGACGAGTTCGGTCTCCGCACCGTCATCGCCCGCATCGAGGCGGGCGATGCGGTCTGGGTGGAGGCGACGATCGTGCGGGTCGCCGAGATCCTGGCTCCGACACATCCGCACGCCGGCGCCGACGAGCTCCGCGCCATCGCCTTCGGCTACCTCGCCCGTCCCGCGGAGCTGTTGCAGCTCCTGCTCGAGCACAACGAGGGCGAGCCGGGGGCCGACGGGTCGAGCGATGACGGTCCGTCACGAGCCACCGACGTCCCCGCCAGCCTCCTCGGCGCCCTGAGCAGGGCGGACCTGTCACCCCTCGCTCCGAGGGCCGTGCTCTACGTCCACCTCCACGAGGCGGCCCTGGCTGGTGCCGACGCGGTGGCTCGGGTCGAGGGCCTCGGGCCGGTGCCACTCTCCGCACTCTGCGGCCTCCTCGGGAGGACGAGGCTGACCGTGCGACCGGTGCGCGACCTGTCCTCCCGCGTCCGCTCGATCGCCTATGAGCACCCCGAGTCGCTCAAGGAGCAGACCTACCTCCGCACCGGCGGTGACTACTGGCCCTATGCCACGTCCACCAGCCGCCGCGTCGACTACGACCACCCCACGGCGTACGACGACACAGGACCACCGAAGGCTCGCCAGACCGGGTCCCACAACTCCGGCCCACTGGGTCGTCGACATCACCGCTGGAAGACCCACGCGGGTTACCGGTCGCGCCAGTGCGGGGACGGTCGCTACGTCTGGCTCACCCCTCATGGCCTGGCATTCCTCGTCGACCACCTCGGCACCCGGAGGATCGATCCCGAGAAGGCGCGAGCGATGTTCGAGGCGCCGCCTGGGGTGGACGTCTACTTCACCTAGTCTCGACGGGTGCGCATCGTCTCGCTGATCCCCTCCGCCACGGAGATCCTGTTCGCCGTCGGGGCCGGCGACGACGTGGTCGGCGTGACGTTCGAGTGCGATCACCCGCCCGCCGCCCGCGAGCGCCGTGTCGTCTCCACGTCAGCCATGCCCGAAGGGCTCGGGCCGAAGGAGATCGACGACTTCGTGGCGGCAGCGCTCGCAGCCGGCGAGGACCTCTACCGTCTCGACTCCGGCGCGCTGGTCGACCTGGACGCGGACCTGGTCGTGACCCAGGACCTCTGCGCCGTGTGCGCGGTGGACGTGAGCACCGTCGACGACGCGCTCTCCTTCCTCGGCTGCCGCGCCGAGGTCGCGACGGTCGACCCGCACGCGCTGTCGGACGTGCTGGGCTCGATCGTCGAGATCGGCAGGCTGAGCGGCAGGGACGGCGAGGCGGCGGCACTCGTGGCGTCCTTGGAGGCACGGCTCGCGGCAGTCGCCGATCGGGTCGCCGGGCGACCGCGGCCCCGAGTGCTGGTGCTGGAGTGGACCGACCCACCGTTCGCACCTGGGCACTGGATCCCCGAGATGGTGACTCTCGCCGGCGGCGAGCCCACCCTCGGGGTGGCCGGCACCCGGTCGAGCAGGATCACGTGGGACGAGGCGGTGTCCTCCCGGCCCGACCTCGTGGTGTGCGCGCCCTGCGGATTCGACCTCGAGGGCAGCGCCACGCTTGCTGCGGACGTACGCCACCGCTTCCCCGGCACGCCGGTCTGGGCGGTCGACGCCGACGGCCACTTCGCCCGCCCGGGGCCGCGGCTCGTGGACGGGGTCGAGGTGCTGGCCGGCATCCTGCACCCGGAGGCCGACCACGTGCCGCACCACGCCCGACTCGTCTGAGCCCGGCTCAGGTCGCCCGTCGTCAGGCCAGGTGGCTGGCCAGGTAGGGCCCGGTGGCACTGCCAGGTGCTGACGCGATGTCGGCAGGGGTCCCCGCGGCGACCACCCGGCCACCCTGGTCCCCGCCGCCGGGTCCCAGGTCGATGACCCAGTCGGCGGTGGCGATGGTGTCCAGGTCGTGCTCGACGAGCACGACGGTGTTGCCGGCGTCGACCAGTCGGTGCAGCTGACGCAGCAGCAGGGCGATGTCAGCCGGGTGCAGGCCCGCGGTGGGCTCGTCGAGCAGGTAGAGGGCGTGCCCGCGGCGCGCCCGCTGCAGCTCGGTCGCGAGCTTGATCCGTTGCGCCTCTCCCCCGCTGAGCTCGGTGGCCGGCTGGCCCAGCCGCAGGTAGCCCAGCCCGACCTCGCGCAAGGTCTGGAGGCTGCGGGCGGCGGCCGGCACGTCGGCGAGGAGGTCGGCGGCCTGCTCGACGGTGAGACCGAGCACGTCGGCAATGGTCTTGCCGTGCCAGGTGATCTCGAGGGTCTCGGCGTTGTAGCGGGCGCCGTGGCACGTCGGACACGGTGCGTAGGTCCCCGGGAGGAAGAGCAGCTCGACCGAGACGAACCCCTCCCCCTGGCACGTCTCGCACCGACCCTCGGCGACGTTGAAGGAGAACCGACCGACGCCGTAGCCCCGCGCCGTGGCCTCGGGGGTCGCGGCGAACACCTTCCGGACTGCGTCGAAGAGCCCCGTGTACGTCGCCAGGTTGGAGCGCGGCGTACGGCCGATCGGCCGCTGGTCCACGCGCACCAGCCGGTCGAAGGACTCCAGCCCCGTCACGTCGTCGACGTCGATCTCGAGCTCGTTCTCCTCGGCGTCGTCCGGCGCCTGGCCGAGGTGGAGCCGCACCAGCTCGGCGAGCACCTGGGTGACCAGCGTGGACTTGCCCGAGCCGGACACCCCCGTGACCGCGGTGAGGACGCACAGCGGGACGTCGACCGAGAGGTCGGACAGGTTGTGCCGGGTGACCCCACGCAGGTGGAGCCATCCGTGCGGGGTTCGGCCGTGGCGCTCCAGAGGCGCCACCCGGCCGAAGAGGTGTGCTCCCGTGACCGACTCCGCGACCTGCTCGAGCCCGTCGACGGGGCCGGAGTAGAGCACCTGTCCCCCGGCCTCGCCCGCCCCCGGACCGATGTCGACGACCCAGTCGGCACGACGTACGACGTCGAGGTCGTGCTCGACGACGAACAACGAGTTGCCCGAGCTCTTCAGCCGGTCGAGCACGTCGAGCAGCGGCTCGGCGTCGGCCGGGTGGAGGCCCGCGGACGGCTCGTCGAGCACGTAGACGACCCCGAAGAGCCCCGAGCGCAGCTGGGTGGCGATCCGCAGCCGTTGGGCCTCGCCGGGCGACAGCGTGGTCGAGCTGCGACCCAGGGCGAGATAGCCGAGACCGAGGTCGAGCAGGACCTCGGCACGGGCGACGAGGTCCTCGCAAAGGCGTACGGCCACCTCGGTGCGCTCACCGGAGTCCGCCGAGGACGTGGCTGGTTCGACGTCGGTGAGCTCTGCGACCGGGCGCAGGAGCGCGACGAGGTCCGTCAGCGAGAGTGCGCCCAGCTCGGCGATGGTCAGTCCTGTGAAGCGCACCGCCAGCGACGCCGGCTGCAGACCGGTCCCGTGGCAGGTCGAGCAGGGGGCGCTGCGCACGAACTTCATCGACTTGTCCCGCATCATCTGGCTCTTCGAGGTCGCCAGGACGTGGTGGACGTGGGCCCGCGCACTCCAGAACTTCCCGTAGTAGCCGTGGTCGACCCGGCCCTCCTCGGGCTTGACCAGCACCGAGGGCTGCTCGTCGGTGAAGAGGAGCCAGTCGCGGTCCTTCTTCGGCAGCTTCTTCCACGGCGTGTCGAGGTCGATGCCTAGGCCGGCGACGATGCTGCGCAGGTTGGCCCCCTGCCAGGCTCCCGGCCAGGCGGCGATGGCCCCGTCCCGGATGCTGACCGACGTGTCGGGCACCATCAGGTCGGCGCTGACGTCGTGCTCCTCGCCGAGTCCGTGGCACCGCGGGCAGGCCCCGGCCGCCGTGTTGGGCGAGAAGGCCTCGGCCGCCAGCCGCTCCGCTCCCGCGGGATAGGTCCCGGCCCGCGAGTAGAGCATCCGCACGAGGTTGGACAGCGTGGTCAGGGTGCCGACGCTCGAGCGCGAGCTGGGCGCGCCGCGACGCTGCTGGAGCGCCACTGCCGGCGGCAGCCCGGTGATCTCCTGGACGTGCGGTGCTCCCACCTGCTGGAGCAGCCGACGGGCGTACGGCGCGACGGACTCGAAGTAGCGCCGCTGGGCCTCGGCGTAGAGCGTGCCGAAGGCGAGGGAGGACTTGCCGGACCCGGAGACGCCGGTGAAGGCCACCATCGCGTCGCGCGGGATGTCGAGGTCGACGTCACGAAGGTTGTTCTCGCTCGCCCCCCGGACGTGGACGAAGCGGTCGCTGGGGTCGTGAGTCACCGGACATTCCTACTCGGTGATGGGAGACGCCACCCAACCGCGGCTGCTGGCAGCATGCTGTGCCATGGACCTCGTCACCGATCTCGCCCCCACGGGGACCTTGCGTGCCTCGATCAATCTCGGCAATCCCGTGCTCGCCCAAGGGTCCGCCGCGAAGCCCAGCGGCGTCACCGTCGACATCGCCCGCGAGCTGGGGTCGCGCCTCGGCATCCCGGTCGAGCTCACCTGCTTCGGCGCCGCCCGCGAGTCCTACAACTCCATGGTCGAGGGCAGGGCCGACGTCTGTTTCCTCGCCATCGACCCGGCACGCGAGGCGACCGTGGCGTTCACGGCGCCGTACGCCGTCATCGAAGGTGTCTTTGTCGTTCCGGGGTCCTCACCGGCGATGGCGTCGTCGGAGATCGACCGAGCGGGCATCCGCGTCGGAGTCAAGGACGGGTCGGCCTACGACCTGTTTCTCTCGCGCACGCTGCAGCACGCCGAGATCGTGCGGGGCAGCGAGGGCACCACGGTGTTCGCCGACGAGCGGCTCGAGGCCGGTGCCGGGATCCGACAGCCGGTGCTCGACTTCGTCGCCGCGCATCCGGGCTTCCGGGTGCTGGAGCCTGCATTCATGGAGATCCAGCAAGCGGTGGGCACCACTCGCTCCCGCAGCGCCGAGACGATCGCCTTCCTCCGGGACGTCGTCGAGGAGCTGAAGACGAGCGGGTTCGTCGCCGAGGCTCTTGAGCGTTCCGGGCGAAGTGATGCCCAGGTGGCGCCGCCCGCGGCGTGATCCGCGGGAATGATGCGGTACCCCGAGTCACCGACCATTGCCACTGGCAAGGCGCCGCGCATAGGGTCGGTGGAGGCGTCTCGGACCGACCTCTCGGGGAGGAAAGCCGGACGTGGCCGGCGCCACGGTGCCGACCGTCTTGACAGGAGGTCGTCCCTTGAGGAAGTCATTCGTCGCAACCGCTGCCGTCGTCCTGATCGCAGGCCTGGGGGCCGTCTCGTCGGCCACCGCGGACCCGCCGCACAACCCGGGCGGGCCGTGCATCCAGCCGGGCCAGAACGTCAGCCTGTCGAGCGTCGCCGGCTACACAGATGTTGTCCGGGCCATGGATCGGATCGAGCGGACCAGCAAGGGTCTGGTCAGCGTTTCGTCCGCAGGCACGTCCGGTGAGGGTCGCAAGCTGCTCTACGCCACGGTGGGAGACGGGCCGACCACCTTCTGGCTGCACGCTCGCATCCACGGCAACGAGCTGCACAGCACCGAGGCAGTGCTTCAAGTCCTTGACCACCTGGCCAGCGGCGACCCGCGGGCACGGCTGATCCGTGACCAGCTCACGGTCATTGTCATCCCGATGTACAACCCGGACGGCGCCGAAGCGAACATCCGCCAGAGCACCACGCCCAACCGCGTCGACCTCAACCGGGACTGGGAGAACTTCGTGCAGCCCGAGTCGGTGGCGTTCTGGAAGTTGTGGCGCGAGACCGCACCAGAGCTCGCCCTCGACCTGCACCACATGGGCCAGGCTCCGGTCGTCAACGGCACCAACGACCTGAACCAGTTCCAGATCGGTGCCCGGTCGATCGACCCGTCCCGGATGACGGCCGAGCAGTGGCTGACCAACCGCCAGATGGCGATGTTGAGCGTCGACGCCCTCGACAGGTACGGCCTCGCGAACATCGCGCACTACCCGCTCATCGACATCACCAACGCCGCGCTGAGCCGGATGCTGATGGGTGGCACAGCACCCGCGGGAGAGACGCCGGTCGCGCAGTCGCCCACGAAGGGCGCAATCTTCTACGAGGTCCGGTCGGTGGGCCAGAAGAGCAACGGTCAGCTCGAGCGGCTCTTCACGATCCCGACGATGGCGGTGCTCACCGCTGCCGCGGACGGCACGCTCGGGTCGTACGACGTCTCCGGGTACGACGCCCTCCCGTTCGCGACCCAAGGTCCGTGCGGGGAGTGACTCGGGGCTCACTGGGCGTCAACGCACGGCTCCTGGCGTCTGGGCGCGCCTAGACCGACAACCTGTTGACGGTCTTGGTGACCTGTCCGCCCCTGTTCTCGAGGAACACGATCTCCCCGAACTCGACGTACGACCAGCCGTCCTCGTCGTCCGTCAGGGCCTCGGAGGCGAAGATGGCGGCCGATGCCTGGTCCTCGTCGCACGCCTCGAAGTCGTAGGACGTGTCGTCACTCGGGGCATGGCGACCCATCAGCATGTACATCGGCTCCAGGAGCATCGAGAGGGCGAAGTCGTCCGTCCCCGGACCGGACTCCCGCAGCTTCTTCCAGTCGCCGGCCGGGTTGGTCTCGCCCTGGTGCCCGAGCCCGACGTTGACCCCGACGATCCGGTTCGGCGACACCAGGGCCATCTTCATCTTGGTCAGGGCAGGCAGGTCGAGGTCCGTCATCGCCCGGGCGATGAGGCCGACCATCACCTCGATCGCACGCTGGACGTCCTCGTCGCGGTCACCTTCGAGCAGGGATAGCAGGAGCACGTAGAGGAACTCCGTGTCGGTCGACCCCCGCATCTGCTTCAGGTATCTGTCCTCGCAGTGCTGCAGCAGCTCCCTCTGCAGGAGCATCCAGTTCGGCATGTCGCCGTTCTGGGCCATGATCCAGGGCGTCTCGTCGAAGGAGAAGGGGTGGCAGTTCTCGTCGACCATGACGGCCGCCGAGTCGTAGCTGGCTGCGCGCACATGGCCGAGCATCGTGTTCGCCTGGAGGCTCGGGATGATGCGGCCGGCGTTGTCGTCGTAGAAGGCCGCCATGGGCCGGCGGTAGACGAAGGGATCCTCCGGCTTGAGCAGGTGCTCGCTCCAGGCACCGAATCCCCAGCCTGCCAGGTGCAGATCTGGGTAGTGCTCAGGGTCGAGGGCCTGGTTGACCAGGCTGTTCGACGGCGTGAGCAGCAGCTCCTCGAGCGGGGTCTCGGGCCCGATGTAGGCGAGCACTCGGCACATAGGTTTCCTTCACTGACGGGAGGACGTGCCGCGGTCGGCGTCCACGAGCGTCGCCACCCTACGGGCGGGGCGGGTCTGCTCGGGGACCACTGGCACCCGAGGTCTCGCCTGGGTGGATTCCGGAGGTCAGTTCGGGAGTCGCCCACTGGCCAACCTTCCCGCCGGCACCGTGCGGGGATGTGATGAACCCGCCAGCAGACTGAGCTGCGACGCGACCGGGGGTGCTTGAACAGCTTTCGACTCGAGCTCGGAGTCAGGCACGGTAGGGCGCGCCCAATCGGTCGAACAGGAAGGTGAGGTAGGCGGCGACCTCGCCGACCTGCTGGTCCAGTGACTGCCCGATGCCGTGACCTCCGTGTTCCATCCGGAGCAGGATGGGCTGGTCTGACGACGTCGCCTCTTGGAGTCGAGCAGTCATCTTCTTCGCGTCGTGGGGCTGCACGCGCGGGTCGAACTCGCCCGCGGTGAACAGCACAGCCGGGTAAGGCGTGCCGTCCTGGACGTTGTGGTACGGCGAGTACGCGCGCAGCGCCCTGAACATCGCCGGGTCGCTCACGCTGCCGAACTCGGTCACGTTGAAGGCGCCGTTGGCACTGAGCTCGCTGCGCAGGGCGTCGAGCACCGGCACTGCGCAGACCACTGCGGCCGCAAGGTCAGGTTGCTGGGTGAGCACAGCTCCCACCAGGAGGCCGCCGTTGGAGCCGCCTATCAGGCCCAGTCGGTCGCGGGTCGTCACCCGGGTCTCGACGAGGTGGTCGGCGCAGGCGATGAAGTCGTCGAAGCAGTTCTGCTTGGTGGCGAGCCGACCTGCGTGGTGCCAGTCCTGGCCGTACTCGCCTCCGCCTCGGATGTTCGCTATCGCCAGGACACACCCCTGCTCGAGCCATGGCAGCCAGGACGGATCGAACCACGGCTTGAGGGAGATGGCGTATCCGCCGTACCCGTACAGGACAGTGGGAGCCGTGCCGTCCCGCGGTGTGCCCTTCCTCGAGAGCAGGTTGATGGGGACCCGCGTCCCGTCCCTGGACGTGGCAAAGACCCGCTCGACCTCGATGTCGGTGAAGTGCACCGGCGTGACGGTGTCCAGAGCGGTACGGCGCGGCTCGTGGTCGCGGTCGCCCTGCACCCACCAGCGCCGCGGGGAGACGAACGTCTCCACCGCCCAGCCGGCCTGATCGGCGCCCAGTCCGGTCATGGACTCCACTGAGCAGGTCGGCGGTGAGTCGACCTCGGGCAGGGCGGTGCCGTCGTGGTCGAAGCATCTGATCGCCGACGGTCCACCAACGATGTCGACCACCCACAGCCGCCCGGTGGTGGCGGCGATCTCCTCGATCGTGACCGGGCCTGTCGGTACGACGACGCGCGCATCGGCGACACCGTCATCGACGCCCAGGTCCATTCGCAGCACCTGTCCGTGGGGTGCGTCCTTCAGCGACAGTAGGAACAGCGACGCGCCCCCGAACGCGGCGCGGATGCACCTGTCCTCGATGTCAGCCACCAGTCGCCATCCGGAGCCTTCGACCTGACGGCGCGCGAAGAGCTGCCACTCTCCCCCGTCGCCCTTCTGGGCATGGTCCATCACCCACTGCCCGTCGGCCGAGGACGAGAGGAAGTTCTCCGTGATCCTGCTGTCCGCAAACACCCCCGAGAGGTCGCGTTCGTCGTTGCTGGGGTTGCTTCCGAGGCGGTGGAACCACACGTCCTGGTCGAACCCGAGGTCCTCGTCGGGCACGGTGCCAGGCGCAGGATGGCGGGTGTACCAGAACCCCTGCGCGTCGTGCCGCCATGCGAGCGAGCCGCCGGCGGTACCGCTGTTGACGTGAGGTATCGCGGTGTCGCACAGCTGACCGGTGGCCGAACGGTAGAGGTGGAGCGTGCCGTCCTCCGTGCCGTGCGATGACAGCGACACGGCGACGTGGGCACCGTCCGGGGAGGCGACGTACCAGTCGATCGTCGTGGCGCCCGACTCGTCGAGCGCATTGGGGTCGACCACGACCCGCTCGCCGTCGAGGTCGTCGAGCGTCGCCAGCGTCACGAGCAGAGGTTGCTGGAGTGGTGGCTGGGTCTTGAGGGCGAAGTACGACGAGCCTCCACGCGTCACCCGGGCGTACGTCGTCGACTCGGCCTTCAGGACCTGCTCGACCCGGCTGCGGACGTGCTCGTGGAAGGGCAGTGACTCGAGATGGGCGCGCGCCCGAGAATCCTGCGCAGCCGTCCACTCTCGGGTGCGTTCGGAGTTCTCCTCCAACCATCGGTAGTCCTCGGTGACGTCCTCACCGTGGTACGTCGTGGTCACCGGCTCGCGCGGAGTGTCGATCGCGGGCGGAGGCTGTCGGCTCATGGTCTCGTCCTGGGGGTTGAGGGGCGTGCGCCCGCCCTCACCTTCGGTGGGCCAGCACGTCCGAAGTCGTCGATGGGGCGCTCAGCCAAGCTCTGCGCACAGGTCCCTGACCCGTGCCCGACTGACGTCCATCCCCACGAAATCACCGTCTGCTGAGACCCGGAGGACGACCGGCCCTGTGGTGGCGAGAGCCGTCGCGCCAATGTCAGTCTCGGCATAGAGGAAGTTGTGACCGCTCGCCCTGATCTCGGTGCTCCCGTCAGGCAGGTCGACGAACCGGAACGCTCCCGAGGCGTTGACCGTGACCGAGTTGGTGGGGACGCTGAGATTGGTGACTGTGAGCTTGAGCCCGGGGGCCGGGGCGATCGCGGAGAACTGGGGGTTGTGGGGCAGGTCGTTGAATCCACCCTTGCCCGTGGCCACCACCGAGAGCGGGAACGCGCACGCGTCTCCGGCAGCGATGATCTCGGGCGTCGGATCAGCGGGGGTGGGAGGCTCGGCTGTCGCGGCAGGCGCTGACAGGAGCGCGGCGGCCAGGGCCAGGAGCGGGATGGAGGCAGTGGGTCGGATCATCGCGGGTGCCTTCTCTGGTTGGGACCCCAGACTCCATCGCAGCTGTCTCGGCCGTCTTCGCCCGAGTTGGGTAAGGAACCTGCGACAAACCGAACACGAGGGCCGCCCCGACTGGTCGGAGCGGCTCTCGTCAAGAGGGCTGGCTCTCGGTGGGCAGCACCCCCGCCTCGCAAGGCGAAGACGGGATGGTGACGAGTGGTTCAGCGGCGCACGAGACCGACCTTGACGCTGACCACGGCAGGCCGGTATCCGGCGCGCTTGCCGGTGACGCGCAGGACGACCTTCTTCCCGGCGTAGGCCCTCGTCAGTCGCAGCCGCTTGCCCTTCGAGACGACCTTGCCGTTGCGGACCCACTTGAACGTGCTCTTGGCGGTGGGGCGCCACCTGCCAGGCACCGCAACGAGGGTGCTGCCGACCTTGGCGGTGCCGCGAACCTTGGGCCGACGAACGAGGGTCAGCTTCTTCGTCCCGGTGGTGACGGGCGCCGCGCCTGCATCCTTGATCGTGACCTGTGCGCTCGACATGGCGGTCGGCAGGTAGTAGTCGGCCTCCCCCACCTCCGCGTAGTGGATCTGGTGTCCGATGTCCTTGTTGGACGGGTCGTACGACGTCCCGAAGCTGTAGGGGATCCTCTTCCCGTCGCGGTACCACTGCCCGTCGGTGCTGCGCGTGCTCGGGGTGGCCCATGTGCCGGGGGTGGCGGTGAGGGTGTCGCCGACTCGGGCGGTGCCGGCCACGGTCGGCGCAGCTCCGGGCACCACGGACCGGTCGGGGCGGACGAGGGTGACGGTGTAGGCGTGGTCGGCGATCAGCGCGCCTGTCGACACCATTCCGGAGATGGTGACCTGGTAGCTGGCGTCGACACCGACCGGCGGTTGCAGGTTCCCAGGGACTTCGAACACGATTCCCCTCCGCGAACGATTCACGACCGCGGGCACGATCAGTCCTGCTGGCCCGGAGACGGTGGCGACGGCGTTGGTGAGATCCAGGTCGGGGCGCGTCGTGTCGAAGGACCAGCGCGTCGACACGAGCGGCGACGCGACCAGGCCCGCCGGAGGCCACGCCACCCAGCCTGACGTCGTGGTTCCTTCCGTGGAGCGTGCGGTGATGAGCACGGAGTTCATCGTGTCGGTGGACCCGGTCGCGTACGCGGTGTTGAGCGGGTTGATGAGCACGCGTCGGTGACCGACCGCCAGGTTGTTCGGTCCCCAGTCGTGCATGTACGAGTCGATGCCCCATGCCGCCGGGCGGCCGGCGAGCAGGTTGTGGGTGAACGGCTCCTGGTAGCAACGCCACGTCGGCGGCGGCTGGTGCTCGAGGACGCCGTTGGCGTGCATCATCAGCGCCGCGCGTTGCGGCATCGCCGCGTGCGTCTGGTCGAGCGCGGCTGGCGGGGACCCGACGAGCTCGCGGTAGAAGTTGATCTGGTCGATGGTCGCGGCCTCGGACGCCGCGCTCGTGGTGCCTGGGTCGCACGCGTCGGCGTTGCCGGTCCAGCCGACGGGGACGTGGTTGTTGCGCAGCCACCGGTCGTAGAACGAGTCGATCGTCGCCTGTCGGTCGAGCCCGACCCGCACAGTGAGCTCCGGGCGCGCCTGTGCCGTCCCGGTGCCAAGCAGCATCGGGACCAGGCACAGGGCGATGGCGGCGGCCGCGGGTCGTGTGAGTCGTGTCATCGGAGGGCTCCCAGAGGTCCCGGCAGGCGCCGGAGAAAGCTCAGGCAACGGCATCGGCTCGCCGCTGGCAGCCGCAGCGCGAAACATCATCAAGTTCGAGGAGGACCTCGGCGCACCGCCCCCGGGCCTCGGCGATGGGTGGCGCCGTACGCGGCAAAACACAGCGCGGCGAGGTGGCCCGCACATGACGGGCACACCTCGCCTCGGGACGAGTGAGTGGCGAGATCACATCCGTGGAGCTGCGGGGAATCGAACCCCGGTCCTTCGGCGCCGAACCAGACATTCTCCGGGTGCAGTCAGTGATGTCGCTTTTCTCGGCCCCGGCGCTCGCACAGACACGTCGCCGACAGGCCCAGTCAGGATTGAGTCCCGCTCACCCCTCCTGACAGAAAGTGAGCAGCAAGTCCTCTAGATGAGGCCTGGATCCGGGACGAGGACGGGTGCCCGGTCAGACCCTTCGATCACTGCTCAGGCAGCGAGAGCGAAGTCGTTGCGGTTTGAGTTGGCAACTATGGTTTTCCAGCGATCGTTTACGAGATGACGCTGGCTTCTCGACCCGCTTCTTCTGGAACTAGCGTCCCAAGTCGAAACCGATCAGCCCCTCTTGAGTTGTGCTCCACAGTCTACGTGGCAACCCTGACACCTGTCGCATCCATTCCGATCAGGTCGGCACCGTTGTCCCAGCACACCGCCCGCAGCCAGTCGTCGCCGAGGTCGAGCCGGGCGAGCGCGTCGAGCTGGGTGGCGTAGGGGTAGGGGATGTTGGGGAAGTCGCTGCCGAGGTAGACCTGCCCCGCCAGGCCGAGGTCGCGCAGCCGTGGCAGCAGCTCGGGCGGGTAGGCACCACCCATCTGCTCGAAGAAGTCGGTGAACGCCATGGTCGTGTCGAGGCCGACCCGTTCGTGGGTCTCGGCGAGGCGGAGGAAGTCGGCGTACTCGGGGGCACCCGCGTGCGCGATCACCAGCCGCAGTCGCGGGTGACGGGCCAGCAGCGCCTCGACCGGGTCGGGGCCGGTGTGCTCGGTCGGCACCGGGCCGCTGCCGGCGTGCAGCACCACGGGTGTTCCCGACTCTGCGAGCAGGCCCCACACCTCGTCGAGGAGCGGGTCGGTCACGGTGAAGGCGCCGACCTGGACGTGCACCTTCCAGACCTCCACCGACGTCAGGCGCGAGGAGACGTACGCCGGCGCGCCGGGCTCGGGGAAGAAGGTGCCGCACACGGCGGCCTCGGGCACCCGCTCCGCGAAGTCGGCGGCCCAGTCGTTGAGGAACTCGGCCATGTCGGGCTTGTGGGCGTACGGCAGCGCGGTGAAGCGGCGTACGCCGAAGGTGCGCAGCGTCTCGACCAGTACGTCGTCGGCGTCGCGGTAGTGCAGCGGCCACGGGCGGCCGATCAACGGACCGGCGGCGTCGAACTGGGCACGGACCTTGGCCATCACCCGCGGCGGGAGGAAGTGGGTGTGGACGTCGACCAGCCCGGGCAGCCCGAGCCCCGACGCGAAGTCGAGCGGGGTCAATCCTTGAGGCCCTTGAGCCGGCGCTGCACCGCGTCGACCTTCTCCCGGTTGGCAGTGCGCTCAGCCAGGGTGTGGCGCTTGTCGTAGGCCTTCTTGCCTCGGGCCAGTGCGATCTCGACCTTGGCGCGGCCGTCCTTGAAGTAGATCGCCAGCGGCACGATCGTGTAGCCCTTGTCGGTGATCTTGCGCTCGATCTTGTCGATCTCGGAGCGGTTGAGCAGCATCTTGCGGCGACGGCGGGCGGTGTGGTTGGTCCAGGTGCCCTGGGTGTACTCGGGGATGTGGACGCCGAGCAGCCAGGCCTCGCCGTTGTCGATCTCGGCGAAGCCGTCGACGAGCGAGGCGCGACCCATGCGCAACGACTTCACCTCGGTCCCCACGAGGACGAGCCCGGCCTCCCAGGTGTCCTCGATGTGGTAGTCGTGGCGCGCCTTCTTGTTCTGCGCGACCATCTTCTGGCCCTGCTCCTTCGCCATGGAAGCATCCTCCCAGAGCGTGTCCAATCAGAACCAGTTCATCGGGTCGACGGCCCGGCCGTTGGCCATCACCGTGAAGTGCAGGTGGCAGCCGGTCGACCAGCCGGTGCTGCCTTCATAGCCGATGACCTGACCGCGCTCGACGCGGTCACCCACGCCGACGGTGTAGCTGCTGGCGTGGTTGTAGATCGTGGCGAGGCCGACGCCGGCCTGGGCGCCGTTGTCGATGATCATCCGGTTGCCGTAGACACCGCTGAAGTAGGTCGAGATGACCCGACCATCGCCGGCCGCGCGCAGCGGCGTACCGCAGCCGCCGCCGAAGTCGACGCCGTCGTGCAGTCCCCAGTAGCGGTAGATCGGGTGCGTGCGATAGCCGAAGGGCGAGGTGACATAGCCGTCCACCGGGTGCATCAGGACGCCGGTGCTCGTTGCTGCCCGGCCATGCCGGGCGAGGGCGCTGGCGCGCGCCGCGGCACGTGCCCGACGCAGCGCGGCAGCCGCCCGGCGCCGCAGCATCTCCTCGATCCGGTCCTGCTCCTTCTTCAGCTTGCGGAGCTTGGCGGCGTCCTCGGCGCGGGCGGCCTGGGCGTCACCGCGGGCCGCACGTCGCTCCACCACCAGGCCGACGACCGAGTCCTTGGCGGACTGCTGCTCGGACTCGAGGTCGCGCATGAGCACCAGGTGGTCGGCCGCGGCACGCCGTTGGGCGGCCACGTCGTCACGCGCGTCGGAGACCTGCTGCTCGCGCACCTCGAGCAGCACCTCGGCCGCCTTCAGCTCGTCGTACGCCCTGGCCTCCTGCCCGACGATGACGTCGCGTACGCCGTCGCGGCGGGTGAGCTCCTCGGTCGACACGGCGTCGAGGAGCGAGGAGAACGCGATCAGGTCGGGGTCGCCCTGGGCATACATGTCGGCGACGGTGTTGGCGACCTTCTGGCGCTGGCCGTCGCGGTCGGACTGGCCCTGGACGAGCTCGGCCTCCGCGTCCGCGAGCTCGGCCTCCGCGGTGGCGAGCTCGGCCTGCATCTGGGCGTCCCGCTCGGCGGCCACCTCGAGCCTGCCGCGGACGGTGGCGAGCTCGGTCTTGGCGTCGACGAGCTGGGTCCGGGCGGCAGCGAGACGTGCGGCGGCCTTCCGCAGCTTGGCGCTGGAGTGGTCGAGGTCCTTGCTCGCGCCCTTGAGCTGCTTCTCGACCTGGCGCTGCTTGCTCTTGAGGTCGTCGGCCTGAGCGCTGGCGACCGTGGTGACGCCCAGTGCCATGACCACGGCAAGGGATGCTGAGGCCATGCGGCGTTGAGCGGTACGGGGGAAGTGACGCACCGGGATGCCTTCGTGTTCGGGGAAGAGAACACGGTGACGCTAACCCGCGCGGATCACACTTTCAGGTATTTGCGCGTCAGCACGAGTGTCGGGAGCAGGGTGAGCAGCGGGCCGAGGACGGCGATGGCGGCCAGGGCCAGGCCGAATTCGTCCCATCCGATCCACGGGATGAACTTCAGCTCGTCGTTTCCGCGCTGCTCGATGCCGAAGTGCTGGAAGCCTGCGAGGGCCCCGCCGGCCAGCACGACGCCGATGAACGCGGTCACCAGCGCCTCCAGGAGGAAGGGCAGCGCGATGTAGAGGGTCGAGGCCCCCACCAGGCGCATGATCCCGATCTCCTTGCGTCGCGCGAACGCCGCCAGGCGGATGGTGTTGGCGACCAGCAGCAGGGCCGCGAAGACCAGGACGGAGGCCGTGGCGAGCGCCACCCACTGCAGCATGTTGATCGCCCCCAGGATCGGGGCGATGACTTCTCGCATGTCCTGGACGCGGGACACCCCGTCGAGTCCCTGGACGGCGCTGGTGATGCCCTCGAACTGCTCGGGGCTCTCCAGGGTGATCCAGATCGTCTGCGGCATGTCCTCGGCCGTCAGGGCGGGGTTGTCACCGGCGAACAGCTCCTCGCCGTAGAGCTCGCGCGCCTTGGCGAGGGCCGTCTCGCTGGACTCGAAGTAGTAGTCAGCCACCTCGGGGTTGTCCTGGACGACCTGCTCGATGTCGGCCTTCTGCGCGTCGGTGACCGGGTTCGGGCACACCGGGTTGCTGTCGCCGTTGCGGCACAGGAAGACGGTGATCTGGAGCTGGTTGCCCCACTGCTCGGCCGCCTTGGTGGCCTGCTGCTGGAACAGCACGCCCATGCCCACCAGGGTCAGGGAGACGAAGAGGGTCAAGATCACGGCCAGGTGCATCGTCAGGTTGCGACGAAGCCCTTGTCCGAGCTCGGAGAAGACGTAGCGAAGCTGCATGGAGGAGGAGGCTCTCGATCAGTGGGGGACGATCAGTTCTGGTGGCCGTAGACGCCTTGCGCCTGGTCGCGGATGACCTGGCCGTTCTCGAGCTCGATGACGCGCTTGCGCATCTGGTCGACGATGCCGGCGTCGTGGGTGGCCATCACGACGGTCGTGCCGGTGCGGTTGATGCGGTCGAGGAGCTTCATGATGCCGACCGACGTGGTGGGGTCGAGGTTCCCGGTCGGCTCGTCGGCGATGAGGATCATCGGCCGGTTGACGAAGGCGCGCGCCACCGCGACCCGCTGCTGCTCGCCGCCGGACAGCTCGTCGGGCATCCGGTCGCCCTTGCCGGTCAGGCCGACCATCTCGAGCGTCTCGGGGACCAGCTCGTCGATGTCCTTGCGGGAGCGCCCGATGACCTGCAGCGCGAAGGCGACGTTCTCGCTGACGGTCTTGTTGGGCAGCAGGCGGAAGTCCTGGAAGACGGTGCCGATGTCCCGGCGCAGCCGCGGCACCTTCCAGCTGGCCAGCCGGTTGATCTCCTTGCCGGCGACGTAGACGCGACCCGACGTGGCGCGGTACTCCCGCAGCACCAGTCGCAGGAAGGTCGACTTGCCGGATCCCGAGGAGCCCACGAGGAAGACGAACTCCCCCTTCTCGACGTCGACGGAGATGTTGTCGAGTGCGGGGTGGGGGTGGCCGGGATAGGTCTTGGTGACCTTCTCGAAGCGAATCACGCGTCGAGGCTACGTGGGACGCCTACGCATCCCCCAAATCACGCTCAGGCGTCGACGTTCTCCGCACCCCGGCGCCAGCGGATGCCGGCCTCCAGGAAGGCGTCGAGGTCGCCGTCGAAGACCGAGGCGGGGTTGCCGGACTCGTAGCCCGTGCGGAGGTCCTTGACGATCTGGTAGGGGTTGAGGACGTAGTTGCGCATCTGGTCGCCCCAGCTGGCCTGCACGTCGCCGCGCATCTCGTCGAGGTGCGCCTTCTCCTCGGCCTTCTTCAGCGCGAGCAGCTTGGCCTTGAGCACGACCATCGCGGAGGCCTTGTTCTGCAGCTGCGACTTCTCGTTCTGGCACGACACGACGGTGCCGGTCGGGATGTGCGTGAGCCGGACCGCGGAGTCGGTCGTGTTGACGGACTGGCCGCCGGGGCCGCCCGAGCGGTAGACGTCGGTGCGGATCTCCTCGTCGGGGATGTCGATCTCGTCGGTCTGCTCGAGCACGGGCACGACCTCGACCGCGGCGAACGACGTCTGGCGCCGGCCCTGGTTGTCGAACGGGCTGATCCGCACGAGGCGGTGGGTGCCGGCCTCGACCGAGAGGGTGCCGTAGGCGTAGGGGGCGTGGATGGCGAAGGTCGCGGACTTGAGCCCGGCCTCCTCGGCGTAGGACGTCTCGTAGACCTCGACGGAGTAGCCGTGCTGCTCGGCCCAACGCGTGTACATCCGCATCAGGGTCTCCGCGAAGTCGGCGGCGTCGACGCCTCCGGCACCGGCGCGGATGCTCACGAGTGCCTCGCGGGAGTCGTACTCACCGTTGAGCAGCGTGCGGATCTCGAGCGACTCGACGGACTTCTTGATGCGGGCGAGCTCACGCTCGGAGTCGGCGAGCGAGTCGGCGTCGCCCTCGTCCTGGGCCATCTCGACCATCAGGCCGAGGTCCTCGATCCGGCTGTCGAGCGCGGTGAACTTGTCGAGCTCGCCCTGGAGCGTGGAGAGGCGACCCGTCACGCGGGTGGCGTTGTCCTGGTCGTCCCAGAGGTCGGGGGCGGCAACCTGCTCGCTGAGGTCGGCGATCTCGCGGCGCATCCCGTCGAGGTCGAGGACCTGACCGATGGTCTTCATGGTCGCCTGGAGCGTCTTGATCTCTACGTCGTAATCGATGCCTGCCACAAGGGGCAACACTACAAGCAGGGGCGGGCACCCCACCGGGCCTGTACCCGTGGTGTGCCCGCCCTTGCGGTCGGTGGCGCCGTGGATCAGCGCGTGCAGAGCACCTCAGGGGTGGCGACCGCGGCCACCGCAGCCGGCGTCGCGGTGGTGGAGAGGTCGAACTTGAGGCGGAAGACGTCGGACAGGTCGAGCACCTCGTCGGCCACGAGCGTGCCGACGGCCAGCGGGTGCGTCGCCAGGACGGCACCGTCGGCGGACACGGTGATCGCCCCGCTCGATCCCGTCGCGGACTGGTCGGTCAGTGCGTACGACGACCGCAGCTGCAGGCACTTGCGGCCCAGCGTGTACTCCACGGACGCAGGCGTCCCGGAGACGTTGCTCGTCAGGCTGGCGGCGTAGTACTCGGTGGCGATGACAGCCCCGCTGTGCGCGAGGTTGGTCTGGGGTCCGCTGATCCGGTAGCCGAGCTTCTCCCAGCGGTAGACCTCCACGCTGATCGGTGCGCTGAGGCCCTTGGCCCGGCCGTTCGAGGCCGGCTTGAGGACGCGGTACTGACGCGGGCCGGAGGTCGACGGGGCGTCCTTGAGGACGTAGGTGCCGTTCTGCTTGACCTTGGCCGTGCCGGTCGCCTTCCACGACTTCTTCTTGCCCACGCGCTGCTGGAGCACCACCTTCTGGCCGGCGGCCTTCGGCGTGACGCGGCCGCGCACCTTGAGGGTCGTCTCCTTGCCGATGGCGACGGTCTTGTTGATCTTGGCCGTCACCGTCCAGGCGCCGGCCTTCGCGGGAGCGGCGTACGTCGGCGTGGTGAGGGCGAGCGTGCTGGCGGCGAGGGCCGCGGCGGCGGCCCAGGCGGTGATGCGGTTCATAGGAGTCCCCGTGGTTGGTGCGGTGGCCCGTCCGGGCCTGGTCGCGAGGGAGACTACGACGATCGCGGAAAAGTTGCGAGCGGCCCCAGAAGAGTTCCGGCATTCCGGGGCACGGTCAGCCTTCCCGCGGCCAGCGAGACCCCGCTCGGCGTCTCGAAGAGGACCTCGCGCTCCCCCGCCTCCAGTGTGACGGCATCGTCACCGGTGTTGACCACCACGAGCAGGTCGCCGCGCCGCATCGTGAAGAGCCGTCCGTCGACCGAGCACTCGACTGAGGAGAACGACGGGTCGGTCAGCTGCGGAAGCTCACGACGCAGGCGCCCGAGCGTCCGGTAGCAGTCGAGGACGACCGCGTGGCGTTCCGTCGCGAGCTCGTCCCAGTCGAGCCTCGAGCGCCGGAAGGTCTCGACGTCCTGCGGGTCCGGCACCTCGTCGGCGTCCCAGCCCATCATCTCGAACTCGGTGATGCGTCCCGCCGCGGTGGCCGCGCCGAGCTCGGGCTCGGGGTGGGAGGTGAAGAACTGGAACGGCGTCGACGCGGCCCACTCCTCGCCCATGAAGAGCATCGGGGTGAACGGGCCGGCGAGGGTCAGCAGGGCGGCGCAGGCGAGCTGGTCGTCGTCGAGGTGCTCCGCGAGCCGGTCGCCGCGCGCACGGTTGCCGATCTGGTCGTGGTTCTGGTTGGCGACCACCAGCCGCCAGGTCGGCATCTTCTCGGTGTCGACGGGCGCACCGTGGTCGCGCTCGCGGAACGACGAGAAGGTGCCGTCGTGGAAGAAGCCGCGCTCGCACACCTTGGCCAGCGCCTCGAGCGGCTCGAAGTCGGCGTAGTAGCCGGCGGTCTCGCCGCTCAGCGCGACGTGGACGGCGTGGTGGAAGTCGTCGCTCCACTGCGCGTCGAGGCCGTAGCCGCCGGCCTCCCGCGGGCGCACCAGCGTGGTGTCGTTGAGGTCGGACTCGGCGATGAGCGTCAGCGGCCGGCGCAGGTGCGCCGACAGGGCCGCCGTCTCGATCGCCATCTCCTCGAGCAGGTGGACCTGGGAGGTGTCGCTGAGCGCGTGCACGGCGTCCAGGCGCAGGGCATCGACGTGGAACTCCTCGAACCACATCCGCACGTTGTCGAGGATGTAGCGCCGGACCTCGGCCGAGCCCTCGCCGTCGAGGTTGACCAGGTCGCCCCACGTGTTGCGGCCGTCCTTGAGGTAGGGGCCGAACAGCGGCAGGTAGTTGCCCGACGGGCCGAAGTGGTTGTGGACGACGTCCTGCACGACACCCAGACCGGCGGCGTGGCAGGCGTCGACGAAGCGGCGGTAGGCGTCCTGGCCGCCGTACGCCTCACTGACGGCGAACCAGGCGACCCCGTCGTAGCCCCAGTTGTGGGTGCCGTTGAACGCGTTGACCGGCATCAGCTCGACGAAGTCGACCCCGATGTCCTTGAGGTGGTCGAGCTTGTCGATCGCGCCGTCGAGGTCACCCTGGGGCGTGAACGTCCCGATGTGCAGCTCGTAGATCACCGACCCGGCGAGCTGGCGGCCGGTCCACGAGGCGTCGTTCCAGTCGTACGTCGTCGGGTCCCACCGCGACAGCTCGTGCACGCCGCCGGGCTGGCGCCGCGACCGCGGGTCGGGGCGCGGGCCGGGGTCGTCGTCGAGGAGGTAGCCGTAGTCGACCGGGGCGGCGAGGTCCGGCAACGGCTCGGCCGGTGTCCACCAGCCGTCGTCGCCCCGCGTCATCTCGAGGACCTGGCTCGCCACGCTCAGGCGCACCCGCTGTGGCCTCGGTGCCCACACGTCGAACGGTCCACGCATCAGGACTCCTTCACGAGAAGTGCGACGGGATGCACCGCCAGCAGGTCGGCGAGCCGGCCGTCGGTTCGGGTGCCGGTCAGGAGGTCGTGCCAGGTTCCGTCGGGCAGGTCGAGGCTCGTGTCACCCCAGCCGCCCGCGCGGGCGAGACCGACCGGCAGCCGGGTCGCGACCGTGATCGCGCCGCCCCGGTCGAAGGCCAGCACGTGGCCGGCTGCGGAGCCGGTGGCGGGCACCGGCGCGTACGACTCGAAGAGCTCGGGCCGCTGCCGGCGCAGGGTGAGCGCCGAGCAGGTGACGTGCAGCTTGGTGACGGCGTCGTCGGAGTCGGTGCCGGCCAGCACGGCGGTCCGGTGGTCGAAGTCGACCGGGCGCCGGTTGTCGGGATCGACGAGGGAGGTCTCCCACAGCTCGCTGCCCTGGTAGACGTCCGGGACGCCGGGGACGGTGAGCGCGACCAGCTTGAGGGCCAGCGAGTTGCTCCGTCCCGGCTCGTCGACGTGCACGCACAGGTCGCTGAGCACGCGCTGCACCTCGGCCGAGGTGAAGACGGCGTCGACGGCAGCGTGCACCGCCGCCTCGTAGGCCTCGTCCGGCTCGGTCCAGGTCGTGCGGTCCCCCGCCTCACGCATCGCCTTCTCGGCGTAGGCGTGCAGTCGCTCCGGCAGGTCGGGCAGGTGCTCGGGGGTCCAGGCGCCCAGGATCGCCTGCCACAGCA
Organism: uncultured Actinomycetota bacterium; assembly: GCA_963721925.1. Lineage (GTDB taxonomy): Bacteria > Actinomycetota > Actinomycetes > Propionibacteriales > Nocardioidaceae > Nocardioides. The sequence continues at coordinate 94,974 of CAVRLH010000001.1, read as the reverse complement.
GCGACCCGAAGCCGGGATCGGGCAGCGGGGCCAGCCGCAGCAGCTCCTCGAGGGCGGTCTCCCACACCTCGGGCAGCTCGGCCAGCACGGTGATCCGGGCGCGTACGTCCTCGCCGCGCTTGGTGTCGTGGGTCGAGGTGGTCGTCATCGCGTGCGGCCACTCCTGCTGACGCACCGTCATCGCCTCGTGGAACGTCGCAGCGTCGACGGCGAACACCGACGGGTCGGCGCCCACCTCGTTGAGGGAGGTGAGCCGCGACCAGCGGTAGAACGAGCAGTCCTCGACCCCCTTGGCCATCACCATCCCGGACGTCTGCTGGAAACGACGGGCAGGCGCCAGCCAGGGGTCGGACAGCACCGGCTCCAGCACGGCGTACGTCTCGTCGAGGTCCGGTCGCTCGGCACGCGCCGCGGCGAAGGCGTGGTCGAGGTGCTCGCTGCCCTCGGGCAGGTAGGAGCGGTAGACCGGGAAGCAGGCGATCAGCTCGGCGACCGCGTCCGCGACCGACTCCTCGTCCGCCTCCTCGGCGACCTGGAGGACTTCACGGGTGATGCGCTTGACCTCGGAGTGGAGGATCCCGTCGGCGACGGCGCGCTTGTTGTCGTGGACCATGCGCGCCCAGTCGACCGGCTCGCCGCGGAGGCGGTCCTCGAGGCGGGTGAGCGGCTCCTCCCCCGCCGGATCGGTGAGGATCCGGTCGACGAGCGCGAGCACGTCGTAGCCGGTGGTGCCCGCCGTGGCCCACGAGGTCGGCAGGACCTCGCCGGGCTCGAGGATCTTCTCGACGAGGACGTAGGCGTCGCCGGTCAGGGCGGCGAGGTCCTCGAGGTAGCGCTTGGGGTCGCGCAGGCCGTCGGGGTGGTCGACCCGGAGCCCGTCGACGAGACCCTCCTCGAACCAGCGCCGGATCTCGACGTGGGTGTCGGCGAAGACCTCGGGGTCCTCGACGCGCACGGCCGCGAGGGTGTTGACGGCGAAGAAGCGGCGGTAGTTGAGGTCGTCGTCGGCGGTGCGCCAGTTGACCAGCTCGTAGTGCTGCTCCTCCAGCGTGCTCGTGCCGGGAGCCAGCGGGAAGCGCTGGTCGTGGTAGCGCACCTCGCCGCCCTTGATGCGGATGGCGCCCTCGTCGTCGTCGCCGATGACCGGGATCACGATCCGCCCGTCGCCGGCGGACCAGTCGACGTCGAAGGCATTCGCGTGCTCGGACTCGCGCCCCAGCCGCAGCACGTCCCACCACCACGGGTCCTCGGACGGGGTCGCGACGCCCACGTGGTTGGGCACGATGTCGACGAGCACGCCCATGCCGAGCCGCCTGGCCTCGGCCGACAGTGCCGCAAGCCCCTCCTCGCCGCCACGCTCGGGGTCGACGTGGTCGAAGGCGACCACGTCGTAGCCGTGCTGGCTGCCGGGCTCGGAGGCCAGCAGCGGCGAGAGGTAGACCCAGTCGACGCCGAGGTCGTGCAGGTAGGACAACCGGCCCGCGGCGGCGTACAGGTCGAACTCGGGCGTGACCTGCAGCCGGTAGGTGCTCTGCGGGACGCGGGTCACGACTGGTCGGTCCCCGACCGAGCGGCGAGCGAGGCGGCGACCGAGTGGTCCGGGCTCGCCTCGGCCTCGGCGTGCTCGCGCAGCACGACGAGGCTGTGGGTGGTCAGGTCGAAGGTGGCCCCGGCCTCGAGCTTCGGGTCGGCGTCGGCGTTGCCGCCGGTGTCGATGACGACGTCCCACGCCGCGGCGTACTCCTCGGACGGCAGGGTCACCTGCGCCGGACCGTCGGCGTTGAAGTAGAGCAGGAAGTGGTCGTCGGTGATGGTGCCGCCGCGGGCGTCCTTGCCCGCGATGCCGTCGCCGTTGAGATACATCCCGATCGCCTTGGAGCCTTCCCACTCCTCGTCCTCCATCGGCTGGCCGGCGAGGCTGAGCCACACGATGTCGTTGAGGCGCTCGCCGTCACCGGTGCGCACCGTGTTGCCGGTGAAGAAGCGCTTGCGGTGGAAGGTCGGGTGCTTGGCGCGCAGCTTGGCCACGGCCGACGTGAACTCGATCAGCGGCTTGTCGGCCCGGTCCCAGTGGACCCAGCTGATCTCGCTGTCCTGGGCGTAGGTGTTGTTGTTGCCGTCCTGCGTGCGGCTCATCTCGTCGCCGTGCAGGAGCATCGGCACGCCCTGGCTGAGCAGGAGTGTGCCGATGAGGTTGCGCTGCTCACGGGCCCGGGCCTCGAGGATCTCGGGGTCGTCGGTCGGACCCTCGACACCGTGGTTCCACGAGCGGTTGTGGTTCTCGCCGTCGTTGTTGTCCTCACCGTTGGCGTCGTTGTGCTTCTCGTTGTAGGACACCAGGTCGCGCAGCGTGAAGCCGTCGTGGGCGGTGACGAAGTTGATGCTGGCGAACGGCCGGCGACCCGAGTGCTCGTAGAGGTCGGAGGAGCCCGCGAGTCGGGACGCGAAGTCGCCGAGCGAGGGCTCGCCGCGCCAGAAGTCGCGCACGGTGTCGCGGTAGTCGCCGTTCCACTCGGTCCACTGGGGCGGGAAGCCGCCGACCTGGTAGCCGCCGGGGCCGATGTCCCACGGCTCGGCGATCAGCTTGACCTGGCTGACGACCGGGTCCTGCTGCACCATCTCGAAGAAGGTGGAGAGCTTGTCGACCTCGTAGAACTCGCGGGCCAGGGTCGCGGCGAGGTCGAAGCGGAAGCCGTCGACGTGCATCTCGGTGACCCAGTAGCGCAGCGAGTCCATGATCAGCTGCACCGAGTGCGGGTGACGCACGTTGAGGCTGTTGCCGGTGCCGGTGTAGTCCATGTAGTAGCGCTGGTCGTCCTCGACGAGGCGGTAGTAGGCCGGGTTGTCGATGCCCTTGAAGCTCAGCGTCGGCCCGAGGTGGTTGCCCTCGGCGGTGTGGTTGTAGACGACGTCGAGGATGACCTCGATGCCGGCGGCGTGCATGGCCTTGACCATCGACTTGAACTCCTGGACCTGCTGGCCCTGGGTGCTCGAGGCGTAGTCGGCGTGCGGCGCGAAGAAGCCGAGGGTGTTGTAGCCCCAGTAGTTGCGCAGTCCCTGGTCGAGCAGGGTGGAGTCCTGGATGAACTGGTGCACCGGCATCAGCTCGATGGCGGTGACGCCGAGCTTGGTCAGGTGGTCGGTGACGGCCGGGTGCGCGAGCCCGGCGTACGTCCCGCGCTGCTCCTCGGGCACGTCGGGGTGCAGCTGGGTGAGGCCCTTGACGTGCGCCTCGTAGATGAAGGACTCGTTGTAGGGGATCGACAGCCGGCGGTCGCCCTCCCAGTCGAAGAACGGGTTGATGACCACGCCGTGGGTCATGTGCGCCGCGGAGTCGTCGTCGTTGCGCGAGTCCTCGTCGCCGAAGTCGTAGCCGAAGAGCGACTGGTCCCAGTCGATCTCGCCGGCGGTCGCCTTGGCGTAGGGGTCGAGCAGCAGCTTGTTCGGGTTGCACCGCAGCCCCTGCGCCGGGTCCCACGGGCCGTGCACGCGGTAGCCGTAGCGCTGACCGGGCTGCACCGTGGGGATGTAGCAGTGCCACACGTAGGCGTCGACCTCGGTGACCTCGAGCCTGGTCTCGCGGAACTTTCCGCGCTTCCTGGGGTCCGGGTCGAAGAGGCACAGCTCGACGCGCTCGGCGGCCTCGCTGAAGAGCGCGAAGTTGGTGCCACTGCCGTCGAATGTCGCCCCGAGGGGGTAGGCCGCACCCGGCCAGTTCTCAATCACCCGATCACGCTACCTGCGGATGGGTTTCAGACGTGTTTCGGCCACCCCCTCAGGTGGTCGCCCCACTGGACCGGACGCCCAGCCCCACGGCGGCCCGCTGGGCAGCCTCGAGGCGCTGGAGGCGCTCGGCCTGGTCCTCGGTGAGCACGTCGCACACCCAGTCCCAGTGCAGCGCGACCGTGTCCCCGACTCCAGGTGCCGCGAGCAGGCTCTGGCCGCCGATCGACCAGCGGGCACGCTCGTCGATCGGGTCCGACTCCGCAAGGGAGGTGCCGTCCCAGCGAAGAAGGCGGGTCGTGACGGTCACCCACTCTCCGTCGACCTCGCGGACGACGCCCCCGCGGATCCGGCAGCGGTCGAGCACGGACACCGCCGGGCCGGACGGCAGGCCGCGCAGGAGCATCGCGGCCCACGGGTAGACCTCGAACACCTGATAGCTGTGGTGGGCCCGCGCCCGGGCCGCTGACTCCCGCCACGTCCCGCCGACCTGGTGGTTGAACACCACCGACAGGTGGTCGACGAGGGCTGCGGGATCGACGGCGTCGAGCAGGTCGCTGCCGATCCAGTAGGCCTCGACCACCGGCGCCGACAACGGGTCATCGGTGCCGAGCACGCCGGCGAGGAACTCGAGATAGACCCAGGCGCCGTCGAAGAGCCGGGCGCGTCGTTCGATCTCGGCGACGGCGCCGGGCACGAGCATCTGGTCCGCGCCGGCCGGCCCGCAGTAGCCGAGCTCGTTCGGCGGGTAGGCATAGCGCGCGAACGTCAGTGCCCCATCGTCCGACACGTCAACAGATCCGGGGCAGCTGCTCGCCGATGGGCAGGTCCACCACCCGGGTCCCGCCCAGGCCCGTCCGGGCCACGACCATCTGCGGGTGCTCCGCGACACAGGTCCCGATCCGGCGCGCACCCGCACCGCGCGGGTGCTGCCGCATGGCGGCCAGCACCTCGTCGGCATCCTCGGCCGCCACGATCGCGACCAGCTTGCCCTCGTTGGCGACCTGGAGGGGGTCGAGGCCGAGCAGGCCGCACGCATCCTTGACCTCGGCCGGGATCGGCAGGTCCTTCTCGACCAGATCGATTCCCACCCCGGAGGCCTTGGCGATCTCGTTGAGGGTGGCCGAGACTCCCCCACGCGTCGGATCGCGCATCACGTGGACGTCGACGCCCGTCGCGAGCATGTCGGCCACCAGGCCGTGCAGCGACGCGCAGTCGCTCTCGATCGTCGTACCGAACTCCAGCCCTTCACGGCAGCTCATCACCGCGATGCCGTGCACGCCGATGTCACCGCTGACCAGCACGACGTCGCCGACCCGGGCCCGCGCCGGCGAGATGTCGACGCCGTCCGGGATGACACCGATGCCGGCGGTGTTGATGAAGATGCCGTCGCCACTCCCGCTGTCGACCACCTTCGTGTCGCCGGTGACGAGCTGTACGCCCGCGACCTCGGCTGCCTTGCCGATGGCCATCGCGACCCGACCGATGTCGGCCATCAGGGTGCCTTCGGCCAGGATGAAGGCGGTCGAGAGGTAGAGCGGCGTCGCGCCCGCCATGGCGAGGTCGTTGACGGTGCCGTTGACCGCGAGGTCACCGATGCACCCGCCCGGGAAGAACATCGGCTTCACCACGAACGAGTCGGTCGAGAAGGCCAGCCGGCCGGCCGGCACCTCCAGCACCGCGGAGTCGCCGAGCTCGGCCCGCGCGGCACCACCGAAGGCCGGGAGGAAGAGCTGCTCGATCAGCTCGCCGGACATCGCTCCCCCACCGCCGTGGCCCATCACGATGGTCGGCGTGTCACGCAGGGGCAGCGGGCAGACCCAGCCCTCGAAGTCGAGGTCGTTGCTCATCAGGCCTCCACCAGACGGGTCTCGGACAGCTCCAGGTGGTCGAGGCGCCGATAGGTGTAGTAGGCCGCGCACGCACCCTCCGACGACACCATCGTCGCGCCGAGCGGCTTACGGGGCGTGCACTCCTTGCCGAACGCCGCGCACTCGTGCGGCTTGATCAGGCCCTGCAGCACCTCACCGGAACGGCACAACGCCGACTCGTCGGTGTGGATGTCGGTGACGGAGAAGCGCGTCTCTGCGTCGAAGTCCGCGTAGCGCTCCGACAGCTTCCACCCGCTCCGCGGGATCATCCCGATGCCCCGCCAGGTCCGGTCCGTCACCTCGAACACGTCGCGCAGCATCTCCATGGCCGGCAGGTTGCCTTCGGCCGTCACGGCGCGGGAGTAGGCGTTCTCCAGCTCGTGCCGACCCGACTCGAGCTGGATCACCGTGCGCCGGATGCCCTCGAGGATGTCGAGCGGCTCGAACCCGGTGACCACGATCGGCACCTCGTACTTCTCTGCGAGGGCCGGATACTCAGACGTGCCCATCACGCTGCACACGTGGCCGGCCGCGAGGAACGCCTGCACCCGACACTTCGGGGACTCCATGATCGCCGCGATGGCAGGCGGCACGAGCACGTGCGAGACGAGGAGCGAGAAGTTGGGAATGCCCTGCTTCTTCGCCTGGTAGACGGTCATCGCGTTCGCCGGTGCCGTGGTCTCGAACCCGATGCCGAAGAACACGACCTGCCGGTCGGGGTTCTCGCGGGCGAGCTTGAGCGCGTCCAGCGGCGAGTAGACGACGCGTACGTCGCCACCGGCGCTCTTGATCGAGAACAGGTCCTTGCTGCTTCCGGGCACACGGAGCATGTCGCCGAACGAGCAGAAGATGACGCCCGGCTGCTCGGCGATCGCGAGTGCCTTGTCGATGATCTCGAGGGGCGTGACACAGACCGGACAGCCCGGCCCGTGGATCATCTCCACACCGTCGGGAAGCAGCTGGTCGATGCCGTGCCGGATGATCGAGTGCGTCTGCCCTCCGCACACCTCCATCATCGACCAGGGCTGCGTGGTGACCGCGTGGATCTGGTCCACCAGCCTGCCGGCCAGCACCGGGTCACTGAACTCGTCGAGGTACTTCATCGCTGCTCTCCTGCCTGCTCGTTGATCTGCCGTGCGGCGAGGGCGAAACCGTCGCCGAACTCTTCCTCGAGAATGCCGAGCTTCTCGAAGTTGGCCAGGGTGTCCAGGGCCGACCTCTCGTCGAGCCGCTGGATGGCGAAGCCGACGTGCACGATGACGTACTCGCCGATCTGGACGTCGGGGATGTAGGCCAGGCAGACCTCCTTGCGGAGTCCACCGAAGTCGACCTGCGCCATGGTGGTGCCGTCCTGGTCCTCCACGGACAGGACGCGACCCGGAACTGCGAGACACATGTGCGATCTCCTTTGCTGTCGAGCGGAGGGTCAGCCCAGCGAGCCGACCAGGATCTGTCCGAAGGCGATGCCCCCGTCGTGGGGCGGAAGCAGCCGGGGGCGCAGGACCGTGAAGCCTCGTGCCTCCAGCACCTGGGTGGAGACGTCGAGCAGCAGGGCGTTCTGGAACACCCCACCGGCCAGGACCACCACGTCGATCCCCGTCGACCGGCGCTCGTGGTCGACGAGGTCCGCGACGAGCCTCGCGACACCCGCATGGAAACGTGCCGCGACCTCGGCGGCGGGCTCGCCACGGCGTACGTCGTCCACGACCGCCCGCAGGACGGGCGCCGGGTCCGCGAGCACCGGACCGCCGTCCCGAGCCGTGACCTGGAACCGGTAGGGCTCGGCCAGCGGCACCGAGCGCGCCAGCGACTCCAGCTCGATCGCGGCCTCGGCCTCGTAGTCCACGGTGTGCCGGGCTCCCACGAGCGAGGACACCGCGTCGAAGAGCCGTCCCATGCTCGACGTGGGCACGCACCCCATCCCGGTCGACAGCTGGTGGGCCAGCACCCCTCGTTCGGTCTCGGGGCAGGCTGCAACGGCGGGGATGTCGTCCGACCACGGGATGCCGGCCGCCCACAGGTGGGCCAGTGCCATCCGATAGGGCCGCAGCACGCTCGCGTCGCCGCCGGCGAGTGGTACGTAGGACAGCTGGGCGGCCCGCCGGAACGACTTGTAGCCGGCGACGAGCATCTCGCCGCCCCAGATCGCTCCGTCGGTGCCGTAGCCGGTGCCGTCGAACGCCACGCCCAGGACGGTGTCGTCGGCGCCGAGACCGTGCTCCCCCATCACCGAGGCCACGTGCGCGTGGTGGTGCTGGACGGTGCGGACGTTGCGACCGACGGCGTGGTCGCGAGCCCACCGGCTGGAGCGGTAGCCCGGGTGCGCGTCGGCGACGAGGGTCTCGGGCCGCACGCCGGTGAGCTCCTCGAGGTGGGCCTCGGACGCGGTGAGCGCCGCCTGGGTCGCGAGGTCGTCGAGGTCGCCGATGTGCTGGCTCACCCAGGCGTAGCGACCTGAGGCGAGGGCGCACGTGTTCTTGAGATCCGCACCGACGGCCAGCACGGGCTCGACGTCGAACGGCAGGGCGATGGGCAGGGGTGCGTGCCCCCGCGACCGGCGCAGCGGCAGCTCGGCGCCGCCGACGAAGCGGGCGACCGAGTCGTCGCAGGGCACGTGGATGGGGCGGTCATGCAGCAGCCAGGCGTCGACGATCGAGGACAGCCGCTCGCGGGCCGCGTCGTCGTCGGTGACGATCGGCTCACCCGAGAGGTTGCCCGACGTCATCACGAGCGCGTCGGTGCCGGGCGCCTCGATCAGCAGGACGTGGAGCGGCGTGTAGGGCAGCATCAGCCCGAGGTCGGGGTTGCCGGGCGCCACCGAGGCGCCGAGTCGCTCGGTGACCCGGCGGGCAAGCAGGACGATCGGCTTGCGACTGCCGGTGAGCAGCAGGCGCTCGGCCGGATCCATGGTCACCAGGCCGTCGGCCACCCGGGCGTCGCGCACCATCACCGCGAACGGCTTGTCCCCGCGCTGCTTACGGCGTCGCAGCTCGGCGACGGCCGACTCGTTGCGGGCATCGCAGACCAGGTGGTAGCCGCCCAGTCCCTTGACGGCGATGATCCTGCCGTCCGCAAGCAGCTCCCGCGCCCGTCGTACGGCGTCGTCCCCGACGGCGCGCAGCCCGTCCCCCGCCAGCTCGAGGGTCGGCCCGCAGTCGGGGCAGGCGATCGGCTGGGCGTGGAAGCGGCGGTCCGTCGGGTCGTCGTACTCGCGTCGGCACGCCTCGCACATGGCGAATCCCGCCATCGTGGTCGCGGCCCGGTCGTAGGGCAGGCCGGTGATGATCGTGAAGCGGGGACCGCAGTTGGTGCAGGTGATGAAGGGGTGGCGGTGGCGCCGGTCGGCCGGGTCGGCGAGCTCGCGCAGGCAGTCATCACAGGTCGCGACGTCGGGCGACGCCAGCGTGCGACCCGCGCCGGTGGCGGAGTCCTCGATCGTGAACCCGGTGCCACCACGAGGCCGTTGCGGCGTCTCGGTGACCCCCTCGACGACGGCCAGCGGCGGTGCTGCATGGGCCAGGCGGTGGTGCAGCTCGGCCACCGCGTCGGGTGCCCCCTCCACCTCGACCAGCACTCCGGCGGGTGTGTTGGCGACGCTGCCGGTGAGGCCGAGCTCGCTCGCCGTGACGTAGACGAACGGGCGGAAGCCGACCCCCTGCACGAGACCGGAGACCTCGAACCTGCGTCGGACGCGCTGCTCAGCCATCGCGCTCGCGACCCATCAGCTCGAGGCCGGTCATCGCCTTCTCCGCCGCGGCCTCGTCGACCCGCTCGACGACGAAGCCCATGTGGATCAGCACCCACTCGCCGGGCTCCACCGCCATGTCCTCGAGCATCCCGAGATTGACCGGCCGCGCGGCGCCGAGCACGTCGACGAGGGCGAGCATCCCGGCGTTGCCCTCCAGGACGCGCACCACCTGGCCGGGGATCCCGAGGCACATCAGCCGGCCCCGTCCAGGGCTGGCACGCGTTCGCGGAGCAGCACGAGCACGGTTTGCATCGCGTCGGGCACCGCGGCCTCGACCTCGTCGGAGAGCCCGATCCCGTCGCCGAGGTCGGCCGGGCGACACCCCACGACGTACGTCGGCGGCAGGGACCCGCCCAGGTCCGACAGGCTCGCCAGGACCGCAACCGGGGCCATGCCGTGGGGGTCGAACGCGCCGCCACCGAGGTCACCCTCGCCCACCTCCAGCACGTCGAGCGTGCCGGGGTTGCCGGTGCCGGGCAGCGCATCGACGATCACGAGCGCGTCGTACCCCTCGAGGAGGTCGTAGGCCAGATGCATGCCGCGGATGCCGTAGTCGACGGCCCGGACGCCCTCCGGCAGGGTGCCGGATGCGGCAAGCCGCCTGACGACCTCGGGACCGAACCCGTCGTCGCCGCAGAACAGGTTGCCGATGCCCGCCACCAGCACTCGCGTCATCTCGCCCCTCCTCGTCAGGGTTGTTGGTGCCCGTCTCACATCTGGCGCATCTTGAGGTAGCGCTTGATGTCGGGGATCGAACGGACGCCGACGATCGCTCCGACTGCGGCGACTCCGGCGACGACGGCGGTGGCCAGCATGCCTACGGTTCTCATGGGTGACTCTCCTCTCGTGCTCGGTCCAGTGGTTCGAGCTCATCGGGCGCGAAGTAGAAGAAGCGCCCGGCCTCCTCGTGCAGGTCGGCTGCGGGGTCGTCGACCAGCACCAGCGCGACGTGCGTGCTGCCGTCGACGTCGCCGAGCACCGCGGTGACCCTGGCCACCTGGTCGGCGAAGAACAGGTCCTGGGCGTCGGCCCGTCGCGACGGGTGGACGCGGACCAGGCTGCCCCGGGCGACGCTGACACCGTCGATGACGACGCTGTCGGTGTCGGGGTGCACGCTCTCGTCGGCTCCGGGGTCCCACCAGGGGACGTCCCCGGTGTCGAACTGTGCGGGCCGGTGCGGGTCCCGCAGCACGCCATGCATGTCGCGCAGCGTCTCCGGCGACATCTGGTCGCAGCGGTCGATGATGGCGCCCGCGCGCGGGTCGGTGGCCCGGGCCTCGGCCTTCTCGGCGTCGGTCATCGTCATCACGCGCAGGCTCAGGATCTCGTCGATCTCGGTCGAGTCGAAGAGCGCACCGGCGCTCTGCTCGGCGATCTCGGGGTGGTCGTACAGGATGATCGGCGATCCCATCACGACGTCGCGCGAGCCGACGGGCCCCACCAGCACGGGGAAGCACCGTCGCTGCGTGCATCGCCCGGCCGCGTCCGCCGCGTCCGCGGGGGGCTCGAGCAGCGAGATGAACCCGACACCGTCGGCGACGAGGAGCACGTGGGTGCCGATCAGCGAGGACCGGATGGCGTCGTCCTTGCCGTCCACCCGGTCGGGGTGGGTGTTCGTCACCTCCACCGACAGGCGCGTGAACGCGCCGTCGCGCTCGGCACCCACCCTGACGTCGGCCCCCAGCGGGAACCGTCGCCGAATGATCCGGCCGACGGCCGCACCCGAGCCGTCCACGACCGGCTCGACCTCCTCACCACCGGGGATCTCCACCGCGGTGAGGACGGGCGGCGCGCCCACGTCGTACGGCGGCAGCTCGACCTCGCACTCGACGGCCTCCTCCCAGCTGAGCACCGACAGTCCGTCGACGACCAGCTCCGCGACCGGGACGATGCCGCCGTCGACGTACTGCTCGACGGAGCGCTCCTGGAGCTGGAGGAACCGCAGATGCGGACTCACGGTGGCCGCACCGCCGGCAGGAGCGAGCAGGCACTGGAAGGAGAGTCCCGACTCCTCGGCGAAGCTCGCGGCGGAGGCCCGTGGCGGACCGAGCACGCCGAACTGCCATCGGGACTGGTTCTTCGACGAGCTGGCGCGGTAGGGGTAGAGCAGGTAGCCCTCGTAGAGCACCGCGTCGGCGAGCGCCCGGACGTGGTCGAGGCGGCTCATGGCCCGACACCGTCCTTCGTGGCGAGCAGGTGCTGCACCGTCTCCTCCCAGGTGGTCAGGCCTTGCTGGGCCTTGAAGGTGGCCAGCTCGGTCAGCACGTCGTGGTCGAGGCGGATCCAGCCGGTGTGGGGGTAGTAGGACGCGATCATCTGCTGCCACACCTGCACCGGCAGCTGGTAGGACGCCTCGCAGTCCCACGGCACCTGCACCACTCCGAAACCGTTGACGCCCTTGGTGAAGACGGTGCCGGAGAACAGGAACACGATCGGGATGTCGCCGTCGCCGACGGCGTGCAGGTAGCGCGAACCGGTGACCTCGAAGTCGTAGGTGCACGGCAGCGCGAGGTCGACCTCGGTGATGTCGGTGAACCCCTGGACCATGGCGTTGCACTGCATCCACAGGAACGGCTTGAGGGTGTCGACCCAGCGGTCCCGGTCGCCGAAGAGCGCGCGCAGACCGCTCTCGTCGGCCTCGTCGTAGCGGCGGCGCTGCGGCTCGATCCGGACCTGGCAGCGCAGCGCGATCGCGTGGATCACCTCGCCGCTCGTCTCCTGGATCCGCAGCCGCGCCGTGAGCTGCGGTGCGGCGGCATAGGGCTCGGCGAAGACGTCGACCACGGAGAACTCATAGCTGCTCACGACGGCGCCCCCGGGACTGGCGGCACCGGCCGGCTGCGCTGCGCGACGACCTCGAAGAAGCTGTCGATCGCGGCGTGGGCCTCGCTGCCGCCGTCGAAACCACGCCACAGCGACCGCAACCGGCCGACCAGCTCGTAGCAGGCGTCGATCGGCACCACGTGTGCCGTGTAGTCGGGGTGCTCACGGTCGGCACCGCGCAGCAGCAGCGCCTCGACGTCGGGGCGCAGGTGGTCGAGCTCGGCGTTGGCCGCGACGATGCGGTCCCAGGCATCGAGGGAGAGCTCCGACTCGGTGGCGCCTGCCGGGCCGGGATAGAAGGCGATGATGCGGCCTTGGACGGAGTTCTTGAAGAGGAAGGCCAACCCGACCGGTATCTGGAGCTCGTCCCACTCGCGGGCGCCGAGGTCGAAGTCGGGGAATGAGAGATAGCGGTCGGGGACGGCGCGGTAGCGCAGCTCGGCGTGCTCGGCGGTGAAGAGGAGGTAGCACCCCCGGCAGGTGCACATCAGCACCCGACTCTCGAGGTTGACGACGTGCTGGTGCTCCTCGGCAATCGCAGTCGCGCACATCTCGCAACGCTCCCCCTCCACCGGCGCCGGCCGGGTGCTGGTGATCCGGCGGAGGGAGGCCAGCGGGGATCCCCCGACGGCGCTCATGACGGGACCGGAGCGGCGAGCGCGACCGACGTGACGCCGCCGTCGGTGAGCAGCGGGACCGGGATGAGGTGCAGCGACTCGTCGTCGAGACAGGCACCCGCACGTCGTACGTCGTAGTGCGCGCGGCAGGCCGGGCAGCGCAGCACCGCCTCGCCCACTGCGGCACCAAGCCGCCGCGACAACGCCGCGCCGTCGAGTGACTCCTCGCAGCGGGCACAGCGGTCGGCGTACGCGAACAGCTCCGAGCCGAGCCGGCAGACGACGATCGAGGTTCCGCCGACCTCGACGGTCGTCACGGCACCGCTCGCCAGACCGGCGAGATCTGGAAGCCGCTCCCAGGCCGAGGTGGTCTCCTCGAGCCGTGAGCGGAGCGAGGACACCGGGATCAGCTTCTCGGCACCGCCCGGATCGGCGTCCTCGACCTGGATGGACGTGACCTCGGGCGCGGCGGCCTCGATCGCTCCCTCGACCGCCAGCTTCAGGGTCACCGACGACGACGGACAGCCGTCGCAGCTGCCGAGCAGCCGGAGCCGGACCGTGCCCTCGTCAGTGACCTCCAGCAGCTCGACGTCACCGCCGTGCGATCCGAGGTAGGGCCGCACACCCTCCAGTGCCTGCTCGACGCGCTGACCCACGTCGTAGGGGTGCAGGCCGTGCACCAGCAGCAGGCTCGCCACGAGGTCGTCACCAGCCAGCGCAGCCAGTACCTCGTCCGTGAGCTGCCCCGCCTCGTAGGTGATGTCGAGGATGCGCTCGAGCCCCGCGCCGTAGAGGTCGGCGACGAGCCGGACCAGCTCCTCGGCACGCTCGCGCGCCACCACACCGCCCGAGCCGCTGGCGTCCAGCAGCGCGTCGATGCGCTCACCGGTCGCCCTGAGCTGCTCGGCCCCCTCGACCTCGGCCATCGGCTATCCGCTGACGGACTGGGTCGGCGAATGCATCAGCTCGAGCTTCTGCCCCTCTCCGAGATACATGTGCACACCGCACGGCAGGCACGGGTCGAAGCTGCGCACCGTGCGCATGATGTCGATGCCCTTGAAGTGCTCCCGGTCGTTCTCCTCGAAGATCGGCTGCCCCTGCACGGCGTCCTCGTAGGGCCCGGGGGTGCCGTAGGAGTCACGCGGGTTGGCGTTCCACGGGGTCGGTGGGTAGGGGTGGTAGTTGGCGATCTTCCCGTCGCGGATGACCATGTGGTGGCTCAGCACGCCGCGGACCGCTTCGGTGAACCCGCAGCCGATGCCCGTCTCGGGCACGGTGAACTTCTCCCACGTCTTGGTGCGCCCCGCCCGGATCTCGACCAGTGCCTTCTCGGCGAAGTGCAGCGCGCAGGCTGCGGCGTAGGCCTGGAAGTAGGTCCGCGCCCGGTTGCGCTCGATCGTGTTGCTCCACTGCGGGATCTTCCACTCCAGCTCGACCGGGCCCTTGAGGGCGGTCTTCGGCAGGTTGATCTTCACCGACTCACCCGTCGACTGCACGTAGCCGATGTCGACGAGGCCGGCCAGCGCCGTCGACCACAGGCGCGCGAGCGGACCGCCACCCGTGTCGAGGGCGAGGTAGTCCGTGCCGTCGAACCAGCGCGGCGACATCACCCAGCTGTACTTGTCGTCGAGGTCGCGCTTCTGCGGCTTCGGGTTGGTGTGCTGGTTCCAGGGGTGCCGTCGGTCTACCGGGTTGCCGAGGGGGTCCTTCTCGACGAACATCTCCTGGCCCTCCCAGTCGTCGTAGTACGACGAGCCGAGCAGGATCCGGATGCCGAGGTTGATCTCCACCAGGTCGGTCGTGACGAGCTTGCCGTCGACGACGACGCCCGGGGTGACGTACATCCGGCGACCCCAGTTGGTCATGTCCTTGTAGTCGAAGTTGCAGTGCTCGGGGTCCTGGAACGAGCCCCAGCAGGCCAGCAGGATGCGCCTGTTGCCGACCTCTTCATAGCCCGGCAGCGCCTGGTAGAAGAAGTCGAAGAGGTCGTCGTGCATCGGCACGACCTTCTTCATGAACTCGACGTAGCGCATCAGCCGCGTGATGTAGTCGGTCATCAGCTGGATCGTCGCCACCGTGCCGACCCCGCCCGGGTAGAGCGTGGACGGGTGGACGTGTCGGCCCTCCATCAGGCAGAACATCTCGCGGGTCCAGCGGCTGACCTGCAGCGCCTCGCGATAGAACTCGCCGGTGAACGGGTTGAGGGACCGCATGATGTCGCCGATGGTCCGGTAGCCGTGCTCCTCGGCGTGGGGCGCCTCGGTCTCGTTGGCCAGCTCGAGGACTCCGGGGTTGGTCTCCGCCACCATCTTCTCGCAGTAGTCCACCCCGACCAGGTTCTCCTGGAAGATGTTGTGGTCGAACATGTATTCGGCGGCCTCGCCGAGGTTGACGATCCACTCGCCGAGGTGCGGTGGCTTCACGCCGTACGCCATGTTCTGGGCGTAGCAGGAACACGTCGCGTGGTTGTCGCCGCAGATGCCGCAGATGCGGCTGGTGATGAAGTGGGCGTCGCGCGGGTCCTTGCCCTTCATGAAGATCGAGTACCCGCGGAAGATCGAGCTGGTGCTCTTGCACTCGACGACGGTCTTCTGCTTGAAGTCGATCTTGGTGTAGATCCCGAGGCTGCCGACGATGCGGGTGATCGGGTCCCACGCCATCTCGGTCAGGCCGTCTGCGTCCTCGGTCATGCTGCTGGGTGCTGGAATGGTCGACGTCATCCCGCTGCCTCTCGGTCGTGTGCGGTGTGGTGGAAGAGCGGGGAGCTACCAGGTGCGCTTGGCGCCGGTCAGCAGCTTCTTGCCGGGCTGGCGCCACTTGGGCTCCTTGTCCAGCGTCGCCGTGGTCACCTGGCGGAGCCGGCGCATCGTGTTGCCGTAGAGCCCGACCGTGGCCGTGGAGAGCTTGCCGCCCGGTGGCTCGTCCATGAAGGGCATGAACTTGTCGGGGAAGCCGGGCATCGTGCAGCCGATGCAGATGCCGCCGACGTTGGGGCAGCCGCCCATGCCGTTCATCCAGCCGCGCTTGGGCACGTTGCACTTCACCGTCGGCCCCCAGCAGCCGAGCTTGACGATGCACTTGGGTGAGCCGTACTCCGTCGCGAAGTCGCCCTGCTCGTAGTAGCCCGCCCGGTCGCAGCCCTCGTGCACCGTCTGCCCGAAGAGCCAGGTCGGTCGCAGGGCATCGTCGAGCGGGATCATCGGCGCCTGTCCGGTGGCCATGTAGAGCAGGTAGGTCAGCGTCTCCGCCATGTTGTCCGGCTGTGCCGGGCACCCGGGCACACAGACGATGGGGATGTCGGCCTTCGACTTCCAGCCCCACCCGAGGTAGTCGGGCACCCCCATCGCGCCGGTGGGGTTGCCCTCCATGGCGTGGATCCCGCCGTAGGTCGCGCAGGTGCCGACGGCGACGATGGCGGTGGCCTTCGGAGCCAGCCGGTCCAGCCACTCGCTGGTCGTCATCGGCTGGCCGGTGTCGGGGTTGTTGCCGAACCCGCACCAGTAGCCCTCGTCGTGCAGCTGCTCGTTGGGGATGGACCCCTCGACCACGAGCACGAAGGGCTCGAGCTCACCGCGATCGGCCTTGTGGAACCACTCCAGGAAGTCGTCCTGACCACCCTGGGGTCCGCACTCGAAGTCGATCAGCGGCCAGTGGACCGCGATCTGGGGCAGCCCCGGGAGGGCGCCGAGCGCGATCTCCTCGATGCTGGGCTGCGTCGCGGCCGTCAGCGAGACGGAGTCGCCGTCACAACTGAGGCCAGCGTTGATCCACAGGACGTGGATGAGAGTTTCTTCCGCCTGCACTGCTTCGGCTGTGGGCATCTGCGCCGGCTCTCTGAGGGCCCCTCAGGTCCCCGCTAGGTTCGCAGGTCGTCATCCGTGTGACCTACGTCACTCCCGACAATCATCAGAACCCTCGTTTCTGGTGCTTGTCAAGGGGCCCCTGTCTTGTTACCTGATTCAGGCCAGCCAGGTCAGCCAGGCGTCCAGGTTGTCGCCTGTCCTGGCGGAGACCGGGAGCACCTCCACGTCCGGGTTGAGCTTCCGCGCGTCGGCGGAGAGGCGCCCCATGTCGAAGTCGACGTAGGGCAGCAGGTCGATCTTGTTGATCACGACGAGGTCGGCCGCGGCGAACATGTGGGGGTACTTCAGGGGCTTGTCGTCGCCCTCGGTCACCGAGATCACGACGACCTTGCGCCCCTCGCCGAGGTCGAAGAGCGCCGGACACACGAGGTTGCCGACGTTCTCGATGCACACGATGCTGCCGCGCTCCGGCTGGAGCTGCTCGAGTGCACGGGCCACCATGGCGGCGTCGAGGTGGCAGCCGGCTCCGGTGTTCACCTGCACGGCGCGGGCACCGGCGGCCCTGATGCGCTCGGCGTCGAAGAGCGTCTCCTGGTCGCCCTCGATGACGCTGACGGCTCGGTCGGACGCGGCGATGGTGCGCTCGAGCAGGGTCGTCTTGCCGGCGCCGGGCGAGCTCATCAGGTTGAGCGCGGTGATCCCACGCTCGGACAGCCAGGCCCGGTTCTGCGCCGCCAGTCCGTCGTTCTTCGCCAGCACGGCGACCTCGAGCTCGAGGGTGTGCGTGCGCAGCTCCTCGTCCCGGGGTCCGTGGTCATGCCCGTGGTCATGGCCGTGGCCGTGCCCGTGGCCGTGCTCTGATGCCGCAGCGCCGGGCGTCGTGACGCGGACGTCGGCCTCACCGCACCCGCAGGTGGTGCACACCTCACGCCACCTCCACCGAGGTCACCTGGAGCTCGCGACCCGACAACAGCTCCACGTCGGCGCTCCCGCAGGCACACAGCAGGAACGCGTCGGGCAGGGAGAAGTCGACGTCGCAGTCCCGGCAGTGCGCCAGCCCGGCCTGCTCCTCGATCTCGAGCGTCGCGCCGGCGAGGGCGGTGTCCGCGGCCGCGAGCTCGAAGCAGAACGTCAGCGCGTCCGGGACGACTCCCGACAGGCGCCCGACCCGGAGGCGTACGACGCTCACCCGGCCACCGGTGCGCTCGAGCACCATCGACACGACACTCTCCGCGATGGCCAGCTCGTGCATGTGTCCCACCTCTCCTCGTCACCGTAAGTCGGAGACCCCGACTTCGCAACGGCCCGGAGCCACCTCACGGCCCCTGGGCCGCGACCGTGACGGCGGCGGTGCTGGAGGCCCCGACGGTGGTCTCCGCGGGTGAGCCGGGGATGCGAAGTGGCAGCTCCAGGGGCGCGTCCAGGCTCACCGTGACGGAGCGCCCGGCGGGGTCGACGTCGACGCGGACCCGGATGCCGGGGAACCTGGACTGCGCACCGACCTCCCGGAGATAGCCGAGCACGGCCGCGCGCACCGCGCTCTCCTCCTGCAGCAGGCGCTCCGCTGGGATGCCGTCGGTGTAGACACCCGCGGCGCCGAGGTCCGCGCCGTGGAGCGCGGCTCCGTCCGCGAGGCTGTCGAGTCCCTGGCGTTGGAGGTACGCCGCCGAGGCGTCGACCAGCATCGCCACCGCCATCAGGCAGAAGCTCGCGAGCCCGATGATCAGGAGCGTGACCTGTCCTCGTTCGTCGCGGCGTCTCACGGATCTTCCTCGTCGGCCGGATCGACGCCCGGCGCGCTCTCGACGTACTGCCCGATCGGCACGGTGTGGCTCGACGACAGGGCGAAGGTCGCCGCCTCCTCGCCCAGGATCGTGGGGGCTGCGGGCAGGCTCACCGACGAGTCGACACGGACGGTGATGACGGCCGTCCCGACGTGGCAGCTGTCTGCGGGAGACCGGCACGAGATCGCCACACGCACGTCCTGGCCCGGACTCCCCTGCTCGGCCAGCACCTGCTCGGCGACCGCCTGGGCACGCGCCGCGCCGCTCGCGTCGTCGGGTGCGAGGGCGTACGCCCGTCCCGCCGCGCGCGCGGCCGCACTGACCGCGAAGGCACCGCGCTGCACCTCGAAGACCGACATGACGATCCAGACCAGGGGGACCAGCAGGAGCAGTGCGAGCCAGGTGAACTCGACCAGGGCCGACCCGCCGTCGTCGCGGGACCTTCGCCGCGTCACGGCTGCTCCGCAGTCTGCCGTTCGGCGATGGCGTGACCCGCCACCCGCACGTGCACGCCCGGGCCGCCCAGGCCGAGGACCGGGATCTCGGCCTCGACGATCGCTTCAAAGCCCGCCGCGCCGTCCACGACGTCAGGCGTCACCGACACCTTGCTCACGAAGTCGCCCGAGAGGGCGCCGTTGATGAGCTCCACCACCTTCGCCCGACCGGCTGCGGGTGAGGAGCCGACGACGGCGGCATGGCGCGCACCCTCGGCTGCCGCGGAGGCCAGGGTGTTGCGCACGTGGAGGACGAGCGCGAGCTGGAGGATCCCGATCACCAGCGGCAGCAGGACCAGCAGGATCAGGACGAAGTCCACCACCGCAGACCCGCGCTCATCGGCTCGGGGGCGAGCAGCCACGGCTCAGGACTTCACCATGTCGAAGGCCGACTTCAGCAGTGCCTTCAGCTCGTCGCGGACGAACGGGAAGAGGGCGGCGACGACCATGGCGGTCATCAGGGTCACCATCACCCACCCTGGGACGTCTCCGCGCTCGTCGCGCTCGCGGTCGCGGGTGAGGAGCAGGATCAGGCGGACCATGAGCAATCCCGAGATCGAGTGCATGGTGACTTCTTCCTTCCGGTGGTGCGTGGTGGTGGTCAGGGTGTGGTGAGCCGCAGGCCCAGCACCCCGGGGTAGAACGAGAACAGGATGGTGACCGGCAGCACGAGGAAGACGACCGGCGCCATCATCGCGATCTCCTTGCGCGCGGCCGTCTCGATGAGCAGCCGGCGTCCGGCCTCGCGCACGTCGGCGGCCTGGGCGTGCAGCACGTCGGACAGTGGCGTGCCTCGCTCGATGGCCACCGTGATGCCGGTGGCGAACCTGGCCACGATCGGCAGTCCGGTGCTCCGGGCCAGCGACTCGAAGGCGTGGCCCACCGGCTCGCCGGTGCGGATCCTGGCGAGCACCTGGGCGAGGTCGACCGACAGGGCCCCGTGACTGCGCCGGACGACGCGATCCAGCGCCGAGACGGGACTCTCCCCCGCGGCGACCGACAACGCCAGCAGCTCGGCGACGGTCGGGAACTCGGTCAGGATCTGCCGCTCGCGCTCCTTGACCTGGGCGCTCAACCGGTTGTCGCGCATGAGCACCCCGAACACGAAGGCCAGGACGCAGAAGAGGAGGGCGGACAGCGGGTCGCCGGCACCGCCGAGCGTGCGCACCAGGCCGATGGCGGCCAGGGCGGCGAAGCACCCGAGGCCCCACACCACCTGCTCGACGCGGAACTCCTGGACGGTGCGGTCCAGGCCGGCACGTTGGAGCCGTCGGCGTACGGACGAGCTGCCGCCCAGCACCCGCTCGACGAGGTCGGCAGTCGAGCGCAGCAGCGGCCCGAAGATGCCCGCGGCCGCGGTGGCCGGTGAGGACGATGCGGACCGCGGGACCGGGCCGTCGTCACGGCGTGGGACGTCCCGGACGTAGGGCAGGACGCGGATCGAGAGCTGCGGTCGGCGCAGCACCAGGACGCGCAGCCCGATGAGCAGCACACCGGTGCCGGCGACGGCACCCAGGAGCATCCCCCAGGCCAGAGTGCTCACGACAGGATCCGTCGCTCGACCGGCAGCCGGCCGATGCGCATCATCGCCCAGTAGGCCAGGACGCACGCCGCGGCTCCGATGCCCAGGACGAGCACGCCACCGGCCGAGGCGTAGTGCCGGATGGCGGTCGTCTGGAACGACATCAGCAGGAGCACGATCCACGGCGCGGCGACCGCGAGCCGCGCGCCGTTGACGGTCCAGGCCTGCCGCGACTCGAGCTCCGACCGCGTGCGGGCGTCGTCGCGCAGGAAGCCTGACAGGTTTCGCAGCAGCCTTCCGAGGTCGCCGCCGCCGACCTCGCGGGCCACGCGCAGACCTTCGACGACCCGGTCGCCGACCGGGTCCGCGAGCCTGTCCTTCAACCGGTCGAGGCACTCCCCGAACCGGCCGGTGACCTGGTAGTCGAGCGCGAACTGGGCGAAGGGCTCGCGCAGTGCCTCCGGTCCGCTGGTGCCGAGGGCGGAGACCGCGTCGGGCAGCGACAATCCGGCTCGTACGGCGCTGGCGAGGTTGTCTACCGCCTCCGGCCACACCTCGGCGAAGTCGCGCAGGCGTCGCGCAGCACGCTGACGCAGCACGGCGATCGGGAGGTAGGCACCCATGGCTGCGAAGGCGAAGGCCACCGGCATGGTGCGGGAGACCGTCTGCACCACAGTGAACGTCAGGGCGGCCAGGACGGCACAGAGGACCAGGACGCCCGTCGGCGTGACATCCGAGATGCCCGCCCGGGCCAGCAGCCGGGCCAGGCGTGTCGCACGCGGGGCCTCGACCTTGGGCTGGCGTGGCAGTGCGAAGGCCGCCCAGATCAGGAGGAGGCCGACCCCGACCCCGAGTCCGACCAGGGCACCCATCAGCGCACTCCCGAGTCGAGGTCGGAAGCCAGGACGTCGTGGATGTCGATCCCGACCCGCTCATACCTCTCGAGGCGCGCCGGAACCCCGCCGGCTCGGCGCAGCTCGGTGCCGTAGCGCTGGAAGATCGGCTCCACCTCGATCACGTCGGCCTCCACGCGACCGGGCACCGACACGATCTCGTTGACACGTCGTACGCCGTCGGCCCCGAGCCCGAGGTGGACCACCACGTCGACGGAGGTGGCGACAGTGGGGACGACGAAACGCGCCGAGATGTTGTCCCCGGCCAGCAGCGGGAGGGTGCACATCTTCACCAGCGCCTCGCGGGCACTGTTGGCGTGCAACGTGCACATGCCCGGAAGCCCGGAGTTGAGCGCGAGCAGCAGGTCGAGGCACTCGGCGGCACGCACCTCACCCACCAGGATGCGGCTGGGGCGCATGCGCAGCGCCTCCTTGACAAGGTCGCGCAGGACGATCTCGCCGGTCTGCTCGAGGCCGGCCTGCCGGGTCTGCATCGGCACCCAGTCGGGATGGCTGAAGCGCAGTTCGAAGACCTCTTCGGCGCTGATCACACGCTCCCCGCCGGGAACAGCCGCGGCCAGGCAGTTGAGCATTGTGGTCTTCCCCGCCTGCGTCCCACCCGCGACCAGGATGTTGAGCCCGGCCCGCACCGATGCCTCCAGGAAGCTCGCCGCCTGGGGGCTGAGGCTGCCCAGCGCCACCAGGTCGGAGAGCCGGTGGGCACGCAGGAGGAACTTCCTGATGTTCACCGCCGTGAACCCGCGGGTGATCCCCTCCAGGACCACGTGCAGCCGGTGCCCCTCGGGCAGCATCGCATCGACGAACGGCGTGCTGATGTCGATGCGCCGCCCGCTCGACTTGAGCATCCGTTCGACCAGCTCGTTGACCTGCGCTGCGTCCAGGCGCAGGTTGGTCAGCTCGTGGCGGCCCCGGCGGGCGATGAAGACCCGGCTCGGGTCGTTGATCCAGATCTCCTCCACTCCCGGGTCGTCGAGGAAGGGCTGGAGCGGGCCGAACCCGGCCACCCGGGCGACCAGCTCCCCCACCATCGCGCCGTCGTCGGCGATCGGAGCCACCGCGCCGGTGAGGCTGAGGTCGTCATGACCGCGCACGACGTCCTCGGCGATACGGCGTACGACGTCGGCCTCGCGTTGCGGGTCGACTCCCTCGCGCCGGACCATCTCGCGCACCTGCGCGTCGAGTCGGTGCACCAGGTCGTCATGGGCGTCCGGACGCGCCAACGTCTGCAATCTGTCCACTGCCATGGTGGTGCCCCTAGTTCCCGAGAACGTGACATCGACCGTACCCAGCCTGCACCGCTCAAAAACAGGGGTCAGGGAAAGGTTGGGGATAACTGGTGTCGGACTTGACCGACGACACCCGCGGACTGCCGGTTGCCGACCTCCGGCCGGAAGCCCACCTCACGGATCGCGACGACCCGCTCGTCGCTCAGGTTCTGTCTGCGCGCCTCATGTCTCGCAGCGCACGATGACGTCCAGCCCTCCGCCCCCGTCGCCCTGGTCTCGCCCGGGGCCTCCGTCCAGCTTGTCATCGCCGGCGCCACCCGCCAGCTTGTCCTTGCCGCCCTGGCCGTACAACTTGTCGTCGCCGGCTTCACCCTTCAGCACATCGTCGCCTGCCGCTCCGCGGAGGTGGTCGTCGCCGTCACCACCGTAGAGCTCGTCGTTGCCGCCATTGCCCTTGAGCCGGTCGTTGCCGTCGCCACCCTGGAGCCAGTCGTTGCCACCGCCTCCGCCCAGGTTGTCGTTGCCAGCCCCTCCGTCGATCCGGTCGTTCCCTCCTGCACCCCTGAGGACGTCGTTCCCGTCACCACCGCAGATGATGTCGTTGCCGCCACCTCCGCTGATCTTGTCGTTGCCGCCCAGGCCGACGATGACGTCGTCGCGGCTGGTGCCGTGCAGCGAGTCCGCTCGGTCGGTGCCCACGATCGTGGCCGTCTTGCCCAGGCAGGTGGCCGTGGGCTGCGGGGGCGGCGGCGGGGGCGGCGGCGGGGGCGGCGGCGGCGTCGTGTCGACCGTGAACGACCTGCTCGCCGGTGTCGGGTCGGTGTTGCCGGCCGCATCGGTGGCGCGCACCTCGAAGGTGTGCGCACCATCAGCCAGGACCACCGTCGTCAACGGCGTGGCACAGGCCGCCCACACGCCTCCGTCCACCCGGCACTCGAACGTCGAGCCCGCCTCGGTCGCGGTGAACGAGAACGTCGGCGTGCTGTCCGTCGTCGTCCCGCTCGGCCCGGCCGTGATCGTCGTGTCCGGCGGCGTCGTGTCGACCGTGAACGACCGGCTCGCCGGCGACGCGTCGGTGTTGCCCGCCGCATCAGTCGCGCGCACCTCGAACGTGTGCGCCCCATCAGCCAGCACCGCCGTCGTCAACGGCGTGCTGCACGAACCCCAGGCACCACCGTCGACGCGGCACTCGAACGTCGAGCCCGTCTCGGTCGCGGTGAACGAGAACGTCGGCGTGTTGTCCGTCGTCGTCCCGCTCGGCCCGGCCGTGATCGTCGTGTCCGGCGGCGTCGTGTCCACCGGGCCTGAGGTGTCGACCGTGAACGACCGGCTCGCCGGGGACGCGTCGGTGTTGCCCGCCGCATCAGTCGCGCGCACCTCGAACGTGTGCGCCCCATCAGCCAGCACCGCCGTCGTCAACGGCGAGCTGCACGAACCCCAGGCACCACCATCGACCCGGCACTCGAACGTCGAGCCCGTCTCGGTCGCGGTGAACGAGAACGTCGGCGTGCTGTCCGTCGTCGTCCCCGTCGGACCAGCCGTGATCGTCGTGTCCGGCGGCGTCGTGTCGACCGTGAACGACCGGCTCGCCGGCGACGCGTCGGTGTTGCCGGCCGCATCGGTGGCCCGCACCTCGAAGGTGTGCGCACCATCAGCCAGCACCGCCGTCGTGAACGGCGAGCTGCACGAACGCCCAGGCACCACCATCGACACGGCACTCGAACGTCGAGCCCGCCTCGGTCGCGGTGAACGAGAACGTCGGCGTGCTGTCCGTCGTCGTCCCCGTCGGACCAGCCGTGATCGTCGTGTCCGGCGGCGTCGTGTCGCTGGGCGGGGCCGTCACCGTGACCGGTGCGACGTCGCTCGCCGCCAGGACGGTGACGCCGCTCCCCGACCCCGTGACGGAGTTGGTGTACGTCCCGGGCGTCTGGCCGACGGTCACCCCGAAGTGCAGCGTGCGCGTGCCCGGCGTCGCGCCGGTGGCGGCAGGCACGGTGAACGAGCCGGACCAGGTCAGGTCCCGTCCGGACACGCTCGGATTGGTGGTGGTGAGCCCACTGCTCGACCCCGCGACGTAGGTGAAGCCGACCGGCAGCGTGTCGGTGATGCTCGTCAGGGTCTGCGGCACTGCTCCCGGATTGCTGATGGTCACGGTGTACCCGTCCGCCGAGCCCGCCTCGACCTCGGGGTCGTCGGCGGTCTTCGACAGGCTCACGGGCGCCGCGCCGAGCGGAGAGAAGATGGTGAGGCTCGAGATGCTCGTCGTCCCGGTTGCGGCGACCGCGGCAGCCCAGCTCAGGGCGATGCCGTTGTCGATGATCTCGGCGCAGCGGCACGTGTCCGGGAGCTGCGTCTTGGCACCGACGGCGGACCAGACGTCGTAGTACTCGGCCTCCAGGTAGTGGCTTCCCCCGGTCAGCGGGAAGAATCCCTCGATCCGGTTGGGATCCGTGGACGTGGGCTGAGCCTTGCAACTGGGCGCATTGCCCGAGAACACCTGCCCGAGTCCGACGTCGCTGTTCTGGAGGTAGCAGTCGCCTGCGCGGTAGACGATGGTGCTGTGGGGAGCGCCGTCCCTGCTGGCCAGCGCGACGTCGGTGCGGTAGCTCTCCTGGCCCACGACGTAGCTGTCGGTCTGGGTCAGCCGCACCCCGCTCACGCCCAGGTCAACCACGGTCGTGATGACGTACGGCGACGCCTGGGTGCCCGAACCGGTCGGACCCGTCTGGCTCACCGGGGTAAAGGGCTGGTAGCCGGATGCACTGGTGGCGCCACTGCCAGCTGGAATGCTCGCGGGGCCGTACAGGGAGCTTCCGATCGCGACGAGGGTGCCGCAGGCGGTCTCGCCGAACCACTCCCCCCGCGTGTCGGCCACGTGGTTGACCGCACAGTTGAGGTCAGCGGTGGCGGTGATCTTGGTCAACGGCCCCGACGACGTGATGCTGGTGGGCGGGGGCAGGGACACCTCGACGGCGATGTCGACCGTGGCCGGCGCCGAGGTGAGGCTCCCGTCATTCACGGTGAACGTGAAGCTGTCGTCGAAACCGGGACCGGCAGGCGGCGTGTAGACGACCTCCGCGGTGCAGTACCCGGTGTCGCACTGAGGTGTCCCGATGGGGCCGAGCGTCCCGGTCGTCGGGGCAGAGACGATGGCGAAGGTGAGTGCGTCCAGGTCTTCGTCCTCTCCGGCGAGGAGGATGCTCACCGGCTCACCCGGGGAGGTCGTCGCGAAGCCGTCGTAGGCGACAGGGGCGGCAAGGGCCGCGGACGCGGCCGGCACTCCCGCAACCGATGCGGCCGCGACCAGGCAGACGGTCGCGCACAGCGTCGCCATCAGTCGGGTGTGACCCCGACGTGTTCTCGACGGACGTCCCCTGAGTGCAGCACGCATGGTCCCACTCCCCTCGCGGCCGTCCGCTCGGACGACCTGGAGGTGAGAGTCCTCCGCCCTTCGTCAAGGACGAGTAGACGGCGTCTACTTCCCCCAAGGTGGGTACGTCCCCGATTCGGTCAGGCTCAGCTGCCGGTCTCGAGCCGGAAGCCGACGCCGCGGATCGCCACGACCCGCTCCACGACCCCGGCGCCCTCGAGCTTGCTGCGCAGCCGCCCGATCGTCACGTCGAGGGTCTTCGTGGAGCCGAACCAGTTCTCGTCCCACACCTGCGTCATCAGGACGTCGCGCGGCACCACGTTGTCGATGTGGGAGGCGAGCACGGCCAGCACGTCGAACTCCTTGGCCGTCAACGCGATCTCGACCCCGTCGCGCTGGACCCGTCGTGACCTGGCGTCGATCTTCAGGCCCGAGGCGGTGGTGACGGTCGTCGTCTCGACGACGGTCCGGGCGGTGCTGCGACGGAGCAGGGCTCGTACGCGCGCCTGGAGCTCGGCCAGCCCGAACGGCTTGGTGAGGTAGTCGTCGGCTCCCACGTCGAGGCCGACGACGCGGTCGAGCTCGCCGGCACGTGCGGTCACGATGATGATGCCGCCCTCGTAGCCCCCGGCGCGCATCGCGCGACAGACGTCGATCCCGTCCATGTCGGGCAGGCCCAGGTCGAGGATGACCGCGGCGGGCGGCTTCGCGCTGACCCGCTCGATGGCTTCGGCGCCGGTAGCGGAGCGAACGACGACGTACCCCTCGCGCTCGAGGGTGTGGATCAACGGGACGGCAATGTCCTCCTCGTCCTCCACGACCAGCACGTCGACACTCATGCGCCCGAGCATAGGGGTCGCAGCGGGATCAGTTACCGGTTCTGGGCGATGTCCATCTGGACCGTGCGCTGCTGACCCTGGTCGACGGCCGGGGAGGTCGAGCCGTGCTCACCGGGTCCGAGCAGCACCGCACCCGTGCTGAGGAGGACGGCGACGGGGATCAGAAGGAAGCGGGACATGGGTCAAGATTGCGGTGCGTAGATCCACAACGGGCCCACACAACGGCCCGATGCGGGTAACAGACATCACCTAGGCGTCAAAGACGTCTCCCAGCTCGGTCACGCGCTCGAGCACCTGATCCATCGAGAACTGCTCCAACGCGAGCTCGTCCTCGGCGCCGGCCTCGACCTCGTCCCAGGTGAGCGGGGTCGCGACCGTCGGTCGCTCGCGACCGCGCAGGGAGTAGGGCGAGATGGTGGTCTTGGAGCCGGAGTTCTGTGACCAGTCGAGGAACACCTTGCCGGGGCGCTTCGCCTTGGTCATCGTCGCCGTCACGAGCGTGCCGTGCTCGGCCTGCAGGCCCTCGGCGACCTCCCGGGCGAGCGCGGTGGTGCCGTCGCTGTCGAGGCGCTCTCGCCCGGTGGTCGGCAGCGCGGCGTAGAGGTGCAGCCCCTTGCTGCCACTGGTGACGGGCGTGCAGGTCAGGTCGCGCTCGGCGAGCGCGTCGCGCACCAGCAGCGCGACCCGGGCGCACTCGTGCAGGCCGGCCGGCTCACCGGGGTCGAGGTCGATGACGAGCCGGTCGGGAGGGAGCGGGGTCCCCTCCGCGTCCACCTTCCACTGGTGCACGTGCAGCTCGAGGGCCGCGAGGTTGGCCAGCCAGGTCAGGGTCGCGAGGTCGTCGCAGATCGGGAAGCGCAGGGTGCCGCTGCCCGAGGCGGCCCGGCTGCCGGTGGTCGGCACCTCCGCGGTCCGGACCCACGACGGCGTGCCGGCCGGCGCGTTCTTCTCGAAGAAGCTCGCGCCCGTCACGCCGTGCGGCCAGCGGATCCGCGTCACCGCCCGGTCGGCCAGGTGCGGGAGCAGCACCGGCGCGACCTGGGCGTAGTAGTTGAGCACCTCGCCCTTGGTCGTGCCGGTGCGCGGGTAGAGCACCTTGTCGAGGTTGCTGATCGTCAGGGTGCGGCCCTCGACGTCCACCTGCAGCTCGGTCACGGGCCCTCCACGAGGTCGGCGGCGTCGATGTCGGTGCGGATGCCGCGGTACGACGGCTGCCGCAGGCGCTGGATCGGCATCTTGTTCAGCGAGTCGACGTCGACCACCAGGAACGGCTCGACCCAGTGCGTGCCCGAGGCGTCGATGGCCGGCACGTCGTCGGCGAACGGGCTGCCGGCCACCACCCGGTCCGCGAGCTGCGCGGCGAGCAGCCGGCTGGCCGCGCCGCCGATCCCGCTGCCGACCCGCCCCCGGTAGAGCAGCCCGTCGGCGGTGGGCTCCCCCACCAGCAGGGAGGCGAGCCTGTCCCTGGTGCCCTCCTGCGGCCGCCAGCCCCCGACCACGAACGAGAACCGGTGCCGGTGGGCGAACTTCAGCCAGTGCCGGCTGCGCACCCCGGGCTCGTAGCGGCTGCTGAGGCGCTTGGAGACGATGCCCTCCAGTCCCTGGGCCAAGGTGGCCTCCCGCAGCATCACCCCGTCGTCGTACGTCGGTGGCACCTGCCAGCCACCGAGGTCGAGACCCGTGAGGATCTCCCGCCGCTCGGCCAGTGGCAGCCCGGTGAGGTCGCGACCGTCGAGCCGCATCACGTCGAAGACCATGTAGGTGGCCGGAACGGCCTTGGCCAGCCGCGCGGCGGTCGTCGCCGACCGGACGTGCATCCGCTCCTGGATGACCGCGAAGTCCGGCACGCCGGCGGCGTTGATGCCGATGATCTCACCGTCGACGAGCAGGTCACGCCCGCCCATCGGGGCGGCGTGGACGTCGGGCCAGGCGATGGTGGCGTCGTTGCCGTTGCGCGTGGTCAGCCGAGCCGCGTCGGCGCCGTCGACCACCTCGGCGAGCATGCGTACGCCGTCCCACTTCACCTCGTGGGACCACTCGTCGCCGGTCGGGACGACGTCGCCCTTGGTGGCGAGCATGGGACGCATGGGACATGCTTACCCCATGCGAGCCATCTGGAAAGGTGCGGTGTCCTTCGGCCTGGTGTCGGTCCCGGTCAAGCTCTACGCCGCCACCGAGAGCCACGACGTGTCCTTCCGTCAGGTGCACGCCAAGGACGGCGGCCGGATCAAGTACCAGCGCGTCTGCTCCCTCGACGGCGAGGAGGTGGCCTACGCCGACATCGCCAAGGGATATGAGACCGAGGACGGCGAGATGGTGATCCTCACCGACGACGACATGGCCGAGCTGCCGTCGACGTCGTCGCGCGAGATCGCGGTCGAGAAGTTCGTGCCCCGCGACCAGATCGACCCGTTGCTCTTCGAGAAGTCCTACTACCTCGAGCCCGAGGGGGCCGGCGCCAAGCCGTACGCCCTGCTGCGTCAGGCGCTGCTCGACGCCGACCGGATGGCCGTCGTGACCGTCGCGCTGCGCCAGCGCACCACGATCGCCGTGCTCCGCGTCAAGGACGACGTGATCGTGCTCCAGACCATGATGTGGCCCGACGAGATCCGCACGCCCGACTTCTCCGTCGAGGCCGGCGACGTCAAGGACGCCGAGGTGAAGATGGCGCACATGCTCGTGGAGACCCTCGCCGGCGACTTCGACGCCAGCGAGTTCGAGGACGACTACGCGGGCGCCGTCGAGGCGCTGGTGAAGTCGAAGATCGAGGGCGGCGAGATCAAGCGCACCGAGACCTCCACCAAGACCTCTGGCGAGGTCGTCGACCTGCTGGCCGCGCTGCAGAAGTCGGTGGCCGCGGCGAAGACAGCCCGCGGCGAGGACACCGAGGACGAGAAGCCCGCGGCCAAGAAGGCACCCGCGAAGAAGAAGGCACCCGCGAAGAAGGCAGCGGCCAAGAAGACCGCCGCCAAGAAGACCGCGTCGAAGAAGGCAGCCGCCAAGAAGGCCAGCTAGAGACCGGCGAGGTCGCGCAGGTCGGCGAGGACGTCGTCGAGCTTCGCCACCAGTGAGAGGTGGCCCTCGTCGTCGTAGAGGTGCCCCCTGGCGCCCGGGATCGCCTGTGCCAGCCACTGCCCGTGGCCGAACGGCACCATCTTGTCGTGGGCGCCCTGCCACACCGAGACCGGCACCGTGAGATCTGCGACGTCGAACCCCCAGGGGCGGACGATCTGCAAGGTGTCCTCGAGCATCCCGTCCGACCCCTGGGCGACGGCGTGGCGGAACGCGGCGGCCACGTAGTCGGCGAACTCCCCGGTCAGGGCGGCGGCGTCCACCTCGTCGACCAGGCCACCGAAGGACGCGACGATGTCGTCACCAGTGACTGCGGCCAGCTCCTCGGCCTGCTCCGCGGCGATCGGGCGGTAGGCCTCACGCCCGGCTGCCGCCGCCACGAAGTCACGGACGTTCTCCGGCCCCATGCCGGCGGACCAGTCCAGGCCGGCCGCTTCGAACGGCGCCACGCCGGCCAGGCTGGCGGCTGCCCGGCACCGGTCGGGCATCGTCGCCGCGCAGGCGAGGGCACGCGGACCGCCGCCCGACCAGCCCATCGTGACGAACTCCCCCACCCCGAGGTGGTCGAGCAGCCGCGCGGTGTCCTCGGCGTCAGCGGTGACCGGGACCGGCCACCCCTCGGGGACGGGTCGCGGAGTGGACGCGCCGTAGCCGGGACGCGAGTACGTCACCAGCCGCAGGCCCGCGCGCTCGGCCGCGTCCCACATCGGTTGGTAGCGGACTGCGGCGGTCGGAGTCCCGGAGTGGTAGACGAACGGGAACCCGTCGTCGGCTCCGCCGGTCAGGAACTCGAGGTCTCGACCGTCGGGAAGGGTCAGCGTCTGGGCCATGCCGGATCCTCGCACGCCGGGGGCATCGTCCCGGTCACCTCAGGACAGCAGTCCACGCACCACGCGAAGGCCGACGGAGAGGCGGGCGAGCTCGGCCGTCTCCTCGCGGCAGATCTCCTCCAGGGTGGCGGCCGAACGCTCCACCAGCGCCTCGTCGGCGTCCTCCCAGTCGGCGACCCGCGCCGCTGCGGAGTCCGACGCACTGGTGCTCTCGAGCACCCGGGCGGTCAGCTGCTGGTGCACGCCGTAGAGGTCGTCCCGCACGGCGGCACGCGCCATCGTCTGCCACCGGTCGTCACGCGGGAGCGCGAAGATCCGGTTGACGAGGGCCGGGAGACCGAGGCGTTCACCCAGCGCGAAGTGGACGCGAGCGACCTCGACCGGGTCGAGGTCGAGACGGTCGGCGGTCTCCACGATGCCGAGCAGGGCGTAGGCGGTGGCCAGCACGGCGACCCGCGTGGCCAGCTCCTCGGGCACCTCGTGGCCGGTCAGGCGCTTGGCCCGCCCGGCGAAGTCGTCGAGCTCACGGCCGCTGACGATGTCCGGCAGCTCGGCCATGACCGCCTGCACCCGGGCACGGAAGAAGTCCACCGTCCCCTGCGAGTCCAGCGGCGGCCGGCGGTTGGTCACCAGCCAGCGCGAGGCACGCTCGACGAGGGTGCGCATCTCGATGCGCATCCGGGTCTGCCGCTCGGCGGGCACCTGGTTGTCCAGGGCCGCGATCTCCTCGCGCAGCTGCAGCGAGCCGAAGATCTCGCGGGCCACGAAGTTGGCGCGGGTCAGCTCGGCCGCGCTGGCCCCGGTCTCCCCCGCCAGCCGTGGCCAGAAGGTCATGCCGGCGCCGTTGACGAGGTCGTTGACCACCTGGGTCACGATGATCTCCCGTCGCAGCGGGTGCTCCTCCATCGCGTCCTCGAAGTCGGGCTTCATCCGCGACGGGAAGTAGGCCAGCAGGTCCTCGCGCAGGTAGGGGTCGTCGGGCAGGTCGGAGTCGATCAGCTCGTCGGCGAGCACGATCTTGGTCCACGCCATGAGCACCGAGAGCTCCGGCGCCGACAGTGCCTCCTTGCGGTCCAGCCGGCGACGCACCTGACGCGTGGTGGGCAGCCCCTCGAGGTCGCGGTTGAGCACACCACGACGCTCGAGCGCCCGCATCCAGTCCTCGTGCACGTGGAGCAGCGACCGCGCGTGCGACTCGGCGTTGGCCAGCGCGAGGTTCTGCTCGTAGTTGTCCCGCAGCACGAGGGTGCCGACCTCGTCGGTCATCTCCGCGAGCAGCTCGTTGCGCGACGGCTCGTCCATGGCACCGGACCGCACGACCTTGTCGAGCAGGATCTTGATGTTGACCTCGTGGTCGGAGGTGTCCACCCCGGCGGAGTTGTCGATGAAGTCGGTGTTGATCCGCCCGCCGGCGCCATCGGCTCCCGACCGCGCGTACTCCACGCGACCGAGCTGGGTGCAGCCCAGGTTGCCGCCCTCGCCCACGCAGCGGACCCGCAGGTCCCCGCCGTCGACCCGGATCGAGTCGTTGGCCTTGTCCCCGGCGTCGGCGTTGGTCTCCTCCGACGACTTCACGTAGGTGCCGATGCCGCCGTTCCAGAGCAGGTCGACCGGCGCGAGCAGGATCGCCTTCATCAGCTCCGCCGGGGTCAGCGCCTTGACGTCGTCAGCCAGGCCCAGCGCGGTGCGCACCTGCGAGGACACGGGGATCGACTTCGCCGAGCGCGGCCACACGCCTCCACCCTCGGAGATGAGCGAGGTGTCGTAGTCCTTCCAGCTCGAGCGCGGCAGCTCGAACAACCGCGACCGCTCGGCGTACGACGTCGCCGCGTCCGGCTCGGGGTCGATGAAGATGTCGCGGTGGTCGAAGGCAGCCACGAGGCGGGTGTGCTCGGAGCACAGCATCCCGTTGCCGAAGACGTCGCCGGACATGTCGCCGACGCCGACGCAGGTGAAGTCCTCGGACTGGCAGTCCACGCCCATCTCGCGGAAGTGGCGCTGCACCGAGACCCAGGCGCCCCGGGCGGTGATGCCCATCGCCTTGTGGTCGTAGCCCACCGAGCCCCCGGACGCGAAGGCGTCGCCGAGCCAGAAGCCGTAGTCCTTGGCCACGCCGTTGGCGATGTCGGAGAAGGTCGCGGTGCCCTTGTCGGCGGCCACCACGAGGTAGGTGTCGTCGCCGTCGTGGCGTACGACGTCGCGCGCCGGCACGGTCTCGCCGTCGCTGAGGTTGTCGGTGATGTCGAGCAGGCCCGAGATGAAGGTCTTGTAGCAGGCGACGCCCTCGGCCAGCCACGCGTCGCGGTCGGACGAGTCCGGCAGCTGCTTGCAGAAGAACGCGCCCTTCGCGCCGACCGGCACGATGACGGTGTTCTTCACCATCTGCGCCTTGACGAGGCCGAGGACCTCGGTGCGGAAGTCGTCGCGGCGGTCGGACCAGCGCAGGCCTCCACGGGCGACCGCGCCGAAGCGCAGGTGCGAGCCCTCGACGCGCGGGCTGTAGACGAAGATCTCGAAGCGCGGGCGCGGCTCGGGCAGGTCGGGGATCGCCGACGGCTCGAGCTTGAAGGACATGTACTGGTGGGGGGTGCCATCCGCGGTCCGCTGGAAGAAGTTGGTGCGCAGGGTGGCACCGATCAGCGTCAGGTAGGAGCGCAGGATGCGGTCGTGGTCGAGGCTGACGACGTCGTCGAGGGCCCGGGTGAGCCGCTCGCCGATGGCCTCCACCTTGGCCACCCGCGCCTCGGCGTCGGCGGCCAGCGGCGCGCGTCCGCCATTGGTGCGACCCGGGTCGAAACGCGCCTCGAAGAGCTCGACCAGGAGCCGGGAGATGTCCACGTTGCTGCTCAGCGCGTCCTCGATGTAGTCGAGGGCGAAGGGCGAGTTGCCCTGCTTGAGGTACTTGGCGTAGGCACGGAGCACCGTCGCCTGCCGCCAGGTCAGCCCGGCGGCCAGGACGAGCTTGTTGAAGCCGTCGATCTCGTTGAAGCCGTCCCACACGGCCCGGAGGGCCTCCGCGAACAGGGTGCGCTCGTGGGCCGAGAGCTGGCGGCCGTGGCGCAGGCCGAACTCGTAGATGAACGTGGGCCGGCCGAGCCCTTCCAAGGCGTAGGGGCGCTCGTCGACGACCTCGACCCCCATCGAGGTGAGCATCGGCAGCACGGTGCTCAGCGAGAGCGGCTCGCCGACCCGGAAGATCTTGAGCCGTGACTCACCGCGGCGGAAGCGTCCGCCCTCGGCGTCCTGGTCGAACATGGCCAGGTCGATCCCGTCCTCGCCCTCGATCGCCTCGATCCGACCCACGTCGGCGGAGGCACGGCCTGCAGCGAAGTCCTCCTTGTAGGCCTCGGGGAAGGCATCGGCCCACGACCGGGCGAGCTGCGAGCCCTGCTCCTCGCCGTGCTCGTTGACCACGGCAGTGGTGAAGTCGTCGCGCCACGAGCGGGAGGCCTCGGTCAGGCGGCGCTCGAGGTCAGCGACGTCGACGTCGGGGATGTGGCCGCCCTTGGGCGGGTGCACCACGAAATGGACCCGAGCGGTCGTCGACTCGTTGACGCGCGCGGTGAACTCGACGTGCTCGCCGCCGAGCTGCTGGCGCAGGAGGTCGGCGAAGCGCTCGCGCACCGACGTGCTGTATCGGTCGCGCGGCAGGTAGACCAGCACGGAGACGTAGCGGCCGTAGGTGTCACGACGCACGAAGGCACGCAGCTGGCGGCGCTCGCGGGCGAACATCACGTCCTGGGCGACCGGCGCGAGCTCGGCGGGCGAGGTGTGGAAGAGCTCGTCGCGGGGGTAGTTCTCCAGGGTGTCCATCAGCGCCTTGCCGGCGTGGCTGCGTGGGTCGAAGCCGGCCCGCCGCATGACCTCGGCGGCCTTCTCGCGCAGCACGGGCACCCGGTTGACCGACTCGGTGTAGGCGGCGCTGGAGAACAGCCCGAGGAAGCGGCGTTCGCCGACCACCTCGCCGTCGGGCCCGAACGTCTTGATGCCGACGTAGTCGAGGTACGCCGGACGGTGCACGGTGGCGCGCGAGTTGGCCTTCGCCAGCACGAGCAGCGTCTTCTCCCTGGCCTTGGCCTTCACCAGCGGGGGCAGCTTGGCGAAGGAGGTCGACAGGTCCTGGTCGTGGCGCAGGATGCCGAGGCCCGAGCCGTGGACGGCACGCAGGCCGCAGTCCTCCGGGGAGTCCTCGTCTGCTTCCAGCTCGTACTCCCGGTAGCCGAGGAAGGTGAAGTGGTCGTCGGCGAGCCAGGCGAGGAACTCCCGCCCCTGGGCCAGCTCGGCCTCGGGGAGCGGCGGTGGGCTGTCCTCGAGCTCGGAGATGATCGCCCGCACCTGGGCGTGCATCTTCTCCCAGTCCTCCACCGACTCGCGGACGTCGCGCAGCACGCGCTGCACGCCTTCCTCGATCTCGGCCGCCTCCGCCTCGTCGGTGCGGTCGATCTCGACGTGCATCCACGACTCGGCACCCGCCGCCGCGCTGGAGGGCCGGCCCTCCTCGTCGAGGAGGGCCACCTCGCGCAGGGCACCGGTGATGTCGCGCTCGACGGAGAACTGCGGGTGGATGACGCCGTGCACGTTGTGGCCCAGTCGGTTGAGCTCCATGGTCACCGAGTCGACGAGGAAGGGCATGTCGTCGGTGACCACCTCGACCACGGAACGACCGGAGGCCGACCATCCGGAGTCGGCGCTGGTGGGCATGACCACGCGGACGGCGGCCGTGCCCTGCGGGCGTGACCCGGCCAGCTCACGATGGGATGCGAGCGCGCCGTAGATGTCGTCGGCCGAACGCTCGGCGACCTCCTCGGGAGCGACGTGGCGGTAGTAGGCGCGGAGCAGCTCGCCCCACTCACCCCCCGAGCCGGTGCCGCGCTCCGCGACCTGGGTCGCCTCGTCGAGCTTCTGGTCCTTGGTCTCCTCGGGCGTGGCCACGACCCGACCATAGGACCACTTGTGTGACGGTCACAACACAACCCCCTACCCGCGCGCCGGTGTCGTGTTCGGCCATGATGGGCGCCAGATCCAGTCCCTGACGACGACACGGAAATGACGGTGGTCACCGATGAGCACGAAGCTCACCAAGCAGCTCACCTACGACGCCCCGGCGGCGGCAGTGACCGCGATGCTCGACGACCGTGCGTTCCGCGAGGCGGTCCTCCAGCGGCAGCACGTGGCGCGGGGGTCGGTCGAGATCGACGGCGACGAGGTGACCATCGAGCAGGTCCGGTCCGCCGACGACCTGCCGTCCTTCGTGCGCACGCTGGTCGGCGACGAGATCGTCATCGTGCAGAAGGAGACCTGGACCTCGCCCTCCACCGCCGACATGACGCTCTCCATCCCGGGGAAGCCCGGCGAGGCGGTCGGTTCGCTCACGCTCACCGAGTCGGCCGGCACGACGACGGAGCTGATCGACCTCGACCTGAGCGTTCGGATCCCGCTGGTCGGCAGGAAGATCGAGTCCCTCGTCGCCGGGCTCTTCCGCGATGCGCTCGACCGCGAGCACGAGGTCGGCGTGGAGTGGCTCGCGCGCTGACTCAGCCGTGGTCGGTGTCCTCGCGTCGCCGTCGCCACAGCACGACCCCGAGCAGCACGAACGGACCGAAGGCCAGCGTGACCGTCAGCGCCTGCTCGAAGGGGTGCAGGGAACCCATGTGCCACAGCGTCAGCAGGAGCAGGGCCATCCGGGTCAGTCCATGTGCGGGTAACGGTGGTCCTTCGGCGGGACGAAGGTCTCCTTGATCGATCGCGGCGAGGTCCAGCGCAGCAGGTTGATCGCCGAGCCGGCCTTGTCGTTGGTGCCCGAGGCCCTCGCCCCGCCGAACGGCTGCTGGCCAACGACAGCACCGGTCGGCTTGTCGTTGATGTAGAAGTTGCCGGCCGCGAAGCGCAGCTCCCTGCGGGCCCAGGCGATGGCGGCGCGGTCCTGGGAGATGATCGCGCCGGTCAGGGCGTACGGCGCGAACGACTCCATCTGCTGCACGACCGACTCGAAGCGGTCGTCGTCGTAGACGTAGACCGCGAGGATCGGGCCGAAGTACTCCTCGGAGAACATCTGGTCGGTCGGGTCGGTCGACTCCACGATGGTGGGACGGACGAAGTAGCCGACCGAGTCGTCGACCTGGCCACCGGCCAGCACGGTGAGGTGCTTGTTGCGCTTGGCCCGCGCGATCGCTGCCTTGTGCTTGGCGAAGGCCCGGTCGTCGATCACCGCGCCCATGAAGTGGGAGAGGTCGGTGACGTCGCCCATCGAGAGGCCCTCGGTGTCGGCGATCAGCTGGTCCTTGATCTTGTCCCACACCGAGCGCGCGACGTAGGCGCGCGACGCGGCGCTGCACTTCTGGCCCTGGAACTCGAAGGCTCCGCGCATCATCGCGACGCGTACGACGTCGGGGTCGGCGGAGGGGTGCGCGACGATGAAGTCCTTGCCACCGGTCTCGCCGACGATGCGCGGGTAGGAGCGGTAGCCCGAGATGTTGGTGCCGATGGTCTGCCACAGGTGCTGGAAGGTCGGCGTGGAGCCGGTGAAGTGGATGCCGGCCAGGTCGCGGTGGGTGAGCGCGACCTTGGAGACGTCGAGGCCGTCGCCGGGCAGCATGTTGATGACGCCGGGCGGCATGCCGGCCTCCTCGAGCAGCTCCATCGTCAGCGACGCGGCGAGCTGCTGGGTCGGCGAGGGCTTCCACAGGACGGTGTTGCCCATCAGCGCCGGCGCGGTCGGCAGGTTGCCGGCGATCGCGGTGAAGTTGAACGGCGTGATCGCGTAGACGAAGCCCTCGAGCGGGCGGTGGTCGGTGCGGTTCCAGATGCCGGGGCTGTTGGCGATCGGCTGGTCGGTGAGGATCTGCTTGGCGTAGTGGACGTTGAAGCGCCAGAAGTCGATCAGCTCACACGCCGCGTCGATCTCGGCCTGGTAGGCCGTCTTGGACTGCCCGAGCATCGTCGCGGCGTTGATCCGCTGGCGCCACGGGCCGGCCAGCAGGTCGGCGGCCTTGAGGAGGATCGCGCACTTCTCGTCGAACGGCATCGCCCGCCAGCCCGGTGCGGCGGCCGCCGCGGCCTTGATCGCTGCCTCCGCGTCCTTGCTGGAGGAGTTCTTCAGGGTGCCGAGCACGTGCTGGTGGTCGTGGGGCTGGACGACCTTGATCTCCGCTCCCCCGCCGGTGCGCCGCTTCCCGCCGATGACCGCCTTGAAGGAGTGCTGCTTGCGCTCGAGCGACGCCAGCTCGACCATCAGCGTCTCGCGCTCGGGGGTGCCGGGGGCGTAGGTCAGGTTCGGCTCGTTGGTGGGGGCCGGGGGAAAGGTGATCGCGTCCATGCGCCTGATCGTGTCAGAGAGTGTCGCGGGCCTCAAAGGGAGGCGAGGAGGTCGCCGATCTCCTGGGTGGCGAACCACGCGAGGTCGTCGTCGGGGTCGGCGCCCTCGCGGGTGTCGACGAGGACCGCGGCCCAGTTCTTCCGGGGCACCGCACCGACGGGTCCGCCGACCTCGGCGGCGAGCACGACACGTCGGCCGGGTTGGTCGAGCAGCTCCGCGGAGGCATCCGCGGCCGTCATGAGGGCGACGTACTCCGCCTCCTCCGAGTCGTCCTCGGCGGTGAACTTCTCGGTGTGCTCCGAGACCTCCCCCGCGTCGTACGCCTCGGCGAGGGTCGCCACCGTGAGCGGCAGGTAGACCCTCACGGCTTCCTGGCTGCCTTCTTGACCGACTGCTTGGTCGACTGCTTGGTCGACTGCTTGCGCCCGCGCGGTGCGCGGGGCCTGCTCTCGGAGGCCGAGTCCTTGAGCTCCTCGAGCGACTCGAGGAGGCACTGGGCGAGGATGTCGGCGTCCGGTACGGCGTCGCGATCGGTCGTGATGCCGTAGAAGACGCCCCCGTCGTAGGACGTCACCCCGAAGGCGAGGGGGTGGTCGGGCAGCAGCGGGTGGACGGGGTAGGACTCCAGCATCCGGGCGCCGCCGGCGTACAGCGGGAACTGGGGACCCGGCACGTTGGTGATCGAGATGTGGAAGCCGCGACGCAGCTCGGTCGCTGCGAGTCGCGACCCCAGCGCGTGGAACGTGGTGGGCGCGAAGCCGGCGATGCCCGAGAGGCGCCGCGCCGACACGGCGCGGCTGTTGGCACCGTGCGCCTTGAGGTCATAGCTCACCTGGTGCAGGCGCACGACCGGGCTGGGTTCGCCGATCGGCAGGTGCACCATGTGGCCGGTGATCTGGGTGCCGAGGGAGGTGGCCTCGAGCTCGTCGTCGATCACCGACATCGGCACGATCGCCTTGATGGTGCGGAGCCCGCCCATCGACTCCGCACGCGTCATCAGCCAGCCGCGCAGGGCTCCGGCCAAGGTGGCGAGGATGACGTCGTTGACCGTCCCCCCGTGCACCTGGCGGATGCGCCGGTAGTCGGCCAGCTCGGTGCGCACGGCCACGAACCGGCGCTGCTGGGAGACGCGGCGGTGCACCGGGGTCGAGTGGATCGGCCCACGGCCGGCCAGGGCGTTGGCGACCTCGCCCACCCGCGCGCGGGATGCCGTGGCCAGGCGGGCCACCGACTCGGCGTTGGCCCGCGCCGTCCTGATCACCGTGCTCGGCTGCTCGAGGGAGTCGGTCACCGCGCTGAGTGCGATCGCGATCGGGCCCGCGGTGCGCGACGGACGCCAGTCGTCCTGGCCCAGGCTCGACTGGTCCGGGGACGTGTCGAGCAGGACCTGTCCGATGTCGACGGTCTCGCGGCCGTCGACGAGGATCTGGTGGCTCTTGGTCAGCAGGGCGACGCGGCCTTCGGCCAGGCCCTCGACGAAGTAGCACTCCCACAGCGGTCGACTGCGGTCGAGCGGGCGCGAGGCGATGCGGGCCACGAGCTCGCGCAGCTGGTCCATGGTGCCGGGCCGGGGCAGTGCCGAGCGTCGTACGTGGTAGCCGAGGTCGAAGTTCTCGTCGTCGACCCAGGCCGGGTTGGCCAGGCGGCCGGGCACCGCCTGGAGGCGCTGGCGGTAACGCGGCACGAAAGCGATCCGGTCGGCGATCAGCGCGACCAGACGGTCGTAGTCGAAGCCGGAGTCACCCGGCTCGAAGATCTCGACGGTCGCGTTGTGCATGGGCGTCGTGGGGGACTCGGTGGCCAGCAGGGCCAGGTCCCGCGGCCGGAGCCGCTCACTCATCCGGTGCCCTTTCGACGATGGCTTGTTCCGCATGGGATTCTGGCAGAGCCGGTGGTCACGCGTCACATGTGACCACACCTCACAAAAAGGAGTCTGACCTGTGTCTCGTCGCGGCCGCGCGCGCCTGGCCCATCTCGCCGCCCATCTCGCCGCCCCTCTCGCGCTCGCACTGGCGGGCCTGACCGCCTGCAGCGACGACACAGAGCAGTCGTCCACCCCGGAGTCCCCGTCCACCTCGGACTCCAGCCCGGCCGCCACACCCAGCGCGAGCACGCCCGAGGATGACTCCCTCGCGATCGCGGTGACCCGCGAGGGCGATGTGTTCACGCCCAACGGGGAGCGGGTGGACGCTGGGATCGACCAGCCCATCGCGCTCACCAT
Organism: uncultured Actinomycetota bacterium; assembly: GCA_963721925.1. Classification (GTDB taxonomy): domain Bacteria; phylum Actinomycetota; class Actinomycetes; order Propionibacteriales; family Nocardioidaceae; genus Nocardioides. The sequence goes on along the minus strand of CAVRLH010000001.1, from coordinate 54,802 downwards.
CACCTCCGACGAGGCCGGCGAGCTCCACGTCCACAGCGTGCCCGAGCAGGAGATCTCCTACGAGGCCGGCACCAGCGAGCACGAGATCGTGATCGACCGGCCCGGTGTCGTGGAGGTCGAGAGCCACGACCCCGACGTGATCGTGCTCCAGCTCGAAGTCCGCTGAGCATGGGTGGCTCGATCCAGGCCCACGGCCTGGGCGGCGCGAAGGACCTGCCGATCCCGCCCGAGCTGGCGATCGCCGGTGCGGTCGCCGCGCTGGTCGTGTCCTTCACCGTGCTCGCCGTCGCGTGGCGCCAGCCGCGCTACGACGCGGCGACCAGTGGTCGGCCGGCACCAGCCTGGCTCGACCGGCTGACCTCCTCCGCTGCGTTCGCCCTCACCCTGCGCGTGCTGGGCATGGCGGTGTTCCTCTACGTCGGTGCGGCAGCGGTGTTCGGCAAGGACTCGCTGATCAACCCGTTCCTCGGCACGTTCTACGTCTACCTGTGGGTGGGCCTGGTGCCGGCGTCGCTGCTGTTCGGTCCGTTCTTCAAGGCGGTCAGTCCGGCGCGCACGATCAGCATGCTGTTCGCGAGGGTCTCCGGGATCCCCGACGGACAGGGCATGTACGCCTACCCCGCGCGCTGGGGCTACTGGCCGGCAGCGGCGGGCCTGCTGGCCTTCGTCTGGCTCGAGCTGGTCTACCCGCACTCGACCGACCTGGGGCCGGCGCGGCTGTGGTGCGCGGCGTACCTCGCGGTCATGTTCGTCGGCTCGGCGATCTGGGGCAGCACGTTCCTCGAGCGCGCCGACCCCTTCGAGGTCTACTCCTCGCTCGTCGCCAAGCTGTCGTTCTGGGGCCACCGCGACGGCGCCCTCGTCGTCCGCAGCCCGCTCGCCAACCTCGACAGCGTCAAACCGCGCCCGGGCCTGGTGGCCGTCGTCGGCATCCTCTTCGGCAGCACGGCGTTCGACTCCTTCCGCGAGTCGACCGCCTGGCTGGGCGTGGTGCAGTCGATGTCAGTGTCGCGGATCGGGCCGGACACCCTCGCGCTGCTGGGCTTCTGCGCGGGGGTGGCCCTGATCCTCACGGTGGCGACCATGGCGACGGGTGTCACCGGCGAGACCCCGCGCCGGCTGTTGCCCGACCTGTTCGCGCACTCGATCGTGCCGATCATCGTGGGCTACATCGTGGCCCACTACGTCACGTTCTTCGTGGAGTACGGCCAGACGACCCTGATCCAGCTCAGCGACCCGTTCAGTCGCGGCGACGACTTCCTCGGCACGGCCGACCTCCAGGTCAACTACTGGCTGTCCGAGAACCCGACGTTCCTGGCCGTGACGAAGGTCCTCGCCGTGGTCCTGGGGCACGTGGTCGGGGTGGTCGCCGCGCACGACCGGGCGATCCGCCTGCTCCCGCCTCGCCACCACCTCACCGGTCAGCTCCCGTTGCTGCTGGCGATGGTGGGGTTCACCGCGGGAGGTCTCTACCTCTTGTTTGCGGCATGACCGGTCCGTAGGGCCAGCCCACCGGCAGCTCCTGGACCACCGTGACGATCTCGCAGGTGCCGAAGGGGTCGACCACGTCCAGCGGATCGCGCCAGCCGACGAAGATGACCCGGTCCCTGTCACCGGCCCCCAGCTTCCCGTCGTCGCAGCGGATCTTGTCGACGAACCCGTCGGGCAGGACATAGATCGTGTCGTTGCCCTCCTCGGTGAAGACCTTGTCCGCGCCGGGGCCGAGGAAGACGGTGTCGTCGCCCTCGTCGCCCTTGATCAGCCAGTCATGGCCCTCACCGTCGATGAGGACGTCGTCGCCGGGGCCGCCCTGGATCGCACCGTCGTCACCCGGCCCGGCATCGATCCAGTCGTTGCCGTCCTGGCCGATGTGCATGTCGTTGCCCGGTCCACCGATGATGCGGTCGTCACCCGGGCCGCCGAAGAGCACGTCGTCGCCGTCCTCGCCGTAGACGACGTCGTTGCCGACGCTGGCGGTGATGTGGTCATTGCCCTCGCCGCCGTAGAGCACGTCGTCGCCCTGGCCACCGTCGATGCGGTCGTTCCCCAGGCCGCCGGCCACCCAGTCGTTCCCGATCTGAGCGGTGATCCAGTCCCTGCCGGAGTCGCCGTGGATCGTGTCGTCGCCGTTGCCGCCGTAGATCGTGTCCTTGCCGCCGAAGCCGCGTACCCGGTCGTTGCCCCCCAGCGCCATGATGCGGTTGGGACGGGCGTTGCCGTTGATCACGTCGTCGGTCGTGGACCCGGAGGCGACCTTCCCCGCCGTGGCCGGGGTCGCGATCATGACGGTGGCGAGGAGCGCCAGAGCGCTCGAACGGGTGGAAAGCAACGGGGTTCTCCTTAGAATCAGAACCCACAGTAAGGCGAACCTTGATGATCTGAGGAGTTTTCGCACCAAATCTTCGAATTGGCCCTCAGGAGCGCCTCGTCCGGCGCCGGCCTGCTCGACCGGGCGGGTGCGCCAGCACCGAGGTGGGAAACACCGCGTCCGTCAGTGCGCCGAGGCTGCGTACGAGCGCGCCGTCGCCGATGTCCACCAGCGCTCGACCGCTGACCAGGGCCCGGTCCACGACCGACCGGTCGTCGGGCAGGAAGTGCAGCCCGGCCACCCGGCTGAACCCTTCGACCATGCCCGCGATGTCCTTCTCCGACCAGCCGATCGAGGCGCGCATGCGATTGACGACGACGCGAACAGGTACGCCGGTGCCGCGCTCGCGCAGCTCGACCAGTCCTCGGGCCAGGCGAGCCAGCCCGACCGGGTCCGCGGCCCCGACCACGACCACCTCGTCGGCCGCGTCGAGAGCGACCAGCGTGAGGGTGTTGCGGCCGGGCCGACCTCCGAAGTCGGACCCCGCGTCCTCCTCGAGCGAGAAGCCGGTGTCGACCACGACGTCACCGCGCGAGCGGGCAGTCTCCAGCAGACGCTCCACGTGGGCGCCGCGCACCTCGCGCCACCGGTCCGCCCGCGGCAGGCCGGTGACCACCGCCAGGTGATCGCCCACGCCCCGGCAGACCGTCGCGAACCGCTCCTCCAGGGTGCCGGCCGCGGCCAGCCGGGAGGCCGAGAGGAGTCCGGAGACCTCGTCGAGGATGCCCAGCTGCTGGGCCACGGCTCCGCCGTAGGGGTCGAGGTCGACGAGGATCCCGGGCCGGCCCCGTCGCGCCACCTCGGACGCCAGGCTGGTGGCGACCGTGGTGCGCCCCGGCGCACCAGCAGGACCCCACACCACGACGAGCCGTCCCTCCGCACCGCCGGCCGCGGGCGCCTGAGCGATCGGGGCCGCCTCACCGGACGACCGTTGACACGTGTCGGCGACGTCCTCGACCGTGGTCACCACGTCGCGGAGCGTGCCGAGGTCACGCACCGCGACCACCGCGCCGATCCCCAGCCGCTGGGCCTGCTCACGCGCGTCGAGATCGTCGCCGGCAGCCTCGGTCACCGCGACGGGGCGCACCGCGTGCCGACGCAGGTGCGCCACGCTCGAGGCATCCAGGCCCGGCGCGTCGAGGGACACCACGGCGACGTCGGCCTGGCCGTTGGTCACCGACGCGAGGAGGTCGTCGACGTCCACGCACCGCTTGAGGACGACGACGTCACGGTGCCGCTCGAGGTCGGCGAGAGCGGGCGACTCCCAGGCCGCGCCCGCGGCCAGGAAGACCACGCAGATCACGACCATCAACCCCGACCGACGACGCGGACCAGGTTGTCCCCGCTCGCGGCGAGCACCTGGGCCAGCGCGTCCTGAGCAGTCGCGGGCACCGCCAGGACGAGCTGTCGGTTGCCGGAGGTGGCGAAGGAGTCGGAGACGATCGGGGCGTCGATGATCACGATGTCGTCGAGCACCAGCTCCGCAGCCCTGCGGGAGCGCCGGTCCTCCCCTACTACCCAGACGTCCACGTGCGACCCGGTCGCCAGGTCGGTCGGGACGTGCTCGGAGGCGACCGCGATCGAGACCGTCACGGTCTCCTCACCCGACTCGGACCCCAGGGCGCTGGTCGGCAGCAGCTCGCCCGCCTCGACAGCCCGCAGGAGGGTCAGCTCGTCGGGCAGCTGCTCCTCGACGGCGAGGTAGCGCTCGCCGTCCGCGACCTCGGCGAAACGTACGCGGGTCGCCGTCAGGTCGTCGCCCGTCAGGGTCTGGCCGGTGGACAGGTCACCAGCAGCCGCCCAGACGGCAGTGGTGTCATCGGCCCCCGCCATGATCCGCGCGCCCGCGACCACCGACCCCGCGACGAGCACCACCCCCACCCAGAGTCGCGGATCGCGCCACCCGGGGGTGGTCGACCGGGTCGCAGCGGGCACGTCGGCGGGGCGTGGATTCCGAGACACAGAGGCATCATTGCCCGTCCGCGCCGACCTCACACCTCATTGTCCACAGCCTTGCTGCACGTCGGGCGCACCGATGCCACGGTCGGTGGCACGATGGGCACATGGCCGAGGACCCCCGATTCCTGACACTCGCCGACGTCTCCGAGGTGCTCAACACCTCCAGCGCCCAGGTCTACGCGCTGGTGCGGCGCGGTGACCTGCCCGCGATCAAGATCGGTGGGCGCGGTCAGTGGCGCGTCGAGCGTACGCAGCTCGAGGACTTCATCCAGCGGATGTACGCCGAGACCCGCACGTTCGTCGACGAGCACCCGTTCGTCGACGCCGAGGCCGGCTCCGACTAACCGACCTGGCCGCCGAGCTCGACCGTCACGGTCGACTCCTCACCGCCGCGGACGACCGACATCTCGACCTCGTCGCCGGGCAGGTGGGTGCGGATCGCCACGATGAGGGCGATCCCGTCACCGACCAGCAGGTCGTCGACGGCGACGATGACGTCGTTCTTCCTCAGTCCCGCCCGCTCGGCCGGGGTGTCCGGCATGACCTCGGTGATGGTCGCGCCCCGTGCGTCCGGCTCGCCACCGGTGCGGACCTGGGCGCCGATCACGGGATACTCCGCCTTGCCGGTGCGCAGGATCTGGTCGACGGTCGTGCGGACCTGCTCGATCGGGATCGCGAAGCCCACGCCGATGTTGCCCGACTCCCCGCCGATGGAACCGCCGGTCGTGGCGATCGCGGAGTTCACGCCCACGACCTCGCCGGCGAGGTTGACGAGCGGCCCACCGGAGTTGCCCGGGTTGATGGCCGCGTCGGTCTGCACCGCATTGATGTAGGACGAGTCGTCGTCGGACTCACCCGACGTGGTCACCGGACGGTTGAGGGCGCTGACGATGCCGGACGTGACGGTCTGGCTGAGGCCCAGTGGTGCGCCGAAGGCGACGACCGGGTCGCCGACGCGCAGCACGAGCGAGGCGCCGAGGGCGGCCGGTTCGAGGGCTTCGGCACCCACCACCGCGAGCACGGCCAGGTCGTAGACCGAGCTGCGACCGACGACGGTGGCGTCGTGGCGTGCGCCCTCGTGGTCGATCACGACGATCGACCCGTCCTCCTCGGCGGCCGAGGCGACCACGTGGTTGTTGGTCACCACGTGGCCCTCGCGGTCCAGCACGAACCCCGAGCCGGTTGCGCCACCGGACTCGCCGTCGAGGGAGGCGAGGATCTGGACGGTGCTGGGCAGCAGGGCCTGCGCCACTGCCGACACCGACCCGTTGTCGACCTCGAGCGGTGCCGCCGCCTGCGTACGGACTCCGTCGAGACCGTCGCGCACGGTGCCGTCGCTCGTCGACAACCCGTCCTGCAGGGCCGCGCCCGCGATGCCGCCGACGAGACCGACGACGAGTGCGAGGCAGGCCACGGCAGGCCAGGCCCAGAGCGGGAAGCTCTTGGTCCGACGGGGCTGGTCATGGCCGGGACCGAGCTGCCACGGTCCGTACGCCGGTCCCTGCGGCAGCGGCTGGGTAGGGCTGGCGGGATGACCCGGCGACTCCGGTGGCGGGCCGGGGAGCATCTCGGGAGCGGGCGCGGGGGCGTCGGACCGGGCCTGGTCGGCGGCGCCGTAGGGCTGGCCCTCGGGCTGGACCGGCCCGCGCTCCGGGGGGAGCGGCTGCCACCCGGCCAGCGGCTGGGTCGGCTCGTCGTGACCCTGCTCGGGGTGTCCCTCGTCGGTGCTGCGCTCGTCGCTCACGGAGCAATCTTCTCCCGGATCGCCACGAGGCGCTCGGCCAGGGGCGTCCGGGAGTTCGTGCCGGGGGTCGTCGGGCCGCTCAGGTCGGTGGCCGGTGGCGCCGGCTGGGTGCCGGGGCCGCCGGCAATGCCGAGTGCGAGCACGCCGACCACGCAGGCGCCCGCCGCACCGCCGCCGATGGCCACCAGCCCGCGGCGCGGGCGGTGTCCGGCGGTCACGAAGGGAGCGGGAGCGAGGGCGCTGCAGCCGCCCCTGAGAGAGGACTTGAGCGTCTCCGGCGTCGCGGCCGGACCGAAGGAGAGCTGGGCGAGCTGGGTCTTGACCCAGCCCTCGTGCTCGACGAGGTCACGACAGGCGTGGCACTCGTGGACGTGGCTCCAGCACCGCTCCTCCTCACCGGGAGCGAGGCGACCGTCCAGCAGGGCACTGACGCGCGAACCGAGGTGCGTCATCGGGTCACCCCTCCGCGGGACCGGGTCTGCGTGGGGCCGGAGTAGCGCAACCGACCGACCTCGGGCTCGCGGTGGGCGAGCGCCTTGCGCAGCATGCTGCGTCCGCGGTGGATGCGGGAGCGTACGGTGCCGAGCTTCGCCTCCATGATCTCGGCGATCTCCTCATAGCTCAGACCCTCGACGTCGCACAGGACGACCGCGGCCCGGAAGTCGGGCGGAAGCGTCGCGAGCGCGACCTCGATGTCGTCGTCGAAGGTCCGGTCGGCGAGTGCGAGGTCGGGTGAGGGGGACGCGCTGGTGAGGCGGGCCGCCCGCTCGTCGGAGAGCGGGTCGAAGCGGATCCGCTGCTTGCGCCGGGCGCCGTCGAGGAAGAGGTTGGTCGTGATCCGGTGCAGCCAGCCCTCGAACGTGCCGGGTGTGTAGGAGTCGAGCGAGCGGAAGACCCGGACGAAGACCTCCTGCGTGAGGTCCTCGGCGTCGGGGCGGTTGCCGGTCAGGCGGTAGGCGAGCCGGAAGACGCGGTCGGAGTGCTGCTCGACGACGTCGTCCCACGTCGGGACAGCGGTGGTGTCGACCTGGTCACCCACGGGTGCCCCCTGGCTCGGTGTCTGGCGCAGCTGCAACGGCATGTTGTCCTTCCTGACGCTAGGCACCCCGCCTGAGAGTTGCCTGTGAACCTGATGGGCCCGACCCAAGAAGATCCGGCGAGCCGGGGCGGGACGAGCGCACCTACTCCCTCCAACGAGCCGGCCACCACGTGTGTTCCCGACCACGCCGGGCGTCTGGTGCGCGATAGAGTCGCGCCCGTGCCCACCCCCACAGCGCCGATCAAGCCCGCGAGCTGGACCTACGCCCAGGAGTTCGTCTCCGAGGACGAGATCCTGGCCTCCGCCCGCAGTCGTGCCGACGAGGTCGGCGTGTCTCCCGTCGCACCTGACACCGGTGCAGCCCTGCGCTTCCTGGCCTCGGTCCTCGACGCGCGGGCCGTCGTCGAGATCGGCACCGGCACCGGCGTCTCGGGGCTGTGGCTGCTGCGCGGGATGCGCTCCGACGGCGTGCTGACGACCGTCGACATCGAGGCCGAGCACCAGCGCCTCGCGAAGGAGACCTTCACCGAAGCCGGCATCCCCACCAACCGTGCCCGCACGATCGCCGGCGCCGGCCTCGACGTGCTGCCCCGCCTGACCGACGGCCACTACGACCTCGTCTTCTGCGACGGCGACACCCGCGAGTACGCCGCGTACCTCAAGGAGGCGCTGCGCCTGCTGCGTCCCGGCGGGATCGTGGCCTTCGACCACGGCCTGCTGCGCGACCGGGTGGCCGACCCCGCCCAGCGCGACGAGGAGACGGTGGCGATCCGCGACCTGGGACGCGAGATCGCCGGCCACGAGTCACTGGTGCCGGTCCTGCTCCCGGTGGGCGACGGACTGCTCGCCGCGAAGAAGGAATGGGCTCCCGAGACCTGAGAGTCTCTCCCCCGCCGCTGACTGTTCATCATGGGATGTCGGTCAGTGGGCACTTCCCATGGTCAATTGACGCAGGGAAGTGCCTGTTCGGCGACATCCCATGGTGAAGCGTCAGGCGCGGGGGGCAGCCTCGAAGCCGTCCCAGCCCTCGGCGACGGCGACGATGTCGCACGCCTCGATCAGGATGGGCGCGGAACCCACGATGACGGAGCCGGGCGACTCCGCGGCACCGGCGGTGAACGTACGCTGGAACTCCTCACGCGCCTCGCTGCTCGCGAAGACGTAGCAGCCCTCGAACCATTCGCCCGGCACCTGGCGCCAGGTCTTGAAGCGCAACCCCGACATGCCGGTGAAGCGCGCGTGCGAGGTGTCGGCGACGTAGGAGGCGAGGGCGTCCTCGACCCCCTCCGGGGCATCGGCGAGCGACCAGCGGACGGTCAGGCCCTTCATCAGGCGATCCCCTCGAGCGGGTCGTCGGCGCCGAGCCAGGTCAGCAGCAGGCGGGGGCCGAAGCCACTGGGGCCCGCAGTCCACTCGAAGCGCTCCGTCGGCGCCTCCGCGGCCGAGGCGAAGTCGATGTGGCCCCACGGCACGTCGCCGGCGAAGTGCTGGAGGAAGAGCGCTGCGGTGATCGCCCCGGCACCGCCGGCGGCGTTGTCGCCGTCGGCGATCTTGGAGCTGACCTTCTCCTCGTAGTCCGCGGTGAGCGGCATCCGCCAGACCTTCTCGCCGGAGGCGGCACCGGCTGCGTCGATCTGCGCGGCGACACCCTCGTGGTTGGCGAAGAAGCCGCCGGTCCACTGGCCCAGCGCGACCTTCATCGCGCCGGTCAGGGTGGCGACGTCGACCAGGACGGTGGGCGACAGCTCGGCCACGGCGTACGCCATCGCGTCGGCCAGCACCAGGCGGCCCTCGGCGTCGGTGTTGTTGACCTCGGAGGTGCGTCCGCCGTAGTGACGGACGACGTCGCCGGGGCGCATCGCGGTGCTGCTCACGGAGTTCTCGGCAGCGGGGACGAGGCCGATCACCCGCACGGGGCAGCCGACGTCGGCCAGGCCGGCCATGGCCGCGATCACCGCGGCGCCGCCGCTCATGTCGCGCTTCATGGTGAGCATGCTCTCGCTCGGCTTGAGGTCGAGGCCGCCGGTGTCGAAGGTGATGCCCTTGCCGACCAGCACGACGGTGGGCGTACGACGGGTGGCTGAGCGAGGCGTGTAGTCCATCCGGATCAACCGGGGCGGATTGGCGGACCCGCCGCCGACGGCGATGACGCCGCCGAAGCCCTCCTTGGCCAGCTTCTTCTCGTCCCAGACGGTGACCTCGACGCCGCCGGCGACGCCGATCTCGACGGCCTGGTCGGCCAGCCACGCGGGGGTCTTGAGGTTGGCCGGCACCGTGGCCAGGGTGCGCGAGCGCCAGCCCGCGCCGCCGTGGGCGAGCGCCACGGCCAGCTCGTCGTCGGCGCCTTCGTCGGAGACGCCGGCCAGCACGATGCGGGACACCGGGCTCTCCTGCGGACCCGTCGAGCGCCAGTGGAACGCGTAGGAGCCGAGCATCGCGCCGATCACCAGCCCGGCGAGGCCGTCCTCGGGTGCGATGGCCGCCAGCGAGGTGACCACGCTGGCTCGGTCCTTGGTGGCTCTGGCCAGCGTGGCGCCCGCGCGACGGAAGTCGGTGACCGACTGCTCGCCGACACCCACGAGGAGGACCAGGCTCACGTCCTCGCCGGCCACGGGCACTGTGGTGACCTCGCCGGTCTTGCCGGTGGCGCGCACCGCGTCGAGCGCGGCGAGCAGGTCGACGCCCAAAGCGTCCGCCGCCTCGTCGGCACCGGGGCCGAGGAGCGGCGTGCCACCTTCGCCCGGAAGCACCGGGAACGCCCACACCTCGGCGCCGCCGATCTGGTGCGGCAGCGCAGGACTGAGGGCGAACTCAGGCGGTGAGACCTGACTGGGCAGCTGCGCTGGGATGCCCACGATCAGCCGACGACGCCCTTGAGCGCGTCGCCTAGCGAGGTGGCCTCGTCGGCATTGAGCTCGACCACCAGACGCCCACCACCCTCGAGCGGGACGCGCATCACGATGCCGCGTCCCTCCTTGGTGACCTCGAGGGGTCCGTCACCCGTGCGGGGCTTCATGGCCGCCATCGGCGCACCTCTTCCTTTTTCAGCCTGTCGGCACTTCAACATGCGTTATCGAGGCGGCTGAGACGAGCTTGGCCACCTCGATAGGCGTCGTACGTCGTCCATTATCCCCCATCGCCCGCGTGATCGGCACCACAGGGCGGTCGGACCGTCCGCAGCGTCGGGCAGACTGCCCCCATGACGACCTCCCCGACCCCCGCCGACGCCCCGTCCGGGAACCCTCCGGTCCTCCTGCGGATCACCGACGCAGTCGCCACCATCACGCTCAACCGCCCCGAGGCGATGAACGGTCTCGACGTCGCCACCAAGGACCTCCTGCTGGCCACCGTGCAGCAGGTCGCCGAGGACGCCGAGGTGCGATGCGTGGTGCTGACCGGCAGCGGGCGTGCCTTCTGCGTCGGGCAGGACCTCAAGGAGCACCTCGCCGGCTTGCGCGGCGACGCGAGCATCCCGCTGTCCGACACCGTCGAGAAGCACTACAACCCGATCGTGCTGGCCCTCGCCACGATGCCCAAGCCCGTCATCGCCGCGGTCAACGGCGTCGCGGCCGGCGCCGGAGCGAGCCTGGCCTTCGCCGCGGACTTCCGGATCCTGGTGGACACCGCCGGCTACAACACCTCGTTCGCCGGGGTCGCGCTGTCGTGCGACACCGGTGCCAGCTGGACGCTGCCCCGCCTGGTCGGACGGGCCAAGGCGATGGAGCTGCTCTACTTCCCGCGGACCGTCGATGCCGCCGAGGCCCTCGAGCTGGGTCTGGCGACGCAGGTCGTGGCCGCCGGCGACTTCGAGCAGGCCGTCGGCGCACTGGCGGTGCGCCTGGCCTCGGGCCCGACCGTCTCCTTCGGCTCGATCCGGCAGGCCGTGGTCAACTCGGCCAGCAGCACGCTGGAGGAGGCGCTCGCCTTCGAGGCCGAGAAGATGGCACTCACCGGGGGCACCGAGGACCACCTGGCCGCGGTCGACGCCTTCGTCGCCAAGGAGAAGCCGACCTTCCACGGTCGCTGAGCCGAGGGGCCGTACGTCAGCCGCGTGAGGTGCGGTGGGCGCCGAGCACGCCCAGCACCTGGCGCGGCGCCTCGACGACCATCCGTCGGCGCGACGGGTGCCTGGCGTACTCGACCGTGAGTGCCGCGCCCCGGAAGTGGTGGTTGAACCACATCGTCATGGTGCCGTGGCACAGGCCGCCGCAGTCGAGCGAGGTCCGCGGCAGTCGCAGGGCGCGAGCCAGTCGACGCGCGAACCTGCGGTCCTTGGTGTCGGTGTCCACTCCGTTGAGCGGCTGGTGGAAGCTGATCACGCGGAGCGGGTCGATGTCGCGGAGGAAGCCCATCACGGCACGCGTCTCGGGCTCGCTGGCCGGGCGCCGGCCCGACTCGTAGTTGCCGTCGAGATCGACCCACTTGTAGGGGAAGTTGCGGTTGAGGTCGACGCCGCGGGCGTTGCGTCGGGTGCCGCGCGCGAGTCCGTCGGGGTTGTAGGTGGGGACCACCCACAGGTCGACGCCACGGATGGCGCGTCCGTCGCGCAGGCTCTCCAGGATGCGGCGGGTGTGCGGCTCGTTGCCGTGCATCGTGGAGATCAGCACGATCCGCCGCCTGCCCGGCTCGCCCAGCCGCCAGGCCCGGATCGGACGGCCGCGCACCGACCGGCCGATGATCCGCTTCTCCACGACGCCGGGCCGGGCGTCGTACGACGTCGGGGCGGGCGCAGCCGTCGCGCCGGGCGCGACCAAGGCCATGAGGACGAGCGCCACCAGAGCCAGCAGGCGTGCCACCAGGGTCCTCAGACCGCGGCGGTGAGGTAGGCGTAGGTGAAGACGAGGACCCCCACCACCATGCCGAGGTGGGCCAGGAGCGACAACCCCGGTCCGTCGCTCCAGTCGTCGCCCGTGGCCTGGGGGACGTGACGCCCCTTGGCCGGCAGCCAGCGCGTCAGGATCAGCAGGCCGCACACGGCGGTGACCCACCAGAAGGCGATCGCCAGGATGCCCATCAGTGGACCGCCCAGGAACGAGTCGTCAGGCGCGATGAGCACGGGGATCCAGAGCACCAGCGCGATCACGCCTGCGACGAAGTGGGTCGTCGGGAGGCGCTTGCTGATCGAGAACCGGCCAGCGGCCTCGTCACCCCCGAGACGGAGCCGCGTCAGCACGACCGCCACGGCGGCGAGGGCCGTGAGGATCCAGACGATGACCGGGAATGACATTCCGACGAGTCTGCCCTAAGCCGACCGGTCGTCGCCAGACGAGTCCTCGCGCTCGGTCGCCAGCCGGGCGAGCAGCGCGTCGACGTCGGACATCCGGTAACCACGCAGCGCCAGCGGGAAGCGCACGGTGCGGAGGTCGGCGGCGGTCAGCGGGCGGTCCGTCGGCAGCGCCAGGTCGGGGCGGTCGTCGTACGCCGGATCCATCGACCCGCCGCGGCCGGAGGCGATCATGGCGATCGCACCCATGGCGAGCACGATCAGGACCGCGAAGAGCCACATCATCACGCGATCACTCGGGCCTCTCGGGTTCGCGGGTGGGCAACCGGTCTGCTCGTGCCTGGACCATCATCGAGACCGCCAGGTCGAGGTCGTCGGTGACCGTCAGCATGTCGAGGTCGGCGGGGTTGATCTTGCCCTCGGCCAGCACGGTGTCGCGGAGCCAGTCGATCAGGCCCTGCCAGTAGGACGTGCCGATGAGCACGATCGGGAACGACGTGACCTTCTGCGTCTGCACCAGCGTCAGCGCCTCGAAGAGCTCGTCGAACGTGCCGAGCCCTCCGGGCAGGACGACGAAGCCCTGGGCGTACTTGACGAACATCGTCTTGCGGGCGAAGAAGTAGCGGAAGTTGATGCCCTTGTCGACCCACTGGTTGAGGCCGGACTCGAAGGGCAGCTCGATGCCGAGCCCGACACTGACTCCCCCGGCTTCGCAGGCTCCCTTGTTGGCCGCCTCCATCGTGCCCGGCCCGCCGCCGGTGATGACCGCGAAGCCCGCCTCCGCGAGCCTGCTCCCCACCTGCTCGGCGATCGCGTAGTGCGGATGGTCGGCGGCCGTGCGAGCGGAGCCGAAGACGCCGATGGCAGGACCGAGCTCGGCCAGCGCCCCGAATCCCTCGACGAACTCGGCCTGGATGCGAAGCACGCGCCACGTGTCGGTGTGGACCCAGTCGGTCGGGCCGCGCGAGTCGAGGAGGCGTTGGTCGGTGGTGCTGCCACTCTCCTCGACCTGGCTGCGTCGGGTGACCACCGGGCCCTTCATGCGATCGCTCACGCCAGCCACTCCTTGAGGGTGCGCTCGCACCGTTCGATGTGCTCGACGGGGACGTGCTCGTCCTGCTTGTGGGCGAACATCGGGTCGCCCGGGCCGAAGTTCACCGCTGGGACGCCGAGCTTGGTGAACTGGGCGACGTCGGTCCAGCCGAACTTCGGCGCGGCCTCGCCGCCGACCGCCTCGATGAAGGCCTTGGCAGCCGGCCGGTCGAGCCCCGGCATGGCGCCGGCCGCCAGGTCGGTGACGGTCACGTCGAAGCCGTCGAAGAAGTCGCGGACGAACGCCTCCGCCTCCTCCTCGCTGCGATCCGGTGCGAAGCGGAAGTTGACCTCGACGACGCACTCGTCGGGGATCACGTTGCCGGCGACCCCGCCGCGGATGCCGGTGGCGTTGAGGCCCTCGTGGTAGGTCAGGCCGTCGATCTCGGGCTGGCGGGCGACGTAGTCGTTGAGTCGCGCGAGGACCGGCGAGGCGAGGTGGATGGCGTTGACGCCCTTCCAGCTGCGGGCGCTGTGCGCGCGCTCCCCGGTGGTGCGGACGTCGACGCGCATGGTGCCCTGGCACCCGGCCTCGACGGCGGCGTTGCTCGGCTCCATCAGGATCGCGAAGTCCGCCTCGACCAGGTCCGGGTCGCTGACGGTGAGCTTGCGCAGCCCGTTGTGGACCGAGTCGACCTCCTCGGCCTCGTAGAAGATGAAGGTCAGGTCACGGTTGGGCTGGGTGACGTCGGCGGCGAGCTTGAGCATCACCGCGTCGCCGCCCTTCATGTCGCAGGTGCCGAGGCCGTGGAGGATCCCGCCCTCGCGCCGGGCCGGCAGGTTGTCGTTGAGCGGGACGGTGTCGAGGTGTCCGGCGATCACGACCCGCTCGCCCAGCCCCATCGTCGTACGGGCCACGAGGGTGTGTCCGCGGCGGGTCACGGTGAGGTGGGGCAGGGTGCGCAACGCCGCCTCGACGGCGTCGGCGATCGCGGCCTCGTGGTGCGAGACCGACTCGATGTTGACGAGCTGTTCGGTGAGGGTGACGACGTCCGCGCCCAGGTCGAGGGTCAGGTCAAGATCCATGTCGGCCATCTTGTCAGCGTCACTCCAGCCGCGGGTGCCAGACCCGTGAGGGGGTGTCACGAACGTCCGTCGCGTGCTCGACTGGGCCCTCGGACGACACCCATCTTCGGGAACGAGGAACCACATGACCGAGCCGCTCGAGCAGGCCGAGAAGATCATGCGCGACACCCGCATCGCGGTGCTGACCTACGTCAGCATCGAGGGGTCGCTGGTCTCGACGCCGATGGGCACCCAGGACTTCGAGACCCCGGCGACCGTCTGGTTCCTCACCGAGACCGACACCGACAAGGTGCGGGCGCTCGCGGCGGACGACCGCGTCAACGTGCACTACCCCAGCGACGCGGGCTGGGTCTCGCTCACCGGGACCGCGACCCTCAACCGGGACCGCGCCAAGCTCGAGGAGCTCTGGGACGCGTCGGCGTCGGCCTTCATGTCCGGCGATGCCAGCTCGCCGGACAACGCCCTGCTCGAGGTGACCACCTCGAGCCTGGAGTACTGGGAGTCGCCCGGTGCCGTCGTCACGGCCTTCCAGATGGCCAAGGGCGCGCTGACGCGCAGCGAGCCGGACCTGGGTGACAACGAGACCGTCCAGCTCTGAGGAACGCCCGACCCGCTATCCGGCTGCGGCGACCGCGATCACCAGCTCGGCGGCCTCGGCGTACGACACCCGGGTCGCGAGCGTCTCCTCGGCGATGAGCGCCTCGTGGGTGCGCGCAGCGTCGAGGGTGGCGGTCGGGGCCGAGATGGCCAACGCGATCCGGTCGCTGACCTGGAGGCCTGCGTCCTTGCGTGCCTGCTGGACCGCACGGACCAGGTCGCGGGCGGTGCCCTCGGCCTCGAGCTCGGGCGTCAGTGCTGTGTCGAGGACGACGAAGCCACCGTGCGGCAGCATGCCGACGACGCTGGACTCGTCGGCGCTGCCGGCGACCGTCTCGAGGGCGTACTCACCCTCGACGAGGGCGAGCCCGCCGGCGGTGACGGTGCCGTCCTCGGCGACCGCCCAGTCGCCGGTCTTGGATCCCTTGATCGCCAGCTGGACGTCCTTGCCGAGCCGCGGACCCGCGGCCCGGGCATTGACGGTCAGCCTCTGCGAGACGCCGTACGACGCCGCTTCCGGAGCGTCGGTCGCCAGCACGGTCACCGCCTTGAGGTTGAGCTCGTCCGCGACGAGCGACTCGAAGCCGCTGAGGTCGGCCTCGGTGACGACGGTCAGCCCCGACAGCGGCAGCCGGTTGCGCAGGTTGGCGGCCTTGCGCAGCGCGGAGCCCGCCGAGCAGACATCGCGCACGACGTCCATCGACGTGGCCAGCGCCGCGTCCGCAGGCAGGTCGTCGAGGCCGGGCCAGTCGGTGAGGTGGACCGAGCGCTCCCCGGTCAGCCCGCGCCAGACCTCCTCGGTCGTCAGCGGCAGCAGCGGAGCACTGAGCCGGCAGACGACCTCGAGCACGGTGTAGAGGGTGTCGAAGGCGTCCGCGTCCTCGTCCCAGAAGCGCTCGCGCGAGCGTCGGATGTACCAGTTGGTCAGCACGTCGAGGAAGGTGCGCGTGGAGTCGCACGCAGAGGCCACCTCGTAGTTGTCGAGCTGGTCGGTCATCGTCGCCACGTGGTCGCGCAGCTTGGCCAGGATGTAGCGGTCCATCGGGTGGGCGCTGTCGACGCGCCAGGTGGCGTCGTGCCCGGAACCGCCCGCGGCGGCGTTGGCGTACAGGCTGAAGAACGACCAGCTGTTCCACAGCGGGATCAGCACCTGCCGCACCGAGTCGCGGATGCCCTGCTCGGTGACGACGAGGTTGCCGCCGCGCAGGATCGGGCTCGACATGAGGAACCAGCGCATCGCGTCGGCGCCGTCGCGGTCGAAGACCTCGCGCACGTCGGGGTAGTTGCGCAGCGACTTCGACATCTTCTGGCCGTCCGTGCCCAGCACGATGCCGTGGCTCAGGCACGTGGAGAAGGCCGGACGGTCGAAGATCGCGCCGGCCAGGACGTGCATCGTGTAGAACCAGCCGCGGGTCTGGCCGATGTACTCCACGATGAAGTCGCCGGGGAAGTGGTGCTCGAACCAGTCCTTGTTCTCGAACGGGTAGTGCACCTGGGCGAACGACATGGAGCCGGAGTCGAACCAGACGTCGAGCACGTCGGTGACCCGGCGCATCGTGGACCTGCCGGTGGGGTCGTCGGGGTTGGGGCGCGTCAGCTCGTCGACGAACGGGCGGTGGAGGTCAGCGTTGCCGTCCTTGTCGAGCGGCAGCCGGCCGAAGTCGCGCTGGATCTCCTCGAAGCTGCCGTAGACGTCGACGCGCGGGTAGGCCTCGTCGTCGGACTTCCACACGGGCACCGGCGAGCCCCAGAAGCGGTTGCGGGTGATCGACCAGTCGCGGGCGTTCTCCAGCCACTTGCCGAACTGGCCGTCCTTGATGTGCTCGGGGACCCAGCGGATCTCCTGGTTGAGCGCCATCAGGCGCTCCTTGACCTTGGTGACCTCGACGAACCACGACGAGACCCCCTTGTAGATCAGCGGCTGCCGGCAACGCCAGCAGTGCGGGTAGGAGTGGTCGTAGGTCTCGCGCCGCAGGAGCACGGTGCCGGGGGTGACGGAGCCGGTGTCGCCGACCTGCCGGGTCGCGGCCTTGAGGTGGTCGATGACGTGGAGGTTGGCGTCGAAGACCTGCATGCCCTCGTAGTCGACGACGGGGAAGGTGAACCGGCCGTCCTTGCCGACCGGCATGACCGCCTCGATGCCCTCGCGGTCGGTGACGACCTTGTCGTCCTCACCGAAGGCGCCGGCGGTGTGCACCAGGCCGGTGCCGTCCGTCGTGGTCACGAACTCGGCCGTCACCAGGCGGAACGCCAGCTCATGGCCGAGGTAGTAGGAGAACGGCGGGGTGTAGCCCCGGTCCACGAGGTCGGCGCCGAGGTGGCGAGACAGCACCTCGGGGTCGTCGCCCAGCTCGCGGGCGTGCGCGGCCAGGCGCGACTCGGCGATGAGGTAGCGCGCCGTCGTCTCGGTGCCGGGCACCGCGGCCTCGACCACGACGTACTCGATGTCTGCGCCGACCATGATCGCGAGGTTGGAGGGCAGCGTCCACGGGGTCGTCGTCCAGACCAGGGCCAGGACACCGTCGAGCTCGTCGCCGCGGTCCTCGAGTCGTACGCCGACGGTGACGGCCGGGTCCTGGCGGATCTGGTAGACGTCGTCGTCCATCCGCAGCTCGTGGTTGGACAGCGGCGTCTCGTCCTGCCAGCAGTAGGGCAGCACGCGGAAGCCCTCGTAGACCAGGCCCTTCTCGTGGAGCTGCTTGAAGGCCCACATGACCGACTCCATGAAGTCGGGGTTCATCGTGCGGTAGTCGTTGTCGAAGTCGACCCAGCGCGCCTGGCGGGTGACGTACTCGCGCCACTCGCCGGTGTACTTCAGGACCGACTGGCGGCAGGCGTCGTTGAACTTCTCGATGCCGAGCTCGACGATCTCGTCGGTGGTCTTGATGCCGTTGAGGCGCATCGCCTCCAGCTCGGCCGGCAGGCCGTGGGTGTCCCAGCCGAAGCGGCGCTCGACCTTGTGGCCCCGCATGGTCTGGTAGCGCGGGACGAGGTCCTTGACGTAGCCGGTGAGCAGGTGACCGTAGTGCGGCAGTCCGTTGGCGAAGGGCGGGCCGTCGTAGAAGACGAACTCGTTGCTGCCGTCGGCACCCGCATCGCGCTGCTCGACGCTCGCGCGGAACGTGTCGTCGGACTCCCAGTAGGCCAGCACGGCCTCCTCGATCGCCGGGAAGCGTGGGCTGCTGGCGACGGTCGTCGCTGCCTGGTCCTGGGCGGTGTGGCTGACCTTGGGGTACGTCATGGCTCTCTCTCGCTGGTTGAGGAAGGACGCTGTCCTGACTCGAAACCTGCGAGGGCGACCACCCCCGACGGGGGCTGCCGCGGTACCACCTCGCTTGCTCCCGCTCCGCTGGATCGGGAACCGCTTGATTGCGGGCTGTGCCGGGCCCACCCGTTCGGTTCTAGTGGGGCACCCGCCGGGATGCGGGACCTGTTCTTCCGAAGGCTCGCCGCTGATGACGGCTCAGACGCCTGCGGCGATCGTACGGCTGGTGCGCGCGGGCGCGCCAATCGGTTAATCCACTCTCGGTAGTCCAGCGGTCTCTGGCTGTCCGCCTGGGGTAGTCCAGTGACGGACGGCTGGTGATCGACGTACTGGACAGCCACCCGTCACTGGACTACCCCGGCCGACGAGAAGTGGCATGGCACCCCGCCGACGTACGACGTCAGGCAGCGCGGCGATAGCGGAGATACCTCTCCCGCTGCCAGTCGGACAGCGCCCGCCGCTGGGCGACCGTCTCGGTCGGGGTCCACCACGATGGTGGCTCGATCGTCCACTCCCGTACGCCGGCACGGGCACGGGCGCGGCGCTCCGCAGCCACGAGCCTCCGGGTGACGTCGTCGAGGTCGTTCCAGTCCGTCGCGAACATGGCCACCGGCTCGAGGCCGACCTCGCGGAAGTCCGCGTCCTGCCTGTTGTCCTTCGATGCTCCGACAAGGCTCAGGTGGGAGTCACCGTGGTAGAGCCCCACGAGTCCCGTGACCGGGCAGATCAGGTCGGGGGTCCCGAGGTGCCGACCGTCGAGCGAGAAGACCGGCACGTTGCACCGTGGCCTCGCTAGACCGGCCAACCGCGTCCACACCCCTCGCATGCGGGTCTCGCGTGGCGACCACGAGTTCTCCTCGGCTTCGGCCAGGGCGTCGCGCGCCTGCTGGATCCCGGTGACCGGGCCCAGCTGCTGCACGTACGCGCTGACCTCCGCCAACGACACGAGGTCGGAGTAGCACGCCATGTCTATCGCCTCGATCGCGGCGCCGAGGCTGGCGGCGTACCGCATCTCGAAGGTCACCGACCGCACGCGACTCGTCAGGCTCAGCCCGTCCACCACGGTGATGTGGGCAGGGTTGAGGAACTCCTGGCTGATGCTCGCACCAGCCTGACCGATCACGTGTCGGCGGGCCACCAGCGGCACGGGGCGCTCCTCCCGGCATCTCCCGGTGCCGTCGAGCCAGGCGGCGCCCTCCCACAACAGCGCGGCCCACCCCGTCACCGCCTCGTCCTCCCGCAGGACGACCGCCGCCTCGACGGTGCGCTGCTGCGGTGTCGCGACGACGTCCGCCGGGACGTAGAAGCCGCACCCCGTCGCACGCCAGCGCGGGCCGCGCGCCTGGCCGCGCGTCGGACCTGCCACGCCTTGGGCATCGACGCGGACGGGCGCGACCAGACCAAGCCGGTCCTCGTGGAACGGCGGCGGAGTGAACATGCGGGCAGCGTTCCCGTTCGCGGGCGGTCGTACCGGCTTTCCACAGGCCGTCTTCTTGTCGACCGTCCGGGTAGTCCAGTGACGTCTGGCTGCCCGGAGGGCCCCGGGACAGCCATCCGTCACTGGACTACCTCGCCGGGCGCCGCCACCGCCACCGCCCGCCATCCGGTTGTACGAACGTGGCGCCAGGCGGTTGGCTGGGCGCATGAACTTCGACGGCATGTGGCTGCCCCACGACCAGGACCCGCGCATGCTGGCGGCCCCCACGAACGGCGAGCGGGAGTGCCTGCTCGGCTACCTCGAGCACTACCGCGGCACCCTCGCCCTCAAGTGCGACGGCCTCGACGCCGAGCAGCTGGCGACCAAGGCGGTACCGCCGTCCAACATCTCGCTGCTCGGCCTGGTGCGCCACATGGCACGCGTCGAGCAGAGCTGGTTCCGCCGGGTCATCGAGGCGAACATGGACCTGCCGCGCCTCTTCCACGAGCAGGACGAGGACGCCGGCTTCGACTTCCCCGACGTCGACGACGAGCTGGTCCGGGCCTCGCACGAGCTGTGGCAGGGCGAGATCGACCACGCCCGCGAGGTGCTCGACCGCACCGATCTCGACCAGGTGGTCGACGTGCACGGCGAGCCGACCGAGGTGCGCGACATCGTCGTCCACATGATCGAGGAGTACGCCCGCCACTGTGGCCACGCCGACCTGGTGCGTGAGGTCGTGGACGGTCGGACGGGCCAGTAGGGGGCCGCTCGGCCCGATCCGTACGCTTGAGGGGTGACTGCTGCATCCGGCTACGGCCTGCTCACCCTCTCCGGCGACACCGTCCTCGACGTGTGGTTCCCCTCCCCCGCGCTCGGCGCGACCCCGGGCGACGCGCCCGACCTCACCGCGTTGGTGGGCACCGACGAGGCACGCGGCGTACGCCGTGAGGTGCGGCTGGTCGAGATCGCCGACCTCGCGGACGCCCCCACCTCCACCGAGGACGTGTGGTTGCGGCTCCACCTGCTCTCCACCCGGCTGGTCCAGCCGCACGGCATGTCGATGGATGGCGTCTTCGGCCTGCTGGCCAACGTCGTGTGGACGTCCGCCGGCCCCTGCGCGGTCGAGGGGTTCGAGCTCACCCGCGCCCGCCTGCGCGCCTCCGGCCAGCACGTCACCGTCCACAGTGTCGACAAGTTCCCCCGCCTGGTCGACTACGTCATCCCCAGCGGCGTACGCATCGCCGACGCGGACCGCGTGCGCCTCGGCGCCCACCTCGCCGCGGGCACGACGGTCATGCACGAGGGCTTCGTCAACTTCAACGCCGGCACCCTGGGCGCCTCGATGGTCGAGGGTCGCATCTCCGCCGGCGTCGTCGTCGGCGACGGCTCCGACATCGGTGGTGGCGCCTCGATCATGGGCACCCTGTCGGGAGGCGGCCAGGAGGTCATCTCCGTCGGCGAACGCTGCCTGCTCGGTGCCAACGCGGGCATCGGCATCTCCCTCGGGGACGACTGCGTCGTCGAGGCCGGCTGCTACGTCACCGCCGGGACCAAGGTCACCGTCCGGGACACCGACGGGAACCAGCAGGTCGTCAAGGCCGCCACGTTGTCCGGCGTGGACAACATCCTCTTCCGCCGCAACTCGGTCAGCGGAGCCATCGAGGCAGTGCCGTGGAAGGGCGAGGGCATCGCCCTCAACGCGGCACTGCACGCCAACTGACTGTGTCCACCATGCGCCGGGCGACCATCGCCGTGGTGGCCGCGGTCGGTGCCGTCGCCGCCCTGCTGGTGCTCGTGGACCGCGGCATCCGCCCGATCCTCGACACCAGCGGGTGCACCGCAACGGTCGACGGCCACGAGGTCGAGCTCGACCTGGAGCAGGCGGAGAACGCCTCGCTCATCACCGCCGTGGCGATCCGTCGGGGGATGCCGGCCCGGGCGGCCTCCATCGCGCTGGCGACGGCCTACCAGGAGTCCAAGCTCTACAACATCGACTACGGCGACCGTGACTCCGTCGGGCTCTTCCAGCAGCGCCCGTCCCAGGGGTGGGGCAGCGTCAAGGAGCTGACGGACCCCGACTTCGCCACCAACGCCTTCTACGACGCCCTCGCCGAGGTCGAGGGCTATCGCGAGATGGACATCACCGTCGCCGCCCAGGAGGTGCAGCGCTCGGGATTTCCCGATGCCTACGCCGATCACGAGGAGGACGCGCGGGCCCTGGCGTCGGCCCTGACCGGCAACTCGCCGCGCGCCCTGTGGTGCGAGGTCCCCGGGGACGCGGACGAGGCGGCCGACGACCTCGACGAGCAGGGGCTGGTCGCCCGCGCTGCCGTCGTACGGCGTGACCTGGAGGCCCGCTTCGGCACCCTGTCACTCGGCGGCTTCGATCCGGAGGGCGTCTCGAGCGGGCACATGGAGGGTTCGGCGCACTACGAGGGCCGGGCCATCGACATCTTCGTGCGACCGGTCAACGCCGAGAACCGCAAGCGCGGATGGGCGATGGCGTCCTACCTGGTCGCCAATGCCGACCGGCTCGACATCCGTACGCTGATCTTCGACGACCGGATCTGGCATGCGGGGTCGCGTTCGGGCGACGGGTGGACCGACTACCGGGTGCCGTCCTCGTCCGGTGGCGACCGGGAGATCCTCGAGCACCGCGACCACGTGCACGTGGACGTCATCGACTGATCGGGCTCGCTCAGGCGAGACGCGCGACCGCCGCTGCGACCCGCTCGTCGGTCGCGGTGAAGGCGACGCGCACGTGCTGCTTGCCCTGCGGACCGTAGAAGTCGCCGGGGGCCACCAGGATGCCCTTCTCGGCCAGCCAGCCGACGGTCGCCCAGCAGTCCTCGGCTCCCCCGTCCGCCTGGCGCTGCGCCCAGAGGTAGAGCGACGCCTCGGAGTGGTCGATGCGGAAGCCCGCCCCCTCGAGCGCGGCGCGCAGCCGGGCGCGACGGGCGGCGTAGCGGGCGTGCTGCACGTCCACGTGGTCGTCGTCGTCGAGGGCCGCGATCATGGCGCGCTGCTGGGGGCCGGGCATCTGGAGGCCGAGGTTCTTGCGCACCGCGAGGAGCTCGCCGACGATCGCCGGGTCCCCCGCGACGAAGGCGCAGCGGTAGCCGGCCAGGTTGGAGCGCTTGGAGAGCGAGTGCACGGCCAGGATGCCCTCGTGGGACCCGCCGTTGACGTCGGGGTGGAGGACGCTGAGCGGCGCGAGATCCGGGTCGGTCTCCCATGCACACTCGATGTAGCACTCGTCGGAGACGAGGATCGTGCCGCGCTGGCGGCACCAGTCGACGACCTTGCGCAGGTGGTCGATCGGCAGCACCTTGCCGGTCGGGTTGGAGGGGCTGTTGAGCCAGAGCAGTCGTGGCGTCTCGGGGCCGAAGGCGGTCAGCGAGTCGGCCGCCATCGACCGCGCCCCGGCGAGCGCGGCGCCCACCTCGTACGTCGGGTAGGCCAGCGCCGGGTAGCCGATGAGGTCCCCCCGGCCGATGCCGAGGTGGACGGCCATCGAGCCGATCAGCTCCTTGGAGCCGATGACCGGCAGGACACCGTCGAGGCCGAGCCCGGTGACGCCATGACGTCGCGCCAACCAGTCGATCGCGGCCTGGCGGGTGGCCTCGAGCCCGACCGTCGTGGGGTAACCGGGTGAGTCCGCCGCGGCACGCAGGGCGTCCTGGACCACCGCGGGGGTGGGGTCGACCGGGGTCCCGACCGACAGGTCGACGATCCCGTCAGCGTGTGCGCGCGCCGTGGCGGCGTGCGACGTGAGCTTGTCCCAGGGGAAGTCCGGGAGGCGGCCGGAGACCGGCCCGGCCTTCACTCGTCGTGCTCCTGCGGGGGCAGCGCGGCGACGAGCTCGTGGTCCTTGTCGATGACGCCCATCTTGGCCGCACCACCGGGTGAGCCGAGGTCGTCGAAGAAGTGGACGTTGGCGTCGTAGTAGCCCTTCCACTCCTCCGGGGTGTCGTCCTCGTAGAAGATCGCCTCGACCGGGCACACCGGCTCGCAGGCGCCGCAGTCCACGCACTCGTCGGGGTGGATGTAGAGCATCCGCTTGCCCTCGTAGATGCAGTCGACGGGGCACTCATCCACGCATGCGCGGTCCTTGAGATCGACGCACGGCTGGGCGATGACGTAGGTCACCAGATCCTCCTGGAGCACGGGTGGGGCACGGTTGGGAACGTGTCCCACCACTCTAGTATCCGACTCGTGGTCGACACACCAGAGCCCCATCCCGTGGGCAGCCATTCGTTGGGACCCCATGTGGTGGGTCAGCGCGTCGTCGTGCGCCACCTGCTCCCCGACGGCCGCGCCACCGACGTCCTCGGCACGTGCACGACGTGGGGTACCGACAGCATCACGATCGATCGTGACGGCCCGTCCCACCCGGCTGGACCGGTGACGATCGCGCTGGCCGACATCGTCACCGGCAAGCCGGTGCCCCCACGGGCATCGGTGCGGTTCCGGGTGAGTGCGCACGAGGTCGAGGAGCACGTCTCGGCACTGTGGTCGTCGGTCAGTGTGGAGCCGTTGGGTGCATGGCTGCTGCGCGCCTCTCCCCCGCACGGCGGACGCCTGAGGCGGCGCGGCAACTCGGCGCTGGCCATGGTCGAGCCCGGGATCGGCTGGGTCGACGCAGCCTGGCGGGTGCGCGAGTTCTACGCCGCGCTCGAGCAGGTGCCGACGATCCAGGTCCCGCTCGGCTCGCCGATCGAGGAGCGGCTGGTCCCGCTCGGCTTCACGCCCATGGGTGACGGCGATGCGCACGCCCAGCTCGCGCCGATCCCCCAGGCACTGCGGTCGCTGCGGTCCGCCGCCCCCGACGTGGAGGCCGAGATGGACGAGTCGACCGGCTCCCTGACCGTCTCGCTGGCCGCAGGCGCGGCCGCGGGCCGCGGCGTCCTCTCCGACGACTGGCTCCTGGTCGACAACCTCGTGGTCGACCCGGCCCAGCGGCGTCGCGGCCTGGCCACCGGCGTACTGGCCGAGCTGCTCGACTGGGGTGCCTCCCGGGGGGCGCGCACCGCGCTGCTGCACGTCGAGACCGCCAACCCGGGCGCGATCGCGCTCTACGAGCGGCACGGTTTCGTCACCCACCACACCAACCGCTACCTCACGGCGCCCTGAGGAGACGCCGGGGCAGCAGTCGGTCAGTGGGCGACCCGCGGTCGATCAGTGGGCGGCGCCCAGCTGCGCGCGGACGGCGCCTCCGGGGAACTCGCCGTTGTGGACGTTGACGTAGAACGATGAAGGATTGGCCAGGATCTCCTGGACCTCTCCGGCGTCGAGCCCCTTGCCGGCCTCGCCCTCGGTCAGGCAGTCTGCGGCCTGCCCGTCCTGGGGCCAGGCCAGATTCACCTCGACCGGGCCGTTGGTGCCAGCCGCACCCTTGTGGATGTGCGCCGCGCGCGGCGCGCCCGGAGCGAGCCCGAGCTCAGCGATCTTGGAGACCTCCAGCACGTAGCAGAGGGTGGTGGGGTCTCCGTCGATCCCGAAGACGTAGACGTTGCCACGACCGTTGGGGTCACCGGCGATAGCGCGGGACCCGCTCGAGGCGACTTCCTGACGACCGTCGAGATCGCCCTCCAACAACGTGTTCGTGTGACCCGCTTGTGCTGCGAGGGGCGAAAACAACGTGACGAAGCCGATACCGGCAGCGGCGGCGACTGCCACCGCGACCTTGGTTCCTGACGTGTTCTTCATCTGGATCTCCTGATGGGCTGGATGGAGGGATCTTCCTGCTGCCATCAGTTCGGAGCCGCTGGGACGTCCGGATTTCCTCATGCTGGTGGTACGGGGCCGACCCGTTGAGGTCTGGCTGTGCCGACTACTCGTCGACCGCGTCGGGGTTGGTGCAGATGACGGTGTCGCTGGGCGTGTAGGTGGTGCTGAAGGTCTCCGGTGCACGTGCCTCGGTGTTGGCCCCGACCGCCTTGAAGTAGCGGACGACGTCGATGTCGAAGCCGCCGAAGCCCTGGTTCTCATGGCAGGTGCGGTCGTTGATCCGGCGGGTCTTGGGCTCGGTGAGGTTGTAGCGATCACCGGTGGTCGTGGTGATGTTCCAGTGCTTCGTGGAGTACATCGACACGGTGAGGGTGCCCGAGGACGACGGGGTCGACGGCACGAGGTTGGTGTCGATGAGCACGCCGTAGGGGGTGTCGTTGGTGAAGCGCAGGTCGACCGCCCCCCACGCGACGGTGGCCTCGCGGCCCACGGGGTAGCGGTCGATGTAGAACGAGTGCGGCTTGTGCTCGACGTCCTCGAGCCCGGCGAAGAACATCGCGTTGAAGAGGGTGGTCGCCACCTGCGAGACGCCGCCGCCCAGGTCCTGGGTGAGGATGCCGTCGCTGATGATGTAGCCCTTGGTGAACCCGTTGGCCTCGGTCCGCTCGCCGACGGTGTCGTTGAGGGAGAAGGTCTCGCCCGGCTTGAGCAGCGTGCCGTCGATGATCTCGGCTGCCCGACCGATGTTGACGTTGCGGTAGTCGGCGTGGGGGTAGTAGGTCGGGAAGGTGGAGACCCGTTCGACGACGCCGAGCGCCTTGGCCTCCTTGGTCGTGAAGTCCGGCTTCGCGACCTTGGCGTCGAGCGCGATCGTACGATCGCCCTGGGGTTTGGCGACGGCCTCGAGGAAGCGTGCCTCGAGCTGGGCGGGGTCGAAGGTCACTCCCGGCTTGGCCGGGACGACCTGCGGCGCCCCGTTGACCAGCTCGATGGTCGCGTCGACGGGGGCACCGCTCGTCACCTTGGTGCTCACGATCTCGGACAGCGCAGCTCCGTCGAGGGTCGGGACCAGCTCGCCGTCGGTCGGCACGAGCGACAGTGCTGCGGTGAAGTCGGCGGGGAAGATCTTGACGTTGGATCCCTCGAAGCTCAGCGTCACCGGCGCGGCCACGGCGGGCGAGGCGAAGGAGTTGAGGGCGGTCCGCACGTCGGTGGCGTCGATGTCCGGCACGACGGTGGCGTTCTCCAGGGCGACCGGCGCGGGGTCCTCGTCGAGGAAGGCCGACTGCAGGGAGGCCAGGGTGGTGGCGGGGTCCAGCGCCTTGCCCTCGCGGGCCTTGGTCGTGACGATCTCGCCGCCGTCGAAGACCACCGAACCGTCCCTGGCGGTCTCGCCGTGCTGCTCGTCGAGGCCGGCGAGGTAGGCCGTGTAGGCGGCGTCGTCGAGGGTGGTCTCGGCCTCGAAGGTGTCGCCGCCGGTGAAGTAGTCCCAGAGCCGGACCGGGTCCCAGCTGCGCTCGCCCCCAGCCTCGGCGACGGACGCGTCGTAGTCCACCGACAGCCCGGCCGCGGCGGGGTCGACGGCCACTGGTGTGCCCTCGATGGTGACGTCGATGTCGCGTGAGACGCGGTCGGCCAGACCGGCCTGCAGCCGTTGCGCGGCCTCCTCCTGCGGGTGACCACCGATGTTCACCCCGGAGACCGTGGTGCCGCGGGCGACCTTGTCACCGGCGACGTAGTGGGCGGCGACGTACAGCCCACCGAAGACGACGACCAGGCCCAGGAACAACCAGAGGACGACCCGGGCGCCCGCCTTGTCGCGGGGCCGGTCGTCAGCACTGTCCGGAAGGATCGACACGCCGCGAGTTTAGGTGGCCGACCCTCGAACTCCCTGATCGTCGGCGCGCGTCGACCGCGAGCGCGACGTGGCCAGCGCGGCGACGACGAGAACGAGCGAACCGGCCAGGAACGACCATCCCGCCGCGTCGGAGGCGATCAGGTAGTCGCCTGCCGGCAGCGTGAGGGTCGCCCGCGACACCGTCACCAGCCACCCCGCGGCGAACCCGACTCGCAGCGATCCGGGCGGCAACCACGCGAGGGTCGCCAGCCCCGCGGCGAGCGCCAGGGCCAGGCCCCACGAGGCCTGGTGGAGCAGGACCCCGGCCGCCCCGGACACACCCCCGACGACGACGGTGACCAGGAAGAGAGCCAGCGACCTGACCACCTCCTCAGCTCACAGGCCGGCGAAGAGATCTGGCTCGAACCCCTCGTCGTCCGGCGGGCCGGCGGTGCCCTTGACCAGGCGGTAGAACTCCTCGGCCCACCACGAGTGGCCGCTCTCGGCGCCGGCGAAGAATCCCCCGTCGGTCTTGACCTGGGTGTGGTGCTTGGCCAGAGCGCTCATCTTGCGCTCCACCGTCGTCGTGCCGTCGACCCTCGCGCTGATCAGCTCGTCGGGGGTGATGAACGGCGGCAGCTTGCCGTCGGGGTCCATCCCGGCGAAGGTCTCGTCGTCGCCGGCCTCACGCAGGGCCCGGAGGCTGTCGCGCATCCGGCTCTCGCTCATCGCCGTCCAGTAGATCTTGGCGATGTCGTGGGGCTCGCCGAGGTCCAGCCGGTACGACGGCACTGCCGCGAGCTGGGCGGCGTACATCGCGACGCGGTGGGCCTGGATGTGGTCGGGGTGGCCGTAGCCGCCGAACTGGTCGTAGGTCACCAGCACCTGCGGCCGCACCTCGCGGATGATCTTCACCAGCTCGTCGGCGGCCTCGGTGAGGTCGGCGTTCCAGAAGGCGTTGTCGGGGACGAACTCGCCCGCGATCGCATGGCCGTCCTCGTGCCAGGCCATGCCGGAGTCGTGGAAGCGACCGAAGCCGCCGAGGAAACGGTGGTCAGTGACGCCCAGGACCTTCATCGCCTCGTCGAGCTCGGTGCGCCGGTGGTCACCGAGACCGCCCTGCTCCTCGTAGGCGAGGTAGGCCAGGTCGGGAACGAGCACCTCGCCCATCTCGCCGGCCGTGCACGTGACCAGGGTGACGCCGATGCCGTCGTCGACGTAGCGGGCCATCGTCGCGCCGTTGTTGATCGTCTCGTCGTCGGGGTGCGCGTGGACCAGCAGGATGCGGCGATCAGTCATGGGCTCAGCCTAGGTCGGGCCGCTTGACCCGGAGCGGCGCGGTCGGCAGGTCGAGGGGCGGCAGTGCGGGCGGCTGTGGCACGACCTCGTCGAGCCACCCGTCGTACGCGTCGACGAGCACTTCGAGCATGAAGGCCGGCGCGTCGCTCGTCACCGCCCACGGGTGGTCCTCGTCGTCGTCCTCCCCCGCCAGCCGCTCGCGCTCCACCGACGCCTCGAAGCCGTCCGCGCGCAGTCGTGCCACGACCGCCCGCGCGTCGTCCTCGTCGAAGAAGATGGCCTTCACGGGGCATATTCTCCACGCTCCTCCTCGATGGTCCGGACGGGACCGATCGCTAGGGTCGATCCATGCGTGCAGCCGGCGAGCCCCACCGCGTGCCCGAGCCCCCGGACCAGCCAGAGCGGGCCTTCGTCGAGGGCGTGCACCTCCAGCGGACCGACGAGAACGTCCGCGAGATCGATGCGCTGGCAGCGGTCCTCGGCCCACCTGGAGGGCTCGAGGGGGTGCTCGGCGACCTGAAGTACGACGTACGCCCCGCCCGGGTGCCGCGACTGCTCGGCCGGGCGGTGCGCGAGGCGTACCGCTGGAACGAATACGACGAGCGCGACGAGCTCTGGTACCCCCAGGGCATCTCGACGAGCGCCGACGCCTCCGACACCGAGGACATCGGCGGGCGCAAGGTGCTCGTGACGACGTGGTACTCCACGGGCAGGGACGGCATCAAGCGCGGCTCACGCGTCACGTTCGTCGACCTCGCCACGGGGACCTACCGTCACGTGCTGCTGGTGGTCCCCGTCCTCGACGCGGACGGCAACCTCACGCTGCGGCCGATGAACATCCACGCCGGGGGCATCGTCTGGGCCGGTCCGTGGCTGCACATCGCGGCCACCAACCGCGGCTTCGTCACTGCCCGGGTCGACGACATCATGCGGGTCTCGGGCGACGACGACCATCCTGACGAGATCGGCGTCCGGGACGACACGATCTACTCCTTCGGCCACCGCTACGTCCTGCCGGTGCGCTTCACCTACCAGGCCTTCACCGACGAGGGCCACGAGAAGCTGCGCTACTCCTTCATGTCCCTCGACCGGCGCTCGGACCCACCGGCGCTCATCGCCGGGGAGTACGCCCTCGACCCCGACGCCTCCACGCGCCTCGCGCGCTACCCGCTGGACTCCGGGACCTGGCAGCTGCAGACCGGGGAGGACGGCTTCTCCCGGCCGCTGGCCGTGGACGAGGGCGGGGTGCGGCAGATGCAGGGTGCCGTCATCGCCGCCGGGCGCTATCACGTCTCGGTGTCGCACGGACCGTGGTGGCCCGGCACCGTGTGCGCAGGCCAGCCGGGCTCGATGCGGGTCCGCCGGTGGGCGCTGCCGATGGGCCCCGAGGACCTCACCTACTGGCCCTCGACCGACCGGATCTGGTCGGTCACCGAGCACCCGCGGCGTCGGTGGATCGTGTCGATGGACCGGGCCTGGTTCGACCGCTGACCGCGCGGCTGCGCAGCCGCCACCTCAGCGGGGTTCGAGCCAGCCCTTGACCTCCGGCAGGCCCCCCGACCAGCCCAGCACCGCGGCGTACATCGCGCGCACTCCACGTGCCCGGGGGCGGTGGTCCCACTTGGCCCGCCCGTCGCAGGGCAGGTCGGTGGAGTGGCAGGTCCAGCCGTGCAGGAACAGCCGCGCCTTCGGTCGGCCGGGCACCGCGACCACGTCCGCGCCGCCGGGCCCGCACAGGCGCGTCGTCCCCGAATCCAGCAGCACGCCCGTCTCCGCCGCCGTCCAGTCGGACAGGTCGGTCGAGCGGAGCCACACGGTCCGGTAGGTGCACTTGGTCCAGTCGCCCTCGGAGGCGATCAGCACGAATCCCTCCGGCTGCTCGATGAGCACCGGGTTCTCGACCACGCCTTCGGAACGCACCAGCTCGCGACTCACCTCACCGTGACGTACGGCCTGGCCGCTGCGGGTCAGCGCCACCATGCGGATCGTCGACGGGGTCCGGTCGGTCTTGTAGAGGAGGTGGGGAGCACCGGCACCGTCGACGTACACCGACGGGTCGATCACTCCGGCTCGGGGCAGGGACGTGTCGCGCGGCAGGAGCGGGTCCTGGGCCTGCGGCGTGTTGGCGTACGCCGGGCAGACCAGTGGCGCACGGCCCACCGGACGGAAGGGGCCGCGGGCGCGGTCGGCGCGTGCGACGCCGATGCAGCGGCCGTGCTCGCCCATGCCGCGGGCGGGCGCTGCGTAGTAGAGCAGCCAGCGGCCGCGGATCCTGGCCACGTCCACGGCCCAGATCCCGCCCTCGCGCGACCACGACGGCCGCTTCGTCAGGACGCCGGGCTCGCGCTGCCACCGGCCGTCGTCGCGGCGCGACCAGGCGTGGGGCACGAGGTCGCCGGTGGAGTAGCCGATCAGGCCACCGGGCGTGGCGACGACGGCAGGGTCGGGGAAGTCGACGTTGAGGATCGGACGCGGAATCGGGTCGCCCGCGTGCACCGGAGCGGCGAGGCCCAGCAGGACGGCGAGCAGCGCCACGACGGGGACCACGACTCGGCTGCGCACCGGTGGACCCTAGCGTCACCGTCTCGCGTCGTCGGGCGTAGCCGCGCTGACCCTAGGGTCTGGGGCATGTGGCTGCTCGTGGATCTCCTGCTCGTCGGCGTCTTCGCGGTGGTCGGACGACTCAGCCACTACGGCTCCCTCACCGCGACCGGCTGGTGGGAGACGGCCTGGCCGTTCCTCACCGGGGCGCTGGTCGCCTGGGTGCTGATCCGGCTTCTGCACCGCCCGGGAGGCTCCGTCACCTCCGGCGTCGTCGTCTGGGTCGTGGCGCTCGCGGGCGGGATGCTGCTGCGCCAGGCGAGCGGCCAGGGCACCGCGTTGCCGTTCGTCATCGTGGCGACGCTCGTGCTGGGCGCCCTGCTGGTGCTGCCGCGCGTCGTGGTCCGGGTCGGCCCGTACGCTCGCTCCTCGTGACCGATCCCGCCCCACGGCGTGCCGGGGCCCTGCCCCTTGCGCTCCTGGTCACCGCGATCGTCCTCGTCTCCCTCAACCTGCGTCCCGGCGCGTCGTCGGTCGGCCCGGTCCTGCAGGAGGTACGCGACGGGCTGGGCATGAGCGCCGGGGTGGCCGGCGCGGTCACCGGGCTGCCGGGACTGTGCTTCGGCCTGGCCGGCGCCCTGGCGGTCGGGTTCGCCCGGCGGGTGGGCATGACGGCTGGCATCGCCATCGGCCTGGCTGCTGCCGCCGCGGGCCTGCTGCTGCGGGTCACCACCGACAGCGTCCCGCTGTTCCTCGTGCTCACCGTCGTCGCGCTGTCCGGCATGGCGGTCGGCAACGTGCTCGTGCCGGCGTGGATCAAGACCCACGGCCACACCGTCACCCTCATGACGATCTATGGCACCGGCCTGGTGCTGGGCGGCACCATCGGTCCGCTGCTGGCCGCACCCGTCACCGAGGCGGCGGACAGCTGGCGGGTGGGTCTCGGTGTCTGGGGTGCGATGGTGCTGCTCGGCCTGCCGCTGTGGCTCTGGCTGGCTGTCAGAGAGCGGCGCAGTCCCGCCGAGCACGACATCCACGGCCCCGGCCCGAGCGGTCGGATCATCCACTCACCCACCGCGGTGGCCCTCACCCTCCTCTTCGGCATCCAGTCGATGCACGCCTACGTCCAGTTCGGCTGGCTGCCGCAGATCTACCGCGACGCCGGCCTGTCGGCCACGACCGCCGGCGCGCTCCAGGCACTGCTCTCGGGCGTCGGCGTCGCCGGTGCCCTCATCATGCCCACCGTCATCGCGCGCAGCCGCGGGCTGCACGTCTGGATGGTCTCCTTCGGCGTGCTGCTCACCCTCGGGTACGCCGGCCTCCTCACCGCGCCGGCCACCGTCCCGTGGCTGTGGGCGCTGATGCTGGGCTTCTCGGGCCTGGCGTTCCCGACCGCGATCGCGCTCATCACCGCACGCACCCGCCACCCCGCCGTGACCGCCCAGCTCTCCGGCTTCGTGCAGCCGATCGGCTACGCCCTCGCCGCCATCGGGCCGTTCGTGGTGGGGCTGATCCACGACGCCACCGGTGACTGGGACGTCGTGCTCGTGCTGCTGATGGCGACCGGACTTCCACTGACCCTCGCCGGCCTGCGCGTGGCCCGCCCGACGTACGTCGACGACGAGCTGGACGCGCCGCCCCCGAGGTCGAGCTAACCGATCACCTCGCGCCGACCGTCGGCGTGGACGACCACTCCGACCCGGCCCCGGGCGCACAGCCAGGCGGGACCGTCCGCACCGAGCGCCAGGGCCGTGGTGGCGTCGATGTCGACGCTGGTGAGGTCGCTGCCCACGACGGTGACCGAGGCCAGTGCGTCGGTCGGGCGGCCGGTGCGGGCATCGACGACGTGTCCGCCGCGGTGCGCGGAGCCCGACGTGGCGACCGCGCCCCGTCGTACCGGGACGCGCGCGACCAGGCGTGTCGGGTCGTGGGGGTCCTCGATGCCGATCTGCCAGGCGGGGCCAGCGGGATCGGCGACGTGGCAGACCATGTCGCCGCCTGCCGAGAGGCACACGTCGGTGCCCGGCAGGGCGATCAGGGGGACCGCGGCCCGAGCGACGGCCCAGCCCTTGACGACACCCGACGGGTCGAGGTGCAGCCTGCCGTCCGGGCCGCGGCGCCACACGTCGAACGCGCCGTCGGACCCCTTCCGGGCGACCTCGGCCAGCCCGAGCACCTCGGCCACCTCCGGCGAGCAGTCGCCCAGCTCCACCTCACCGCGGTCCAGCCGGGACACCTCACTGTCGGCACGCCAGGTGCTGAAGACCTCGTCCGCGCGGCGCAGGAGATCCAGAGCGGCCGCCCACGCCGCCTCACCCTCGGCCGTGGCGGCGTGCCGTCCGCGCAGGGCCAGGCTGATCGGCATGCCCATCAGGTGCTCGACGTGTCGCGTGACGTCGTACGACGCGGTGTCGGTGCTCATGCGCCGGCCTGGTCCAGCGCGCTCTGCAGGGACTGCACGTAGCCCTGGCTCGTGTAGGTCGCGCCGCTGACCATCGAGATGTTGCTGCCCTGCTCGTCGAGGGTCTCCTGGATGAGCTTCGGCAGCGCATAGTTGCTGATCTCGACGTCGCGCCCGTTCTGGTCGGGGTACTGCAGGACGCTCACGTGGGTGATCGTCGACCCCTCCATGTCGAGCTGGACCTGCACCGGGCCCCAGCGGGTCTGCGCCACGTCGCCCGTCACAGTGCCAGTGGTCGGGGTGGTGGCCTCAGGAGTGGTGGCGTTCGGAGTGGTCGTCGCACCCGCCTGGAGCGTCCCGGTGAAGGCCGACTCGGAGCCGCTCGTGGCCAGCACTGCAGAGGTGGAGGTGTGGTAGCCGAAGAGGAGGACGAGGCCGGAGAGGGTGCTCAGTGCCCAGAGGACGATGCGTTTCACGGGATTCACCAGCCAAAGTTCTCGAGATGGATGTGGTCGGTCGGCACGCCCGCGGCCAGCAGGTCGCGGAGCACCGGACGGGTCCACCCGGCGGGCCCGCAGACGTAGACGTCACGCTCTGCGACGTCGGGGACCCAGTGCCGCAGCGCCGCCAGGTCGCTGGCGCCGGTCGCGACGTCGCTGAGCCAGGAGTCGGCGGCTCGGCGCGGACCGTCGAGGTCCCAGACGGTCAGGCCACGGCGTCGTCCGAGCTCGGTGAACTCGTCGGCGAACAGCGGCGTCGTCGTCCAGCGGTGCAGCAGCACGGCCTCGCCCGGGGCGTAGTCCAGCTCCTCGGCCAGGGCCCGGAGCGGAGTGATGCCCACGCCGGCTCCGATCATCAACACCTTTCGGCGGCTGCGGGCGCGGGCGGTGAGCCGGCCGTACGGGCCTTCGACCCAGGCCCGCGAGCCGACCGACAGCCCGCCCGCCGCTGCGCTGCCGTCCCCGACGTCCTGCACGGTGATGCGCAGCGACCGTCCGTCGGGGGCCGCCGACAGGGAGTAGGGGTTGGCGCGGCTGCGACCGGGCCGGCCGCCGAAGCGCCACGTGAAGAACTGGCCCGCCTCGACACGGAGGCGGTGCAGGTTGCGCCCGGTGAGGTGCACCGAGACCACCCCTGCGGCCTCAGGGACGATGGCAGCCACCCGCAGGTCGTGGCGCAGGTTGCGCCACACCGGCAGCCCGACCCGCCACACCAGCACGCTGGCCGCAGCGAGCGCCCAGCTCGACCACCAGAACAGCTGGCGTCCGGTCGAGGAGGTGAAGTCGGCGCCCGTCCACAGCTGGTGCGGGATGGCGAGCCCGACCCCGAGGTAGGCGTAGACGTGCAGGAGGTGCCACGACTCGTAGCGCAGCCGCCGGCGCGCCGCGCGGACGCTCGTCACGACCACCATCACCAGGCAGAGCGTGGCAGCGGTCGCGAGCAGCATGCCGGGGTAGTTGACGACCAGGTCCCACGCGGTCCGCGGGACTGCGGTGACCGAGCCCGCGGCGTACCCCCAGGTGATGGTGACGATGTGCGCCAGCATCAGGTTGAAGGAGGTGAAGCCGACGAGCCGGTGCAGGCGCGCCAGCTCGTCCTGCCCGAAGGCCTGCTCCAGAAGTGGGATCCTCGCCATCAGCACCACCTGCGCGAGGAGCAGCACGGCGGAGGCGAGTCCGGTGATGCGGCCGACGGACTCCAGTCCGCTCGCCCAGCCGCCGAGGTCGGTGATGCCGCCGCCGGAGACCCACCAGTACGCCACCAGCAGTAGC
The DNA here is from genome assembly GCA_963721925.1 of uncultured Actinomycetota bacterium. Taxonomy (GTDB): domain Bacteria; phylum Actinomycetota; class Actinomycetes; order Propionibacteriales; family Nocardioidaceae; genus Nocardioides. Next base: position 19,488 of record CAVRLH010000001.1, on the reverse strand, counting down.
GACAGCCACAGCGCGCTGCCCGAGACCAGGCGTACGACGCGGTCGGTGCGGGCGCGGAGGCCGAGTCGGTGCGGCGCCCGCTGGGGAGCTGCCGGACGGACGGGGTGGACGGTGGTCATGGTGGGACTCTCGCCCTGCTCGCTGGGCCCCCCGTGGGTGTCACCTGTGCGAATGCTGTGAGAGCGAGCCGTGCTGAGGCCCGATCTCAGTCGTCGCTGCGCCGTCCGCCCATCCGGTGGTGCACCATCGGCGGGCCTCGCCGAGCCCGTCGAGTGGTGAGCCCCAGTTCCACGGCAGCGCGACCTGGGCTATCGCGACGGGGCGACGTCACGACGCATGACCGTGTTCTTCATCCCCTTGGGCCGGATGAAGTCGAAGCCGGCGCGCTCGTAGACGGCCATCGTCGCGTTGTAGAGGAACGAGGAGGACAGCCGCCGCTCCCCCGGGATGTGGGGATAGCCCTCGACGATGCCACCGCCTGCTTGCGCGATCAGCTCGAGCGCCCCCTCCAGGGCGACGGTCACCAGACCGTGCTCGCGGAACCGCTTGTCGACGAAGATGCAGGTGATCCGGTAGTCGGGCTCGACGTCCTGCTCCTCGAGGTACTGCTTGCGGTGGTGGATGTCGGGCAGCTCGGCCGGGGTTCCATACTCTGCCCAGGCGATCGCCTCCTCCCCGTCCTCACCGTCACGGACGACCAGCGCCGCGTGGGCAACCCCCTCGTCGACCATGCGCTTCTTGAACGCCCGGTTGCCGTCGTAGCCCGGCACGTGGTCGTCGCGCTCGGCATGGAACTTGACGCACCAGCACCCGCCGAAGATGCCCTTGTGCCGCTCCACCAGCGCTGCGAAGAGGTCCCATGTGTCCGGAGTCAGCGGCTTGATCGTCGTGGGGCCAGGGTCCTGGGTAGCCATGACGCCGACATTATCCGCTGGCTATTCGGTGGCTATTCGGTGGCATCCTGACGCCGCCGGGACCGATGATGTCGTCGTGACCATCTCGGATCCGGATGAGCCCGTCCCCACGCGGTGGACGGAGGCGACCGTCTTCGCGGACATGTGGGTCGATCCGGACGACGACCCGCGAGAAGGCGGTGCCGGAGCCGTCGACGAGCGTGGGGTCCTGCTCGACTATCTGCGCCAGTACCGGCTCACCCTGGAGATGAAGTGTGCGGGTCTGAGTGCCGAGCAGCTCGCCCGACGATCCGCACCACCATCCACCATGTCCCTGCTCGGGCTGGTGCGTCACATGGCCGAGGAGGAGCGCCACCTGCGTCGTGTCATGGCCGGCGAGGGCACGTCGAGGCTCTACCGCTCCGACCAGGACCGTGACGGCGACTGGAACGGCGCGACCGGCGAGACGGCAGTCGTCGAGGACGCCTGGCGGCAGTGGCGGGCGGAGATGGAGCTCACCGACCAGTACCTGGCCGGAGTCTCCGACCTCACCGCCCGGAACGCCGGAGTCTCCGACCTCGGGCCCGACGGCGCGGACCTGAATCTTCGCGACATCCTGGTCGCACAGATCGCGGAGTACGCGCGGCACTGTGGCCACGCTGACCTCCTGCGCGAGCGCATCGACGGTCGAGTCGGCCAGTAGACGACACAGATCGAGCCCGAGAACATCACGCCTGCTCATCCGCTACGGGACGATCGCGTCCGCCTCGATCTCGACGAGCAGCGCCGGGTCGATCAACCGGCTCACCTCCACCATCGACGTGGCCGGACGGACATCGCCGAACACCTCCCCGTGCGCTCGACCGACCTCCTCCCAGCAGCTGATGTCGGTCACGAACATGCGGGTCCGGACGACGTGCTCGGGTCCAGCGCCGACTGCTTCCAAAGCGGCCACAATGCGACGCAGCGCCTCTCGCGCTTGAGCGCCGACATCATCACCGCCTACAGCGCCGCCGCCGTCCGCGGCTGCCGTGGTGCCTGCCACCGAGACCCACTGACCGACGCGCACCGCCCGGGAGTAACCGACTATCGGCTCCCACACTGCGCCGGAGCTCACCACTTGTCGCTGCGTCATGGGCGCCATCTTGCTCCGCGGCCAGTGGAGTACTCGGCGCGCCGGGGATGGGTCACGTCCGATCGCGCCGGACGCGCCGACGCAGCTGCAGGATCCGCAGCATCCCGGCGACGCCGGCGAGGAAGAGTCCGGCCACGGCTGCGATCAACAGCCCGACAGCAACGGGCACCTCGCCGTCCCACCCCAGGAACGAGACGGTCGTCTTTCGAGTGTTCTGCGCGATGAAGATGATCAGCAGCACCAGCACGACCCCGAGCCCGATCGTCGCGGCGTAGAACCCGCTCGTGCGCGACCCCCGCAGCGGGTCACCACCTTCGGGGCGAGGCGCGTCCTCGTCGGCGGGGACTGATGCAGGCGATGCGTCCGAGTTTCCGCTCATGTGTGCAACGTACCCCAGGCTCGAGACGCCGCCAGGCGACGATCTCGGACGTCATCGCAGCGCGACGCCGACCTCATCGGCGACCGCTTCGACCATCTTGGTGAGTACGGCCGTGCGATGCGGCATGGAGTGTCGATAGTTCTCGATGCTCAGGAGGCCGGGCCCGACGAACGCCCATGCGCGAGCTCTCAGCCAGGTCACCTCGTCTGCCTCGGACTCCGAGCGGAGAACCGCACGTGCCGGCTCGTCGAACATGCTCCATGCGTAGAGGAGGTCGACGGAGCGATCGCCGACGCCCAGGCCTCCGAAGTCGATGACACCAGCGAGGTCCCCCTCGCGCGTGGCCAGCACGTTCTCGACCGAGAGGTCGGTATGGACCCAGCACGGTGGCCCGGACGCGGGCGGGACGTCGCGGACCCGACGCCAGGCCTCCTTGACCTGACGCGGGTCGAACAGGTCCCGAAGGTGGTCGGCTGCGCTGTCGGCCCATCCATCGATCACGTCGGTCACCGGCTCACCTGCCCGGTATCCCCACTGCTCCGGACCGGAGCCGAGGCCGAAGGTGTCGACGCGGTGCAACTGACGCATGAACCTGCCCAGGCCGACGGCCATGCGCGCCTGCTCAGAGGGATCCAGCTCCCCGGGTGTCTCGCCAGCGACCCATGACACGACCGTCCAGGGCCGCGCGAACACGGCAGACGGCTCGGCGAGGAACCGCACCTCGGGCATGGGGACCGACAGATGGGGTGCGAGGCGGGGCAGCCACCGCGCCTCGGACAGCAGGTCTGCACTGTACGAGTCCGAGCGGGGGAGGCGGACGGCGCACTCATCGCCGACGCGGAAGACGAAGTTGCTGCTGCCTTCGGCGTTGCTGGGCCGGATCTCCTCACCCGCCAGCTGAGGGAACTGCTCGCGCAGGAGCCGCGCCACCAGAGATGCATCCGGGACCTCACCTCTGGCGTGCTTCACGCGGAACATGGTTGGCGAAGTTGGCCATGCTCTCAACCGAGTATCGGTCGGAGCCGGCGCCGCAGAAGTGGGCATCATGCACCTCGCAGGCAGCGCCTGCGGGCTCTCCCGTGGGATCATGCCCGGGTGACCGAGCTCCTCGTCGTCGCGGCCGCCGTCTACGGCTTCGCGCTCGTCTCAGGTCGGCTCTCCCTGTCGCCCATCACGGCTCCGATGGTCTTCACTTCGGTGGGGCTGGTCGTGGGGGACGCCGGGCTGGGGTGGTTCGACCTCGGCCTCGAGGGGGAGGCTGTCTCGATCCTGATCGAGGCCACGCTGGTGCTGCTGCTCTTCACCGACGCGATCCGCATCGACCTGCGCAAGCTGAGGACCGAGTCCCGATTCCCGGTACGGCTGCTCGGCATCGGCCTACCGCTGACGTTGCTGCTCGGCACGGGTGCCGCCTGGCTGCTGTTCCCGACCCTCACCCTGACCGAGGCCGCGCTGCTCGCGGCGGTGCTTACCCCCACCGACGCGGCGCTCGGCCAGGCGGTGGTGAGCGACCGGCGGCTTCCGGTGCGGCTGCGCCAGGGGCTCAACGTCGAGAGCGGTCTCAACGACGGGCTGATGGTGCCCGTCGTCACGGTCGCCCTCGCGCTCGCGGCCTCTGAAGCGGGCGGCACCGGCGGGTGGGGCGAGCTCGTGGCCCGGCAGATCGGGTTCGGCCTGCTGTGCGGCGTGAGCATGGGCGCCATCGGTGGCCGAGTGCTTCACGTGCGCGCGGTCGCGGACCGGGTCGAGGGCGTCTACCGGCAGCTCGCCACCATCGCACTCGCGGCCGGGGCGTTCGCAAGCGCCGACCTGCTGGGGGGCAACGGCTTCATCGCTGCCTTCACCGCAGGACTGGCCTTCGGCCATCTGGCCCGCGAGCAGTGCAGCGGCATCCAGGACTTCACCGAAGACGAGGGAGAGCTCCTGAGCGCGCTCACCTTCATCATCTTCGGCGCGGTGCTCGCTGGTCCCGCGCTTGCCTCGGTGTCGTGGCAGATCCTGGGCTACGTCGCCCTGAGCCTGACCGTCGTACGCATCGCGCCGGTGGTGCTCGCACTCACGGGGACGCGCACCCTGATCGAGACCCGCTTCTTCGCCGGCTGGTTCGGTCCCCGCGGGCTGGCATCGATCCTCTTCGCGCTGATCGTCCTGGAGCAGCTGGACAGCACGCAGACCGACCTCATCTTCGACACCGCGATCTGGACGGTCCTGGTGAGCGTGTTCGTCCACGGACTCACCGCCAGCATCTGGGTCACCCACCTCTCGGCGCGTCTCGGAACGGCACCCACCACCCAGCCAGAGCTGGCTCCCGCGCCCGAGATGCCCACCCGCCGAAAGCTGCCCCGCAGCTGAAGGACCTATGCCTCTGGGGGCGGGCAACGCGGAGACCAAGACTTGGTGGATCGACACAGGGAGGTCCCCATGAAGGTTCTCGTCAACACCGACCACAACGTCGACTGCGACGCCGACGAGGTGGACCGCATCGCCTCCGACGTGCAGGCTTCGTTCAGCAGGTTCGATCACCACATCACCCGCATCGAGGTACACCTGCGCGACGAGAGCGCCGGCAAGGAGTCCGTCGGCGACATCCGCTGCTTGCTCGAGGCGCGCCCCACCGGCCAGGACCCCGTGGCTGTGACCCACCATGCCGACAGCGTGGCCGAGGCCCTCGGTGGCGCCACGGACAAGCTCGACGCGCTGCTCGCCAGCAAGCTCGATCGACGCAGGGAGAACAAGGGGGGTGACACGATCCGGGGCGCGGCGCGTCCTTGAACTCCTCAGTCGGGTGATCGACGTCGGCACTCACACCTGACGTCGATCAGTGTCGCTCCGGGAGGAGCTGGGGCGAAGCCGCGCCCTTCTCAGATCCCGCCCCACGCGGCACCATGTGACCATGGCCGATCCCGTCGAGACTGACGCCCATCTCTATCGCGTGCTCTTCGAGAACGAGCGGGTGCGCGTGCTCGAATACGAGGACGCGCCGGGCGACCGCACCCACCCGCACAGCCACCCCGACTCGGTGATGGTGACGCTGAGCTCCTTCCAGCGCAGGCTGATCCACGGCGACCGCGAGGTCGAGGTGGACATGCCGGCCTTCCAGACGCGGTGGCTCGATGCTCAGGAGCACTCCGGTGCGAACATCGGAAGCACCCGGACCCACACCATCTTCGTCGAGCTCAAGGAGCCCGCCCCGCACGTCGGGCAAGGCGTTCTGGGCCCCTCCTGAGCCGATGCCTCACCGGCTGAGTCGCCTGAGGGCCGTGACGTGTCCCGGTTCGAGCTCGTCGAGGGTGCACACACCCAGCAACCGCATGGTGCGCTCCACCTGGCCCTGGAGGATCTCGATGCTGCGGTCGACCCCGTCGCGACCGCCGGCCATGAGTCCGTAGAGGTAGGCGCGACCGATGAGGGTGAAGTGCGCCCCGTGGGCGACAGCGGCCACGATGTCCTGGCCGGACATGATTCCCGTGTCGAGGTGGACCTCGAGCTCGGAGCCCACCTCCTTGACCACCTCGGGAAGCAGATGGAACGGCACGGGGGCGCGGTCGAGCTGACGGCCGCCATGGTTCGACAGCACGATCGCATCCACACCGGCGTCAGCGAGACGGCGCGCGTCGGCGACGTTCTGCACGCCCTTGACCGACACCTTGCCGGGCCACTGGTCACGGATCCAGGCGAGGTCCTCATAGGTCACGGTGGGGTCGAACATCGTGTCCAGCAGGTCGGCGACCGTCCCTGACCAGGAGTCGAGGGAGGCGAAGGCGAGCGGCTCGGTGGTCAGGAAGTTGATCCACCAGGCGGGGCGCGGGATCGCGTTGGCGACGGTCCGCACGGAGAGCCGCGGTGGGATGGTCATGCCGTTGCGGACGTCGCGGAGCCGGGCACCGGCGACCGGCACGTCGACGGTGACCAGCAACGTGTCGTAGCCGGCCGCGGCCGCCCGGTCCACCAGGGCCATCGAGCGCTCGCGGTCCTTCCACATGTAGAGCTGGAACCAGTTCCGCCCTCCAGGGGTGGCCGCGGCCACGTCTTCGATCGAGGTGGTCCCCATGGTGGACAGGGAATAGGGGATGCCGGCCGCGGCCGCAGCCGTGGCCCCGGCGATCTCGCCCTCGGTCTGCATCATTCGGGTGAAGCCGGTGGGGGCGATGCCGAACGGCAGAGCCACCCGCTTGCCGAGCACCTCGCGCGAGGTGTCGACCATCGACACGTCGCGCAGGATCGAGGGCACGAACTCCACGTCGGCAAACGCCTGACGCGCGCGAGCGAGCGAGACCTCCCCGTCGGCGGCGCCATCGGTGTAGTCGAACGCCGCCCTCGGCGTACGCCGCTTCGCGACCCGTCGCAGGTCCTCGATGGTCAGGGCCTTCTCGAGCCGCCTGCGCTTCGGCGAGAGCTCGGGCTTCCTGGGGGTGAGGAGCGGGGCCAGGTCGTGGGGGCTGGGCAGTTGGCGACGGGTCACGTCATCTCCTCGGTCGACTCATTTGCGGCCGTGAGGTCGCGGGACGTGGGCGGACGCGCTGCCCTGGGCAGGATCCCAGGGCAGCGCGTCCGCAGACGACGGACGTCGTCAGCGGGCTCACTTGTAGAGGACCGCCTGGATCTCGGGGTCGTCGATGTTGCTGGAGTCGTACCAGTAGTAGCCGGTGTCGATGGACTCGGGCAGGTCATCGCCGTTCATCGCGGCGACGGCCGCCTTGACCAGCTCCTCCCCCATCCCGACCGGGTTCTGGGTGATGGCGCCCGCCTCGACACCGGACGCGATCGCGTCGAGCTGGGCCTGGCCGGAGTCGAAGCCGACGATGGTCACGCCCTTGGCGCCTGCCTCCTCGGCACCCTTGACCGCACCGATGGCCGATCCCTCGTTGGAGCCGTAGATGCCCTTGAGGTCGGGATTGGCGGCGATGATCGACTTGGCGATGTCGGCGGACTTGGCCTGGTCGCCCTCGCCGTACTGCACGGGCAGCAGCTTGATGTCAGGGGCGTTGGCCTCCATCCACTCGATGAAACCGTCCCGACGCTGCTGGCCGGTGAGGCTGGTCTGGTCGTGGACGATCATCGCGACCGTGCCGGAGCCTCCCACCAGCTCACTCATGTGCTTGGCGGCCTCGGCGGCGGCGGCGAGGTTGTCGGTCGCGGCCGTGGTGAGTGGGATGTCGCTCTCGACGCCGGAGTCGAACGCGATCACCGGGATCCCCTCGCCCTCGGCCTGCTCGAGCAGCGGCGCCGCAGCCTGGCTGTCCAGTGCCGCGAACCCGATGGCGTCCGGCTTCTTGGCGAGGACGTTGGTGAGCATGGTGATCTGCTCCTCGACCTCCGTCTCGGCGGCGGGACCCTCGAAGGTGATGCGGACGTCCTGTCGCGCCGCCTCCTCCTCGGCGCCCTGCTTGACGGCCTGCCAGAACTGGTGCTGGAAGCCCTTCGAGACGATGGCGACGTAGGGCTGGTCGCTGTCGCTGCCGGTGCCGGTGCTGCTGTCGGCCGACTCGCCGCATCCGGTCAGGGCGAGTCCGAGAGAGATGACGGCCGCGGCGGCGGCCAGTTGACGGATCTTCATGCTGGTTCTCCTTGGGTTGTGCTGAGTCTGCTGTCGGGTGTCTGGTTCAGGACGTCCTGGACCACACCGACGCCGAGTCGACGACGGGTCCGGTCGTGGGCGGGCGTGGCGCCCGGCTGAGGGGTCGGGGCCGCTCGCAGGTTCAGGCCTCCTTCTTGCGGGCCATGTCCGCATAGACGGCGACGAGGATGACGATGCCGAGGATCACGCTCTGCCACTCCTGCGCGATCGACATGATCTGGAGGCCGTTGTTGAGCACCGAGATGATCAGCGCGCCGATCACGGTGCCGAGGATGGTGCCCTTCCCCCCGCTCAGCGACGTGCCGCCGATGACGACGGCTGCGATGGCCTGGAGCTCGTAGCCCATTCCGGTGGCAGGCTGGGCCGAGCCGAGACGGGCCGAGATCATGACTCCGGCCAGCCCGATGAAGAGCCCGGCGACGACGTAGATCACGATCTTCCACCTGCCGACGTGGATGCCCGACAGCTCGGTGGCGTGCTCGTTGCTCCCGATCGCGTAGGTGTACCTCCCGAGCACGGTCTTGGCCAGGACGAACGCGGCTGCCAGGCACACGACGAACAGGATCAGGACCGCGTTGGGCACTCCGGGGACCAGCTCGCCGGTCGAGATCTTGGAGTAGGACGGCGCGTCACTGAAGTAGATCGGCGAGCTGCCGGAGATGACGAGCGCCAGTCCTTCGGCGACGAGCATCATCGCCAGGGTGGCGATGAACGGCGGCAGACCGAGAACCGCCACGTTGAAGCCGTTGACGAAGCCGATCAGGCCGCCGAAAGCGATGGCCAGCGCCACCCCGAGGGCCACCGGCAACCCGACCTCCACGATGAAGACACCGGACATCACCGCGCAGAGCGCCATCCCGGTCCCGATGGACAGGTCGATGCCGCCGGTGATGATGACGAAGGTCGTGCCGACGGCGAGGCACCCGATCACCACCGTGCTGAAGAGGATGGAGGTGATGTTGCTCCAGGTGAAGAAGACCGGACTGGCGAAGCTGAAGTAGGTCACGATCACGATCAGGCTCGCGAACGCCAGGAACTGCTCGAGCCGGTCCCTGAGCACAGCGAAGGGGGTGGCTGCGGCCCGGTCGGCGACCGAACCCGCGGCGGGTTCCTGGCTGGTGAGCTGGGCGTTGTTCATGGCGAGGTCACTCCTTGACACGGGTGGCGGCGGATGTGGACGAGGGGTGGTCGGCTGGCGGACCGGGACGAGTGGCGGCGACGCTCGTCTCGCCGGCCGTGAGGGGACGCATGGTGGCCAGATGCATGACCGCCTCCTGGGTGATCTGCGGTGCCTCGAGGACGCCGCTCACCCGGCCCTCGGCCATGACCAGGACGCGATGCGACATGCGCAGCACCTCGGGGAGCTCCGAGCTGATCATGATGATCGAGGTACCCGCTGCGGCGAGGTCGTTGAGCAGGGCATAGATCTCGGCCTTGGCCCCGACGTCGATGCCGCGCGTCGGCTCGTCGAAGATCAGGATGTCGCAGTCCTTGACCAGCCACTTGGCGATGACGACCTTCTGCTGGTTGCCGCCGGACAGGTTCTTGGTCACCTGGTTCTCCGACGGCGTCTTGATGCGCAGGCTCTCGATGAAGTTGCAGGCCGTCTGCCGGATCGCGCGCGACCGCACCCAGCCCGCGCGACTGAACTGCCCACCCAGCGACGGCAGCGCGATGTTGGTGCTGACGTCCTTCTCGAGCAACAGACCGAGATGCTTGCGGTCCTCGGACAGGTATCCGATGCCGTTGCGGGCTGCCTCCGCCGGGTTGCGCAACGACACACGGCGGCCGTGGAGCTCCACCTGACCGGTCTTGCGGTCGGCGCCGACGAGGGCCCTGGCCACCTCGGTGCGTCCAGCGCCCATCAGCCCGGCGAACCCCAGGATCTCGCCGCGTCGGAGCTCGAAGGAGACGTCCTTGAGCATCGTCTTGGTGCTGAGACCTCGCACCGACAGCACGACCTCGCGGTCGTCGCGGACCCCGACCGGTCGCGCATCGTCCACGAGCCCGCGCCCGACCATCAGGGACACCACCTCCGCGACGGAGGTGGCGGCCGTGTCGACCGTCTGGACGAACTCGCCGTCCCGGATCACCGTGATCCGGTCCGTGATCGCCTTCAGCTCGTCCATGCGGTGCGAGATGTAGATGACGCCGGTGCGCTCGGTGGTGAACCGTCGGATCAGGTCGTGGAGCGTGGACACCTCAGCGTCGTTGAGAGCAGCCGTCGGCTCGTCCATGATCAGCACCTGCGGCTCGAAGGCGAGGGCCTTGGTGATCTCCACCATCTGTTGCTTGGCCACGGTCAGGCCCCCCGCCAACTGCCGGGGGTCGAGCCGGATCCCGAGACGGTCGAGCAGCTCGGTGGCCCGTCGGTTGAGGTCACGCTCGGACAGGACGAACCCGCCGCGCCGGGGCTCGCGCCCGATGAAGATGTTCTGCGCCACCGTGAGGTGGGGCATCAGGTTGAACTCCTGGTGGATGATGCTGACGCCGCTGGACAGCGCCGCGCTGGGGTCGGTGGGCCGGTAGGGAGCCCCGTGCAGCCGGAACTCACCCTCGTCGGGCGTGTAGATGCCGGACAACAGCTTCATCAGGGTCGACTTGCCAGCGCCGTTCTCGCCCACCAGGGCGAGCACCTCGCCGTAGCGGAGATCGAGGTGCATCTGGCTCAGCGCCTGGACGCCCGGGAAGCCCTTGGCGACTCCGGACGCCTCCAGCAGCAGCTCACCCATGGAAACCCCTTCCGTAGACACGAGTGGCGGTGCCACTCCAGATCGCCTGCTGCTCCTCGGCAGACAGGCGCCCGATCAGGTCCCGCGTGACGGCGTACGCCGTGGGATAGCCGCCCACAGAGGCGGTCATCGGCCAGTCGCTGCCGAACATGAGCCGCTCCGCACCGAAGGCCTCGATCGCCACGTCCAGCACCGGTCGCAGCGCCTCTGGCGTGAACGGCTGGCCGGGCGCCTGGAGGCCGGAGAGCTTGGCGACGACCTGGGGGTGCTCGGCGACACGACGCAGCGACCGTTCCCAGGCGTCGAGGTCCTCGTGGCCGCGCGGCGGCTTGGCGAGGTGGTCGACGACCACGGTGAGCTCCGGCACCGCTTCGGTCAGCCGGGCGACCGCGTCGAGGTGACGGGGCCAGGCGTCCGGCACGTCGAGCACGAGGCCTCTCTCCGCAAGCACTGCGAGGCTGCGCCGCACCGGGGCGAGGTCGAAGAAGTCCGAACGCGGGTCGGCGTGCACAAGGTGTCGTACGCCGCGCAGCGCCGGGTGGTGCAGCTCATCGAGCTGCCCCTCGGCAAGGTCGGGGTCGTCGAGCTGGATCCATCCGACGACGCCGTGGACCCAGGGGTGTTCGTCGGCCACCTGCAGCAGGTAGCGGGTCTCGCGCAGCGTGTCCTCAGCCTGGACCAGGAGCGCCGAGGACACGCCGGCCGAGACCAGCTCGCGCGCCGCCTCGTCGGGGAGGTAGGAGCGGTGCAGCTCACCGTGATCGGGACCGAGCCAGGCGTAGTCCCCCTGCTCGAGGTCCCAGACGTGGAGGTGCGCGTCGACGACGGTCATCGCGAGGCTCCTTGCGCCGGGTCGTCGAGCGCCTCGAGCTCGTGCCACAGCGCCGGGGGGATCGGGGTGGCGAGCAGGCGGAGGTTGTCCTCGACCTGGCTGGGGTGCACCGCACCGACCACTACGCGTTGCACTGCGGGGTGGCGTAGGGGGAACTGGAGGGCTGCGGCGGCCAGCGGCACGCCCGCTTCCGCGCACAGACGTTCGAGGGTGGTCGCCCGGGCCAGGACGTCGGCCGGCACCGCGTCGTAGTCGAAGCTGGATTGCGCGGTGGGGTGCTCGGCGAGCAGCCCGCCGTTGAAGACGGCCGCTGCGACCACCTCGATGCCGGACTCGGAGCACAGCGGCAGCAGCTCACGCTCGGCGGAGCGATCGACGAGTGTGTGGCGCCCGGCGACCATGAGCTCGTCCACGAGTCCGGTGCGCGCCGCGGCGAGGAGCGCACCGACATGCATCGAGCCGACGCCGATGGATCGGACCAGGCCGTCCTCGCGCAACCTCACGAGGGCGGGGAGGCCGGACGCCAGGGCCGCATCGAGGTCGCAGCGCTCAGGATCGTGCAGGTAGGCGACGTCGACGTGGTCGAGACCGAGCCGGGTGAGCGAGTCCTCGACCGTGGCGCGTACGCCCGCCTCGGTGAAGTCCCATTCCCTGCGCAGGTCGGCGGCGACCAGGAAGCCCTCGTCGTCGAGGGCACCGGTCGGGTTGTCCTGGGCCACCAGGCGACGTCCGACCTTGGTCGACACGCGGAACCCGTCCCGGACGCGACCCGCCAGGAAGGTCCCCAGCCGGCGCTCGGACAGCCCGAGTCCGTAGTGCGGCGCCGTGTCGAACAGCCGCACGCCCGCCGACCAGGCTGCCTCGAGGAGGGCGTGAGCGGCGGTCTCGTCGAGCGCGACCCGGTGGTTGCCGATCTCGGCACCCCCCAGACCCACCCGGATCGCGGACGACTCAGCCATCGGCGTACCGGTAGCGGTCGATCGACTCCTGGTGCATCTCGGCACCCGAGCCGGCGGCGGTGGGAGCGCCGTAGGAGCCTCCCGCGATCTCGACCGGGGTGACGAAGTGCTCGTGCAGGTGGTCCACGAACTCGATCATCCGCCCTTCGGTCGTGCCGGAGATCGCGACGTAGTCGAACATCGACAGGTGCTGGACGACCTCGCAGAGCCCGACCCCACCGGCGTGGGGGCAGACCCGGACGTCGAACTTGGCCGCCAGCAGCAGCATGGCAAGGTTCTCGTTCACCCCGCCGACCCGGGTCGCGTCGAGCTGGAGCACCTGCAGCGCGCCCGCCTGGAGGAACTGCTTGGCCATCACCCGGTTGGCCATGTGCTCACCCGTCGCCACCGGGATCGGCGCGACTCCGCGGGCGATCGCGGCGTGGGCGAGGATGTCGTCGGGGTTGGTGGGCTCCTCGATCCAGGCCACGTCGTAGGGCGCAAGGGCGGCCATCCACGTGATCGCCTCCTGGACCTCCCACCGCTGGTTGGCGTCGACCGCGATGGCGATGTCGGGGCCGACGGTGCGGCGTGCGAGCGCCAGTCTCCGGACGTCGTCGTCGAGGTTGGCCCCGACCTTGAGCTTGATCTGGGAGAAGCCGTCGACGACCGCTTCGCTGCACAGTCGGACCAGCTTGGCATCGTCGTAGCCGAGCCAACCGGGGGTCGTCGTGTACGCCGGGTAGCCCCGGGCGAGCAGCCGCTCCTCACGTTCGGCGCGACCGGGCACCGACTTCTCGAGGATCTCGAGGGCGTCCTCGGGGGTCAGCACGTCCCGCAGGTAGCGGAAGTCGACCAGGTCGACGAGGTCCTGGGGACCGAGCCGCCCCAACAGCTGCCACAGGGGCAGTCCGGCCCGCTTGGCACGCAGGTCCCAGAGGGCATTGGTCACCGCCCCGATCGCCATGTGCATCACGCCCTTCTCGGGGCCGAGCCAGCGGAGCTGGGAATCGTGGACCAGCTCCTTCCAGAAACCACCCAGGTCGCTCAACAGCTCCTCGACGTCGCGGCCCAGGACGTGTCCGGCGAGACTGGCGATCGCCGCGAGCTGCACGTCGTTGCCCCGACCGATGGTGAAGACGAAGCCGTGTCCGACGTGGGAGTCGTCGTCGTCCGTCTCGATCCGGAGGTAGGCCGCCGAGTAGTCAGGGTCGGGGTTCATGGCGTCCGACCCGTCGAGGGTGGACGACGTGGGGAACCGCACGTCGTCGGTCCGTAGGGCGGTGATCTTGCTCAACGGTTACTCCTGGGGTGATGGGGCTCACACCATAGACATCCGATGTTTCATCCGTCAAGATGTGTCGAGGACGTAGATCCAGCCGCTATTGCGGCAACATCTCAGGCAAAGATCAGACCTGTCGGGATGCATCATCTCAATTGAGGAGGTCCAGTGAAACTGGCGCGAGTAGGACCACGAGGGGCCGAGATCCCGGCAGTGATCGCCGGAGGGGACGTGCTCGACGCTCGGGCAGTCACCACCGACTTCACTCCGGCGTTCTGGTCCGACGGTGGAATCGACCGGCTCCGCGAAGCGCTGGACGCCGGCCACTTGCCGGCACTGGAGGCCGGCCCGGCTCTCCGGATCGGGGCCCCGGTCCCCCAGCCCGGTGCGCTCATCTGCATCGGGATGAACTACGCCGCCCACGCGGCCGAGTCCGGGTCGGCGCCGCCGGATGTGCCGATCATCTTCCTCAAGACGCCCAACACCGTGGTCGGCCCCTACGACGAGGTGGAGATCCCACGCACCAGCACCAAGACGGACTGGGAGGTCGAGCTCGGCGTCGTGATCGGCAAACGGGCGTCGTACCTGGAGTCGCCGGAGCAGGCACTCGACCACATCGCCGGCTACGTGGTGGCCAACGACCTCTCGGAGCGCGACTTCCAGATGACGGTCTCGGGCGGGCAGTGGAGCAAGGGCAAGTGCTGTCCAGGGTTCAGCCCTCTGGGACCCTGGCTCGTCACCGCCGACGAGGTGGATGCCCAGTCACTGGGCCTGCGCAGCTGGGTCAACGGCGAGGTCCGCCAGGACTCCACCACCGCCGACCAGATCTTCCCGGTGGCCGAGGCGATCCACCACCTGAGTCAATACCTCGCCCTCGACCCCGGCGACGTGCTCCTCACCGGCACGCCTGAGGGCGTGGCGCTCTCCGGACGCTTCCCCTACCTCGGAGCGGGCGACGTGGTGGAGGTCGAGATCGACGGCCTGGGACGTCAACGGCAACAGCTCGTCTCACACGGCCAGGAGGGCGCATGAGCACCGACAGCACGCAGGAGTTCGCCGGGCTCGTGGCAGCCGTCACCGGCGGGGCGTCCGGGATCGGCGCGGCCGTGGTGGCCGAGCTCATCCGTCGCGGGGCACGGGTCGCCGCGCTCGACCTGGATCCCGACGGCGTTCCCGACGGGGTCCTCGGGGTCCGGGCCGACGTCACCGACGACGCCTCCGTCGTCGCGGCGATCGAGAAGGTCGTCGCTGCGTACGGCGGCCTCGACGTCGTCGTCAACAACGCCGGCATCGGGGCGCTGGGCACCGTGTCGGACAACAGTGACGAGGAGTGGCACCGTGTCCTCGACGTCAACGTGCTCGGCATGGTGCGCACCACGCGTGCGGCCCTGCCCCATCTCAGGAGGTCGCCAGCCGGCGCGGTCGTCAACGTCGGCTCGATCGCCGGCACCGACGGGCTCCCCCAGCGCGCCCTCTACACCGCCAGCAAGGGCGCGGTGCACGCGCTCACCCGCGCCATGGCTGCCGACCACATCAGGGAGGGCATCCGGGTCAACTGCGTCGCGCCCGGCACGGCGGACACACCCTGGGTGCAGCGCCTGCTCGCCAGCGCTCCAGACCCGGCGGGCGAGCTCGCCGCCCTCAACGCCCGACAGCCGCACGGGCGACTGGTCTCGGCCGACGAGGTGGCGGGGGCCGCGGCCTACCTGGCCAGTCCTCGGTCGGGATCGACCACTGGCACCGTCCTGCACGTCGACGGTGGTATGCACGACCTGCGCCTGCGATCCCCGAGCTGAGGAGTACGTGATGGAAGAAGTAGCCCTGCACACCGTGCTGCGGGCCGGTCGCGAGAGCGACTACGACCGCCTGCACCAGGAGATCCCCGCAGACGTCGCCGAGGCGCTGCGCGAGCACGGTGTCCACGACTGGCGCATCTGGCGCGACGGCCGAGACGTCTTCCACCTGGTCGAGGTCGAGGACTTCGCGGCGATGCGCGCCGCCCTGCGAGACCTGCCGGCCAACGTGCGTTGGCAGGCCGCGGTCGGGCCCCTGTTCGACGTGCCTGACGACTATTCCGGATCGGACCCGGAGGCCACGTCGCTGTGGAGCCTGTCGCAGCAGCTCGACCGATAGGGTTGCCGCCGTGGCCGTGACCGACGAGGCGATCGTCAAGATCAAGGAGATGCTGATCCGGGGCGAGCTGCGTCCTGGAGATCGTCTCCCTCCTGAGAAGGAGCTCAGCGAGGCCCTGGGCCTGTCGCGCAGCTCCCTGCGCGAGGCCGTCAAGGCCCTGGAGCTGATCCGCGTGCTCGACGTCCGTCGCGGCGACGGGACCTATGTCACCAGCCTCGAGCCGTCGCTGCTCCTGGAGGCGATGTCCTTCGTCATCGACATCCACCAGGACCACACGGTCCTGGACCTGTTCGAGGTCCGGCGGCTGCTCGAACCCGCCGCCGCCGCCATGGCGACCCTCAGGGCCACCGCCGAAGACCTGGCCCGGCTGACAGCGATGCTCGACGAGGTGGGGCCCGAGACCTCGGTCGAGGACCTCGTGGCGCACGACGTCACCTTCCACGGCGTCATCTGCGAGCTGTCCGGCAACGCCTATCTCAGCACCCTGTTGGAGAGCCTGTCCGGGCGCACGCTCCGGGCCCGGATCTGGCGTGGGTTCACCGAGGAGAACAGCGTCGAGCGGACCCTGGCCGAGCACCGCGCCATCGTCGAGGCGATGTCCGTGGGCAACACCGACCTCGTGAGGTCGTGGGTCACGGTGCACATCAGCGGTGTCGAGTCGTGGCTGAGGCGCGCCGGCGAGACCGTCGCGGGGCTCGAGCATCCCGCGCCGCCCCTCGGAGCCCGTCAGCTCCGAGACGTCCCGGTCCCCTGACGGACTGCGGGTCCGGACCCGACGCGGGGTCAGCCCTCTGCCTCGACCTCCAGCTCGTGGGCGCCTGCGGACATGAAGTCGCGGAGCACCTGGGCGAACCGGTCGGGATCGTCGAGGTGGGGGAAGTGACCGGCTCCCTCGAACAGCTCGACCCGGCAGTCGGGCAGGGCGCGCTGCGCGTTCAGCGCGTGCCAGGCGGGGATCATCCGGTCCTTCGAACCCCAGACGACCACTGTCGGCACGGGGGTCACGTCGGCGAGGTGGTCCTGGGCGCTGATGCTCTGCCCGCCGATGTCGATGACGGCTCGGGTGGTGGCGAGGAAGGCCCGTCGGCTCTCCCGGTCACCGAGCGAGGTGAACCCGTGCCAGATCGCACCGATGTCTGCCCCCGGCCGCCAGCCGACCTTCTGCGCACCCCGACCCAGAGCCTCCACCTTCTCGAGGACCGGCGCGGACGCGATGACTCCGAGCACCTGCTGGGCGCCGGGGATCGTCGCCGATCGGAGGACGAGGTTGACCTCGCGTCCCAGGCCGCCGCTGGCCACCAGGACGAGGCGCTCCACCCGGTCGGGGAAGAGGTAGAAGAACTGCATGGCGATCCCGCCTCCGAGCGAGTGCCCGACGAGGGTGACCCGCTCGATGCCGAGGTGGTCGAGGAGATCGCGCAGGGTCGCGGCGTGCGAGCTCAGCGAGTAGTCCCCCGTCGGCTTCGCCGAGTCACCGTGGCCGAAGAGGTCGGGTGCCACCACTCGGTGGTCGTCGTCGATCTTGTCGATCAGGTGGGCCCACTGTCGCTGCGACCCCAGGATCCCGTGGATGAAGAGCACCACGGGACCCGAGCCGCTGTCGACGTAGGAGAGCTCGTGGCCGTGGAGCACGACCGTGTGCGGGGCCAGGCGGGTCATCGTCGTCGTCCTCGTGGAGCGTCGGGGTTACCCAAGGTAGCCGTCGCAGCGGCACCTGAGGTGGCACTGGGTCGAAGATCACTCGTGTGTCATGAGCCGGTCCCGCGAGAGGCGGAGAGTGAAGGTCGCCCCGCCTCCGGCCGTCACGTCGACGCTGACCGATCCGTGGTGCTCATGTGCGATCTGCTGGGTGACAGCCAACCCCAGACCGGCTCCGCTGTGGCCGTTCCTGGCTCGGGAGGGGTCGACGCGGTAGAAGGGCAGGAAGATCCGCTGCTGCTCGCCATCGTCGATCCCGGCTCCGTGGTCGATCACGCTGATCGCGACGGCACCGGGCGGAGTCTCCACGGCAATGGTGATCGGGGTCGAGGCGGGGGTGTGGGTGCAGGCGTTGGCACCTAGATTGAGGACGGCCTGGTGGATCCGGGCAGGGTCGCCAGCCAGCGGCGCGTCGCTGCCCGCAACGATGCGGGTGTCGATCCGACGTTCCGGGTACGCCGCCCGGAGGTCGTCGACCACCGCTCGCACGACCTCCGACACGTCGACGTCCGAGACGACCTGTGCGCGGGGCTCGGCGCCGCGCGTGAGCTCCATCATCGAGTTGACCAGGCGGTGCAGCCGGACACTCTCGTTGCCGACGCGTGACATGGCGCGGTCCAGGGCTCCGGGCTCGACCAGCATCCCTCGCTCGTAGAGGTCGCTGTACCCCTTGAGTGCGGTCAGTGGGGTGCGGATCTCGTGGGAGACGTCGGCGAGGAACCGTCTCATGTCGTCGCGTGCCCGGGTGGCTTCTGCCTCGGATCGTTCGCGCTCGGCGAGCGTTGCGCGCAGCCGGGCGACCATCCGTCCGATGTCGGTCGAGAGCTCGGAGACCTCGCGGGATCCACCGGCGTGCCGCACCTCGGTGTCGAGGGCCCCGTCGGCGATCCGGTTGGCCACGGCCGCCATCTCGGTCAGCGGGCGAACCAGCCTGCCGGCCAGCCACCACGCCATCGCGGCCTCGAGCAGGACGATGATCAGCCCGCCGATCAGCAGGGCCCGCCGTAGGGCGTCGGTCGTGGCGTGATACCCGTCGAGAGACAGTGCCGTGACCCCGACCTGCCCGTCGGGGTGCGGCGAGACGAGGACCCGGTAGTCCCCGATCTCGCTGGTCGTGGGCTCCCGGGTGGCGCCCAGAGCGACGAGGGTGTCGCCGGCAAACGGGTTCTCTCCACCCTGGGTGGCGATGACGGCACCCTCGGGCGAGAGGGTCAGCCGGACGGGCGGGTCCACCCCGGTGGTGGCAACGTCGGTGGGCGCGAAGTCGGGTGTCGGCGGACTCACCCCGTCCGGCGGATCGGTTGCCGGTGCGACCAAGTCGACGCGTTCGGCGCGTGCGAGCTCGCGGTCGATCTCGGCCAGCCGGGTCGAGCGATCGCTCTGGTCGATGTAGATCGCGAACGCCAGGAAGCCGACGGTGATCGTGGCCAGGAGCGGTACGAGGATCACCCAGCGCAGCGACAGGCGGTTCATCGAGCGCCCTCACGCAGCACATAGCCGAGGCCACGACGGGTGTGGATCAGCTGCGGGTGACCGTCGTCGAGCTTGCGGCGCAGGTAGCCCACGTACAGCTCCACGACGTTCTCGGCGCCGTCGTAGTCCTCACCCCAGACGTTCGCGAGGATCTGCGCCTTCGACACCACGACGCTCCGGTTGACCATGAGGTATTCGAGCAGCCTGTGCTCGGTGGCCGACAGGTCGACGAGCGCCCCGGCGCGGCGTACCTCCCGACCTGCGGGGTCGAGAGTCAGGGAACCGACCTGGAGCAGGCCGCCGGGGTCCTCGGAACCGGTGCGGCGCAAGATGGCTGCCACCCGCATCACGAGCTCGTCGACGCTGAAGGGTTTCGTGAGGTAGTCGTCGCCGCCGGTGGCGAAACCGCGGATCC